>NZ_JARGER010000037.1:0-231331 GCF_029210375.1 Nocardioides sp. YIM 152315 | reverse complement strand
CCCCCCCCCCGGCGCCCCCCCCCAACCTTGCGGGGGGGTCGACGTCATTTCGGGGCTCGGACGACCCCGGTCACCAGCCAGGCATCCCCGCGGGCCCGGTGCACGAGTACGACGAGCCGCGCGCCCATGAACACCGTGCAGAAGGCCACCCAGATCGCGACCAGACCCGCCGACAGCGCCGCGAGCGCCAGGGCGACCGGGGCGTAGGCGACCAGGGTGACCAGGCCCGCGCGGGCGAGGTAGCGGCCGTCGCCTGCACCGATCAGCACCCCGTCGAGCACGAACACCACACCGGCGACCGGCTGCCCGAGCGCGGCCACGATCAGCACCGGCACCAGCAGGTCCCGGACCGCGTCGTCGCCGGTGAAGAGCCGCCCGAGCCACGGGCTGGCGGCCGCGAGCAGCACGCCGGTCACCACCCCGCTCCAGGCGCCCCACCGCACCATCCGGTCGGTGGTCTCGCGGGTGCCGGTGACGTCGCCGGCGCCCAGCAACCGGCCGGTGAGCGCCTGCGCGGCGATGGCGATCGCGTCCAGCGCGAAGGCCAGGAACGTCCAGAGCGTCATCGCGAGCTGGTGGGTGGCGAGGTCGACCTCCTGGTCGTCGGCGACCGCGCCCACGGTCACGGCGTACGTCGTCACCAGGATGGCGGCGCGCAGCGTGATCGTGCGCACGACCAGCGGCGCTCCGGCGCGGCTGGCCGCCCGGATGCCCGGCAGGTCGGGTCGCAGCGCGGCGCCGTGACGTCGCGCGGCGCGGACCACGACGACCACGAACGCCGCGGCGCTGGCGACCTGGGCCAGCACCGAGCCGAGCGCGGATCCCGCGATGCCGAGGCCGGCGGGATAGACGAGGAGCAGGTTGAGCACGACGTTGAGGGCATTGCCGCCGACCGCCACGACCAGCGGCGTCCGGGTGTCCTGGAGGCCGCGGAGCACGCCGGTCGCGGCGAGCATGAGCAGCAGCGGCGTGGTGCCGAGCAGCGCGATCCGCAGGTAGGTGGTGGCCGGGTCGGCCACGTCCGCCGAGGCGCCGAAGAGGCGCACCACCGGGCCGGCGAGCGGGACGCCGACGACGGTGACCGCCGCACCGATGAGCACCGCGAGCCAGAGGCCGTCGACGCCCTGGGCGATCGCCCCGCGCAGGTCGCCGGCGCCCAGGTGCCGCGCCACGCCCGCCGTGGTGCCGTAGGCGAGGAACACGCACAGCCCGATGACCGTCTGGAGCACCGCCGCGGCGATGCCGAGGCCGGCCAGGGGCAGGGTGCCGAGGTGCCCGACGATGGCGGCGTCCGCGAGCAGGAACATCGGCTCGGCGACCAGCGCGAGGAAGGCCGGGACGGCCAGTCGGAGGATCTCCCGGTCGCGTGCCGTGGTCAACGCGCGGGCCTAGTCATCGTAAGGTGCAATGTCGGCATGTGCTCGATACCTGACTAGTCAGAGGCGCTTGTGGACAATCCTGGGGCAGAGCCGATCCACCACGCTATGTCGACAAACCAGCAGATGACCGGCAGGTGACGCGCAGCTGAACGTCGCGGTCGCCCCAACTTTTCCGTGTCCACACCTGTGAGCACGTGTTTGCGCAGGTCAACGGCGGTCCGATCGCGGATCGGGGCGTGGTCTCCACAGCGCGGTCCCCAGGCTGTGCACACCTCCCGGCGTGTCGTCCACGGCCGGTCCGCCGGTTATCCCCAGCTTGCTCGGGGTCCTGTGGATACGGGGCTGTCGCGGCGGCACCCGGACCGCGTACGGTCCCGGAGGTCCGACGGGGTCGCGGCGGCGTGGTTCGAGCGTGGCTCGAGCGCGGTGCCACGGCGGCCCCGGTGCGGGCGGGTGCGGATCCGGTGTCGCTGCAGTGTCGGCGGCCCGGTCTACCGTGGCTCGCGCACGGTCGGAACGGGGTCGCGAACGGGGTCGGTCTGGTAGTCATTCGAGGGGAGCAGCAGGGCGGATGAGCCTCACCGAGCAGGACTCCCGGGGGTTCCCGGAGCCACCGTTGGACGACTGGGGCGACGGCCCCGCGTCGTACGCACCGGGCGAGCGGCCGACCACCCCGGGCGACCGCACGCCGCCGCAGGACATGGCGGCCGAGCAGTCGGTGCTCGGCGCGATGCTGATCTCGAAGGACGCGATCGCCGACGTCACCGAGACGATCCGCGGCGTCGACTTCTACCGGCCCTCCCACGAGACCATCTTCGACGCGATCATCGACCTCTACGGTCGCGGCGAGCCGGTCGACATGGTGACGGTGGCCGCCGAGCTCCAGCGTCGGGGCGAGCTGCAGCGCATCGGCGGCGCGCCGTACCTCCACACGCTCTCGGCCAACGTGCCGATCGCGGCCAACGCCGGCTACTACGCCGAGATCGTGCGCGAGACCGCCATCCTGCGCCGGCTGGTCGACGCCGGCACCAAGATCGTGCAGATCGGCTACGCCGGCGAGGGCCAGGTCGACGACATCGTCGACCAGGCGCAGGCCGAGGTCTACAAGATCACCGACAAGCGGTCGAGCGAGGACTACGCGCCGCTGAGCGACATCATGGACGGCGTCCTCGACGAGATCGAGGCGATCTCCAACCGCGAGGCCGGGCTGTACGGCGTCCCCACCGGCTTCGCCGACCTCGACGACCTGACCAACGGCCTGCACGCGGGTCAGATGATCATCGTCGCGGCCCGTCCCGCCATGGGGAAGTCGACGGTCGCCCTGGACTTCTGCCGGGCCGCCTCGATCCACAACAACCTGACCAGCGCCTTCTTCAGCCTGGAGATGACGCGCTCCGAGATCACCATGCGCCTGCTCTCGGCCGAGGCGAAGGTGCCGCTCAACCACATCCGCAACGGCAACATGGGCGACGAGGACTGGGCCAAGCTCGCCCGCAAGATGGGCGAGGTGTCGTCGGCGCCGATGTTCATCGACGACTCGCCGAACATGACGATGATGGAGATCCGGGCCAAGGCCCGTCGCCTCAAGCAGCGGCACGACCTCAAGCTGATGGTCATCGACTACCTCCAGCTGATGACGTCGGGCAAGAAGGTCGAGTCCCGCCAGCTGGAGGTCTCGGAGTTCTCCCGCCAGATCAAGCTGCTGGCCAAGGAGCTGGAGATCCCGATCATCGCGCTCTCCCAGCTCAACCGCGGCCCCGAGCAGCGCGGCGACAAGCGCCCGATGATGTCCGACCTCCGCGAGTCGGGCTGTCTCACGGCCGACACCCGCTTGATGCGCGCCGCCGACAACACCGAGATCACGCTCGGCGAGCTGATGGAGTCCGGGGCTCGGGACATCCCGGTGTGGTCGCTCGACGACCGTCTCAAGCTGGTGCCGCGCACGCTCACCCATGCCTTCCCCTCCGGCCGGAAGCCGGTCTACGAGCTGACCCTGGCCTCCGGCCGTCGCATCGCCGCCACGGGCAACCACAAGTTCCTGACGTACGACGGATGGGTGCCGCTGCTCGAGCTGAGCCCGGGGTCACGGATCGGGTCGGTGCGCCACGTGCCGCCCCCGCTCGAGATCACCAGGCGCGACGAGGACGAGGTCGTGCTCCTGGCGCACCTGCTCGGCGACGGCTCGTTCGTCCGCCGCCAGCCGCTGCGTTACGCGAGTGTCGACGAGGCCAACCTCACCGCGGTCGCCGACGCCGCCCGCAGCCGCTTCGGCATCAGAGCCGTTCGGGACGAGTACGCCGCTGCCCGCGTCACGACGCTGCGGCTGCCCTCGCCGTACCGCCTGACCCACGGCAAGCGGAACCCGGTCGCCGCCTGGCTGGACGAGGACGGTCTCTTCGGGTTGCGCAGCCACGAGAAGTTCGTGCCCGGCTGGGTCTTCGGGCTGCCCAAGGATCAGGTCGGGCTCTTCCTCCGCCACCTCTGGGCAACCGATGGCTGTGTCTTCTTCGACGAGCAGCGTCGACTGGGGCGGGTGTACTACGCCTCGACGAGCCGTCGGTTGGTGGACGACGTTGCTCGCCTCCTGCTCCGGTTCAACGTCTTCACGCGGATCAAGCGGACCCGCAAGGCCGGTTACCGCGACGGATGGCACCTGCACGTCTACGGTGTCGAGAACCAGCTGCGCTTCCTCGACGACATCGGCGTCCACGGTGCTCGTGGTGAGCGGGCCCGAGTGCTCGCCGAGGCGATCCGAGGCGTTCGCGGCAACACCAATCTCGACACGATCCCGACCGAGGTATGGGAGGACGTGCGCGGGATCCTCGCCGAGCAGGGGATGTCCCACCGGGCGTTCGCCGCGGCGATGGGCACCCAGTTCGGCGGCTCGTCTACGTGGAAGCACGCGCCGTCTCGGCAACGACTCTCCCGTGTCGCCGCGGTGCTGAACGACGCCGACCTCGAGGTGCTCGCCACCAACGACGTCTTCTGGGACACGGTCGCCTCGATCGAGCTGGTCGGCGAGCAGGACGTCTACGACGCGACCGTCATGGGCACGCACAACTTCGTGGTCGAGGGGATCGCGGCTCACAACTCGATCGAGCAGGACGCCGACATGGTCATCCTGCTGCACCGTGACGACGTCTATGAGAAGGAGTCGACCCGCCCCGGCGAGGCCGACCTGATCGTCGCCAAGCACCGCAACGGCCCCACCCGCGACATCACCGTCGCCTTCCAGGGCCACTACTCGCGGTTCGTCGACATGGCGCACTGACCCGACGTCGTCGGGCAGGTGCCCAGGGGATGTGGCGGCCGGTTCGCTACGCCCGGGGCCTGCGTTCTCTGCGGAGCGCGCCGTGGCGGGGGCGCCGTGGCACGCGCTCGGGCCGGACGGGCGGCCATTCCTGCTCGGCGCGGATCACCTCGTCCCACTCGCCGCCCGGGTACCGGTGGGCGACGGTGGTGGTCGACGGTTTCCACAGCAGGACGTCGTGGCTCTGGTCGAGGCGGTCGCGCAGCCGGCGGAACGTGTGGGCGTAGACGACGAGGTCGTTCCCGTCGCGGTCGGCGCTGTAGTCCACCCACCGGGTCTCTCCGGCCAGGACGCTCCACTCGTCGGGCTGGGACGTGGTTCGTCGTACGGTCACACCCACGCGGCTGTCCCGTGGCGGTCGGTCAGGCGCCTTGGCCGAGCGGCTCGATGTCGCCGCGCTCGACGAGCTGCTCGAGGGCACGGCGGCAGCCGGACTGCCAGTCCCCGTTGCGGTCCTGGAAGGACACGACGGCGTCGCCGGCGCAGGCATCTCCTCCGGAGCCGTCGCTGTCGTGCCACGAGCATCGGCCGGTGGCCGCGACCGTGCCGGGCTGGTGGAGGGTGGCGTCGTAGACGTGGGAGGGGTTCATGGCGGTGCTCCCTTCGGGCTCGTCGTCCCGGTACCCGTGCCTCGCTCCGCCCAGCGCCGTCGCGCGGATCTCACGGCTCGAAGGGTCCGGCCAGTTCGGTCTGGCAGCCCGGTCCGGCGGACGACGAGAACCCGTGCTTGACCTTGACGCAGGGTCAGGGTTGCAAGGTCGTGTCATGACCATGACAGCAGCCACACCAGCCCTCCGGATCGCCGGCCTGACCAAGTCGTACGGCGACCACGCGGTGCTCCGCGGCGTCGACCTGGACGCGGCTCCCGGCAGCATCGTCGCCCTCCTCGGCTCCAACGGGGCCGGCAAGACCACGCTCGTGCGCATCCTCGCCACCCTGCTCCGGATGGACGGGGGGACGGCCGTCGTGAACGGCCACGACGTCGCCACGCGGCCCGGCGACGTGCGCGGCTCGATCAGCCTCACCGGCCAGTTCGCCGCCGTCGACGAGATCCTCACCGGGCGCGAGAACCTGACGCTGATCGCCCGGCTGCGGCACCTCCCGGACCCCGGCGCGGTCGCCGACGGGCTGCTGGCGCGCTTCGCGCTGGCCGAGGCCGGCGCGCGGCGGGTCGCGACGTACTCCGGCGGCATGCGCCGCCGCCTCGACCTCGCGATGAGCCTGATCGGGGACCCGCCCGTCATCTTCCTCGACGAGCCGACGACCGGGCTCGACCCGGAGGCGCGCATCGAGGTCTGGCGCGCGGTGCGCGAGCTCGCCGCGGCAGGCACCACGGTCCTGCTCACCACGCAGTACCTCGAGGAGGCCGAGCAGCTCGCCGACCGGATCGCGGTCCTGCACGAGGGCCGGATCATCGTCGACGGCACGCTCGCCGAGCTCAAGCAGCTCCTCCCGCCGGCGCAGGTCGAGTACGTCGAGAAGCAGCCCACCCTCGAGGAGGTCTTCCTCGCCCTCACCACGACCCGGACGGAGATCTGACATGCCCACCACGATCCGGCGGGGCGTCGCGGACGCCGCCGCCCTGAGCGGCCGGTCCCTGCGCCACATCCTGCGCAGCCCCGACACGATCGTCACCACCGCGGTCACGCCGATCGCCCTGCTGCTGCTCTTCGTCTGCGTCTTCGGCGGCGCGATCGACACCGGTGGTGAGGAGTACGTGAACTACCTGCTGCCCGGCATCCTGCTGATCACGGTGGCCACCGGCATCTCCTACACGGCCTACCGCCTCTTCATGGACGTCTCGGGGGGCATCTTCGAGCGGTTCCAGTCGATGCCCATCGCCCGCTCGGCGGTGCTGTGGGGACACGTCGTGACCTCGGTGGTGGCGAACCTGCTGGCGCTCGCGCTCGTCCTCCTCGTCGCGCTGGCGATCGGCTTCCGCACCGGCGCCGGCGTGCTCGCCTGGCTCGGGGTGGTCGGGATCCTCGTGCTCTTCACGCTGACCCTGACGTGGCTGGCCGTGATCCCCGGACTGACCGCGAAGTCGGTGGACGCCGTCAGCGGCTTCTCCTACCCGCTGATCTTCCTGCCCTTCATCAGCTCGGCGTTCGTGCCCACCGCCGGCATGCCGGGTCCGGTCGGCTGGTTCGCCGAGCACCAGCCCGTCACCTCGATCGTGGACACGCTGCGCGACCTCTTCGCCGGGCAGCCCGTCGGCACCGACATCTGGGTCGCGCTCGGCTGGTGCGTCGGCCTGCTGGCGGTCGCCTACCTGGGGGCGATGCGCGCCCACGACCGCAGGGTCGCGTGAGGCAGGCTGTCGCCATGTTGACGATCAGCCAGCTCGCGGCGTACGCCGGCGTGACGGTGCGCGCGGTGCGGCACTACCACGCCAAGGGGCTGCTGCCGGAGCCCGGGCGGGACCACTCGGGCTACCGCCGGTACGACGCCGCGGCCGTGGTCGAGCTGATCCGGATCCGGACGCTGGCCGAGGCCGGCGTGCCGCTCTCCCGGGTGCGGGACCTGATGGCGGCCGACGAGGAGGAGTTCGCGGCGGCGGTCGAGGACATCGATCGCCGCCTGCGCGCCGAGATCCGCGACCGGCAGCGGCACCGCGAGCGGATCGCGCAGCTGGCGGCCGGTGACAGCCTGGCGCTGCCGCCGGAGGCGGTCGCCTATCTCGACCGGCTGCGCGAGATCGGGGTGGCCGAGCAGATCGTCGAGGCGGAGCGGGATTCCTGGATCCTCGTGGCCGCCCAGCTACCCGAGCAGATGCCCGTCTACATGGAGCTGAAGCGGCAGCAGCTGGACGATCCACGCACGGTCGCGGTCTACCACGACTTCCCCGCGATGCTCGAGTGGTCGCCCGACGACCCCCGCCTGGTGGAGTTCGTCGACCGTCTGGTCGCGCAGATCAACGACGTGCCGGCGGAGGCCTGGGAAGCGGACTCGGCGTTCGGCGACGACCTCGCGGCGCTGCTCGACTCGGTGTTCCTCGACTCGGTGCCGGCGGCCCGCCGGATCATGGAGCTGATCGAGGAGCGCGGCTGGACCGGGTGGACCAAGCTGGAGCGCCGCGAGCCGGCGACGCGCTCGTGACGGCGCCGCCGGCTCGCGACGACTACTGCGGCATCTCGGTCTGGAAGGGCCGCACCTCGACCTTGCCGCGGCACGCCTTCGAAGCCTCGGCGGCCAGCCTGAGGGCGACGTCGAGGTCGGGCGCCTCGATGACCCAGAAGCCGCCGAGGTGCTCCTTGGACTCGAGGTAGGGGCCGTCGGTGATGATGGGCTCGTCGCCCTGGCCGTCGACGACCGTCGCGGTCGTCGCCTGGTCGAGGCCGTCGGCGAAGACCCAGTAGCCCTCCGCCTGCAGCTTGTCGTTGAAGGCGCCGGTGTCGGCGAACGCCTGCTCCATCTCCTCCCGGGACGAGTAGTTGCCGAAGTCGTCGTACTCCGCCGGGCCGTGCACGGACATCATGTACCTGGGCATCGCGTTGCTCCTTGATCTCGGTTGTCGGCGGCCCGGTGGCCGCCGCTCACCTTCGCTACGAACGGCGACGGCACCATTCGACACCCTCGTGGATCCGCATGGCTCGGAGACGATCGGCTGCCGCAGGATCGGAGCTCGCCTCGGCGTGCCCGGTAGGGGTCGAGCTCTTCTCGAGGTCGACCTTCACCGGGTCTCCCGTCGCAGTGACCGCGCTCACCCGTCCCGGTGAGGGGCGAAGCCCTCAGGGGTGGGAGCGCGCGGCCGATCTCGTGACCGAATCCTGCCGGTCACGAGGAGTGAACCATGTCCGCCGTACGCCGTCGCGCGCTGTCGATCCTCGGCGCGCTCACCGCCGCCGCCCTGTTCGGCGGCCTGGTCGGCGACCCGCCGACGGCGCCCGCTGCGAGGGTCTCGACGGCCGGCGTCGCGACCGCCGGGTCCGCGGAGTACGTCGAGGACGCCCACGGCATCCAGGTGCGACGCAGGTACGTCGTGACCGGCGCCCCCGCCGACCGGACGGTGCAGGCCGGGGACCGGATCCGGATCTCCGGCGACGCGGTCACCGCGCGCCGGCACGGCCGGGCCCGGGCGCGGAGGGTCACGCTCGTCGAGCGGACCAGCGGCAGGTGGAGGCGCGTCGAGTCGACCCGGACCCGCCGGTTCGGCGCCTGGTCGGTGGTGCTCGACGCCGGCACCGATCTCACGACGCGCACGTTCCGCGCCGAGCTCTCGAGGGGCCGGGGCCTGCGCGGCGGCGCGTCGAGGTCCTTCCGGGTGCGGGTCGTCGCGGGCGTGACCGCAGACCCGACGCCGTCGGCCCCCGATCCCGGACCCGCCACGACGCCCGCGCCCGCGACCGGCGAGGTCGCCGACCCCGCCGAGCCGCTGCCCGCGGGGTACGCCGGAGCCGGCTCGGCGAGCGACTGGTCGGCGCTGATCTCGGGCGGCTCCCGGTGGAACCCGTGCGAGGTGATCCGGTGGGCCTACAACCCGGCGGGCCAGGGCTACGACGCGCTCGCGGACGTGCAGCGTGCGTTCGCCAGGATCGCCGGCGCCTCCGGGCTCCGCTTCCACTACGTCGGCGCCACGTCGTGGCGCTACCTCGGCAGCTCCGACGACGCCAGCGGCTTCCCGGGCGACACGGCCGACATCGCGGTCGGCTGGGCCAGCGCGGCGGAACTGCCCGTCCTGAGCGACATGACGGTCGGGTACGGCGGCGCCAGCGGCTGGACGGTTCCGGGCGCCGACGTGCGCATCCGGCTCCGGCGCGGGTTCCTCGTCCTCGACAACGGGCACGCCCTGCCGACCGGGTTCGACCGGCCCGGCTGGGGGCAGATCGAGCTCCACGAGATCCTGCACACGCTCGGCCTGGGCCACGCCTCGGGCTCGAACCAGCTCATGTACGGCACCGCGACGTGGCGCAACCTGACGTTCGGCGCGGGTGACCTGGCCGGCATGACCAGGATCGGCGCCCCGGCGGGCTGCCTGTCCTGACGCCTCGCGTCAGGAGGCCGCGTCGGCCAGTCGACGCTCGACGGCCACCCGGGCCTGGTCGTAGACGTCGTCGGTGCCCAGCAGCAGCGACCGCAGGTTGGCCGAGTCGAGGTAGGACACGAGGTCGAAGGCCACCAGCGCGGGATCGGCGTCCGCCCGCACCTCCCCGACCGCCTGCGCCTCGGCCACGGTCGCGGCGATCAGCCCGACCCACTCCTCGTCGACGGCGGCGATCGCATCGCGGATCGCGCCGGGCCGCGCGGCATACTCGTGTGCGGCGCGGCTGAAGAAGCAGCCGCCCGGGAAGCGCCGATCGCAGGAGTACTCCAGCCACGCCTCGAGCAGCCGCCGGAGCCGCGCCATCCCCTGCGTCGACTCCAGGGCAGGCTCGATCACGGAGTGCACGAAGATCGCGCGGGCGGCGCGGATGGTCGCGAGCTGGAGCTGCTCCTTGGTCCCGAAGTGCGCGATCAGGCCGCTCTTGCTGATCGACAGCTCGCCGGCGAGTCGGCCGATGGACAGGCCCTCGAGGCCCTCGACCGAGGCGACGTCCACCGCCCTGCGCAGGACGACCCGGCGGGTCCGGTCGCCGCGGCGCACCCGCCCGTCGGTGACCCCCTCGGGAGACGTGTCGTCGACCAGCTGCTCACTCATCGGGTCCAGCCTAGTTGCGGGAAGGGGATTGACGCGGCAAGAAAATAGTACGATCGTTCGTGTTGTTTGGTCCATCCCCGAGCGAGAGGCCCCCGATGACCACCACCGATCTCCCGGTCGGGCTCGCGACCGGGGTGCCGACATGAATGCCGTGCGCATCCGCGCGGCGGGATCCGCCGACCGCGCCGCCGTGGCCGCGCTGCTGCGCGGGCTGTCCGCCGAGTCGTCGTACCGCCGCTTCCAGACCGGGATCGGGCCGGAGCCGGGCGCAGCCGTCCTGACCGCGCTGCTGCCCGACCGCCTGCGCGGTGGCGCCGTGCTGGCGTACGCCGGGCGGCTCGTGGTGGGCCACGGCGTCTGGGTGCGTGCCGGCGCGGCGCCGGTCGCCGAGATCGGCCTCGTGGTCGCCGATGCCCACCAGGGCAGGGGGATCGGCACCGCGATGGCGCGGGCGCTGATGGGCGACCTCGCCGCCCGCGGAGTCGAGCGCGTCGAGGTCTTCGCGAGCGCGACCAACGAGGCCGTCGTCAGGATGGTGACGCGCCAGGCACCCGACGCCGTGCGCGAGCTCGACGGCGCCACGGTCACCTACTCCTTCCCGGCGCCCTCGTCCGTGTCACGACGGACGGTCCGGCCCGTCGCCTGAGTCCCCGCCCGGCATGATGCTCGGGTGAGCGAGACGACCTTCGTGCCCGGCGCGCCCCAGTTCGGGCGCTACACACTCCCCGAGGCCGAGGCGGCCGCTGCGGTGGTCGACGCGCGCCAGGTGCTGGAGACGGTCGCCGACCTCGACGACCGGCGGGCCGCGCTCGAGGCGACCATCGACCTCGCGAACGCGCTGACGACCGCACGCCGGGAGGCGGAGGCAGTCGAGCTGCTCGCGCCGGTCGTGGCCGCGGCCCGCGCGGACGACGTCCCGCTCGATGCGCTCGGCTGGGCGCTGCTGATGCTGGCCACCGCCGAGCAGTACCTCGGCCGGGCCGACGCCGCGACCGCGGGCTTCGCCGAGGCCCTGGAGATCGCGCGGCAGCGCGGCGACGACGAGCTCCAGCACTACGTGCTCCACCACGCCGCCCGACACCTCGTCGACCAGGGCGACGTCGATGGCGCCCGCTCGATGTTCGCCGACGCCCTGTCGATCCGGGTGCGGCTCGGTGATCCGCGCGCCGCGCAGACGCAGGCGGCGCTCAGCGCGCTGTCGGGGTAGTCCGTCACGAAGTGGCTGCCGAAACGCCGTCAAGGGCGACCACGTCGTGACGGACCATCCCGGCTCTTGGCCCAGCGCACCGGCAGACCCACTACGGTCTCGAGCGGACCGCGCCGGCCGAGCAGGACGAACGCCGCGCCGATGGCGAGCAGGGCGAGCACGTGGTCGGCGTACGTCGTGGGGTCCTCGGGCGGCCAGACCTCCGGCGTGCGCATGACGACGTGCAGCGAGTAGAGCGTGAGCGTCATGGTGCCGGCGCCGAAGACCACGGCGAGGGCGACCGTGGCCGCGCGGGGGAGCACCCGCGCGAGCAGCAGGCAGGTCGCGACCACGCAGACGGCGCTGCCGATCGTCTGGGCGAGGTCGAACGGCGTCGCGGAGTGCGGCGCGACCACCAGCAGCCACGACCAGTCGCCGCCGGTCGGCGTGGTGCCGAACATGCCCGTCGCGTTCTCGGCGGCCACGACCGGATCGACCAGTGTGCGCGAGACCTGCGTGGCGAGCAGCGCGACGCCCAGGCCGCCGCCGGCGAGCGCGGTCAGCAGCGACCTGTCCCGCAGGTCGGCGCGGCCGAGGGCGAGGCCGACCAGCAGGTACGCCAGCCACGGCACGACCGGGTAGTAGCCGGTGAACAGCAGCTCGCTCGCCAGCCGGCCTGGGTCGAGGAGCTGGCCGAACGACGGGTTCTCGAAGCCCCGCGGCGGCAGGTGCGGACGGATCAGGTGCGAGGCCACCGGGGCGAGCACCACCCACCCGACGGCGAGCACCACCAGTGCCCGCAGGCGCAGGAGCGTGAACGGCAGTCCGAGCAGGAACAGCAGCCCGTAGTAGGCGAGGATCACCGCGATCCCCGTCTCCAGCCCACCGAGCACCAGCCCCAGCAGGCCGATCAGCACCGCACGGACGGCGATGGCAGCCGACCGCCGCGCGAGCGGCGCGCCGCGCAGCGGCTCGCGCGTCATCAGGGCCAGGCTCACCCCGGCGAGCACCGCGAACAGCGCCGACGCCCGGCCACCGGCCAGCCACTGACCGAAGGTCAGGTCGCCCGCCGGCGTCCGCTCGTCGAGGACGTGGGTGGCGACCATGCCGAGCAGGGCCAGGCACCGGGCGACGTCCAGCCCGACGAGCCGATGGCCCTGGCTCACTGCCGTGATCGCCACTCGTCGGCGAGCAGCGCGTAGCCGAGGCCGTCGAGCCAGCCGCGGGACCGGTGCAGCGACTCGCCGAGGTTGTGCGCCTCGCGACGCATGCCCAGTCGCTCCATGATCCGCCACGACGCGACGTTGTCGGCGAAGCAGAGGGCGGTGACCCGGTGGAGGTCGAGGTCGTCGAAGCAGACCCGCAGCAGCGCGGCCGCCGCCTCGGTCGCGTAACCCTGCCCCGCGTGCTCGGGCGCGATCACCCAGCCGAGCTCGGCCTGCCGGTCCCGGGCCCGGTCGGCCACCTCGTGCTGGGCCCAGGGCGACTCGATGCGGAGCATCAGGTCGCCGACGACGGTGCCGTCGCGCTCGACGACGAGCGTGGTGGCCAGGCGCTCGGGATCGCGGAACGCCTCGGCGTACTCGTCGCGGTCCGCGATCGCCCGCGACAGCCACTCGCTGACCTCCGGGATCCGGCGGAAGGCCCACGTCGCGTCGACGTCGTCGGCCGTCGCCGGGCGGATCTCGAGCCGGTCGGTGCGCACCGGCCAGGCGACGGCGCTCAGGTCCTGGGGCATGGGCCGATCCTGCCCGACGGAGCCGACCTGCTGCGACCGGTGGACTACGCCGGGTCGAGGGCCGGGTCGCGCAGCGGATGCGGCACCACCGAGAGCGACATCCGGCCGAGCCAGGCGGGCACCTCGCGGCGTACGTCGGACGGCCCGTCGATGCGCACGTCGCCCGTGCGCAGGGCATCGTCCCAGGTGCGGTCGACGCGCCACAGCCGCACCATGGTCGAGAGCGTAGTGACGACCGTGGCGGCGACGTCGAAGCCGGGGTCGTAGTCGCACACGTCGGCGTCCTCGCCGTTGACGCACAGCCACCACGACGACGTGCGCGCGGGCTGGTCGGTGAAGTCGAACCGGACGACGGTCCGGCGGCGCGGCCACGCGTCGAGCGGCACCGACCGGCGGATGTCCCAGAGGAGCAGGTGCGGGTCGAGGTCGTCCTCGCCGAGGTCGCCGATCCAGCGGATTCCCCACGCGCCGAGGCCCTCGACGACGGGCCTGAGCTCCATCCCGCACTCGGTGAGGTGATAGCTCGTGCGCCCGTCGACGACGTCGCGTCGGATCACGCCCGCACGCTCGAGGGTCCGCAGCCGCTTGGAGAGCAGGGCCGGCGACATCTTGGGGTTGCCGCGCCGCAGCTCGTTGAAGTGGGTGCTGCCGGCGATCAACTCCCGGACGACGAGCAGCGTCCACCGCTCGTCGAGCACCTCCATGGCCTTCGCCACCGGGCAGAACTGGCCGTACGTCGCCATGGCGCACCTCCCTGAGCGCACTCCCTCGGACCCCCAGTAGACGCCCGCTCCCGCGTCGAGCACCAGTACAGATCGTGAACCGGCGGTGGTTCAGACCTGGCACTGGAGCTCGACCCTGATCGGGCCGGAGGCTTCTCGCACCGACAACCACGTCGGATCCCGAGAGGAAGAGACGATGAACCAGCAGACCCTGATCGACCCCGCGGCGGACGCGGCCATCAAGGCCAAGCACAAGGCGCTCTGGGCCTTCGGCGACTACGCCGCCGTCGCGACGGAGGTGATCGCCGCGCTCGGCCCGCGGGTCGTGGCGGCCACCGCGATCGGCCCGCGGGACCGAGTGATCGACGTCGCCGCCGGCTCCGGCAACGCCTCGCTCCCGGCGGCCCGCGCCGGGGCCGAGGTCGTCGCGTCCGACCTCACGCCCGAGCTGCTCGCGACCGGCCGCACAGCGGCCGAGGCGGAGGGCCTCGACATCGACTGGCGGGAGGAGGACGCCGAACGACTGCCGTACGACGACGGCGAGTTCGACGCCGCCATCTCGGTGGTTGGCGTGATGTTCGCACCACACCACCAGCAGGCGGCAGACGAGCTCGTCCGCGTGGTCCGGCCCGGCGGCCGGATCGGCCTGATCAGCTGGACGCCGGAGGGCTTCATCGGGCGGATGTTCGCGACCATGAAGCCCTATGCGCCCGCGCCTGCGCCGGGTGCGCAGCCGCCGCCGCTGTGGGGCGACGAGGCGCACGTCCGGCACCTGCTCGCCGACCGGGTCACCGAGCTGGCGGTGGTGCGTGAGCAGCTGCCGGTCGACCGGTTCGCGACGGCGGTCGAGTTCCGCGAGTTCTTCAAGGCGGTCTACGGCCCCACGATCGCGGTCTACCGGTCGTTGGCCGACGACCCGGCCCGCGCCGCGGAGCTCGACGCCGCCCTCGACGAGCTGGCCCGCGCCCACGACCTCGGCGGCGGTCGCATGGAGTGGGAGTACCTGCTGGTCACCGGGCGGCGGGCGTGACGGCGACGTAGACCTTCCGCAGCGTCTCGGTGACGGTCCAGGTGGTGCGCTCGCCGCCGCGGAGTCGTACGGCGACGCCGGGTCGCAGCTCGACGACCTCTCCATCGTCGAAGGTCACGGTGCCGCGGCCGGCGAGGACCACGAACACCTCGTCGGCCTCGGTGTCCTGCTCGGTGCCCGGTGGCATCTCCCACACGCCGACCTCGGTGTCGCCGACGGCGTCGAGCGCGAGCGTGCGGTCCGGTCCGAGGCCGACCGTCAGCACGTCGGCGCAGAGGGCGCGGGTCACGAGTCGAACCCCAGTCCGACGGCGTCGAGGGCCCTCAGCCACAGGTTCCGCCGGCCCTGACGGTGGTCGGCGCGGTCCAGCGACCAGCGGGTGACGTTGATGCCGACGGTGGCGAGCGGCTCGGGTGGGAACGGCAGGGGCTTGCGTCGCACCATCGCCAGCCGGGTGCGGGGCGTGCACAGCCCGGAGAGCCGGTCGAGCATCACCTCGGCGGCGAAGCGAGTGGCGCCGACGCCGAGGCCGGTGAAGCCCGCGGCGTAGGCCACCCGCCCCTGCGCCGCGAGCCCGTGGAACGCGACGAACTGCGTCGAGGTGTCGATCGCCCCCGCCCAGCGGTGGGTGAACGCGATGCCCTCGAGCTGCGGGAACGCCGCGAGGAAGTGGGAGGCCAGGCGGCGGAAGGTCTCCGGCCGGTCCTCGTACGACGCGCGTACGCGTCGGCCGGGGTGGTAGATCGCGTCGTACCCGCCCCACAGGATCCGGTTGTCCGCGGTCAGGCGTGAGTAGTGGAACTGGTGGGCGACGTCGCCGAGCCCCTGCCGGTTCGCCCAGCCGACGGCGGCGAGCTGCGCGTCGGAGAGCGGCTCGGTCATCAGCACGTAGTCGTAGACCGGGACCGTCATCAGCCGGGTCCGGCGCAGCAGCGACGGGAAGACGTTGGTCGCCAGCGCCACCCGGTCGGCGGTGACGGTGCCGCCGGTGGTGCGGACGGCGACCGGTCCGCGGGTCGCGGTGTCGAGCCCGGTGACGCGGGAGTGCTCGTGGATCTCGACGCCGAGCTCGGCGGCGGCCCGGGCCAGCTCGCGGGCGAGGCGGGCGGGGTGCACCAGCGCACAGCCGTCGCGGTCCCAGCCGCCCGCGAGGAAGAGCGGGCTGTCGATCTCGGCGCGCACGGCGTCGCGGACGAGGAAGCCCTCCCCGCGCAGCCACTCGACCTGGTGCGGCTCGACGGCGACCGACAGCGCGCCGGTGCGCTCGAGCTGGCAGTCGAGGCCGAGGTCGCGGACGTCGGCCTCGAGGGCGTCGAGGTTCTCGTGGCCGAGGCGCTCGAGCTCGTCGTACTCGTCGGGCCAGCGGGCGCGGCCGTTCTCCTCGCCGTGGGTGAGGCTGGCCTCGCAGAAGCCGCCGTTGCGGCCCGAGGCCGCCCAGCCGACGGCGCTCGCCTCGAGCAGGACGACGCGGGCGCCGGGGTTGCGCCGCTTGGCGAGCAGCGCGGTCCACAGGCCGCTGTAGCCGCCGCCGACGACGGCGAGGTCGGCCGTGGTGTCGGAGGTCAGGGCGTCGTACGACGTCGCCGGGGCGTCCTCCAGCCAGAAGACCGCGGACCGCGAGCCCGCGAGCGCCGCCTCGACGACGGCGCTCGCGGGCGCGTGCTTCTCGTACGCGGTCCGCTCAGCGGGCATGGACGTCGCCGGCCTTGAGCGCCTCGTCGAGGATCGCGAGCCCCTCGCGCGCCTCGTCGTCGCTCATCGTGCACGGCGGCACCACGTGGATCCGGTTGGTGTTGGCGAAGGGCAGCAGGCCGGCCGACTTGCACGCCACGACGACGTCGTTGAGCTGCGCCGGCGACAGCATCGCCCTCGTCTCGGGGTCGGTGACCAGGTCGAGCGCCCAGAAGGCGCCGACGCCGCGCACGTCGCCGACGCACGGGTGCCGCTCGGCGATCTCGGCGAGGCCGGGGCCGAGGACCTCGCGGCCGAGCCGGTCGGCGTGCTCGACGATGCCCTCGTCGCGCATCGTCTGGATGGTCGCGACCGCGGCCGCGCAGGCGAGCGGGTGGCCCGAGTAGGTCAGGCCACCCGGGTAGGGCACGTGGTCGAACGTCGCGGCGATCCGGTCGCTGATGACGACGCCGCCCAGCGGCACGTAGCCGGAGTTGACCCCCTTGGCGAACGTGACGAGGTCGGGCACCACGTCGTACCGGTCCAGCGCCAGCCAGCTGCCGGCCCGACCGAATCCGGCCATCACCTCGTCGAGGACCATGATGATGCCGTGCTGGTCGCACAGGTCGCGGACCCCGGCCAGGTAGCCGGGCGGCGGCGGGAAGATGCCGGCGGTGCCGGGGATCGTCTCGAGGATGATCGCCGCGATGGTCTGCGGCCCCTCGGACTCGATGGTGCGGCGCAGGTGGGCCAGCGCACGCTCGCACTCCTCCTCCTCCGACGTCGCGTGGAACTCCGAGCGGTAGAGGAACGGGCCGAAGAAGTGCACGGTGCCGGCGGTCGCCGTGTCGTTGGCCCAGCGGCGCGGGTCGCCGGTGACGTTGATGGCGGTCTGGGTGCCGCCGTGGTAGCTGCGGTAGGTCGAGAGCACCTTGAACCGGCCGGTGTGCAGGCGGGCCATCCGCAGGGCGTGCTCGTTGGCGTCCGCGCCGCCGTTGGTGAAGAAGACCTTCTCGAAGCCGTCCGGAGCGATGCCCGCGATCAGCTCCGCGGCCTGCGCCCGCTGCTCATTGGCGAACGCCGGGGCGATCGCGCAGAGCCGGTCGGCCTGCTCCTTGATCGCCGCGACCACGCGCGGGTGCTGGTGTCCGATGTTGGTGAAGACCAGCTGGCTGGAGAAGTCCAGGTAGCGGCGGTCGTCGTCGTCCCAGACGTAGGACCCGCGCGCGGCCGTGATCACCATCGGGGTGATCTCGGCCTGGGCGGACCAGGAGTGGAAGACGTGCTTGCGGTCCAGGTCGTACGCGGTGCTCATGGTTCCTCTTCCTCAGTGGTTCTTCGGGAAGGCCAGCTCGAGGCCGCCGGCGGTGCCCGGGTCGGGCCAGCGTGCGGTGACGACCTTGCCACGCGTGAAGAAGTGCACGCCCTCGGTCCCGTGGGCGTGGGTGTCGCCGAAGAGGGAGGCCTTCCAGCCGCCGAAGGAGTAGTAGGCCATCGGCACCGGGATGGGGACGTTGACGCCGATCATGCCGACCTGCACGTCGGTCTCGAACGCGCGCGCGGCGCCACCGTTGCCGGTGAAGATCGCGGTGCCGTTGCCGTACCTGTTGGCGTTCACCAGGTCGAGCGCCTCGCGGTAGGTGTCGGCGCGCACCACGCTCAGCACGGGGCCGAAGATCTCGTCGGCATAGATGCTCATCGACGGCGTCACGTGGTCGAAGAGCGTGGGGCCGAGCCAGAAGCCGTCGGCCTCGCCGGCCGCGTCGACCTGGCGCCCGTCGACGACCAGCGTGGCGCCCTCCGACTCGCCCGCGTCGACGTACGACGCCACCTTGTCGCGGTGCGGCCTGGTGACGAGCGGGCCCATGTCGGTGTCCTGCGCGCCGTCGCCGATCCGCAGGGTGTGGGTGCGCTCGGCGATCTTCTGCACGAGCGCGTCGCCGGTCTCCCCGACCGCGACCACGACGCTGATCGCCATGCAGCGCTCGCCGGCCGAGCCGTAGCCCGCGCTGACCGCGGCGTCCGCGGCCAGGTCGAGGTCGGCGTCGGGGAGGACGACCATGTGGTTCTTGGCGCCGCCGAGGGCCTGCACGCGCTTGCCGGCCCGGCTCGCGCGCTCGTAGACGTACTCGGCGATCGGGGTCGAGCCGACGAAGCTGATCGACGCGACGTCGGGGTGGTCGAGCAGGCCGTCGACGGCCACCTTGTCGCCCTGCAGCACGGTGAAGACGCCGTCCGGGAGACCGGCCTCCTTCCACAGCTCGGCCATCCAGATCGAGGCGGACGGGTCCTTCTCGCTGGGCTTCAGCACGACCGCGTTGCCGGCGGCGATCGCGATGGGGAAGAACCACATCGGGACCATCGCGGGGAAGTTGAACGGGCTGATGATGCCCACGACGCCGAGCGGCTGCCGGATGCTCTTCACGTCCACGCCGGTCGAGACCTGGGGGGAGTTGCCGCCCTTGAGCAGGTGCGGGATGCCGCACGCGAACTCGACGACCTCGAGCCCGCGGGACACCTCGCCCAGGGCGTCGGAGCGGACCTTGCCGTGCTCGGCCGTGATCAGCGCGGCCAGCTCCACCTTGCGCGCGTCGAGCAGCTCGCGGAACCTGAAGACGACCCGGGTCCGCGCGCTGATCGAGGTGGCCGCCCAGTCGCCGGCGGCCTTCTTCGCCGAGACGACCGCCGCCTCGATCTCCTCCGGGCCGGCGAACGCGACCCGCCCGGTCACCCGGCCGGTGGCCGGGTTGGTGACGTCGCCGGCTCTCGTGCCGCCGCCCGGGTGCGCCTTGCCGTCGATCCAGTGCGGGATGGTGGTCGTCATGCCGCCAGCGTGCCCGGGGCCCTGCGGTACGGCGAGGGACGCCCTGTCGTCGATCGAGGTCTGTGTGCGACAGTACGTCGCATGCCGGTCACCGTGCGCGAGGCGCTCGCGCTGCCCGTGCTCGCCGCGGGAGACCCGGTCGTGCTCGGCGGCGAGCCGGGCCTCGACACCGTGCTGCGCTGGGTGCACGTCTCCGAGGTGCGCGACGTCGGCGCGGTGCTCTCGGGCGACGAGCTGGTGCTGACGACCGGCCTCGGCATGGCCGCCTCGCCGGCCGCGGCCGACGACTTCGTCCGTCAGCTGGTCGAGGTCGGCGCCGCCGGGCTGGTCATCGAGCTCAGCGCGGCGTACCCCTCGGTGCCGGAGCCGGCCCTGCGCCGGGCCCGCGCGGCCGGGCTGCCGGTCGTCGCGCTCAACCGCGGCGTGCGCTTCGTCGAGGTGACCGAGCAGGTGCACCGGGCGATCGTGGCGGAGCAGTTCGAGGAGGTGCGGTTCGCGGGCGACGTGCACGAGACCTTCACCGAGCTGGGGCTGGCGCGGGCGCCGATGGGGCGGCTGGTCGACGCCGCGGCCGACCTGGCCGGCGGCTCGGTGGTGCTCGAGGACCTCTCGCGGCGGGTGCTGGTCGCTGCCTCCCGCGGTGAGCCGGTCGACCGCCTGCTCACCGACTGGGAGCGACGCTCGCGGCTCACGCCGTTCGCCCGGGCGACGGATCGCGGCGGGCCGGAGGCCTGGCTGACCACGCCGGTCGGCATCCAGGGCGGGGCGTGGGGGCGGCTCGTGGTCACGACCGTGCGCGACGAGGCGCGGGCGCGACTCGTCGTCGAGCGCGCGGCGCAGGCGCTCGAGCTCGGCCGGATGATCGACCGGGACGACACGGCCGTCCAGCTGCGCGTGCACGGCGGCTTCCTGCTCGACCTGCTCGACGACCGGCTCGGTCCCGAGGCCGTGGCCGCCGCGCGGCTGCGCGCCCTGGGCGTACCCGAGTCGCGCCGGTACGTCGGCGCGGTCGCCCGTCTGCGCACCGAGGGCTCGGTCGAGCGCCTGGTGTCGGCGCTCGGCGAGGTGCCGGGGCTGGTGGGCGTGCTCGACGCCGTGCACGTCGGGCTGCTCGTCCCGGCCGACACCGACCTGGACGCCGCGGCCCGGTCGCTGACCTCGCGCGAGCCCGACGCGGTCCTGGCGGCGGGTCAGTCGGTCGACGGCGTGCTCGCGACCGCGACCTCGCTGCGCTCGGCGCGGGTGGTCGCCGACGTCGCGGCCACGATGCCGGGCGTCGAGGGCTGCGTGCGGCAGGCCGACATCCGGCTGCCCGGGCTGGTGATGTCGCTGCGGCAGGACGCCCGGCTGCAGGAGTTCGTCGAGGCCGAGATCGGCCGGCTGCTCGAGCACGAGGCCCGGCACGGCGGCGGCCTGGTCGGCCTGCTGCGGCAGTTCCTCGCCGTCGGCGGCAACAAGGCCGAGCTGGCCCGGGTCGCGCACCGCAACCGCACCTCGCTCTATCCGGCCCTGCGCCGACTCGAGGAGCTGGTCGGTCATCCGCTGGACGATCCCGCGTCGCGGCTCTCCCTCGGCGTCGCGCTGCTGGCCTACGACCAGGGCCGGGAGCTGTAGGGCGGTCCGTCCGCGGAATACCCGGTGCACCGGGTACTCCGGCACCTCTCGGCGGTTGCAACACCCGAGAAGTGCCAGCAATGCCCGAGAGGTCGGGGACTACTCGGAGGCCGCCATGGTCGCGCCGAGGCCGATCATCATCACGCCCCCGGCGACGCCGAGCGTGTCGAGGCGGGCCGGTCGACGAGCGAACCAGTCCCGCGCCCGGCCGGCGGCCAGCGCCCAGACGCTGTCGGAGCAGCCGGCCATCGTGCCGAACACGACGCCGAGCAGGGCGAGCTGCAGGCCCGCGTGGCCGGCGGACTCGTTGACGAACTGCGGCAGGAAGGCCACGAAGAACACGATGGTCTTCGGGTTCGTGAGCCCCACCGTGAACCCGATCCGCAGCGAACGGTGTGCCGAGGCCCGCCCCACCGCGAGGTCGTCGACCGCGCCGAGGGCGGTCCGCGCGTCGGCCCGGTGGCGGATCGCCTGGACGCCGAGCCACACGACGTACGCCGCGCCGGCGATCTTCAACGCCGTGTAGGCCTGGGCGCTCGCGGCCACGACGGCGCCGAGGCCGACGGCCACGAGGAGCACCTGGGCGGTGATGCCCAGCGCGTTGCCGACCACCGAGAGCAGGGCGTCGCGGCGGCCGACGGTCAGGGCCCGGCCGATGGTGAAGAGCAGGCTCGGACCCGGGAGCTGGATGAAGAGCGCGCTCGCCACCAGGAACGCGAGCCACTGACTGGTCGTGGGCACGTGCTCAGTGTGGCGGCCCGCCGCCCACGGAGCCAGCGGATTCCGTCAGGTGGCCTCGCCCAGCACCAGCCGCACCAGCGGGATGTCGGGGGAGCCGTCCGCCGGCTGGCCGTTGAGCTCGAGCATGGTGGCCGAGAGCCTCCGCCAGGCGCGGGGATGACGACGCGCGTAGTCGGCGAGGACCCGGTCCAGCTCGCCGCGGTCGAGCACCTCCGCGACCGCCGCGCGTCGGGTCCGTCCGAGCGTGACGTGGCAGGCGGGCGTGGCGACGACGTTGCGGAACCACTGGGCCCTCGGCCCGAAGCCCGACGCGACGATCACCGCGTCGGGACCCTCCGGCACGACCACCTCGAGCACGACGTACCGGGGGTGACCGGAGGTTCGACCAACGTGCTCCAGCAGGAGCAGCCGTCGGCCGAAGAGCCAGCCGAACCCGTGGCGGAAGATCGGGATCGGGGCACGGACCAACCAGCGCGTCGACAGGACTCGGCTCGCGATGCTCACGACCGTCAGCCTGCCAGACCAACCGGGCGCTTGCCGGACCAAAGATGGCTTATGCTGACAAGTGTGAGTCTGACCGATCGGGAGCGCGAGGTCGTGGCCCTGCTCCGTCGCGATCCGCTGATCGGGTCCGAGGCCATCGCCCGCGAGCTCGGCACCACGCGCGCCGCCGTCAACGTGCACCTGTCCAACCTCGGCAAGAAGGGCGTCATCCTGGGACGCGGCTACGTGCTGAGCGAGCAGCAGTCGGTCGTGGTCGTCGGCGGGGCCAACCTGGACGTCAAGGCACGCAGCCGGCGCGCCGTCGTCTCCGGCACCAGCAACCCCGGCACGGCGACGATGTCGGCGGGTGGCGTCGGTCGCAACATCGCCGAGAACCTCGCCCGCCTCGGCACCCGCACCCACCTGGTCGCCGCGATCGGCTCCGACGGGCCGGGCGACCAGGTGCTCGCCGCGACCTCGGCCGCCGGCGTGCACGTGGAGCACGTACGCCGCAGCGCCCGGTCGACCGGCACCTACACCGCGGTCCTCGACGTCGACGGCGAGCTCCTCGTGGCGGTCTCGGACATGGCCGCCACCGACGAGCTCGACAGCGACCACGTCGCCGCTGCCCGCGACCTCGTCGCCGCGGCGTCGCTCGTCGTCCTCGACGGCAACCTCGCGACGGCGACCCTCGACTTCGCACTCGACCTCGCCGCTCGGGTCGGCGCGCGGGTCGTCCTCGAGCCGGTCAGCGTCCCCAAGGCGGCGGCGCTCGCGCCACTCCTCGTCGCCGACCGGCCGGTCCACGTCGTGACCCCCAACCGCGACGAGCTGGCCGCGCTCACCGACCTGCCCACGCGCACCCAACGCCAGGTCGAGCGGGCGGTCGCGGCGCTGCACCGCCGCGGCGTCGAGCTGGTCTGGGTGCGCCTGGGCTCCGGCGGCTCGCTGCTCAGCGGCCCCGCCGGGACGACCACCCTGGACGCCGTACCGACCGAGGTCGTCGACGTCACCGGTGCCGGCGACGCCATGCTCGCCGCCTTCTGCCACGCCCTGCTCGGCGGGGCGGCGCCGGCCGCGGCCGCGACGTACGGCCACGCGGCCGCCGCACTCACCATCGCCAGCCCGCACACCGTGCGGCCCGACCTCACCGAACGCCTCGTCAGGAGCACCCACGCATGACCGCCGTCCCCCACCCCGCCCTGCAGCTCGCGCCCGAGGTCGCCGACGCCATCGCCGAGGGCCGCCCGGTCGTCGCGCTCGAGAGCACGATCATCAGCCACGGCATGCCCTACCCCCAGAACGTCGCCATGGCGACCGAGGTCGAGGGCATCGTCCGCGACCACGGCGCGACGCCCGCCACCGTCGCGGTCCTCGACGGTCGGCTCTGCGTCGGGCTCTCGCCCGAGCAGCTCGAGCTGCTCGCCAGCGACGACGACGTCACCAAGGTCAGCGTCCGCGACCTGCCGTACGTCGTGGCGCGAGGTGCCCACGGCGCCACGACCGTCGCCGCGACGATGCGCGTGGCCGCGATGGCCGGCATCCGGGTGTTCGTCACCGGCGGCCTCGGTGGCGTCCACCGCGAGGCTCCGCAGACCTTCGACGTCAGCGCCGACCTCACCGAGCTCGGCCAGACCTCGGTGGCGGTCGTCTCCGCGGGCGTGAAGTCGATCCTCGACATCGGCCTGACCCTCGAGACCCTCGAGACGCTCGGCGTGCCGGTGCTGGTCGACGGCAGCGACGAGTTCCCGTCGTTCTACTCCCGCTCCAGCGGCTTCGGCGCCCCGATGCGCGTCGACGGCGCCGCGGAGGTCGCGGCGGTGATGCGGGCGAAGTGGGACCTCGGCCTCGACGGCGGCATCGTCGTCGCCAACCCGATCCCCGCCGAGGACGAGATACCGGACGACGAGATCGGCGTGATCATCGAGCAGGCGCTGGCCGACATGGGTCGCCTCGGCATCCACGGCAAGGACGCCACGCCGTACCTCCTCGGGCGCATCGTCGAGATCACCGGCGGCGCCTCGCTGACCGCCAACATCGCCCTGGTGCGCCACAACGCGCGGCTCGGCGCCGCGATCGCGGCGGCGTACGCCGTGCGCTGAGGCACCTCAGCTCTCGCCGTCGACGGCGTATCTGGCCGCGATCTCGGGACTCCTCCCGATGTCTGGCAGCGCCTCATCGGGGAGCGTGGACTGCCACGAGATCCACCCGGCCCACTCCCGAGAAGGCAGTCATGAATCCCCTCAGCGTCAACCCCGCGATCGTCCTCGACCACGCGCTGCGCGCCGGGTCGGCGGACCGCGCGGCCCGGAACCGCCGCGCCCGCCGCGCCCAGAACGCCGCGCGCACCGCCCGCGTCGCCCTGGAGCGCGCCGGACTCTGACCCCGGCGCCGGAGAGGTACGTCGTGCCGGGCGTCCTCGCGCAGCGCGGGCAGGGCCTGGTAGGGCAGGCTGTGCCCCGTGTTCTACGTGGGCATCGACCTCGCCTGGGGTCAACGGCAGCGCACCGGCCTGGCCGTCCTCGACGAGGGCGGCCACCTCGTGCACCTCTCCAGCGTCCACACCGACGAGGAGATCCGCGACGTGCTCGCGGCGTACGTCGAGGGTCCGTGCCTGGTCGGCATCGACGCGCCCCTGATCGTCACGAACCCGACCGGGTCCCGGGTCGCCGAGCAGGAGCTCAACAGGGACTTCCACCAGTTCGAGGCCGGCGCGCACCCGACCAACCTCGGCAAGGTGGAGATGGCCGACGGGCCTCGGGGTGCGAAGGTCTGCAAGCTGCTCGGCCTCGACATGGACCCGCGCTCCGGACGCCAGCGACGGGCGATCGAGGTCTACCCGCACCCGGCGACGATCGTGCTGTTCAACCTCTCGAAGACCCTGAAGTACAAGGACAAGCGCGGCCGCACCCTCGACTCCCTGCGCGCCGAGCTGCTGCGGCTGATGGACCACGTCGAGCGGCTGGTGCCGCCCGACCCGACGTGGCGCGCCCTGCGCACCCAGGTCGAACAGGCGGGCCGCAAGACCGAGCTCGGGCGGGCCGAGGACCAGGTCGACGCGGTCGTGTGCGCCTACGTCGCGCTGATGGCGCACCGCTGGCCGGCCCGGGTCACGACGTACGGCTCCTTCGAGCAGGGCTACATCGTCACCCCGACGCTGCTCGACACCCACGGTGTCATCCGTCGGGCCGTCGAGGAGTACGCCGAGCGGCACCCCGACCTGGTCGCGGTCGCGGGCGAGTACGTCGCGCAGGTGACCTCGATCCTCGACGAGGCCGGCATCAACTACCTGTCGGTGACGGGCCGGGCCAAGGGAGTCGACTCGTTCGCGGCGAAGGCCGCCCGGGTCGTCGACGGCACGCCCGCCTACACCGACCCCCTGACCGAGATCGGCGACCAGGTCGGGGTGCGCGTCATCACCTACGTGCGCGCCGACGTCGCCGCGGTCGCCGACGTGCTCGGCACCCAGCTGCGGATCCTCGACGACCGCGACCTCGGGCGGGAGACCGCCCGGCAGGGGCGGTTCGGCTACGCGAGCCGCCACCTGCAGGTGGCCCGCGACGACGGCCGGGTCGCGCAGGTGCAGGTGCGCACCGTGCTCCAGCACGCCTGGGCGGAGTTCGAGCACGACATCCGCTACAAGGGCTCGGTGCCCGCGGAGCACGTCGTCGACTTCGACCGCCGCTTCACGCTCGCGGCCGGGCTGCTCGAGCTCGCCGACCAGGAGTTCACGACGATCCGCGAGCGCCTCCGCGGCAGCGCCGTCGACGAGCCCGACATCGGTGCCGTCGGCATCAGTGCGCGGGAGCTCGCGGCGTACCTCGCGGGTCAGTACCCCGACGCCGAGTGGTCCCGCACCGACCACTACGCCTGGATCGTCGCGCTGCTGGGCGAGCTCGGGATCACCACGCTGGGCGAGCTGGGCAACGTCCTCGCGTCCGCCACGATCGGCGCCGCCGAGATCGATGCGGCGATGGCCTACAAGTACCCGCCCGGCGCGGTCCGGCGCCTCGACGACGCCCTGCTCGCGGCGTACGGCGAGAGGTACGTCGAGCTGCCCGGCAACGCCCACCGCGTGCCGCTGCTGCAAACCCGTCTGGAGCGGATGCGGTCCTGACCGGCGCACTATCGTCGGTGGCATGACACCGGCAGACGTCTTCATCGACTTCCTCGAGCGCGTGCAGGAAAACGGCCTGGCCGCGGTCGACGGTCTCACCGAGGAGCAGCTCGCCCACCGTCCGACCCCCGACGCCAACTCGATCGCGTGGCTGGTCTGGCACGCCGCGCGCGTCCAGGACGCCCAGGTCTCGCCGCTGGCCGGCACCGACGAGGTGTGGTCGAGCCAGGGGTGGGCGGAGCGGTTCGGGCTCGACCTCGACCCGGGCGACCACGGCTACGGTCACTCCCGCGAGCAGGTCGACAAGCTGCGCGCGAGTGCCGAGCTGCTCGGCGGCTACCTGCGGGCCACCCACGAGGCGACGGTCGCCTACCTGCGCACGGTGACGTCGGAGGATCTCGACGACGTCGTCGACCGCGACTGGGACCCGCCGGTGACGCGCGGCGTCCGGCTCGTCAGCATCGTCGACGACGACGCCCAGCACGTCGGCCAGGCGGCCTACCTGCGCGGCCTGCTTCCCCGCTGACCTGTCAGAAACCTTCTGACGGGTCAGCGGAACGGGCGATCCGGTAGCGCACGAACGACGGCACGGCGATCGCCGCGACGACCGTGCCGATCACGACGAGGACGCCGCCGCCGGCCGCGGCCGCGGCCGTGCCGACCATCGCGGCGCCCGCGCCGTGCACCACGTCGGCGATCCGCGGCCCGCCGGCGACGACCACGATGAAGACGCCCTGCAGCCGCCCGCGGACCGCGTCGTTCGCGGCGCTCTGGAGCATGCTCGTGCGGAAGGCCGCGGACGCCATGTCGGCGGCGCCGCCGATCACGAGCATCAGCAGCGCGACGCTCAGCATCGTGGTCTGCCACTGCTCTGCCAGACCTACCGCGACACCGAAGCCCGTCATCGCCGCGCCCCAGACGAGGATGCAGACGATGACGGCGTACCCCTGCCGGTCGACGCGCGAGACCCAGCCGGAGAAGACGCCGCCGACCACGGCGCCCGCCGGGATCGCCGCGAAGAGCAGGGCGAAGACCAGGCCGCCCTCGTCCGGTCCACCGAAGGAGACGTGCGCGATCTCGGGGAAGAGCGCCCGCGGCATGCCGAAGATCATCGCGATCAGGTCCACGACGAAGGACATCAGCAGCACCGGGTGGCCGGCCAGGTAGCGGAACCCCTCCAGCACCGACCGCAGGCCGGGGCTCGTCGTCGGGCCCTCCACCGGCAGCCGGGGCAGCCGCACCACGGCGCTCAGCGTCGCGAAGAGCGTGATCGTGTCGATGAGGTAGAGCCACTCGTAGCCGACCACCGGGATCAGCACGCCCGCGACGAGGGGTCCGCCGATCGCGCCGGCCTGGAAGACGGTCATGTTGAGCGAGTTCGCGGCGGGCAGCAGCTCCATCGGGAGGAGCTTGGGCAGGATCGCGCTGCGGGTCGGCTGGTTGACCGCGAAGAACGCCTGCTGCACGGCGAACAGGCCCAGCAGCACCCACACGTCGGCGTTGCCCAGCGCCGCCTGCAGCCAGAAGAGCGCGCTGGTGCCGATCAGGCCGATGGTCGTGACCACCATCATCGTGCGCCGGTCGAAGACGTCGGCGAGCGCACCGCCCCAGAGACCGAAGACGACCAGCGGCACGAGCCCGAAGAGGCCCGTGAGCCCGACGTACGCCGAGGAGCCGGTCACGTCGTAGATCTGGGCCGGGACCGCGACGACCGTGAGCTGCGCGCCGACGACCGTGATGATGTTCGCCAGCCACAGTCGCCGGAAGTGCTCGTCGCGCAGGGGACGGGTGTCGGCGACCAGGCTCCCCATCCGCTCCCCGAGTCCGCGCACGATCCCCCAACTTAGTCAGCGATGAGATCTGTTCCCCACGCTGGTCGGACCTCGCATGACCGACATCGACGTGACCTTCGAGGCAGTGCTCCGGCAGAGCGACGCGAAGGGCGGCTGGAGCTACGTGGTCTGGCCGGAGTCCGCGACGTACTTCGGCACGCGCGGGCTCGTGAAGGTGCGCGGCACCGTCGACGGCGAACCGTTCCAGAGCTCGTTCATGGCCCTGGGAGACGGCAACCACAAGCTGCCGGTCAGGAACGCACTCCGCGTGGAGTCGGGCAAGCAGGCGGGGGACACGGTGACCGTGCACCTCGAGGAGAGGATCAAGTGATGGCCGAGAAGGTGCAGGGGCCGGCGTCGTACTTCCCGTCGATCGAGAGGAAGTACGGCCGCCCGATCGAGGACTGGCAGGCCGTGGTGCGCTCCGCCCCGGGCTACGGCGCCGGCGCGAAGCACTCGGAGCTCGTCACGCTGCTCAAGGACGAGCACGGCCTGGGCCACGGCCACGCCAACGCGGTCGTCGCCTACACGCTGGCGCAGGACAAGTAGCGCCAGCGGCTGCCGCGGGTCGGTGGTTTCGGGACAGGCGCCAGCTGCCTCTCCTCAACCACCGCCCGACGCAGCCTCAGGTGATCCCGGCGGCCGCGTCGAGTCGCTGGAGGAGGTCGTACGCCGCGCGCTCGACGGCCTTGTGCCGCCACTCGGCGGCGCGGTAGACGCAGGCGATCAGACCGGTGCGATGGACCCGGCGGAGGTCGCCGTACACGAACGCGTAGCGCGCCTTGGTCCCGTCGCGAGCACCCTGGGTCAGGCCGAGGTGCCAGGCGGCGTACTCGTCCCAGGAGTGGCCTTCGAGGTAGGCGTTCTGGGCGTCGGCAGCGGGCTGGACGGTGCCCCAGTCGCTGTCGAGGACGTACTGCCTCTTGTCGATCAGCGCGCGGGCGTGGGCCACGGCGTCGGGGTTCACGTCGTACGTCGCCATCACACGTCCTCAGCAGCTGCCGCTCTCGGGGCGGCCGAGGAGGCGGTCGGCCAGGAGGTCGCACCACTGGCCCGCGGCCGGACCGCCGTGCTCGGTGCCGTCGGACTCGCCGGGATGCTTGACCCACAGGGTGCCGTCGAAGGCGCCGCGGAAGACCAGCCGCGGACGCTTGCCCACCCGGGCCCAGGTGGGGTTGATGACGTCGTACCCGTCGGCGCCCGGCCGGGCGCCGTTGCGGGAGGTGTCGACGACGTAGTGCAAGTGCTGGACCCCGAGCCGCCGCAGCCCGCGGAGCAGGCCGGCGGCGTACCTCTTCTCCGCCCTCGTGGGACGGAAGTTGGAGACGTTGGTGCTGATCCCGCGCGCGAACTTGATGCCGGAGGCCTTCAGGTGCGCCGCTCGCCGGGTGTACGGCGTCCAGCTCGAGTGTCCCGCGTCGAGGTAGACCCACGCGCCGGCCCGGCTCAGCGTGCGGCTGGCGAACCGCAGCATGCGGTGCCAGCCGGGCGGCTTCGTGGGGCAGGCGCCGGCCGGGCCGCCGAAGAGCGGCACCGCGTCGGGCTCCAGGACGACGAGCGCCCGCTGGCTGCGGAGCCCGGCGGCCACCTGCCGGATCCACGCGCGGTACTCCGCGGCCGTCGTGAGGGGGTTGCCGGAGGAGTACTCGCCGCAGTCGCGGCCGGGGATCCCGTAGACGGTGAGCACCGGGGTCCTCCGCGCCGCGGCGGCGTCGTCGGCGTACTCGTGCACGTCGTCGCGCACGGTGTCGGCGGCGTACTCCTCGGGGATCACCCAGAACGACTGCGGGACCCGGCCGAGGCGACTCCGGTAGACCCCGCCCTGCTGGTAGGCCAGCATGGTCCGGTCGACGAAGAGCCCCTGGCTCCGGCGAGGGTCCTTCGGCCTCGCCGCCGCCTCCGCGTCCGACGCCGTCGTCACACCGACCGCGCCCACGGTGCCGAGGACGACGGCGACGGCCGTCGCACCCGCGCGCGCGGCGACGGGACGGGGGAGCATCCGCTCAGGGTACGGGCTGGTCGTCCTCACGAGGCCCGAACATGCACAGGTCGTCGAGCTGGTCGGCCGACAGCGGCAGCCCCCAGGCCTGCATCTGGGCGCGCGAGCGCCGGGAGAAGAGCGCCCGGAACAGCTCGTAGGGGTCGACCTCCTCGGGCACTCCCGCCGCGCCGAACCTGAGGGCGGCCGCGGCGGCGAGGACGGGCGCCCACAGCTCCTCGGGGGGTACGCCGAGCTCGAGCGCCTCGTGGAGGTCCGCATGGTGCACGGCGATGTCCCAGGCGAGCACCGGCCGCGGGTTGTCGACCATCGCCTCGGTGACCGCGTCCTGGTGGGACGCGAGCTCCGCCGTCAGGTCGGCGACCGTCGTGCCCCGCCGCTCCGCGACGTGGCGTGCGGTCCACTCCGGGGCCGGTGCGCCGTCCATCCGTCCGGTGACGGCGTCCGCCGGCGCGCCCGCGAGGTGGGCGAGCACGTCGTGGACGCTCCAGGCGGGAGTCGCGGGCACGGTCATCGCGAGCTGCGCGTCGGCCAGGTCGGCGGCGAGCCGGCTCACGGCGGCGACGTTCGCGCGATAGAGGTCGCCCCAGGTCGCCGCGCCGCTGTCCGTCATGGTCAGACGGTAGGCGCCGGCGGAATTTTCGGGAAGGGTGTCGTGCCCGGGGCAGGCCGTTCGTGGAGAGGGTGTGCGGGGCCACCGGGTCCCGTGGCAGAAGGAGGCGACGTGAGCGACGCCCATGCGGCGGTCGAGCGGATCTACCGCGAGGAGTACGGCCGGGTGGTCGCCTCCCTGGTGCGCCGCTTCGGCGACATCGACATCGCCGAGGAGGCCGCCGGCGAGGCGCTGCTCACCGCGCTCGAGCGGTGGCCCGTCGACGGCGTGCCGCCCAACCCGGGCGGCTGGCTGACGACCACCGCGGGCAACCGCGCCATCGACCGGATCCGACGCGAGTCGCACCGCGACGCGAAGCACCAGGCGGCATTCATGATCCACGACGACACCCCCCACGAGCCGACCGGCGTGGTCGACGACGACCGGCTGCGCCTCATCTTCACCTGTTGCCACCCCGCGCTCGCGCCGGAGGCGAGAGTGGCGTTGACCCTGCGCCTGCTCGGCGGGCTGACCGTCCCCGAGATCGCGCAGGCGTTCCTCGTGCCCGAGACGACGATGGCGCAGCGGATCACCCGCGCCAAGAAGAAGATCAAGGACGCCCACATCCCCTACCGCGTCCCGGCACCGGCCGACCTGAGGGGCCGCCTCGGCGCCGTGCTTGCCGTCGTCTACCTGGTCTTCAACGAGGGCTACCTCGCGAGCTCGGGCGAGCACTCGGTGCGCGAGGACCTCACCGGAGAGGCGATCAGGCTCGGGCGCATCCTGCGGACGCTGCTGCCCGGGGAGCCCGAGGTGACCGGGCTGCTCGCGCTGATGCTGCTGACCGAGGCCCGCCGCACCGCCCGGGTGGCCGACGGCGAGCTGGTGCCGCTGCGCGACCAGGACCGTGGCGGCTGGGACCGAGAGCTCATCGCCGAGGGGCACGACCTGGTGCGCGAGTGCCTGGCGCTGCGCGCGTCCGGGGGCCGGCGCCCCGGGCAGTACCAGCTGCTCGCCGCCATCAACGCCGTGCACACCGACGCTCCCGACGCGGCCGCGACCGACTGGAGCCAGGTCGCGACGCTCTACGACCAGCTGTACGCGGTGGCGCCGACACCGATCGTCGCCCTCAACCGGGCGGTCGTCGTCGCCGAGCTCGACGGCCCGGCGGTCGCCCTCGCAGAGGTGGACCGGCTCCCGCAGGTGCAGCCCGGCCTGACGACGTACCACGCCTGGCACGCCACCCGGGCCGACTTCCTCCGCCGCCTCGGCCGCAGCGCGGAGGCACGCGCGGCGTACGACGCGGCGATCGCGGCGACCGACAACCCGGCCGAGCGCGCGTACCTCTCCCGCAGGCGTGGCAGTCTGGCGCAATGACGCCTGCGGGGACGCCCCTCTCACTGCCCACCGTCGACGACGCGCAGGACTGGGTCGAGGTCCGGACCCGCGACGGCCTCGCCGCGGCTCGGGCGATCGTCGACCGGCTCCGCGATCGGGCGCCGGACGCGGCGATCGACCTGCTGCGCGAGTGGGACGAGGCGGCGCGCCACCTCGGCAACGTCGCCGCGGCGGCGTCGCTGCTCGCCAACGTGCACCCGGTCGCGGCCGTGCGCACGACGTGCGAGCAGGCGGAGGTCGAGGTCGACCGCTACGTCACCGAGCTGCGCCAGGACCGGGCGCTCTACGACGCCTTCGCCGCGGCCGACCCCGCCGGGCTCGACCCGGTCGCCACGCGGCTGCTGACGAAGACGATCGACGACTTCCGGCGCGCCGGCGTCGACCTCGACGACGCCACCCGCGGGCGGCTGGCCGAGATCAACGAGCGGCTCACCGCGGCCGGTCAGGAGTTCGGGCGCACCATCCGCGACGACGTCCGCACGGTCCGCGTGGTCCACGGTCGGCTCGCCGGGCTGCCGCAGGACTGGCGCGACGCCCACCCGGCCGACGACGACGGACTGGTCACCGTCACGACCGACTACCCCGACTCCGTGCCGGTGCGGATGTTCGCCCACGACGCCGGCGTGCGCCGGGACATCACGGTCGCCTTCCTCGAGCGCGGCTGGCCGGCCAACGAGCCCTTGCTGCGCGAGATGTTCGCGCTGCGCGAGGAGCTCGCGACGCTGGTCGGCTACGCCGACTGGGCGTCGTACGACGCGGACGTGAAGATGATCGGCAAGGGCCCAGCGATCCGGGAGTTCATCGACCGGATCGCGTCCGCTGCGGAGCAGCCGATGCGGCGCGACCTCGACCTGCTGCTGGAGCGCTACCGCCGCGACGTGCCGGACGCGGACTCGATCACGACCGCCGACTCCCTGTACTACGAGGAGCTGGTGCGTCAGGAGCGGCACGACGTCGACGCCCAGAGGGTGCGCACCTACCTCGACTTCACCCGGGTCCGGCAGGGCCTGCTCGACGTCACCGGGCGGCTGTTCGGACTCACCTACGAGCCGGTCGCCGACGCGGTCGTCTGGCACGAGGAGGTCGCGGCGTACGACGTGCTGCGAGGTGGGGAGCGGATCGGACGGATCTACCTGGACCTGCACCCCCGGGAGGGGAAGTACAAGCACGCCGCGCAGTTCACCCTCGTCGACGGCCTCGCCGGGCGCCAGCTGCCCGAGGGGGTGCTGGTGTGCAACTTCAGCCGCGGGCTCATGGAGCACGACCACGTGGTCACGCTCTTCCACGAGTTCGGGCACCTGCTCCACCACGTGCTCGCCGGTGCGGGGGAGTGGGCCCGCTTCTCCGGCGTCGCGACCGAGTGGGACTTCGTCGAGGCGCCGAGCCAGATGCTCGAGGAGTGGGCCTGGGACGCCGACGTCCTGCGCACCTTCGCGGTCTCCGCCGCCGGTGAGCCGATCCCGGCCTCGCTCGTGGCGCGGATGCGCGCGGCCGACGACTTCGGCAAGGGCTACCACGCGCGGACGCAGATGTTCTACGCGGCGATGTCCTACTGGTTCCACACCGACCGGCCCGACGACCTCACCGCCGCGATGCGCGACCTGCAGGGCCGCTACTCGCCGTTCCCGTACATCGAGGGCACGCACATGTTCGCGAGCTTCGGCCACCTGGGCGGCTACTCCTCGGCGTACTACACCTACATGTGGTCGCTGGTGATCGCGAAGGACCTCTTCTCCGCCTTCGACCCCGACGACATGTTCGACGCCGACGTCGCCGCGCGCTACCGCGACCGCGTGCTCGCCCCCGGCGGCACCCGCGACGCCGCCGACCTGGTCGCCGACTTCCTCGGCCGGCCGTACACCTTCGACGCGTACGCCGCCTGGCTGGCGCGGTAGGGGGCTGGTGCAGGGATACCCGGTGCACCGGGTATCCCCGCGCTTCTCGGGGGTTGCATTGCCCGAGAAGCGCCAGATTCCCCGGTGCACCGGGTATTCCGGCTTGTGTCGTCACCGAAGTCGGCGTACGCTCACGATATATCGCGAAAGGTTGACGACAGTTCAGCGAACTGTCGCCCCGCGATAGCCAAGGACAACACGAACACACAGACAAGGAGTCCTGACATGGGACACAAGGGATTCAACCGACAGTGGGCGCAGTACGCCGAGGGCGAGTGCCGCCAGCACGGCGGACGCCGCGGCGGTGGCTGGGGCGGCGCCGGCGGCTGGGGCGGCTTCGGGCCCGGCGGCTTCGGCCGCCCCGGCCACCCCGGACCGCCGCCGTGGGTCGCCGGCCTCTTCGGCCTGGCCCAGGGAGACCGCCAGCGCGGGCCGCGGGTGCGCCGTGGCGACGTGCGGTCCGCGATCCTCGACGTGCTGCGCACCGCGCAGGAGAACGACGAGAGCGTGAACGGCTACCAGGTGATCCAGCAGATCGCCGAGCGCAGCAACGGCGGATGGCGCCCGAGCCCCGGCTCGGTCTACCCGACCATCCAGCAGCTCGAGGACGAGGGCCTCGTCGAGACCGACGACAGCCGCTCGCGGCGCAGCCTGCGGCTGACCGCCGAGGGCGAGGAGTACGTCGCCGAGCACGGCGACGAGCTCGCGGGCGTGTGGGCGCCGTTCGAGGACCGCGGGGCGGAGGGCGAGGGCGACGCCTTCGCCGACCTCCGCCCCGAGATCGGCCAGGTCATGGGCGCGGTGTGGCAGGTCGTGACGACCGGCAGCGACGCGCAGCGCCGGACCGCCGCCGAGATCCTCGCCGACACCCGGCGCCGGCTCTACGGCCTGCTCGCCGATGGTGACGACACCGGCACCGAGGACGAGACCGGGGACCAGACCGAGGACGGCGAGCAGCGATGACCACCCCAGCCGAATGCTCGCTTCGCTCCGCTTCGGCCGGGGACCCCGGAAAGGCGGGCGAGGGCCACCTGCGCATCAGCGACGTCGAGCGCGAGCAGGCGGCCGCGGCCCTGGGCGAGCACTTCGCCCAGGGCCGGCTCACCGCCGACGAGCACGGCGAGAGGCTCGACCGGATCTGGGCCGCACGCACTCGCGGCGACCTCGCCCCGGTGTTCCGAGACCTGCCGGGCCCGACCGGGCCGACGCCCGAGCGGCATGCGTCGCGCTCCCGTCCGCCGACCTACTGGTCTCGCGGCGCCACCTGCAGGGGCGGCTTCCCGCCGCCGCTCTTCCTGGTGATCGCGGCCCTCGTCGTGCTGACCGTGGTCACCCACGTGCCGTTCATCCTGCTCGGCGCGGCGGCGGCGCTGTTCGTCGTGCTGCGGCACCGCGGCGCACGGTGGGCGAGGCCGGTGCGGTAGGCCGGCACGCCGGGCTCGAGGCAATCCGGCGTACGTCGGCCGCCGAGTGGGTAGGGGCCCCTTCGGTGGTGACGGCAGTCACTGCGCTCCCCTCCCGGAGGTGCTCATGTCCGACGTGCCCGACGGTGCCGGCCCGTCCTCGACGAGGCGCTGGGCTCTCGTCTACGTCCTGCTCACGCCGGCGGTGGTGCTGCCGCTGTGGGTGTCGCTCTACGACCGCGAGGACCCGACGTTCCTCGGCTTCCCGTTCTACTACTGGTTCCAGTTCGCGCTGATCGTGATCGCGGTCTCGCTCACGGTCCCGGCCTACCTCCTCGCCAAGGGAGCCGACCGCGCCGACCGGCAGGCCCACGGCCTCCCGCCCGAGCCGACCGGCCAGCAGATGCAGGAAGGCGGGGAGCCGCGATGATCGACGACGTCAACGGGGTCGCCTTCGGCATCTTCATCTTCCTCTTCCTGGTCGTCACGGTCCTCGGCTTCGCGGCGGCGCGGTGGCGGCGCGCGAAGTCGATGGCGAGCCTCGACGAGTGGGGCCTGGGCGGGCGCGGCTTCGGCACGTTCATCGCCTGGTTCCTGATCGGCGGCGACATCTACACGGCGTACACCTTCATCGCCGTCCCGGCGACCCTCTACGCCGGCAGCGCCGTCGGGTTCTTCGCCGTGCCGTACACGATCGTCGTCTATCCGCTGATCTTCCTCTTCCTGCCGCGACTGTGGTCGGTGAGCCACCGCCACGGCTACGTCACGCCCGCCGACTTCGTCCAGGGTCGCTACGACAGCCGCGCGCTCGCGCTCGTCGTCGCGCTGACCGGCATCCTCGCGACGATGCCGTACATCGCGCTGCAGCTCGTCGGCATGCAGGTGGTGCTCGAGGTGATGGGCGTCGGCACCGACAGCGACAACTGGTTCGTCAAGGACCTGCCGCTGTTCATCGCGTTCGTCGTCCTCGCTGCCTACACCTACTCCAGCGGCCTGCGCGCCCCGGCATTGATCGCGTTCGTCAAGGACACGCTGATCTACATCGTCATCCTGGTGGCCGTGTTCTACATCCCGGGCCAGATCGGAGGCTGGGACCACATCTTCTCGACCGTCGGCGACTCGTTCGCGTCGTTCAACAGCGAGAACGCCGACGCCATCGCCGCCGGCGAAGCGGCGCCGAAGGCGACGATGCCGCCGGAGGCGCTGCACTGGGCCTACGGCAGCCTCGCCCTCGGCTCGGCGCTCGCCCTGTTCATGTACCCCCACTCGGTGACCGGGGTGCTCTCCACGCGCAGTCGCTCGGTGATCCGCCGCAACGCCGCGCTGCTGCCGGCGTACTCCTTCCTGCTGGGGCTGCTCGCCCTGCTCGGCTTCGTCGCGATCGCGGCGGGCGTCAAGGTCGAGAACCCGCAGCAGTCGGTGCCGCAGCTCTTCGAGGAGCAGTTCAGCCCGTGGTTCGCGGGCGTCGCGTTCGCGGCGATCGTGATCGGCGCCCTGGTGCCGGCCGCGATCATGTCCATCGCGGCCGCCAACCTGTGGACCCGCAACATCTACCGGGCGTTCATCAACCGCAACGCCACCCACGCGCAGGAGGCGGCGCAGAGCAAGGTGGCCTCGCTGCTGGTGAAGTTCGGTGCGCTGATCTTCGTGCTGGCGCTGTCGAAGTCCTTCGCGATCAATCTCCAGCTGCTCGGCGGGGTCTGGATCCTGCAGACGCTGCCGGCGATCGTGATCGGCCTCTACACCCGCTGGATGCACCGGTGGGCGCTGTTCGCCGGTTGGGCGGTCGGCATGGCCTGGGGCACCTGGCTCGCGTACGGCGTCGCGTCACCGGCGCAGGACCACTTCGGCGGTCCGCTGGTCAACTTCCCCGGCACCGAGACCAAGGTCTACATCGCGCTGGTCGCGTTCCTGGCCAACCTGGTGGTCGCGATCGTGCTGACCTTCGTGTTCCGGGCGATGCACCTCGCCGAGGGCGTCGACCAGACCCGGGGGCAGGACTACTACGCCGATGCCGGCGACCCCGGTGTGGAGGACGAGCTGGAGCCGACCGAGGCGGTCCGGCCGTAGGGTCGGCCGCGTGACTCCTTCCTTCGAGCTCGACCAGGACCACCTCGACCTGCGCGCCTGGGTGCGCCAGTTCGCCGCCGACGTCGTCCGCCCGGCGGCCGCGGAGTGGGACGAGAAGGAGGAGTTCCCCTGGCCGGTCGTCGAGGAGGCGGCCAAGGCGGGGCTCTACTCCGTCGACTTCATCGTCGCCCAGGCCCTCGACGAGACCGGCCTCGGCTTCCCCATCACCATGGAGGAGCTCTTCTGGGGAGACGCCGGCATCGGCCTGTCGATCGTGGGCACGTCGCTCGCCGCGGCCGGTGTCCGCGCCAACGGCACGGACGAGCAGGTCGCGGAGTGGGTGCCCGCAATGTACGGCACCCCGGGCGACCTGCGGCTCGGCGCGTTCTGCTCCTCCGAGCCCGACGCCGGCTCCGACGTCGGGGCGATGCGCACCCGCGCGACGTGCGACGAGGCGACCGACGAGTGGGTCCTCAGGGGCACCAAGACGTGGGCCACCAACGGCGGGATCGCCGACGTCCACGTGGTCACCGCCGTGGTCGACCCGGACCTGCGCACCCGCGGGCAGGCGAGCTTCGTGGTGCCGCCGGGCACGAAGGGCCTCAGCCAGGGCCAGAAGTTCCACAAGCACGGCATCCGCGCCTCCCACACGGCCGAGGTCGTCCTCGACGACGTGCGCGTGCCCGGGCGATGCCTGCTCGGCGGCAAGGAGAGGCTCGAGGCCCGCCTCGCCCGCGCTCGGCAAGGATCGGGCGCCCGGGGCAATGCGAGCATGGCGACCTTCGAGCGCACCCGGCCCTCGGTCGGCGCCCAGGCGATCGGCATCGCGCGCGCGGCGTACGAGGTGGCGCTCGACTACGCCAGGACGCGCGAGCAGTTCGGCAAGCCGATCATCGAGAACCAGGCGATCGCCTTCGCTCTGGCCGACATGGCCACCTCGATCGAGGCGTCCCGGCTGCTGGTGTGGCGGGCGGCGTGGATGGCGCGGCAGGGCAAGACGTTCGAGGTCGCCGAGGGCTCGATGTCCAAGCTCTTCGCCGGTGAGACCGCGGTCAAGGTGACCGGTCAGGCCATGCAGATCCTCGGGGGCAACGGCTTCACCCGCGAGTACCCGGTCGAGCGGATGGCTCGCGACGCCAGGATCTACACGGTCTTCGAGGGCACCTCCGAGATCCAGCGACTGGTCATCGCGCGGTCGATCTCGGGAGCGCCGATCCGCTAGAGGCCGATCGCGCGGTTGACCCAGTGCTGGGTCACCCGCATCCCGACCTTCTCGTAGAGGCCGAGGGCGCCGGTGCGCGAGTCGGTGTTGAGGCCCGAGGTGAGCGCGCCGTGCGCGCGGGCGGTCGCGAAGGCGTCGACGAGCATCGCCTGGGCGACTCCCTTGCCGCGCTGGTCCCTGCGGGTGGCGATCCGGTCGACGTACCCCTCGGTCCCGAACGGGTAGACGACGGTCACGCCGACGACGTCACCCGCGGGGTCGGTGACCAGGCGCAGGTTCCACGGCTCGAAGCCGGGCCGCTTGATCGTCCTCGCGACGAAGTCGTCGAACGGCTCACGGTCGCGCTCCGACCACTCGAGGAAGGCGTCCTCGAGCACGGTCCAGCAGGCCTCGTGGTCGACGGTGGTCGCCTCGCGGAGGGTGTAGCCGGCGGGGAGCTCCCGGTGCGGCACCGTCGCGCCCTCGGGCAGCTGGAGCACCCAGCTGTTCCAGCGCACGTGGTAGCCGAGCGCCTCGAGCAGCCGGTCGCCGTCGGACCCGACCGGCACCGGCATGCCGATGACCGACTCGCCGGCCGCCCGGGCCCGCTCCTGCATCCAGCCCGCGAGGACCGTGCCGATGCCGCGGCCGCGGTGCTCCGGATGCACGGCGGCGTCGCCGCGGGCCGAGCCCATGTACTCGGCGTAGGCCACCAGGCGATCTGCCACGAACACGCCGACGGTGCCGGCGCTGACGTCGTACGACGGGCGCTGCCAGTCGCCCACGATGTCGGCCTCCTCGAGGGAGACCTCACCGGTGTCGTGCAGCTCCTGCGCGGCCATCACCTCGAAGACGGCGCGGGCGTCGGTCATCACCAGGGGCCGTGCCGTGAGGTCGGCGGGCAGCTCGAGCAGCTCGGACATGGCGCAAGTGTCGCCGACGACCCGGCCCGGACGAAGCTGACCCGCCCGAAACTTTCGGGCGGGTCGGCGTCGTGGTGTGGCTCAGGCGTCCTGGGCGTTCCGGATCGCCGAGACGTCGAACTCGAGCTTGACCTTCTCGGAGACGAGGACGCCGCCGGTCTCGAGCGCGGCGTTCCAGGTCAGGCCCCAGTCCTTGCGGTTGATGGCGGTGCCGCCCTCGAAGCCGACGCGGAGGTTGCCGAAGGGGTCGCGCGCGGAGCCCGTGGGCTCGAAGGTGATGGTGACGGGCTTGGTCTCGCCCTTGATCGAGAGGTCGCCGGTGATGACCCAGTCGTCGCCGTCGCGCGCGACGTCGGTGGAGGAGAAGGTGATCTCCTTGTTGTTGTCGGCGTCGAAGAAGTCGGCCGAGCGGAGGTGACCGTCGCGGTCGGCCACGCCGGTGTCGATGCTGGCGGTCTGGATCGTCAGCTGGACCTTGGAGTTGCCGGGGTTCGCGGCGTCGATGGTCGCGGTGCCGGCGAAGTCGGTGAACTGGCCGCGGACGGTGGTGACCATCGCGTGGCGGGTGCTGAAGCCGATGCGCGTGTGCGTCGGGTCGATCGTGTAGTCGCCGGAGACGTCGTCGACGGCCGCGGTGGGGGCGTCGAACTGCTCGGCGGACTGGCGGGTGAAGAACGACATCGTGGCTCCTGGTCGGGTTGCGTGGTTGAACCTTTGATCACCTGAACCGGACCGCGGTCCGATTCATTCCCGTTGCCCCGGAACCGGTCCCGCATGTGCCGTACGGCGGTCGAGGCGCTCCGCGCGACGCGGACATGCCCCAGGTTGGGCATCTTCCTGCCCGAAAGCGGGCAAGAAGTTGCATCTGGGCCCGTCTCGCCGCACGATCGACCGCGTGTCGACGGCTTCCGACTCCGCGCTGGTCGAGCGCATCGCGTCCAGCACGGGGCTCTCCCGTCCGGAGGCGGCGCGCGTGGTGGCCGACGTGGTGGCCTTCCACGCCGAGCCCGTGGAGGACTACGTGCGGCGCCGGCACGCCGACCTGAAGACCTATGGCGCGAGGAACCCGGAGATCTTCGCCCGGATCGCCGAGGAGCTCGCCGACCGCGTGGTCGCCGCTCCGGAGCTGTCCGAGCGACAGCTCCGGCGGATGATCTACGGCTGAGAGGAACGTCAAGTGTGCGGAATCGTGGGGTACGTCGGTGCCCAGCAGGCAGCGCCGCTGCTGCTCGAGGGGCTGACCCGTCTGGAGCACCGCGGCTACGACTCGGCCGGCCTGGCCCTGCTCGGCGGCACCGGGATCAAGGTCGCCAAGCGCGCCGGCCGGGTGCGTGACCTCACCGAGGGTCTGCCGAAGCGGTTCGCCGGCAAGGCCGGCATCGGGCACACCCGCTGGGCGACCCACGGCCCCGCCAACGACGTCAACGCCCACCCCCACGCCGACGCCAAGGGGCGGGTGGCCGTGGTCCACAACGGGATCATCGACAACGCGGGCGCGCTGCGGCAGCGGCTCGCCGACGAGGGCGTCGACCTCGTGAGCGACACCGACACCGAGGTGCTCGCCCACCTCGTGGCCGCCTCGGAGGCCGACACGCTCGAGGGCAAGGTCGGCGCGGCGCTGGCCCAGATCGAGGGGACCTACGGGCTGGCCGTCCTGCACGCCGACTTCCCCGACCGCCTGGTCGTGGCCCGCAATGGCAGCCCGCTGCTGATCGGCGTCGGCGAGCGCGAGATGTACGTCGCCTCCGACCTCGCCGCGATCGTCCGGCACACGACGACCGTCGCCCACCTCGACGACGGCGAGATCGCCACGGTCACGGCGACCGGCTTCACGACGTACGGCGGCGACCTGCGCCCGGTGAGCCGGATCGCGGAGACCGTCGACGTCGACCCGGCGTCGTACGACGCCGGCGAGCACGACTCGTTCATGCACAAGGAGATGGTCGAGCAGCCCGCCGCGGCCGAGCGCGTGCTGCGCGGGCGGCTCGACGACCGGTTCGGGACGGCCCACCTCGGCGGCCTCAACATGGACGCCCGGGAGACCCGTGCGATCCGCCGGGTCAAGATCCTGGGCTGCGGCTCGGCGTACTACGTCGGCCAGATGGGCGCCTCGCTGGTCGAGGAGCTCGCGCGCATCCCGGCCGACGCCGAGGCCGCGAGCGAGTTCCGCTACCGCGACCCGGTGATCGAGCCGGACACCCTCTACGTCGCGGTCAGCCAGTCCGGCGAGACGATCGACACGCTGCTCGCCGTACAGGAGATCCGGCGCAAGGGCGGGCGGGTCATCGGCCTGGTCAACGTCGTCGGCAGCGCGATCGCGCGGGAGTGCGACGGCGGCATCTACCTGCACGCCGGGCCCGAGGTCGCGGTCGCGTCGACCAAGGCGCTGACCAACATGTTCCTCGGCTTCACGCTGCTCGCCCTCCAGCTCGGCCGGGTGCGCGACCTCTCGATCGCCGACGGCAAGCGGCTGATCGCCGGGCTCGAGCGACTGCCGGCGCAGATCCAGGAGGTGCTGGACCGCGAGGACGAGATCGCCGAGGTCGCGGAGCGGCTGGCCGCGGCCGACAGCCTCTTCTTCGTCGGACGCGTGCGCGGCTACCCGGTCGCGCGGGAGGGCGCGCAGAAGTTCAAGGAGATCTCCTACCGCCACGCTGAGGCCTACCAGACCTCCGAGCTCAAGCACGGCCCGCTCGCCCTGGTCTCCGAGGAGGTCCCGACGGTCGCGATCGTGCCCGACGACGAGCTGACCGAGCGCAACGTCGGCGCGCTGCACGAGATCGCGGCGCGCCGCGGGCCGCTCGTCGTCGTCACCCACGAGGGCGTGGACCTCGGCGGCGTGGAGTGCGTGCGGATCGACGTGCCCCGCAACGAGCGCGAGCTCGACCCGATCCTGCTCGTCGTACCCCTCCAGCTGCTGTCCTACCACGCCGCGCTGCGCCTGGGTCACGACATCGACAAGCCCCGCAACCTGGCGAAGTCCGTCACGGTCGAGTGACGGGTGACCCAGCCCACCGCGACGACGAAGGTGGCGGCGTTGCGCGCAGCCACTACCGTTGACGGGTGAGCAACGAGGACACCGTCACCTTTGCCGACCTCGGGCTCGACCCGAAGGTGTTGAAGGCAGTCACCGAGGTCGGCTACGAGACCCCGTCGCCGATCCAGGCCGCCACCATCCCGCCGCTGCTGGAGGGGCGCGACGTCGTCGGTCTGGCGCAGACCGGCACCGGCAAGACCGCGGCCTTCGCGCTGCCCATCCTCTCGCAGCTCGATCTGGCCCAGAAGACCCCGCAGGCCCTGGTGCTCGCGCCGACCCGCGAGCTGGCGCTGCAGGTGTGCGAGGCGTTCGAGCGGTACGCCGCACACATCAGGGGCGTCCACGTCCTGCCCGTCTACGGCGGCCAGGGGTACGGCGTCCAGCTCAGCGCGCTGCGCCGCGGCGTCCACGTCGTCGTCGGCACGCCGGGTCGGATCATGGACCACCTCGACAAGGGGACGCTCGACCTCTCGGAGCTGCGCTTCCTCGTCCTCGACGAGGCCGACGAGATGCTCAACATGGGCTTCGCCGAGGACGTCGAGACGATCCTCGCGGAGACGCCGGAGGACAAGAACGTCGCGCTCTTCTCGGCCACGATGCCCGCGCAGATCCGGCGGATCTCCAAGAGCTACCTGCGCGACCCGCAGGAGATCACGGTCAAGAACAGGACCGCGACCGCCGCGAACATCACCCAGCGCTACCTGGTGGTGAGCTATCCGCAGAAGGTGGACGCCCTCACCCGCATCCTCGAGGTCGAGAACTTCGAGGGCATGATCGTCTTCGTCCGCACCAAGAACGAGACCGAGACGCTCGCCGAGAAGCTGCGCGCCCGGGGCTTCTCCGCCGCCGCGATCAACGGCGACGTGCCGCAGACGGTCCGCGAGCGGACCGTCAACCAACTCAAGTCGGCCAAGCTCGACATCCTCGTCGCCACCGACGTCGCCGCGCGCGGGCTCGACGTCGAGCGGATCAGTCACGTCGTCAACTACGACATCCCCACCGACACCGAGTCCTACGTGCACCGCATCGGCCGCACCGGCCGGGCCGGTCGCAGCGGTGACGCGATCTCGTTCGTGACACCGCGGGAGCGCTACCTCCTCAAGCACATCGAGAAGGCGACCCGCCAGCCGCTGACGCAGATGCAGCTGCCGACGGTCGAGGACGTCAACGTCACGCGACTCTCGCGCTTCGACGACGCGATCACCGAGGCGCTCACGCAGGCCACCCGCATCGAGGCCTTCCGCGACATCATCGGTCACTACGTGCGCGAGCACGACGTGCCCGAGGTCGACGTCGCGGCGGCGCTGGCGGTCGTTGCCCAGGGTGAGACGCCGCTGCTGCTCCAGCCCGGCTCCGACGACCTGCGCCCGCCGCGGGAGGACCGCCCCGAGCGCACCCGCGACGGCCGTGCGGACCGCGGCGACCGCGGCCGCGGACCGCGCGAGCGCCGGCCGCGCCGGTCCTCCGACGTCCCGATGGCGTCGTACCGGATCGCGGTGGGCAAGCGGCACCGCGTCGAGCCCCGCCAGATCGTCGGCGCGCTCGCCAACGAGGGCGGCCTGTCGCGAGAGGACTTCGGCCACATCGACATCCGCGGCGACCACTCGCTGGTCGAGCTCCCGGCCGACCTGCCCGGCGACGCCTGGGACCGGCTGCGCGGCACCCGCATCTCCGGCAAGCTCATCGAGCTCTCGCGCGACGCCGGCGGCCCCCCGGCCCGGCAGAAGAAGCCCCGCCACAAGTCCCGTTGAATCGGGACTTCTGACGGTTCAGTCGGGAGTTTTGACGCTTGAGTCGGGAGAAAAGTCCGGACTCAACCGCCAGAACTCCCGATTCGACCGTCAAGAGTCCCGACTCGACGTCACAGGAGGTGGGCGACCAGCGCGCTGGCGGCGATCTGGCCCGAGGCGGCGGCGGTGAGCACCGAGGCCATCGGCATCGGCAGCGCGGCGAGGTGGGCCATGTCTCCGGCGGCGTGCACGCCCGGCAGGCTGGTGCGGCCCATCACGTCGATCTCGACGCAGCCCGACGGCAGCAGCGTGAGCCCCAGCTGCTCGGCGAACGGTGCGGACTGCTGGAGCTGCGTCGCGACGAAGGCGCCGCCGTACTCCGTGGTCGTGCCGTCGGCGAGGACGATCCGGACGCCGTCGTCGGTCCGCTCGAAGCGGGCGACGGACTCCTCGTCGACCATCGTCACCGACGACGCGACCGGCGTCATGATGCCGACGAGGTGCGCGGCGCTGCCGACGACGGCGACCGGCTTGCCGGCGAACTCGTGCCCGTGGCAGAAGGGGCAGTGCGCGACGACGTCGCCGAAGAGCTCGGCGAGGCCCGGTCTGTCCGGCAAGGTGTCGCGCACCCCGGTCGCGAGGACCACGCCGCGGGTGGTGACGTCTTCGGCGCCGATCTCGACGCGGAAGCCGTCGCCGTAGACCGCGACCGCGGTGGCCGCGTCGGCGCGGATCGTCGCGGTGTCGTACGCCGCGAGCTCCTTCTGCGCCGCGGCCCGGAAGTCCGCCGGCGGGGTGCCGTCGTGGGTCACGACGTTGTGCATGTGCCGGGCCGGGTCGTTGCGGTAGCTGCCGGAGTCGAGCATCAGCACGCGCCGGTGCACCCGGGCGAGCGTGAGGGTGGCCTGGAGGCCCGCGGGACCGCCGCCGATGACGACGGCGTCGTACAGGAGGTCAGGAGTATTTGCCATGTGCACGAGGATCTGACTTCATGTTGACATGAAGTCAAGCGGGCGTGACGACAGGCTCTCGTCGATCGGCGGGATGGCAGCACGGTTCGGTCTGGAGACCCACGTGCTGCGCCACTGGGAGGACGTCGGGCTGCTGACGCCGGGGCGGGACGGCGCGGGTCGCCGGCGCTACGGCGAGGACGACCTGGTGCGGATCGCCGTGATCCTGCGCAGCAAGGCGGCGGGGATGAGCCTCGAGCAGATCGGGATCATGCTCGATGCCGGCGCGGCGGACCGGCACCGCGTGCTCGAGGAGCACATCGCCGACCTCGACCGGCGGATGGCAGAGATGGAGCGTTCACGGGAGATGACCGAGCACGCGCTGCGCTGCCGCGCCCACGACATCGCGACCTGTCCGAGGTTCAAGGACGCGGTCGCCGACCTGGTCGCCGGCGGCAGCCGGGCGCACTGGGCGTGACGCCCCGAGAGCGGTGCCCGGACGCGTCGGGGGAGGCTGGTAGAACCGACGTCGTGCGTTCACTGATCTCCGTCGTCACCCTCGCGCTGGCCGCCAGCTCCCTCGTCGCCTGCAGCGGGTCCGACGAAGGCTCCGGACCCGATCCCGAGGAAGCCGCCGACGCGCTGGCCGAGGCGTTCGTGTCGGGTGACTTCTCCGCGGTCGGCCTCGCCGCCGATCGCGACGAGGCCGGCGTGGCCGACGAGTACGCCGAGGTCGTCGACGGCATGGGCGACCTGACGCCGACGGTTGCGGCGGGCGACGTCCAGGAGGGCGACGAGGGCGACTCGGCCACCGCGACCCTGGCCTGGATGTGGCCGGTCGGCGGTGAGGAGTGGAGCTACACGACCGAGGCCGAGATGGACCTCGTCGACGACGAGTGGCAGGTCGCGTGGGACCGCACGCTCGTCGAGCCGTCCCTCCAGTCGGGGACCGTTCTCGACCTCACGCCGATCACCGGCGACCGAGGCCTCATCCTCGGCAACAGGGGCGACACCATCGTGACCGACCGGTCCGTGACCCGCTTCGGCATCGACCGGTCGCAGGTGCCGAAGGCGCGGGCCGGGCAGTCCGCGCTGCAGCTCGCGCAGCTGCTGGACATCGACGCCGCGGCGTACGCCAAGCGGGTCGAGGCGGCGGGCGACAAGGCGTTCGTCGAGGCGATCGTGATCCGCAAGGACGACGTGCCGGGCGCCGTCGCGCAGGGCTACGCGGGCATCAAGGGCGCCGTGGCGATCGCCGACGACATCCCGCTCGGACCCAGTCGCGACTTCGCGCTGCCGATCCTCGGGACGGTCGGCGACGTCACCGCGGAGATGATCGACGAGCACCCCGACCGCTACGAGGTCGGCGACCAGGCCGGCCTGTCGGGGCTCCAGGCTCGCTACGACGAGCAGCTCCGCGGCGTCGACGGCGTCGTGGTCAACGCGGTCGCGTCCGACGGGAAGGAGCGCGAGCTCTACCGGGTCGACGCCCAGCCCGGCCGGCCGCTCGAGATCACCCTGGACCTCGAGGCGCAGCAGGCCGCGGAGGCAGCGCTCGCGAACGTCGGCCCGGCGAGCGCGCTCGTCGCGATCCGTCCCTCCGACGGGCACATCCTCGCCGCCGCCAACGGGCCGGGCACGAACGGCTACAACTTCGCGACGTACGGTCAGGCGGCCCCCGGGTCGACGTTCAAGACCGTGAGCAGCCTCGCGCTGCTGCGGGCCGGGCTCACCCCGCAGACGGTGGTGCCGTGCACCCGGGAGGTCGTCGTCGACGGCAAGCCGTTCGAGAACTACGACGACTACCCGAGCGGCGCCCTCGGCGACATCCCGCTCAGCGTGGCGGTCGCGAACTCGTGCAACACCGCGTTCATCGCCAACGCCGACAAGCTCTCCGACGGCGACCTCGCCGGCGCCGCCGCCTCGCTCGGCCTGGGGATCGACCACGACCTGGGATTCCCGGCGTACTTCGGCCAGGTGCCCGCACCGGAGTCCGAGACCGAGGCCGCCGCCGACATGATCGGTCAGGGCGGCATCCTCGCCTCGCCCATGGCGATGGCGACGGTGATGGCCTCGATCCAGTCCGGGCAGACGGTCGTCCCCCGACTCGTGAAGGGGGTCGACGTCTCCGTGCCGGCCGAGGCGTCGCCGCTGAGCAGGCAGGAGGTGACCGCGCTGCGGACCATGCTGCGCGGCGTCGTCACCTCCGGCAGCGGTCGTGGCCTGCTCGACGTGCCCGGTGGCCCGGTGATCGCGAAGACCGGCACCGCCGAGTTCGAGCGCGACGGCAAGGTCCTCCTGCACGCCTGGATGGTCGCGGCCCACGACGACCTCGCCGTGGCGGTGTACGTCGACGAGGGCGCGTCGGGCTCCGGCACCGCCGGGCCGATCCTGGAGCAGTTCCTGCGGTCTCGGGGATAGCCAGTGACGAGATGGCTGTCCCCGGGGTCTCGGGACGACCACCCTGTCGCTGGCTATCCCGCAGGCGCGCCCGCAACGGCCGTTGACCTCACTCCCGCGGGTCGACGGTGCGGGCGACCTCCTCGGGCATGGGCTCGAAGTGGGCGAAGGTGCGGGTGAAGACGCCGGCGCCGTGGGTCGCCGAGCGCAGGTCGACGGCGTAGCGCACCAGCTCCGTCTGCGGCACGGCGGCCTGCACGGACGTCCGGTCCTCGCCGACCTTGTCGGTGCCGAGCAGCCGGCCGCGGCGGGCGGAGAGGTCGCTCATCACAGGACCGACCAGCTCGTCGGGTACGACGACGGTGACGGTGTCGTAGGGCTCGAGGATCGTGACGGTGGTGGCCGCCGCGGCCTCCCGCAGCGCGAGCGCGCCGGCGGTCTGGAAGGCCATGTCGGAGGAGTCGACGCTGTGCGCCTTGCCGTCGGTGAGGGTGACGCGCACGTCGACGACCGGGTGGCCGAGCCGCACGCCCTTCTGCATCTGGGTGCGCACGCCCTTCTCGACGCTGGGGATGAACTGTCGCGGCACCGCGCCGCCGACGACCTTGTCGACGAACTCGAAGCCGCTGCCCTCGGGCAGGGGCTCGACCTCGATGTGGCAGACGGCGTACTGACCGTGGCCACCGGACTGCTTGACGTGCCGCCCGAGGCCACCGGCGCGACCCGCGAACGTCTCGCGCAGGGAGACCACGAACGGCTCCTGGTCGACGTGTACGCCGTACCGCTCGGTGAGCCGCTCCAGCGTCACCTCGGCGTGGGACTCGCCCATGCACCACAGCACGAGCTGGTGGGTCTCGGCGTTGTTCTCGACGCGCAGGGAGGGGTCCTCGGCGGCGACCCGGGCGAGCGCCTGGGAGAGCTTGTCCTCGTCGGCCTTGCTGCGGGCGACGATGGCGACCGGCAGCAGCGGCTCGGGCATCGACCAGGGCCGCAGCACGCGGGGGTCGTCGACCGCGGAGAGGGTGTCTCCGGTCTCGGCCCGGGAGAGGCGCCCGATCGCGCAGATGTCGCCGGCGACGACGCCGCCGGCCGGCGCCTGGGACTTGCCGAGGACGTGGGCGAGCGCGCCGATCTTCTCGTCCTCGTCGTGGTCGGGGTGGCCGGAGGACTCCCCGAAGAACGACGAGAAGTGGCCGGACACGTGCACCGACTGGTCCGCGGCGAGCGTGCCCGAGAAGACGCGCACCAGGCTGAGCCGTCCGACATAGGGGTCGCTGGTCGTCTTCACGACCTCGGCGACCAGCGGTCCGTCCGGGTCGCAGGAGATCGCGTCGGCCGTGGCGCCCGAGGGCAGGAAGACGTCGGGGGAGGGGTGCTCGGCGGGCGACGGGAAGCCGCGGACCGCGAGATCGAGCAGCTCGTCGCAGCCGACACCGGTGGTGGAGCAGACCGGGACCACCGGGAAGAACGTCGCGCGCGCGACCGCCCGCTCGAGGTCGTCGACCAGCACCTTCTCGTCGATCTCCTCCCCACCGACGTAGCGGTCCATGAGGGTCTCGTCCTCGGACTCCTCGATGACGGCCTCGATCAGGTCACCGCGCAGGCCGGTCGCCTCGGCCTCCTCGCTCGGCGCGAGGAGGCCCGTCAGCGCCACGACCTCGTCGCCCCGGCGGACCGGCACGAAGAGCGGCATCACCCGGTCGCCGAAGGCGTCCTGCGCCTGCATCAGCAGCCCCTCGTAGTCGGCCCGGGCCTGGTCGAGCTTGGTGATCACCACGGCCCGCGGCATCCCGATGCTCGCGCACTCGCGCCACAGCGACCGGGTGCCGTCGTCGACCGCCTCGTTGGCCGCGATCACGAACAGCGCGCAGTCGGCGGCGCGCAGGCCGGCGCGCAGCTCACCGACGAAGTCGGCGTACCCGGGAGTGTCGACGAGGTTGACCTTGGTGCCCTCATGGACGAGCGGGGCGACCGCGAGCGAGATGGTGCGACCGTGGGCGTGCTCGGACTCCTCGTGGTCGCAGACGGTGGTGCCGTCGCGCACGGAGCCGGCGCGGGGGATCGCGCCCGAGGCGGCGAGCAGGGTCTCGGCCAGCGTGGTCTTGCCGGACCCCGCCGGGCCCACGAGCACCACGTTCCTGATCCGGTCCGGGCTGCTCGCCCCCAGATCTTGCCCCGACGCTCTCCGGTTGCCCTTGTCGGCCATCGCCGACACCTCCTGCCGTCCGCGCTGGTGTGTCTGCTGACGTCTACACCGGGGGCCGCCCGCCGACCCCTGGTCCGAGAGAACTCCTGAACGCGCGCGGGCACAAGGGGCTGTCGGGCACGGATTCCTCGGTCTAGCCTGAGGGCTCCATGGCTCGGGTAGTGGGTCGCCTCACCCTGCTCACAGAGGTAAGCACCCTGCTGACGCAGGGAGCAGCTGTCGCCCCGCGCGGACCCGCGGGGATCGGCAAGAGCGCCCTCCTCGACGCGCTGGAGGAGGGCCACCGCGAGCGCCACGACGCCCTCGTGCTCCGGGCCAACGGCGCTCCCGCCGAGCACGGACTGCCGTACGCCGCGCTCCAGGACCTGGTCGACCAGCTGCCCGTCGACCTGCGCGGCACCCTGCCGGCGCTCGCGGCGCCGGTCGAGGACGACCGGCTGCGCAGCGCGCTGTGCGGCCGCTTCCGCGCGCTGCTCGACGAGGCGTCCCGCACCCGTCCGGTGCTGGTCCTGCTCGACGACGCCCAGTGGCTCGACCCGCACTCGGCCTGCGTCATCGGCTACGGCCGACGCCGCGTCGCGTCGCGGGTCGGGCTCGTCGCCACCGTAGGCCCGGTGCCGGAGCCCGACCGAGGCATCGACCTCTCGGACCTGCACGAGCTGGAGGTGCCGCCGCTCGACGCCGCCGAGATGATCGAGCTGCTCGCCGCGCACGGCGTACCCGCCCACGTCGCGCAGCGGCTCCACGTCGAGTCCGGCGGGCTGCCGTCACTGGCGCTCGCGCTCGGCGGCGCCGCCCGGGAGCAGCCGCTGCTGCTGGGCCGGCCCACCCCGCTGCCCGCCAGCCTCGAACGGGTGCTGCGCGACCGGTTCCTCGCCCAGGACCACGAGGTCCGCACCACCCTCTCGGTCGCCGCGCTGCTGCACCGGCCGACCGTGCGCCAGCTCGAGCGGGCCGGCCGGGTCGAGGCCGAGGCCCACGTGCGCGCCGCGGCCGAGGCCGGGCTGCTGACCCGGGCGGGAGACACGCTGCGCTTCGCGCCGACCGAGCTCGGCCGGGTGGTGAGCGAGGCGACGCCGGCGGTTCGCCGCGCCGCGTGGCACCGCACCCTCGCCGAGGTCGCACCAGGCACGGCCGAGCGAGTGCGGCACGACGCGCTCGCCGACCCGCGGCCCGACGCAGCGCTCGCCCGCGAGGTGGCCGTGGCCGCACGGGCGTCGGCGACCGCCGGCCACCGGTCGATCGCCACCGAGCTCTACCTCCTCGCGGCCGACCGGGCGCCCGCCGAGCTGCTCACCGAGCGCGTGGAGTGGCTCGCGACCGCCGTCGAGACCGGGGCGCCCGGCAACCACGCGGACCTCGTGCACCGCGCGCTCGACGACTTCCTGCGCGAGGACGCCTGCCCCGCGCAGATGGTGCGGGTGCGGTTGGCGCTGCCGGAGCTCGCCGGCTCCGGGGTCGCCGCCATGGACGAGGTGCTCACCGCCGCGTTGACCGACGCCGGCGAGGACGATCGGCTGGTGGCGATGGTGCTGCTGCAGCGGTCGCGGGTCGCGCTGATGGAGTCGCGCCCAGCAGAGTCCTCGCGGCTGGCGGAGCGGGCCGCCGGCCTCTTCCGCTGCGCCGGCGACCGGGTCGCGGAGGCGTCGGCGCTGACCACCCTGGCGGTCGCGGCCCGCTGGACCGGCGCCGGCACCCACGACGACCATCTCGCGGCCGCGCTCGCGCTCGTGCCGCCGACCGCGCCGGCGCAGCCGGGGCTGACCCACACGTCGCCGGCGTACATCGCCGCCCGCTTCGCGCTCTACGACGATCGGCTCGAGGAGGCGTGGGCCGCCTTCCTCGCCATGCTCGCCCGGGTCGAGCGCGGTGCGGGCATGGACCAGGTCCACGTGCTGCGCTGCCTCGTCGAGGTGGGCGTGCGGGTCGGGCGCTGCCGCGAGGCGATGGCGTACGCCGCGCGGGCCGCCCAGGTCGGCGAGGAGTTCGGGCTCGACCCGCACACGGGCTGGTTCATCAGCGCGCTCGCGGAGCTGGCCGGCGGGGATCTCGGGACGGCCCGGACCCTCGCCGAGCGTGGGGCCCTCGCCGCCGAGGAGCGGGGCGACACCCGCTACCTGCAGCGCCACCTCCTCGTGCTCGGCCAGGCGGAGCTCCGCAGCGGCGACGCGGCAGCCGCCCGGGCGAGCCTCGAACGGATCCGCCGGATCGAGCAGACGCACGGCATCAGCGACCCCACGGTCAACCGCTGGCAGCCCGAGCTCGTGTCGGCGCTGGTCGCGCTGGGCGCGCCGGAGGACGCCGCCGCGGTGTTGGCGCAGGCACGCGCGGCACTCGACGGCAGGTCGGGGACCGAGGGCGCGGGTGCGCAGCTGGACCGCGCCGAGGCCGAGCTGCTCTGCGCCACGGGTGACCTCGACGCGGCGGTGCACCTGATCGAGAGGGCGGTGAAGGTCTGTGCCGACGTCGGGATGCGCGTCGACCTGGGTCGCCTGCTGCTGACTCGCGCCCACGTCGAGCGCCGCGCCCGCCGGGCGGCCGCCGCTCGCGCCACACTCGAGGCGGCCGAGGCGGTCTTCGCCGAGCTGCACGCGGAGCCGTGGCTGACCGAGGTGCGCGCCGAGCTCGCCCCGGACCCGGTCGCCAGCGCCGGCGACCCGATGCTCGGCCGCCTCACCGACACCGAGGCCCGGATCGCCCAGCTGGTCTGCCAGGGCTCGTCCAACCGGCAGATCGCCGAGCGGCTGCACCTCTCCGTCAAGACCGTCGAGGCCGCGCTGACCCGGATCTACCGCAAGCTCGACGTACGCTCCCGCACCCAGCTCGCGACCCTGCTGGTGCCGGCACCGGCCGAGTAGCGCCGGGTGCGAGATGACACGGGGCCCCGGCGTGCACGCCGGGGCCCCGTTCCCTGTGGCTCTGGTGATCCCTGCGCTGCAGGGGGGTGCGCCGGATCGGGCCATCCAAGGAGGAGCCCCTCGCTGCATGGGGTCAGCAAGGGGCTCGTGCCGACATCAAGGTGCTCCCTCCAGTCGACGTCTCCAAGCCTGTCACGATTGTGGTGAGGGTGTCAGTGGTTTGCGGCAAGCAGATCGGGTGCGAGGCTGGCTCCATGAGCACTCAGACGGACGGACTCGATCTGCTCGGCCCCGACATGCGTGGCCTCTACATCGGCGGTGCGTGGCGCGAGGCGGAGGGCGGCGACCGGCTCGACGTCATCGACCCGGCCGACGGCTCCGTGCTCACCGACGTGGCCGACGCCTCGGTGGGCGACGCCGTCGACGCGCTCGACGCGGCCGTCGCCGCGCAGGAGTCCTGGGCGCGCACCCCGCCGCGCGAGCGCGGCGAGATCCTGCGGACGGCGTTCGGGCTGATCACCGACCGCGCCGACCAGTTCGCGCACCTGATGAGCCTCGAGATGGGCAAGACGGTCGCCGAGGCCCGCGGCGAGGTGTCCTACGGCGCCGAGTTCTTCCGCTGGTACGCCGAGGAGGCCGTGCGCATCCACGGCCGCTGGATGCAGGCGCCCGCCGGTGGCAGCAGGCTGCTGACCATCAAGAAGCCCGTCGGGCCCTGCCTGTTCATCACCCCGTGGAACTTCCCGCTCGCGATGGGCACCCGCAAGATCGGGCCGGCGATCGCCGCGGGGTGCACGATGGTGGTCAAGCCGGCGAGCCAGACGCCGCTCACGATGCTCGCGCTCGCCGGCGTGCTGACCGAGGCCGGCCTCCCGGATGGCGTGCTCAACGTGGTCACGACCAGCCACACCGGCGAGCTCAGCCAGACCCTCCAGGCCGACGACCGGCTGCGGAAGGTGAGCTTCACGGGGTCCACGGGTGTGGGCCGGGTGCTGGTGCGGCAGTCGGCCGACCAGCTCCAGCGGCTCAGCATGGAGCTCGGCGGCAACGCGCCGTTCATCGTGTTCGAGGACGCCGACATCGACGCCGCCGTCGACGGCGCCATGGTCGCCAAGATGCGCAACATGGGAGAGGCGTGCACCGCCGCCAACCGGTTCCTCGTGCACTCCTCGGTCGCGCAGGAGTTCGGCGACAAGCTCGGTGAGCGGATGGGCGGGCTGAGCCTCGGTCGTGGGCAGGACGAGGGCGTCGACGTCGGTCCGCTCATCGACGAGAAGGCCGTCGAGAGCGTCAGCCAGCTCGTCACCGACGCCGTGCACGACGGCGCGAGGGTCGTCGTCGGCGGCAGCGTCCCCGACGGACCCGGCTACTTCTACCCGCCGACGGTGCTCCTCGACGTGCCGTCGGACTCGGAGATCAACGTCCAGGAGATCTTCGGCCCGGTCGCGCCGATCACGACGTTCGAGACCGAGGACGAGGCGGTCCGCCAGGCCAACGACACCGAGTACGGCCTCTCCTCCTACGTCTACACCCGCGACCTGGCCCGCACGATCCGGGTCGCGGAGTCGCTGGACTTCGGCATGGTCGGCTTCAACACCGGCCTGGTCTCCAACCCGGCCGCGCCGTTCGGCGGCGTCAAGGCCAGCGGCTTCGGGCGGGAGGGCGGCTTCGAGGGCATCGAGGAGTACCTCGAGACGACGTACGTCGCCCTGCCGGCCGGCTGACGACGTTGGAGGTCCACGGGGACACCCGGCGGCAGTACGTCGAGTTCGCGGCCGACGCGGTCCCGGACTCCCCCTGCTTCGCGGAGTGGGCGCGGGGTGTCGCGGACGACCCCGAGGTGCTGGCGTGGCTGGAGCGCCTCCCGGTGCCGAAGCGACAGCCCAACCTGGTCTTCGCCGCCGCCCGCTGGCACGACGTGCCCGCACCGGGTCCGTACGCCGGGCTGCGCCGCGCCCTGCTCGCCGACGACGGCGGCATCGAGGCCACGATCCGGGGGCGTGCGACCCAGACCAACGAGGTCGGCCGGCTGGCCACGCTGCTGCCGGCGTTCGACCTGCTGGAGGCGACGGGTCCGATCGCGCTCGTCGAGGTCGGACCCAGTGCCGGCCTGTGTCTCTACCCGGACCGCTACGACTACGCCTGGGCGACCGACGCCGGCACCGTCCGGCTGCGGGGACCCGGAGCCGGCCGGCCCGAGCTGACCTGCCGGGTCGACGGCCCGGCGCCGCTGCCGACCGCGCTGCCCGAGGTCGCCCACCGGACCGGCGTCGACCTCAACCCGCTCGACGTGACCGACCCCGACCAGATGGCCTGGCTCGCGAACCTGGTGTGGCCGGAGGACGACGGACGTCGCGCCCAGCTCGTCCGCGCCGTCGGGGTCGCGCGCGCCGACCCGCCGCGGCTGCTGCGCGGCGACCTGCTCACCGAGCTGCCCGCGCTGGTCGACGCCGCCGCGGCGTACGGCACCGTGGTCGTCTTCCACAGCGCCGTCATCGCCTACCTCGACGACGACGACCGCGCCCGATTCGCGTCGATGATGACCGGGCTGGTGGCCGAGGGCCGGTGCCGCTGGGTCAGCAACGAGGCGCCGCGGGTGCTGCCGGGCGTCACCGGGCTCGGTCCGGCGATGCCGCCGGACGTCCGGGGGTTCGTGCTGGGCGTCGACGGCCGTGCGGTGGCGTGGACGCACGGACACGGCCGGTGGCTGCGCTGGCTCGCTTGACCTGAAGCTCACTTGAGGTCGTTGACTGGTCGTGAGCTCGCGCGACCGGTGTCGATGGCGCTCGCCGGCCCCGTCTGGAGGCGCTCGGCCTGCGCACGACCTTCCTCGTCGCGGGACTCGCGCCGGCGGTCGCGGCCGTCGCGGCGATCGTCCTGGCCCGGCTGCCCCGCGACGAGGTCGAGCACCCGCTGCGCTGAGCGACGACCTGGACGGCGACCGGCGGGGAAGGTTGCCTGCCCACCGCGGCCCACGTGGCACCCGGATGCTCAGCCCAGTCGCGCCAGCGCTCGCTCGTTGTGGCGGTGCCCGACGGTCTCGTAGCCGACCACGGTCACCCACGGCGTGCAGGCGACGACCAGCAGCGACCACGACAGCGAGGCGCCGGCGGCGACCAGCGCCACGCCGAGGACGAGCACGGCGGCCGAGCCGGCGATCACGACGAGGTGGAACGGGTCGAGGGCGTGGGTGAGCTGCGCGTAGAGGGCGTAGAGCAGCAGCACGTAGAGGCCGAGCGGGACGGCCGTGGCGAGCACGGTGGCGGTGTCCGAGAGCGCCGAGTGGTGCTCGAGCCGGTACGCCGCGGTGTGCAGGCCGGCGCCGACCGCGACGAGGGCGCCGAAGAGCGGGATGTGCCCGTAGCCCCACCCGAAGCCGCGGCGCCGGCGCGCGTGCAGGATGTGCCCGCTCGGCACCACGAAGTAGGTCCACCACATGCCGAAGGTGACGCCGACGCCCGCGAGCCCGAGCAGCACCACGTCCGTGGTCCAGCCCTCGACGGAGACCAGCGCCGTGAGGGTGGCCGCGCCGCCGAGGAGGCCCTCACCGAGCGCGATGATCACCAGCAGGCCGTAGCGCTCGGCGATGTGGTGCGCGTGCCAGGGCGTGCCGTCGCGGACGTGCTCGGCGACGAAGGGGCCGACCAGCTCCACGACGACGAGCGGCACGGCGCACGCGAAGAAGACGGGGATCGACGTCTCGACCAGGGCGAGCCCGACCCACGCGACCTGCGACACGACGAGCGTGAGGATGAAGATGCGACAGGACGAGGCCCGGGCCGGGTCCTGCCGACTGGCGCGGTACCACTGCAGGATCATCGGCACCCGCATCACGACGTACCCGAGCACCATCACCTGGTTGTCCATGTGCCCGCCGTCGACGAGCGACTCGAACATGTCCGGCAGCCCGATCGCGAGGATCAGCACGCCGATCATCTGCACCATCGTCGTGAGCCGGTAGATCCAGTCGTCGGTGTCGTACGCCGAGGCGAACCACGAGAAGTTGATCCACGCCCACGACACGGCGAAGGTCGCGAAGCAGAAGCCGACCACCCCGTCGGCGACGTGTTCCTCGACGAGCAGGTGGGCGAGCTCGTCCGCCGCGGTGCCGAAGGCGATGACGAAGGTCAGGTCGAAGAGCAGCTCCAGCGGCGTGGCCGCGCGACCGGTCTCGTGCGGGTCGCGACCCGACATCCTGACCGCGGTGTGCGCCGTCCGCTCCGACATGGCACACACCCTAGAAGGGCGAACGCCTCAGAGCGCGGTGCCGAGCGCCGACGCCAGCGAGCCGCGGGAGCTGATCCCGAGCTTGCGGTAGACGTGCGAGAGGTGCCACTCGACGGCCTTCACCGTGACGACGAGGCGGTGGGCGATCTGGCGGTTGGTCAGCCCAGCCGCCGCGAGCCGCGCGACGCGCTGCTCCGCGGCCGTCAGCGACGCCAGCGTCTCGCTGACGACGGGCTGCGGCTGCTCGTCGAGCCGCGCCAGCAGCCGTCGCACCCGGCCCAGGAGCGGCCAGAGGTTCTCGTTGCCGGCGTAGGTCTCGGCCCGCCTCAGCAGGGCCAGGGCCTCGCGCGAGGTGCCGGGGCCGCTCGCGAGCAGCAGGAGTCCGGCCAGGTCGGTCTCGACCTGGGCCGTGAGCCGCGCCGCCGGCACCCCGTCGAGCTCGTCGATCGCCTGACGCAGCAGCGACGGCCGGTCGGCGCGGGCGTCGACGGTGGCGAGGGTGCGCAGGCCGAGCGCGACCGGGTACGGCGCGCCACTCATGCCCGCGATCGTGAGGTGCTCGCGCGCCAGCGCGGCCGCCTCGACCCGGTGGCCGAGGCGGACGGCCGTCAACGCGGCCGCGGTGCGCCACGGCACCACGTCGGGGTCGTCCTCGCCGGCCCCCAGCACGCGCGGGACGCGCGCGAAGTGGGTGGCGGCCAGCTCGATCTCGTTGAGCGCAGCGCAGAGCTCGCCACGCCCGTGGTGCGCGATAGCGCCCACCATGCCGGAGTGGTCGAGGTAGCCGCCCAGCTGCTCACCCACGGCGCGGGCCCGGGTGAGCTCTCCTCGGGCGAGGCGGCAGTCGAGGGTGGCCGCGAGCAGCGTCGCGCGCTGGAGGTCGTCGAGGTCGGCCGCTGCGGCGGCGCGGTCCAGGTAGCCGACCGCCGCGCCGATCGCGCCGGCACGTGCGTTGGAGAGGCCGCGCTCGAGCAGCTCGAACGGGTGTGAGATCGCACCGTTCTTCGCCGCCGCGTCGGAGGTCGGAGTCACCAGGGGCGCGGGCATGCGGACGAGCCTAGGAAGGACGCGTCCTCCCCCGCGGTGGAATCGGGCAAAGGCTTGCGGCGGTCCAGTCAGGTCCGGCCCAGGAACCGCAGCAGCCGCAGGTCGGCGGTCGCGTCGTCCGGCGCCGGGAGCGCCGGCCCGAACCGGACGCCGCGGTCGGTCGGTGTCACCGTCGCGCGGGCGACCGGGAGCAGCGCCGCCGCGAGCTCCGGAGGGATCGGCGTGTCCTCACCGGTCGCGCGGGCGACGTCCCAGCCGTGCGCGGTGATCTCCAGCGCCGCGGTCGCGACCAGCAGCGGCGTGGCCAGGTCGTGGCGGCCGCCGCCGGCCGTCTCGATCACGACGTCGCCGGGCGAGGGGTGCGACCAGGCCTCGTGCAGCGCGGTCGCCTTGGCCCGGATCGCGGGCACCGGAGCGGCCCGCGTCCGCCACCGGAGCACGTCGACCGAGCCGCCGGCGGCCTCGGTGAACGCGTCGAGGGCGTCCTCCATGTGGGCGAGCAGGGCGGCGAGGTCCCACTGCGCGCACGGCGTACGTCGGTCGAGGAGGTCGTCGCGGACCCGGGTCAGCCGGCCGCAGGCGTAGGCGAGGGACCGGTCGAGCAGCTCGACGGACCCGCCGAGCGTCGGGGTCATCGAAGGGTCACCGAGGGACCAGGCTCATCGGGTGGTCGCCGGGACGGTAGTCGGCGTCCAGGTGGTCGGGCAGGCCGAAGGTGTCGAAGAGCGCCCGGTCGAAGAACGCGGTCACGTGCCGGACCCGCTCGCCCTCGAGCTCGAGCACCTGGAGCTGGAACGGCTCGAAGTCTCCCGCGGCCGTGCGCATGTAGAGGCCGTAGGCGGGCTGCCCGTTGGCGGACGTGCGCAGCATCGGCATGTCGTTCCAGCCGCCGGGGCAGTGCGTCTCGATGAGCTCGCCGATGCTCTCCGGACCCTTGAACCAGGTGGTGAACGGCGGCATGTCCCAGGTGGCCTCGGCCGTCAGCAGGCTGACGATCGAGCCGATGTCCTTGCGCCAGAAGGCGTCGACGTACCGCTCGAGCAGCTGCTCCTGGGCGGGCGTCAGCTCGTTGCAGACCGTGTCCTCGGTCAGGCCGCGCTCGGCGAACTGCGCGTGGGCGCGCTGGAGGGCGGAGTTGACCGCGGCGGTCGAGGTGTCGAGCGCGTCGGCGACCTCGGACGCAGACCAGCGCAGCACGTCGCGCATGATCAGCACGGCGCGCTGCCGCGCGGGCAGGTGCTGGAGCGCGGCGACGAACGCCAGCCGGATCGAGTCCCGCTCGGCCACCACGACGGCGGCGTCGGGCACCGGCTCGAGCCACGCGATCTCGTGGTCGGTCTCGAGGGCGTCGCCGGCCATCGCCTCGGGGGTGCCGATGCCGGCGGGAAGCGGGCGACGCGGCTTGTTCTCGAGGTTGGTCAGGCAGACGTTGGTGGCGATCCGGTAGAGCCAGGTGCGCACCGACGAGCGACCCTCGAACTTCTCCGCGGCCTTCCACGCCCGCAGGAACGTCTCCTGCACCAGGTCCTCGGCCTCCTGCACCGAGCCGGACATGCGGTAGCAGTGCGCGAGCAGCTCGCGCTGGTAGCGCTGCGTCAGCGTCGGGAAGTCGTCGAGCTCCGCCGTGCTGCTGTCTGCCTGGGTCACCACGGTCTCCGCCTCAAGCGCCGTCATGGGTCCTGCTCCTCGCGTCGTCCAGTCTGCCTGCTGGTACCGACAGCCGTCGACGGGGAAATTCATCGGTGCGCGGCGACCAGCTCCAGGGCGCGCTCGGCGGCGGGCACGACGAGCGCGCGGTCGGCGGCGACCAGCCCGACGCGCGTGCGCCGGTCGAGCAGGTCGGCGACGTCGGCCGCGCCCTCGTGGGTGACGCCGAAGACGAGCTCGGCGAGCGTGGCCGGGATGCCGTCGGCGACCGGCGCGAGCAGCTCGTCGTCGGCGAGGCCGGTGACCGCGCGCGCGGTCTCGAGCACCAGCCGGGCGTCGGTGCCGAAGCGCCGGACCAGCCGGGCCGGGGCCTCGAGCCCGGCGAGCACCGACCGCGACGCCGCGCCGAGCAGCGGGAGCCGGGCCGTGCGGCACGGGCCGGCGACGAGGTCCGCGCGGGCGACGGCGGCGTCGACGGCGTCCTCGGCCATCCGGCGGTAGGTGGTCAGCTTGCCGCCGACGATGGTGACGACCCCGCTGTCGCTCGTGAGCACGGCGTGCCGCCGCGACAGGTCGGCGGTCGAGCCGTCGCCGGTGTGCAGCAGCGGACGCAGGCCGGCGAAGGCGCCGACGACGTCGGAGCGGTGCAGCTGCCGTGAGAACGCGGCGGACACGACGTCGAGGAGGAAGCCGATCTCGGGGTCCGTCGGCTCCGGGACGTCCGGGACCGCGCCGTCGACGGGCTCGTCGGTGAGCCCGACGTACACCGTGCCGTCGGGCTGGGGGAGCACCATCACGTAGCGGTTGGTCGCACCCGGCACCGGACAGAAGACCGAGATCTCGACGCCGGGCAGCGAGTCCCGGCGGAGCACCAGGTGGGTGCCGCGACTCGGGCGCAGCGTGATGCCGTCGACCAGGGTGTCGGCCCACACGCCGGTGGCGTTGACCACGGCGCCGGCCGCGACCGTGCTGGTCGCACCGGTCAGCTGGTCGCGGAGCCCGACGCTCGTGCCGTCTGCGTGGAGGACGCGTGACCGGGTGCGCACGTGCGCGCCGTACGCCGCCGCGGTCCGGGCGACGGTGGTGACGAGGCGGGCGTCGTCCTCGAGCTGGCCGTCCCAGCCGAGCATCGCGCCCCGCAGGCCGGCCGGGCGCAGGGCGGGCACCAGGCGCAACGCCTCGGTCCGCGAGAGGTGGCGCGGCTTCGGCAGGGTCTCCGTGCCGGTGCGGGCGCCGCGGCGCAGGAGGTCGCCGGCGACGAGCCCGCCGCGGGTGACGGCGGTCTGCAGCCGGCTGACGCTGGAGGCGAGGGGGATCAGCATCGGCATCGGTCGGGTCAGGTGGGGTGCGGTGACCTCCATCAGGATCCCGCGCTCGACGGCGCTCTCGTGGGCGACGCCGACCTGGCCCTTCGCGAGGTATCGCAGCCCGCCGTGGACCATCTTCGACGACCAGCGGGACGTGCCGAACGCCAGGTCGTGGGCGTCGACCGCGAGCACCGACAGCCCGCGGGTGACGGCGTCGAGGGCCACCCCGGCGCCGGTGATGCCGAGTCCGATCACGACGACGTCGACCTCCGCCGGCGCGCCGGCGAGACCCGGGGTGATGCGCGGCGACGTCACGGCGCGAGGCTCCGGCCGAGCGCGAGCGCGAGCTCGGCGTCGAGCTCCGCGCCGGAGACGTCGTCGTCGACCATCGTGTGCGACGAGAGCACGAACCCGTGGGCGGCGAGCAGCATCGCCCGCGCCATCGCGTCCGGGTTGCCGGCGCGGACGGTGCCCTCGGCCTGGCCGTCGCGGACCGCTCGGACCGTCAGCTCGAGGATGCCGTCCTGCGACCGGCCGCGGCGGGAGAGCAGGTAGGGGAGCAGCAGCTCGGGGTCGAGCTCGACGATGCGGACGAACAGCTCGTTGTCGCGGAGCCGCCGGATGGTGGTGAGGATGTCGCCCACCAGGCGGTCGACGGTCGGGGCGTCGGCGTCCTCCTCGGCGAGGCTCGCCGCGACGACCGTGCCCCACTCGCGCGTCATCAGGTCGGCGAGCAGCTGCTGCATGTCGGCCCAGGAGCGGTAGATCGTCATCCGCGAGACCCCGGCCCGGCGGGCGACCTCGGTGAGCGTCGTACGCCGCCAGCCGACGTCGAGGATGCAGTCGCGGGCGGTGTCGAGGTAGGCGTCGCGCGGCTCCTTGTCGGTATTGTGACGAAGTGACGTCATGTGTCACAGTGTAACGCATGTCATCGAGTCAGCAGGGCGCTGAGATGCATCCCTCCCGCTGGGGCGACCCGGCCCGTGCCGCCGCCCTCCCGGAGTCCACCCGCGGCCTGATCGAGCTCGTCTTCGGGCTCGACGAACGCCCGGTCGCGGCCGACCCGGCGCTCGCGCCCTCGGCGCTGGGTCCGGACCTGCTGGATGGTCTCGCCGCCCTCGTCGGCGGCGACCACGTCCGCACCGACGACCAGACCCGCCGCCTGCGCACCCGCGGCAAGTCGACGCCCGACCTGCTCCGAGCCCGGGCCGGAGACCTGAGCGACGCGCCCGACGCCGTCGTACGCCCCGGTGACCACGACGAGGTCGCGGCGGTGCTGGCCTTCGCGGTCGAGCACCGCCTCGCGGTCGTGCCGTTCGGCGGCGGTACGTCGGTCACCGGAGGCCTGGTCGCCCGGCGGCAGGGATTCGCCGGCGTGGTCAGCCTCGACCTGGTGCGGATGAAGCGGCTGCTCGCGGTCGACCACGTCTCGATGATCGCGACCCTCGAACCCGGCCTGCGCGGCCCGGAGGCGGAGGCGCTGCTCGCGGCCGAGGGCCTGACGCTCGGCCACTACCCGCAGTCGTGGGAGCACGCCACGATCGGCGGCTTCGCGGCCACCCGCTCCAGCGGCCAGTCGAGCGCGGGCTACGGCCGCTTCGACTCCCTGGTCGTCGGTCTCCGGGTCGCGACGCCGCGCGGTCCGCTCGAACTCGGCACCGCCCCGGCGAGTGCCGCCGGCCCCGACCTGCGCCAGCTCTTCCTCGGCTCCGAGGGCACCCTCGGCGTCATCACCGCGGTGACCGTGCGGGTCCGCCGGCTGCCAGCGGTCAAGGTCTACGAGGGCTGGCGGTGGCCGTCGTTCGGCGCCGGCACCGCCGCGATGCGCACGCTCGCGCAGTCGGGACTGCTGCCGACCGTGCTGCGACTCTCCGACGAGAGCGAGACCGCGGTCAACCTCGCCGACCCGGCGGCGATCGGCGGCGAGGGCGCCACGGGCTGCCTGATGATCACCGGGTTCGAGGGCACGAGCGCCGCCGTCGAGGCGAAGCGGGCGGCGGTGACGGCGCTGCTGACCGACCTCGGCGGCACGGCGGTCGGCGAGGCCGCGGGCGAGAAGTGGGCGCACGGACGCTTCGACGCGCCGTACCTCCGCGACTCGCTGCTCGACCTCGGGGTCCTCGTCGAGACGCTGGAGACGGCGACGTTCTGGTCCAACGTGGAGCGGGCGTACGCCGACGTGAAGGCGGCGCTGGCGGAGTCGCTCGGCGACCCGTCGATCGTCCTCTGCCACGTCTCGCACGTCTACGAGACCGGCTGCTCGCTCTACTTCACGGTCGCCGCCCGGGAGTCCGCGGACCCGCTCGCGCAGTGGGGCTCGGCGAAGCGTGCGGCGAGCGACGCGATCGTCACGGCCGGCGCGACGATCACCCACCACCACGCGATCGGCACCGACCACAAGCCCTGGCTCGCGCAGGAGATCGGGCCGCTCGGCGTCTCGGTGCTGCGCGCGGTCAAGGCCGACCTCGACCCGACCGGCATCCTCAACCCCGGGGTGCTGGTCCCATGACCCGTTCCTTCACCTTCCTGGTCAACCCGTCCTCGGGCGGTGGCGCCGCGCCGGGCGCCGTCGTGCCCGTCGGCCGCGCGCTGCGCGAGGCCGGCGCCGTCGTCGACGTCACCTACTCGCCGGGGCCGCAGACGATGGCGTGTCTGGTCGACGAGGCGGTGGCCCGCGGCGACGTGGTGGTCTCCGTCGGCGGCGACGGCATGCTGTCGTCGCTCGCGGGCCTGGTCTCCGCCCGCGGTGGGACGCTCGGCATCGTGCCGGCGGGCCGCGGCAACGACTTCGCCCGGATGCTCGGGCTGCCCGACTCGCCCGCCGAGCAGGCGCGCGTGCTGCTCGAGGCTCCGGCGCACGCGATCGACCTGCTGGCGGTCACCGGGCTCGCGGGCGCGCGCCGGTTGGTCGCCGGCTCGGTCTACGCCGGCGTCGACGCCCGGGCCGCCGAGATCGTGGACCGCGCGACCTGGCTGCCGCGGTCGCTCCAGTACCCCTACGCCGCGCTGAGGTCCCTCGCGACCTACCGGCCCGGCCGCTACCGGGTCGCGGTCGACGGCATCGAGCACGAGTACGCCGCCGCGACGGTCGTCGTCGCGAACTCGGCGTACTACGGCAGCGGCATGCAGATCGCCCCGCCCGCGTCGGTCGAGGACGGCGTGCTCGACGTCGTCGTCATCGAGGCCGCCGGCCGGCTCGCGCTGATGCGCTCGCTGCCCAAGGTCTACGACGGCGGCCACGTCGAGCTGTCCGAGGTCACCGTGCTCACCGGCAAGCGTGTCGAGGTCCGCGGCACCGGCCGCGCCCCGATCCCCGTCGGCGGCGACGGCGAGCCGCTCGGCTCCCTGCCCGCCCTGCTCGCCGACCCCGCCGTCGTCGAGGTCGTCCCCGGGGCGCTGACGGTGATCTGCTGAGCGGGTTTCGGTGGTGTCGAGACGGGACTTCGTCCCTCCTCAACCACCGGGGCGGCACGGTGGTTGAGGAAGGCGCCCTGGCGCCTGTGTCGAAACCACCGATCAGACGAAGGACCACACGAGCAGCTCGGTGGGCACGGCGGCGGTGACCGCGACACCCGAGACGTCGGTGATGCGGAAGGCGTCGCCGTCCGCCAGCGGCTCGGCCAGCGACGATCGGGTGAGCGCCCCGCCCGCGACGTAGGCGTGCACGAGGGGGGCGTCGGGCAGCCGGACCTCGTCTCCCTCGCCGAGCCGCGCGACGGAGAAGACCGCGTCGCCGAGCCGTGCCACCTCGGTCAGCGCGCCCGGGGCGAGCGAGACCGGCGTGACGGAGTACGCCGGCTCGGCGCCGTCGCTCGTCGGCGTCAGCCAGGCCTGGACGAAGCGGGTCGGACCGTGGGGACCGGCGACCTCGGAGTGCGTCACGCCCGCCCCGGCGGAGAGCACCTGGACCTCGCCCGGGCGGACGACGCCGCGGTGTCCGGCCGAGTCGTCGTGGTGCAGCTCGCCGCCGAGCACCCACGTGACGATGTCGACGTCGCGGTGCGGGTGGTCGCCGAAGCCCCTGCCGTGCGCGAGCAGATGGTCGTCGTGGCACACCAGCCGTCCGAAGCGGACGTTCTCCGGGTCGTAGTGGCCGCCGAACGAGAACGAGTGCCGGGTGACGACGCCCTCATTCCGGGTGAGGAAGCGGTCGGTTCCGCGACGGATCTCGACACTCACGGGCATCATTGTGCCCGTGCCAGACCCCCGCCCGAGCACGGACCTCCCCCAGCTCCCACCCGGCTTCCGGTTCGGCACCAGCACGGCGTCGTACCAGATCGAGGGCGCTGCCGCCGAGGACGGCAGGGGCCCCAGTATCTGGGACACGTTCTGCGCCGAGCCCGGCCGGATCCAGGACGGGTCGAGCGGGGCCGTCGCGTGCGACCACTACCACCGGTACGCCGAGGACGTCGCCCTGATGAGGCAGCTCGGGGTGGGCGGCTACCGGCTCTCGGTGTCGTGGCCGCGCATCCAGCCGACCGGCTCCGGGCCAACCAACGCCCAGGGCCTCGCGTTCTACGACAGGCTCGTCGACGAGCTGCTGGCGGCCGGCGTGCAGCCGATGGTCACGCTCTACCACTGGGACCTGCCGCAGGCGCTCGAGGACGACGGCGGGTGGCTCAACCGCGCGACCGTCGACAGGTTCGCCGAGTACGCCGCGATCGTCGGCGAGAGGTTCGCGGACCGCGTCGAGCACTGGATACCGGTCAACGAGCCCAACGTCGTGATGATGATGGGCTACGCGACCGGCATGCACGCCCCCGGCCGGACGCTGATGTTCGACTCGATGCCGGTGGCCCACCACCTGCTGCTCGGCCACGGCCGCGCCGCGATCGCACTGCGCGCGGCCGGCGCGACCAGCGTCGGCTGCGCCAACAACCATGCACCGATGTGGCCGGCGAGCGAGGACGAGGCCGACGTCGGCGCGACCAAGCTCTTCGACGCGCTCTGGAACGGCATGTTCATCGAGCCGATGCTGCTCGGCCGGTACCCGACGGACCTCGCGCCGCTCTTCGACGGCATCGTCCGCGACGGCGACCTCGCGGTGGTCCGCCAGCCGCTCGACTTCTACGGGGTGAACTACTACAACCCGTTCAAGATCGGCGCGGCCGCGGAGGACGCGGAGATGCCGTTCGAGTTCCGCGAGCTGCTCGGCTACCCGGTGACCGACTTCGGCTGGCCGGTGGTCCCCGACGCGCTGCGCGAGTGGCTGATCCTCCTGCGCGCCCGCTACCGCGCCGCGCTGCCGCCGATCTACATCACCGAGTCCGGCTGCGCCTACAACATGGGCCCCGACGAGCACGGCGTCGTCGACGACCAGCCCCGGATCGACTACCTCGACGCCCACCTGCGCGCCGTCGCCACCGCCGTCCAGCGCGGTGTCGACGTCCGCGGCTACTACACGTGGTCGCTCATGGACAACTTCGAGTGGGCCGAGGGCCTCAAGCAGCGCTTCGGGCTGGTGCACATCGACTACGAGACCCAGAGGCGCACGCCCAAGCGGTCGTTCCAGTGGTACGCCGACGTGATCGCCGCGCAGACGAGGTCGGCCGGCTGAGCCGGCACCTCTCAGGCAATCCTCTCGCTTCTGGGGTGTTGCATTGCCCCAGAAGCGAGGGAATACCCGGTCAACCGGGTGTTCCGACCGCGGCGGCCAGCCCGTCGACGACCTGCTCCAGCCGGTCGGGGCTGGTGGCGATGTTGACCCGGACGTGCCCGTCGAGGCCGGGCTGGTAGTCGTGGCCCGGGGCGACCCGCACCCCGTGGGCGAGCGCGGCGGCGGCCGGGTCGGCGACGCCGTGGTCGCGCAGGTCGAGCCAGGCGAGGTACGTCGCGCGGAGCGGGCGCATCCGCGCCTTCGGCAGCCGATCAGCGACCAGGTCGACCAGCAGCCCGCGCTGCGTCGAGAGCCGGCCGCGCAGCGCGTCGAGCCAGTCGTCGCAGTCGCGCCACGCGACCGTGCCCGCGACGACGCCGAGGGCAGACCAGGTGTTCTGCGCGGGGATCGGCACCGCCGCCAGCCGCTCACGGTCGGCCGGTTCGGGGAGCACGAGCTGCGCGCCGTGGGTCGCCGGCATGTTGAACGTCTTCGACGCGCTGGTGACCACGATCGCGCGGTCGTCGACGGTGAGGTACGGCGTGAACATCGTCGCGCCGTCCAGCACCAGCGGGGCGTGGATCTCGTCGGAGATCACGCGGGCGTCGTACTCCCGCGCCAGCGCGGCGAGCGCCGCCAGCTCCTCGCGCGACGGCACGTGCCCGAGCGGGTTGTGCGGGTTGCACAGCAGCAGGGTGCGCGCCCCGGCCGCGAACGAGCGGGAGACGGCCGCCAGGTCGAGCCGGGTGTCGTCGCTGTCGGGATCGAGCGGCACCGGCACCAGCTCGCGCCCGGTGACGGCGACGACGTCGCGGAACGGCGGGTAGCACGGCATCGGCACCACGACGGGCCCCGGCGGGCAGAGCACCTCGAGGGCGATCCGGATGCCGCTCATCACGCCACCGGTCGGCATCGACGCCTCGGGCCCCACCTCCCAGCCCCAGTGCCGCGCGGCGAAGCCGGAGAAGGCGGCACCGAGGTCGTCGCCGTGCGGCGGATAGCCCAGCGCGCCGCGGCGTACGGCGTCGACGAGTGCCTCGGTGATCGGCTCGGCCTGCCGGTAGTCCATCTCCGCCACCCAGGCCGGGACCACTCCCGGGGTCTCCCACTTCAGCGGCAGCGCGGCGCGGGCCTCGTCGTCGGTGAGATCTCGGATCACTCAGGCAACCTACCCTTGTCCTCATGAGGCTCCTGGTGGGGTGCGTGCTGGTGCTCGCGCTCGCGGGCTGCACCGACGACGCCGAGCCCGAGCCGGTCGACCGGGCGATCACCGAGGTGCCCTCGTCGTCGCCCTCCGACAGCGTGGCGCCCTCCACCCGTCCCCTGGTGCTCGCGGTCAACGCGCGGCGGCCGGCGCTCGCCCTGACGCTCGAGCAGGCCCGCCGGCTGCGGCGCGGCGCGATCGACGACTGGCGGCGGCTCGGCCAGCCCGCCGGGCCCTTGCGCACCACCGAGCGGACCGTCGGGCTGCGACACCTGCCGATGGACACGGTCGCCGTCGTCTCATCCGCCGCGGTCGGTCCCGCCGTACGGGTGGCCACCGTCGACGGGGTCGACCCGCTGCGCGACCCCGCGGCGTACCCGCTCCAGGTCGCCGGACCGACGCCGGCGGAGGTGACCACGCTGACCGTCGTCGGCGACGTCATGCTCGGCCGCGGCGTCACCGGGCTGCCGGTGCTGGAGCCGATGTCGGGACGCCTGGCCGACGCCGAGCTCACCGTCGGCAACCTGGAGAGCACGCTCTCCGACGACGGCCCGCCGAGGCAGGGCGGCGACTCGTTCCACGCGCCGCCGTCGGTGCGTGGCGAGCTGCGCGACGCCGGGTTCGACGCGATCGACCTGGCCAACAACCACACCGGCGACTACGGCGACCGCGCACTCGTCGACACCGTCCGGCTGCTGCGCGAGGGCGACCTGCCGACGTTCGGCGCGGGCCGCGACCTCGCCCGGGCGCGGAAGCCCGTGGTGCTGGAGCGCGACGGCGTCCGCTTCGGCTTCCTCGGGTTCAACGCGATCGGCGAGACCCCCGAGGCGGGACCCGGGCGGCCGGGTGCCGTGTCGGTGAGCATGCCGCCGCGCACCGGCCCGCTCGACCGGGCCGAGCTCGACCGGTTCCTGGGCGACGTACGACGGCTGTCGCGGCGGGTCGACGTCGTCGTGGTGCTGCCGCACTGGGGGACCCAGTACACCCACCGGCCCGAGCCGATCCAGCACCGGGTCGCGCGACAGCTGGCGGGGGCCGGCGCCGACCTCGTCGTCGGCGGCCACCCGCACTGGGTGCAGGGAGCCGAGCTGGTGCGCGGACCGGTCGACGACACCCTCGTCGTGCACTCGCTCGGCAACTTCACCTTCGACATGACGACCCCGCAGACCCGTGAGGGGCTGGTGCTGGAGGCGACGTTCTGGGGTGGGCGGCTGATGGCGGCCAACTTCGTGCCCTACCGGATGGACGCCGACCTCGCGCCGCGGCCGGTCCCGCGGGAGAAGGCGGGAAGCATCCTCGACCCGTTCTGGGAGCTCAGCTCGCTCGCAGCGCCGCGCTGACCCAGGCCGTGAGCAGCCGGCCGACCCGACGCAGCTGCGCCGGGTCGACGACCGCGGGCGCGTCCGCGGCCGAGTGGTAGCCGGCGTACGGCGTGCTGCCGATCCGCGCCGCGACGAATCCGGCGTCCGCGAACGACTCGTGGTCGCTCGCCGAGTCCGTCTCGACGACGGTGGGGATGCCCTCCCGCTCGGCCACCCGGGCCAGCCGGTCGCGCAGCGCGCTCGGCGTGCCCTCGACCGACGACAGCGGGACGACGCTCCCGACGCCGACCCGGTCGAGGGAGACCATGGCGCGCAGCTGCCGGCCGACGGCGGGCGCCAGCGCGGCGACGTACCTCTTCGAGCCGAAGTGGTGGAGCTCGCCCGGTCCGCGCGGCTCCTCGCCGCCGAACGCCACGAGCACCACCTGGCCGGTGCCGCCCAGGACCCGGGCCAGCTCCAGCAGCACGGCCACGCCCGACGCGTTGTCCTCGGCGCCCGGAGCGACGGCGACGGTGTCGAGGTGCGCGCCGACCAGCGCGTACGGCGCGACCGGGTCGAAGTCTCGAGGCGTGGCGATCACGTTGCTCGACCGACCGGCGCGGACCGGCACCCCCCACGAGTCACCGGCCGGGAGCGGGAACGACTGGCGTCGCACGGCGTACCCCTGCGCCGCGAGGCCGTCCGCGACCCAGGCTGCCGCCTCGCGGAAGGCCGGCCCGGTCGCGAGCCGCGGCCCGATCCTCCCGGCCAGGTGGCGCACGGTGCGCATCGCCCGGGTCGCGTCGAAGCGGGCGGGCGGCGCCGGGGTCGCGGTCCCGGAGGGCGGCGCAGTCGTGGGGGCGGTCGTGGGCGCCGGGGTGGTCGACACGGGTTGTCGGGGCTCGACCGGGTCCCCGGAGCAGCCGCCGAGGACCACGACGGCGAGCACGATCGCGACGACCCGCATAGCCTCGATCGTATGGACTCCTCGTGGCGGATGGCGGTGACGGCGACGCGGCACTGCCTGACCGGCTGCGCGATCGGCGAGGTGCTGGGCATGGTGCTGGCCACCTGGTGGGGCTGGCACAACACCGGGAGCATCGCGTTGTCGATCGTGCTCGCGTTCTTCTTCGGCTACCTCCTGACCTTCACGGGGCAGCGGCGTGCCGGTGTCGACGTACGCGCCGCGATCCGGGTGGCCCTGGCCGCCGACACCGTCTCGATCCTCGTGATGGAGATCGTCGACAACGGCTTCATGCTGGCCGTGCCGGGCGCGCTCGACGCCGGACTCGCCGACGCACTGTTCTGGGGTTCGCTCGTGGTGGCGCTCGCGGTCGCCTTCGTCGTCACCGTGCCGGTGAACCACTGGATGATCGGGCGTGGCCGCGGTCACGCCGTGGTCCACCAGATGCACGATGCCCAGCACCACCACTGACTCCGGCTCTACGCTTCCTCCATGCGTGTACGTCGATCCCTGGCCGTCGCGGCCGTCGTCCCCTTCGTCCTTGCCGCCGCCGCGTGCGCGCCCGAGTCCGACGGCGAGTCGTCGACGGCTGTCGAGGCGACCGACTCGAGCAACGCCGACGCCTGCGCCACCGACTCGCTGCCGCTGAAGACGGCCGGACAGCTCACGGTGGGCACCGACTCCCCGGCGTACGAGCCGTGGTTCGTGGACAACGACCCGAGCAACGGCGAGGGCTTCGAGGCGGCGGTCGCCTACGCCGTGGCGGGAGAGCTCGGCTTCGGCGAGGACCAGGTGACGTGGGTCAAGGTCCCGTTCAACAAGTCCTACGCGCCCGGGCCGAAGGACTTCGACTTCGACATCAACCAGATCTCGATCACCCCCGAGCGGGCGGAGGTCGTCGACTTCTCCGACGGCTACTACTCCGCCGCGCAGGCCGTGATCGCGCTCACGGGCACCGCCGGGGCCGAGGCCGCCAGCCTCGCCGACCTCAAGGGCCTGCGCCTCGGCGCCCAGACGGGCACGACCTCGCTGACCGCGATCCGCGACGTGATCCGGCCGGAGACGGACCCCGCCGTCTTCGAGGACACCAACGCCGCCAAGAACGCGCTGCAGAACGACCAGGTCGACGCGATCCTCGCCGACCTTCCCACGGCGTTCTACATCTCCGCGGTGGAGATCCCGAAGAGCGCGATCGTCGGGCAGTTCCAGCCGGACACCGGTGAGCAGGAGGAGTTCGGCATGCTCTTCGAGAAGGGCAGCGGGCTGGTCGCGTGCGTCAACGACGCGCTCGCGGCCCTGCGCGAGGACGGCACCCTCGACCAGATCGAGAAGCAGTGGCTCTCCGACGTGGTGAACGTCCCCGAGCTCCAGTGAGCGACTGGTCTCCCAGCCAGCACGAGCTCGACCGTCGGCGGGTGCGGAGCCGGCTCCGCACCCGTTCGGCGGCGATCGCGACGGCGATGACCGTCGGGGTGTTCGTCGCGATCGGCTTCGCCGTCACGCAGTCGCCCGGCTGGGAGACGGTCAAGGAGAACTTCCTCAGCTGGCCCGACGCGAAGGCGTCCTTCCCCGACATCCGGGACGCCATCTGGCTCAACATCAAGATGTTCCTGATCGCCGAGGCGTTCATCCTGGTCATCGCGATGCTGATCGCGATGGCGCGGGTCAGTCGCTCCCCGTGGCTGATGCCGCTGCGCGTGACCGCGGTCGTCTACACCGACGTCGTGCGTGGCATCCCCACGATCCTGCTGGTCTACCTCTTCGCGTTCGGGATGCCCGCGCTGCAGCTGCAGGGCCTCTCCAACAGCCCCTTCTTCTGGGCGACGGCGGCGCTGATCGTCTCCTACAGCGCGTACGTCGCCGAGGTGTTCCGCTCCGGCATCGAGTCGGTGCACCCCTCGCAGTGGTCGAGTGCGCAGGCCCTGGGGCTCTCCCGCGGTCAGGCGCTGCGGCACGTGATCGTCCCGCAGGCGGTGCGCCGCGTCGTACCCCCGCTGCTCAACGACTTCGTGTCCCTGCAGAAGGACACTGCGCTCGCGTCGGCGGCCGGTGTCTTCGAGGCGGTCGCCACCGCCCGCGACTACACGCTCTACAACTTCAACTTCACGCCGTACCTCGTGGTCGCCGGGTTCTTCATCGCGATGACCGTGCCGCTGGCGCGGCTGTGTGACTGGCTGACCGCGCGGATGCGGCGGCGCGAGCTGGCGGGTGCGCTGTGAGCGGTCAGACGGCGAGCCTCCTGTCGGTGTCCGGGCTGCGGAAGTCGTACGGCGATCGCGTCGTGCTCGACGACGTCTCGCTGACCGTGGAGCCCCACGACGTGATCTGCCTGATCGGGTCGTCGGGCTCGGGCAAGTCGACGCTGCTGCGCTGCCTGAACCTGCTCGAGGAGATCGACGACGGCATCATCGCCTTCGAGAGCCGCGAGATCTCCGACCCGCGGGTCGACCCGCGCGCGGTGCGGTCGCGGATCGGCATGGTGTTCCAGGCCTACAACCTCTTCCCGCACCTGACCGTCCTCGACAACTGCACGCTGGCGCCGCGCCGGGTGCACGGCGTCTCCCGGGCGGAGGCGGAGTCGCGCGCGCTGTCGTTGCTCGAGCGGTTCGGGCTGGCGGAGCACGCCGCCAAGCACCCCGACCAGATGTCGGGCGGGCAGCAGCAGCGCGCCGCGCTCGTCCGCGCGCTGTGCACCTCGCCCACGCTGCTGCTTCTCGACGAGATCACCGCCGCCCTCGACCCCGAGCTCGTTGGCGAGGTGCTGTCGATCGTGAGGGCCGAGGCCGAGGCCGGCATGACCATGGTGATCGCGACCCACGAGATGGCCTTCGCCCGCGACGTCGCCACGTCGGTCTGCTTCCTCGACCGCGGCCGGATCCTCGAGCAGGGACCGCCGTCGCAGATCTTCAGCTCGCCGACCGAGGAGCGGACCCGGCAGTTCCTGCGGCGAGTGCTGCCGACCTGAGCCGGGTGGCGGTGGGCTGGACGGCCGGCGGTGGGTATGGCTCGGTTCGTGGTGTCCGGCATCGAGCCGGATCCACCGCCGGGGGGCCGAGCCAGGTCGGCGGTGGATATGGCTCGGTTTGCGGTGCCTGAAACGGTGCCTAACCCACCGCCGGCCGGCGTTCCCGATCCTTGCGGGGACCGACGGCCACGGAGACGGACCGGAACAGCAACTGCCACCGGACGCCGAACCCGGGGGGCGGGCCATCGTACCCGCCCCTGAGCAGAGCGCGATAGACCATGCCCACCATGATTCGCGGTTGGCGGATCCGCTCCTTGGTCACTTGGACGTAGCGGTGCTCGGAGTCACGGATCAGGCCGTAGCGGTCGATGTCGGCGTTGTAGACGGCGCGGTCCTCCTGGTGCTGACTGCCTTCGTACTCCACCACGGTCGACCATCGGCGGTACACGACGTCGCTGATCACCTCGACGTCCTCACCCACGTCGACGGCGACGTTGATCTCGGGCCGAGGCAGGCCGGCGAAGGTGAGGATCGCGCGCATCTCGCTCTCCATGAGCGACCGGGACCGCCCGTCGAGGTGGTCGAGGATCCAGATCGCCTCGTCGGCGCCGTCGCGCCAGAGGCAGGAGAGCGCGAAGGTGCGGATGCTCTCGATGGTCGCGTTGTTGCTGCGGAGCAGCCAGTCACCGACCTTGATCGCATCGATGACGCGGGCGCGAGAGCAGTAGGAGACGTACGCCGCCTCGACCGTCACGCCGACATGGTCGGTCGGCGGCAGCCGCTTGGTGCGATGGAGGAAGACGTTCTCGAACGCGAGGTGCAGCTCGCCCTCGATGACCAACCTGACCGGGAGTCGCGGTCCGTAGTCGAGCCCGAGCGCCTGAAGTCGACTGATGCCGGTGAGCTGGGCGGTGTCCGGAAGGGCCAGGCGCGCTGCGGTGACCCAGTCGTCGGTGGTCATCTCGTGGTCGGCGGATCGGAACACCCGAGGGTAGATGCGGACGAACCGTCGTCCTTCGAGCATCTTCTTCGTCACGCCGAGGGCCAGTGCCTCGGAGCGGGTGAAGGGTCGGGACGGCAGGGAGTCGGGCATCGGCCTCATGGCGTCAGTGCACCGGCGATCGCCCCGCTGCCCGAGGGCGAGCAACGCCATCGGTGGATGGTCCGGTCGCAACCCCGCCTGTGGATGGAGGGTGGCTCCTATGACAGCAGGCGGCGGTGGGTACGGCTCGGTTTGAAGCCCTGCAAACCGAGCCGTACCCACCGCCGCCCGAGGGAAGACACCCACCGCCACCCGCGTCCGCCTCGCACCAACCCCAACCGTGACAGCACTTCTGTCATGATGCGAGGCATGGCGGAGACATACGAGCTGGGACAGGGCACCGGGCCGCTCAAGGGCGTGAAGGTCGTCGAGATCGCCGGGATCGGGCCGGGCCCGCACGCGTGCATGATCCTGGCCGACCTCGGGGCCGACGTGATCCGTGTGGAGCGGCCGGGCGGCCAGGCGCTGGCGGGCGGGGGCAGCCACATGCTGATCAACCGCGGCCGCCCGAGCGTCGCGCTCGACCTCAAGACCCCGGACGCGATCAGCACGGTCAAGCGCCTGGTCGAGGACGCCGACGTCGTCGTCGAGGGCATGCGGCCCGGCGTCATGGAGCGCCTCGGGCTCGGCCCCGACGACCTGCGGGCCCTCAACGAGAGGCTCGTCTACGCGCGGATGACCGGGTGGGGCCAGCACGGTCCGCTCGCCCAGGCGGCCGGCCACGACATGAACTACATCGCCATCACCGGCACGCTCTTCGGCCTGGGCCAGGACAAGGAGCGACCGCACTTCCCGACCAACCTGGTCGGCGACTTCGGCGGCGGGTCGACGTACCTCGTCATCGGCGTCCTCGCCGCCCTCCTCGAGGCGAAGGTCAGCGGCAAGGGCCAGGTCGTCGACGCGGCGATCGTCGACGGCACCGCCCACCTCAACGCGATGACCGCGGCGTTCCTCGCGTCGGGCGGCTACCGGGAGGAGCGCGCGGCCAACCTGCTCGACGGCGGCGTGGCCTACTACGACGTCTACGAGACCGCCGACGGCCGGCACATGTCGGTCGGCGCCCTGGAGCCGCAGTTCTACGACGCGTTCGTGGAGCTGCTCGGCATCGTGGACTCCGCGCCGGACCGCTACGACCCGGGCAACAACGACAAGCTCAGGGCCCTGATCGCCGACGCGTTCCTGCAGAGGACACAACGCGAGTGGATCGAGGTCTTCGAGGGCACCGACGCCTGCGTCGCCGGGATCATCCCGATCACCGAGGCGTTCGAGCACCCCCACCTCAAGGCGCGGGGCACGTTCGTCGAGAAGGACGGCCACGTCCAGCCCGCACCCGCGCCGCGCTTCTCGCGCACCGAGGCGACCATCGGTCGGGTCGCCGAGAGCGCCGGCGACAGCACCCGCGCCGCCCTGGCCGCGTGGGGCATCGACGACGTCGACGCACTCATCGAGAGCGGAGCAGCCGTGCAGGCATGACCACCTCACGACCTCGCGGGCTTCCCCCGCTTCGCTCCTCCGGTCCACGATTGCGCGGAGACGCCGGATGAAGCCCTTCCTGTTCATCGGCACCCGCGCCGAGGACGCCGCGGCGGACAGCGAGTACGCCGCGGTGCTCCGCTGCTCGGGGCTCGACGAGCGCGACGTACGCCGAGTCCGGCTCGAGCGCGACGCGCTCGGACCCGTCGAGCTCGGCGACTGGTCGGGCGTGATCCTCGGCGGTGGCCCGTTCAACGTCAGCGACCCCGAGGAGTCCAAGAGCGCCGCGCAGCGCCGAGCCGAGGGCGAGCTGCACGAGCTGGCGGTCCGGGCGGTCGAGGTCGACTTCCCGTTCCTCGGTGCGTGCTACGGCGTCGGCGTCCTGGGGACCCTGCGCAACGGCATCGTCGACCGCACGTACGCCGAGCCGATCTCGTCGCGCCTGATCACGCTCACCGCCGAGGGTCGCGCCGATCCGCTGCTGGGCACGATGCCGCCGGCGTTCGACGCCTTCCTCGGGCACAAGGAGGCGGTCCGGCGGCTGCCCGACGGCGCGGTCCTGCTGGCGTCGAGCGCGGACTGCCCGGTGCACGCCTTCCGCATCGGGCAGCACGTCTATGCGACGCAGTTCCACCCCGAGCTCGACATCGACGGGCTGGTGCTGCGCATCGACACCTACCGGCACCACGGCTACTTCGATCCTCCCGAGGCCGACGCCCTCATGGCGATGGCGCGGTCGAGCCACGTCGAGCACCCGCCCCGGATGCTGGCGAGGTTCGTCGAGCTCTTCTCTTGTTGACAGATATTCAGTAGGGTGACCGCCATGACCGAGCACGTCGACGTCCTCATCGTGGGTGCCGGGCTCTCCGGCATCGGCGCCGCCTGTCGCCTGCGCACGGAGCACCCCGGCCGCAGCGTGGCCGTCCTCGAGGCGCGCGAGGCGAGCGGCGGCACCTGGGACCTCTTCCGCTACCCGGGCATCCGCTCCGACTCCGACATGTTCACCTTCGGCTTCCGCTGGCGGCCCTGGGTCGGCGCCCGCGCCCTCGCCGACGGCCCGTCGATCCTGCGCTACCTGCGCGCCGTCGCCGAGGAGTACGGCGTCGACCGGCTGATCCGCTACCGCCACCGCGTCGTCGCCGCGAGCTGGGACACCGCGACCGCCCGCTGGACCGTCGAGATCGACCGCGACGGCGAGACACACACCATGACGACCGACTTCCTGTGGGGGTGCGGCGGCTACTACGACTACGACAAGGGGTTCGCGCCCGACTTCCCGGGTCTCGACCGCTTCGGCGGCACGGTGGTGCACCCCCAGCACTGGCCCGAGGACCTCGACTACGCCGGCAAGCGGGTCGTCGTCATCGGCTCCGGCGCCACGGCGGTGACGCTCGTGCCGGCGATGGCCGAGGCCGGCGCCGGCCACGTGACGATGCTGCAGCGGTCCCCGACGTACGTCCTCTCGCTGCCCGGCGACGACCCGGTCGCCAAGCGGTTGAGCCGGCTGCCGGCGAAGATCTCCTACCCGATCGTCCGGTGGAAGGCGATCCTCGTCGCCACCCTCTTCTTCCAGGCCGCGCGCCGCTGGCCCGACAAGGTGCGCGGCATGATCCGCAAGCAGGCGATCCGCCAGCTGCCGCGCGAGGTCGACGTCGACACGCACTTCAAGCCCGCCTACAACCCGTGGGACCAGCGGCTCTGCTTCGTCCCCGATGGTGATCTCTTCAAGACGCTCCGCAGCGGGAGGGCGTCGGTCGTCACCGACCACGTCGACACGTTCACCGAGAGCGGCATCCGGCTCCGCTCGGGCGAGGAGCTCGACGCCGACGTCGTCGTCAGCGCGACCGGCCTCACGCTCAAGGCGATGGGCGGGGTCGAGCTGACGGTCGACGGCACCCCGGTGAAGATGCACGAGACGATGACCTACCGCGCCCTGATGCTCAGCGACGTGCCCAACTTCGCCTTCACGATCGGCTACACCAACGCGTCCTGGACCCTCAAGGCCGACCTGGTCGCCGACTTCGTCTGCCGGCTGCTCACCCACATGGACCGCACCGGCGTACGCCGGGTCGTGGCGCCCCGCGACCCGTCGGTCGGCACCGAGCGGCTGATCGACTTCAGCTCCGGCTACATCCTGCGGGCGCTGGACGCGCTGCCGCAGCAGGGCGACCGGGAGCCGTGGAAGCTGCGACAGAACTACCTGCGCGACGTCCGCGCCATCAACCACCGGCCCGTCGACGACGGGGTGCTGCAGTTCACGTAGGCCGCGATGCGGGGTTGCGCCGCTCGGCGCCGTAGGCTGTGCCGCGCAGCCCGTTCCGTCTTGCCTCGGGCGCCACGGCTCCGTGCCTCTCGGGATCCATGCTGGCGAGACACCCCCAGCAGTGAGTGAACCTCCCTTGTCCTCTGCAGCCTCCGCTGCGGGCTTCGCCGAGCTCGGCGTGCCCGCAGACCTGTCCACCGTGCTCGCCGACCTCGGCATCACCACCCCCACGCCCATCCAGGCCGCGACGCTGCCCGACTCGCTCGCCGGCCGCGACGTCCTCGGCCGGGGCCGCACCGGCTCGGGCAAGACCTACGCCTTCCTGCTCCCGCTGGTCGCCCGGCTCTCCGGTGGGAGGCCAGCACAGTCCCGCAGGCCGCGGGCGCTGGTGCTCGCTCCCACCCGCGAGCTCGTCGCCCAGATCGAGAGCTCCCTCAAGCCGCTCGCCGAGGCGGCCGGCCTGCGCACCCGCACCGTCTTCGGCGGCGTCGGCCAGAACCCGCAGGTGCAGGGCCTGCGAGCCGGTGCCGACATCGTGCTCGCCTGCCCCGGTCGCCTCGAGGACCTGATCGGTCAGGGCCACTGCGACCTCGGCGCCGTCGAGATCACCGTGCTCGACGAGGCCGACCACATGGCAGACCTCGGCTTCCTGCCCGCGGTCCGTCGCCTCCTCGACCGCACGCCGCGCGAGAGCCAGCGCCTGCTGTTCTCGGCCACGCTCGACAAGGCGATCGACGTGCTCGTCAAGCGCTACCTGCGCAACCCGGTGACCCACGAGGCGGACTCGGTGCAGTCGCCGGTCGCGACGATGGACCACCACGTCCTCCACGTCGCCCGCGAGCACCGCGTCGACGTCCTGGTCGACCTGACCAGCGCACCGGGGCGCACGGTCGTCTTCACCCGGACCAAGTACGGCGCCAAGGCGCTGACCCGCCAGCTCAACCGCGCCGGCGTGCCCTCCGTCGAGCTCCACGGCAACCTCAGCCAGGGCGCCCGCACCCGCAACATGGACGCCTTCCACTCCGGCCGTGCCAGCACCCTGGTCGCCACCGACATCGCGGCCCGCGGCATCCACGTCGACGACGTCGCGCTGGTCGTGCACGCCGACCCGCCGGTCGAGCACAAGGCCTACCTGCACCGCTCGGGGCGTACCGCGCGAGCCGGGGCCCGCGGCACCGTGGTCACCCTGATGACCGACGAGCAGGTGCGCGAGGTGCGCAGCCTGACCCGCGCCGCCGGGATCAAGCCCACCACGACGAAGGTCGCCGGCTCGACGCACCCGGTGCTCGCGACCCTCGCCCCGGGCGAGCGGGTGCTCGTGCCCGGCGGTCTGGTCGTCGAGGCCCCCGCCCAGCCGCAGCAGCGCTCGAGGCCGCGTCCCCCGCGGTCGGGACAGTCCGGCCGTCCGGGCGGCAACGGTCGGCGCCGCGGTGGTCGGGGTGGTCGCGGGCGCGTCTCCCGACCGACGTCCTGAGGTTTGTGCGGCTGGCCCATCGGTCACTGCTCAGGCACACACCGGAGGAGGCGACCATGGGACTCAAGGACAAGGCCGAGAACAAGCTCGACGAGCTCAAGGGCGAGGGCAAGGAGTCGGCCGGGCGCGCGTCCGGCGACCGCGACCTCGAGGCCGAGGGCCGTGCCGAGCAGACCGAGAGCAAGGCCAAGCAGGCCGGCGAGCACGTCAAGGACGCCGTCAAGGACGTCAAGGACGGGCTGCGCAGGTAGACCCCCGGGGTAGCGTCTCGCCGTGACGGAGGACCGCCGCCGACGCCAGGTCGTCGGCGGTCTCGTCGTCCTCGGCACCCTGATGCTCGGTGTCTCCTTCCGCACCGAGCCCGGCAGCACCTGGTTCTACCCGGCCGCGCTCGGGCTCGCCGCGGTCTGGGCGCTCGGCGCCGTGCTGGCCGGACCGGTGCCGCTCGGGGACCCCTCCCCGTGGCGACCGCTCCTGGTCGGTCTCGGTCTCGGCGTCCTCTTCGTCGCCGGGGCCGTCGTGGTCCGCGAGATCCCCGCGCTCGACGACCTGGTGGCCTCGGTGACGGAGTACGCCGAGCGCGGCTCGGGCCTCGCGGTCGCGCTGGTCGCGGTCGTCACCGGCGTGGCGGAGGAGGTCTTCTTCCGCGGTGCGCTCTACGACGTCGTCCCCCGACCGGTCGTCACCGCGACGCTGCTCTACACCGTCGTGACCCTCGCGACCGGCAACGCGATGCTGGTGCTCGCCGCGGCGCTCCTGGGCGCCGTGGCAGGCCTGGTCCGGCAGCGCTCGGGCGGGGTGGTCGCCCCGGCCGTCGTGCACGCGACCTGGTCGATCGTGATGATCCTCGCGCTACCCGTCCTCTTCTAGCGCGCGGCGCACCGCCTCGGCGTACGTCATCGGCTCGTCCGGCACCAGGTCGCGGATCGCGTGGTCGGTGACGATCACCTCGGTCGACATCGACTCGATGAGGTTGCGACCCGTGGTCGTGTCGACGTCGGTGACCAGTGAGATCCAGTGGGACGAGAGCTGCGGGGTGAGCACCGGCACGGTCCGGATCGGCACCCGCCGCCCGTTCATCTGCTCGCTCGCCAGCTGGAGCATCTCGACGTAGCTGAGTACCTCCGGACCGCCGACCTCGAAGACGCGCCCGTACGCGTCCTCGACCCCGACGACGCCCACGAGGTAGCGCACGACGTCGTCGAGCGCGATCGGCTGCGTGCGGGTCGTGGCCCACGTGGGCACGACCATCGCCGGCAGGTTCTTCACCAGTTGCCGGGTGATCTCCCAGGAGATGCCGCCGGCCCCGACGACGATCGCGGCGCGCAGGGTGGTGACCGGGACGCCGGCCTCGCCCAGGATCCGCTCGAGCTCGCGGCGCGAGCGCAGGTGCGGCGAGAGGTCGCCGCCGTCCTTGCCGAGTCCGCCGAGGTAGACGATCTGCCGGACGCCGGTGGCCGCGGCCGCGAGGCCGAAGCCGCGCGCGGCCTCCGCGTCCTTGCGCTCGAAGTCGTCGTCGTCCAGCGAGTGCACGAGGTAGACCGCGACGTCCACGTCCGCCAGGGCCTCGGCCAGGGTGCCGGGGTCGGCGACGTCGCCGAAGACCGGGTCGCCCCGGCCGTCGTACCGGTCGGGGTGGCGGGTCATCGCGCGGACCGCGTGTCCCTGGTCGAGCAGTGCCGGCACCACCCGACTGCCGACGAAGCCGGTCGCTCCGGTGACCAGTACCTGCACCTGCGCCTCCCGGGTCGATGAGGGGTCGTGTGCCCGTCCCCGTCCCCGTTGCCGAGGTCCTGCATGCGTCTGTCGCGCTCGGCCGCCGTGCTCTGTCCAGTGGCCATGCCCGGCTCCGGACTGATGGCGACCGCTGGTCCTGCCCAGGCCGACGACGCCTCCGACCGTGCCGGCCCCGGTCGCAGGCTGAGCGGCGACCGCGGCCAGTCCTTCTCCGTCCAGGCGGGGGAGACGCTGCGGCCGACCGGCGGCGGGTTCACCCGTGGCGTGGACGCCTTCCCTAGCGCGTACGCCGCTCGATGTCCTCGCGGCGAGTCTCGTCCATGGCGGTCTCGTACGCCGCGACCAGGCTGGCGATCGACAGCGGCTTGAGGCTCTCGACGACCCGGCGCAGGGTCTCGGTGGAGGCGCCGGCCTCCTTGTAGACCGGCCACACCATGGTGCGGAACAGCTCGTTGAGCTCCTTGGCGATCTGGCGGCCGTGCTCGGCGTACACGTCCGCGGCGGCGACAGCGGCCTCGACCGGGAAGCCCAGGTCGAGCAGGGCGAGGCCGACCGAGAGTTGGGAGACCGCGACCTCGTAGCGGTCGCGCTTCGCCGGGAAGACGATACCGAGCGCGTTGAGGGTGGCGAGGTCGTCGTCGCTGAGCGTGCGGTTGGTACGACGGTCCAGCTCGGCGCGCGACATCTCGACGGGGAGGTCTGCCTGCCAGGGAGCGAGCATCGTGCGGTGCAGCGCGATGTCCTCGGGGGTGGCGTCGATCGGGATGCGGGCGACGTACTTCTCGATCGCCGCGAGGGTGAAGCCGTGCGCCTGGAGCTCCTGCACCAGCTCGAGCCGGGCGACGTGGTCGGAGCTGTAATAGCCCGAGCGGCCGCGCCGGATCGGCGGCGGCACGAGGCCCTTGGTCGTGTAGAAGCGGATGTTGCGCACGCTCATGCCGACCCGGTCGGTCAGCTCGTCGAGGGTCAGCAGCTCGCGCAGCGACTCGACGCTCTCGTCCATTCGTGCCTTCCCTTCGAGCCCACGGATCGCGTGAACTGTGCCACAGGCCTCGCCGCCTTGACGGTGACAGTAATAGTGTCACAATCGAGCAGGTTCGTTCCCCCTCACGGAGTAGGACGTCATGGCTGAAGCATTCGTGTATGACCACATTCGTACGCCGCGCGGCAAGGGCAAGGCGGCGGGCACGCTGCACGAGGTGAAGCCGGTCGACCTGGTCGTCGGACTCCTCGACGAGATCAAGGGGCGCAACCCGGGCCTGGACCCCGAGCGCGTCGACGACGTCGTCCTCGGCGTGGTCTCTCCGATCGGGGAGCAGGGCGGCGACATCGCCAAGACCGCCGCCCTCAAGGCCGGCTACCCCGAGACCGTCGCAGGCGTGCAGCTCAACCGCTTCTGCGCCTCCGGCCTCGAGGCGGTCAACCAGGCGGCGTCCCGCGTCCGGGGTGGCTTCGAGGACCTGATCCTCGCCGGCGGCGTCGAGTCGATGAGCCGGGTGCCGATGGGCTCCGACGGCGGCGCCTGGGCCTCCGACCCCGCCACGGCCCTCGCCACCGGCTTCGTGCCGCAGGGCATCGGCGCCGACCTGATCGCGACCCTCGAGGGGTGGGGCCGCGAGGACGTCGACGCGTACGCCGCGGAGTCCAACCACCGCGCGGCCAAGGCCTGGGCCAACGGCTACTTCTCCGGATCGGTCATCCCGGTCAAGGACCTCAACGGCCTGACGGTCCTCGACCACGACGAGCTGATCCGGCCCGACACGACCGTGGAGGGTCTTGCCGGCCTCAAGCCGAGCTTCGCCCAGATCGGCGCCGACGCCGGCTTCGACGACGTGGCGCTCGAGAAGTACCACTGGGTCGAGAAGATCGACCACGTCCACCACGCCGGCAACAGCTCGGGGATCGTCGACGGGGCCGCGCTGATGGCGATCGGCACCGAGGAGATCGGGAGCCAGCTCGGCCTCACCCCGCGGGCGCGGGTGCTCGCGACCGCGGTGTCCGGCGCCGACCCGACCATCATGCTCACCGGCCCCGCCCCGGCCGCGCGCAAGGCGCTCGCCAGGGCCGGCCTCGAGGTCGGCGACATCGACCTCTTCGAGATCAACGAAGCGTTCGCCGCCGTCGCGATGCGGTTCATGCGCGACCTGGGCATCGGCCACGAGATCACCAACGTCAACGGCGGCGCGATCGCGATGGGCCACCCGCTCGGCGCGACCGGCGCGATGATCCTCGGCACCCTCGTCGACGAGCTCCAGCGGCGCGACCTGCGCCGCGGCCTCGCCACGCTCTGCGTCGGCGGCGGCATGGGCATCGCCACGATCGTCGAGGTCGTCTGAGCCTGGCACAGCCGTGACTCGCGCTCCGACTGTGAGCCGGAAGACGGCGGCAACCAGAGAACTCCAGACACCCCGGTGGTTTCGAGACGGGCGCAGGACGCCCTCCTCAACCACCGTCTCCCAGACAGGAATCCGATGAGCACCACTCAGCAGCAGACCGCGGTCCACTACGAGAAGGACGCCGAGGGCATCGTCACCCTCACGCTCGACGACCCGACCGCCAGCGCCAACACGATGAACGAGCTCTACCAGGAGTCGATGGCCGCCGCCGTCGCCCGCCTGTACGACGAGCAGGAGAGCGTCACCGGTGTCGTGATCGCCAGCGCGAAGAAGACCTTCTTCGCCGGCGGCAACCTCAAGAACATGGTGCAGGCGACCAGGGACGACGCCGCCTCGGTCTTCGCGATGGGCGAGGCCGTCAAGGCCGGCCTGCGCCGGCTCGAGCTCTACCCGCGCCCCGTCGTCGCCGCGATCAACGGCGCCGCGCTCGGCGGCGGCTACGAGATCTGCCTGGCCTGCAACCACCGCATCGCGGTCGACGACCGCTCGGTCAAGATCGGCCTGCCGGAGTCGACGCTGGGCCTGCTGCCCGGCGGCGGCGGCGTGACGCGCGTCGTACGCCTGCTCGGCCTCCAGCAGGGCCTGATGGACGTGCTGCTCCCGGGCACCCAGTTCTCGCCGGACAAGGCCAAGGAGAAGGGGCTCGTCGACGAGCTGGTCGCGACCCGCGACGACCTGGTCCCGGCCGCGAAGGCGTGGATCAAGGCCAACGCCGACGAGGCGCAGAACCCCTGGGACAAGCCAGGCTACAAGATGCCCGGCGGCACGCCGAAGACCCCGGCGCTCGCGGCGTTCCTCCCGGCGTTCCCGGCGCTGCTGCGCAAGCAGACCAAGGGCGCGGTCTACCAGGCCCCGCGCGCGATCCTGTCGGCCGCGGTCGAGGGCGCGAGCGTCGACTTCGACACCGCGTCGCGCATCGAGTCGCGCTACCTGACCAGCCTGATCGTCAACCAGGGCTCGAAGAACATGATCCAGGCGTTCTTCTTCGACCTGCAGGCGATCAACGCCGGCAAGCTCCGCCCGCAGGGCATCGAGCCGTACACCGCCACGAAGGTGGGCGTGCTCGGCGCCGGCATGATGGGCGCCGGCATCGCCTACTCCTGCGCCCGCGCCGGCATGCAGGTCGTGCTCAAGGACGTCTCGGCCGAGTCGGCGGCCAAGGGCAAGGCCTACTCCGAGGGCCTCAACGCAAAGGCCATCGGCCGCGGCAGGCTCACCGAGGAGAAGAGCCAGGAGCTGCTGGACCGGATCACGCCGACCGCCGACCCGGCCGACCTGGCCGGCTGCGACCTGGTCATCGAGGCGGTCTTCGAGGACCCCTCGCTCAAGCAGCAGGTCTTCGCCGAGATCGCGCCGTACGTCAACGACGACGCGCTGCTGTGCTCCAACACCTCGACGCTGCCGATCACCGAGCTGGCGACCGGCGTCGACCGTCCCGCCGACTTCATCGGCCTGCACTTCTTCAGCCCCGTCGACAAGATGCCGCTCGTCGAGATCATCAAGGGCAAGGAGACCTCCGACGTCGCCCTGGCCAAGGCGTACGACGTCGTGCAGCAGATCAGGAAGACGCCGATCGTCGTCAACGACAGCCGCGGCTTCTACACCTCGCGGGTCATCGGCACGATGGTCAACGAGGGCCTGGCGATGGTCGCCGAGGGCCAGCGGCCCTACTCCATCGAGCGGGCCGCGACCCAGGCCGGCTACCCGGTCGGCCCGCTGCAGCTCACCGACGAGCTCAACATGGAGCTGATGGCCAAGATCGGCAGGGCGACCAAGGACGCCGCCGAGCGCGACGGCGTCGACTACGAGCCGCACCCGGGCACGCTGGTCGTCGAGAGGATGATCGAGCTCGGCCGCCCCTCGCGCCTGAAGGGTGCCGGCTTCTACGAGTACGCCGACGGCAAGCGCGGCAGCGTGTGGTCGGGCCTGGCCGAGCAGTTCCCGATCAACGACGCCGTCCCCTTCGCCGACATGAAGGACCGGATGCTCTTCGCCGAGGCGATCGAGACCGCGAAGTGCTTCGAGGAGGGCGTCATCGAGTCGGCGGCCGCGGCCAACATCGGCTCGATCATGGGCATCGGCTTCCCGGCGATGACCGGCGGCGCCGCGCAGTTCATGCAGGGCTACGAGAACGCCGCCGGCCAGGTCGGCCTCGGCGCCTTCGTCGCCCGCGCCGACGAGCTCGCCGATGCGTACGGCGACCGGTTCCGCCCGTCCGCCTGGTTGCGCGACCTGGCCGCGTCCGGCGGCTCGTTCCCCGCCTGAGCCGCCGCCAACGCCGACCCGCCCGAAACTTTCGGGCGGGTCGGCGTCGTGGTGGGTCAGTGCGAGGTGAACCAGGGTCGGTGCAGGTCGTGGAACGTCGCACCCTCCATGACGTACGCGAGCTCGGCGCGGACGTCGGCCGGCGGCTCCTGCGTCTCGCCGCGACGCGCGCTCGCCTCGTCGGTGAACGCGACCGTCTCGGTGAACGTGCCGTCCGGCTCGATGGCGAGGGTCGCGCCGATGATCTCCGGACGCATCCGCTTCAGCTCGGTGGGGTCGGAGGTCATCAGCGCCCGCAGCCGGGCCGGGTCGTCGACCTTGCCGCGGATCACCTGGACGAACCCGGCGTCGTCCGAGCCGCCGTCGAAGAGCAGCGTCACGTCGTCGCAGTCGTGGAACTCCACCGGGCCGGCGAAGAGCGACATCATCTCCTCCGCCCATCTTCCCTGCTCGGGCCGCTGCGAGTTGGCCATGGCGTGCGCCCGGTCCTCGAAACGGACCACGGCGACGAACAGGTCGTCGTCGGTGAAGCCGTACGTGCCGCCGAGCCAGCCCTCCGCACCCGGCCCGAGCTCGGTCGGCCAGCGGTCGAGGACCGCGCGGAGCTCGTCGTGCCGCGTGCACCTTCCCTCGATGATCTGGATGAACATGAGGGGCCTCCCTCCTGCATCTGAGCGATCTTTCACGCTAGACCGCCGGGCCGGGCCGGGGAATGGCACGAATTGAGGTCCTCTAGTGTCGTGCGTCGGATGTTGTTGAACGGTTGGCGTGCTCAGGGTGCGTGCGCTGCAAGGCGCCGGAGCGACGCCATACCCGCCCGTCTCGCGAGCTTCGGCAACGTAGCAGAGCGCGTGCCATGTGTGCGCGAAGCGCACAGAAACTTCCGACGCGCGGCACTAGCCTGCGCGCATGGGTGTGGTGCTCCTCGTCCGGCACGGGCAGGCGTCGTTCGGCTCCGACGACTACGACGTGCTCTCCGAGGCCGGGTGGACACAGGGTCGCCTGCTCGGCGGCTGGCTGCGCGAGCGCGCGCTCGCGCCGACGGCGGTGATCCGCGGCGGGATGCGGCGGCACCGCGAGACGGCGGAGGCCATGGCGGCGAGCAGCGACTGGCCGGAGGCCGCCGTCGACCCCGGGTGGGACGAGTTCGACCACCTCAGCGTCGTCGCGGCCTACCCCGACGTCCCGGAGGGCGAGCTGGACCGGCGCGAGTTCCAGCGGGTCTTCGAGCTCGCGACCGCGCGCTGGTCCGGGGGCGGCCACGACCGCGAGTACGCCGAGCCGTGGCCGGCGTTCCGCGGCCGGGTGCGCTCCGCGTTCCGGGTGGCCGCCGGGGAGGCGGGTCCGGGTGGGTCCGTCGTCGTGGTCAGCTCCGGGGGGCCGATCGCCGCGGTGTGCGCCGACCTCGTCGATCCGGGTGCCGACGACGCGACGTACGCCCGGCTGTGGAGCCGGTTCAACACGGTGCTCGTGAACTCGGCGGTCACCCGGGTCGTCGTCGGCTCCACCGGGGCGCGGCTGCTGACCTTCAACGAGCACCCGCACCTCGAGGCCGAGCACCTCACCTACCGGTAGCGGGCGGCCCGGTCTTGACGGGGCGGGGGCACTGCCGTTGAGTGGGCCGGTGGGATTCTCTGGGCTCGTCAGCTCGGTCGGTCGTCTTGTCGTGGCGGGGGTCGTCGCCGCCGCGCTGCTCGCGGCACCGCCCGGTGCGCCGGCCGGCGCCGCGCCGGCCTCCGACGACGGGGCGGTGACCGGCGCCGAGGTGACCGCCGGACGCTACGTCGTGCTGCTGCGTGAGCCGGCCGCGACCGGGTACGCCGGCGGCACCGGCCGCTACCGGGCGACCCGATCGACCACGGGGCAGTTCAACGCCCGGTCCGCGCGGGTCGCGGCGTACTCCGCCCACCTGCGTCGCGCGCACGCTGCGGTCGCGCGCGACGCCGGCGCCGAGCCGGTGCGGGACTTCACGATCGCGGCGAACGGCTTCGTCGCCGACCTGACCACCGCGCAGGTGGTCGACCTGTCCTCGGACCGGCGGGTGCTCCTCGTCGAGAAGTCGCGCACGCTGCACCTCGACACGTGGCGCTCCCCGAAGTTCCTCGGCCTCACCGGGCGCGACGGGGCGTGGGCCCGGCACGGCGGCCGGGGCGAGGCCGGCGCCGGGGTCGTCATCGGCGACCTCGACTCGGGCATCTGGCCGCAGTCGAAGTCGTTCGAAGACAAGTTGCTGTCGAAGAAGCCGAAGACCACGTGGGACATCTCGCGACACGGCGAGAAGACCCGCATGGAGAAGGTCGACGGCGAGGTCTTCCGCGGGCGCTGCGACGTCGCGGAGAAGTGGGACAAGGGCGACTGCAACACCAAGATCATCGGCGCCCGCTACTACGCCGACAGCTTCCTGCAGACCGTGCCCGAGGACGAGCTCGCCCCGACCGAGCAGCTGTCCGCCCGCGACGGCGGCGGCCACGGCACCCACACCGCGAGCACCGCGGCTGGCGGTGTCGTGGAGAAGGTGAAGACCGAGGGGCGGAAGTTCGGCCGGGTCGTCGGCATGGCGCCCGCGGCGCGGCTCGCGGTCTACAAGGTCTGCTGGGAGGCCGCGAACCCCGACGACAGCGGCTGCAACAACGCCGACTCCATCGCCGCGATCGAGCAGGCGGTGATCGACGGCGTCGACGTCATCAACTTCTCCATCGGCGGCGGTGCCAGCCCGACGGTCGACGCGGTCGAGATCGCGTTCGAGGGCGCGGCGGAGGCCGGGATCTTCGTCGCCACCTCCGCCGGCAACGCCGGCCCGGACCCGTCGACGCTCGACCACCCGGGGCCCTGGCTGACGACGGTCGCCGCCACCACCCACTACAACTACGAGAACACGATCGTGCTGGCGAACGGCAAGAAGATCGTCGGCGCCTCCGTGTCGACCGAGCCGGTGCCGAGCACGCGGATCGTCGACGCCAGCAAGGCACCGGCGAAGGACGCCGCCGACGGCGACGCCGACATCTGCGGACCGGGCTCGCTCGACGACGACAAGGTCGAGGGGCGGATCGTGATCTGCCTGCGCGGCGTCTACGACCGGGTCGCCAAGAGCGCGGAGGTCAAGCGTGCGGGTGGGGTCGCGATGATCCTCGTCAACCCGTCGCCGAACAGCCTCGACGCCGACTTCCACGCGGTGCCGACCATCCACATCTCCGACACCGACGGCACCCGGCTCTACAACTACCTGGGCAACGCGCGCAGCAACGCGCGCGCGTCGTTCGTGCTCGGCAACCAGACCAAGCACAAGACGCCGCTGCCGCAGGTCGCCGGCTTCTCGTCGCGCGGCCCGGCCCTCGTCGGCGGTGGCGACATCCTCAAGCCCGACGTGTCCGCGCCCGGCGTGAGCGTGCTGGCCGCGGTGTCGCCGCCGTCGAACTCGGGTCGCCGCTACGACCTCTACTCCGGTACGTCGATGGCCTCGCCCCACATCGCGGGCCTCGCGGCCTTCATCCACGGCGTCCGGCCCGGGTGGTCGCCGATGGAGATCAAGTCCGCCCTGATGACCACGGCGAAGCCCTCGAAGACGGCCAAGGGGAAGAAGTCGAAGGACGCGCTCGCGCAGGGCGCCGGCCAGGTCCGGCCACGCCGCTCCTTCGACCCGGGCCTCTTCGTGACCTCGACGCCCGTCGAGTGGCGCGGCTTCCTGACCGGGCAGGGCGTCCCGACCGGGACGCCCCCGCGGGCGGCGGCGAAGGTCAACCTGCCGTCGCTGGCCGACGGTGCGGTCACGGCCCGGACGACGCTGCGGCGTACCTTCCGGGCGACCCGACCCGGCGTCTGGAAGATCTCGGCGTCGGTGCCGGGCTTCAAGGTGAAGACCTCGCCGGCGCGGGTCCGCTCCGACCGCCGCAACGACGCCATCGACGTGAAGTTCGTCTTCGAGCGCACCGGCGCCAGGCTCGGCCGCTGGACCCAGGGCGCGGTGGTCCTCGACGGGCCGACGTCGGTGCGACTGCCGGTCGCCCTGCGTCCGGTCTCGGTCGCCGCGCCGACGTCGGTGTCCGGCGCCGGCACGAGCGGGTCGCTGGGCGTGCCGCTCACCGCCGGCTTCACCGGCGACCTCGACGTCACCGCCCGCGGGCTCGCCGCGTCGACGACCGTGAACGACACGGTCGCGGCGGGGGAGGACGACTACCAGTGCGTGACGGTGACCCCGGACACGACGCTCGCCCGCTTCCAGGTCGACGCGGTCGACGACACCGCCGACCTCGACCTCACCGTCCTCGAGTCCACGTCGTGCAACGTCGACGACGCGTTCGCGGTGGCCGGCCAGTCGGGCACGGCGTCCGGCGACGAGGCCGTGACCCTGCGCGACCCGGAGCCGGGCACCTACCTGGTGGAGGTCGCCGGGTTCTCGGCCGGCGACCAGGGCAGCCCGATGGCGTACGCCTTCGACTTCTGGGGCCTCGACCCGGCCGCCACGGCCGGCGGGCTGCAGCTGTCGCCCGACCCGACACCGGTGCGGTCCAACCGGGAGACCTCGGTCAGTCTCTCCTGGACCGGGCTCTCCGCCGGGGTCCGCTACCTGGGCTACCTCTCCTACCCCGACTCCGACGACCTCACCCTGGTGCGGATCGACGGCTGACCCCGCGGTCAGGCGGGGCCGTGGAGGCGGTCCCTGAGGCGACTCAGCAGCCGGTCCGGGTCGGCGCGCAGACCGTCGTGCTCGTACTCGTTGGTGACCCAGGCCCGCACGTTGCCGACGCGGGTCGCGGTGTCGAGCGAGAGGCCGGCGTCGACGTACATGTCGTCGTGGTAGACGACCGCCGAGACCGGCACCTCGTTGTCCGCGAGGCGGTCGAGGTCGTAGAGCGGCGGCCAGTCGTCGTACGACGCGAGCAGCTCGGCCGCCCCGCGGAAGGGGCGCAGCGCGGCGAGGTCGTCGAACATCCAGGGGAACATCGTCTCGCCGGTGAGCAGCAGCGGGTCGGCGTCCGCGGCGAACGCGGGTCGCCGCTCGAGTGCCCGCTGCGCGGCCCAGCCGGTCGGGCCCGATCCGGGTCCGCCGTAGGTGTACTCCTGCAGCGCGAAGAGAGGGGTGTCCACGAAGCCTGTCAGCGCCATCACCTGATGCAGGAAGCCGTCGGAGAGCAGGTCGCCGTGCCAGACGTCGTCGAGCAGCCAGTGCAGCCTCTCGTAGCCGTCGCTCATCCCGAACGCGTTGCCCAGCACGCGCAGCCGGCGCGCGGTGAGGCGGTCGCCGTCGGGCAGCCGGACGTCCTCGGCGTCGAGGTGGTCGGCGACCCGGCGCACGGCCGCGGCGTCGTCGGGGTAGCGACGGTAGAACGCGGCGTTCTTGGCCGCCATCCGCGGGAACGTGCGGGCGTAGACGTCGTCGGCGGTGGCGGTCAGGCCCGGCAGCCCGCCGGTGACGTAGCAGCCGAGCAGTCCCTCGGGCGCCTCGGAGAGGTAGGTCATCGTGCAGAAGCCGCCGTAGCTCTGGCCGAGCGTGTACCACCGTTCGCCGCCGGCGACCTGCTGCCGCAGCGCCTCGCAGTCGGCGACGATGCTGTCGGCGCGGAAGAGGCGCAGGTACGCCGCGAGGTCGGCGTCGCTCTGCCCGAGCCCGGAGACGCCGGCGACGGTGCGCGCGGAGATCGGGGTGCTCCGGCCGGTGCCGCGCTGGTCGAGCAGCAGCACCCGGTGGTGCCGCGCCGCGGCCGCCAGCCAGGAGTCGCCCGCCCCGCTCGCGGGTCGCGGGGACTTCGCGCCCGGGCCGCCCTGGAGGAACACCAGCCACGGCAGGTCGTCGTGCTGACGGTCGGTCGCGACGACCTCGCGCGCGAACACCTCGATCGTGGGCCCCGCGGGATCCGCGTGGTCGAGCGGGACGGCCGCGGTGTGGTCGGTGACCCGGAAGCCGGGGACGAGGTAGCTGCGCGACATGCCGCGAGTCTGGCATGCATACGTGGTATACATACGCGGTATCCACTCGTCACGGGGGCGGGTGGAGGAGGGTCGGGAGGCCGCGATGTCGGTGCGTCAGGCGTTGTTGGCGCTGCTGGAGGAGGAGCCGCGCTACGGCTACCAGCTGCGGGCCCAGTTCGAGCAGCGGACCGGCTCGACCTGGCCGCTGAACGTCGGGCAGGTCTACACGACGCTCACCCGGCTCGAGCGCGACGGGCTCGTCGAGGGTGCCGGTGAGGACGGCGAGGGCCACGTCATCTACCGGATCACCGATGCGGGGCGTGCGGAGGTCGCGAACTGGTTCACCACCCCGGTCGAGCGCACCCAGCCGCCCCGCGACGAGCTCGCCATCAAGCTGGCGCTCGCGGTGACCGTGCCCGGCGTCGACGTCGGGGCCGTCATCCAGCAGCAGCGGTCGGCCACGATGGCCGCGCTCCAGGACTACACCCGCCTCAAGCGGCGGGCGGCCGAGGGGTCGAGGCGCGAGGACCTCGCCTGGTCGCTGGTCCTCGACTCGCTGGTCTTCGCCGCCGAGGCGGAGGTCAGGTGGCTCGACCACTGCGAGGCGCGGCTGCGACGGGCGCAGCTCGAGCGGCCGGAGGCCCTGCTCGAGGAGATCCTCGCCGAAGAGGCGGACGAGGAGGCGAGCCGATGAACCACCCCCCGAAGTTCTTCTCCCCCGCTTCGCTCCCCCGAACAACTTCGCGGGGACCCCGATGAACCACCCCCCGAAGTTCTTCTCCTCCGCTTCGCTCCCCCGAACAACTTCGCGGGGACCCCGATGAGCGCCGTGCTGCGGATGGCGGAGGTGACCCGGGTCCACGGCGAGGGCGCGACCGAGGTGCACGCGCTGCGATCGGTCTCCTTCGCCGCGCATCCCGGCGAGCTGGTGGCGGTCATGGGCCCGTCGGGGTCCGGCAAGTCGACCCTGCTCACCCTCGCCGGCGGGCTGGACGGCCCGACGTCCGGAGTCGTCAGCGTCGAGGGCGTCGACCTGGCCGGCGTCGGCGCCGCGGGCCGCGCCCGGATGCGGCGTACGTCGATCGGCTACGTCTTCCAGGACTTCAACCTGATCCCCGCGCTCACCGCGGTGGAGAACGTCGCGCTGCCGCTCGAGCTCGACGGCGTCCGGTCCCGGACGGCCCGGGCCGGTGCCCGGGCGGCGCTGGAGGAGGTCGGGATCGCGGACCTCGCGGACCGCTTCCCCGACCACATGTCCGGCGGCCAGCAGCAGCGCGTCGCGATCGCCCGCGCGGTGGTCGGCGACCGGCGGCTGATCCTCGCCGACGAGCCGACCGGTGCGCTCGACAGCGAGACCGGCGAGAGCATCCTGCGGCTGCTCCGTGCCCGCTGCGACGCGGGCGCGGCCGGCGTGCTCGTGACCCACGAGGCCCGCCACGCCGCCTGGGCCGATCGCGTCGTCTTCCTGCGCGACGGCGTGGTCATCGACGAGACCGGCGCCGACCACGCGGACGCGTTGCTCGACGCGGGCCGGATCCGATGAGCGCTCTGGCCTCCTGGCGTCTGGCGCTCCGCCTGGCCAGGCGCGACGCCATGCGTCACCGCGGCCGGTCTGTCCTGGTGCTGGTGATGATCGCGCTGCCGGTGCTGGCCGTGACCGCAGCCGACGTCGTCATCGCGACGCAGGAGGTCAGTGGCGTCGAGTCGCTGGACCGGCGGCTGGGCGCTGCCGACGCGCTGGTCGAGGTGCCGGCCGGTGGCGCGCCGATGCTGCAGGCGTTCGACCCCTACGACGGATCCACCTCGGCCGACGGGGTGCCGGCCGACCACGAGCCGCCGGCCGCCGCGGAGGTCTCCGACGTGCTCGGCGGCGTCCGGCTCCTCGAGCGCCGCCAGGGCGACGTCTACCTGCGCACCGACGACGGCGTGGCCTACGTCTGGGCGACCGAGGTCGACCTGCGCGACCCGCTGACGCGTGGCCTGTTCGACCTCGGGTCGGGCCGCTGGCCGGCCGACAGCTCCGAGGTCGTCGTCAACCGCGAGGTGCGCGACCAGGGGTACGCCGTGGGCGACCGGCTCGACCTCGTCGGCGACGACGCACCCGCGCCGATCGTCGTCGGCATCGCCGAGTCCACGACCTCGCGCACCATGCCGGTGGTCGCCGGGCCGATCGGCAGCCTCGGCATCGAGCCCTCCGAGTGGTCGGGACCGGCCTGGCTCGCCGCCGGCGGCGACGTGTCGTGGGCGGAGGTCGAGGAGCTCAACGCCCTCGGAGCGACAGCGCTGTCGAGGGCCGTCCTGGCCGACCCCCCGCCAGACTCCGAGGCCCCGGAGGAGATCCGGGCGTGGAGCAGCGGCACCGACGACGCGATGGTCGCCGCGATCGTGCTCATCGTGGTGATGGCGCTGCTCGAGGTGGTGCTGCTCGCCGGCCCGGCGTTCGCGGTCACGGCCCGGCGCCAGGCGCGGACGCTCGCGCTGATGGCGTCCGCCGGCGGGACGCCCGCACAGAGTCGCCGCGCGATCATCGGCGGCGGCGTGGTGCTCGGCACGGTGGCCGCCCTGCTGGGCGTCGCCCTCGGCATCGGCGCCGGCCGGCTGCTGGTGCCGGTGGTCCAGCACTGGTCCGGAGAGTGGTTCGGCCCGTTCGACGTGCCGTGGCTGCACCTCCTCGGCATCGCGCTCTTCGGCCTCGTCAGCGCCGTGCTCGCCTCGGTGGTGCCGGCGTGGATCGCCTCGCGACAGGACGTCGTGGCCGTGCTCTCCGGACGCCGTGCCGACACGCGACCGTCGCTGCGGTCGCCGATCCTCGGCGTCGTGCTGATCGGCGTCGGCGTCGCCGGCTCGGCGTACGGCGCCACCTCGGGCTCGAGCGGCGAGTTCGCGATCGCCGCCTCGGCGGTCGTCGCGGTGCTGGGCATGATCCTGCTGGTGCCGGTGGTCGTCGCCGGGGTGGCGCGACTGGCCGGACGGCTGCCGCTCTCGCCGCGGTACGCCGCGCGCGACGCCGCCCGGCACCGCACCCGCACCGTGCCGGCCGTGGCGGCGGTCGCCGCGACCGTCGCCGGTGTGGTCGCGCTCGGCATCGCCGTGACCAGCGACGAGGCGGAGAACGAGGGCACCTACCAGGCGATGCTGCCGATGGGCGACGGTGCCGTCACGGCGTACGACCTGACGCCCCCGCAGTGGCGTGACCTGCACGGCGCCGTGGCCGCGAAGGTCCCGGACGCCGACGTCGTGCTGGTCGACGGCCTGGTGGAGAGCACGTCGATGGCCGAGCCGGACGCGCGGTCCTACTACCTCGAGACCCGGGCGCCCGGCGTCCCGCGACACCAGCCGCTGCTGTCCATGATGGCGACGACGTTCGGGTCGTCGGTGCTCGTCGACGACGACATGCCGGAGATCGTCCGGGGCGTGTCCGACGCGGGACGACGCCGCGGCGACGCGGCGCTCGCGGAGGGGCGCGTCGTGGTCTTCACCGACCGCCCGGTCGACGCCGACCGCGTCGTCCTGCGACCGTCGTGGTCGACCATGGACGACAGCGGGAACCTGCCGCGGGCGACCGTGCCCGCGACGTACGTGCCGATCGACCGGTCCGAGGCCTCGGCGAGCCTAGTCATCCCGCCGGCCGTGATCGACCGGCTCGACCTGCCCCACGCCCCGGTCGCGCTCGCGGTCAGCGGCGGGCGCATCACGCCGGAGCAGGAGGAGGCGGTCACCGAGGCGGTGCAGGCGGTCACGAACGACGGCGGCTTCTACGTCGAGCGCGGCTACCAGGCCGACGACGAGACGGTGATCGTGCAGCTCGTGCTCGCCGGGCTCGGCGGCGTGCTGATGCTCGGCGGCACGCTGACCGCGACCTTCCTCGCGCTCTCCGACGCGCGGCCGGACCTCGCGACCCTGTCGGCGGTGGGGGCCTCGCCCCGCCGGCGACGCTGGATCGCCGCGTCGTACGCCCTCGTCATCGGCGTCGTCGGCGCCGTGCTCGGCGCGGCGGTCGGGTTCATCCCCGGCATCGCGGTCACCTACCCGCTCACCCGGGGGTGGGACCCGGAGGTCGAGGCCCACTACCTCGACGTGCCGTGGCTGATGATCCTCGGCGTCGTCGTCGCGCTGCCGCTGGTGACGGCCGCGCTCGTGGCCCTCTTCGCCCGCTCCCGCCTGCCGCTGGTGGCCCGGGTCGACTGAGGCGCGCCAAAAAAGGCAGACTTGACTGTTTGTTAGTCCTCCACCATGCTGAGCGGCATGCCGGCGACCAGCACGCGCGTGCCGCAGGAGGAGCGCACGAGGGCGATGCGGGCACGGCTGCTCGAGGCGACGATCGAGTGCCTGGTGGAGCGGGGGTTCGCCGGCACGTCGACGACGCTGGTGAGCGAGCGGGCCGGGGTGAGCCGGGGCGCGCAGCTGCACCACTTCCCGACCAAGAACGACCTGGTCGTCGCCGCGGTCGAGCACCTGACCGAGAAGCGCGGTCGCGAGCTGGCCGACGCGGCGGCGGCGCTCCCGGAGGGGCCGCGGCACACGCGCGCCGTGCTCCAGGTGCTCGGCGACCACTTCGCCAGTCCGGTCTTCGCCGCGGCCCTCGAGCTGTGGAACGCCGCGCGCACCGACGAGGCGCTGCTCGCCGCGGTGGCTCCGCTGGAGCAGCGGGTCGGCCGCGAGACCCATCGACTGACGGTCGAGCTGCTCGGCATCGACGAGTCGGTGCCCGGCAGTCGCGAGCTGGTGCAGGCCACGCTCGACCTGGTGCGCGGGCTCGGCCTGGCCAACACGATCACCGACGACGGCCGCCGCCGTACGGCGATCCTGGACCGCTGGGCCGGCGTGCTCGAGAAGGAGCTGCCATGACCCTGCTCGACGACCTCCTCGACGACCTCAAGGCCGAGGGCGACCTGCTGTGGACCGCCGTCGCCGGGCTCGATGCCGGCGACCGGGGCGGCTGGGCGACGCCGACCCCCGCCGCGGGCTGGACCGTCGCGACCCAGATCGCGCACCTGCTCTGGACAGACGAGGTGGCGGTCATCGCCGCGACGGACGAGGACGCGTGGGACGCGGTCGTGCTCGACGCGATCGCCGACCCGACGGGCTACGTCGACACCCACGCGCACGAGATCGCCCGGCTCGCGCCCGAGGCGCTGCTGGCCCGCTGGGGCGCGGCCCGCGACGCGCTCCGCCTCACCCTGCGCGACCGCCCGAGCGGCGAGAGGATGCCGTGGTTCGGACCGCCCATGTCGCCGACGTCGATGGCGACGGCGCGGTTCATGGAGACCTGGGCGCACGCGCTCGACGTCTACGACGCCCTCGGCATCGCGCCCGAGCCGACCGACCGGATCCGGCACGTCGCGCACCTCGGCGTACGCACCCGCGACTTCGCGTTCTCCGTGCACGACCTGGAGCCGCCGGCCGAGGAGTTCCGGATCGACCTGATCGCGCCGTCCGGCGACCAGTGGTCGTGGGGACCGCAGGACGCGGCGCAGACCGTCACCGGCTCGGCGTACGACCTGTGCCTGCTCGTGACGCAGCGCGTCCACCGCGACGACACCGACCTGGTCGCGACCGGCGCCGACGCCGAGACGTGGCTGACGATCGCGCAGGCGTTCGCCGGTCCGGCCGGTGAGGGGCGGTCGAAGAGGTGAGGATCGGCAACTGCTCCGGCTTCTACGGCGACCGGCTCACCGCGATGCGGGAGATGCTCGAGGGAGGGCCGCTGGACTACCTGACCGGTGACTACCTGGCCGAGCTGACCATGCTGATCCTCGGTCGCGACACCATGAAGGACCAGTCGCTGGGCTACGCGAAGACCCATCTGCGTCAGCTCGAGGACTGCCTGGGCCTGGCCCTCGAGAAGGGTGTGAAGATCGTCAGCAACGCCGGCGGTCTCAACCCGGCGGGTCTCGCCGAGCGGATCCGCGAGGTCGCCAGCGCCCTCGGCCTGGACGCCCAGGTCGCACACGTCGAGGGCGACGACGTGCGCGAGCTCGGCTTCGAGGGGGCGCTCACCGCGAACGCCTACCTCGGCGGCTTCGGCATCGCCGCCGCGCTGACCGGCGGCGCCGACGTCGTCGTCACCGGCCGGGTCACCGACGCGAGCCTGGTCGTGGGACCGGCGGTCGCGTACCACGGCTGGTCCCCGACGCAGTACGACGAGCTCGCGGGCGCCGTGGTTGCCGGGCACGTGCTCGAGTGCGGCACCCAGGCGACCGGCGGCAACTTCTCGGGGTTCCGGTCGCTGCCGGACCACCGCAGGCCGTTGGGCTTCCCGCTCGCCGAGATCGCGGCCGACGGGTCGAGCGTGGTCACCAAGCACGCCGGCACCGGCGGCGCCGTGACCGTCGACACCGTCACCGCGCAGCTGCTGTACGAGATCCAGTCGACCCGCTACCTCAACCCCGACGTCACCACGTTCCTCGACTCCGTCGAGCTGCGCGAGGTCGGCCAGGACCGGGTCGAGATCGGCGGCGTGCGGGGTGCGGCACCGCCGGAGCGGCTCAAGGTCTGCGTCAACGAGCTCGGCGGCTTCCGCAACACCGCCGAGTTCGTGCTCACCGGCCTGGACATCGACGCCAAGGCGGACTGGGTGCGCGAGCAGCTCACCCCGCGACTCACCGCGAGCGACGTCTCGTGGACCCTCACCGCACAGCCGATGGCGGACGCGGACACCGAGGAGGGCGCGTCCTGCCTGCTGCGCTGCACGGTCAAGGACGCCAAGCCCGACCCCGTCGGCCGGGCGTTCACCGGCGCGGCGGTCGAGCTCGCGCTGGCGTCGTACCCCGGCTTCACGATGACCGGTCCGCCCGCCCAGCCCACGCCGTACGGCATCTATCGGCCGGAGTACGTCGACCGCTCGTCGGTCACCCACGCCGTCGTGCACGCGGACGGGCGGCGCGAGGTGATCCCCGACCCGACCGGGTTCTCGGAGCCGGAGCACCACCCGAGCCTGCCTCCGGCGCCCGTGTCCGTCGACTCCCGGTCCCGGCGCGCGCCGCTCGGCTCGTTCGTGCACGCGCGCTCGGGCGACAAGGGCGGCGACGCCAACCTCGGGCTCTGGGTGGCGCACGACGGCTCCGGCGAGTACGACGCCCGCGTCGCCTGGCTGACCACGCTGATCACCCCGCGCACGGTGCGCGAGCTGGTGCCCGAGGCGGCCGACCTCGACGTCGAGGTGCACGTGCTGCCCAACCTCGGCGGCGTCAACGTGCTGATCCACGGGCTGCTCGGCGACGGGGTCGCCGCGTCGACCCGCTTCGATCCGCAGGCCAAGGGACTCGGCGAGTGGGTGCGCTCGCGCATCCTCGACCTCCCGGAGAACCTGCTGTGAGCGACCTGCGCGAGCTCGGTGCCGAGTTCGTCCGCCGCGAGGTGGCGCCGCACCTCCAGGAGTGGGAGGACGCCGGCACGATCCCGCGCGCCCTCCACCTGGCCGCGGCCAAGCAGGGACTGCTCGGCATCTCCTTCCCGGAGGACGTCGGGGGCGGGGGCGGCGACGTGCTCGACACGGTCGACCTGCAGGAGGGGATGTTCGCCGAGGGCGCGTCGTCCGGCCTGATGGCCGGGCTGTTCACCGGCGGCATCGCGCTGCCACACCTGGCCGCGCACGGCAACGCCGACCTCGTCGACCGGTTCGTCCGACCGACCCTGGCGGGGGAGACGATCGGCGCGCTCGGCATCACCGAGCCCGGCGGCGGGTCCGACGTCGGTGGCATCCGCACGACCGCCGTCCGCCAGAAGTCGGCACGGGGCGACGAGTACGTCGTCAACGGCGCCAAGACCTTCATCACCAGCGGGGTCCGGGCGGACTTCGTGACCACCGCGGTCCGCACCGGCGGGCCCGGTGCGGGCGGCGTCAGCCTCCTGGTGATCGAGAAGGGCACGCCCGGCTTCACCGTCGACCGCTCGCTGCGGAAGATGGGCTGGCACTGCTCCGACACCGCCGAGCTCTCGTTCGTCGACGCGCGGGTCCCGGTGGCCAACCTGGTCGGCGAGGAGAACGCCGGGTTCGGTCAGATCGCCGAGCAGTTCGTGGTGGAGCGGCTGGCCCTGGCGGTCCACGGCTACGGCATCGCGGCCCGCTCGCTCGACCTGACCGCGGCGTACTGCCGCGACCGCGACACGTTCTCACAACCGCTCGTGAGCAGGCAGGTGGTGCGCCACAGGCTCGTCGAGATGCGGCGCCAGGTCGAGGTCGCCCGCACCTACACGCGCGAGGTCGCCCGCCGGCATGCCGCGGGCGAGCAGGTGATCGCCGAGGCGTGCCTCGCGAAGCAGACCGCGGTCGACTGCGCGACGTACGTCTGCGACCAGGCCGTCCAGCTGCACGGCGGGACGGGATACATGCACGGGACCGAGGTGGAGCGGCACTACCGCGACGCCCGGATCCTGCCGATCGGAGGAGGGGCCACCGAAGTGTTGACCGATCTCTCAGCCAAGCTGCTGGGCTACTCATGAAGGGCGAGGTCACCGTCCGGATGGACGCGCCGCCGGAGAAGGTGTGGGCGCTCGTCTCCGACGTGACGCGCATCGGTGAGTTCTCACCGGAGACCTTCGAGGCCGAGTGGACCCGCGGCTCGACCGGCCCCGAGGAGGGCGCCTACTTCAAGGGCCACGTGAAGCGCAACGGCGTCGGCCCGACGTACTGGACGCCCTGCCAGGTGACGAGGAGCGTCCCGAACGAGCTCTTCGAGTTCCGGGTCGGCACCGCGGACGTGGCGATCAACAACTGGGGCTACCGCCTCGAGGCGGACGGCACCGGCACGAACGTGACCGAGTACTTCCGGCTCGAGTCGAAGCCCTACCTGCGCCTCTACTGGCTGCTGCTCGGCAAGCTGCGCGGCCGCACCAACGAGCGCGGCATGCGCACCACCCTCGAGCGGATGAAGGCGGTCGTCGAGCGTGAAATCTCAGATTGAGGTGGGCTTTCTGCGCCCGTCCCGCAATCGTCAGGCGATGCTCGAGGAGCTCGCCGACCTCGACGCCGAGCACGCCAAGGCGGTCGAGGGCGGTGGCCGGAAGTACGTCGACCGTCACCACGCCCGCGGCAAGCTGCTGCCCCGCGAGCGGATCGAGCTGCTCGTCGACGAGGGCTCGGCCTTCCTGGAGCTGTCGCCGCTGGCCGGCTGGGGATCCGACTTCACCGTCGGCGCGTCGGTGGTCACGGGCATCGGCGTCGTCGAGGGCGTCGAGTGCCTGATCACCGCCAACGACCCGACGGTGAAGGGCGGCGCCTCCAACCCGTGGACGGTGAGGAAGATCTTCCGCGCCTCGCAGATCGCCGAGGAGAACGGCCTCCCGACGATCTCGCTGGTCGAGTCCGGGGGCGCGGACCTGCCGACGCAGAAGGAGATCTTCATCCCCGGCGGCAAGCTCTTCCGCGACCTCACCCGGGCGAGCGCTCGCAAGGAGCCGACGATCGCGCTGGTCTTCGGGAACTCGACCGCCGGTGGCGCCTACGTGCCCGGCATGTCCGACTACACGGTGATGGTCAAGGAGCAGGCCAAGGTCTTCCTCGGCGGTCCGCCGCTGGTGAAGATGGCCACCGGCGAGGAGTCCGACGACGAGTCGCTCGGGGGCGCCGAGATGCACGCACGCGTCTCCGGCCTGGCCGACTACCTCGCCGAGGACGAGCACGACGCGATCCGGATCGGGCGGCGGATCGTGGCTCGGCTCAACTGGCGGAAGGCCACTGCTGCGCCGTCGGCGTACGCCGAGCCGGACGAGGACCCCGACGGGTTGCTCGACCTGATCCCCACCGACCTCAAGGAGCCCTTCGACCCGCGCGAGGTGATCCGCCGGATCTGCGACGGCGTCTCGGAGACGAATGGCGCGGTGTTCGACGAGTTCAAGCCGCTCTACGGCACCTCGCTCGTCACCGGCTGGGCGAGGATCCATGGCCGCCCGATCGGCATCCTCGCCAACGCGCAGGGGGTGCTCTTCTCCGAGGAGGCGCAGAAGGCGACGCAGTTCATCCAGCTCGCCAACCAGACCGACACCCCGCTGCTCTTCCTGCACAACACCACCGGCTACATGGTCGGCAAGGAGTACGAGCAGGGCGGCATCATCAAGCACGGCGCGATGATGATCAACGCGGTCAGCAACTCCACGGTCCCGCACCTCACGGTGATCATGGGGGCGTCGTACGGCGCCGGCAACTACGGCATGAACGGCCGCGCGTACGACCCGCGCTTCCTCTTCACCTGGCCTTCGGCGAAGTCCGCCGTCATGGGCCCCGCCCAGCTCGCCGGCGTGCTGTCGATCGTCGCGCGCGCGGCGGCCGAGGGGCGCGGCAAGGAGTACGACGAGGAGGCCGACGCCGGCATGCGCGCCTTCGTCGAGCAGTCGGTCGAGGAGCAGTCGCTGCCGTTCTTCCTCTCCGGGATGCTCTACGACGACGGGGTCATCGACCCGCGCGACACCCGCACCGTCCTCGGCATCTGCCTGTCCGTCATCGAGAACAAGCCTGTCGTGGGCACCGACCGATTCGGGGTGTTCCGCCCGTGACCATCAAGCGACTCCTCGTCGCCAACCGGGCCGAGATCGCGTCGCGGGTCTTCCGGACCTGTCGATCGCTCGGCATCGAGACCGTCGCGATCCACGCCGACGCCGACGCCGCGCTGCCCTACGTGCGTGAGGCCGACGCCGCCGTACGACTGCCCGGCAACGCACCGTCCGAGACCTACCTGCGGATCGACCTCGTGCTCGACGCGGCTCGAGGGTCGGGCGCCGATGCGATCCACCCCGGGTACGGCTTCCTCTCGGAGAACGCGGACTTCGCCCGCGCGGTCATCGACGCGGGCCTGACCTGGATAGGCCCGACGCCGGAGTCCATCGAGGCGATGGGCTCGAAGATCCGGGCCAAGGAGATCATGAAGGCCGCGGGCGTTCCGGTGCTGGAAGCGCCCGCCGAGCCCACGGAGGCCGACCTGCCCTTGCTGGTCAAGGCGTCCGCCGGTGGTGGCGGTCGCGGCATGCGCGTCGTACGCCGGCTCGAGGATCTGCCGGGCGAGGTCGCGAAGGCCGAGGCGGAGGCGCTGTCGGCGTTCGGCGACGGCACGGTCTTCGTCGAGCCGTACGTCGAGCGCGGCCGGCACGTCGAGGTGCAGGTCGTCGACTCGGTGGTCTATGGCGAGCGGGACTGCTCGCTCCAACGCCGCCACCAGAAGGTGGTCGAGGAGGCCCCGGCGCCGAACCTCCCCGACGAGGTCCGCACCGCGCTGCACGAGGCGGCGCGTCAGGCGGCCGAGGCCGTCGAGTACCGAGGCGCGGGGACCGTCGAGTTCCTCTACGACCCGGCGACCGAGCGGTTCTTCTTTCTGGAGATGAACACCCGGCTCCAGGTCGAGCACCCGGTCACCGAGCTCGTGCACGACGTCGACCTGGTCCTGCTGCAGGTCGCCTCGGCAGAGGCCACCTGGTTCATGGGGTGGAGCGATCCGCCGCAGGGTCACGCGATCGAGGTGCGGCTGTACGCCGAGGACCCGGCCGCCGACTACCAGCCGCAGAGCGGGACGCTGACGACGTTCGAGATCCCCCTGGAGGACGGCGTCCGGGTCGACGCCGGATTCGAGTCCGGCAGCGAGGTGTCGACGCACTACGACGCGATGCTCGCCAAGGTGATCGCCCACGCGCCGACGCGGCAGGCGGCGGCCCGGAAGCTCGCCGGCGTCCTGTCGCGCGCCCGGATCCACGGACTCGTGACCAACCGCGACCAGCTGGTCGCGATCCTGCGGGACCCGGCCTTCCTGCGGGGCGACGTGAGCACCGACTTCCTCGATGGTTTCGAGACGGGGCTGCGTCCCTCCTCGGCCACCGACGGTGCGGCGGTGGCGGCGGCGATCGCACTGGCCGAGCGGGCCAAGGAGGCACGCACGGTGCAGCGCGGCATCCCCGTCGCCTGGCGCAACGTGGTCTCCCAGCCGCAGCGCGCGGTCTTCGAGGAGGCAGAGGTCGAGTGGTACGGCGCGTATGCCGTCGACGGCCACACGGTGGTGTCGGCGGGCTCGGAGAGCGTCACGCTGGAGACCGACGGCGTGCGCACGACGTACGCGATCACTGTCAACGGCAGGGATGTGGACGTCGACAGCAGCCGCGGGCACGTGCACCTGACGCGGGTGCCGCGGTTCGTCGACCCGGCCGAGCAGGTCGCCAGCGGCAGCCTGCTCGCGCCGATGCCGGGCACGGTCGTGAGCGTCGCCGTGGAGACGGGCCAAGAGGTCGAGGCGGGCCAGCAGGTGCTGGTGCTCGAGGCGATGAAGATGCAGCACCCTGTCCTCTCGCCGTACGCCGGCACGGTCACCGAGATCGACGCGAAGCCCGGGGCGCAGGTCGCCGCCGGGGAGGTACTGGCAGTCGTGGAGGAAGCATGAGCACGTTCACCGAGTCCGAGGAGCGCCAGGAGGTCCGCAAGGCGGTCGCGCGGCTGGCCGGCAAGTACGGGAGGGAGTGGTTCACCGAGCGGGCCCGCGCCGGCGAGAAGACCACCGAGCTCTGGCTCGAGATCGGCAAGAACGGCTACCTCGGCATCAACATCCCCGAGCAGTACGGCGGCGGGGGCGGCGGCATCGGCGACATCGCGGCCGTGTGCGAGGAGCTGGCGGCGCAGGGCTGCCCGCTGCTGCTCATGGTCGTCAGCCCGGCGATCTGCGGCACGATCATCGGCCGCTACGGCACCGAGGAGCAGAAGCAGCGCTGGCTCCCGGGGATCTGCGACGGCACCGGCACGATGGCGTTCGCGATCACCGAGCCCGACGCGGGCACCAACACCCACAACATCACCACCACCGCGCGCAGGGACGGCGACGAGTGGGTGCTCAACGGCCGCAAGGTCTACATCTCCGGCGTCGATGAGGCCGACCACGTGCTCGTCGTCGCGCGTGCCGAGGACGCCCGGACCGGCAAGGTGAAGCCGGTCCTCTTCGTCGTCCCGACCGACGCCGCCGGCTTCGAGTACACGCACATCCCGATGGAGATCGTCAGCCCCGAGCTGCAGTTCCAGGTCTTCATGGACGACGTCCGGCTCCCGTCCGACGCGATCGTGGGCGACGAGGACGGCGGTCTGGCGCAGCTCTTCTCCGGGCTCAACCCAGAGCGGATCATGGCCGCGTCGTTCTCCACCGGACTGGCCCGCTACGCACTCGAGAAGGCGACGACGTACGCCAAGGAGCGCACGGTCTTCCAGGGCGCCATCGGCTCCCACCAGGCCGTCGCGCACCCCCTCGCGCAGGTGCACATCGAGACCGAGATGGCGCGGCTGATGACCCAGAAGGCGGCCGCGCTCTACGACGCGGGCGACGACTTCGGCGCGGGCGAGGCCGCCAACATGGCGAAGTACGCCGCCGCCGAGGCCGCCTGCAACGCCGCCGACGCCGCCGTGCAGACCCATGGCGGCAACGGCATCACGCAGGAGTACGGCGTGGCCGGCCTCCTGGTCGCCACCCGCGCCGGCCGGATCGCCCCGGTGAGCCGGGAGATGATCCTCAACTTCGTCGCGATGCACTCGCTCGGCCTGCCGAAGTCCTACTGACCGCCTCGGCGGGATAGTCCGGCACGTTCTGGTTGCCCGCACCGCGTGTCGACAACCGGAACGTGCCGGACTATCCCAGCGTGGGCACCTTGCGGTGATCGAACAGATGTTCGATCATGGAGCGTGGCGCGCATCCGGAGCAGCGAGGCTGCGGGTCGAGGGTCGGCGGGCATCCTGCACGCCGACCTCGACTCGTTCTTCGCCTCCGTCGAGCAGCGCGACGACCCCCGGCTGCGCGACCGCCCGGTGATCGTCGGCGGCGGCGTGGTGCTGGCGGCGAGCTACGAGGCCAAGGCCTGCGGCGTGCGCTCCGCGATGGGTGGGCGACAGGCGATGCGACTGTGCCCCGAGGCGCTGGTGGTGCCGCCACGGTTCGCGGCGTACGTCGAGGCGAGCCGCCGGGTCTTCGCGATCTTCGACGACACCACGCCGCTGGTCGAGGGCCTCTCGATCGACGAGGCGTTCCTCGACGTCGCCGGGCTGCGCCGCCTGGCGGGCCCGCCCGAGCAGGTGGGCGCCGACCTGCGCCGCCGGGTCCGGGAGGAGGTGGGCCTGCCGATCTCGGTCGGGATCGCCCGCACGAAGTACCTCGCGAAGGTCGCGAGCGCGGTCAGCAAGCCCGACGGGCTGCTGCGGGTCGCGCCCGGGCGGGAGCAGGAGTTCCTGCACCCGTTGCCGATCGAGCGGCTGTGGGGCGTCGGCAGGGTCACGGCGGCGAAGCTGCACGCCGAGGGCATCCGCACCATCGGCGAGCTGGCGCGGCGCGAGGAGCTGGAGCTGACGGCCGCGGTCGGCCAGGCCGCGGGCCGGCACCTGTGGGCGCTCGCCAACCTCCGCGACCCGCGTCCGGTGGAGGTCGGCCGGCGGCGTCGTTCGATCGGCTCCCAGTGTGCGATCGGGCGGCCCGGTCGGCGCAAGAGCCACACCGAGCTCGACGCGCTGCTCGCCGGCCTCGTCGACCGGGTCGCCCGGCGGCTGCGGGGCGGCGAGCGGATCGGCCGCACGTTCACGCTCCGCCTCCGCTTCGACGACTTCACCCGGGCGACGAGGTCGACCACCATCCCGCACTCGACCGCCGCCACCGCGGCCTGGCTGGAGACCGGCCGGGGACTGCTCGAGGTCGCGTGGCCCCTGATCGAGGAGCGCGGCTGCACGCTGCTCGGGATCACGATCTCCGGCCTCGTCGACGCCCACGGCGCCGAGCAGCTCGAGCTGCCGCTCTTCGCGCAGGAGGCCGCAGCCGGCAGCCTCGACCTCGCGCTCGACCGGGTCCGCGCCCGGTACGGCGGCAGCGCCGTCACCCGCGGCAGCCTCGTCGGCCGCCACACCGGTCTGGAGATGCCGACGCTGCCCGACCACGTGCCGCCTCGACGTCCGACCCGCGGGACTCCGACGGCGACCTGATCCTCGAGCTCTGGCCCGGCGCCGGTCGTTTCCCCTCGATCGCCGGGAACGGCCTGCACGTGCTCGGCGCCGAACCCCGATAGCGTGTCCGCGTGGCCAAGGTCGTCGACGCTGCCGATCGCGCCCAGCGCCGATGGTCCGTGCTGGGCTATCCGATCGCGGTGATCTACAAGTACTTCGACGACCAGGGCAACTACCTCGCCGCGATCGTCACCTACTACGCCTTCATCGCGATCTTCCCGCTGCTGCTGCTGGGGTCGTCGATCCTCGGCTTCTTCCTCCAGGACAACCCGGACCTCCAGGAGGAGCTGCTCGACTCGGCGCTGGCCCAGTTCCCGATCATCGGCGACCAGCTCGGCCGGCCGGAGGGTCTGGAGGGCTCGGCCGCGGCGCTCGTCATCGGCTCGCTGGTCGCCCTCTACGGTGCCCTCGGACTCGGCCAGGCGCTGCAGAACGCGCTCAACATCGCATGGTCGGTCCCGCGCAACAGCCGGCCCAACCCCGTGCTGCTCCGGCTCAAGAGCCTGTTCCTCCTGCTGACGGCCGGGGTCGCCGTGCTCGCGGTGTCCGTGCTCTCGACGCTGGCCGCCAACACCGAGGTCTTCGGGGAGACCGTGTCGTCGTACCGCTGGCCGATCACGCTCATCACCGTCGTCGTCAACACCGTCGTCCTGACCGCGCTCTTCCGGGTCGGCTCGGCGCGCAGCCACAACATCTGGACGGGCTCGATCCCGGGGGCGGTCACCGCGTCGCTGCTGTGGATCGGGCTGCAGAAGGTCGGCACGCTCTACGTCACCAACGTGCTCACCGAGACCAGCGCGATGAACCAGACCTTCGGCCTGGTCCTCGGCCTCATCGGCATCATCTGGCTGACCGCCGTCATCGGCGTGCTCGGCATCGAGGTCAACGTCGTGCTCGAGCGCCGGCTCTGGCCGCGGGCGCTGCTCACGCCGTTCACCGACCGGGTGCAGCTGACCGAGGCCGACCGCCGCGCCTACACGAGCTACGCCAGGGCCCAGCGACACAAGGGATTCGAGACCGTCGAGGTCACCTTCACCGACACCCAGAAGCTGCGGATGCGCACCGCCGCGGTCGAGGACGACCAGGCCGACCACGCGTCGTAGGGCGCCGGTTCATCAAGGGATGCAGGCGGAGCCGTGCTTCCCGGGCCGAGCTCACCGAGGGAACCGCAGGTTGGCCCTCATCCCTTGATGAAGCCGCGCCCGATGGTGACCGCGGTCGCCCGCCGGGCCCGGACCGGGCGGGCCGGCCTCGCGGCCCCCGCCGGGAGGGCGCGTCACGCGCGGAGACGCTCGCCCAGGCGACCGAGCAGCTCCTCGGAGAGTCCGAGACCGTCCCGGAGGTAGGCACTGACCGAGCCGTGGTCGGCCGCGACCGCGGCGTACGCCGTCTCGAGGTACGCCGCCTCCACGACCATCGTCGGCTCGTAGACGGCGACCTTCTCGGGGCCGAGGTGCTCGGCGATCAGCGCGAGGTACTTCTCCCGCGTCGCCGACGACACGTCGTTGGTGAGCAGGTAGTCCGCGAGGATCGTCTCGTGGTCGACGCCGGCGATCTCGAGCAGGAGGGCCGCCGCCCAGCCGGTGCGGTCCTTGCCCGCCGTGCAGTGGAAGAGCTGGGGCGTCGGTCCGGTGGCGAGGTCGGTGAGCAGCCGGGCGTACGACGCGCGGGCCGGCGCCGCGCGCACGAAGGCGTCGTAGACCTCGCGCATCACCCGCGCCGCAGCGTCGGCGTCCTCGAGACCGGACACCATCTCCATCGGGATGCCGGAGACCTCGACGTGCCGCCACTCCGCGCCCGGCACGGCGACGTCGGGGTGTGCCTCGACCTCCATCCGGCCGCGCAGGTCGTGGATCCGGGTGATGCCGAGCGCGGTGAGCTCGCCGGCTTCGGCGTCGGTGAGCTGCAGCTCGTTGGAGCGGTAGAAGACGCCGCGGCGCACTCGTCCGCCGCCGGCGGTCGGGTATCCCGCACCGGTGCCTGCCACGTCGCGGAAGTTGTCGGCGGAGGCGAGCCGGAGCAGCTCGGACGGAGCGTCGGTCACCTGCGCAGGATAGGGGGTCAACGCAGGGGGACGAACCGGTAGAACCCGTGCCGGCTGACCTGGGGCCGCCCGTCGCCGCGGGCCTCCACCAGCAGCATCTCGCCGTTCACCGGCACCACCATCCGGCCGTCGTCGCCGAGCTGCGCCACGAGGTCCGCCGGCAGCTCGAGAGCCTCGGCCGAGACCAGGACACGGTCGTACGGCGCGCCACCGGGGTCGCCCAGGATGCCGTGTTCGGCCTGCTCGATGCGCGCCCACGGCCAGTCGCCGCGCCGGAGGTTGGACCGGCCGAACCCGACGAGCTCCGGCTCGAGCTCGAGGCCCAGCACCTCACCCTCGGCGCCGACCAGCTGCGCCAGCAGCCCGGTGGTCCAGCCCGACCCGGCGCCGATGTCCAGCACCCGGTCGCCCGGTCGCACGTCGAGCAGCCGCAGCATCGCCTCGACGGTGCGGGGCTGGGAGTTGGTCTGGCCGCCGCCGATCGGGATCGGGCCGTCGTACGAGTCGCGGCCGCGCTCCTGCTCGGGCAGGAACCACGCGCGCGGCACCGCCCGGAAGGCCTCCGAGACGTCCATGCCGTCCCAGTCTGGCACGCGCTAGCGTCGGGGCGGCAGGGGCACGAACATCGACGTGCGTGCGGCGTACTCTGGGTAGCCCGGCCGTTGCATCATCGACTGCTCCAGCAGGCGTGCTCCGGTGACCCAGACGAGCCAGACGGTCATGGCGATCGGGGAGAGCGCGGAGACCAGGCCGGCGAGCCAGCCCGAGGCGACGCCGCCGGCGAGCCAGATGCCCCACCACACGCAGGCGTCGCCGAAGTAGTTCGGGTGCCGGGTCCAGGCCCACAGGCCCCGGTCCATGACCGGCCCGCGATCCGGGTCGCGCCTGTACGACGCGAGCTGGGCGTCGCCCACGGTCTCGAAGACCACTCCGACGACCCAGACGGCAACACCGGCCCAGAGCGCCCACGACCAGGCGAGTCCGGCGACGGCCGCCGCCTGGAGCGGGAGCGAGACCAGCCACACCGCCGCGCCCTGGACCACGAAGACCTTGCGCACCGCGACGCCCATGCCGACTCGGTCGAGCGTGCCGCCGAGCACCTTCTCGTAGCGCGGGTCCTCTCCGTGGCCGCGGCCGCGCGTGTGGACGTGCGACGAGAGGCGGCCGCCCCAGACCGCGACCAGTCCGAGCAGGAGCCACGACTGCCACGACCCGGCTACCACGGCGCAGACCAGGGCGACGAGCACGAGGGCGACGCCCCAGGCCACGTCGACGACGGCGACCCGACCCACGCGCGCGGCCCACGCCGCAGTCGCCGTCATCACGGCGACGGCCGCGGCCAGGGAGAGGCCCGCGACCAGCAGGAGGTCAGTCACCCGTGCGCTCCATCAGGATCTGGTCGACCCCCATCCTGCCGTCCCGGAAGGCCATCGAGCCGCCGACGAGGTAGAGCCGCCACACCCGGACGGTCTCCTCGCCGACGAGCTCGGTGAGCCGGTCGACGTTGGCCTCGAGTCGCTCGAGCCACCCGGCGACCGTGCGCACGTAGTGCTCCCGCAGGGCTTGGACGTGGCGTACCTCGAGCCCCCCGCCCTCGAGGTACGCCACGGTCTCGCCGAGGGGCCGCATGTGCATGTCGGGCGCGATGAACGCCTCGATGAACGGGCCTCCCCCGGGGTGTCGACCACCCCGCCTCCCGGGTCGCGACATCTGCTGGACCAGCACCCGCCCGCCCGGGCGCACCGCGCGTTGGAGCGCCGCGGCGTACGCCGGGTAGTGGCGTTCGCCCACGTGCTCGCCCATCTCGAGCGAGCCCACGGCGTCGAAGCCGGTCTCCGGCACGTCGCGATAGTCCTGCAGCCGCACCGTCACGCGGTCGGCGAGACCGCGGTCGGCGGCGCGCTTCTCGACGAACGCCTGCTGCTGGGCCGAGATCGTCACCCCGACGACCTGGGCGCCGTGGTGCTCGGCGGCGTGGAGCGACAGCGATCCCCAGCCGCAGCCGACGTCCAGCAGCCGCATGCCGGGCTCGAGGCCGAGCTTGGCGCACACCAGGTCGAGCTTGGCCGTCTGCGCCTCCGCGAGCGTCGTCGACGGGGTCGCGAAGTAGCCGCAGGAGTAGGCCATCGAGCGGTCGAGGATCAGCTCGTAGAACTCGTTGGAGAGGTCGTAGTGGTCGCGGACCGCGCCGACCTGGGACCGCGGTGCCCGCGGCGGTGCTCCGAGCGCGCCGACCGACCGGGCCGCGCGGAGCGCCCGCAGGACCGCGCCCGGTGCGGGACGCCGCGGCAGGCCTCGGTCGCGGGCGACCGCGAAGGCGTGGGTGAGCGCGGAGTCGAGGTCGCCCGGCACGTCGAGCTCACCCGTGACGTAGGCCTGGGCGGCGCCGAGCTCGCCCGGGTGCCACAGCAGGCGGCGTACGGCGCGGGGAGAGTCGAGCACGACGAGGGGCGCGTCTGCCGGGCCGGCCTCGGAGCCGTCCCAGGCGCGCAGCCGGACCGGGAGGTCACCCCCGACGAACGGCTCGACGGCGGCGGCGAGCGTGGTGGCGACGCCCATCAGGCCTCCCGGGTGAGCAGCAGCTGCTGCACGTCGAGGTAGCCGGAGGCGAAGCCGGCGCGGGAGTAGCAGAGGTAGAAGTGCCACATCCGCAGGAAGGTCTCGTCGAAGCCCAGCGTGAGCACGTCGTCGGCGCCGGCCAGGAACGCCTCGTCCCACCGCCGCAACGTCTCGGCGTAGTCGCGGCCGAAGGCGAGCCGGTCGGTCACCCGCAACGAGGTGTGCTCCGCGGTGACCTCGTCGATGGCCTGTGCCGACGGCAGGAAGCCGCCGGGGAAGATGTACTTGTTGATCCACGTGAAGCTGCCGCGGGTCGCGAGCATGCGGTCGTGCGGCATCAGGATCGCCTGGATGCCGGCCCGGCCGCCGGGGGCGAGCAGCCGGTCGACGGTGGCGAAGTAGGTCGGCCAGAACTCGTGGCCCACCGCCTCGACCATCTCGACGCTCAGCACCACGTCGTACCTGCCGGGGACGTCGCGGTAGTCGCACAGCTCGACGTCGACCCGGTCGGCGTAGCCGGCCGCCGCGATGCGCTCGCGGGCCAGGGCCTGCTGCTCCGAGGACAGCGTGACGGACCGGACGGTGGCACCGCGGGCGGCGGCGCGGATCGCGAGCTCGCCCCAGCCGGTGCCGATCTCGAGGACGCGGGTGCCGGGGCCGACCTCGGTGACGTCGAGCAGCCGGTCGATCTTGCGGCGCTGGGCGACCGCCAGGTCGGTGCCGGTGTCGAAGAGCGCGGACGAGTAGCTCATCGTCTCGTCGAGGAAGAGGGAGAAGAGGTCGTTGGAGAGGTCGTAGTGGTGCGCGACCAAGGCGCGCGTGTGGTCCTCCGACGGCCGATGGGCCGACGGGGCACGACGGCCGACCAGACGCCGGAACCGCTGCAGCGGCCGAGGCACCAGGTCGGCGACGTCCGAGGCGAGCACGGTCAGGAACGCCGTGAGGTCCTCGGCCTCCCAGGCGCCGGTCAGGTAGGCCTCGCCGAACCCGATCAGGCCGTCCCGGCCGAGGCGCGCGTAGAGCTCGTCGGGGCGATGGACCGTGACGGAGTCCTCCAGGCCCAGGCGCCTGATGGCCGACCGGAAGAGTCCACGGGCGACGTACGCCGAGACGGCGGTGCGCGCGCCGTGCGGGACGTCCTCGAGGCTCGGCCAGGCGGGGCGGTTCTGCGTCAGCGTCATCGGACGCCCTCCTGACGGTGGTCGGGGCGGGGACGGATCGGGAGTCGGCGCAGCCAGAGCGCGACCCCGTGCGCGCGGATCAGGGCGGCGCCTCGCAGCGCCGCCGGGGCGGCCCGCCACGGCGGGTCGTCGGTGCGGTACCCGTCCATCGAGGCGCTGAAGCGCGCGCCGTCCGCGGTCGTCAGCGTGACGGCGACGCGGAGCCGGTCGGTGGGCTCCGGGACGGCGATGTCGTAGGTGCCGTCCGTGCCGTGGAACGGGGAGACGTACATCGCCTTCGGCGTCGTCGCCCGGCCCCGCTGGTCGGGATGGACGAGGTAGGCGTGCCGGTCGCCGTAGGTGTTGTGCACCTCGATCACGACGCACGGGTCGTCGTGCTCCGGGCGGACCCAGAAGACGCTGATCGGGTTGAAGCAGAACCCGAGCGCGCGCGGGTGCGCCGCCATCAGGACCTTCCCCGCGCCGAGCTCGACACCGTGCAGCGCCAGGAAGCGACCGAGGTTCTCGCGGAGGGGGAGGTCGGGGTCGCCGAGGTGGTCACGTGCCTCGAACCGGCCCAGCAGCGGGCTCAGCGGGCCGTGGTCGGGCAGGTCGTCGAGGTCGACCAGCCAGGTGTGGGAGCGGTGGGTGAAGGACCGCCGCCACGGCGCGCGCCGGGTGTGCCGGATCTCGGTCCGGTAGATGCCGGTTTCGGTGGTGGAGGAAGGCGCGCTGGCGCGGGTCTCGAAACCACCCCAGCCGAACCCCAGCCGCTCCGCCGCCGCGACTCCGGAGCGCGCACCGTCCTCGTGGAACCCCCAGCCGTGGTAGGCGCCGGCGAACGCGACCCGGTCGGTGTCGATCTCGGGCAGCCGGGCCCGGGCGGCCACCGAGGCCGGCGTATAGAGCGGGTGCTCGTACTCCATCCGGTCGATCACGGTCGACGGGTCGACGAGGTCCTCACCGCCGAGCGTCACCAGGTAGCGCGTGTCGGTGGGGAGTCGCTGGAGGCGGGTCAGGTCGTAGGTGACGGTGACGTGGTCGCGGTCGCCCGCGGGGCGACGGAAGTTCCACGACGCACGGGCGCCCGCGGCCGTCGGCAGCAGCGCGGTGTCGGTGTGCAGCAGGGCGATGTTGGCGGAGTAGGGCAGGGCGCCGAGGACCTCGCGCTGGGCGCGGGTCGGCTCGGCGAGCATCGCGAGGGCGTGGCCCGGGTGGGCGGCGACCACGACCGCGTCGTACCTCTCGACCCGCCCGTTGCCGTCGGTGATCTCCACGCCCTGCGGGGTCTCGGCCACCGACGTGACCTTCGTGCCGGTGCGGACCTCGGCGAGGGCGGCCGCGACCCGATCGACGTACGTGCGTGCGCCGCCGGAGACCGTGCGCCACCGCGGGGACCCGAAGACCCCGAGCATCCCGTGGTGGTCGAGGAACGCGAAGAGGTAGCGGGCCGGGTAGTCGAGCGCGACGTCCGGGTCGCACGACCAGACCGACGCGACGAGCGGCTCCATGAAGTGCCGGCGGAAGTACGCCGTGAACCCGCCGACGTCGAGGAACGCGCGGAGCGTGACGTCGTCGCCGTCCCGGCTCATCAGGCGCCGGGCCTGCCGGTGGAAGCGGGGGATCTCCGCGAGCATCCGCAGGTACGCCGGGTCGGCGAGGTTGCGCAGCCGCGGGACGAGGCCGCGCATCCCGAGGGCGCCGGCATACTCCAGCCCCGTCTCGTCGTCGCGCACCGAGAGCGACATCTCCGACGGCTGGGTCGCCACGTCGAGCTCGCGGAAGAGCCGCAGCAGGGTCGGGTAGGTGCGCTCGTTGTGGACGATGAACCCGGTGTCGATGGCGAGCCCGTCGACCAGATGTGTGTCGGCGTGGCCGCCCAGACGGTCGTCGGCCTCGTAGAGCGTGACCGACGCCGACCGCGACGCGACGTGCGCCGCGGTCAGTCCGGCGACGCCGGAGCCGACGACGGCGACCCGTCTCACCCGCTCCTCCCGAAGTCGAAGAGCGCGATCGGGTCGGTGGTGGGCTCGGGGGAGCCGCCCTCGGGCTCGACCGTGATGCCGGCCGCCGTGGCTGTGCCCGCCGCGCCGTCGAGGACGACGGTCTGGTCCCTCTCGACCGGCATCAGGCCGGCGGAGACCATGCCCTCGCCGGGCTGGTCGAGCCAGAGCTGGTAGACCTTGCCCTCGGGGGGCGGCGGCATCTTGCTGGTGACGATCACGGCCTTGTCGAGCGAGTCCGAGTGGGTGACGGTCGCGGACGCGCCACCCTGGAAGTCGAGCGACGTGCTCTGTGCGTCGGGCGCGTCGAGCACCTGCTGGGCGACCGTCGGACCCTGCGTCGTGCCGTCCTCCCACGGCTGCTGCCAGACGGCGGCGCCGGCGCCGGCCAGCACGACCGCGGCGGCCGCTGCCGCGAGCAGGCGGAGCCGGCGGTGCGGAGGCCGGGTGGTCGACCGGACCTCCGGCGGGAGCGGACGGACCGTGCCGATGCCGGTGAGCACCCGGTCGCGCAGCGCCGCGGGCGGCTCGGTGGCGACGGTCTCGGCGAGGAGGGCCGCGGTCTCGCGGAGGCCGGCGACCTCGGCCCGGCAGTCCGGGCAGTCGGCGAGGTGCCGCTCGAACGCCGCGCGCTCGAGCTCGTCGAGGGCGTCGACGGCGTAGGCGCCGGTCATGGCGTGGAACTCGTGCGGCGAGGTCATGAGTGCACCCCCAGCGCGTCGCGCAGCCGGATGAGTCCGTCGCGGATGCGGGTCTTCGCGGTGCCGACCGGTAGGTCGAGCATGGTCGCCACCTCCGTGTGGGTGTAGCCGCCGAGGAAGGCCAGGCCGACGGCCTCGCGCTGCACCTCGGTGAGGGCCGCCATGGCGCCGCGGACCCGACGGACCTCGAGCGAGGTCTGGGCGGCCTCCGCGGTCGCGTCGTGGTCGACCGGCTGGTTCTGCTGGTGGTAGGTCGTGTCGCGCCGGGAGGCCGCCTCCGCCGAGCGGACCCGGTCGACGGCCGTGCGGTGGGCGATCATCAGCAGCCACCCGATCGGGCTGCCGCGCTCGGGCTCGTAGCGGCTCGCCGTCCGCCAGATCTCGAGGTAGGCCTCCTGGGTCACCTCCTCGGCCTGGGTCGGGTCGCGCACGACCCGCAGGGCGAGGCCGAACACGCGCGCGGCCGTCGCGTCGTACAGACGGGCGAACGCAGCCTCGTCGGCCCGGCCGGCCCGCCGCAGCAGTTCGCCCAGGTCGGGGCCCGCCGCCCCGCCCTCGGGGGGCGGGGCGGCCACGGGCCCGATGTGGTTCACGCGTGATCCCTACCCGATCAGGGCATCAGTACGCCGTCGATGACGTACACGGTCGCGTTGGCGGTCGGGATGTTGCCGCACAGGACCTTCGCGTCGGCCTTGCCGACGGTGAAGTCCTCGCCCGAGCCCTCGACGGTGAGCTTCTCGCCCTCGAGGGTCTTGTGGGTGCCGGCCAGCTCGTCGGGGCCGAGCTCACCCGGCACGACGTGGTAGGTGAGAATCTTGGTCAGCGTCGCCTTGTCGGACATCACGGCGTTCATGTCCTTCTTCGGGATCTGCCCGAACGCGTCGTCGGTCGGCGCGAAGACCGTGATCCCGTCGGCGGAGTTGAGGGTGTCGACGAGCTTCGCCTGGGTGACCGCCTGGACCAGCGTCTTGAGCAGCGGGTTCGCGCTCGCCGCGGTCGCGACCGGCTCGGTGGCCATGCCGTTGAAGGAGCCGGCGCCGTCCGCGGGGATCTGCGAGCAGCCGGCGCCGAACGTCTCGGCCGCGGCGTCGGATCCTGCGTCGGATCCTGCGTCGGATCCGGTGTCCTCCGACGGGGTCATCTCGTCGGAGGGGGCCGCCGAGCTGGACTCGTCGGTCGCCGCGGTCTCGTTGCCGTCGCTGTCGTCACCGCAGGCCGCGAGGCCGAGGGTGGCGGTCAGCGCCAGGGCGGCGAGCCCGGTGGTACGGCGGAGGGAGCTGTTCATGATCGTGCCTTCCCGTTGCGGTCTGGACGCATGTCATTCGGCGCCGCGCCCGGACCGGATTGGTCGGGCGGCGGCCGCACGTGAACGGCGGGCCGCCGCTCTCCGCGGTCACGCCACGGTGACGACGATCTCCTGGATGCCGCTCGAGCCGTCGGGGAACGGCGTGGCGCGCTCGGCGGCCTGGACGTCGCCGGAGCCGGCGATCGCCCGGCAGGCGAGGGCGTGCTGGCCCGGTTCGGCGGTCCAGGGCAGGTACCACTGGCGCCAGTAGTCGGTGCCGACCGACGGGCCGAGGCGGGCCCGCTGCCAGTCGCCTCCGTCGACGCGCACCTCGACGCCGGCGACGCCGCCCTGGTGCTGGGCCCAGGCGATGCCCCCGATGACGGTGCGGCCGGGTTCGACGGTGGACAGCGGCTTCGGGGTGTCGACGCGGCTGGCGATCTTGATGGGCGCGTCGGTCGCCCAGTCGCGCCGGGTCCAGTACGCGTCCTGCTCGGCGTACGTCGTGAGCGTCATCCGGGTGATCCACTTGCACGCGCTGACGAAGCCGTACAGGCCCGGCACCACCATCCGCGCGGGGAAGCCGTGCGCGCGCGGCAGCGACGAGCCGTTCATGCCGACGGCGATCATCGCGTCCCGTCCGTCGGTGGCGACGTCGAGCGGCGTGCTGATCGTCATCCCGTCGACGTCGGTCGACAGGATCTGGTCGGCGCTCGTCTCGGCGATGCCGGCCCGGTCGAGCAGGTCGGTCAGCGGCACGCCGAGCCAGCGGGCGCCGCCGACGTAGGTCCCGCCGACCTCGTTGGAGACGCAGGTCATCGTGATGTCGCGCTCGACGAGGGGCATGTCCAGCAGGTCGTCGAAGGTGAACGTCACCGACCGGCTGACGTCACCGTCGATCGTGAGCGTCCAGTCGTCGACGTCGACGATCGGAAGGGTGAGCCGGGTGTCGACCCGGTAGAAGTCGCCGGTCGGCGTGCGCAGCGGCGTGACGCCGGGCACCCGCGCGTCGAGCGGGCGAGCGGGAAAGGGCGGTGCCGGGTCGGCGGGCGCGGGCAGTGACACGGTGGTCTCGCGGGTGCGGTACGACGTGATCAGGCGCCCCGCGCCGCCCGCGAGGGCCCCCGCTGCCGCGGCGGTGCCCGCGGCGACCAGGACGGCGCGTCGGCTCGGGCCGGAGCCTCCCGGCGCGGGCGTAGGGGCGGCACGGGTGAGCCACCAGAGCACGGCGACCCCGACGGCGCCGGCCGCCACGCTCGGCAGGACCTGCTCGGCGACGACCGCGGGGATCAGCACGAGCACGAGCAGCAGCGCGGCACCGAGCTCGAACCGGCGCCGCGCGAGGAGTCCGGCGATCGCGGCCAGGACCAGGACGCCCGCCGTCACCGAGCCGACGAGCACGTCCTTGTCGTGGGACCCGAAGGTGCGGATCGCCCACTCCTTCAGCGGTGTGGGCGTCAGGTCGATGACCTGGGAGCCGACGGCCAGCACGGGCGAGGAGGCCGGCTCCGTCAGCGCCGCCACCAGGTGGCCGGTCGCCACGCCGACGAGAGTGGCGAGGACGCCGAAGCCGGCGAACAGGAGTCGGGAGCGCATGGCTGGGGTTCGGAGCCGCACCGGCCACGGATGGCGGGTGCGGCAGGATGGCCGGCATGTCCGACGAGCTCGTGCACTACGACCTGGGCGACGGCGTCGCCACCCTCACCCTCGACTCCGAGCACAACCGCAACGCGCTGTCGCGCCAGCTGGTGTCCGAGCTGTTCGCCGCGCTGGAGCGCGCCGAGGCGGACCGCGGCGTGAAGGTCGCGCTGATCGCCTCAGCCGGCCGGGTGTTCTGCTCCGGCGCCGACCTGTCGGAGGCCACCAGCGGTGGCATGGACGAGGGTGCCCGCAGGATCGTCGAGCTCCAGCGGCTCATCGTGAGCATGGACAAGCCGGTCGTGACCCGGGTCGGTGGACCGGTCCGCGCGGGCGGCATCGGCATCGTCGCCGCCTCCGACGTCGTCGTCGCGAGCGAGGACGCGACGTTCGCGCTGACCGAGGTCAAGCTCGGCCTGGCGGCGGCGATCATCTCGCTCACCGTGCATGCCCGGATGACTCCGCGCGCGGCCTCGCTCACGACGCTCGGCGGCGAGGTCTTCACCGGCACCGAGGCCGCGGCGTACGGGCTGGTCACCGCCGCCGTGCCCGCCGACCGCCTCGACGAGGAGGTCGCGAAGGTCTGCGCCTCGCTCGCCACCGGCTCCGGCCAGGGGCTGCGCGAGTCCAAGCGCATCCTCAACCGCGAGCTGCTCGCGCGCATCGACGCGCACGGCGAGGAGATGGCGCAGCTGTCGGCCCGGTTGTTCGCCTCCGACGAGGCTCGTGAGGCGATGACGGCATTCCTGTCTCGCAAGAAGTAGTACTTCGGTAGGCTTGTCGACTCGCTGAAACGGGTTGAGGGGACAGGCGTGTCGGAAGAGCTGGTCGAGAGGGAGATCGCGGCCGAGCAGCAGTTCGTGGACCGGGTCTACCGTCAGCTGGAGGTGTCGGCCAGGGCGGCCCAGGAGCTCGCGCGGGAGGGTCACAGCCGGGGGCGGCTCGGTCATGAGGGCGGGCTGGTCGAGCGGGACGCGATGGTGTTCCAGGCCGCGCGTCGGATCGCCCAGCTCGACGCCGCCCACGAGGGTCTGGTCTTCGGACGCCTCGACATGCATCCGGAGCTCGACCCGGAGCCGCGCTACATCGGTCGCATCGGCCTGCGCGACGAGAACCGCGACTCGCTGCTGATCGACTGGCGTGCCCCGGCCGCGGCCGTCTTCTACCAGGCGACCGCCGCCGAGCCGCAGCGCGTCGTACGCCGTCGGGTGCTGCGCGCCGCCGGCCGCGACGTCGTCGGTGTCGAGGACGAGCTGCTCGACGCCGAGGCGCTCGAGGAGTCGGGGGCGGACCTCCCGATCGTCGGGGAGGGTGCGCTGATGGCGCAGCTCTCGCGCGCCCGCGACCGCTCGATGCACTCGATCGTGGCCACCATCCAGGCCGAGCAGGACAAGGCGATCCGCGCTCCCGGACGCGGAGTCGTCTCGATCTCCGGCGGACCCGGCACCGGCAAGACCGTGGTCGCGCTGCACCGCGCGGCGTACCTCCTCTACACCGACCGCCGGCGCTACGAGACCGGCGGTGTGCTGGTCGTCGGACCGAGCGGCGTCTTCATGCGCTACATCGAGCGGGTGCTGCCGAGCCTCGGGGAGACCGCCGTCGCCCTGCGCTCGCTCGGCGAGGTGGTCGACGGCGTGCGCGCCACCCGACACGACGAGCCGGCCGTCGCCGACGTCAAGGGCTCGGCCGTGATGGCCGAGCTGATGCGGCGGACCGCCCGCCAGCAGGCGCCGGGCAGCCCGCGCGAGTTCCGGATCTTCTGGCGCGACGACACGATCGTGCTCGACCGCGGCCGGCTCGGGGCGATCCGGCGCAACCTGATGTCGCAGGGTCGCCGCAACCGCCAGCTGCCCCGCGTCGCCGGCGCGCTGCTCGACGCGATGTGGCGCCAGGTGCGCGGCGAGCGCGGCCGCGAGCGCGGGCGCGAGTCCTTCGACGACGACATGCTCTCCGACCACACGTTCGTCGACTTCGTCGCCGCGTGGTGGCCGCCCCTCGACGCCGTGCAGGTCTTCGGCTGGCTGCGCGACCCGGACTTCCTCGCGCGCGTCGGTGACGGCGTCGTCGGACCCGAGGAGCAGCGGCTGCTCGCGAAGTCCTGGGCCGACGCCGCCGACTTCACGGTCGAGGACGTCCCGCTGCTCGACGAGCTGCGCTACGCGATCGGCGACGTGCCCGCACGCACCGACGACGAGGAGACCCTCGACGACACCGGGCTGCTCGAGGGCGGCATCGACGTCCAGGAGCTCTTCACCGCCGCCGACCGCGAGTTCGCGCCGTCGGGCCGGGCCTGGTCGCCGCCGACCCACAAGGTCGAGGACGACGCCTACGCCCACGTGCTGGTCGACGAGGCGCAGGACCTCACGCCGATGCAGTGGCGGATGGTCGGCCGGCGGGGCCGGACGGCGTCGTGGACCATCGTCGGCGACCCCGCACAGTCCTCGTGGCCGGTGCCCGCCGAGGCCGAGGCAGCGCGGGCCGCGGCGCTCGAGGGCAAGGAGCGCCACGAGTTCCACCTCTCGACCAACTACCGCAACTCGTCCGAGATCTACGCCCACGCCGCGGCGTACGCCGAGCGCGTCGGCCTCGACGCCGACCTGCCCACGGCGGTCCGGTCGACCGGCGTCGACCCCGTCGTCCGCACCGGCATCGCCGACGGCGACCTCGAGGCCACGACCCGGGCTGCCGTCGCCGAGGTCGCCGGCCAGGTCGAGGGCACGGTCGGCATCGTCGTCCCCGTCGCCCGCCGGTCGGAGGTCAACGCCTGGCTGGCGTCGTGGCCGGAGCTCGCCGCCGACGCGGCCGGTGCCCGCGCGGCGGTCGACTCCGCGGTCACCCCGTCGGGCGACGACCGGGTCGTCGTGCTCACCGGTCTCGACACCAAGGGCCTGGAGTTCGACGGCATCGTCGTCGTGCGCCCGCAGGAGATCGAGGAGGAGTCCGCCACCGGCCGCGCCACGCTCTACGTCGTCCTGACCCGCGCGACGCAGCTGCTGACGACGCTGGGGTGAGGTCCGCACGGCGACGGGGCGCCGCCTGACCTAGGGTGTTCCCTGCCGAGGCTCCTAGCGGAAGGTCGTCCTGCATTGCCTGCCCCTCCACGTACCGTCGTCTTTCTCGTCGGCGATCCGCAGGAAGAGCTCGAGGGGGCTGCTGTCGACGCCTGGCACGCGGCCGTCGGCGGGGTCGGCGCCGCCGAGGTCGTGGTGGTCGACGGGAGTCGCGACTGGTGGTCCGACGCCCCTGCGCGGGATCTCGGCGTCGGTGACCTGGCGGTGGTCGCCGACGCCAGGTGGGTTCCCGGGCCGGACCCGGTGGGTCGGCTGACCGCGACCCGTGGGGACTCCCCGGAGGTCGTGGTGGACGCCCGCGTCCTCCCGGTGGAGACGACGCGCGTCGTCGATGACCACGAGGAGGATCTGCCGGCGGAGCCGGGTGACCCACACGGACACGATCAGATCGTGCAACGGCTCCTGAGGCTCGCACCCACGCTGCGCGTGTCGGCGGCGTGCTGCCTGGTCGAGGCAACCCTGCTGCCCGAGCTCGGGCCGCTCTGGCGTGTCCCCGTCGCCGACGGGCGCGGTGCCGCGGTGGCCGCCTGGGCGGACGCCTCGGGCAGGCACGTCGTCGTGGCCACGACCGCCACCGTCTTCCTGCCGGTCGGCGTCGACAGTGAGGGAGCCCCCGACGGCTTGGTGGGCCCCATGGCCGCCGACGCGTTCGAGCCCCCGTCGTACTCCCACCCCGGCGCCCTCGCCGACACCTCGCTCGGGGGGCTCCTGCGATCCGTCGGACTTCCATGGACCGGCCCCGAGGATCCCGGTGCGGCGGATCGCCCGTTCCTCAGCATCGTGACCCGCACCCAGGGCACCCGGTCGCAGTGTCTCGAGGACGTGCTGACCTGCCTGTCGGGTCAGACCAACCGGGACTTCGAGGTCGTCCTGGCGTGCCACCGGGTGGACGACGACGGGCGTGCCGACGTGCGGCGCGTCGTGGAGTCGCAGCCCCCGTGGCTCCAGGAGCGCGTCCGCACCATCGAGGTGCAGCGCCCGGGTCGGTCGTCCCCGCTCAACGAGGGATTCGACGCGGCGCGAGGTCGCTACATCGTGATGCTCGACGACGACGACACGGTCCTCGCGCACTGGGTCGAGACCTTCGCGGCGCTCGAACGACAGCGGCCCGGGAGGCTGTTGCGGGCGACGACGGTGCGGCAGGACGTCATTCCCCTCGACGGGCACGACCAGCTCTGCGCGGTTCCGGTGGGCAACGCCTTTGCCGCGTGGGCAGACACGTTCGACCTCGCGGACCACCTGCGGGTGAACCACACACCGTGCATGTCGGTCGCCTTCCCACGTGGCCTGTTCCACGACCTCGGGATGAGGTTCGACGAGTCGCTCCCCGCCAACGAGGACTGGGACTTCCTCCTGCGGGCTGCTGGTCTCGTCGGGGCGCACTCGTCGACGGAGGTCACGAGCATCTATCGCTGGTGGCTGGAGCGGGCGTCGTCGCGCGAGCTGCACAGCTCGGACGAGTGGGACGACGCCCGGGAGCGCGTCCTGGCCAAGTTGGATCAGACGGTCCTGATCCTCCCGCCCGAGTCGACTGCTCGGATCCGTGAAGTCACCGACAAGTGGAGACGCGAGGCAGTGGAGCTGGCCACCTCCCAGCACCAGATCATCCTCCAGCTCCATGAGGTGGGGTCCTCGCACGAACGCACCATGGCGTCGTGGCAGCTGACCAAGGAACGGCTTGCCCGTGCCACCAAGCGCGCCGAGGAGGCGACGCGTTCCGCGAAGAGGCTGACTCGTCAGCTGGAGAAGCAGAAGACGCGGTTCAAGCGCCGCCAGCGCCTCATGCGGGAGGCAGACGACCTCCTGCAGGTGACCGGCACCCGGGCAGAGCACCCTTCGGTGTTCGCGATGAGCCCCCGGCAGCTTCGCGGACTGATCGCGACGCTGCAGCGGCGACCGGCGGCCGCTCCCCGTGGCAGGAGCAGGCCGACTCGCCATTAGCGTCGAGGTGAGGCTGGGTCCCGGTCAGCCGTCGGTGCGTCTCCCTCGGCGAGGCCGCGGGGCACCGGCCTCGCGCGCCTTCTTCAGCTTGGCGCGCAGCCGGGCCACCTGCTCGCGGTGACTGTCCTCGGCGGCGGCCAGCTTGCGCTCGAGGGACGAGATGATGGCCTCGAGGTTGCCCACGTGCGCATGCGTGAGTCGGAGCTCCTCGGTCCTGGCCTCCAGCTGCTCGCGCAGCGCAGAGGCTGAGCCGCCCTCCGGCACGCCGTCACGGAAGCGGGCCGCCTCGCCGGCCGGCAACAGCAGCGGCCGGCTCGTGAGGGCGCGGCGCGCCGCTTCGTCGAGCGAGCCCGCTGCAGCCGAAGACGCTCGGGACGACCAGACGCGGTGCAGGCTCGTGATGCCGGGGATCTCCGAGACGCCGGCCAGCTGAGCGCACCTGACGAGCATCTCCCAGGCCGCTCCCGTCGACAGCGAGGGGTCGTAGCGCAGCCCGAAGTCGCGGTGCAGTGCCGTCGGCCAGATCCAGCTCTGGGCGGGTGACAGGTTCTCGGTCGCGTGCTGCCAGAGGGAGAAGCCGATCGGAGGCTCGGCGCGGGGCGAGTCCTCGGCGCGGATGGCGGACTGGCCGCGGACCTCGACGACGGCGTGCTCCTGGACCACCGCCGGGGCACGCATGACCCGGTCGACCCACTCCAGCTGGGCGTCCTGGAAGCTGGTCAGCCAGCCGCCGAAGACCAGGTCCCCGGCGTCGAAGGCGGCGGCGTAGCGAGCGCGGACCGACGAGAGTCCGAGGTTGTAGGCAGCACCCTCGGTCTCGGCGTCGGCGACCGTCAGACGGATCCTCCGGGCCAGGTGCGTCGGCTGGTCGGCGAGCACCTCCTCGATCGCGGCGAGTCCGCCATCGGGCACGCCCACCGCGACCACGACGACCTCGAGGTCGTCGACGGACTGAGCCGACAGGCACAGGAGCGACTCGCGGAGCGCCTGCGCGCTGCTGCCGTCGGCGCGGAGCACCACGCCGAGGAACGGCGGCGACTCCGCCGCCTCGACCGCCGCCTCGACCGCGCTCTCGACGGCGCCCTCGGCGACGCCGGGCTCGACCGGGGCGTCCGGTTCGACGGCCCAGATGAACTGGTTGGTGAGAGCGTGCCCGTCGACTCCGTCGCGGAGGCCGCGGATCCACTGCCCCACGGGAGTGGCCTCGCTCAAGGCGGCGTGGTCTGCGGGGAAGTGCTGGTCGCTCCACTCCAGGACGACGTCGTAGGTCTCCGCCACCCGGAGACCGACCTCGGCGAGCGCCGAGGTCAGGCCCGGCGGGCTGTAGAGACGCACGTGGGTGCGGTCGAGCAACCCCGTCTCCGTGTAGTCCCACTGCCCGAGCAGCAGCTTGGCCGCCAGGTCGCGGTGGGTCACGTTCGGCACACTGAGGACGCCGGTCGCGTGGTGGTCGTGCAGCAGTCCCGCGATCGCCGCCAGGGCATGCTCGCCGGTCACGAGGTGCTCGAGGCCGTCGAGCATCGTGATGGACGCGAGCGGCCGCTCGCCCAGCACGGCCGTCAACGCGTCGAGCACGTCCGGCGAGTTGAGATCGATCGTGTGGGCCTCGAACCCCCGGGAGCGCACGGCCTCGACCGACGCCTCGTCGTAGTCGAGTCCGACATAGACGAGACCCAGGTCGTTCTCCACGTGGGGGGCGATCGGGGAGAGCCCACTCGCCAGGTCGAGGTGCACACGGCCGCTGCCGGTCTCGACGTGGCGGTGCAGCAGCTCGAGGGTGTGGCCGTATGCGTTGTCGGGACCGACCTGGTTGTCGTACTTGTGCCGGGTCACAGCGCGAACCTGTGGGGTGCGTAGTTGCCCGCGACGAACTGGCCGACGCGGTGCTCGGGGTCGTGCCTGGCGGCCAACGTCCCGGTGTCGCGCCGCTCCCGGAAGGCGGCGACGGCCTGGCCGTGGATCTCCTGAGGAGAGCTCTCGAGCTGCCGCATGACGTCGTCGAGGATGTCGTCTCGCGACCACTTGTGAGCCAGGAGCAGGGCCGCCTCGGCCGAGTAGTAGAGCTCCGCCTCGGTCGGCATCCATTCGCCGCCCGCGGTCAGCTGCTTGTCGTGGAAGACGACTGCCGCCGGCTGGTGGACGACCCGGTGTCCGGCCTCCCGCAGCCTCCAGGACAGGTCGACGTCATCGCAGTAGAGGAAGAACGTGTCCTCGTCGAAGCCGCCCACCTGCTCGAACGCCGCGCGCCGCACCAGGGAGAACGCCCCCGACCCCCACGAGGTCTCCCCGGTCGCCCGGTCGTAGTCCTTGGGGTGCTCGACCGGCAGCTGCTTGGCCTCGACCAGCCCCACGTCGGGGTCGGAGGCGAAGACCTCGAGCATGCGGCACAGCGCGCGACCGTCCGGGATCACGTCCGGGTTGCAGATCAGCACGAAGTCCGAGTCGGTCGCCCGGGCCAGCCGGTTCTGGCCGCGTGAGGTGCCGGTATTCTCGCCGAAGAACGTGTAGGTCACCGCCAGCCGCTCGACGTCTTGCCGGAGCTCCGCGAGCTCGTCTGCGGACACGACCGGCTGCGGGGACGCGTCGCCGTAGGCGAGCTCGAGCCGGCTGATCCTGCCGGTCTCGGCGCCGACCCGGGCCGCGTTGTCGAAGGCCCGGATGGTGCGCGCCATGGCATCCACGGTGTTGCCGAAGAGGACCGTGAGTGCCGACACCGACACCGGTGCGGGTGGGTTGGTCGTCAACGGGACTCCTGGTGACTGGCCGGCGAGGCTGACGAGTGTACGAGGCGCAGGCGTCCGCTGCCTCAGGACTCCCCGCACGTGGCGGCGGTGACGTCGCCGGGCTCCGCGGGGTGACCGGTCGCGAGCACGGCCAGGCCCAGGATCGCCACGAAGACGACCGCGGCCGAGGCACCGAGGACGGTCAACCGCCGGCGGCTCGCGCGCCCGACGTTGCCGAAGAGGATGGTCCACCCCACGATGCCCACGAGCACGATCGGCAGCGCGAAACGCGTCTCGGGAGCGGATCCGACGAGGGTGACCGCGGTGCCGACGACGGTCGCGACCAGGCACGGCGCGACCACCGACCGACCTGCTCGGGGCCACAGGACCACGAGTCCGACCACGCCGACGACGGTGACGAGGAGAACGGCGAGACCGAGAGCGGTCCAGCCCGGGGTTCCCGCTGGTGCGTACGGTGTCGCCCAGTTCCACTGGAGGGCCGCGACGACCTTGTCGATCGCGAACGAGGCCGAGTCGGGGAGCTGGCCGACGAACGTGCCGAAGAGACCGCGGGCGGTCGTCGGCAGGTCGCCGTCGACCGCTCGGGCCATCGAGGGGTCGCAGTACCACTGCCGCGGGTCGACGTTCGAGTAGGCGACCGTGTCGTAGCGCACGCCGTATGCGCCGTAGCCGACCTGGATCTGGGTGATGAGGAAGGAGTCCGGGGGCATCAGCCCGGCCGGATAGTCGTGACGGCGCAGGTAGAGCGCTTGCGGCAGGAGAGCCAGCAGGACGCCCATCGCGACCGGGATCACCCGGAGCCGACGTACGACCAGCACGACCAGGACGACGAGCACGACGGTCGCGAGATGCGCGGGGCGCAGGTTGACGGCAGCACCGAGGCAGAGCGCGCCGACGACCTGCACGTACCACCGCTGAGCATCGGCGAGCAGCACGCCCGACAGGACCAGGGCGCCAGCCACCAGGTCCATGAGCGGGTAGGGGGCGAACCCGCTGAGCACGAGCGCGCTCAGCGCCGCGCTCAGCAGGACGTGCCGACTCCGGAGCGCGACGACCCTCCCCGCCAGGCAGGGAAGCACGACCGCACCGAGGACGGCGATCATGACTGCGTTCTGCACCAACACCGCGGTCCCGGCGGACACCCCGAGCCCCTTCACCGCGAGGGCGGCGGGCAGGTACACGAAGGCGGAGAGGACCCCCCGGACGTTGAGTCCCATCTTGAGCCACGGATCGCGCCCATCGGCGACGAGCTCGGACCCGAGCCAGTACTGGCCCGCGTCGTAGACGAACACCGGCGCCGGATCCCGCATCAACATCAGCGCGAGGAAGACCAGGACGCCGGAGATGACCATGGTCCGACGTGGAGTCAGACCGCCCCAGCGACCCAGCACTTGTCCGACGAGCTCAGGTCCGCGCGGCATGACTCTCCTGTTCTGCTGGAAGGCTCCGTCGCCGGATCCCTGATCGGATGAGCAGTCCGGTCGCGAACGCTACCCAAGCGCACGTCAACACCAGGCCGGGGACCTGGAGCGGAGGGCGGTAGCTGAACGTGACCCGGTGGTCGCCCTCCGGCACGCGCACCGCCGAGTAGGCGAAGTCGGCCGGTCGAACGCTCGTCGGGTGTCCGTCGATCTCGGCGTGCCATCCGTCGGCGAACCCGATGGGCATCACCAGCCACGCCGCGCGCTCCGCGGTGACCTCGACGTGGGCGCTGTTGGTCTCCCGGAGGGTCTCGTGCACCGAGCCCGGGCTGTCCGCGGCGGCCGGCGGGGCCTTCGGCGGCGCCTCGTCCCCGTCCCGTGACTCGAGCACGACGGTCGCGCTGCTCTGCGGGTCGTGGGTGGCCACCCGGGCCAGGGCGTCGCCCGGCCCCGGCACGAGCACCGCGTCGTCGACCAGTCTCGGTCCTCGACTCGTGCCGTCGACCCGCCACAGGGTGCCGTGGGGTCCGGAGACGACGCGCCGCAGCTGCGCGTTCGCCCCGCTGTACGCCGAGACCGAGAGGTCCACGTCCGGTGGCGTGTAGAGGTGGGTGATTCCCAGTTGGCCGGCCAGGTCGATCCGGCTCCACTCGGGTGAGAACGTCGGCAGGAGCGCGCCGCCGTACGGTTTCCACGCCTCCGCCGCAGGAGTGCCCTGCATCAGTCGCGTCACGGCCGCGGCTCGGCGGGGCACGGCGCTGTCGTATCCGCCGACCGAGTCGATGTCGCCGCTGTGCGCGGTCGCCCCCCAGAACGAGTTGCCGCTGAAGGGGACCTGCGGATCGCCGACTCCGCTGATCGGGAGCACCAGTGCCGGCCACGGGCTGGTCCTGTCGAACTCGGCGAGCGCCTGGTGGATCTCGGTCGCCGGGTAGAGCGACGCCGCCGAGTAGCTCTTCCAGGGAGGGTTCGACGCTCGCGCGAAGGGGATCATCTCGGCGACGACGAGCACCCCCAGAGCGAGCCCGAGAGCCCACCGTGCAGTCGACGCGCGCGGGCGCGCGCCAGCGCGGCTCGAGACGATGCGTGCCAGCTGGCTGGTGCCGAGGGCGGCCAGGATCGCGAGGCCGAACGCGGCGAGGAACGCCAGCCGGCCGAACCCCGAGACGGCACGCACGGGTGGGATGGTGAACCAGCTGAGCGTCACCAGCTCCGGGACGTACGGCAGGGCGCCGAAGAGCAAAACCAGTGCGAGCGCCATCCAGCGGAGACGACCGCGCCGCGACAGCCCGATCGCGGCCAGCACGAGCGCCACCCGGCCACACCAGAAGAGGCTGAAGAGCACCAGCGAGCTCTCGGCAGGTGGAGCGCTCCACCACTGCGCCGCGACGTCGTCGAGCGCGACTCGCGGCGGGAGCGACTCGGCGCGCGATGCCGTGACCCGACCGAGGGTCAGCAGGTTGTGCAGCGTCGGAAGGGTGACCACGGCCGACAGCGCGAGACCGCCGAGCCCGACGCCCACCAGCGCACCCCACGGCCGGAGCACGGCTCGCCAGTCGCGCGACGATGCTGCCTGCAGCGCCGCGCGGAGCGCTGCTGCGAGGCCGGCCACCCAGAGCACGACGAGGAACACCACGATGTTGCCCGCCACCAGCGCCAGGGCGACGGCTGCCGAGCCGACCATCACCCGCGGCCAGTCCGGCTGCTTGACGACCGCGCTCAGCGCCCAGAAGACGAGGGGCGTGACGACGAGGATCGGCGTCATCATCTCCGCCTGGAGCCACGCGACGTTGTAGGAGCACATCATCCAGCAGGTGCCGCCCACCAGCCCTGCGGGACCGCCCAGGTGCCAGTGGCGCAGCAGCAGGTACATCGCCAGTCCACCCAGCCACAGGTGCAGGAGCATGTAGGCGGTGTGGCCCGTCAGCGGGTCGAAGAGCATCCAGACGACCCAGTGCACCGGGTAGAAGGCGCCGGCGACGCCGTTGCTCGCCAGATCGTAGCCGCCCAGGAAGCTGTGCCAGTCCCAGAACGGCAGCTCCAGGTGACGAATCGCCTCGTGGAACGTCTGCGACCACGGGTAGGACGACACGGCACCGTCGAGCTGGAGACCGAGCGGCGGCAACGTCGACGGGTCCAGGTCGCCTCGCCAGGGCCACAGACGCGCCTGCATGCTGGGGACGACGGACGATGCCCTGCCCAGCAGCGCCGGCCAGCCGAAGGCCAGTGTCGCGGCTGCGAAGTAGGCGCCGACGCCGACGCGGCGCAGCCAGTCGGCGCGCGGTGATCGGCGGCGTGACGTGTCAGCCGTGGGCACGCTGTCGTCCTGGTCTCGGACTGCTGCGCCTCGATCCCCTGACGAGCCCGCCGGCCATGAGCGCGACGCAGGCGAGGAGTCCGAGGCCGGTCAGCACGAGACCCGGCGTCCATCCGGCGGGACGGTAGGAGAGCCGGACCTCGTGCTCTCCCTCTCCGACGACCACGCCGACCCGGTTGAAGTCCACCCGCCGGATGGGCGCGTCGGTCCCGTCGATCGTGGCCTGCCAGCCGGCATCGTGGGAGATCGGCAGCACCACCAGGACCCGCCCGGTCGCCCGAACGTCCACGACCGCGTCGAGGCCGTCGCGGACCGCCGTGGTCACCTCGCCGGTCGCGTCCTCGTCCACGTCCAGGTCGGGGGCGTGCGCGGGCACGACCGTGCGCCACGCGCGCTCCTGGTTGCCGCGAAGCGTGCGCCGGCCCTGGTCGCGCAGGGCATCGAACGCGGCCCCGTCGCCCGACTTGCGCACGATCGACGTCGCGACGTACGGCGTGGAGGCGCAGGCCTCCGGGAGGCTCAGGACGCGGCCGTCCGGCCCCGAGTAGACCTCGGTCAGCGACCTCTCCGGGTCCAGCGACCCCCAGTCCTCCGCCACGTCGGGCGTGGTCGGTGGCAGGAGCGCGGCGTCGGTGCCCAGCCGGCAGGCCAGCGGCCAGTCGACCGCGCCGGTCGGGAACCTCGGGTACGACAGGGACGGGGGGACGCCCGGGCCGAGCACCGTCGCCTGGTCCTCCCCGGAGACGACCCGCATCAGCTCCGAGGTGCGCTCGGGGGTCGAGCTGGAGTACCCGCCCCAGCTGTCCACCCCGGGGACCAGGGGAGTGCCCCCGACCAGGGCCGGTGCGGTCGTGCTCGGCGGGTCGGTCGCCAGCGACGTCGTGCCGGGGACCACCCGGGACGGCCAGTCGTCGTCGCCGTCGAGGGCGGCGATCGCCTCGAGCGCCGGCGTGACGGGGAAGAGCGGGTGCTCGTCGACATCCAGGTCGGGCGGGTTCAGCGACCGGCCCACGGCGAAGGACGGCCAGAAGACGGCCAGCAGCAGGGCCGCGGTCAGCACGACCGCGACGCTCGGCGTGGCGGCCTCGCGCTTCAGGACGGGCACCGTGAAGCGGCGCCGTGGCAGCGGTCGCAGCCACGAGAGCAGCCGGTCCAGGCCGACAGCGGCGAGCAGGTGCACGGCCAGCAGGCTCACCGGGAGCAGCCGCGAGGGCAGCACCGTGTCGAAGCCCGGGAGCAGGTGGTAGGTGAGCCAGGCGACGGGCGCGGCGGAGGCGGCCAGCACCGGCACGATCAGGAGCAGCAGCCGGCCGATGCCGGCCGGGCGAGATCCCGGGAACGTCAGCCCGACCAGGGCGAGTCCCAGCACCACCGGGGCGACGTACATCAGGAGGTTGAGGTCGAGGGCGGTCGGGGGACTCGGAGGCGGCGTGACCAGGCGGGTGTACTCGTGCCACGGCACGAGCAGCGAGGTCCGGATCTGTTCGAAGGTGTACGGCTCCCGGCTCACCCGCGACAGGTTCAGCAACGTCGGCAGCACGACGACCGCACTGAGCGCGAGCCCCAGGCCCAGGAGCAGACCGGCCCGGAGGAAGTCGACGACGATCGGGCGGCGCTCTCGTGACTGCCACGCCCGCGCGACGAGCAGGGCGAGGACGTAGAACGCGGCCGTCGCCATCACGACGAGCGCGTAGGCGATGTTGCCGGCCACCATGCCGAGCGCGAGCACGACCGCCGCGACGACGAAGGAGCGCCGGGTCGGCTGCTTCACCGCCCGGTCGCACGCCGCGAGCGCGAGGGGGAGGAAGAGCAGGAACGGCGTGACCATCTCCAGCTGCGCCCAGCCCCACACGTAGGCGCTGGTCATCCAACCGACACCCGCGAAGGTGGCGCCCGCGCGGCGGCAGCCCCACCGACGAGCGAGCCAGTACGTCGCGAGCCCGGCGGCCACGATGTGGAGCAGGAAGAAGAGGTCGTGGGCGAGCCAGAGCGGGAACGCCGTGTCCAGCACGGCGCGGACGGGATAGAGGGTCGCGGACACGCCGTCGACCGCGAGCGGAGTGCCACCGCCGAAGCTGTGGGGGTCCCACAGCGGCAGGGCGCCGTCGCGCCAGGTGCGCTGAGCCAGCGCCGACCAGGGGTAGGAGCTCTCGGCCGAGTCAGACTGCGCCCACGCATAGGCGAGGCCCCGCGGGTCCGCGGCCCACGGATAGGTGGCGGTCTGGAACGTCGGCACCACGGAGATGGTGCGCCCGCGCAGCGTCGGCCACGCCAGCACGAGGGTGGCGGCCGCGAAGACCAGGGTCACGGCGGCGCGGGACCGCGCGACCGGGCTGCCCGTGAGACGGGCCCACATCGTGCCTCGGGTCACCGCGCGGCGGCCTCTGCGAGGAACGTCTCGTAGTCGCGGATGTAGTCGCCGTCCTCGTACGGACGCGAGGCGTAGACGAGCAGCACGGCATCGGAGGAGTACTTGTACTGGGTGCCCCAGACCATGGCGGGTACGTGCAGGCCCTGGTCGGGTCGATCGAGCAGCAGCTCGCGCCGATCCTTGCCGTCGTCGACCAGCGCCTGCACGGATCCGCGCAGGCACACCAGCAGCTGCTCACACTCCCGGTGGGCGTGCTCGCCACGCACGTCTCGGCTGGGGACGTCGTAGACGACGAAGGTCCGCCGGGCGACGAACGGCAGGTCGGCCTCGTGGTCGACGGCGACGAGGCTGCCACGGAGGTCGGTCGCGCGGGTCAGCGTGACGACACGGGCTCCTCCGGGGAGGGCCTCGGTCTCCTTCGCGATCGACGGCGAGGCGGACCCCGGCCGCTCGACGGTCTGGGCGCTGCCGGAGTAGCCGGCGATGTGGGCCGGGTTGCCGACGACCACGGCGTTGGGCGGGACGTCCTTGGTCACGACCGCGCCCGCGCCGACCATCGCGCGGCGGCCGATGCGGACACCGGGGAGGATGGTCGCGTTCGCACCGATGGAGGCGCCGGTCCCGACCACCGTGGTCGCGAACGAGTCCGGGTACTCGCGACTGCGCGGGTACATGTCGTTGGTGAACGTCGCGTTCGGGCCGACGAAGACATCGTCCTCGAGACGGACGCCGTCCCAGAGCTGGACGCCGCACTTGATCGTGACGCGGTCTCCCACGACGACGTCGTTCTCGATGAAGACGCCGTCGCAGATGTTGCAGTCCGCCCCGAGGACCGCTCCCGGCAGCACGTGTGCGAACGCCCACACCCGGGTGCCGTCTCCGACGTGCTCGCTCTCGCACAGTGCCTGAGGGTGGACGAAGGCGCTCATCAGTTCTCTCCCGGAGTGAAGACGTCGTGGCTCATGGCAATCGCCGTGGGTCGATGCTTGCTGTTCTCGTAGGTGCGCCAGACGTAGGAGCCGACCACCCCGAGCCCGAGCAGGATGCTGGTGGCGGACATCAGGGTCACCAGCATGAGAGCGGTGTACCCGGGGACGTCGATGAAGCCGGCGATGCGCGCCACGATGGTGACCAGGGAGACGGACACCGTGAGCAGCGATCCCGCGGCGCCGATCAGCACCAACAAGGTGATCGGCAGGTCGGAGAACGAGTACACGCTGTCGAGGAAGTAGCGGTACTTGCGGCGCACCGACCAGCCGCTCTTGCCCGAGGTGCGCTCCTGCCGCTCGTACGGGACCTCGACGCGGCGGTAGCCGATCCAGTAGAGCAGACCGACCAGGCTGGAGTGAGACTCTTCGAGCGACACGAGCCGCTCGGCGACCGCACGCGTGCAGCCGAAGATGTCGACTCCGCCCGGCGGGATCGCGCGGTGCACGGTACGGCGGTAGGTCCCCCAGAAGAGGCGCGCCATCACCGAGCTCAGCAGGGGGTCCTGGCGCTTGGTCCGGGCGCCGACCACGACGTCGACGTCGCCCTCGCGCAGCCGGAGGAAGAACTCGTGCACGAGCTCGGCCGGCTCCTGCAGGTCGGCGGCCATCGCGGCGACGTAGTCGCCGCGCGCATGGCGGAACCCGGTGCGGATGGCGGCGAAGCTGCCGAAGTTGCGAGAGTGTGCGACGAGCTGGCTCGGGATCCCGCAGCCGGGCAGCAGCTTGCTCAGCAGCTGGTAGGAGTCGTCGGGAGAGCCGTCCACCACGAACACGGCCTCGAGCCCGCCGCCGAGGTCGCCGTCCATGGCGACCAGTCGATCGACGACCGCGTTCAGGGTCTCTGCATTGCCGTAGACGGGGACCACGACGGAGTAGCGGATCGGCGAGCAGCCCTCGCCGGCGGAGTCGGCCGTCACCACGACGCGAGGACCTCGCACACCCGATCGACTTCCTCGTCGTCCAGCTCCGCGAAGCAGGGAACGGTCAGGATCCGGTCCGCGAGACGCTCGGTGACCTCGAGCGTGTCCGCGACCAGGTAGCCCGCCTCCACGGTGTGCAGGTGGTCGGGGACGGGGTAGTGCACGTCGGTGCCGATCCCCGCCGCTTCGAAGTCGGCACGCGCCGCCTCGCGGTCGTCCAGGTCGAGCACGGCCAGGTGGGCGACGAAGGACGGATCGTGGCTGCCGAAGACGCGGCCGGTCCGCATCGCCTCGGCGTAGCGACGGTGAATGCCACGTCGGCGCTCGTTCGCGGCCGCGAGGAAGGGCAGTCGGCGGCGGAGGATCGCGGCCTGCATCTCGTCGAGTCGGCTGTTGCGGCCATGCGGCCGACTGATCCGGTACTTGCCCTGCCAGCCGTACTGGCGCAGGGAGCGGACGGCCTCGGCCAGCTCGATGTCGTTGCTGCAGACGGCGCCGCCGTCGCCGAGTGCACCGAGGTTCTTCGTCGGGTAGAAGCTGAACGCCGCGGCATCGCCGAAGGACCCTGCCCGGCGGCCGCCTCGCTCGGCACCGATCGCCTGGGCGCAGTCCTCGAGGACCTTGACCCCGCGCGCGTGACAGAGGTCGACGAGCTCGCCGATCTCGGCCATGGCGCCGAACAGGTGCGTCACCACCACGACGTCGACGTCCAGGTCGAGGGCGGGCGCGAGTGTCGACGGGGTCATGAGCGCCGTGTCGGGATCGACGTCGACATACACCGGGACCGCGCCGACGTTGCGGATGGCCGTCGTCGAGTAGCCCCCTGCGTTCGCCACCGTCGCGACGCGGTCGCCGGGCGAGCAGCCCAAGGCCGTGAGCGCGATGGTCAGCGCGTCCGTCCCGTTCGCGACGGAGACTGCCTCGCTCACGCCGAGGTGGGCCGCGAGCTCGGTTTCGAGACCCGAGACCTGGGGCCCGAGCACGACCCACCCGGAATCGAGCACGTCGGCGATCGCGGAGTCGATCTCGCGGCGGTGTGCGGCGATGGCGCGCGACAGGTCGTTGACCGGTACCTGAACGAGGCTGGACACTTGCCGAATTCAACCACGTTGATCTGGTGACGCCGACTTCCGGCGGATTCGGGCTTCCCGCCGCCGACGTTCTCCGTGGGGTAGGGCCGTCGAGGTCACCGCGGATCGCGTGCCGCCGCTGGTGGGCAGCCCTTAGCGACGCTCGTCGACTCGTCCGCGAGCCGCGGGTGTCTCGATCACGGCGTCGCGGGGACGGTGTGGCGCGCGCGGAGGCTCCGGACGGTGCAGCAGGATCCGCCCACCGAGGAAGGACAGCGGAACGGTCGCCATCATGAGTACGACGGTGGCCACGAGCAGCTCGCGGCCACCCGCCGGGTCGAGCAGGTGGAGGACCAGCCTGCCGACGAGGTAGACCATCACGTACCAGGCGGCGAAGGCCAGGAGTCGCGACCTCGATGCGGCGCCGAAGACGAAGCGAGAGGTGCCGAGCACGACCCACACCAGCCCGAGGACGTACGCCAGCGTGTATGCGAGCCAGGCCGGCATCATCGTGGCGAGGACGATGAACAGCGCGTACGTCGCGAGCGTGTTGATGCCGCCGACGACCAGGAACCTGGCCAGCTGCCGGTGGAGCTCACGTGGCATGCATGCGCTCCTCCCGTCGGGCGCACAGGGGTGTGCTCACCGGTCCCCAGACTAATGGCTCGACGGCGGACGACCATCTCGCCCCTCGGTCGACCCCGTGACCGGGACGATCTGAGGTCACTCAGTCGTCAGGCAGTCCCGCACGGTCGACACCACCCGCTCGACCTGGGCATCGGTCAGGGACGAGGAGATCGGCAGGCTGACCGCACGCGCGAAGGACTCGGTCGCCACGGGGAAGTCCGCGTCGCGCAGGTCGAACCGCTCGCGCCAGTAGCTCATCTTGTGCAGGGGGATGAAGTGGACGCTGGTGGCCACCCCGGAGCGGCCCATGCGCTCGACGAACTCGTCGCGATCGATCGCGGCGTCCCGCAGCCGGACGCTGTAGAGGTGCCACGCGTGGGTCACGTTGTCGGCGGGACCGGCCGGCAGCTGGAGCGGGAGGTCGGCGAACGCCTCCGTGTAGCGCCGGGCGATCACCTCGCGGCGCTGGCGCATCCCGGGAGCGCGTGACAGCTGCACGCGGCCCAGGGCGGACGCGATGTCGGTGAGGTTGTACTTGTAGCCCGGCGCGACCACGTCGTACTGCCACTTGGCGCCGACGCGCGTGTAGCGGTCGAGGACGTCGCGGTCGATGCCGTGGAGCCGCATGATCCGGGCGCGGGCGGCGATCGCGTCGTCGTTGGTGGTGAGCATGCCACCCTCGCCGGTCGTCATCGTCTTGGTCGAGTAGAAGCTGAAGGCAGTCGCCGCGGAGTCGCCTCCACCGACGGGCCGGCCGTCGGTGCCGGCGGGGAACGCGTGCGCGGCGTCCTCGACGACCTGCAGCCCGTGGTCACGGGCGAAGCGGGACAGCGCGGCCGGATCCATCGGCAGGCCGGCGAAGTGGACCGGGACCACCGCCTTGGTGCGGTCGGTCACCGCCTTGGCAGCACGCTCCAGGTCGAGCGCCATGGTCGACGCGTCGACGTCCACCATGACCGGGTCCGCGCCGAGGTAGCGCACCACCTCGGCGGACGCCGTGAACGTCCAGGTCGGCACCAGCACCTCGTCGCCGGGGCCGACCCCGGCGGCCTCCAGCGCCAGGTGGAGCGCGGCGGTGGCGCTCGTGACGGCGACGGCATGCGCGGCGCCGACGGCCTCCGCGAACTCGCGCTCGAACTCGGCCGTGATCCTGCCGGTGGTCAGCCAGCCGGCGCGGATGGCGTCGCGGACGGCGTCCGCCTCGGCGTCGCCGACGTCCGGCTGCGCGAACGGGATCGGGTCGTCTGCGGTGGTGGTGATGACGGGATCCTTGCGCTGGGAGTGGCTGACGTCCGCGAGCCTAGACACGAGGCACCCGTCGCCGAGCGGGTCCGCGGCCGGGCATACCCAACCTTCGTGATCCCGGACAGCCCCCGCCGGCGGGCCCGCCGGGTGCGTAGATTGACGCCATGAACGCGACCACGTCTGCCCGGGAAGCCATCGCGGCCGTCCAGGGGCACGAGGCGTGGGCGATCATCCGGCGCTCCACGCGGGCCGGTGACCGCGACACGGTCGGCGTGGTGGGCGGCCGGCGCAGCGTGGTCGAGTCGATCCTCGACGTACCTCTCGCCGACGGGGTGCCGGAGGACGGTCACATCGCCGACCGGCTGCTCGCGATCCCCTTCCGGCAGGTGGCCGAGCGCGGGTTCGAGGCGCACGACGACGGCACCCCGCTGGTGGTGGTGGACGTCGAGTCGGAGCTGGAGTTCACCGTCGAGGAGGTGATCGACGCGATCGAGGACACCGGGGTGGAGTTCGCCGACCGCGGCGGGTTCGAGACCGACGACGACGACTACGGCAAGCTCGTCTCCTCGATCATCACCGACGAGATCGGGCAGGGCGAGGGCGCCAACCTCGTCATCGGACGCCACTACCGCGCGACCGTCGCCGACTGGGGCGCCGACAAGGCCCTCACGGTGTTCCGACGACTGCTCGAGCGCGAGCGCGGGTCGTACTGGACCTACGTCTTCTTCACCGGCGACCGCTTCCTGATCGGCGCCAGCCCCGAGCGGCACGTCTCCATCCACGGGGGCGACGTGCGGATGAACCCGATCAGCGGCACCTTCCGGCTGCCGAGCGGCGACGGTGCCGGCCTCAAGCGCCAGCTCCTCGACTTCCTCCACGACGAGAAGGAGATCTTCGAGCTCTTCATGGTCGTCGACGAGGAGCTGAAGATGATGTGCGACATCTGCCACGAGGGTGGCCAGGTGCTCGGACCCTTCCTCAAGCCCATGAGCCGCCTCGTGCACACCGAGTACCTGCTGGCCGGCCGCACGAGCCGCGACCCGCGCGAGGTGCTGCGCGACACCATGTACGCCGCCACCGTCACCGGGTCGCCGGTCGAGAACGCGTGCCGGCTGATCAGGCAGTACGAGTCCGAGGGCCGCGGCTACTACGGCGCGGCCCTCGCGATCCTCGGCCGCGACGAGGAGGGTGGTCCGGTCGTCGACAGCCCGATCGTGATCCGCACCGCCGACGTCGGGCTGGACGGGCGCCTCACGGTCACCGCCGGGGCGACCCTGGTGCGCGACTCCGACCCGGCGTACGAGGTCGCGGAGACGCACGCCAAGGCCGGCGGCATCCTGAGCGCCTTCGGCCTGGTGCCGCCGGCCCCGACGCCCGGCGTGAACGTCGCCGAGCTCGTCAACGACGAGGACGTGCTGCTCGCGCTGAACGCGCGCAACCGGCGGCTCTCCACCTTCTGGCTGACCGACCAGGGCGGCGCCGCGCCCGACGCCCGGCTGTCCGGGAAGTCGGTGGTGATCCTCGACGGCGAGGACGACTTCGTGAACATGCTGCGCCACGTGCTCGGCGTGATCGGCATGACCAGCGAGGTCGTGCGGCACGAGGACTACGTGCCCGGCTGCCTCGACGGCTTCGACCTCGCGATCGTCGGGCCGGGGCCGGGCGACCCGCGCGACGGCGACGACCCGAAGATGACCAACCTTCGGGCCGCGGTCGCCGAGCTGATGGCCGCCGAGCGACCGTTCCTCGCGGTCTGCCTGGGCCACCAGGCGCTGTGCCACCACCTCGGCGTCCCGCTCGCCTACAAGGACATCGTCTTCCAGGGCACGCAGTCGCCGGTCACCATCGCCGGCCGCACCGAGCGGGTCGGCTTCTACAACACCTTCGTCGGCCGGGTCGGCGCCGCCGGAGCGCCCGCCGGCGTCGAGGTCGAGGCGGACGTCCGGACCGGTGACATCCACCTGGTGCGCGGACCGCACTACCGCGGCATCCAGTTCCACGCCGAGTCCATCCTCACCGAGCACGGCTTCGACGTGCTGCACGGGCTGGTGGCCGACCTGCTGCTGCCGCCGTCGTAGGGCCGCCCGGTGGCCGCCGTCGTCGTGGTCGACCATCACGACTCCTACACCTGGAACCTCGTCCACCTCATCGCCGAGGTGACCGGCTCGCTGCCGACGGTCGTGCAGCACGACGAGGTCTCGGCCGACGACGTCCTCGCGTTCCCCTACGTCGTGCTGTCGCCGGGACCGGGGCACCCGGACGCGCCCGGTGACTTCTCGGTGGGGCGTGAGGTGCTGCGCCGCGCGACCAGCCCCGTGCTCGGCGTGTGCCTGGGGATGCAGGGGCTCGTCACGGCGTACGGCGGCACCGTCGACCGCGTCACCCCCGCCCACGGCGACGTGGGGTCCGTGGCCCACGACGGCCTCGGCGTCTTCGCCGGCCTGCCGTCGCCGCTCGCGGCCGTGCGCTACCACTCGCTGGCGGCGGTCGACGTCCCGTCGTGTCTGGCGGTGACCGCGCGGTCGGAGGACGGCGTGGTGATGGGGGTGCGGCACCGGACGCTGCCGCTGGAGGGCGTCCAGTTCCATCCGGAGTCGGTCCTGTCGGAGCACGGCGCCACCCTGGTCGCGAACTTCCTCGGGCGTCATGACTGACCCGGTGCCGGTCTTCCGGTCCGTCGCGTCCTCGCACGCCCGCTGCTTCTGGCTCGACGGCGGCGGCGCGCGCGAGTGGTCGGGCCGCCGCTCGATCGTCGGCTGGCTCGAGGAGTCCGACGTCTCGCTGACGTACGACGCGGCCGCGCGCGTGGTGACGCGGCACGCCGGCGGCCGGGCCGAGGTCGTGGGCGACGACGTGTTCGACGTGCTCGCCGCCGAGCTGGCGTCCGGGCCGGCCGACGCCTCGTGGTTCGGCTACCTCGGCTACGCGTGCCGGCCCGACCTGCCCGCGGCCGTCGGCGGCGACCTGCCCGACGCCGTCTGGATGCGGCCGTCGCGGGTGCGCGTGTTCGAGCACCCACTTCTCGGGCAGAACGCGCGCTTCTCGGGTGTTGCAACGGCCGAGAAGCGCGGGAATACCCGGTGCACCGGGTATTCCGCGGCCCCCACCGCCTACGCCGCCGCCTTCGACCGCGTCCAGGAGCACCTGCACGCCGGCAACACCTACGAGGTCAACCTCACCTACCGGGCGGAGTGCGCGAGCGAGCTCGACCCGGCGGCGGCGTACCTGCGGCTGCGCGACCTCAACCCCGCGCCGTACGCCGGATTCCTCCAGCACGACGTCCCCGGCGCGCGGGCGTGGCTGCTCAGCTCGAGCCCGGAGCGCTACGCGCTGGTGTCGGCCGACCGCACGCTGGAGACCAAGCCGATCAAGGGCACCACGCCCCGCGGCGCGACCGCCGAGCGTGACGAGGAGGCGCGCCAGCGGCTGTGCACCGACCCGAGGTTCCGCGCCGAGAACCTGATGATCGTCGACCTGCTCCGCAACGACCTGTCGATGGTGTGCGAGCCGGGCACGGTCACGGTGCCGACGCTCATGGACGTCGAGTCCTACGAGTCCGTGCACCAGCTGGTCAGCACCGTCCGGGGACGGCTCCGCGACGAGGTCACGACGGTCGAGGCGCTGCGCGCGCTCTTCCCGGCCGGCTCGATGACCGGCGCGCCCAAGCTGCGCACGATGGAGGTGATCGACGAGGTCGAGGCGACGCCGCGCGGTGCGTACGCCGGGGCCTTCGGCTGGGTCAGCGCCGACGGACGGGCCGATCTCGGCGTGGTGATCCGCAGCCTGATGACCGCCGGCGAGGGCCGCTACGTGCTGGGGACGGGCGGCGCCGTCACGGTCCGGTCCGACGTCGGCGAGGAGTGGGCCGAGTCACGCTGGAAGGCGGAGCGACTGCTGCGCGTCTTCGACGGGGCGTGACGCCCATCGCCGGCGGACTAGGCTCGATCCATGGACAACGCACACGTGGTCCTCCTGTTCGGCGCCACCGGTGACCTCTCCCGGCGCAAGCTCCTCCCGGGGCTCTTCCACCTCTGGCAGGCCGGCCTCATCGACGACTCGCGCATCGTCGGCACGTCGCTGGAGGACATCGACACCGCCGCCTTCGTGCAGCTCGCCCACGATGCGTGCGTCGAGTACAGCCACCGGGCCTTCTCCGACGAGCAGTGGAGCCGGTTCTCGGAGCTGCTGACCTACGTGCCGCAGTCCGCCGGTCCGCCGGCGTTGGCCGAGGCGATGCGGGCGGCGGAGCGCGACGTCGGCCGCGGTGGGCAGCCCGTCCGGTTCCTCCACTACCTGAGCGTCCCGCCCAAGGCTGCGCTCGACGTGGTCCGCCAGCTCGACGAGGCCGGGCTGGTCAAGCAGTCGCGGATCATCATGGAGAAGCCGTTCGGCACCGACCTCGAGTCGGCGAAGCGGCTCAACGAGCGGCTGCACCAGGTCTTCGACGAGAGCCAGATCTTCCGCATCGACCACTTCCTCGGCAAGGAGGCGGCGCAGAACATCCTGGCGTTCCGCTTCGCCAACGGCCTGTTCGAGCCGATCTGGAACCGCAACTTCATCGACCACGTGCAGATCGACGTCCCCGAGACGCTCGGCCTCGAGGTCCGCACGAAGTTCTACGAGACCACCGGCGCCTATCGCGACATGGTCGTCACCCACCTGATGCAGGTCCTGGCGTTCATGGCGATGGAGCCGCCCACCTCGCTCGCGCCCGGCCCGATCAGCGACGAGAAGCTCAAGGTCTTCCGGTCGATGCGACCGATCGAGCCGCACAACGTGGTCCGCGGCCAGTACGCCGGCTACCGCGACAACCCCGACGCCACCGACGACTCCGACACCGACACGTTCGTCGCGCTCAAGGTCGAGATCGACAACTGGCGCTGGGCGGGGGTGCCGTTCTACCTGCGCACCGGGAAGAAGCTGGCCGAGGGGGCGCGCATCATCTCGATCGCGTTCAAGGAGCCGCCGCTGACGATGTTCCCCGCGGGCTCCAACGCGGGCACCCAGGGACCCGACCACCTCACCTTCGACCTCGCCGACCAGTCGAAGATGTCACTCTCCTTCTACGGCAAGCGCCCCGGACCGGGCATGAAGCTGGAGAAGCTGTCGATGCAGTTCGCGACGCACGAGACCTCGTCGGCGTACGCCGTGCTCGAGGCCTACGAGCGCCTCATCTACGACGCCCTGCGTGGAGACCACACCCTCTTCACGACCGCCGAGGGCATCGAGACGCTCTGGGAGAAGTCGACGCCGCTGCTGCAGAACCCGTCGCCCGTGCGCCTCTACGCTCCCGGCTCGTGGGGACCGAACGCGATCCACCAGCTGGTCGCGCCGCACGCGTGGCGGCTGCCCTTCGAGCGATCCTGGCGCAATCCGTACGGCGCTTGACGCGGACCTTGCCGGAATACCCGGTGCACCGGGTATTCCCGCACTTCTCGGGCAATGCAACCCCGCAGAAGCGCAGGGACTGCCCGAGAAGCAGACCGTCACGGCCAGGGTGTCGACACGGACCCGGGTGGCTCAGACCCGCGACGCCGTACGCCGCCGCCCGTCGTCGGCGTACTCCACGCCGCCCATGTCGACGCGCCGGCGGGCGTTGGCGAGGGCGGCGACCGTGACGGTGCCGAGGGCGCCGGCCCGGTCGAAGACGGCGGTGGTCCCGGACGCGATGCCGTCGTGCTCGACGCGGTCGGTGGCGAGCAGCCCGATCTCGACGCCGACCGGCTCGCGGGCCAGCGTCAGCGCGATGTCGGTGTTGATGTACTCCACGCCGCGGGTGCCCCAGTTGGTCACCATGCTCGCGCCGTCGGCGGCGGCGGCGACGGCCTGGAAGGGCGAGAGCGGCTCGCCGGACACCACGGGCATCGCGCTGCTCCAGGACGCCTTCCGGTCGGGGTTCTGGTGCTCGGTGAAGTCCTGCGACCAGCCGGACGCCGAGCGCAGGAACGGCACCCGCGGCTCGTCGGTCTCCGGGGCCACGTCCAGCGGCGGGGGAGCGGGCCGCTCGGGCGGCTGCCAGACCTCGCCCGGCGCGGTCCCCGACGGCTTGAGGAACGTCGCCGACGCGCGCGCCACGGGCTCGCCGGCCTGGCTCATCGACACGTCGACCAGGCAGATCCGGGAGCCCTCGCGCACGACGCTGGTCGTCAGCGTGCACGGCTGCATCCGCGCGGCCCGGAAGAGGTCGACCACCCATCGCGCCGGGCGCAGGTCGTCGCGTCCGGTCGCGGCGAGCGCCTGCTCCGCCGCCCGGGCGAGCGCGCCGCTGAGCGCGACGCCGTGCAGCTGGTCGTCGCTCCACATGCTGCACGCGAGCGGGGTCGGGGCCAGGTCGTCGCCGGTCCTGGTGAAGAACGCGATCTCGTCGGTCACGGGGCCATTCTCGGGGGTGGCCCGCGGCAGGCGCTCAACGGCACACGCGGAAGTCCGGCGCCTCGCGCTCCAGGGCCCGCAGGACGTCGTCGGCGTCGAAGGCCTGGCCCGGCGCGAGCGCCCCGGCCCCCGCGCCTCGGCCGTCGAGGAGCCGCACCGCTCCCTCGACCACGATCGGCGCCGAGACGGCGTAGATGTCGCGGCCCTCGGCACTCACCCGGCGGCGCTCGGCGCCGCGGCGTACGACCACCTCCACGGTGAAGCGCTGCGCGGACCGGCCGGACCCGTCCGTCGGGCTCGGCGCCGGGGTCGTCGGGTCGCGGAGCTCCTGTAGCGGCGCGGCGTTCAGGTGGGAGCGGAGCTCGCCGACCCGCAGGTGGCGGTGGATCGTGAGGACCTCCGAGAACGGCAGCTCCACGACCGCGTGGTCGCCGAGCGGTTCGCGGAAGGACCAGGTGCGGGTCGGCGCGGGGTCCGCCAGCGGCGCCAGTCGGCCCGCCCGGATCACCTGGCGGGTCGCGGTGTTGCGGTGCCCCGTGACGCGCGTGCCGGCGGTCGGCCACCAGTGGTCCAGGCCGATGGCGACGTCCACCGCGTCCGCGCGTGTGTCGCCGTCGAGCACCGACGTCACGAGCAGGTCGGCGAGCCCTCCGTAGAACGCCATGGCGGGTACGACGGCGACGCCCGCGTGCCGAGCCGGTGCGTCGAGCCGGCGGTAGAGCTCCCGCACGACGGACTGCTCGGCGGTGAGGTCGAGGTAGTGCGCCCCGGCCCCGACCGCCGCCCGCGCGAGCGGCACCGCGGTGTCGAGGAACGGCCCGGCGCAGTTGACGACCGCGCCGACGTCGGACGCGGCCCGGCGCAGCCGGTCGCGGTCGTCGAGGCCGACCTCGCGGACCTCGAGACCGTGGTCGGGCGCAACGGCGGCGAGCCGCTCGGCGTCGCGCCCCGCGAGGACGGGGGTCACCCCCCGGCGCAGGAGCTCGTCGACGACGAAGCGCCCCGTGTGCCCGGTGGCGCCGTAGACCAGGACCGGTGCGGAAGCTCGCTCGGATGTGTTCACGACGATGATCCTCGGGCGGTCCGGCCCGGTGCGCGAGCGTCCGAAACGACATGGTGCGTACACTTTCGGACATGCCGCGCGTCGCCCTCGTCATGCACGAGTCCGTGATGCTCTACGAGGCGGCGATCGCCGCCGAGATCCTCGGGGTCGACCGGTCCGACCTCGCGCCCGGCGGCGCGTGGTACGACGCCGTCGTGTGCACCCCGGACGGCGCGCCGCACCGCTGGCTGCCGCACCTGCCGACGTCCTCGTACGCCGGCCTCGGCGGAGCCGACCTCGTGGTGGTGCCCTCCGTCGAGGACGTCGGAGCCGACCCGGATCCGGCACTCGTCGCCGGCCTGCGCGCCGCCCACCGCGGCGGTGCCCAGATCGCGTCGCTGTGCACGGGCTCCTTCGTGCTCGCGGCGGCCGGCCTGCTCGACGGACGCGCCGCGGCCACCCACTGGATGCACGCGGACGAGCTGGCGCAGCGCTACCCGGCGGTCGACGTCCGCGCCGACGTGCTCTACGTCGACGAGGGCGACGTGCTCACCTCGGCGGGCAAGACGGCCGCCCTCGACCTCTGCCTCCACCTCGTCCGTCGCGACCTCGGCGCCACCGCCGCGACCGGCCTCGCCCGGCGCCTCGTCGTCCCCGCCCATCGCAGCGGCGGGCAGGCCCAGTTCATCGCCGCACCGACCGAGCCCCGGAACCCCGACGGGCTGGCGCCGACGCTCGAGTGGGCGCGCGCCCGGCTCGACCGGCCCCTCACCGTGCGCGAGCTCGCCGACCACGCCGGCCTCAGCACCCGCCAGCTCGCCCGCCGGATGCGGGCCGAGCTCCAGGCCGGGCCGCTGGTCTGGCTGCACCAGCAGCGGATCGCCCGCGCGCAGGAGCTCCTCGAGCGCACCGACGCCAGCGTCGACCAGGTCGCCGCCAGCTGCGGGATGGGCACCGCGGCGACCCTGCGCCGCCACTTCCACCGGGCGGTGGGTGTGACCCCGACGACCTACCGGGCGACGTTCCGCCTGACCTGACGCCGGGCTATCCGGACGGCGACGACGGCGCCCCGTCAGCCAGCTCCGCCATCAGCGCCCTCGCGCCGGCGACGACCGCATCCTCGTCGTACGGCTTCACCTGCACGGCGTTGACGCTCTGCACCAGGCCCTCGGTCTGCACGAATCCGGTGACGAGCATGCCCGACCTCTGCGTGCGCACGACCATCCGCGCCGCGTCGGCGCCGTCGACGTCCACCGGCTCCAGCTGGGCACCGGCGGCGCCCATCGCGTCGAGTGCCTCGTCAAGGCCGCCGGCGAACCACAGGTAGCTGATGTCGTACGCCGCGCCGCCGTCGCGCTTCGGGACGAACGTGCACCGGGGCTCGGTCACGCTGCCGGTCCGCTCGGCCACGCGCGCGCCGACCAGGCGCCCGACCGTGGCGGCGGTGAGGTCGTCGCAGGGGCTCCAGCCGACGTTCGCGGCGGCGGACTCCGCTTCGGAGGTGGCCTCGGAGGGAGCGTCGTCCGAAGAGCAGCCGGCCAGCGCGAGGCCGGCCGCGACCAGCACGGCGACGGGGCGGGCGCGCATCAGGCGGGGGTCCAGCTCGGGACCGGGCTCACGGAGCCGGGGAGCCACATCGTCAGGCGCGCGCCGCCGCCCGGGGCGTCGCCGACCTCGACGGTGCCGGAGTGCCGCTCGGCGACCTGCCGCACGATCGACAGCCCGAGGCCGGAGCCGGACATCCCGCGGGACTCCGGCGAGCGGTAGAAGCGGTCGAACACGTGGGGTCGGTCCTCCTCGGCGATGCCCGGGCCCTCGTCGTCGACGGTGAGCGTGCCGTCGGCGAGCGTGACGGTGATCCGGCCGCCCTCGCGGCTCCACTTCGCGGCGTTGTCGAGCAGGTTGGTGATCGCCCGCTCGAGGCCGGCGTCCTCGCCGACGACGTACCAGGGCGCGAGTTCGACCGCGAAACTCAGCCCCGGCGCCCGCCGGCGGACCCGGGCGATCGCACGCTCGACGACCTCGGGCAGGTCGACGGCCTCGACGACGTGGGTCAGCGGCTCGTCGCGGGCCAGCTCGACGAGGTCGCCGATGAGCGTCGTCAGCTCCTCGATCTGGGCGCGGACGTCGTCGAGGAGCTCGGCCTTGGCGCCCGGCGGCAGCTCCATGCCGCCCTCGCCGTCGGCCTGGGTGAGCAGGTCGATGTTGGTGCGGAGCGAGGTGAGCGGCGTACGCAGCTCGTGGCCGGCGTCCGCGACCAGCTGCCGCTGCCGGTCGCGGGAGGCGGCGAGCGCGGCGAGCATCTGGTTGAACGCCGCGGCCAGGCGGGCGATCTCGTCGTCGCCCTCGACCGGCAGCGGCCGCAGGTCCTCGGTGCGGGCGATGTCCTCGACCGACGTCGTCAGCCGGCGCACGGGACGCAGCCCGTTGCGCGCGACGGCCCAGCCGGCGAGCCCTGCGCCGATGACCCCGGCGCCGCCGAAGAGCAGCATCACGATGCCGAGCTTGGCGAGCAGCGCCTCCTGGGAGTCGAGCGACTGCCCGATCACCATCGTGCTCCCGTCGTCGCGGTGCACCGCGGCGATCCGCCACCGGGTGCCGTTGCCGCTGACGGTGCGCACCGAGGTGCTCCGCTCGCCGCGGGAGACCGCGACCTCCTGGTCACCGATGAGCTTCTGGGGCTCGTCGACCTTCTTGCCGCGGAAGAGGCCGCTGCCGCTGGAGTCCATGCAGGCCACCCACACGTTGGTGGCGCCGAAGTAGTCCGCGGGGAAGGTGAAGTTCTGGTTGCACAGGGTCTCGGTGGGCGTCGTCTCGGCCCGGTGCAGCAGCGAGTCGTCGAGCGTCGCCTGGAGCTGCATCCGGACGGTGATGTAGGCGCCGAACGCCAGCAGCGCCACGGTGGCGCCCGCCGCGAGCGTGGTCAGGATCGTCACCCGGGACGCCAGCGACCGGCGGTAGTGCCAGCGGCCGTCCGGCCCGAAGGGCGGGAGGACGGTCACGTTTCCTTCAGGACGTAGCCGACACCGCGCACGGTGTGGATCAGGCGGGACTCGCCCTCCGCCTCGGTCTTGCGGCGCAGGTAGCCGACGTAGACCTCCAGCGAGTTGGCGGTCGTGGGGAAGTCGTATCCCCAGACCTCCTCGAGGATGAACGACCGCTCCAGCACCCGGCGCGGGCGGCGCAGGAACATCTCGAGCAGCGCGAACTCGGTGCGCGTCAGCTCGATCGCCCGGTCGCCGCGCCTGACCTCGCGGCTGGCGAGGTCCATGGAGAGGTCGGCGAAGCCGAGCACCTCGTCCTCGTCCTCCTCGCGAGGGACGACGCGGCGCAGCAGCGCGCGCAGCCGGGCGAGCAGCTCCTGCAGGGCGAAGGGCTTGGTGAGGTAGTCGTCGGCGCCGGCGTCCAGCCCCTCGACCCGGTCGCCGACCGCGTCGCGCGCGGTGAGCACGAGGATCGGCAGGTCGTTGCCGGCCTGGCGCAGCGCCTTGGTCGCCTCGAGACCGTCGAGCCGCGGCATCATCACGTCCATGACGACGACGTCGGGATCGGTCGCGGCGATCGCCGCCAGCGCCTCCGCGCCGTCGGTGGCGAGCACGACCTCGTAGCCGTTGAACTCCAGCGAGCGCCGCAGCGACTCGCGCACCGCCTTGTCGTCGTCGACGACGAGCACGCGCGGCTTCGGGACGGGCTTGCTGCTCACGGTCACACTCTGCCAGCCGAGCCTGAGCCGGCACTGAGAACGATCAGAGGTACGTCGCGGCCGCCTGGGCCGCGCGGGCGGCGTACCCACCGCCGAAGTGGCACGCGTGCACGAGCAGCGGGAAGATCTGGTGCAGCGCGGCGCGGTCCTGCCAGCCGTCGGCGAGCGGGGCGGCCTCGTGGTAGGCGTCGAGCACCCGCGGCAGGTGGGGCAGCCCGAAGAGCGACAGCATCGCGAGGTCGACCTCCCGGTGGCCGGCGTACGCCGCAGGGTCGATCAGCCACACGCGGCCGTCGAGCCCCCAGAGCACGTTGCCGTTCCACAGGTCGCCGTGCAGGCGGGCCGGCGGCTCGGCGGGGACCAGGTCGGCCAGCTTGGCCACGACCGCCTCGATCGTGGTGGCGTCCGCGTCGTCGGCGTGCCCGCGGTCGCGGGCGAGCTTGAGGTAGGGGAGCACCCGGCGTACGGCGTAGAACTCCGCCCACGTGTCGGCCGGACGGTTGGGCAGGGGCAGCCGGCCGATGTAGCCGTCGCGCTCGCGCCCGAAGGACTCGGCCCCCGCGGCGTGGGTCGCGGCGAGCTCGCGGCCGAACGCGGCCGCGGCGTCCACGGAGTTCTTGCCCGGCTCGACCCACCGGATGATCAGGCACTCGTGGTCGGCGCCGAGCACCTCGGGCACCTGCGCGCCGGTGGCCGCCGCCTCGCCGAGCCACCGGAGGCCGTCGGCCTCGGCGGTGAAGAACTCGTCGGGGGCGTGGGGCAGCGTCTTCATCAGCGCGGTGGTGCCGTCGCTGAGCCGCAGCCTCGTGGCCGTGGCGATGTCTCCGCCGGCGACGGGCGCGGTCGCGATGACCGACGTGCCCAGGAGCTCCTCGGCACGTCGTGCGACCAACGGTTGCCGGGTCACGGCGCGGAGGGTTCCCAGGGCCGCTCGCGACGCAGCGCCTCGACGATCGCGGACGCCGTGCGCTCCACCATCCCCAGGACCTCCTCGAAGCCGTCGTCCCCACCGTAGTACGGGTCCGGTACGTCGGCCCCGGCTTCCGTCGGGTCGAGGTCGCGGAACATCCGGGCCCGTTCGCCCGGACCGCCGATGCCGCCGAGGTTGTCGGCGTCCATGGCGAGGTAGAGGTCGGCGGCGTCGAGGTCGGTCCACTGCCGCGCGCGGTGCCGGCTCGCGTCGTACCCCGCCGCGGTCAGGGTGGCGGCGGCGCGGCGGTCCATCGGGTTCCCGACGTGCCAGTCGCCCGTGCCGGAGCTGGTGACCTCCACGACGTCGGCGAGGCCGGCGCCGGCCAGCCGCTCCTCGAGGACGACGTGCGCCATCGGGGAGCGGCAGATGTTGCCCAGGCAGACCAGTTCGATGCGGTAGCGGCCGGGCTCACGCCCCGGTGGCAGTCTCTCCACGCCGTCGGCTCATGCCTTCGCGGCGTCGCCGAAGACGAGACCCACGGCCCACGTCACGATCGTGATCACGATGGCGCCGCCGACGGCGTTCCAGAATCCGTCGACGAAGAAGTCGAGGTCGAAGAGCCCGGCCAGCCACTCGGTGAACAGCAGCATCAGTGCGTTGATCAGGAGCAGGAAGAGCCCCAGCGTGATGATGATGAACGGGATCGACAGGAACTTGATCACCGGACTCACGAACGAGTTGACGATGCCGAGGATCAGTGCGACGAAGAGCAGCGGCCAGAAGTTGTCGGTGACCTCGTCCCAGCCGGACGAGCCACGGAAGCCGATGCCGTCGAAGATCACGCAGGCGGCTCCCAGCGCGACGACGTTGGTGGCGAGCCACCCGATGAACTTGAGGAGTCCCACGCCCTCACCCTAGAGGCGTCGGAGGCCCAGCGCTTGGAGGATGGAGGTCTCGGCGTCCTCGAGGTGGCGCTCGAGGAACGCCGAGGCGCCGTCGACGTCCCCGCGCTCGAGCAGCATCACGAGCTGGGTGTGGGTGTCAGCCTGGTCGTGGGCGTTGCGCCGGATCCGGTCGACCTGTGCCAGTGCGAGCCTGAGCTCGATCATGAGGCTCTCGGCCATCGCGACCAGGCGCGGGGAGCCGGTGAGGCCGACCAGGGAGACGTGGAACGCGAGGTGGCGCCCGTTGAGCTCCTGGTAGGAGCCTCCGGTCCGGACCGCCCCGGTGTAGTCGACCAGCGAGGTGCGCACGGCGTCACGGAGCGGCTCGTCGGCGCCCGGCCAGCGGCGTACGCCGGCACCCTCGAGCACGAGCCGCGACCGGCAGATGTCGCGGACCGAGTCGGGGTCGGGCGCGGACACCGCGACGCCCCGGTTGGGCTCTCGGGTCGCGAGCCCCTCGGCGACGAGGGTGCCGAGCGCCTCGCGGATGGTCGGGCGCGAGACGCCGAGGGACTCGGCGAGCGCGACCTCGCGCAGCGGGGTGCCCGACTCGAGCTCGCCGTCGAAGACCGCCCGGCGCAACTCGTCGGCGACCCGGTCCACCGTCGAGCTGAGCTCGAGGTGCAGGGAGCTGAAGGGCCCGGCCGGATCGGACATGGCGTCCATTGTGCTCTATACTCCGGATCTGTCAGTTTGTCAGACAATCTGACGATAGATGAGGAAAGCCGTCGAGGGAGGTCAGGTCGTGGAGCTGCAGTGGGGACGTCGGTACGTGATGGTCGAGCCGACCCACTTCCGGGTCGAGTACGTCATCAACCCGTTCATGGACCCCGACGACCAGCCCGACCCGGCCCGGGCGATGGCGCAGTGGCGCGGCCTGGTGGCCGCGATCGAGCGACACGGCGGCACCGTCGAGGCGCTGCCGCAGCGCGAGGACGCCCCCGACATGGTCTACGCGATGAACCTCGGCCTCGGCCTGGTCCGCGAGGAGGGCGTGCCGCACGTCGTCATGTCGCACATGCGCTACGACGAGCGCCGGATGGAGACCCGCTCCGCGCAGCCGTGGTTCGCCGCGCGCGGGTTCGCCACGTCGTACGTCGGCCGCGACGGTGTCGGCGCGCACCTGGAGGCGGGCGACGCGTTCGCGTTCGGCGACGCGCTGGTGGTCGGCTACGGCCCACGCACCGAGGAGCTCGCGCTCAAGCACCTCGCGACCGAGCTGGGACTGCGGGTCCGCGGGCTGCGGATCACCCACCCGGGGATGTACCACCTCGACCTGGCCTTCTGCCCGCTCGACGACCGGCGCGCGCTCGTCTGCCCGGCCGCCCTCGACGAGGAGTCGGCCGCCGCCCTGCTCGAGCTCGTCGCCGAGCCGCTGGTGCTCACCGAGGAGGAGGCGCTCACGACGTTCTGCGCCAACTCGATCGTGCTGGGCCGCACGGTGCTCATGCCGGCCTGCCCCGACCGGGTGCGCGCGCAGCTGGAGGAGTGGGGCTTCGAGGTCGTCCTCGTCGACGTGTCGGAGTTCCACAAGGGTGGCGGCTCGATCCGCTGCCTCACCAACCCGGTCGACGTGACGGTCGGCCGGGACCTGCCGGCCGTGCCTGGTGGCGAGGTCGTGCTGCCGTAGGCGCCGCTCGCGGAATACCCGGTGCACCGGGTGTTCCCGCACTTCTCGGCCATCGCAACACCCGAGAAGTGCGGGAGGTGCGGGAGAAGTGGCCGCAGTCGTCAGCGACCCTCGGCCCTCAGGCGGTCGGCGCCCAGTTGCCGTGGAAGCCGGCCGGGACGCGGCCGGGGAGGTGGATCGCGGCGACGTCGTCGAGGGTGGCTGCGTCGAGAAGCCGCAGGTCGCTGCGGCCGGTGTCGCGGTCGAACACGTAGCCCATCAGGATCCCCTCGTCCTCCGCGGCGTCGGGCGCGTCGGGCACGAAGCAGAACTCGCTGACCTCGCGCCCGGCGCCGAGCCGCCGCTCGATGGTGGTGCCCGCGACGACGTCGTGCTTGAGCACGGAGTCGCCGGTGCGCACGCCCTCCGCGACGACGCCCGCGGCGTACCCGAACCGGTGCCGGCGGGCGGTCAGCCGCTCGTCGTACCGCGGGAACTCCTGGCTGTGCTCGTCGAAGCGGTGCTCGCGCACCTTGCCGGCCGCGGTGTTGACGGTGAAGCGCGTGAGGTACGCCGGACCCTCGTTCGGGCCGGTGAAGTCGGTCGCGAACATGCGGTCGTGCCGCACGACGTCGATGACGACGTCCGTGCCGTCCTCGTAGGCGTTGAGCGTGTGGAAGACGTAGCACTGGTCGATCTCGAACCAGCGCACGTCGGCGCCCGCGCCGTCGCGCGGCAGCAGCCCGATCCGGGCGGGGTAGTCGGCGTCCCACGAGTAGGGCAGCGGCCGGTAGGTGCGGGTGCGCAGCGTCGCGTCGATCAGCCGGTCGGTCGCCTGCAGCGGTCGCGGCGGCTCGCCGGCGACCATGCCGAGGTCGAAGGTGACCGGCAGGTCGTAGACGACCACGTAGTGCTCGGTCAGCGCGCAGTCGTGGATCATCGGGCTGCCGGTGACCTCGATCTCGACCTGGTGGCGGACCCGTCCGGCGGTGTCGAGCACGGAGTAGTCGACGAGGTTGCCGCGCGTCCAGCTGTAGGAGATGGCGTGCAGCTCGCCGGTGTCGGGATCCTCGTGCGGATGGGCGGTGTAGCCGCCGGTGACCGTGCCGAGCGCGCACGGCCCCACGGTGTCGAGGTCGTCGGTGAGCTCGTACGGCGGCGAGCCGGCCTCTACCAGGGCGAGGGTGCGGCCGGCGTGCGCGAGCACGTTGGTGTTGGGCGCGAAGTCGTCGCCGACCGGGCGCACCCAGCGGTTGCGGTACCACTGCGCCCGGCCGTCGCCGAGCCGGACGCCGTGCACCATCCCCTCGCCGAGGAACCAGTGGTAGTCGACGCCGGGGTCGGTCGCGGGGTCGGGCCGTTGCGCAGGTAGCGCCCGTCGAGGTGGCCGGGGATCGTGCCCGTGACCTCGAGGTCGAAGGCCGTGTGCTCCTCGTGGACGGGAGCGAAGTTGTCCTGCAGGTAGCGGTTCATCTCGACGCCTCCGATAACGGTGTTATCCGGTGACCATAACGCCGTTATGGAAGGATGGCAACCGTGTCCGCCGAACCTGACGTCCGCCAGCGGCTCATCGAGGCCGCCGCCGACGTGCTCGGGGAGGAGGGGCCCGGTGCGCTCTCCGCGCGGCGGCTGGCGCGCGACGTCGGCACGTCGACGATGGCGGTCTACACGCACTTCGGCGGCATGCCCGGGCTGGTGCGGGCGGTGGTCGCGGAGGGGTTCCGGCGCCTCTACGACCGGGTCGCGGCCGCCGGGCTCACCGACGACCCGGTCGTCGACCTCGCCGCGGCCGCCGCGGCCTACCGCGCACACGCGCTCGCGGACCCGCACCTCTACTCGGTGATGTTCGGCTCCGCGTCGCTCGGCGAGTACCGCCTCCACGACGAGGAGCTCGAGGTCGGCCTCGCCGCGTTCGACCAGCTGGTCGCGCTGGTCGAGCGGGCGATGGTCGCCGGCGCGCTGCGGCAGGCTGACCCCGCGCCCGTGGCTGCGCAGCTCTGGACCGCGCTGCACGGGTACGTCGTACTCGAGATCGCCGACTTCTACCGCCACCTGGACGACCCGGAGTCCCAGGTGCTGCAGCCGATGCTCGCGCACCTGCTCGCCAGCGTCGGCTGATCGGCGTCGGCTGATCGGCGTCGGCTGATCGGCGTCGGCTAGCGTCGAGGGCGTGTTTCCGGTCGGTGGCGTGGGGGTGATGCTCGCCCTCATCGCGCTCGCCGGGGGGCTCTGCGGGCTGGTGGCCGTGACGCTGCGGCCGCGGCTCGGCGTGGTCACCGCCTGGTCGATCGCCGGGCTCCTCTGGTCGCTGGCGATCATCGGCTCGGTCACCCTGATCCCCGCGAACGGCGCACCCGGCATCGTCTCGGCCGAGGGCCGCCTCGAGACGTGCTCCTGGGACATCGGCGGGCCGGCGCCGGAGGGCTTTTGGATCTTCGCCGGGGGCCAGCGGATGCTCAACACACTGATCTTCGTCCCCGCCGGCGCGCTGCTGGTGCTCGCCGTCGCGCGCTGGCCGCGGGCGGCGGTGGTGCTGGTGCCGGTCGGGCTGCTCGTGCTCATCGGCTACTCCGTCGCGATCGAGGCGACCCAGCTCGCGCTCGCTCGGATCGACCGCGCGTGCGACGTCACCGACGTCGTCGACAACGTCACCGGAGCGATCCTCGGTGTCGGCATCGGCATCGTGCTGGCCCTGGCCTTCCGCCCGTGGAGGCACCGGCGCCGGGCATAGCCTGACGGCCATGAACTCACCCCAGCCCCGAGCGAACGTGGCGGAGATCCCGCCGTACGTCGCGGGCAAGCCGCCGACGGTCCGACCCGGGATGACGTCGTACAAGCTGTCCTCCAACGAGAACCCGTTCCCGCCGTTGCCCGGCGTCGTCGAGGCCGTCCAGGCCGGCGTCGCGGCGATGAACCGCTACCCCGACATGGGCAGCGTCGCGCTCTACGAGGCACTTGCGCGGACCTTCGACGTGCCCGTCGAGCACCTGTCGGTCGCGACCGGCTCGGTGGGGCTGATCTACCAGCTGGTGCAGGCCTTCTGCGACCCCGGCGACGAGGTCGTCTTCGCCTGGCGGTCCTTCGAGGCCTACCCGATCGCCGTCGCCGCCGCGGCCGCGACACCGGTCAAGGTGCCGGTCACCTCCGACGGTCGCCACGACCTCGACGCGATGGCGGCGGCCGTCACCGACCGCACGAAGGTCGTCCTCGTCTGCACGCCCAACAACCCGACGGGGCCGGCGGTCGCGCGGGCCGAGCTCGACGCGTTCCTGGCGAAGGTGCCTGCACACGTGCTGGTCGTCGTCGACGAGGCGTACGTCGAGTTCGTGCGGATGGACGACCCGGTCGACGGCCTTGCGACGTACCGCCGCCACGACAACGTCGTCGTCACCCGCACGTTCTCCAAGGCCTACGGCCTCGCCGGCTTCCGGGTCGGGTACGCCGCGGCGCCCGCGCCGATCGCGGCCGCGCTGCGGGCGGTGTCGCTGCCGTTCGGCGTCTCGACCGTGGCGCAGGCTGCGGCGATCGCCTCGCTGGAGCGCCGCGAGGAGCTCTTCGAGCGGGTGGACACGCTGGTCACCGAGCGCGCCCGCGTCGTCGACGGGCTGCGCGGCGCGGGATGGGACGTGCCGGAGGCCCAAGGCAACTTCGTGTGGTTCGAGCTGGGCGAGCGGACGCTGGACTTCGCGGCCGCCGCCGACGACGCCGGCATCGTCGTGCGCCCGTTCGCCGGCGAGGGGTGCCGGGTCTCCATCGGAGAGACCGAGGCCAACGACCGGCTGGTCGAGGTCGCCCGCGCGTTCAGGCGCTGACGAGCACGGGCTCCGGCCGTCGGTCGATCTCGCGCCAGTGGCGGTCGACGGCCGGCAGCATCGTGACGACCAGGTAGGCCGCGCCCGCGGCCAGCATCGCCGGCGCCAGCCCGAGGCCGGCGACGAGCAGCCCGCCGAGGATCCCGCCGAACGGCATGAGCGCGAAGCACATCGCGGTGCTCAACGACGTCACCCGGCCCATCAGGGCCTCCGGGATCCGTTCGAAGATGACCGCGCCCAGGATCGGGTTGAGGAACCCCGACGCGAACCCGCCTGCGGCGCACACGCCGAGGATCACCCACAGCGGCAGGTCGAGCGCGAAGGCGACGTACCGTGGCGCCCCGCAGACCAGGAAGGCGATCAGGTAGGTGCGGTAGCGGGGCAGCCGGTCGGCCCAGGCCGAGGCGCAGACCGCCCCGACCGCGGCCGCGCCGCCGAAGGTCGCGAACACCAGGCCGACGGTCGTCGCGCTGCCGGTCTCGGCCTCGGCCCAGACGGGTACGAAGACGGCGGTGTAGGCGAGGTCGATCAGGTTCGTCAGCGACACCATGACCGCGATGCCGAGCAGGATCCGGTCGCCGCGCAGGAAGGTCCAGCCCTCGCGCAGCTGCCGGCCGTACGACGCGCCGTCGGGCGCTCCGTCGGGCGCTCTGTCGGGCGCTCTGTCGGGCGCTCTGTCGGGGGCGGTCCCCCGTAGCGACATCCGGGCGGTGGCCCAGCCGAGCACCGCCGCGGAGACGCCGAAGGACGCCGCGTCGACGACCAGCGCGTCGGCCGCCCCGATGAGCGCGACCAGGCCGCCGGCGGCCGCGGCACCGAGCAGGCTGGCGGTGCGCTCGACGGTCGAGTGCAGGCCGGTCGCGCGCTCCATCGGCACGCCCGCCTCGGCGACCAGCGCCGGAGTGAGCGCGGCCTTGGCGGCGTCACCCGGCCCGCGCAGGCCACCGGCGACGGCGACGAGCAGCAGGAACACCGGGAACGGCAGCCAGCCCGCCTCGTGCAGCAGCGGGATCGTGCCGACCGCGAGCACGGAGAGGAGGTCGCATGTGATCGCGACCCGGCGGGCGCCGACCCGGTCGATGACCGGGCCGCCGAGCACCTTGAGGACGACCAGCGGAAGCAGCTCCGCGAGCGCGACGAGGCCGGTCTTCGTCGCACTCCCGGTCGTGGTGAGGACGAACCACGGGAGCGCGACCATCGAGATGCGGGTGCCGGTCAGCGAGATCGCCTCCGAGACCAGCCACCCGTAGAGCGGCCTCTTCATTCCTCGCTCCCGACCTTGCCGGGGTAGGGGAACGCCGCGAGCTGGAGCACGAAGGGCGCCGCCGCCTCGTCCTCCTCCTCGTCGATCTCCCCCATCGTCTCCATGAGCATCTCGATCACCGCGAGCGCCCTGCGCGGGGTCAGCTTCACGACCCAGTCGCTGTACGTCGTGGCGGCGCGCCACTCCTCGGGCAGCAGCGGCAGCTCCTCCACGGAGCGCTGCAGCCGCTCGGTCGTCACGACGACGACGGACTGGAGATAGGCGTCGAGGGTGTCGCGGGCCTCCGGCTCGGCGGGGCCGGCGGTGTCGGCCGTCGTCATCTGGTGGGCGGCCCTCCACCAGCGGTCGCGGGCGTTGCCGCGCTCGGCGTCCTCGACCACGAACCCGTGCTGGGCGAGCTGGCGGAGGTGGTAGGACGTGGCGCCGGTGTTGAGTCCGAGGCGTGCGGCGAGCGTCGTCGCCGTCGCCGGCCCGTCGATGCGCAGCATCCCGAGGATCCGCACCCGCACCGGGTGGGTGAGCGCCTTCATCTGCTGGGGCGACGGGGTGATCGAGGTGAGGTCCACGAGTCCACCCTAGAACGCAAAGATGTCTTTGCAAAGAGTTCTTTGCGATTTGTCGAAGCCCGTTCTCGCCCTGCCGCGCGCCGGAGGTTCGGCGGCCGATCCGCCGGGTACGGTCGAGCGCGATGCACCTCCGATGTCGTCGCCCGCTCCTCGCTGCGCTCGCGCTCGTGACGGGCCTGGTCGTCGCCTCCCCTGCGGCCGCCGACGTGGCCCTGCCCGAGGGAACGACGGCTCCGCGGACCGCACCGGTGCCCCGGGCCGAGCCGCGGGCGACGCCGGCCGAGCGCGCACTCGCCCGGATGACGCTGCGGCAACAGGTCGGCCAGCTCTTCATGGTGGGCACCCGGGCCGACCGCATCGACGCCCGCACCCGGGCGCAGATCCGCCGCTTCCACGTCGGCAACGTGATGCTGACCGGTCGCAGCCGCCACGGCGTACGCGCGCCGGCGCGGGTGGCGCGGGCGATGACGGCCCAGGTCTCGCCCGCAGCGACCTCCCGGGTGGGGCTCTTCGTCGGCACCGACCAGGAGGGCGGCCTGGTCCGGGTGCTCCAGGGACCCGGCTTCTCCCGCATCCCGACCGCGCTCGACCAGGGCCGGTGGGCCCCGGCGCGGCTCCGGTCCGCCGCCCGGCGGTGGGCCCGGGAGCTGGGCCGGGTCGGGGTGAACCTCAACCTCGCGCCCGTCCTCGACACGGTCCCCAGCCGACGCGCCGCGCGGCACAACCCGCCCATCGGCCACTACGACCGGCAGTTCGGCTTCACGCCGCGCGTCGTCGCCAGCCACGGCCTGGCGTTCATGCGCGGCATGGCGCGGGCGGACGTCACCGCCGTCGTCAAGCACTTCCCGGGGCTCGGCCGGGTGCGCGCGAACACCGACACCAGCGGCAACGTCGTCGACCACGTCACGCGGCGGCACGACGCCTTCCTCGCGCCGTTCCGCGCCGCGGTCGACGCCGGGGCGCCCTTCGTGATGATGTCGACGGCCCGCTACACCCACCTCGACCCGGCGCGGCCCGCCGCCTTCTCGCCGTACGTCGTCGGCACGATGCTGCGCGGAGACCTGGGCTTCGACGGCGTGGTGATCTCGGACGACCTCGCCCACGCCCGGCAGGTCGCCGGCATCGCACCCGCCCAGCGGGCGCTGCGCTTCATCGCCGCCGGCGGCGACATGGTGCTCACCGTCGACGCGGCCCCCCTCCCGGCGATGTACGGCGCCGTGCTGTCCCGAGCCCGGGACCGGACCGGCTTCCGCACGCTGGTGCGCGACGCCGCTCTCCGGGTGCTGACCGCCAAGCAGGAGCGGGGCCTGCTGCCGAAGCCGCTGGGTACCGTCGGACCATGAAGCTGATGAGGACCGTGGCGCTGGCCGGCATCGCCAAGAAGCTCTACGACGAGGTCCGCAAGCCCGAGAACCAGGCCCGCATCCGCGCCGCCGCCGACAAGGTCCGCGAGCGGCGGCAGCGGCCCCGGTGATCCGGCGCCCCTCGCACGTGCACCGTTGCGCTGGTGGTGGTTTCGAGACGGGACTTCGTCCCTCCTCGACCACCGGAGTCGGGCGCGGGCTGATCCGGCGCTGCGCCTAGGGTGAGGCGCATGGCCTACGTCAGCTCGGGTGAGTTCAAGCGCGACGCGAACTACATCCCCGACCGGGTCACCCGCGACGGGCGGCGGCCGGAGCACGGGCCGGTCGACGGCGAGCTGTGGCCGGTCCAGGCCGGCCGTTACCGGCTCGTCGCCGCCAAGGCGTGCCCCTGGGCGACGCGGTCGATCATCGTGCGCGAGCTGCTCGGGCTCGAGGACGTCATCTCGCTCGGGACGCCGGGCCCGACCCACGACGAGCGCAGCTGGACCTTCGACCTCGACCCCGGCGGCGTCGACCCGGTGCTGGGGATCGAGCGGCTGCAGGAGGCGTACCTCAAGCGCTTCGCCGGCTACGACCGCGGCATCACCGTGCCGGCGATCGTGGACGTCCCGACCGGACAGGTCGTCACCAACGACTTCCCGTGGATCACCCACGACCTCTTCTTCGAGTGGCGTGAGCTCCACCGCGCCGACGCCCCCGACCTGTGGCCCGCCGACCTCCGCGACGAGATGGACGAGGTCATGGAGCGCATCTACACGGAGGTCAACAACGGCGTCTACCGCTGCGGCTTCGCCGGCTCGCAGGACGCATACGACGCGGCGTACGACCGGCTCTGGACGGCACTCGACTGGCTCGAGGAGCGGCTCGCCACCCGCCGCTACCTGATGGGCGACTCGATCACCGAGGCCGACGTGCGGCTGTGGACCACGCTCGCCCGCTTCGACGCGGTCTATCACGGCCACTTCAAGTGCAACCGGCAGAAGCTCACCGAGCTGCCGAACCTGTGGGGCTACGCCCGCGACCTCTATGCCGTCCCGGCCTTCGGCGGCAACACCGACTTCGAGCAGATCAAGACGCACTACTACGTCGTCCACCGGGACCTCAACCCCACCCAGGTCGTGCCGAAGGGCCCGGATCCCGCCGCCTGGCTGGAGCCGCACGGCCGCGGCTGACGGCTCGGCAGCCTCCTAGGCTGGTCCCATGGGGCACGGCCACGACCACGGACACCACGCCGCGGGGCGCGCGGCCGACCGACGCCGCCTGCGCCTGGTGCTCGTGGTCACGGTCGTCGTCATGGTGCTCGAGGTGGTCGGCGCGGTCGTCACGGGGTCGCTCGCGCTCCTCGCCGACGCCGGCCACATGGCCACCGACGCGGCGGCGGTGGTGCTCGCGCTCGGTGCGTCGTACGTCGCGTCGCTGCGCGGCGGACCGCGGTCGACCTTCGGGCTGCACCGCGCCGAGATCCTCGCGGCGATGGTCAACGCCCTGGTGCTGCTCGTGGTCTGCGGCTACCTCGCGTACGCCGGGATCTCGCGTCTGGCCGATCCGACCCACGTCGACGCGGGCGCGATGGTGGGGTTCGCCGTCGTCGGCCTGCTCGCCAACGCCGTCTCGCTGGCGATCCTCCACCGCTCCGACTCCGGCTCGCTGAACCTGCGCGGCGCGGCCAACGAGGTGCTCGCCGACCTGATCGGGTCGGTCCTCGCCGTCGTCGCAGGCCTGGTCATCCTCGTCTGGGACTGGCACCGTGCCGACCCGCTCGCGTCGCTGGTGATCGCCGTGCTGATCCTGCCGCGTTCGCTGGTCCTGCTGAAGGAGTCGGCCGCGGTGCTGCTCGAGATCGCCCCGGCCGGCATGGACCTCGAGGACGTGCGACGTCACCTCCTCGAGATGCCCGGCGTGGTCGACGTCCACGACCTGCACGCATGGACGATCACCAGCGGCATGCCCAGCCTGTCGGCCCACGTGACCGTCACCCCGGAGGCGCTCGCCGCGCACGGGGTCGGCGGCATCCTCGACCGGCTGGCCGAGTGCACCTCGGCGCACTTCGACGTACGCCACTCGACGTTCCAGGTGGAGCCCGTCACGCACCAGGCACACGAGGACCTGGGCGAGCTCCACTGACGTCGCGTCCGTCCGACGCGAACCGACCGTCGACCCGGGGCGGCCGTCCCAGCACGTGGCACGGCGCTCGACCGGGTCGACGGTCACGCCGTGAGCCCCGAGAACGGATCCGGTCAGCTCCCCCGACGCCGGCCGATTCCACTCCGGGACAAGGACAGCCGATCCGGCGGGTTGCTGTCATGCGGGTTGCAGGTTCCTGCAGCCGGTGCTTCGGGGCCGTCACCCGTTCCGGCCGGCCCAGAGCTGCAGCCGCGCGCCCGCGGCGAACCGGGACTTCACGCCCAGCGCGGTGAGGATCGCGGCGACGTCCGACCGGATGGTGCGGACGCTGACGCCGATCGACGCGGCGACGGCGTCGTCGGTGAGGTCGGCGAGCAGCAGGCCGACGATCTGCTGCTGGCGCGCAGTGAGCTCCCGATAGCGACCGGGTCCGGTCTCGAGCGGGATGGCGGAGGCGACGGTGGCGTCCCAGTAGTGCCAGGCCGCGTCGAGGCAGGATGCGGAGGTCACCGACATCAGCGAGGGCTCGCCGTCGACCTCCGGCCCCTGGAGCAGCACCGAGCGTCGGTCGATGATCTTCATCTGCACGGGGGCGGAGCCGAAGAGGTAGTTGCCGTCTGGCTCGTGGGCGAGGACCAGGCGGGCGTCGAGGTCGAGCGCGTCGTAGTCGAAGAGGCTGACCATGCGCAGCCCCCGCTCGACCAGCCGGCGGTTGGCGGGGACGCTCACCCGGAGCTGCTCGACCGTCGCGGACGGCCGCACCGACAACAGCTCCTGCCAGCCCGGGGCGACCTCGTAGAGGTACCGGTTGACCCGGGTGACGCCCGTCGCGACGACCTCGGCGTCGGCGGCTCCGCCCCGGCGCAGTGCCGCCGCGGTCTCGGTACGGCGCATCTGGAGCGCCGCCGCCGCGTCCAGCACGGTCTGCCGCACCGACTCGGGCATCGGGTTGCGCGGACCGAGCCCCACGCCGACGACGGAGTGGTCGTCGCCGGGATCCGGCAGCGCGAGCGGGTCGTCCGTCGTCACGGCGCCTCGTCCGCAGTCGCGACCGAGACGCCGGATGCAGCCATGTCCCGACCCTAGCTTCGCCAGGACGCGACCCGTCGCGATGTCCGGCCGACCGGGGCGGATTGGCGGCGGGCATCGTCACGCGGGTACTTTTGCCCGTGCACGTTGTGCTCCGGGTCACAGGACGCACCACCCCCGCGCCCCGCCCCCGGAGCACCTGACCTCGGCACGCGGAGACCCCGCCACGCCGGTGACCTCGAAGGAGTGCACGTGACCCAGCAATCAGCCCCACGCGAGGGCGGTGACGGCTTCGGCCCCGACCTCGTCGAGGTCTTCGGCCCCTCCCAGCAGGACGGCGGGCCAGAGCTCGTGCAGCTCCTCACCCCCGAGGGTGAGCGCGTCGACCACGCGGAGTTCCGCTTCGACACGGGCGGAGAGCCCGAGGACGAGGTCATCCGCGGCTTCTACCGCGACATGGTGCTGACCCGGCGCATCGACGTCGAGGCCACCGCGCTCCAGCGCCACGGCGAGCTCGGCATCTGGGCCCAGCTGCTCGGCCAGGAGGCCGCCCAGGTGGGCGCGGGCCGCGCACTGCGCCCGCAGGACTTCGTGTTCCCCACCTACCGCGAGCACGGCGTCGCCTGGTGCCGCGGCGTCGACCCGCTCGACCTCCTCGGCCTCTTCCGCGGCGTCGACCAGGGCGGCTGGGACCCGGCGGAGAAGAACTTCGGCCTCTACACGATCGTGATCGGCGCGCAGACCCTGCACGCGACCGGCTACGCCATGGGCGTCCAGCGCGACGGCCTCGTCGGCACCGGCGACGCCGACCGCGACACGGCGGTGATCGCGCACTTCGGCGACGGCGCCTCCTCGCAGGGCGACGTCAACGAGTCGTTCGTCTTCGCGGCGTCGTACAACGCCCCGGTCGTGTTCTTCTGCCAGAACAACCAGTGGGCCATCTCGGAGCCCTTCGAGCGCCAGTCCCGGATCCCTCTCTACCAGCGGGCTCTCGGCTTCGGCTTCCCGGGAGTCCGGGTCGACGGCAACGACGTGCTCGCGACGTACGCCGTGACGCAGGCGGCCCTGCAGCGCGCCCGCGACGGTCAGGGCCCGACGTTCGTGGAGGCCTACACCTATCGGATGGGTGCCCACACCACGACCGACGACCCGACCCGCTACCGGCTCTCCGACGACCTGGAGCGGTGGAAGCTCAAGGACCCGATCGCGCGGGTCGAGGTCTACCTGCGGCGCAACGGGCTCGCCGACGACGCCTTCTTCGCGTCGGTGCAGGCGGAGGCCGACGACCTCGGCGTCCACCTGCGCGAGGGCTGCAAGGCGCTGCCGGACCCGTCGCCGCTGTCGATCTTCGACCACGTGTACTCCGAGCTGACCGACGAGCTGCAGACCCAGCGCGACGGCTTCGCGGCGTACCTCGACTCGTTCGAGGGGGCTCGCTGACATGACCACCCAGAAGGTCACGCTCGCGAAGGCGCTCAACATGGGCCTGCGCAAGGCGATGGAGGACGACCCCAAGGTCCTGCTCATGGGAGAGGACGTCGGCAAGCTCGGCGGCGTCTTCCGGATCACCGACGGGCTGCAGAAGGACTTCGGCGAGGACCGGGTCATCGACAGCCCGCTCGCCGAGTCCGGCATCGTCGGCACGGCGGTCGGGCTCGCGCTGCGCGGCTACCGCCCGGTCGTCGAGATCCAGTTCGACGGCTTCGTCTACCCGGCCTACGACCAGATCGTGTGCCAGGTCGCGAAGATCCAGTTCCGCTCGCAGGGCAAGCTGAAGATGCCGATGGTCATCCGCATCCCGTTCGGCGGCGGCATCGGCGCGGTCGAGCACCACAGCGAGTCGCCGGAGGCGCAGTTCGCGCACACCCCCGGCCTCAAGGTGGTCGCCTGCTCCAACCCGGTCGACGGCTACTGGATGATCCAGCAGGCCATCGCCTCCGACGACCCGGTGATCTTCCTCGAGCCGAAGCGGCAGTACCACGCCGACAAGGCCGAGCTCGACGACACCGCTACCCCCGAGCCGCTGCTCACGTCCCGGGTGGTGCGCACCGGGACCGACGTCACCGTGCTCGCCTATGGACCGACGGTGAAGACCGCGCTCAAGGCGGCCGAGGCGGCTGCGGGCGAGGGACGCTCGCTCGAGGTCGTCGACCTGCGCACGCTGTCGCCGCTCGACATGGGGCCCGTCTACGAGTCGGTACGCCGTACCGGTCGCGTGGTCGTCACCCACGAGGCGCACGTCAACCTCGGCATGGGCGCCGAGCTCGCCGCGCGGATCACCGAGGAGTGCTTCTACTCGCTCGAGGCACCGGTGCTGCGGGTCGGTGCGTTCGACACGCCCTACCCGCCGTCGCGGATCGAGGAGGACTTCCTCCCCGACCTCGACCGGGTCCTGGATGCCGTCGACCGATCCGTGGGGTTCTGATGCCGGAGTACAAGCTGCCCGACGTGGGCGAGGGCCTGACCGAGGCCGAGATCGTCAGCTGGAAGGTCGAGGTCGGTGACGAGGTCGCGATCAACGACATCGTCGTCGAGATCGAGACCGCGAAGTCGATCGTCGAGCTGCCCTCGCCGTACGCCGGCACCGTGAGCGCGCTGCTGGTGCCCGAGGGAGAGACCATCCCCGTCGGGACGCCCATCATCGCGATCGGCGACGCATCGGCGGTCGAGGAGGTTGCGCAGCAGCCGTCTCGAGACTCCGATGCCGCCGAGATCGACCTCTCCAACCCGGCCGCCTCCGGAGGTGGGGAGGGCGAGTCGCTGGTCGGCCGCAACAAGGCCGACCGCGGTCCGGTGCGCCGCGCGCGCAAGGTGTCGTCGGGCGCGGCGGCCGCACACATGCAGGCCCAGGCGGCGTTCGAGCCGGGTGTGACGCCGCCGATGGTCGAGGCCGAGCCGGCGCCCGAGGCCGTGCCCGCGCAGTCGGTGGCCCCGGCCGCGTCGGCCGCCGACGTCCGGGTGCTCGCCAAGCCGCCCGTGCGCAAGCTGGCCAAGGACCTCGGCGTGGACCTCACCACCCTGACGCCGTCGGGGCCGAACGGGACCGTCTCGCGCGAGGACGTGCAGGCCGCGGCCGGAACGGTGGTCGAGGACGTTGCGCAGCTACCGTCCCCAGAGCCGGTTCCCACCGGCGAGCGCGAGAGCCGCGAGCCGGTCAAGGGCGTGCGCAAGATGATGGCGCAGGCGATGAGCCAGTCCGCCTTCACCAGCCCGCACGTCACCGAGTGGGTCACCGTCGACGTCACGCGGACCATGGAGCTCGTCGAGCGGGTGAAGCGGCACCGCGACTTCCGCGACGTCCGGGTCAGCCCGCTGCTGGTGCTGGCGCGGGCGTGCCTCCTCGCGATGGGGCGTACGCCGGAGATCAACTCCTGGTGGGACGAGCCCGCGCAGGAGGTCGTCTACAAGCGCTACGTCAACCTCGGCATCGCCGCCGCCACCCCGCGCGGGCTGGTCGTGCCGAACGTCAAGGACGCGCAGTCGCTCTCGCTGGTCGAGCTCGCCCGGGGGCTGGGCTCGCTCGTGGACACCGCCCGGGCCGGCAAGACGCAGCCCGCGGAGATGAGCGGCGGCACGTTCACGATCACCAACGTCGGCGTCTTCGGCGTCGACGCGGGCACCCCGATCATCAATCCCGGCGAGTCGGCGATCCTCTGCTTCGGCGCGATCAACAAGCGCCCGTGGGTCGACGAGGCGACCGGTGAGATCGTGGCGCGCGACGTGACGACGCTGGCGCTCTCCTTCGACCACCGGCACATCGACGGCGAGAAGGGGTCGCGGTTCCTGGCCGACGTGGCCGGCGTGCTCGAGGACCCCGGGACCGCGCTGCTCTTCTGACGCGGCCGGCGGCGTCGGGCGTGGGCTCCTCGGGCGTGCCGGGGTTTCATCAAGGGATGAAGGCGAAGACGCGCCTCTCTGGCCGAGCTCACCGTGGGAGGCGCGGCTCGACCGTCATCCCTTGATGAACCTGCGTCCCGCGTTGACCACCGGTGCCGCGGCCATGCGCCGGACTGTAACGTGTTCTAGTGCCGCGGCGGCGCGGGTGCGACCGCTGTAACGGGGTGTTGTGGGTTCTGCGACCCCGTTATGACGGGGTGGAAGATCCCACGATCCCCCGTTACACGTAACGCCGGGCCCGGTCCGCCGGCGCGCCCGGCCCGGCGTCGAGCAGCGCGGCCAGCTCGTGCTCCAGGACGGCGCCGACGCGCTGGCAGAACGCCTCGGGCTCGTCGGCGGCGTCGGGGAGCTCGGCGACGACGCGGTCGACGATGCCGCGGTCGCGGAGGTCGAGCGCGCGGACCTTCTGGGCCCGGGCCATCTCCGGGGCGTGGTCGAGGTCGCGGTGCACGATCGCGCTCGCGCCCTCGGGGGGCAGCGGGGAGAGCCAGGCGTGCTGGGCCGCGATGACCCGGTCGGCGGGCAGGAAGGCCAGGGCTCCGCCGCCGTTGCCCTCGCCGAGCATCAGGCACAGTGTCGGCGCCCGGACGGTCACGAGCTCGTTGAGGCAGCGGGCGATCTCCCCGGCCATGCCGCCGTTCTCCGCCTCGGCCGACAGCGCCGCGCCGCGGGTGTCGATGACGGTCACCAGCGGGAGCCCGAGGTCGGCGGCGAGCCGCATGCCGCGCTGGGCCTCGCGCAGCGCCTCGGGCCCCATCGGGTGCTCCTCGGTCTGGCCGCGCCGGTCCTGCCCGAGGAAGACGCACGGTGCCTGGCCGAAGCTCGCCAGCGCGAGCAGGAGGCCGGGGTCACGCTCGCCCTGGCCCGTGCCGTTGAGCGGGATCACGTCGCTGGCGGCGTACCTCAGCAGGCGGCGTACGCCGGGGCGGTCGGGGCGCCGCGACCGCACCACGGAGTCCCAGGTCTCCACCTCCGGCAGCGGCGTCAGCGGCACCGGAGCGGGCACCGGCTTGATGCCGTGCCGCGGCGCCAGCAGGATCGCGAGCGCACGGTCGAGGATGCCCGCGATCTCCTCGGGCGGCAGGACGGCGTCGAGGATGCCGTGCGCGTAGAGGTTCTCCGCGGTCTGCACGCCCTCCGGGAACGGCCTGCCGTAGAGCGCCTCGTAGACGCGCGGCCCGAGGAAGCCGATCAGCGCGCCGGGCTCGCCCACGGTCAGGTGGCCCAGGGAGCCCCACGACGCCATCACGCCGCCGGTCGTCGGGTGCCGCAGGTAGACGAGGTAGGGCAGCCCGGCCGCCTTGTGTGCCGCGACCGCCTCGGTGATCCGCACCATCTGCACGAAGGCCGGCGTGCCCTCCTGCATCCGGGTGCCGCCGCTGACCGGCCCGGCGAGCAGCGGCAGGCCCTCGCGGGTCGCCCGCTCGACCGCGGCGACCAGACGGTCGGCCGAGGCGCGCCCGATCGACCCGGCCAGGAAGCGGAACTCGCCCATGACGACCGCCACCCGACGGCCGTGCATGAGCCCCTCGCCGCTGAGCACCGACTCGTCGACACCGCTCTTCTCCCGGGCGACGGCGAGTTCCGCGGCGTACTCGTCGCTGAGGTCGGTGTACGCCGGGGCGGTGTCCCACGAGCTCCACGAGCCCTCGTCGAGGACCAGGTCGATCAGCTCGGCGGCCGAGAGTCGAGCGGGGCGCGGCGCGGTCGTCATCCTCCGAGGTTAGTGCTCGGTCGAGCGCAGGCGGACGTCATCTCTTGCCGTCGCTGATGCTCCGGGTTGGCAGGTGATGCACCTGCCGACGATCAGCCGCGGGCGTGCCACGCCGCGAGGAGCGCGGCCTCCCGCTCGCGGGTGATCCCGGTGACGGGCGCGTCCGACGTGGCGCGCACCCAGGCGAGAGTGTCGCGGGCGGTGTCCGCGAGCGGGCGCAGCACCAGGCCGGCGGCGTACGACGGCGCCGGGTCGTGGCTGCCGAGGCCGTCGTACTCAGGCCTGGGCAGCCAGAGCGGCAGCGCCTCGGGACCCATCCACGGCTCCACGCCCTGCGTGGAGAGGAACTCCTGTGGCACCCAGGTCACGGTGGTGTCCGAGCCGACGCCGACGCGGACGCGGGCGATGAGGTCGCCGATCGGCAGCACCTCCCCGACGCCGTCGTAGTCGCCGGAGGTGCGCTGCTCCGCGCAGGTGACGATCCACGCGGCCAGGTCGCGGACGTCGATCACCTGCATCCGGTCGTCGGGCGTCCCGCCGGCCAGCGCCTCGCCGCCGTCGGCGAGCCGCACCGGCCAGTAGGTGAAGCGGCCGGTCGGGTCGCCCGGGCCGACGATCAGGCCGGGCCGGATCACGGTCCAGGACGCCGCGCCCGCACGCACGGCCTCCTCGCACGCGACCTTCATGGGTCCGTACGCCTCGGGATCGGACGCGAGGTCGACGTCGTCCGGCCGGGGGTCGCGAAGGGGGAGCGTGCCCGGTCGGCCGCCGGGGATCGAGTCGTCGGCGTAGACGTTGACCGTCGAGACGAACACCCAGTGGGCGCCCGGCCACGTCGCGACTCCCGCGCGCACCCACGAGGGCATCCGGGCGACGTCGACGACCGCGTCGTACGCCGTCTCCGCGAGCTCGGCCGGCACGTCCTCGGTGCGGTCCCAGCGGACGAGCGCCGCGCCGCCGGGCACGGAGCCCGACGTGCCGCGGTTGGCGCACGTCACGTCGTGGCCGCGCGCGGCCGCGTCGACCGCGACCGCACGGGAGAGGAACACCGAACCGCCGAGCACGAGGATCTTCATGGCCGCCACGCTGTCGCGGAAGTCCGTGCTGGGCAAGCGATTCCGCTGGCGGCAGACGTCAGGAGCTCCGCTCGGGCGTGGTCTCGCCGAGCAGCCAGTCGTCGAAGAGGCCCGACAGGTCCTCGCCCGACTGCTCCGACCACCAGGCGGTGATGTCGTCGTAGTCGGCGTTGCCGTTGTCGTGGGCGGCCGGCCAGTCGCGGACGAGCCGCCAGAAGAGGTCGTCGCCGATCCGCTTGCGCAGCTCGTCCCACATCAGCGCGGGGCTGGTGTAGACGTTGGAGCCGCCGAAGGCGTCGGCGTCGTAGTTGGCCGGCGGCCCGTAGTCCTCGCGCAGCTGCGCGTCGAGCTCGGCCCAGTAGTCCATGGTCTGCTCGATCGGCTGGTCCTGGAGCTGGTCCTGCCAGGTGGCCTGGAGGAACATCGCCATGCCCTCGTTCATCCAGACGTCGCGCCAGTCGACCGGGGTGACCTGGTCGCCGTACCACTGGTGTGCCATCTCGTGCACGAGCACCTCGGGCGAGGTGGCGTACCGGGTGTCGCCGAGCGTGATCATGGTCTGGGTCTCCATGCCGCTCTTCGACTCGACGACGAGGAACCCCAGCGAGCTGAACGGGAAGGCGCCGAGTCGCTCCTCCAGCCACCCGAGGCCGGCCGGCGCCAGCCGCACCCGCTCGAGGAGGTCGGCGCGCCCGCGCGGCGTCCAGTAGGTCATCGGCACGCCCGACGCCGAGCGGTCCTCCGTCATCACCAGGTCGCCGATCGCGATCGTGACGAGGTACGACGACGCCGGCTCGTCGAGTGCCCAGCGGGTGACTGTGCTCCCGTTGCGCTCCGCGCGCGAGAGCAGCCGGCCGTTCGCGACGCCCACCCACGGCGACGGGACCGAGATGCGGAACGAGTAGAGCGCCTTGTCCGACGGCTGGTCGTTGACGGCGTACCAGGAGTAGGCGCCGTACGGCTCCTGCATGGTCCAGACCTCGCCGTCGGGTGTCGTGGTCCAGCCGGTCGTGTCGAAGTCCTGGCGCTTCGTCGGAGCCGGCACCGGCCGCGGCGTGCCCGCGTAGTCGACGACCAGGGTGTAGCGGTCGTCCGCCCGCACCCGGTGCGCGACGACGAGGTCCTTGCCGTCGTGGTCGAACGCCGCGGGCCGTCCGTCGACTGTCACGCGCGCGACGTGGAGGTCGTCGTCGAGGTCGAGCTGGAGGTGGTCGGCGGCCCGGGTCGAGCGCAGCCGGATCTCCTCCTGCGCCTCGAGCGTGCTGGTCGCCGGGTCCCAGGTGAGGTCGAGGTCGTAGCTGAGCGCGTCGACGCCCGGGTCCCCGACGTCCGGGTAGACCCGGTCCTCGACGGGGGTGCTGACGCCGAGGTCGCGCTCCGGGGTCGGTGATGCCGCGGGCGCCGGCGACGGCGAGTCGCCCGGCTCGTCGCTCCCCGACGTGCAGCCCGTGAGCAGCAGCGCCGCCGCGAGGGCGGCAGCGAGCCGTGCCTTCACTCGCCGCCCCGGAGCAGCGGTCGGGCGAGCTTGCGACCGTGGTGGATCTGGGCCTTCACCGTGCCGAGCGGCGCCCCGACGAGCCGGGCGATCTCGTCGTACGGGAGCCCGTAGACGTCGCGCAGGAGCAGCGGCTCCACGAACTGCGGATGGTCCTTCTCGATGGCCTCCATGGCCTCGAGCAGGTCGAGCCGGGTGCCGGCGATGACGCTGGTGGTGCGCGGGTCCGGCCGCTCGACGCCGGCGTGCTCCATCGGGTCGCGCGGTGTCGCCTGGTTCTTGAGGCGGCGGTACGTCGAGCGCGCGCTGTTGACGGCGACGACGTGCAGCCAGGTGGTGAACCGGCCCTGCCGGCCCCACGAGCCGATCTTGGAGGCGACGTTGATCAACGCCTCCTGGCACGCGTCCTCGGCGTCCGGCAGGTGGGGGAGCACGCCGCGGCAGACGTTGAGCGTGCGCGGGCGGACGGCGGCCAGCAGCGCCTCGAGCGCGTCGCGGTCACCGTCCTGCGCCCGTCGGGCGAGCTCGTCGATCTCGTCGGGACCCGGTCCTTGGTCGTTCACGCACATACCTCTTCCCCGTCGTCGGCACCATTGTGCGCGACGACGGGGAAGGGTGACCGCTTCGTGATGGCCACGTCACTTCGTCCCATGGCCTGCTGCGCGCCGCCCAGCGGCATGCTGGACTGCGTTGTCGTCGGTCACCGGGACTCCGTCCCGCCTCCCTCCTCCGCCTTGCCAGCGCACGCGCTGGGCGACGCTCGCGACGGCCGAGGACGAAGCGACAAGGCCTACTTGACCTCGGACCGCAGCACCGACCACAGGCCGATCGTGAGCGGCACGACGAGCCAGATGAGTCCGGCGACCCCGAGGTGCGCCCACTCGGTGCCGCTGACCTGGCCCTCGTAGAGGCTGCCCTGTGCGTAGTAGAAGTCGACCCACGGCTGGAGCCGGTCCCACCAGTCCTGGCTCGCGGCGAGCATCATCGACAGCGGCGGCAGCGCGAAGCCGTAGACGAAGTAGCCGACGACGGCGGCGGCCGAGCTGCGCATCAGCACACCGAGCGTGAAGCCCACCAGCATCCCGAGCACGCTCGCGAGGATGATGTAGGCGAGCTCGGCGACACTCACGTTCCACACCGTGTCGGTGCCGGTGATGGCGGTGCCGACCACGTTGCCGAGGGCGCCGATGGCGGCGGCGACCAGCATCGACACGACGCCGACACCGATGGTGACACCCAGCTTCGCGACGATGACGCGGCCGCGGTGGGGGACGAGCGTGAACGACGTGAGGCCGGTGCGCTGACTCCACTCGCTCGTCACGGACAGCGCGGCGATGATCGGCAGCAGCACCGCCATCGGGAAGCCGATCGCGGTGGCGAACGACTCGTAGGTGAGCTCGTCGTCGGGCGCGAAGAGGATCGTGGCCGAGGTGGCGATGACGGCGAGGATGCCGATGCTCGCCATCAGCCAGAAGCCCGATCTGGTGTCGAACGACTTGCGGAGCTCGACGCCCATGATCCGAGACATCGGGATCCGCGTCGGGGCCGGGCGCGCCGCGCGTACGGCCTCGGGCTCGAGGGTCTCGACGGTGGTGGCGGTCATGCTGCTGCTCCTTCACGCTGGGTCTCTGCGGTGAGCTCGAGGAACATCTCCTCGAGGCCGGCGCCGTCGGCGGCGCGCAGCTCGGCGAGCGCGACGCCCGCGCGCTGCGCGACCTGGCCGACGAGCTCGGGGTCGGCCTCCACCCGCAGCGCGTCGGCCCCGGCGGTGGCGGCGCTCTCGACGAAGTCGAGGTCCGCGTCGACGAGCGCGCGAGCGAGGGTGGGGACGTCGGAGGTGCGGACCAGGGTGCCCGCGGACGCGAGCAGCTCGGCCTTGGTGCCCTGGGCCACGATCCGGCCCTGGCCGATGACGACGAGATCGTCGGCGATCACCTCGATCTCGTGCAGCAGGTGGCTGGAGAGCAGCACGGTGCCGCCCTGGTCGGCGTACCCGCGCAGCAGGTCGCGCATCCAGCGGATGCCGGCCGGGTCGAGGCCGTTCGCCGGCTCGTCGAGGATGAGCACCTCGGGCTCGCCGAGCAGCGCGGTCGCGATGCCGAGCCGCTGGCGCATGCCGAGGGAGTAGTTGCGCACCCGGCGGCCCGACTCCTCGGGCGTGAGGCTGACGCGCTCGAGCATCTCGTCGACCCGGCGCGTGGACAGGCCCATCGTCCGGGCCGCGATCGTGAGGATCTCCCGCCCGGTGCGGCCGGCGTGCTGGGCCGAGGCGTCGAGCAGGACTCCCACCTCGAGCCCGGGGTTCGGCAGGTCGGCGAACCGGCGGCCGCTGACCTCGGCGATGCCGGACGTGGCCGGCGTCAGGCCGACCATGATCCGCATGGTGGTGGACTTCCCGGCGCCGTTGGGCCCGAGGAAGCCGGTGACGCGGCCGGGCCGCGCCGTGAAGCAGACGTCGTCGACGGCGGTGAACCCGCCGTACTTCTTGGTGAGGGAGTCGACCTTGATCATGGCCACGACCCTCCCGTGCCGGGCCGGTCCGCCACATCGGGGAGATCGGGGCACGCACCCCTGAGCCGACCCCGATCCCCCTCAGGGACGACCCCCGAGAGATCGGGCCGACGTTTTGCGATGATGCGTCGGTGCCCATGCCCGCCCGTCTCGGTCGCTACGCCGTGCGTCGACGCATCGGCGCGGGTGCCTTCGCGACCGTCTGGCTGGCCTACGACGAGCAGCTCGACTCGCCGGTGGCGATCAAAGTGCTCGCCGACAACTGGACCGAGGACCAGGCCGTGCGGCAGCGCTTCCTCGAGGAGGGGCGCTTCCTGCGCCGGGTCGAGTCGCCGTACGTCGTGACCGTCTACGACGCCGGCGAGATCGACGACGGCCGGCCCTACCTGGTGATGTCGTACGCCGACCAGGGCACGCTCGCCGACCGGCTCGAGATCGACGGGCTGACGCCGGCGCAGGCGCTCGAGGTGGTCCGCCAGGTCGGGGCCGGGCTGCAGACGCTGCACGAGCGCGGGGTGCTGCACCGCGACCTGAAGCCGGCCAACGTGCTCTTCCGCGGCGTCGACGGCCAGGTGCGCGCGATGGTCGCCGACCTCGGCCTCGGAAAGTCGATGGAGGTCTCGTCGCGACTGACGGTGATCGCCGGGACGCCGTCGTTCGTGTCCCCGGAGCAGGCGCAGGGCGAGCCGCTGGACCCGCGCTCCGACCTCTTCTCGCTCGCCGCGCTCACCCACCTGCTGCTCAGCGGGCGGGCGGCGTTCTCGCACGCGTCGCTCGCGGCCGCCGCCGAGCCGGGACCGCCGCCGCCGCTGTCGACGCCGGGCCGGGCCTTCTCCGAGGAGGTGTCGGCGGTGGTCGCCCGCGGGCTCGCGGCCGACCGGGAGGACCGGTGGCCCGACGTCGCGTCGTACGTCGCGGCGCTCTCGGCCGCCCTGACCCCGGCGCTGGAGGGGGAGGACGCGCGGCCGTGGCTGCCGCTCGACCCCCAGCTCACCCACCCGGGGGCGGCGCCGTCGATGCTCGGCGACCACGTGTCGCTGCCCGACCCGGACCTCCCGCGGCGACCGCGCCGGAGACGGAGGGTGGTCGGCGTCCTCGCCGCCCTCCTCGTGGTGGCCGGCGGCGCCGCCATCGGCTACGCGCTCGGCGGCCGGGAGCCCGCGGAGGCGACGATCACCGACGCGTCGGGCTACCTCACGGTGACGGTGCCGTCGGCCTGGGACGGGGCGGTGGCCGGCGACGGCTGGCAGCCCCGCGGCGCCGACGGCGACTATCCCGGGCTGTCCGTGGGGACCGGTGACGACTGGGCGTCGAGCACCGAGGGAAGGGGCGTCTTCGTCGGCATCCTGCCCGGTACGGAGCTCCCCGACCGGGTGCCCAACCACCCCGAGTGCGACAGCGAGAAGTCGCCGATCGACGGCATCGCCAACGGCGGCGACGCGCTGACGGTCGTCTTCACCGGCTGCGAGGACCGGGTGGTCGTCGAGCGGGTCGTGCAGCTCACCGACAACCGACTGCTGTGGGTGCAGGTCCGCAGCGACAGCACGACGGTCGCCAACCGGGTCCTCGACGACGTCGAGACCCACGGTTTCAGCTGAGGTCGGTCCTCGCCCCCGCCATCACCCGCGTGAAGAGGTCCTGGAGACCGTCGCGGTCCGCCTCCCGACCGATGACCGCCACCCACAGGTAGGCGACGTCGCCGCCGCGAGGGAGGTAGCCCTCGTAGGAGACCCGGCGGTGCTCGTCGGCGACGTAGTGGGAGACGAACCGGTCTCGCTGGCGGTCCTCCACCACGAAGTCGTCGACGTCGTCGGCGTTGTCGAGGGCCGCGATCCGATCGGCCACGGCGGCCGAGACCGACTGGTACTGGGCGCCGACCTGGCGCACCCGCAGGAAGTACACGTTCTTCGTCTTGTCGGCTGAGGGGTACCACCGCCACTCGCCGGCCGTGGGCACCGATCGCACCCATCCGCGCGGCGCCGGCACGCTGACCTGGAAGGGCGCCGTCCCCAACCGCACCGGCCGCACCGCGGCACCCGGCGCCAGGGGCGGGTAGGGGTCGTCGCGCACGACCCGCGCCGGGGTGACCGGATAGCTGGGAGAGACGGCGGGCAGCGGCTCGGCGGCGAACGTCGTCGGCGTCGGCCGACCCTCCTCGCCCAGTCGGTACCCGAGCAGCGCGGCCGCGACTGCGAGCACGAGCGCGAGCGCCAGCCCGATCCAGCGCACCCACATGCGGCCCACCGTATCGGCCCGGGCCGGCGCGTCGCCGCCGTACGCCGCGCGACGCGATGTGCCAGAGTGTGACCGGCTTCAGTAATACGGAGGGGCACCGTGAGCGATACCTGGTTCGACCGCCATCGGCCGCGTCTGGACGCCGCCGTCGCGGCGATCGCGAGCCGCGAGTACTACTCGGCCTTCGACGAGTCTCCGTCGCCACGCGTCTACGGCGAGGAGGCCGCGCCGCAGGGTCGCGCGGCGTTCGACGCCTGGCTCGGCGCCGAGTTCCCGGCCGCCACGCCCGGCGCCGACGGAACCGTGGCGACCGAGCGGTCGCCGTACGGCTTCGACCTCGGGGTGCGCTATCCGCGGGTGACCGCCGTCGACGAGCTGCTGGCGGCCGCGGCCGCCGGGATGCGGGCCTGGCGCGAGGTCGGTCCCGACGGACGTGCCGGGGTGTGCCTGGAGATCCTCGACCGCCTGCATGCCCGGATCTTCGAGATCGCGAACGCCGTGCAGCACACCAGCGGGCAGGCGTTCGTGATGGCCTTCCAGGCCGGCGGCGCCCACGCGCTGGACCGGGCTCTCGAGTCGATCGCCTACGCGTGGATCGAGATGTCGCGCACGCCGCGGACCACGCTCTGGGAGAAGCCGGGGCGCGGCGAGCCGCTGCGGATGGAGAAGACCTTCACGGTCGTGCCGCGCGGCGTCGCGCTCGTGATCGGCTGCAACACGTTCCCGACCTGGAACTCCTGGCCCGGGCTCTTCGCCTCGCTCGTCACCGGCAACGCGGTCGTGGTCAAGCCCCACCCCGGCGCGGTGCTGCCGCTGGCGATCACCGTGCAGGCGTGCCAGGAGGTGCTCGCCGAGGCGGGCTTCGATCCCCACCTCGTGACGCTCGCGGCCGAGGAGCGGGACGACCGGCTCGCCGCCACCCTGGCGCGGCGACCGGAGGTCCGGATCATCGACTTCACCGGTGGCAACGCGTTCGGCGAGTGGCTCGAGACGCACGCCGAGCAGGCGGTCGTCTTCACCGAGAAGGCCGGCGTCAACACCGTCGTCCTCGACTCGACGTCCGACTTCGCCGGGATGTGCCAGAACCTCGCGTTCTCGTTCTCCCTCTACTCCGGCCAGATGTGCACTGCTCCCCAGAACGTGTTCGTCCCGGCCGGCGGCATCGAGACCGACCAGGGACACAAGACGGTCGACGACATCGCCGCCGGCATCGGCGGCGCCCTCGACCGCCTGCTCGGCGACGACGCGCGCGCGGTCGAGTTGCTCGGCGGCATCGTCAACGAGGACATCCCCGCCCGCGTCGACAAGGCCGCCGGCACCGGGCGGGTGCTGGTCGCCAGTCGCGAGGTCCGGCACCCGGCGTACGCAGACGCGACGGTGCGCACGCCGCTGCTGGTCGCGCTGACCGCCGACGACGCCGATGCCTACGCCAACGAGTGCTTCGGGCCGGTCGCCTACCTCATCGAGACCTCCGAGACCGACGAGTCGATCGCGTTGTTCGGCCTCACCGTGACCCGGCACGGCGCGATGACCGCATCGGTCTACTCGACCTCGGACCAGATCGTCGACGAGATGCGTGAGGCAGCCCTCGAGGTCGGTGTCGCCCTGTCGGAGAACCTCACCGGCAGCGTCTTCGTCAACCAGTCGGCCGCGTTCTCCGACTTCCACGGCACCGGCGCCAATCCCGCCGCGAACGCGACGTACACCGACGGCGCCTACGTCGCCTCCCGGTTCCGCGTCGTCCAGTCGCGACGCCACGTCTGACCGCACCACGCGAGGAGTCGAAGATGGACCTGTCCGAGCTCGAGGAGAAGCGGCGCCTCCGTCGCGAGGAGGCCGCCGCCCGCCTGCACGCGCTGGCCGACGCCCTCGCCCGCAACAACGCGGTCGCTTTCGAGCGCGACGGGCGCCGGGTCACCGTGCGCGTGCCCGACGAGGTCGACCTCTCGATCGAGGTCGAGGTCGAGTCCGACGGCGGTGAGCTGGAGATCGAGCTGTCCTGGTGAGCTCGGCCGGCCATGCGCGGTCCTCCGCTCGACGCCTGCCGGGTGCCAGGTTGCCTCAACTGCCGCCGCAGCTTCATCACGGGATGACGGTCGGGTGGCGCTTCCCACGCCGAGTTCACCAAGGGCAGCGAGGTTTCGCCTGCATCCCTTGATGAAGCGCAACCCGGGCGACCCGGCCCCGGCGCGGCCCGCCGTGCGTGCTCGCTCCGCGTGGTGCCGACCAGCTCGTCCACCGGCGAGCGATGAGGAAGGAAATCTCGGCGGGTCTGTCGATTTCGATGGATCCGCTTCGTGGAGAGGGTGAGAGCCCTTCCACCGAGGAGATACGACGATGAACGACCTGACGACCAGGAGCCGCTGGCTCGCGCTGTACGTGCTGTGCCTCGGCGACCTCATGATCGTGCTCGACTCGAGCATCGTGAACGTCGCGCTGCCATCGATCCAGTCCGACCTGGGGTTCTCCCAGTCGGCGCTGGCGTGGGTGGTGAACGCCTACCTGCTCACGTTCGGCGGGTTCCTGCTGCTGTCGGGCCGGCTGGGCGACCTCCTCGGCAACCGGCGCGTGTTCCTGGGCGGTGTCGTGTCGTTCACGGTCGCGTCCGTGGCGTGCGGTCTCGCGCCGTCCGCCGGGCTGCTGGTCGTCGGCCGCGCCGTCCAGGGCCTCGGTGGTGCCGCGGTCTCGGCGGTCGCGCTGTCGTTGATCGTCGGACTCTTCTCGGACCCGGGCGAGCGGGCGCGAGCCATGGGCGTCTTCGGCTTCGTGATGTCGGGCGGCGGCGCGGTGGGCGTGCTGCTCGGCGGGGTGCTCACCGGACTGTTCTCGTGGCACTGGATCTTCCTGGTGAACGTGCCGATCGGTGTGGTCGTCTGGGTGGCCGCCCGCCACGTGCTGCCCGCCGACGACGCCGGCGCGCGCCGCGGACGCATCGACCTACTCGGGGCGGTTCTCGTCACGGCGGCGCTGATGACCTCGGTCTACGGCATCGTCGACGACCGTCCGGTGCTGTTGGTCGGCAGCGCGATCCTGCTCGCGGCGTTCGTCGCCTGGGAGTCGCGCACCGCCGAGCCGTTGGTGCCGCTGCGACTCTTCCGGCTCCGCAACGTCTCCGTCTCCCAGGTGGTGGGTGTGCTCTGGGCCGCGGCCATGTTCGCCTGGTTCTTCCTGGCCGCGCTCTACCTCCAGCAGGTGCTCGGGTACGACGCCCTCGAGGTCGGTCTCGCGTTCGTGCCGACCAGCGTGGTGATGGCCTACTGCTCGCTGCGGGTCTCCGACCGGCTCGTCATGCGGTTCGGCATCCGTCCCCCGCTGGTCGTCGGGCTGGGCCTGGCCGCGGTGAGCCTGGCGCTCTTCTCCCGGGCGCCCGTCGGCGGCAGCTTCGCGATCGACGTGCTCCCGTCGATGCTGCTGTTGGGCGCCGGCGCCGGCATCGCCTTCAACCCGGTGCTGCTGGCCGCGATGGGAGACGTCGAGCCGCAGGAGGCTGGGCTCGCGTCGGGCGTCGTGAACACCTCGTTCATGATGGGCGGCGCGCTCGGCCTGGCGGTGCTGGTCAGCCTGTCGACGGCCCGCACCGAGTCGCTGGCGGCGGCGGGGGCGGCTCCCCTGGAGGCGCTCAACGGCGGCTTCCAGCTCGCCTTCGCCGCCGGTGCGGTCGCCGCCGCGCTGGCCGCGTTCGTGGGTGGTGTCTTCCTCAGGCCGCAGCCGATGGCGGCGCCGGTCGAGGTCGACGTCGAGGAGCCCGTTAGCGTCTGACCCTGTGTCGAGCATCCTGATCCGCCACGCCCGCCTGGTCCCGATCGGAGCGCGGGAGCACGCGCCGGACGCGCCCGTGGACGTCCTCGTGGAGCGGGGCACCGTGACCGGCGTCGGCCCCGCCCTCGAGCGGCCGCCGGGCGTCGACGAGATCGACGCCGACGGCCGGTGGATGATCCCGGGCCTGTGGGACCAGCACACCCACCTCGCCCAGTGGACGCTCGCCTCGCAACGGCTCGACCTCGCCGGGGCCCGCTCCCCGGAGGACGCCACCCGGGCGGTGGCGGAGCGGATCGCGGCGTACCCCGACTTCCCGGTCATCGGCTGGGGCCACCGCTCGGCGAGCTGGGACCGCGAGGTCACCGTCTCCGAGCTCGACGCCGTCTCGGGCGACACCGCGGTCGTGCTGATCAGCGGCGACGGCCATCACGCCTGGCTCAACACGACCGCCCTGCTCCACCTGGCGATGCCGGTGCGCGACTCGGTCGTGCGCGAGACCGAGTGGTTCGCGGCGTACCCCCGCCTCGTCACGCTCGTCGGCAACGACGGTACCTCGCCCGAGGCCTACCGCAGGATGCTCGACCACGCGGCGTCCCAGGGCATTGCGGGCATGGTCGACTTCGAGTTCGGCGCGAGCCGCGAGGAGTGGGCCGAGCGCTGGGTGCAGGGGTGCGACCGGATCCGGATCCGCTGGGCGACGTACGCCGACACCCTCGACGACGTGATCGCGGCCGGGCTGCGCACCGGCGACACCCTGCCGGGGTGCGACGAGCGGGCGACGATGGGGCCGCTCAAGATCATCAGCGACGGCTCGCTCAACACCCGTACGGCGTGGTGCTGCGAGCCGTACGGCGACGCGCACCGCCTGGAGTACCCAGCCGGCCAGCCCAACCTCTCGGGGAGCGAGCTGCGCGAGCAGCTCGCCCGTGCGCACGCCGGCGGTCTGGAGGTCGCCACCCACGCGATCGGCGACGCGGCGGTGCAGGAGGCGCTGGCGGCGTACGCCGACACCGGCGCCCGCGGCTCGGTGGAGCACGCCCAGATGTGTCGGCGCGACGACGTGCGGCGGATGGCCGAACTCGGGATCCGGGCCAGCGTGCAGCCGGCGCACCTGCTCGACGACCGCGACCTCACCGAGAGGATCTGGGGTGAGCGGTCGGAGCGCTGCTTCGCGTTCCGGTGGATGGCCGACGACGGCGTCGACCTCGCGCTCGGGTCGGACGCCCCGGTGTCGCCGCTGGACCCCTGGCTGGCGATGGCCGCCGCCGTGCACCGCAGCGCCGACGACCGTGGACCGTGGCACGGCGAGCAGGCGCTCACGGTGCACGAGGCGCTCGCCGCCTCCGTCGACGGCCAGCCGACCGTGGGCGCGGGCTCCCGCGGCGACCTGGCGCTCGTCGACCGCGACCCGCTGTTGCGCGACGTCGACGCGACCGACACGGCGGCGGTCGACCGCGCGCTGCGCACGATGCGCGTCGCGACGACGGTCGTCGCCGGGCACGTCGTGCACGACCAGCGCTGACCTCCGGCCTACCCGATCGTCTCCAGCACGAGGTCGGCGACGGCCCGCTGCTCGGTGTCGAGGGGGTGGTAGGCGAGCGCCCGCGCGGCCGAGGTGACGCGGCCGTTGATCCACGGGTCGTCGGCACAGATGTCGTGGTCCTCGGTGGCGGCCCACACGTCGACGTACTCCGCGTCGGCGTAGTCGGCCGCGTCGTGGACCGCCTCGGTCAGCCGCTCGTTCGCGTCCCGGGCGAACGCGTAGTCGCCCGGTGCGAGCGGCAGGTCGTCGCACGTGCCCGAGGCCGGCACGATCTGCGGATAGCCGACCACGAGCACCCGCGCCTGCCGCGCCCGGTCGTGGACGTCCCGGACGACCCGGGCGAGGTTGTCGCGCACCGTGACCAGCACCGGCGCGACCCGGTCGGCGAAACGGTCGGTGCACGGGCTCCCCGTCGGCTCGTCCGCCGCGAGCCTGGTGCACCCGAGGAGCAGCGTGCCGAAGAGGTTCTCGTCGTTGCCGCCGAGGCTGATCGTGACGAGGTCGGTGCCCCGCTCCACGGCGTCCAGCTGTGGCGGGACCGACCCCGTCCGGCCGCGCTGGGGCTGCCGGGCGTTCGCGGTGGACGCGCCGCTGCAGCTGACGTCGGTGAGCGCCGTGCCCGGCATCGCCTCGGCGACGAGCGCCGGGTAGTTCACGCCGGAGCGCAGGCAGACCGTGCTGGTGTCGGTCGGCGGGACCAGCGGGGCGGCGGTGTAGGAGTCGCCGAGGGCGACGTAGGTGTCATACGCCGTGGCCGAGGACGCCGGGTCGCCGGTCGTCCGGGCGGGCGCCGGCGCCGGGTCGGCGCCGTCGGTCGAGCAGCCGGCGAGGGTCGCGAGGGCGAGCACGACAGCGACCGGGAGGCCGGCGGGTGGGCGACGCATGGCCACGACCGTACGTGCGTGTCGCAGCTCACGCGGTGGTCGTCGTGCCCCGGGCCGGGTACGAAGGAGGCATGGCGACCACCGACGTGCCGGAGGAACCGAGCCAGGGCCAGTCGCTCTTCACGGTGCTCGTGGCGCTCGTGGCCAACGGGCTGCTGGCCATCGCCAAGTCGGCCGCGGCGGCGCTGACCGGGTCGGCCGCCATGGTCGCGGAGGCCGCGCACTCGTGGGCCGACACCGGCAACGAGGTGTTCCTCGTGATCGCCGAGCGCAGCGGCAGCAGGCCGCGCGACGAGAAGCACCCGCGCGGGTACGGGCGCGCGACGTACGCCTGGTCGATGGTCGCGGCGTTCGGGCTCTTCACGGCCGGCGCGGTGGTCTCCATCTGGCACGGCGTCACCGAGCTGGCCGCCGAGTCGGCCGACGAGGCGAGCTACACCGTGAACTACGTGGTGCTCGGTCTCGCCTTCGTGCTCGAGGGGTCGTCGTTCCTGCAGGCGAGCCGGCAGGTGCACGGCGCCTCGCGGCGGTTCGGCATGCACCCGCTGCGGTACGTCGCCCGGACGTCCAACCCGACCCTGCGCGCGGTCTTCTTCGAGGACTTCTCCGCACTGCTCGGCATCCTGATCGCCGCCGCCGGCATCGGGCTCCACCAGCTCACGGGCAACTCGATCTACGACGCGCTCGGCTCCATCGCGATCGGCCTCCTGCTCGCCTTCGTCGCGGTCTTCCTGATCCGTCGCAACATGGACTACCTGCTCGGCGAGGGCCCGACCGCCGACACCCGGTCGCGGGTCATCGCCGGGATCCTCGAGCACCCCCAGGTCGAGCGGCTCACCTACCTGCACCTCGAGTACGTCGGTCCGCAGCGGCTCTTCGTCGTCGCCGCGGTCGACCTCGTCGGCGACGACACCGAGGACCACCTCGCGCTCCGACTCCGCGCCGTCGAGGCCGACATCGAGCGGCACCCGCTCATCGAGGACGCCGTGCTCACCGTCGCGCCTCCCGACGAGGCGTCGCTGACCCCTTGAGTGACCCGCCGCGACGGCGGACTGACGCGGTCGGCGGTGCCGTGGTCGGACGCGGCGGGCCGGTCGGTGGTTCATCAAGGGATGCAGGCGAAACCGCGCTCCCCTCGGCGAACTCGGCGAGGGAACCGCGGCGTGACCTTCATCCCTTGATTGACCTGCAGCCGGCCGACAGTCGGAGCATCGAGAGCCTCCGACGGTCAACCGACGGGCGGCATCCCGTGGGTGTGGAAGGTCGGGATGGTCTGCAAGCCCCAGGCCTGGCCCTTCTTCCGCTCCTCCTCGGTCCAGGTGACCAGCGGCCGGTCGGGCGCGAGCACCAGGCGCGTGAGCGGGTTGCACAGCTCGATGCGGTTGCCGCCCGGCTCCCACACGTAGAGGAAGAACGTCTGCTGGATCGCGTGCTTGTGGGGCCCGGGGCATCGACCCGACGACCGGCCACCACTTCGACGACACCCTGAGGTACGTCGACGCCGCCCCGCTGACCGACGACCAGCGCGCCGACGTCGTCGAGCGCAACGCCCGCCGTGTCTACCCGCTCCTCGACCGGCGGCTGCGGCCGGCCGGGCGGTAGGCCCTACGCACCGCGCAGGTGGCGCGCACCGCCGAGCCCGGCGGTGCGGAGGCCGGGTCGAGCGGGGCGACCGGGCGCTCGTGCGGCGGCCGGGACTCCTGGGGCACTCCCCGCACCTCTCGGGTGTTGCCACACCCGGGAAGTGCAGGAATCCCCGGTGCACCGGGTATTCCGACACCGGCAATTTCCGATGAACCCTTGACGGCCAATAAGTAAGTGCGCTGAACTAACAAACGTGTCCCAGACCTCACCGGTGGGCCGGCCGCTCCGGCCGCGCGGCAAGCTCCTCCAGGAGGACGCCCGCCGCCACCACCGCTCGCTGCTGCTCCAGCAGCTCTTCCGGGAGGGGCCGGCGAGCCGCGCCGACCTGGCCCGGACCACGGGGCTGACCCGGGTGACGGTCTCCGACCTGGTCGGGGAGCTGGTGGCCGACGGCCTGGTCCGCGAGCTCGGCGCGCCGGCCGAGAGCCGGGTCGGCAAGCCGCCGACGCTGGTCGGGCTCGACGCCGACTCCACGCACGTCATCGGCCTCGACCTCTCGGCGACCGACCGGATGACCGGCGCGGTGGTCAACCTCGCAGGCATCGTCCAGGCCCGACACGAGCTCCCGCTCGACGGCGCCACCGGCGCGGCCGCGGTCGCCCTGGTGCACCGGCTCGCGACGGAGCTGATCGCGATGACCGACCGCCCGGTGCTCGGCGTGGGCGTCGGGAGCCCCGGCGTCGTCGACGCCGCGGGCACCGTCATCGACGCACCCAACCTGTCCTGGACCGACACCCCGCTCGCCGCCAGCCTCGCCGACGCCCTCGGCCTCCCCGTCTTCGTCGCCAACGACGCCAACACCGCCGTCCTCGGCGAGCACACGTTCGGCGCCTCCGGCGACGGCGGGCTGATGGTGCTCCGGGTCGGGATCGGCGTGGGTGCCGGGCTCGTCCTGGAGGGGTCGCTGCTCCACGGCCACCTCGGTGCCGCCGGCGAGATCGGCCACGTCGTCGTCGATCCCGACGGCGAGCGCTGCGCCTGCGGCAGGACCGGCTGCCTCGAGACGATCCTCGCCGTGCCCCACCTGCGCCGGCGCCTCGCGGGCCGCGCCGCCGCCGAGGTGCTGACCACGGTGGGGAAGCAGCTCGGGGCGGCGCTCGCCCCGGTCGTCGGGACCCTCAACCTGCACGAGCTCGTGCTGAGCGGCCCGCAGGAGCTGCTCGACGGGCCGCTGCGGGAGGCCGCCGACCGCACCATCCGGGAGCGGACCATGCCGGTCAGCTCCGCGGGCCTCGTGGTCCGCACCTCGACGCTCGGCGAGGACGTGGTCCTCGTCGGTGCTGCCGTCCTCGTCCTCTCCGGACAGCTCGGCGTCTCCTGAAGAACCGTCTCGGGGCCACCACCACACCACCACCAACACCAGCAACACGGAAGCTCGAAGAGAGGAACACTGCGGTGCGCATCAAGAAGACACTCGCGGTCGCAGCGATGGCCACGTTGGCCACGGCGACCCTCGCCGCCTGCGGCAGCGACGACGGTGACGACGGCTCGTCGAGCGACGGCGGCCCCAAGACCGCGGACATCCGCGTCTGGCTCAACGGCACCGACACGCCGCAGGACGCGCGTGACTGGCTGAAGAAGACCTTCGAGGAGCAGAACCCCGGCTCCACGCTCACCATCGAGCAGCAGGAGTGGGACGGTCTCGTCGAGAAGCTGACGACCGCACTCTCCAGCGAGTCGGAGACCCCCGACGTCGTCGAGATCGGCAACACGCAGGCCCCGACGTTCACCTCCGCCGGCGCGTTCGCCGACCTCACCGACCAGCTCGACGGCCTCGGCGGCGACGACCTGCTCCCCGGCTTCGTCGAGGGGGCGACCGTCGACGGCAAGACGTACGCCGTGCCGTACTACGCCGGCTCGAAGTACATCTTCTACCGCAAGGACCTCTTCAAGAAGGCCGGCCTCGAGGTGCCCACCACCCTCGACGAGTTCGTCGACGCGGCCGTCGCGCTGAAGCAGGCCAACCCGAAGCCCGCCAACTTCTCCGGCTTCTGGTTCCCGGGCCAGGACTGGCGCAACGGCGCGACGTTCATCTGGGACGCCGGCGGCGACCTCGCCACCGACGACGGCGGTGAGTGGAGCGGGTCGCTGGCGTCGGCGGAGTCGGTCGCGGGCCTCGAGACCGCGCAGAGACTCTTCACCGAGGCGTCGGGCGCACCGAAGGACGGCAACGAGGCCGACCCGTGGACCCCGTGGTGCGCCGGCGAGGTCGGCATGATGTCGACGCCGGGCTGGGTCACCGGCCTGATCAACGACCCGAAGACCGGCTGCCCCGACACCCTCGGCAAGCAGATGGGCGTCTTCGCGCTGCCCGGCTCCGACGGCGAGCCGGCGCCGGTGCTGCTCGGTGGCTCCGACATCGCGATCGCGGCCAAGTCGGCCAACCGGGGCCTGGCGCAGAAGGCCGTCGCGCTGATGCTGAGCGACGACTACCAGACGATCATGGCCGAGGCCGGCCTCACGCCGGCCAAGAACTCGCTGGCACCGCTGCTCGGCGACGACGAGTTCGCGCAGGCCACGATCGCCGCGGCCTCCAACGCCAAGCTCACCCCGGCCGCCCCCGGCTGGGCGAACGTCGAGGGCTCCCGGGTCCTGGAGGACCTCTTCAGCGCGATCGCCCAGGGCGGCGACGTCGACGAGCTCGCGGCCAAGGCAGACGAGCAGATGAACGAGCAGATCAACGGCTGACCCGACGGCCACCACACACGGGGGAACACGCAGGACGGCCGGGGCGGTGCGATCCGCCGCCCCGGCCGTGCCGCGCCCGGACGCCCCGACAGACCAGCGAGGAGGACTCATGAGTGACCGCGCACCGCGCCGACGTCGTACGCCGTTGCCGTACGCGCTCCTGCTGCCCGCCGTCGCCGCTCTGGCCCTGGCGCTCGGCTACCCGCTGGTGCGCCAGGTCGTCCTCTCGTTCCAGGACTTCGGACTGGCCCAGCAGTTCGGCCAGCCGCCGACCTGGATCGGCGTCGACAACTACCGCGACCTGATCACCGACCCCTACCTGTGGCGGGTCACGCTCCGCTCCCTCGCCTTCTGCCTCGTCAACGCCGCCGTGACGATGGCGATCGGTGTCGGCCTGGCGCTGCTGATGCGGCACATGGCCAAGGGGGTGCGCGTCCTCGTGCAGACCGGGCTGCTGCTGGCCTGGGCGATGCCGGTCGTCGCCTCGCTCACCGTGTGGCAGTGGCTCTTCGACACGCAGTACGGCGTCATCAACTACCTGCTGACCGAGCTGGGCTTCGACTTCGTCGGCCATCCCTGGCTGCTCCGCCCGCTGTCGTTCTTCTTCGTCGCGACCGTGATCGTGGTGTGGATGAGCGTGCCGTTCGTCGCCTTCACGGTCTACGCCGCGCTGACGCAGGTGTCCGAGGACATGGTCGAGGCGGCGGAGATCGACGGGGCCGGTGCCTTGCAGCGGCTGCGTCACGTCGTGCTCCCGGCCATCCGGCCGGTGCTGCTCGTCGTGGGACTGCTCCAGGTCATCTGGGACCTGCGGGTCTTCACGCAGATCTTCATCCTCCAGCAGGCCGGCGGGTCGACCCGTGACACCAACCTGCTGGGCACCTACATCTACCGGCTCGGGATCGGCGGCGGCGAGTTCGGCATGGCGGCCGCCGTCGCGATCTTCATGCTGGCGTTGACGGTCATCCTCACCGCGCCGTACGTGCGCGCCATGCTCAAGCAGGAGAGGGAATCACTCTGATGGCCCGCGCTCCCCGCCGCTCGCTGCGGATCACCGCCAACGTGCTGGGCGTGATCGCCTTCCTGATCGCGATCTTCCCGGTCTACTGGATGGTCAACAGCTCGTTCCTGGCGCGCAACGAGATCCGCAACCCTGTGCCGACCTGGGTGCCCTTCGGCGGCGACCTCGACAACTACCGCACGGTCTTCGCGACCGACCAGTTCGTCAACGCGCTGAAGATGAGCCTGATGGTGACGGTGCTGACGATCGCCGTCGCCCTGGCGTTCGCCTTCGTCGCGGCGGTCGCCGTGTCGCGCTTCCGCTTCCGTGGTCGGATGTCGTTCATCATCACTCTGCTGGTGATCCAGATGATCCCCGTGGAGGGCCTCTTCATCTCCCAGTACAAGATGCTGGAGACGATGGACCTGCTCAACACCGTCATCGGACTGTCGCTGGTCTACGTCTCGCTCGTGCTGCCCTTCACGATCTGGACCCTGCGCGGCTTCGTCGCCGGGGTGCCCTACGAGCTCGAGGAGGCCGCGATGATGGACGGCTGCTCGCGGACGCAGGCCTTCTTCCGGATCACCTTCCCGCTGCTCGCGCCCGGTCTCGTGGCGACCGGCGTCTTCGGCTTCATCCAGGCGTGGAACGAGTTCACCCTGGCCCTGGTCGTGATGACCCGCGAGGACCAGCGCACGCTGCCGCTGTGGCTCTCGACGTTCACCGACGTCAACCGCGGCACGGACTGGGGCGGCATCATGGCCGGGTCCACGCTGATCGCGATCCCGGTCGTGGTCTTCTTCCTGATCGTGCAGGGCCGCATGGTCGGCGGCCTGACCTCCGGCGCGGTGAAGGGATGACCACCACCCCCATGACGGACACCCCACTCGAGACGCTGGCGCTCGCGGTGCAGCTGCCGGCCTTCGCCGGCACCTCCTTGCCCGCGGAGTACGCCGCGCTGCTCGCCGAGGGCCTCGGCGGCGTCTGCTACTTCGGCAGCAACACCGCCGACGGCCCGGAGGCGGTGGCGCGGCTGAGCGCGGCGATCCGCGCCGCCAACCCGCACGCGGTCATCGCGGTCGACGAGGAGGGCGGCGACGTCACCCGCCTGCACGCCGTCGACGGCAGCCCAGTGCTCGGCCCCGCCGCACTCGGTGCCGCCGACGATCTCGAGCTCACCCGCGAGACCGGCCGCGCCATCGGCGCCGAGCTGGCCGCGGTGGGGGTCAACCTCAACTTCGGGCCGGTCGCCGACGTCAACAGCAACCCCGACAACCCGGTCATCGGCACGCGGAGCTTCGGCACCGAGGCCGGCGCGGTGGCCGCCCAGGTCGCCGCCTGGGTAGGCGGTCACCAGGAGGCCGGCGCCGCCGCCTGCGCCAAGCACTTCCCGGGTCACGGCGACACCGCCCAGGACAGCCACCTCGAGCTGCCGACGGTCGACGCCGACCCGGCGACCCTGCGGGCCCGCGAGCTGGTGCCGTTCGCCGCGGTCGTCGAGGCCCGGGTCGCGGCCGTGATGACCTCGCACATCGTCGTACCCGCCCTCGACCCCGACCTCCCCGGCACGCTGAGCGCACCGGTGCTCGGGCTGCTGCGCGACGAGCTCGGGTACGACGGCGTGATCGTCAGCGACGCCCTCGACATGGCCGGCGCCTCGGCCGGGCGGGGGATCCCCGAGGCGGCCGTGCTGTCGCTGGCCGCCGGCGCCGACCTGCTCTGCATCGGTCCGGATAAGCCCGCGTCGCTGGTGCGCCGCACGCAGGCCGCGATCGTGGCCGCCGTCCACGACGGCCGGCTGTCGCGCGCGCGCCTGGAGTCGGCGGCCGCGCGCATCGCGCGGATGCTCGACGAGCTCTCGCCGGTGACGGCGTACGACATCGACGCGGAGCGGCAGCGTGCCGCCGCCCGCCGCGCGGTCACGGTGGAGGGAGAGCTTCCCGACCTGCGGGACGCCGTCGTCGTCAGCGTCGAGACCGCCGCCAACATCGCCGTCGGCGAGGTCCCGTGGGGTCTGGTGCCCGACAGGACGCTGACTCCCGGCGAGCCGCTGGAGGTCGACCCACCGGTGATCCTCCAGGTGCGCGACGCGCATCGGCGACCGGAGATCGTGACCGACGGCGCCGCCGTCGTCGTCGAGTGGGGCTGGCCGGGACCGTACGACGGACCGCTGCCCCGGATCCTGACTCGCGGCTACTCTCGTCCGATGGCGGCCGCGGTGACCGAGCTGCTGCGAGAGGCAGGGTGGAGCCGGTGAAGCTCGGGCTGGACATCGGAGCGACCAAGACCCTCGGCGTCGTGCTCGACGCCGACGGCAAGATCCGGGCGGAGGTCCGGGAGCGGACCGCGCCCGGGGCCGACGGTGTCGTGGAGTCGGCCGGTCGTGTGGTCGACGCCCTCCGCGCCGCGACCGGCGATCCACTGACCGGTCCGGTCGGAGTGGGCATCCCCGGGCTGGTCGACGTCGAACAGGGCGCGGTCAAGCACGCCGTCAACCTCGGTCTCGACGGCGACTTCGTGCCGCTCGGCGACCTGCTCGGCGAGCGACTGGGCCTGCGCGCCGTCGTCGAGAACGACGTCAACGCCGCCGCCCTCGGCGCGGCGGCGCTCAGCGGGGAGAGCGACCTGGTCTACGTGAGCATCGGCACCGGCCTCGCCGCCGGGCTGGTGCTCGACGGCGTGCTCCGCCGCGGCGAGCACGGTGCGGCCGGCGAGATCGGTCACCTGCCGGTCGACCCGCACGGCGCGATCTGCTCCTGCGGACAGCGCGGCTGCCTCGAGACGATCGCCTCCGGGTCGGCCATCGCCGCGGTGTGGCCGTCCGACGACGTCCCCCCGGCGCAGGCGCTCTTCGCGGCGGCCCAGGCCGGCGACCCGAAGGCGGTCCAGCTGCGCGACGACTTCGCGGCCGGGGTCGCGAGTGCGGTGCGCGCCCTCGGCCTGACTGTCGACCCGGCGGCCGTCGTCCTCGGCGGCGGCGTCGCCCAGCTCGGTGAGCCGCTCCGCGTCGCGGTCGCGCAGGCCCTGCTCGACCAGGCGTCCGGCTCGCCGTTCCTCGCCTCGCTCGACCTCGCCGGACGCGTCCGCGTGGTGCCCGCCGACCATCCCGTGGCCGCCGTGGGCGCCGCGCTGCTGGGGGAACGATGAGCGGGCGGCCACCGGCCGGCGGTGGCTCCGCCACGCCTTCGTTCAGGAGTGCGGTGGACATCGCAGCGCCGCCGGGGGCGTCCGCACCGCGGCGGTGGCGTATCCACCTGTCGGCCTCGAGACTCGGTGGATATCCCACCGCCGCCCGCGCCACCGCGGTCGACGCCGCGCAGTGGGGGGAGCGATGACGACCATCCCCGGACTCGTCGACATCCAGGTCAACGGCGCGGCCGGCATCGACCTGACCGACGAGCCGCACCGGCTGTGGGAGGTCGCGGCCGCGCTGCCGGCGCACGGCGTGGTCGCGTTCGTCCCGACCGTCATCACCAGCGATCCGGCGGCGCGAGAACGGGCGCTGGCGACGTTCGCCGCCGGCCCGCCCGCCGGGTGGTCGGGAGCCGAGCCGCTCGGCCTCCACTTCGAGGGGCCGATGATCGCCCCGGCCCGCAAGGGCGCCCACCCGGAGCACTGGCTGCGCCCGCCCTCGCTCGACATCGTCGACGGCTGGTCGCGCGAGGCCGGCGTCGTGATCGCCACGATCGCCCCCGAGCTGCCCGGCGCGCTGGAGGTGATCGAGCGACTGGTCGACCGCGGCATCCTCGTGTCGGTCGGCCACACGGCCGCCGGGACCGCCGACGTCGTCGCCGCGGTCGAGGCCGGTGCGCGCTGGGTGACCCACCTGGGCAACGCGATGGCGCCGATGCTGCCCCGCGAGCCCGGACCCGTGGGCGTCGCGCTCGGCGGCGACGACCTCGCCGCGGGCCTGATCGTCGACGGCCACCACCTCGACCCCCACTTCGTGCGAGCAGCCTGGCGGGCGCTGGGACCGGAGCGGTTCGTCTCGGTCTCCGACACCACCGCCGCGCTCGGGCTGCCCGACGGACCGACCCGGCTCGGCGACCAGGACGTCGTCGTCGCCGGCGGCACCGTGCGGCTCGCCGACGGCACCCTCGCCGGCTCCGCGGCGTCCCTGCTCGACTGCCTGCGGGTCCTCGTCGCGCAGACCGGCTGCACGCTCGACGACGCCGTGGCCACCGCCACCACCACGCCTCTCGGACTCCTGGGTCTGCCTGCGCGCGAGGAGCGGATCCGGCTCACCGACGACCTGCGCCTGGCGGCCGACTGATGGAGGTCGTGCCGCTCTCGTCGGCCGCCGAGCTCGGCGCCGTCGCCGCCGACGCGATCGAGACGCTGGTGCGACGGCGCCCCGACGCCGTGCTCGGCCTGGCGACCGGGTCGAGCCCGCTCCCGGCGTACCAGGAGCTGATCCGGCGCCACGCGGCCGGCGCGGGCCCGTCGTACGACGCGGTGCGGTGCTTCACCCTCGACGAGTACGTCGGGCTGCCCGCCGGCCACCCGGAGACCTACCGCGAGACCATCTTCCGCGAGTGCACCGACGGGCTCGGCATCCCGCGGGCGCGGATCGCGAGCCCGGACCCGACGCCCGACGGCCTGCCCGAGGCGGGCGCTCGCTACGAGGCGGCGATCGAGGCCGCCGGTGGGGTGGACCTGCAGGTGCTCGGCATCGGCGCCGACGGCCACCTCGCCTTCAACGAGCCGGGCTCGTCGCTCGCGTCCGCGACCCGGATGAAGACACTCACCGCGCAGACCCGGCGGGACAACGCCCGCTTCTTCGGCTCGGTCGGCGACGTGCCGCGGCACGTGCTGACGCAGGGCCTCGGCACGATCCTGCGCGCCCGGCACCTGCTGCTCGTCGCCGCCGGCGCGGCCAAGGCCGCCGCGGTCGCCGCCGCCGTCGAGGGCCCGGTCTCCGCGTCCTGCCCCGCGTCCGTGCTCCAGCTGCACCCGCACGCCACCGTGCTGCTCGACCCCGACGCCGCCTCCCGGCTCGCCCGGCTCGACTACTACCGCGAGGTGTACGCCGGGAAGCCTGCCTGGCAGGGGATCTGAGCGGCGCGGTGGGTGCGGGAATACCCGGTGCACCGGGTATTCCCGCACTTCTGCGGCACCGCAACACCCGAGAAGCGCAGGCACACCCCGAGAAGTCCGCACGCGTCGACGAGCCGGGCCGGCCCCGAGCAAGCGGGCCGTAGGCTCACGGCCGTGACCGACGACTTCCGCCACGACCGCGTGGGTACGGCGCTGGCCGGCACGAACCCGATGGTGCTGAGGAGGATGCGGGCGGGGTACGCCGTGATCGCCGACGTGCAGCACCTGCCGGGCTACTGCGTGCTGATCTCCGACACCCCCGGCGTCGACCAGCTGACCGACCTGACGCCGGACCGGCAGCTGCTCTTCCTCGAGGACATGGCCCTCCTCGGCCGGGCCGTGTCGGCGGTGTGCGCCCGGCGCGACCCGCAGTTCAGGCGGATCAACCTCGAGATCCAGGGCAACACCGACGCGTTCCTGCACGCCCACGTCACGCCGCGCTACCACTGGGAGCCCGACGACATCGTCGGGTGGCCGGCCGCGCTCCACCACTGGACGAAGCGGGTCGGTCCGGAGCACGCCACGGGCCCCGAGCACGACGAGCTGCGGGCGGAGCTCCGCACCGAGCTCGACCGGCAGCTACGACTCGTCGGCGGCTGACGACAGCCGCCCGGACAGGTCGCGGAGGGCCCGACGCAGCTCGGGCGATCCGACGACCCGGAACGTCACCGGGACGGCAGCGAGCCGTCGGGCGTACCAGTCCGGGTCATCGGTCGTGGCCACCATCCGCGTCCGGTCGTCCTCGACAGCCTCGAGCCGGGCCAGGCTGGGCGGCACCCACCGACGCACCCACGTGGGCGGCGCGTCGACCAGCACCTCCACGCCGTACCGCCAGCCCTGCGAGAAGTGCTCCTCGATCGTGCGCACGGCGTCGAGGTCCTGCGGTGGCGAGAAGCTCCCCGGCAGCACGGCGGCGTCCTCGACCCGGTCGGCGCGCAGCACCCGCTGCGCGCCGCGGCTGCGCGACCAGCAGAGCAGGTACCACCGGCTGTGTCGCAGGACGACGGCCCACGGCTCGACCTCCATCGCCGAGGTGCGGGCGCCGATCCGGTAGGACAGTCGGAGCGGGTGGCTCGCCGCGCACGCCGCGAGCAGCCGCTCGAGGTGCCCGTGCGGCGTCGCGTGCCCGCTCGGACGCGGGCTCGGTACGACGACGCGCTCGGGCAGCGAGCGCAGGATCTTCGCCAACGCCCCGCCGACGACGTCGGAGGGGTCGGCCGCGCCCGGATGCCCCTCGAGCGTGGCCATCACCAGCCCGGCGGCCTCGGCCGCCGTGAACATCAGCGGCGGCAGCCGCAGCCCGCGGCCGACCCGGTAGCCGCCGTACGGTCCGCTCACCGACTCGATCGGCAGGTCGGCCTCCCGCAGGATCGCGACGTAGCGCCGCGCGGCCCGGCCGGTGACGCCCAGCCCGACGCCGAGGTCGTCGGCGGTGATGCCGGGGCGCGCCTGGATGAGCTCGAGAGCGCGCAGCGCCCGCGAGGTCGGGGAAGCAGATCGTCCGGGAATGGTCCTAGTGTGCCGGACATGAGCGAGCTGAGCATCAGGAACGAGCCCCCACTGGCCGGCAGCGAGGTCGAGGCCCTCCTCGGTGCCCTGGAGCGGCTGCGCGGCTACCTGCTGTGGAAGTGCGGCGGGCTCGACGCCGCCGGCATCCGGGCGACGCTCGGACCCTCGAGCCTCACCCTGGGCGGGCTGCTCAAGCACCTGTCCGCGGTCGAGGCGATCACGTTCGCGTGGAAGCTGCACGGGCGCCGGCCGTTCGCGCCGTTCGACCAGGCAGACTGGGACGACCCCGACTGGCACTTCCGGGTCGAGGACGACGACACCCCGGAGTCGCTCGAGGCGCTCTTCGAGGAGTCGGTCGCGCAGGGTCGCGCGCTGGTCGCCGAGGCCATTGCCGCGGGTGGGCTCGACTTCGCCGCCGACGTGAGCGACGACGAGGGCAACCACGTCAACGCCCGCCGCCTGGTCTGCGACATGATCGAGGAGTACGGGCGGCACGTCGGCCACGCCGACCTGATCCGCGAGTCGGTCGACGGGCTGGTCGGCGAGGACCCGCCGGACGACCGACGCCCGTGAGTCAGCCCAGCGCCACCGTCAGGGCCAGCACGTACGACGGGTCGTCGAGCCGGTCGCCGTAGAGCTCCCGCAGCTGACCCATCCGGTAGCGCACCGTCTGCGGGTGCACGAAGAGGTCGGCCGCCACCTGGTCGCGGCGACCGTGGTGCAGCACCCACGAGCGCAGCGTGTCGGTGAGCTTCTCGGCGGTCCCGGGGCGCAGGTCCGACAGCGGCGCGAGCACCTGCGCGCGCAGGTCCGCGCGGGCGGCGGGATCGGCCTCCAGCACGAGCGGCACCAGGTGCGCCTCGGTGTCGAGGTCGAGTCCCGCGGCGCGCGCCCGCAGGGCCCGGTCGTAGGAGGCGCGCACCTCGAGCCACGGCCGCGGCGGCCCCGCGGTGCAGCCGCGGGTGCCGAGCGTGCGCAGCAGCGCCGCACGCCGGTGGCCGTGCGCGTCGGGCACCAGCAGGAGCACGGCCTCGTCGAGCTCGGGCGGCTCGGTCGCCGCGATCGTGCCCGGAGAGACCGCGGCGAGCACGGGCCGCACCTGCGCCTCGGGCACGATGACGGCGGTCAGCGTTTTCGGCGGCTCCCACCCGGCGCGCTCGGCTGCCGCCAGGACGGCGCCCGACGGTGCCCCGCTGAGCAGCTGGTGGGCGATCCGCTCGAGGCGGCGCTGCCGCACCCGCCCCGTCGTGGCGAGCTCGTCGGTGTGGCCGGCCACGCTGGCGGCGGAGAGCTCGTCGATGTAGGCGAAGACCAGCTCCGCGAAGGCCGCCAGGGTCTCGCCGTCGAGCCCGTTGCGCACCGCGGTCGTCGACATCTCACGCCAGGAGACCCGGGCGCCGATGCGGTACGCCGCGAGCAGCGCCTCGGTCGTCCGGCCGCTCCGGGCCTCGCCGCGACCGAGCTGGTAGGCGCCGTCGACCGCCGGCGCGGTCGGCGTCGACTGGTCCGCGCCGCGCTTGCCGCTCGCCAGCGAGAGGAATCCGCCCAGCGCGAGCTGCACCGCGTTGCGGATGGTCTGGCCCATCGGTCCGCTGAACGCGTCGGTGTAGCTGGGCACCTCCTCGATGATCGCCGCGACGACGTGCTCGGCGACGTCGGGCAGCTCGGCGCGCATCCGCTCCACCGCCTTCGGCGGCAGGCGCAGGCGGTGGTCGGCGGTGTGCCGCGCGGTGGTCATTGGCTCATTTTGTCATCTGCGAACAACTGTGAGCCAGATCTTCACGTCCTGTGGTCATGATCTTGCATCCAGGTGCCAGCAGACTGGTGGTCATGAGCATCGCCGTCCCGTCTGCGACGACCCGCTCCGGTCTCGGCCGGTCGACCCGGCTCCGGGCCGTGCGGGACGGGCTGCGCCGGGTCGCGGAGTCGGCCGTGACGCCGCTCGAGCTCAGCGACGTGCTCGACGTCTTCCACCCGCTGCGCCGCGGGGCCGATCTGCGCGCGCGCATCGTCGAGGTCCGGCCCGAGACCCACCAGTCGGCGACCATCGTGCTCCAGCCCGGGCGCGACTGGGCCGGTCACGTGCCGGGGCAGTACGTCCGCGTGGGCGTCGACGTCGACGGCGTCCGCCTCTGGCGCACGTACTCGCTCACCCACGGCCCGCGCGCCGACCGCCGGATCAGCGTCACCGTCAAGGCGATCCCCGACGGCGTCGTCTCCAACCACCTCGTCCGGCGTGCGCAGCCGGGCCAGATGATCCAGCTGCACCAGGCCGAGGGCGAGTTCGTGCTGCCGCAGCCGATCCCCGACAAGCTGCTGCTCGTCACCGGCGGATCGGGCATCACCCCGGTCATCGGCATGCTCCGCAACCTCTTCCACCGCGCCGAGCGACCGGCGACCGACATCCTGCTGCTCCACTCCGCGATGTCGCGCAACGAGGTGATCTTCGGCGGCGAGCTGCGGCAGTACGACGAGGCCGGGTGGCTGCGGCTCGTCGAGATGCACACCGACACCCACGGCCTGCTCGACGTCGCGGAGCTCGACCGGATCGTTCCCGACCTGGCTGAGCGCACCGCCTACGCCTGCGGTCCTGCGGGCCTGCTGGACGCGCTCCAGGAGCACTACGACGAGCGCGGCATCGCGCTGGCCACCGAGCGCTTCCGTCCGCAGCTGGTCGAGGCCGCCGAAGGCGGCACCGTGACGTTCGCCGGCGGCACCGAGCTCGACGCCGACGGCGCGACCCCGATCCTCGACGCCGCCGAGAACGCCGGCGTCCTGATGCCCAGCGGCTGCCGGATGGGCATCTGCATGGGCTGTGTGCTGCCGCTGAAGGAGGGCGCGGTGCGCGACCTGCGCAACGGCGCGCTCACCGTCGCGGTGCCCGGCGAGACCGGCCCCGGCGGCGTACCGATCCAGACCTGCATCAATGCGGCCGCCGGGCCTTGCCACATCGACCACCAGGAGCGATGACATGACCGCCATCACGAAGAAGCCCGTGAACCCGACCGCCCACCTCACGCCGGAGGACATCGAGCAGATCGGCGTCGAGCTCGACGCGATCCGCCAGGAGGTCCTCGACACCCGCGGCGACCGCGACTCGGCGTACATCCGCAAGGTCGTCGACGTGCAGCGCCGCCTCGAGCTCGGCAGCCGGGCCGTGCTGCTCTTCTCGACGTTCCCGCCCGCGTGGGTGCTCGGCACGATGGGCCTGTCGGTCGCCAAGATCCTCGAGAACATGGAGATCGGCCACAACGTCATGCACGGCCAGTGGGACTGGATGCGCGACCCCAAGATCCACTCCACGACATGGGAGTGGGACAACGCCTCGACCGCCGACGGCTGGAAGCACTCCCACAACGAGATCCACCACACCTACACGAACATCGTCGGCAAGGACAACGACCTCGGCTACGGCATCATGCGCGTCGACGAGGACCAGCGCTGGCACCCGGCCCACCTCGCCCAGCCGCTGTGGAACTTCATCAACGCCTGCTTCTTCGAGTACGGCATCGCGGCGTACGACCTCGAGCTCGGCTACAACCTGCGGCTGCCGAAGGAGAAGCGGTCGGCGGAGTTCAGGCGCAACCTCAAGGGCACGCTGAAGAAGATCCGCAAGCAGGCCACCAAGGACTACGTCGTGCACCCGGCGCTGTCGATCCCGACCGGGTCGTTCCTGCCGACGCTGGCCGCGAACTTCACCGCCAACCTGGTGCGCAACCTGTGGTCGCACTCGGTGATCATGTGCGGTCACTTCCCCGAAGGGGTGGAGACCTTCGAGAGGAAGGCGATCCCGGACCGCGAGAGCCGCGGCGAGTGGTACGTGCGCCAGATGCTCGGCTCCGCCAACATCTCCGGGTCGAAGGCCATGCACATCATGACCGGCAACCTCTCGCACCAGATCGAGCACCACCTCTTCCCCGACCTGCCGAGCAACCGGTACGCCGAGATCGCCCCGAAGGTGAAGGCGCTCTTCGAGAAGTACGACCTCAACTACCACTCGGCGCCGCTGCCGCAGCAGGTCCACTCGGCCTGGCACAAGGTGGTCCGGCTGTCGCTGCCCAACGGCTGGCTGTCGACGACCGACCTCACCAACGTGCCGCAGCAGACCAAGCTGCTGTGGGCGATGAGCACCAAGGGCCCGAGGGTGCGTCGTGCCGCTCAGGCCCGCCTCGAGCAGCAGGCGCGGCGCCTCGCCAAGGCCGCCTGACCGTGATCAGCGCGGCGGCGCCGTGGAGCCTCGCACGACCAGGGTGAGCGGCAGCAGCACGGACCGGGACGGCCGGGTCGGGTCGGCGATGGCGTCGAGCAGCAGCCGGGCCGCCTCGCCGCCGATCTGCTGGTGCGGGACCGAGACCGTGGTGAGTGGCGGGCGCAGCTTGTCGAGGAACGGCATGTCGTTGAAGCCGACGACGCTGACGTCGCGCGGGCAGTCGATGTCGCGCTCGGCGAACACGTCGTAGCAGCCCAGCGCGATCAGGTCGTTGCCGGCCACGACCGCGGTGAACTCCGTGCCGCTGTCCAGCAGGGCGCGCAGGGCCGCGGCGCCGGCGTCCTCGCTCCAGTAGTCGCAGTGGGCGACCAGCGCGGGGTCGTCCTCCAGCCCCAGGTCGCGGACCGCGCTGCGGAAGGCGCGGGCCCGGACCAGCCCGGTGGAGGTGTTCAGCGGGCCGGCGAGATGGGCGATCCGGCGGTGGCCGAGCTCGACGAGGTGCCGGACGGCGAGCTCGATGCCCGTCGCGTCATCCGGCGTGATCGAGGGGACGTCGACGCTCTCGGGACGTCGGTTGACCATCACCATCAACACGCCCTCGCGGCGCAGCTGGCCGAGCAGCGGGTGGTCGAGGAGCGCGGTGGCGACGATCAGGCCCTCGACCTGCCGCGAGCGCAGTGACTCGATCTGCTGGCGCTCGCGGTGGGGGTCGTTGTCGGTGTTGACGATCAGACCGCTGTAGCCGGCGGGCTCGAGCACGTCCTCGATGCCGCGCACGATCGGCGGGAAGAGCGGGTTGGTCAGGTCGGGGATGACCAGCCCGACGGTGCCGGACTTCGCCGTCTTCAGGCCGCGGGCGATCGGGTTCGGCCGGTACCCGAGCGACTCGGCGACCTTGATGACGCGGCGTGCCGTCTCGGCGTTGACCAGTCCCCGCGTCGCCGGATTGAGCGCACGCGAGGCGGTGGCTGGGTGGACGCCCGCTGCGTCGGCCACGTCCCGGAGCGTCGGGGTCTGCACAAGGGGCATCCTAGGGTGCCCCGATCGACGGGCGGTGCCACCGGCGCCGCCGCCAGCTCGCCACCACGCCGAGCGGTACGGCGAGGGCGGCGTACATCGCGTAGATCAGTGAGAACCGGCCCTCGTCGACCAGTCCCGCGACGAGGACGGCGGCCAGGGCGCTGCCGACGAAGAGCGCTCCGGCGAAGAACGACACGACCGTCGCCCGTGCCTGCGGGAGCACCTCGGTGGCCCAGGTCTGCAGCGAGGAGTGCATCGACGTCCACGCCAGTCCGAGCAGCACCGCGACCGCCGCCGCCATCGGCGCCTCCTGCGAGATCGCGAGCAGCCCGCACCCGACGACGGCGCAACCGGCGCCGAAGCCGATCAGTCGCGCCGGGTGCCAGGAGCCGGCGAGACGACCGACGAGTCGGGATCCGAGGAACACCGACACGCCGTACACGCCGGTGACCGCGCCGGCGACCGCCGCGGTGGCGCCGGCGTCCTCGACCGCGGGCGGCAGCAACGTCAGGCCACCCAGGAGCACGGCGCCCTCGGCGAAGGCGAAGAGCAGCACCAGCAGCGTCACCGGCGAGCGGCGCACCGACCCGACCGCCTCGCGCACCGAGCCCGGTCGCAGGGCGGCGTCCGGCTCGGGCAGCCGCCGCAACGTCCACGACAGCACGACCGATGCGCCGCCGGTGATCACGAACGCGACCCGCCACGACGACACGTCGGCGAGCACGCCCGCGCCGACGGACGCGAGTGCGGTGCCGACCGCGACGCCGACCATCAGCCGGGCGATGTCGCGCTGCCGCTCGGAGATGGCCACCGTGTCGCCGACGTAGATCAGGGTCGAGGGGTACGCCGCGCCGAAGAAGCCGCCCGCGAGACCGCGGGTCACGGCGAGCGAGAGCGGCGACCACGCCGCCGCCGACAACAGGGAGAGCAGGCCCGCGGCGAGCAGCGTCAGCCGCATGGTGTGCACGCGACCCAGCCGGTCGGACACCGCGCCCCAGACCGGCTGGCACAGGCCGTAGACGAGGAAGTACGCGCCCGCCGCCTGGACGATCTCGCTCAGCGGTGCGCCGAGGCCGGCGGCGATGGCCACCAGCATCGGCGGCATCGCGAACCGGTCGAGCGTGCTGACGAACGTCGTGGCCTGCAGCCGCCGCAGGCTGGTGGTCTGGGCGGTCCTCACCTGTGCACCAGGCCGGAGTCCTCGTCGAGAGCGGCGTCGAGCACGTCGCCGCCGTCCGGCCCGGGGTTCGGGAGGTAGGTGCTGCGCAGGCGCACGAGCGTCTTTAGCGCGGCGCGGTCGGCGACGCCGTCGGGCACCAGGCCGTCGCGCGGGTCGCGCAACCGGTCGACGTAGCGTCGCGCGAGCTCGTCGTCGAGGCCGAGCCGGCGACCGGCCGACGCGGCCACCTCGGTGTCGAGCCCGCCGGCGACGATGGTGTGGGCGGTCTCGAGCAGGGCCGACGCCAGCCGCCGGGCGGCGTCGAGGCGCGCCGAGCCGGACACGGCGACGACCGTCCCGAGGTACGGCGAGAGCCGATCGGCCACCGACGCCAGCCGCACGCAGCCGTGCTGCTCGGCGACCAGCTCGTTGCCGGCGTTGAGCATCGTGGCGGTGCAGTCCCCGGCCAGCAGCGCCTCGAGGCGTCGTGGGGTCGACCCGAGGGCGACCAGCTCGTAGGCGTCACGGTGCACGCCGAGCGAGTCGGCGAGGGCGTAGAGCGCGAGCGCGAAGCCGGACGTGGCCACGTCGACCCCGACCCGGGCACCGGCGAGGTCGGCCGGCGCCGACCCCGGACGTCCGTAGAGGCCCAGCCCCATCCCGCGGTCGATCGCGGCGACGATGCGCACGTCGGCCAGCTCGCCCAGGGGGTTGCGCGGGTCGAAGCGGTAGGCGAGCGCGTTGTCGGGACTGGTCAGCGCGACGTCCAGCCCGCCGTCGAGCAAGGACCGGAACTGCGCCGGTGACGACGCGACGGCGACCTCGTCGACGTCGAGGCCGTGGTTGGTGAGGCGGCCGGTGGACCGCGCCACGTCGAGCAGGAGCGACGGAGTGAACGAGCCGACCACGATGCGAGCCACCCGCGCACCGTAGCGGATTGTGCAGTCGATTGCAGCAGCGGGCTTCCGAGGCGCCGGCGGCTTGACATTCCGAGTCGGAGGCAGGACGCTGCAGTCGTTTGCAGGCGCGCGTGCCGCCGCCGCACGACACGGGGAAGGACGAGATGGACGAGCTGGTCGCGTCAGCGGTGTCGCACTGGGGCCCGCGCTTCACGGTGAACGGCGTGACCGTGGCCGACTTCGAGCGCGTGACCGGCGGGCTGGAGCGCTGGTCGGACTGGTGTGCCGCGTGGGTCGCGGCGGGCGCCGAGCACGAGGAGCTCGGCCGCACGGCGCTCGCCGAGGGCCGGCTGCGCTCCGCCGGCGAGCACCTCGCCCAGGCGGCCGTCTACCACCACTTCGCCAAGTTCGTCTTCGTCGAGGACCTTGACCAGATGCGCGCGGCGCACGGCCGGGCGGTCGCGTGCCTCGACGCCGCGCTGCCGCACCTGGACCCACCGGGGCGTCGCGTGGAGATGCCGTTCGAGGGCAGCCGCCTGGTCGCCGTGCTCCGCCTGCCGGCCGGCGACGGACCCCACCCGGTCGTGGTGCTCGTCCCCGGTCTCGACTCGACCAAGGAGGAGCTCCGGTCGACCGAGGAGACGTTCCTCGTCCGGGGGATGGCGACGTACACCATCGACGGTCCCGGCCAGGGCGAGGCGGAGTACGACCTGCGCATCCGGGGCGACTGGGGCCCGGTCGCCGAGACGATCTGGTCCGCGGTGGGCGAGATCCCGGAGCTCGACCGGAGCCGGCTCGGCGTGTGGGGCGTGAGCCTCGGCGGCTACTACGCCCCCCGCATCGCCGCCGCGCTCGGTGACCGCGTGTCGGCGTGCGTCTCGCTGGCCGGCCCGTTCAACTTCGGGGAGTACTGGTCCGGCCTGCCGCAGCTGACCCGCGACACCTTCCGGGTGCGCAGCGGCGCCGGCAGCGACGAGGAGGCGCGACAGATCGCGCTGACCCTCTCGATGGAGGAGGCCGCCGCCGACCTGGTCGCGCCGCTGCTCATCGTCTTCGGGCGGCAGGACCGACTGATCCCGTGGGAGAACGCCGTCCGGCTCCGCGACGCCGTCTCGGGCCCCGTCGAGCTGCTGATGCTCGAGGACGGCAACCACGGGTGCGCGAACGTCGCGCCCTGGCACCGACCCCGCACCGCCGACTGGCTGGCCGACCGGCTGGCCGCGTCCATCGCTCTCACCGTGCCCCCGACCCAGAAGGCAGGCTCATGACCGACACCACCGCCCACCAGCCCGGCACCCTCTCGGTCGGCTGGATCGGCGCCGGCCGGATGGGCGCCGCCATGGCCAGCCGCCTCGCGAGGGCCGGTGAGGACGTGACCGTGTGGAACCGCACGCGCGCCAAGGCCGAGGCGCTGACCGACGTCGGGTGCCGCGTCGCCGACACCATCGCGGACCTGCGCGGCCACGACGTCGTCTTCACCATGGTCTCGACCCCCGCCGACCTCGAGCAGGTGCTCGTCGGCGAGGGAGGGCTGCTCGCCGACCCGGCGAACGTGCCCGGCACGGTCGTCGACTGCTCGACGGTGTCGACCGAGGCGTCGGCCGCGATGCGTGCCGCGTGCACGGAGCTCGGCGCCGTCTTCCTGGCCGCGCCGGTGAGCGGCAACGGCAAGGTCGTGAGGTCGGGCGGGCTGACCCTGGTGGTCTCCGGCCCGGAGGAGGCCTTCGAGCGCGTCGCCCCGCTGCTCGACCACCTCGGCAAGGGTGCGACGTACGTCGGGGACGGTGAGCTCGCCAGGCTCGCGAAGATCTGCCACAACGTGATGCTCGGTGTCGTCACCCAGAACCTGGCCGAGATCACCGTGCTGGCGGAGAAGGGCGGCATCCCGCGCGCGGCGTTCCTGGAGTTCCTCAACAGGTCCGTGATGGGCTCGGTGTTCACGCGCTACAAGTCGCCGGCCTTCGTGCACCTCGACTTCACGCCGACCTTCACCCCGATCCTGCTGCGCAAGGACTTCGACCTCGGGTTCGAGGCCGCGCACGACCTCGACGTACCGATGCCGGTCGCCGCGGCGGCGGCCGCCGCCGTGCAGGCGAGCGTCAGCAGCGGCCGGGTCGAGGAGGACTTCGCGATCCTGCTCGAGCTGCAGGCGCACAGCTCCGGCATCACCCTGAAGCCGGAGAACGTGCCGGTCGACGACGGGCTGAGTGGGTGACCGGCCGGATGAACGGTCCGGTCCCCGCCCCGGGGCACATGGGCGTCGACTACGAGGAGCGGGTCGACTTCGACCGGCTGCGCCGCTACCGGCTCGGCCGGGCCCAGGAGGCGCTCGAGACCAGTGAGTGCGGCGCGTTCCTGCTCTTCGACTTCTACAACATCCGCTACACGACGCAGACGTGGATCGGCGGCGCGCTCGGCGACAAGATGATCCGCTACGCGCTGCTCGCGCGCGGCCAGGACCCGGTGCTGTGGGACTTCGGCTCCGCGGTCAAGCACCACAAGAAGTACTCCCGGTGGGTCCCGGAGGAGAACTACCGGGCCGGCTTCCTCGGCTTCCGCGGTGCCGTCGCGCCGTCCGTCGGGCTGATGGCCGACGCCGTCTCGGAGATCAGGTCGCTGCTCGTCGAGGCCGGCGTCGCCGACCTGCCGGTCGGCATGGACATCGTCGAGCCGCCGTTCCTCTTCGAGATGGAGCGTCAGGGGCTGCGCGTGGTCGACGCCCAGCAGCTGATGCTCGACGCGCGCTGCCTCAAGTCGCAGGACGAGATCGTCCTGCTCAATCAGGCGGCCGCGATGGTGGACGGCGTCTACCAGGACATCGTCGAGGCGCTGAAGCCCGGCGTCCGGGAGAACCAGATCGTCGCGCTCGCCAACCAACGGCTCTACGACATGGGCTCCGACCAGGTCGAGGCGGTCAACGCGATCTCCGGCGAGCGCTGCAACCCCCACCCGCACAACTTCACCGACCGCCTGATCCGCCCGGGCGACCAGGCGTTCTTCGACATCATCCACTCCTTCAACGGCTACCGGACCTGCTACTACCGCACCTTCGCGGTCGGCAGCTCGACGCCGGCCCAGCGCGACGCCTACACCAAGGCACGGGAGTGGATGGACCGCGGCATCGACGGCATCAAGGCGGGCGTCGGCACCGACGAGGTCGCCTCGCTGCTGCCGGCCGCCGAGGAGTTCGGGTTCGGCAGCGAGATGGAGGCCTTCGGCCTCCAGTTCGCCCACGGTCTGGGCCTCGGACTCCACGAGCGCCCGATCATCTCCCGGCTCAACTCCATGAAGGAGCCGGTCGAGCTCCAGGTCGGCATGGTCTTCGCGCTCGAGACCTACTGCCCCGCCACCGACGGCGTCTCCGCCGCGCGGATCGAGGAGGAGATCGTCATCACCGAGGACGGCCCGCAAATCCTCACGCTCTTCCCCGCGCAGGAGCTCGTCGTCGCCAACCCGTACTGAAAGGCCCGCCCATGGCTGACTTCTCCCTCGACCGGATCGCCGACCTCCCGCTGGACCTCTGCCTCGGCGGCGAGGTCGTGCCAGCCTCCGACGGCGGCCGCTTCGACGTGCTCGATCCGGCCACCGGCGCGGTCCTGACGACGGTCGCGGACGGGACCGTCGACGACGCCGTCGCCGCGGTCGACGCGGCAGATGCCGCGGCCGCCGGCTGGGCGGCGACCCCCCCGCGCGAGCGGGCCGAGATCCTGCGCCGGGCCTTCGAGCTGATGACCGAGCGGCGCGAGGAGATCGCCCACCTGATCTCGCTCGAGAACGGCAAGGCGCTGCCCGACGCACGCGGCGAGACGGCGTACGCCGCGGAGTTCTTCCGCTGGTACGCCGAGGAGGCCGTCCGCGCGTCCGGGTCGGTGATGACCGCACCGTCGGGCGCGAACCGGATCGTGGTGCTCCAGCAGCCGGTCGGCATCGCCGTCCTGGTCACGCCCTGGAACTTCCCGGCCGCGATGGCCACCCGCAAGATCGGACCGGCGCTGGCGGCGGGCTGCACGGTGATCCTCAAGCCCGCCTCGGACACGCCGCTCACCGCGCTGCTGATGGCGAAGATCCTCGAGGACGCCGGCGTCCCGGCCGGTGTCGTCAACGTGCTCCCGGCCCGCCGCTCGGGTCCCGTCGTCTCGGCGATGCTGCACGACCCGCGGGTGCGCAAGCTGTCGTTCACCGGCTCCACCGAGGTCGGCCGGGTGCTGCTGCGCGAGGCCGCGGACCAGGTCGTCAACTGCTCGATGGAGCTCGGCGGCAACGCGCCGTTCCTCGTGCTCGACGACGCGGACCTCGACGCGGCCGTCGACGGCGCGATGATCGCCAAGATGCGCAACGCCGGCGAGGCCTGCACCGCCGCCAACCGCTTCTACGTGCACGAGGCCGTCGCCGCCGAGTTCGGCCGGCGCCTCGCCGAGCGGATGTCGGCGCTGCGGGTCGGCCCGGGCACCTCCGACGACACCGAGGTCGGCCCGCTCGTCAACGACGAGTCCGCCGCCAAGGTCGACGAGCTCGTGCAGGGCGCGGTCGCCGCCGGTGCCCGTGTGGTGGTCGGCGGCAGGCGGCCCGAGCGCGAGGGCTTCTACTACGAGCCGACCGTGCTGCTCGACGTACCTGTCGACGCCGCGATCCTCGGCGAGGAGATCTTCGGGCCGGTCGCGCCGATCATCACCTTCACCGACGAGGCCGACGCGATCCGGATGGCCAACGACACCGAGTACGGCCTGGTCTCCTACGTCTACACCCGCGACCTGGCCCGCGGCCTGCGCGTCAGCGAGCAACTCGACGCCGGCATGGTCGGTCTCAACCGCGGCCTCGTCTCCGACCCCGCCGCACCCTTCGGCGGCACCAAGCAGTCCGGCATCGGCCGCGAGGGCGGCCACGAGGGCATGCTCGACTACCTGGAGTCGAAGTACGTCGCCGTCAGCTGGTGACGCCCACGGTGGGGGCGCCGCACCAGGTGGTCAGTGCTTCGCGCAGTGCGGACGCCGCGGTCGCTCCGGGCTCGTCGATCGCGGCAGCCCAGGCGATGCGAGCGTCCGGCAGGATCAGGAGTGCGTCGGCGGGTGGGTCGTCGATCGCGGCGCTGACGACGCCCACGCGGCCGCCCCACTCGCCGGCGAGGTCCCGCAGGTCCGCGCGGTCGGCGAGGTCGAGGAGCACGGGCCGGGCCTGGTGCAGGAGCCCGGCGAGCCTGGGGTCCTCGTGGTCGACGTGCAGGGCTCGGTCTGTCGCGAAGGCGCCGACGAGCGGGTGCCCAGCCGACCTCGGAGCCCCCGTGTCGGTGCCGGCCATGAGCGCGCCGAGACGGAGCAGCGGCTGCTCGTCCGTGGTCAGCTCGGCGAAGAGGGTCCGGAGGGCGTCGCCGGCCGGCCCGTGCCCGCGGCGCAGCGCGACCTGGGCACGCGTGTGGAGCAGGGTGCGCTCGGCGGCCGCGCGGCGTTCGTCGGAGTAGGTGTCGAGCAAGCCGGGCGGTGCCCATCCCTGGACGCTGCCGGCGAGCTTCCACCCGAGGTTGGCCGCATCGAGCATGCCGGCGTTGATCGCGACGCCACCCGACGGGAAGAGGTGCGCGGCATCGCCGGCCAGGAAGACCCGCCTGTCCCGGTAGGCGTCGGCCTGCTTCGCCGAGTAGCCGAAGCGCGTCATCCGGCGTGGCTCGCCCAACGGCAGGTCGAGGCCGAGCACGCGGCTCACGCTCGCGCTCAGCTCCGCGACGGTCATGGGCACGTCGTCGTCGTACTCGGTCACCTCCACCTCGGCGGTGTAGACGCCCATCGTGTCGCCCGACCCCGAGCACGCGAAGACGCCGCGCTCGGTCGCGGTGTAGCCGAACGGGATAACGCCGACGTCGCGGACGTCGAGGCTCCCGTCGTCGAGCACGGTCACCGAGTCGGGCACGGTGACCGAGGCCAGCCGCTCGATCTCCGGGAAGGCCGTGCCGGGGAAGGGGATCCCGGACAGCTCGCGCACCCGGCTGCGACCGCCGTCGCAGCCGACCAGGAAGCGTGCGGCCACCTCGTACGACCCCTCCCGCCCGCGCACCTCGACGGTCACCGATCCGTCGTGCTGCGCCAGGCCGACCACGTCGTGCCCACGGCGTACGTCGACCCCGCACTCGGCCGCGCGCTCGGCGAGGAGTGCCTCGAGCCGCGGCTGCGGCAGCAGCATCACGTGCATGGGCGGGTCCGCGAACCGGGTGAAGTCCAGGTGCAGCCCGCCGAACGGGAACCGCGCCGCCGGCTGGGAGGCGCTCGTGCTCGCCTCGCGGAACCGGTCCAGCTCGCCCCGGTAGTGCAGCAGCTGCAGGATCTGCCCCGCGAGACCACCGGCCTTGGCCGCCTGCGACGGGCTCGGCCGCCGTTCCAGCACCAGCGTTCGCAGGCCGGCCCGGCCGAGCTCACCGGCCAGCATGAGACCGGTCGGCCCGGCGCCGACCACGACCGCATCCACGTCCGTCACCTGTTGCGTCCCCCGCGTTCTCGTCCGGATCTGACTTCGAGCGCCCGATTGTGCAGGAGGTCGGGGGTCTTGCGGCAAGCCCGCACCTGCCGTATACGTTGAAGACGGAAGGGCGGGGCGCCCTTCCGTTGCTGCTCCCGGGGCGCCGCGACGTCAGGTGGCGTCAGCCGAGCCGGACGTCGACCTGGCCGAGCCCCGGGGCGTCGGCGATCCAGGTGGCACCGTCCTCCAGCGGGACGGGCGGGATCACCGATCCCGTGATCACCACGTCACCTGCCCGCAGGGCGGCGCCGCACGCCGCCAGGGTGTCGGCCATCGACGAGAGCACGTGGCCCAGCCCGCCGGTGAGGGTCTCGGGGTCGGACGTCTCTGCGACCCGCTCGCCGTCCCGCAGGACGGAGACGGAGAGCGACGACGGCCGAGCCGGCACGACCGGGCCGAGCAGCACGAGCCGGTGGAAGATGTTGCCGGCCAGGATCAGCTCGACGTCCTCGGGTGGGTACCCGACGTCCGCCAGCTCGATCGCCACCGACCAGCCGCCGACGGCGGCCAGGGCCTCGACCGGCGTTGCTCCTGCCCCGATGTCGGAGGCGAGGTGGGCGGCGACCTCGGCCTCGAGCACCGGCCTCGTCCAGGCGGCGACCGAGACGGTGGCGCCGGAGGACAGCAGGCGGTCGCGGGTCAGGAATCCCACGAGTGGTCGATCGATCGCCAGCGAGGCGAGCGACGCCTGCGCTCCGAAGCCCGCCTTCCAGCCGAGCGGCTCGGCGCCGACGGCGATCGCCTCGTCCCGGAAGGCGAGCATCCGCGACGTACCGCGGGCGATGCGGGGATCGAGGCCGGTCATGCCGCGATCATGCCGGGTCGTCGAACGTCTCGTCCGGGCCGGGCAGGCCGTAGCCGGCCGCGGCCAGCGAGCCGGCGCCGCTCCAGCCCCAGATCAGCAGCACGTCCTCGTCGCCGGTGTTGACGAAGCCGTGGTAGTTGCCGCGGGGGGTGAAGATGACGTCGCCGGCCCGAGACGGCTCCCGGCCGCTGTTGGTGTGGATCTCGCCGTGCCCCGACATGACGACGAGGAACTCGTCGGCGTCCGTGTGCAGGTGCCGGTCGTGGCGAGCGCCCGGCGGCAGCACGGTGCGACCGACGGTCAGGCCGTCCGAACCGCCGCGCTCGGAGTTGACGAGGTACTGCACGCGCATGTCGACCCAGCCCTCGTCCTCGCGCAGGTTCTCCTCGAGCGGGACGTCGTCGACGGTCGTGCGGAAGGGCGGTCTCGCGTCGCTCACGGTGTCACTCCTGCTGCTCGGCGGTAGACGTCGGCGACGCTCACGAGGAAGTCCCGGTCGGCCAGGTCGCTGCTGCGGGCCGCGCTCAGCATCTCGCTGGCGGCCGAGCAGGTCGGCACCATCGCGCCGAGCCTGCGGCCGAGCTCCTGGGCGAGCACGAGGTCCTTCTGCTGGAGCTCGACGTCGGCGTAGACCGTGTCGTCGTCGACGAGCAGCGGCGCGCGGTAGCCGATCACGGGCGAGGCGATCACGCTCTTCAGCGCGGCGTCGACCACGGCGGCCCGGTCGACGCCGGCCTTCTCCACGAGCGTCACGGCCTCGGCGAACGCGGTCACCGAGACGACCAGCGACAGGTTGATCGCCACCTTGGTGAGGATGGCGTGGCCGTTGGGGCCGATGTAGGTCACCTTCGGACCGATCGCCTGGAGCAGCTTCTCGACGTGGTCGTACGCCGCGCGGTCGCCGCCGACCATCACCGACATCTGGCCGGCGGCGAGTGTCGCGGGACTCCCGGACACCGGGGTGTCGAGATAGAGAGCGCCGGTCGCCGCGACCTCCTCGGAGAGCGCGACGCTGGCGTCCGGGGCGATCGTGCTCAGGTCGGCCCACACCGTGCCCGGACGCAGCCCGGCCAGCAGGCCGTCGTCGCCGTGGGCGCTGCCCTCGATCGCCGCCGTGTTGGTCAGCATCGTGAGGACGACGTCGCACTGCGCGGCGACCTCGCGCGGGGTGTCCGCCCAGCCCATGCCGGCGGCGAGCAGGTCGTCGGCCTTGCCCTTCGTGCGGTTCCATCCGACCACGGTGTGGCCGGCGTCGATGATGCGCCGCGCGATCCCGCCGCCCATCGCGCCGAGACCGACGAACCCGACGCGCTCGATCGCGCGGAGCTCGGTCACTTCGCCGCCCAGTAGTCCGACCGGGCCTTCGACGTGGCGAGCGCCTCGGCGGTCTCGAAGCCTGGCGCCATCGACGCCGACGTCCCCGCCATGTACTGGTGGTGGTCGATGTCGAGCAGCCGGATCCAGCTCTGCTGCCCGAAGGTCAGGGCGATGACGCAGCCGAGCTCGACCAGCTCGTCCTCGCTGAAGTGCGCATGCAGTCGGTCCCAGAGGCCGTCGCGGTCGGACTCGTTCCAGGCGATGGCTTGGGCGTAGGCGAGCGCGGCCTTCTGCCGGTCGTCGAACTGCGCCGACGCCTCGAAGTTCAGCAGCTCGTCGTACTGGCCCTCCTCGAGCCCCTCGCTGCTGCCCTTGACCGAGCGCTGGTTGCCGCAGAACTCGCACTTCACGGTGCGCGAGATGTAGACCCGGCACAGCTCCTTGATCGAGTGGTCGCAGACGCCGTTGCGGAACATCTCCTCCCACGGCTTGGCGAACGCCCAGAACGCCGCGGGCACGTGGGCGCGCACCGCGTTGCTCTCCGGGCGCGGGGTGCCCTCTCGGGCGGCGCGCTGCATCTCGGCCTGCATCTGCTCATCCATGTCCTCGAACGGGACGTAGGAGATACGGGGCTTGCTCATGATCACTCCTCTGTTGGACTCACTCGGACTGCTCGATGGCTCGGACGATCGCGTCGGCGTCGAGCGGCAGGTCGCGCACCCGGACGCCGAGGGCGCGGTGCACCGCGTTGGCGATGGCCGCCGCGGTCGGCCCCTGGGCGGCCTCGCCCGCGCCGACCGAGGGAGCGTCGGACGTGACGAGGTGGACGTCGACAGGCGGGGCCTCGCCGAAGGTGAGGATCGGGTAGAGCTCCCAGTCGGTCGTCGTGATCCGCCGGCGGTCGAAGCGGACCCGCTCCCTGGTCGTCCAGCTGACCGACTGGGTCGCCCCGCCCTCGAGCTGGTTGCGCGCGCCGTCGGGGTTCACGACCAGGCCGAGGTCGGCGACGAGCGTCAGCCGGCGCACCGCCACCGACGACGTGACCCCGACCTCGGCGACCACAGCGCAGTAGGCGCCCTCGTCCTTGTAGCGCGCGAAGCCGAGCCCCCGGCCGACGTCGTCGGGCAGCGGGTCGGACCAGCCGGCGAGGCGAGCGGCCTCGGCGACCACGCGAGCGGCGCGCGGGTCGGAGAGGTGCGCGAGCCGGAAGTCCACCGGGTCGGCACCGGCCTCGTCCGCCAGCTCGTCGATGAAGCTCTCGATCGCGAAGACGTTCAGGTAGGCACCGAGCGCCCGCATCGCCGAGGTGCGGAACGGGCCGTCCACGCGGCGGTGCCCGGTCACCCGCCGGGGACCGACGTCGTAGATCGGCACGGCGTTGCGGGTGGTGCCGCCGCCGGCGGCCAGCGGCGGGTCGGTGGGCTGGGGCAGCGGCACGGGCGTCTCGAGGTACGCAGCCCCGAGCAGGCCGGGCGCGCCGCGGTAGCCGGGTCGCGACGAGTGGCCGAGACCGTAGACGTCGTACGACCAGGCGGTGATGCGTCCGTCGACGAGCGCCGCCGACACCGTCGCCGTCATCGCGGGGGACAGCGGCGCCCAGGTCAGCTCGTCGGGCCGGGACCACCGGGCCAGCACCGGCCGGCCGGGCACGGCGCGGGCCAGCAGCACCGCGTCGAAGGCCGCGTCGTCGGCGGCGTTGTGGCCGTAGCAGCCGGCGTTCTCGACGTGCTCCACCTCGACGGCCGCCGGGTCGAGCGACAGCGCGGCCGCGATCGCCAGCCGGAGCGGGTGGATGCCCTGGCTGTGGCTCCACACGTGCAACCCGGCCCGGTCCCACCGGGCCATGCCGACGCTCGGGGCGATAGAGCCGTGCGCCAGGAGCGGCTTGGAGTACGACGCCGACAGCGTCGCCCCGACCGGGCCCTCGTCCAGCACCTCGATGTCCTCGTGCGGGCCGGCGCGCAGCCACTCGGGCAGGCCTCGCTCGTCGGGAAGCGTGTCCGACTCCACCCACGTGCAGCCGTCGGCGAGTCGCGGGAGGGCGCGGTCGACGTCGACCTCGTGCTCTCCGACCACGCCGACGAAGGAGCCGTCGCGAATCAGCGTGACACCGGCGGCCTTCCACTGCGGATCCAGGGAGACCAGCCGGGTGCCCGGCGACGGCGGTCGCAGCACTCGTCCGTGGAGCAGGCCCTTCGGTCGCCGGTCGGTCAGGTAGCTCGCTCGGCCCAGCACCTTGCCCGGCAGGTCCAGACGAGGGGCGCTGCTCCCGACCGCGACGGTGGCGACAGGCTCCGCGACCGGGGCCGCGCGGAGGTCCGTCTCGGGGTCGAGGGCGGCGATGCGCTCGACGTACCCCTGTCGGCCGGGGTCGGCCAGGGCACGCACGACCGCGCCGACGTGACGCAGTGCCGGGCCGGCCTGGAGGACGGAGAGGCTGCCGGCGGTGAGGCCCTCGTCGGGGCCGTGGGTCGTGTGGGCCGGGACCATGCGGATCCCGCTCAACGGAAGGGCGATCGCATCCGCCGCGATCTGCGCGAGCGCCGTGACGATGCCCTGCCCGAGCTCCACCTTCCCGACGTGGACGTGGACGAGTCCGTCGGCCACGGTCACCCAGGTGCCGAGTCGCGGGTTGCCCTCGATGTGCGGAGGGACGTGGGCCGGAAGTTGGGTCACACCGACTCCCGGGCGGCGAGGACGGCCTCGACGATCCGGCGCTGCGACCCGCACCGGCACAGGTTGCGGTCGAGCGCCTCGGCGACCCGGTCCGCGTCGGCGTCCGGCTCGTCCCGGAGCAGCGCCGCCGCGCGCACCACGATGCCCGAGATGCAGAAGCCGCACTGCGCCGCCTGCCGGTCCAGGATCGCCTGCTGCACCGGGTGCGCCTCGCCGTCGCGCGACAGCCCCTCGACCGTCGTCACCGCCCGGCCCTCCACCTGCCAGAGCGGCGTCTGACACGACGGCATCACCGTCCCCTCGACGTCCACGAAGCAGGCCCCGCACAGCCCCTGTCCGCAGCCGAACCGCGTGCCGACCAGCCCGAGCTCGTCGCGCAGTGCGGTGAGCAGCGTCGTCTCGCCGTCGCTGACGAGGCTCACGTCCGCTCCGTTGACCGTGATGACCACTAGTCGAAGACCTCCGGGTGGTGGGCGAGCTCGTTGCGGGTACGCCGGATGTGACCCTCGAGGTAGCGCTCGGCGTCGGAGGCGTCACGGCGTACGGCGGCGTCGAGGATCAGCCGGTGCTCGGCATTCACGATCCACATCCGGCTGCGGCCGCCGAGCGCGACGTAGGAACGGCGGTAGTGCTGGGTGACGTTCCAGAGCCGGGTGACGTTCTGGTTCAGCGGCTCGATGGTGCAGCCGCTGTAGGTGAGCATGTGGAACTCGCGGTCGAGGTCGAGGAACTTCTCGAGGTCGTCGTTCTCCTCGATCCGGCGCTGCACCTCCTCGAGCCGCTCGTGGTCGGCGGAGTCGAGGCGCGGCAGGCTCTCGACCAGCGCGAGCGGCTCCAGGCGCTCGCGCATCCGGTAGATGACGTCGACCTCGTGCTGGGTCAGCCGGGGCACCCGGGCGCCCTTGTGGGGCTCGTGCTCGGTGAGGCCCTCGGCCTCGAGCATCCGGAGCGCCTCGCGCACGGGAAGTCGGCTCGCCCCCAGGCGTGCGGCGATCTCCTCCTGCCGGATGCGGTCGCCCGGCAGGAGGTCGCCGCTGAGGATCGCCTCACGGAGGTACGCCGCCACGCGGCTGCTGCTCACGTCAGTCATGGGCCGCATTCTCGTGGTCCCACCTCTTGCCGCCCGGGTACGAGACGAGCTCGAACTGCATGCCCCACGGGCTGAGGAAGTAGATCCAGCGGTTGCCCTCGGCCGGCCCCTTGCTGGCGGTCGGGCCGGCGAGCACGCGCACGCCGCTGACCTCCAGGTGCGCGATCGCGGCGTCGAGGTCGTCGACGTACAGCGCGACGTGGTGGCCGCCGACGTCGCTGTTGCGCGGGATCGCGTCGCGCTGGTCGGGCGAGCTGTAGTGGAAGACCTCGAGCATCGTCTGGTCGCCGCAGCGGAACCACCGGTTCTCGACCATCTCGGCGCGCGGGTGGACGTTGAGGTGGGTCAGCATCCAGTCGTCGCCGTCCTCGAAGCGGAAGGGCCCGAGCGAGTAGAGGTACTCGCAGCCGAGCACGTCGACCAGGAACCGGTGCGCCTGGTCGAGGTCGGGCACGGTGAACCCGACGTGGTCCATCCGGCGCAGCCCGGGCATCGGCATCGAGCATCCCTTTCGGATCCGATTCGTCCTCCGAGATCAGCAAAGCACCCGGAGGTGTAGGACGTCCAGCACATCTGGATCTGGAATTTGGATCCAATCTTGTGGCATCGTGCGGTCGAGAGAAGACAGCCGAAGGAGGGCTCATGCCCGAGCACCACCCCCTCGTGCCCGCCTCGCCGTGGGTCGAGGTCGTCGCGACCGAGGCCGACTGGGACGCCGCCGAGCCGCACCTGCTGCGCAGCATCTACGCGCAGTTGGTGTGGATCCGGAGCTTCGAGCAGCAGGTGCTCGACCTGGCCAGCGGCGGCCTGATCCACGGCCCGGCGCACTCGAGCATCGGCCAGGAGGGCGGCGCGGTCGGCTCCGTGCTCGCCCTCACGAGCGAGGACTCCGTCAACGGCTCCCACCGCGGTCACCACCAGTTCCTGGCCAAGGCGCTGCACCACGTCGAGCCCAAGGGCCTCGACCCGCTGGAGGCGCCGTCGGAGCAGGTGCGGGAGGTGCTGCTGCGCACGCTCGCCGAGATCTGCGGTCTCGACCGTGGCTGGAGCCACGGCCGGGGCGGCTCGATGCACCTGCAGTGGAAGGCCGCCGGCGCGATGGGCACCAACGCCATCGTCGGCGGCGGCGTGCCCCAGGCGGCCGGATTCGCGTGGTCCCACCGGCAGGCCGGCACCGACGCGGTCGCGGTGACCTACTTCGGCGACGGCGCCGTCAACATCGGCTCCACGCTCGAGACCATGAACCTCGCCGCCGCCTGGCAGCTCCCGGTCTGCTTCTTCATCGAGAACAACCAGTACGCCGTCTCGACGTCGGTCCACGAGTCGACCGCCGAGCCGCGGCTGTCGGCCCGCGGGCTCGGCTTCAACATCGCGAGCTGGAAGGTCGACGGCATGGACCCGCTCGCCGTCCACCTCGCCATGACCGAGGCCGTCGAGCACATGCGCCGCGGGCGCGGCCCGACCGTCGTCGAGGCCGACACCTACCGCTTCTTCCACCAGAACGGCGCCTTCGCCGGCAGCGCGTTCGGCTACCGCGACAAGGAGGAGGAGCGCGCCTGGCGGGACCGGGACCCGCTCCGGCAGACCGCCGCCCACCTCGAGCGGCGCGGCATCATGACCGCCGACGAGACCGCCGAGGCCGTCGCCACCGCCAGGGCCGTCATGGAGGAGATCGGCAGCCGGCTGGTCGAGCCGGTGCCGGGCGGCAAGCCGGGCCAGCGGCAGATCCGGGCCACGGAGTGGCCCGACCCGGACTGGGTGGACGTCGGCGTGCGCGGCGACCTCGCCGAGTTCGAGGGCGCGCGGGTGGTCGACCCGGCCGGCTTCGCCGTGCCCGTGCAGGACACGAAGTTCATCGAGTCCGTCGCCGCGGTCATGCGCCGCCGGATGGAGACCGACGACGGCGTCGTCGTGATGGGCGAGGACGTGCATCGTCTCAACGGCGGGACGAACGGCGCCACGCGCGGTCTGCCGGACCGCTTCCCCGGTCGGATCCTCGGCACCCCGATCAGCGAGAACGCCTTCGCCGGCCTCGCCGGCGGCATCGCCCTCGACGGCCGCCACACGCCCGTCGTGGAGTTCATGTACGCCGACTTCATGTGGGTCGCCGCCGACCAGCTGTTCAACCAGATCGGCAAGGCCCGGCACATGTACGGCGGCGGCTCCGGCGTCCCGCTGGTGCTGCGTAGCAAGGTGGCGATGGGCACCGGCTACGGGTCGCAGCACTCGATGGACCCGGCCGGCGTCTTCGCGACCAACCCGGGCTGGCGCATCGTCGCGCCGTCGACGCCCTACGACTACGTCGGGCTGATGAACGCCGCCCTCACCTGCCAGGACCCGGTCGTCGTGCTCGAGCACGTCGACCTCTACGGCTCGACGGGCCCCGGGCCGGTCGACGACCTCGACTACGTGCTGCCCGTCGGCCGGGCGGTCGTGCGCCGCCCCGGCAGCGACGTCACGGTGCTGACCTACCTCGGGATGGTCCCCTTCGTCCTCGAGGCGGTCGAGGAGTTCGGCCAGGTCGACGCCGAGGTGATCGACCTGCGCTGGCTCGACCGCGCGAGCATCGACTGGGAGCTCATCGAGCAGTCGCTGACGAAGACCAACCAGGTGCTCATCGCCGAGCAGGGCGCGGTCGGCACGTCGTACGGCGGGTGGCTCGCCGACGAGATCCACCGCCGCTTCTTCGACCTGCTCGACGCGCCGGTGCGGCGGGTCACCGGCGCCGAGGCGTCGCCGAGCATCAGCAAGGTGCTCGAGCGCGCCGCCATCGCCCAGAAGGACGAGGTCATCGCCGAGCTCGTCGAGATCGCGAGGTACTGACGTGCCCACGGTGCTGCGCATGCCCGAGGTCGCCGCCAACGCGACCGACGCGGTCCTCGCCGAGTGGCTCGTCGCCGAGAGCGCCGAGGTCACCGTCGGCGACGCCCTCGCCACCGTCGAGACCGACAAGGCGCTGGTCGACGTCGAGGCCGACGCGGACGGGGTCGTGCTCAAGGTGCTGGTCGCAGCCGGCACCCGGGTCGAGGTCGGGTCGCCCATCGCGGTCCTCGGCGCCGCGGGGGAGGAGTACGACCCATCGCTGGTCGAGGCCCCGACGACCGCGCCGCCCGCGACCAACGGGGCCACCCGCGTCTTCGCCAGCCCCCTGGCACGCAAGCTCGCCAAGGACGGCGGGCTCGCGATCGAGGACCTCGTCGGCACCGGCCCGCGTGGGCGCATCCTGCGCCGCGACGTCGACAAGGCGCTGGCCTCCCCGGTGGTCGAGGAAGGCGCTGGTACGCCGTCCCCGGTGGTCGAGGAAGGCGCTGGTACGCCGCCCTCGGTGGTTGAGGAAGGCGCGCTAGCGCCTGTCTCGAAACCACCGTCCGCGGAGGGCGCCGTACCGCACACCCGCCGGCGCCGGGCGATCGCGTCGCGTCTCACGGAGAGCAAGCAGACGGCGCCCCACTTCTACGCGCGCGCGACCGTGCGCGCCGACGCCCTGGTCGCGCTGCGCGCCGAGATCAACGCGGGCGAGGTGAAGGTCTCCCTCAACGACCTCGTCGTCAAGGCGGTCGCGGCGGCGCACCGCGCCGTACCGGAGATGAACGTCGTCTGGATGCCCGACGCCGTTCGCACCTTCGACACCGTCGACGTCGCGGTCGCGGTCGCCACCGACCGTGGCCTGGTGACGCCGGTGCTTCGCGACGTCACGGCACTCCCGGTGAGCACCGTGGCCGAGAGGGTGCGCGACCTGGCCGGGCGGGCCCGCGACGGGAGGCTCCGGCAGGACGAGCTCGAGGGCGGCACCATCAGCGTCACCAACCTCGGCATGTACGGCGTCGAGGAGTTCGCCGCGATCATCAACCCGCCGCACGCCGCGATCCTCGCCGTCGGGGCGGTGCGCGACGAACCCGTCGTCGAGGACGGCGCGGTCGTGCCCGGCAGGTTGATGACCGTCACGCTCTCCGTCGACCACCGGCCCGTCGACGGCGTCGTCGCGGCCCGCTGGCTGGCCGTCCTGAAGGACCTGCTCGAGCACCCCGTGCGGATCCTCGCCTGACTGCGGTGGCCGGGGCTCAGGTCGGGCCCATCACGTCCAGCGGGTCGAGGCCGAGCGAGGTCAGCACGGCCCGGGCCGCGTTGCGGCCCGGGCGCCCCGACACGGACCCGCCGGGGTGCACGCACGCGCCGGTGAGGAAGAGGCCCGGCACGTCGGTGTCGTAGCGCTGCCACCCGGCGAGCACCTCCCCGTCGAGCGAGAACTCGCCGCCGTGGCAGGAGCCGCCGACGTTCTGCGGGTTGTGCGCCGCGACGTCGACGGGCGACTCCGTCCGGAGGGAGAGGATGTCGGCGGACGCCAGACCGGTGCAGCGCCGGCGCACGAGCTCGACGATGCGCGCGCCGTACTCGTCCTTCTCCTCGGCCCACGAGCGTCCGCCGGCGAGCTCGTACGGCGCGATCGTGAGGATCTTGAAGGTGCCGCCGCCGTCGTCGGGGCGGCGCGTCGGGTCGACCGCGGTCTGGTTGACGACGAGCAGCCACGGGTCGTCGGCGTCCCACTCGCCGGCCGCGAACCGGTCGAGGTGGCGCACGGTCCCGGCGGCCGTGCCGAGGCCGGCGGCGGCGCTGGTGAGCCCGTCGGGGCCGAAGCCGAGGTCGCCGCGCAGTGCGGCGTGGACGGCGAGCACGCTGAGACCCGGCCGCCACGCGTCCCGCGCCTGCTCGAGGTCGGCGGTCGGCGCGCGTCCCTCGAGCAGGCCGGGCAGCTTCGTCAGGTGCCCGCCGGCGACGACCGCGCGGCGGGCGCGGATCGAGCTGCCGTCGGCGATGCGCACGCTCGTGGCATGGACGCCGTCGGTGCCGACGCCCGTCACCGGCGCGCCGCAGACGACGTGACCGCCGTGCTTCTCGATGATGCGGATGAGGGCCGACGGCAGTGCCTGGCTGCCGCCGACGGGGGTCGTCCAGCCGAAGTCGAGCCGCCCGGCGGCGAGCGAGGACGGCAGGAAGCCGGTGCCCGGACGCCGTGGGTCCTGGATGGTGGCGAGGGCCAGCCAGAGCATGAAGGAGCGGACGACCGGATGCGAGAACCTCTCGTGCACGACGTCCCAGGCGCTGCGGCGCCGCAGGTCGAGGTAGCGCCGGGTCACGGGGTCGTCGGGCTGGGGCAGGTGGGAGCTCCACCGGCCGTGCGCCGCGGCGAGCCCGCCGCGCCACTCGCCGATCAGCTGCTCGAACGCGCGCGCATCGTCCGGCGACCACCGCGCCAGCTCGGCCGCGGTCGCTCCCAGGTCGCGGTGCATGACGAGCAGGTCGCCGTCCTCCTGGGGAAGGACGACGGCCGGGTCGGTGGCGAGGTACTCCAGGCCGGAGTCCGAGACCAGGCCGAGCTCGTCGTCGCGGATCATCGGGTTGTTCTGGATGAGCACGTGGGCGCTGCTGCACGAGTCGTGCGCGAAGCCCGGAAGGGTCAGCTCCTGGGTGCGGGTGTTGCCGCCGGGGGTGGCGTTCGCCTCGACGACGACGACCTCGAGCCCGGCCCGGGCGAGGTACGCCCCGGCGACGAGCGAGTTGTGTCCGGCGCCGATGACCACGACGTCGGCAACCGCGGGAGGGCTCGGCGACGGTGGGAGGTCTGCCTCGGTCATGCGGGCGAGCGTGGCAGGTGCCACAATCGTTTGCAAGAGGGTGCCGATCCGAGGGCCGAGGCGGGGGTCGCGCGTCCCCGGTCGCGGGTGACGTTTCGGCGTAGACGCTTGACAGACTGTGGCGCCGTTCACAAGACTGCCAGAGCCGCAATCGATTGCGACAAACCATGGCAGTACCGAGGAGGAAGAATGTCCCACGTATCACGCCGCCGGGGCCTGTCCGCCCTGGCCCTGACGGGTGCGCTGGCCTTCGGGTTCGCCGCCTGCGGTGGTGACGACTCCGGTTCCGGCGACGACGACGACAGCCCGATCTCCATCGGCACGTCGCTCCCGCTCACCGGCGAGTTCTCGCAGCCCGGCCAGGCGGCCGAGCAGGGCTACAAGATCTGGCAGGACATGGTCAACGACGGCGGCGGCCTGCTCGGCCGCGACGTCGAGCTGGTCGTCAAGGACGACGCGTCGAACCAGAACACGATCGTCGCCGACTACAACGCACTGATCGGTCAGGACAAGGTGGATCTCCTCCTCGGGACCTTCTCCTCGCTGCTCAACCTGCCCGCGTCCGCCGTCGCCGAGAAGAACCAGATGCTGTACGTCGAGCCGGCCGGAGGGTCGCCGGAGATGTTCAGCCGAGGCTTCCAGTACCTGTTCTTCGCCCAGCAGGCCACGGCGGACCGTCAGGGCCTGGTGTTCGCGGACTGGGTGGCGAACCTTCCGGAGGACCAGCGCCCGAAGACCGCGGCGTACCCGACCCTCGACGACCCGTTCGCGTCGCCGGTGGTCGAGGGGGCCAAGGCCGCCCTCGAGGAAGCGGGCGTCGAGACGGTCTACGAAGAGACCTACGCGATCGACACCAAGAACTTCGACACGATCGTCAGCGCCATGAAGAACGCGAACCCCGACCTGGTGTTCCACGGGGCCCAGTTCGAGGACGGCATCGGCATGACGCGCTCGATGCTCAAGGCCGACTTCACGCCGGACATGTTCTTCGAGACCAACGCGCCCTCGTTCGGCGATCAGTACTCAGAGGGCGTTGGTGCGGACAACACTGAAGGTGTGTTCTTCGCCGTCAGCCACTCGCCCGACGCCGACACCCCGGGCAACGCCGAGTTCGTCCAGGCCTACGAGGACGAGTTCGGCGGGCTCCCGCCCGAGGACGCCGCGGACGCGTACGCCGCCGGCCAGGTGCTCCAGGCGGCCGTCGAGGCCGTCGGCAGCATCGACGACCAGGAGGCGCTGGCCGACTGGCTGCGGGAGAACGAGGTCGAGACCATCCTCGGCCCGCTGTCCTGGGAGGACACCGGTGCCCCCACCGGCGAGTTCCTCATCGGCCAGTGGCAGGGCGGCAAGGCAGAGATCGTGCTGCCCGAGGACGCGTCGACGGCCGAGATCAAGCCGGGGTGGACCCCAGGTGGCGCCGGCTGATGACCGAGCTGCTCCAGACGCTCCTCCTCGGCCTGCTGCTGGGCGGCGTGTACGCCCTCGCGGCGAGCGGGCTGACCCTGATCTTCGGCGTCATGCGGGTGATCAACATCGCCCACGGCGCCTTCCTGATCCTGGGTGCCTTCGTGACCTACTGGCTCTGGGATGCCTTCGGTCTCGACCCGCTCCTGGGTGTCGTCCTCACCACGCCGATCGTCTTCGGCGTCGGCTGGATCACCTACAAGCTGGTGGTCTCGCCGGTCCGCACGGCGCCGATGGCGTCGACGGTCCTGCTGACCTTCGGCCTGGCGCTGGTGCTCGAGGGCGCGATGGGGGAGATCTGGGGCAACAACTCGACCGCGATCCGGCCGTCGTACGCCGACGAGTCGTTCACGTTCGGCGGGCTCTTCCTGCCGAAGGCTCAGGTGTACGGCGGCCTGATCGCCGTCGTCGTACTCGTCCTGCTGTGGCTGGTGCTGACGAAGACCTGGCTCGGCCGCGCGATCCGGGCGGCCGCGACCAACCCGGCGTCGGCCGAGCTGGTCGGCATCAAGGTCGCCTCGGTCGCCGCGCTGGTCTTCGGGATCGGCATCGCGGCGGCGGGCGCCGGCGGCGCGATCACCGGCGTGCTCTACCCGTTCGTGCCCGGCTCGCACTACCAGTGGATCGCCCGCCTGCTGGCGATCGTCGTGCTCGGCGGCCTGGGCAGTCTCAACGGCGCGGTGCTCGGCGCCCTGATGTTCGGCGTGGCCGAGACCCTGACGTCGGCGTACGTGTCGCCGGCCTGGGCCACCGCCGTCCCCTACGCCATCGTGTTCGCGGTGCTCCTGATCCGGCCGCAGGGACTCCTCGGCACCCGACTCCGAGAGGACGCCGTCGCCGCATGAGCACCACCGCACCCCGCGCCGCCGAGGCCGGCACCAGGCGCCCGTGGTCCCGCATCAAGCCGATCTGGGTGGGCCGCGTGCTCGCGCTCGCCGCGGCCGTGCTGCTCGTCGTCTACCCGATGGTCAGCGACGACCTCTACTACCAGAACATGATCATCCTCTCGCTGGTCTTCGCCATCGGCGCCAGCGGGCTCAGCATCATCTCCGGCTTCGCCGGCTACATCTCGCTCGGCCAGGGCGCGTTCATCGGCCTCGGCGGCTACACGATCGGCGTGCTCGCGACCAAGCTGCCCGACACCAACGTCTGGCTGTGGGTGCCGGTCGCCGGCGTGGTCGCGGCCCTCGTCGCCCTGGTGCTGGGCTTCGTGTCGCTCCGGTCGCGCGGCCCGTCGTTCGTCATCATCACGGTCGCGTTCCTCTTCCTCGTGCAGGTGATCGCGGTCAACTGGGTCTCGCTCACCAACGGCACCGCCGGCCTGACCCTCCCGCTGCCGACGTGGGACCGCGACATCGCCAACTGGCCCTTCTACTACGTGCTCGTCGGCCTGCTCGCGCTCCAGCTGCTGATGACCTGGTGGATCCGGCGGACCAAGCTCGGCATGGGCCTGATCGCCATCCGCGAGGACGAGACCAAGGCCGCCACGATCGGCATCAACCTCCCGACGCAGAAGATCATCGCCTTCATGGCGAGTGCGCTGTTCGTGGGCATGGCGGGCGCGGTCTACGGCTACTACCTGACCTTCATCGACCCGCGCGGCATGTTCAGCATCCTGCTCAGCGTCCAGCTCGTGCTGTCCATGCTCATCGGCGGCAAGGCGACCCTGTGGGGCCCGGTGCTCGGCGCCTTCCTCATCGAGTGGCTCAACGAGACGGCCAACAACGACTGGGGCGGCGGCAACGCGCGGCTCTTCCTCTTCGGCGGCCTGCTCGTGGCGGTCGTGATCTTCCTGCCGCAGGGCATCCTCCCGGCGATCGAGTCCGCGATCGAGTGGGCCCGCACCCGGGGCAAGGCCGGCCTGGTCGGCGCCAGGATCGGGAGCGGCGGCAGCCTGGCGTCGCTCACCGACCGGGTGGAGCTGGTCGACCGGGCCGAGATCCCGGACCGCGCGATCCTCGAGGTGCGGGACCTGCGGAAGCACTTTGGCGGCGTCCGGGCGGTCGACGGCGCGTCGTTCGCGGTGCCGGAGGGCTCCATCACCGGCCTGATCGGCCCGAACGGCTCGGGCAAGACCACGATCTTCAACCTGATCGACGACACGATCCGCGCCGACGGCGGCGAGATCTGGCTCGACGGCAAGCGGATCGACGGGATGCCGTCGTGGCAGCGCGCCCACCGCGGCCTCGGTCGCACCTTCCAGATCACCCGGCTCTTCCGCGAGATGACCGTGCTGGAGAACGTCGTCGCCGTGCAGCGCCGGTTCACCGTCGGCCAGCTCGGCAGGATCGCGGTCAGCGGCGCCGAGGCCCGGGCCGCCGACGAGCTGCTCGAGTACGTCGGCATGCGCGCCTTCCGCGACCAGAAGGCGCACGCGCTGTCCTACGGCCAGCAGAAGCTGGTCGAGCTCGCCCAGATCCTGATGCTCGATCCGAAGGTGATCCTCCTCGACGAGCCGGCCGGCGGCATCAACCCGGTGCTCATCGAGCGGATGGCGGAGATGATCCGCGAGCTCAACTCCTACGGCAAGACGTTCCTGCTGGTCGAGCACAACATGCCGTTCGTCCTCGGTCTGTGCGACCCGGTCCACGTGCTGGCGCGCGGCAAGGACATGGCCCACGGCACGCCCGAGGAGATCCAGCACGACCCGGCGGTGATCGACGCCTACCTCGGCGACGACTTCGTGCTCGAGGAGAAGGTGGAGGCGCCCCGATGACCGACCAGCCGATGCTGACCATGCAGGGCGTCGTGGCCGGGTACGGCGGCGGCGACGTGCTCCAGGGCGTCGACATCGACGTCCCGCAGGGCTCGGTGGCCTGCATCGTCGGGCCGAACGGCGCCGGCAAGTCGACGGTGCTCAAGACGGTCAGCGGCCTGCTCACCCCGCGGCTCGGCGAGGTGCACCTCCAGGGCGAGGCGATCCACAAGGGGTCCGCGGCCGAGATCCTCGAGCGCGGCATCTCGCAGGTGCCGCAGAGCAACGCCCTGTTCCCGACCATGTCGGTGCGCGAGAACGTCATGCTGGGGGCGTACATCATCCGGCGCAGGAAGGCGCTGGTGAAGGAGCGCTACGACCAGGTGGCCGAGCTCTTCCCGATCGTCGCCGACCGCTGCAACGACAACGCCGGCAACCTCTCGGGTGGCCAGCGACGGATGGTGGAGTTCGCGCGGTCGCTGATGCTCGACCCGGTGCTCCTGCTGCTCGACGAGCCGTCGCTCGGCCTGGACCCGAAGGCCCTGCAGACGCTCTACGACTCGGTGATGGTGCTGCGCGACAGCGGCAAGACGATCCTCATCGTCGAGCAGAACGTGCGCTTCGGCATGAAGATGGCCACCGACGGCATCGTGATGGAGTCCGGCAAGGTCGTCACCCAGCGCGACGCCGCCTCGATCCTCGCCGACCCGCACCTCGCCCAGATGTACTTCGGCGGCACCGTCGCCGCCGTCGACGTCGAGGTCGTCCCCGACGTCCCGGTCACCCGGCCACCCGGCGGTGGGAACAGCACCGTTTCGGTGGGCTGAGACCGAGCCGGAGACACCGCCGTCCGGTGGTGGTCCGACGCCCACCGCCATGATGGACCCATGCGATTCACCGAGCACGAGCTGACGGCGGCGCTGACGGGGGCCGCCAAGGGTGTGCTCGCCGCGCAGGACAAGGACGTGCGCAAGGGGCGCCGCACCGCCGACGAGGCCTGGGAGGCGCTCGGGCGGTTCCAGCGCTTCCAGCTGCTCGACGGGCTGGGCGACCAGATCCTGCCGGTGCTCGTGGCGCTCCCGGACGTCGAGGTCGCGCCCGGCACCCGCCCGACCTTCACCGAGGAGCAGGTCGCGGCCGCGGTCGAGGATCGGCTCGGCGACGAGGGCGGCCGGATCCGTCGCGTGGTGCTGGTCAAGGCCCGGGTCGCGCTGGTGCAGGTAGCGCTCGCGCACGTCCCGCCGCGCCAGGATCCCGACGCGCTCATCGTGCCCGACCACCTGTAGGGCGGGCCCTCACCGACCCGGCCGCTACCGGCCGACCTTCCGGCGGGTGCCGCTGCCGGAGCGAGCACCACGATCGGGCGGCGGCACGGCGCCGGCGGGCGGCCCGGTCTCGCCCTCGATCGACACGTGCGGCAGCAGGCGGTCGAGCCACCGCGGCAGCCACCAGGCGGCCTCGCCGATGAGCACGAGCACGGCCGGTGCGAGCGTGACGACGAGCATCCCGGCGAGCAGCACGGCGACCGAGAGTCCCACGCCGAACTGCTTGATCGTCGGGTCGTCGTTCAGGATGAAGCTCGCGAAGACGGATGCCATGATCAGGGCCGCCGCCGTGGTGATCCGGGCGCTCGACGTCAGCGCCGCGCGCACCGCGCGCCGCGCCTCCTCGCCGGCGTGGTGGTGCTGCTGGACGTGGCTGACCAGGAACACCTCGTAGTCCATGGACAGCCCGAAGAGGCCGGCGAACATCATCAGCGGGACGTAGCTGGCGATCGGCACGCTGCTGTCGGCGGTGTCGATGCCCAGCAGCGAGATGCCCCAGCCCCACTGGAACGCCGCGGTCAGCACCCCGAACGCCGCGCCGGCCGAGAGCAGGTTGGTGAGCGCGGCCTGGAGGGGGATCAGCAGTGACCGGAACGCCACCATCAGCAGCAGGAAGCCGAGCAGGATGACCGTGCCGATGACGAGCAGCAGCCGGGCCGAGATCAGCGAGGCGAGGTCGACGTACGACGCCGTGTAGCCGCCCACGTGGGAGGTGACGCCCGAGCCCTCGTCGGTCGCGGGCAGTACGTCGTCGCGGACGACGCCGACCAGGTCGGCGGTGTCGTCGGACGCCGGTGAGGTCGACGGCACGGCCGAGAGCAGCACGACGTCACCCGCGCCGTTGATCTGCGGCGGCGTCAGGGCGATCACGCCCGAGGTGGCGGCGAGGCTGCGCTGCAGCGCCACGACGCGCGGGTCGGTGCCGCGCTCGTCGCCGCCGGCCTGGGTCATCATGTCCGTGAGCTGCTGCTCGAGCTGCTCGGCCTGCTTCTTCTCCTGCTCGGCCTGCTGCTGCTCGGCCTTCAGGTCGTCGGCCCGCTGCTGCAGCTCGTCGCCCTGCCGCCGCAGCTGGTCGGCCTCCTGCCGGAGCCGGTCGCCGTCGCGCTGGAGGGAGGCCGCCTGCCGCTGCAGGGACGCCTTCTGCTGCTGCAGCTGGTCGGCTCGGCTGCGCAGCGCATCCGCCTGGCGGGCGAGTGCGGCCGCCTGACCGGCCAGCCGTCGCGCCCGCTCGGCCAGCACGCGGGCGCGCGCGGTCAGCGGCGCGAGCCGGTCACGGACCACGGCCTGCCGCGCCCGGACGTCGGCCAGGCGCTCGCGCAGCCGGTCGACCCGGTCGGGGCGCCCCCGGGCGCGGTCGATGCGGCGCTCGAGCACGCGCTCGCGCACGGCGAGCCGGGCCAGCTCCCGCGCCAGAGGCCGGATCCGGTCGGCCAGCTCCCTGGCCTCCCGCTGCAGCACCGACCGTTGCGCCTGCAGGCGGGCCCGCCGCCCCTCGAGCCGCTGCTGCTGCGCCCGGAGGGCAGCGGCCTGCTGCTCGAGCTCGGCCTGCTCCCGCTGGAGCTGCGCGGCCTGTCGCTCGAGCGCGGCCTGCTGCGACTCGAGGCGCGACTGCTGCGCGTCGAGCTGCTGCTTCCGGGCCTCCAGCTGTTGCTGCTGCCGGGGAAGCTGCTTCTGCTTCTGCTCCAGGTCCTGCTGCAGTGACCGCGCCCGGTCGTACTTCTTCGTGTACTCCTCGCTCGGTGCCGCGACCGGGTCGAACGCCGAGGCGATCTGGAGTGGTCCGTTGTAGCCGACCCCGAACCCGTCCGTGATCAGGTCGTAGGCCCGGCGCTCGGTCGTCGTGGGCGAGGTCGCGCCGACGTCCTCCTGCCCGAGCTCGAGCGAGAGGACCGGGACGATGAGCGGCGCCAGTGCGGCGAGGGAGACCACGGACACGACGACCGGGTGGCGGCGTACGACGCCCGACCAGCGCGCCCACAGGCCGGTGCCGTGCTCGCGTCGCGGGCGCAGGAATGCCGGCAGCGACAGCCAGCCGATGCGGTGCCCGAGCAGGCCCAGGAACGCCGGCAGCAGCGTGATCGCGACGAGCACCGCGGCGACGACGGCGATCGCCGACGCCAGGCCGAGCGTGCTGACCAGCGGGATGCCCGCCACGCCCAGCGCGAGCAGCGCGATGACCACCGTGCAGCCGGCGAAGACGATGGCGCTGCCCGACGTCGCCACGGCCTCGGCCACCGAGTCGGCCACCGACCGGCCCTCCCGCAGCTGGTCCTGGTGGCGGGTGATGAGGAAGAGCGCGTAGTCGATGCCGACGCCGAGGCCGATCATCGTGGCCAGGGTGGGCCCGCTCGACGGGATCGCGAGCGCGTGGCCGAGCAGACCGACGACCGAGAGCGCGACGCCCAGGCCGACCACGGCCGTGATGATCGGCAGTCCCATCGCGACCAGGCTGCCGAGGACGAAGGTCAAGATGATCATCGCCGCGACGATGCCCACCACCTCGCTGGTCTCGGAGTCGTCGGTCGACAGCGTCGAGCCGATCGACCCCGCCGCCTCGACGGTCACGCCGGCGTCCTGGGCGGGCTGCGTGGCGTCGACGACGCGCTGCGCGATCTCCGGCGTCAGGTCGCCGGAGCCGATGTCGAGCAGCACCGGCGCGAACGCCGTCTGCTCGTCGTCGGCCACCAGCCCCGCGCTGCGACCGGCACTGCTCAACGGGCTCGTCACGCTGTGGACGTGCGGCTCCTGGCGCATCGCCTGGACCGACTCGTTGACCGCCTGCTTGAGCCCGTCGTCGCTGAGCTTGCCGGCCGACACGTCGAAGACGATCGGGTTGACGCCGTTCTGCTGCGGCGCGAAGCGCTCCTCGAGGAGGTCCTTGGCCGCCTGGCTGTCGGTGCCGGGCAGCGAGAGGTCATTGTTCGTCTGCGCGCCCAGGCCGGCGATCGCCGCCCCCACGCCGACGACGAGGAGGACCCAGACCGCGATCACGGGCAGGCTGTGCCTGGCGCAGAACGCGCCCAGCGCGCGGAGCAGTCGGGCCACGGCACCCTCCTCCAAGCCCTCCACCATGCCCGAGGGGACGGGGCAGCGGGCGACAGCGCCGGGCGACGTACTCGATGTGCGGTACGACCGAGCCGAGCTCCCGGCTGCCGTGTCGCGACATGACCGCTAGCGTGGGCGCATGGGTCGATCGCTCGCCCTGGCTCGATCCGCACCGGTCGCGATGCTGGTCCTCGTCGGTGCGGCGGCCGTCTGGGGCGCGACTCGCGGTGGACTCACCGACCTCTTCGTCTACCAGCACGCCGGGCGGTCCGTGCTCGACGGGCTGCCGGTGTACGGCACCCGCGACCCGGTCATGGACCTGCCGTTCACGTATCCGCCGTTCGCCGCCGTGCTCATGGTGCCGCTGGGCGTGCTGCCCACCTGGTGCGCGGCCGCCCTGCTGACCGGGGCGTCGGCGGCCGCACTCGCCGGGGCCGTCGTCGCGGTACGCCGGGTGCAGGGTCGGTCGGCCGGCGCGTGGCCGGTCGTCGTGGTGTGCCTGGTCGCGATCGCGATGGAGCCGGTCTGGCAGAACGCCGCCTTCGGCCAGCTCAACCTGCTGCTGATGGCGGCCGTGCTGGTGGACGTGCTGCGCCCCGAGCGTCGCTGGTCCGGGGTGCTGGTCGGCCTCGCGGCCGGCGTGAAGCTGACCCCGCTCGTCTTCGTCGTGCTGCTGGTCCTGCTCGGCCGGCGCGCGGCCGCTGCCCGGGCGGTCGCTGCGTTCGCGGTCACGGTCGCGGCCGGATTGCTGGTGATGCCGGGCCCGGCGGCGACGTACTGGACGCACGGCCTGCTCGACCCGGAGCGGGTCGGACCGCCGGCGCTGGCGCACAACCAGTCCGTCGACGGCGCACTCACGCGACTCCTCGACGGACCGCCGTCGACCGTCGTCTGGCTGGCGGTGGCCGGGCCGCTCGCCCTCGTGGTGCTGGGCGTCGCAGCCCGGTGGTGGCGCCGCGACCGCGCTCTCGGAGCCTGCCTGGCGGCGCTGGCGATGCTGCTCGCCTCGCCGGTCTCCTGGTCGCACCACTGGGTCTGGGCGGTGCCGGTGGCGCTGGTCCTCCGGGAGCGCAGCCGGTGGGCGGCGGCGGCCTGGGTCACCGTGTTCGTGGCGCGCCCGATGCTCTGGCCGGGGTGGGGCGAGGGGCGGGAGTACGACTGGCGCTGGCACGACCACGTCGTCGGCAACGCCTACGTGATCGCGGCGCTGGTCGTCTGCGCGTGGGCCGCCTACTCGTCGCCCGTGAGGTTGAAGGCCCGCAGCCGGCGCCCGCTCAGCCAGGTGCCGCCCACCACGACCACGGCCGCCGCGGCCACGGCGTACGACAGCGAGAGGCCCTCGACGAGCGACAGGTCCGCGATCTCGTCGACGAGCTCGCCCGACCAGCGGGTCACGCTCAGCCAGCGCACCCCGTCGAGCAGGCCGCCGAGCAGCCCCTCCCAGATCAGCAGGTAGACCAGCCCGACCACGACCGCGTGCCGCGTGAGCACCGACAGCAGCGCGAAGAGGGCGCAGTACGCCGCGCCTCCGACCGCCGCCCCGACGGCGAACCCCACCGCCGTCGACGGGGCGCCCGACCGCACGATCAGCCCGGCGACGAGCATCGGCACGGCGCCGAAGGCGAGCACGCACGTTAACGCGACGACGAGCTTGCTGGTGATGATCGTGTGCCGAGAGATCGGCTTGGCCAGCAGGTAGGAGATCGAGCCGTCGTCGATCTCGGGGGCGAGGAGCCCGGAGGTCGCGAGGAGCGCGACCAGCGGGACGATCACGGCCAGCCCGAGCCGGTAGAGGGTCTGCTCCGCGGCGCTCTCGTCCTCGCCGACGAGGGCGCGCACCAGGACCGCCAGGCCGACCAGGACCAGCGGCAGCACGAAGAGCAGCACGCCTCGCCACTGCCCGAAGATGCTGCGCACCCCCAGCCGGACGGTCGTCGGCGAGATCGCCCGGGACGTCACGGGGCCACCAGGTAGGAGAAGACGCTCTCGAGCGACTCGTCGGTCGGAGTGACCTCGTGGAGTCGTACGCCGCGCTCGCGGGCGACCCGCGGCAGCACGGTGCTGAAGCGGCCGAAGTCCGACGCCTCGAGCTCGATCCCGCCGTCCGAGCGCAACCGTGCGCCGCGCACGGACTCGTCGGCCAGCAGCACCGACGCCAGCAGCCGGTCGTCCGACGTGCGCAGCACGAACCGGTTGGGCCGGTCGGTCATCAGCCGCCGGATCGCGCCGAAGTCGCCCGACGCGGCATGGCGCCCGGCCACGACTACCTCGATCTGCCGGGCGACCTGCTCGACCTCCTCGAGGATGTGCGAGCTGAAGAGCACCGTGCGCCCCTCGGCGCCCATGCTGCGCAGCAGCTCCATCAGGTGGATCCGCTGGCGAGGGTCCATCCCGTTGAACGGCTCGTCCAGCAGCAGCACGGCCGGTTCGTGCACGAGCGCCGACGCCATCTTGATCCGCTGCCGCATGCCCTTGGAGTACGTCGCGATGCGGCGATCCTGCGCGTCGGTCATCTCGATCAAGGCGATCGCCCGCTGCGCCGCGGCGCCCGGGTCGGCGAGCCCGTGCAGCTCGGCGTTCGCGACGACGAACTGCCGCCCGGTCAGGTAGTCGAAGAGCGCCTCGCGCTCGGGGACCAGGCCGATGCGGCGGTAGACGCGCGCGTTGCGCCACAGCGGCTCGTCGTCGAGGGTGACGCTGCCGGCGGAGGGCGCGAGGAAGCCCGACATCAGCGCGATCAGCGTCGACTTGCCGGCCCCGTTGGGGCCGAGCAGGCCGGTGACGCCCGGGCCGATCGTCATCGTCACGTCGTTGACGGCGACGACGTTGCGGAACCAGCGCGACACGTGGTCGATCCGGATCTCCGTCATCCGGGGTCCCCGCGGAGATGGGAGCGAAGCGAGCATCTTCGTGGGGTGATCATGACCTGATCCTGCGGTAGCGGGCCATCAGGATCGCGACGGACCCGAGCACGGTCAGCACGGTGACGGCCAGGTAGGCGACGCCCATGGCGTCGCTGGTCGGCGGCGTCGGGGTCGCCACGGGGGAGTCGAAGAGGAAGACCTGCACGCCGTTGACGAGGGTGTACGGCGAGAACAGGCCGGCCACCTCGCCGACCGCGTCGTTCCCGGACTCCTCGGAGATGCCCTGGATCGTGGCGACGACCGTGTAGCTGACCAGCAGCACGACGATGATCGCGGCCACCGCCAGGCCGCGCCGGATCGTGAGCGCCGCCACCACCGCCGCGGGGCCGGCGAGACAGGCCGAGAGCAGCACCGCGCCGACGAGGGCACCGAGGATGCGCCCGGTCTCACGGCCGACCGGGAGGTCGGCGAGCAGCCCGCCGACGTACATCAGCAGCAGCGGAGCGGCGACGAGGACGAGCGTCGCCACCGTCAACGACGCGAGCCGGACCAGCACGTAGACCGACCGCCGCATCGGCCGGGCGAGGTAGAGCGTGATCGTGCTGAACCGCAGGTCCCGGGAGACCAGCGCCGGGGCCTGCGCCGCCACGAAGACCGAGATCAGCACCTGGGTGGTCAGCGGATAGGTCGAGTACGCGACGATCTGCTCGTCCAGCCCGAGCAGGTCTCGGGCCTGCACCAGCACGCCGACGAGGATCAGCGCGGGCAGCAGCATCAGTCCGAGCAGACCCATCGGCAACACCTTCGAGCGCGCCGACCGCCCGAGCCCGTAGGTGTTGCGCAGCCCGGTCAGGAAGAACGACCGGGCGACCGAGCCCTCCCCGAGGCGGGTCCCGGCGTACGGCCGGTAGCCGAGGTCGTGGATGACGCCCGTGGGGCTCGCGCGGTGCTCAGCTGGGTTGGACACGGCCGGCACCCCCTTCGCGGAAGACGTCCTCGATCCGGTGGTGGCGCTCCTGGAGGCGCACCAGCCCGAGACCGAGGTCGACGGTGAGGTCGCGGACGACGTCGGCGGTCCGCTCGTCGCGGATGTCGACCTCGATGAGGGTCCCGTCCGCCGGTCGCGCGGCCAGGCCCGCGTCGACGAGCGCCTGGCCCAGGACCCGGTCGGCGTCGTGGCGCCCCTGCACCTCGACCAGCAGGCTCCCGGTCGCGTGCAGGAACTCCGTGGTCGCCGACGACTGCAGCAGGCGACCGCCGTCGAGGACGACGACGTGGTCGCTGATCCGCTCCAGCTCGCCGAGCAGGTGGGAGGTCACCAGCACCGCGATCCCGAACTCGGTCCCGATCCGGCGCACCAGCGCGAGCATGTCGTCGCGCGAGGAGGGGTCGAGGCCGTTCGTCGGCTCGTCGAGCAGCACCAGCCGCGGGTCGTGCACCAGCGCCTGGGCGAGCTTCGCGCGCTGCTTCATGCCGGTCGAGTAGCCGCCGATCGGGCGGTAGCGCTCCTCCGCGAGCCCGACGTGGCGCAGCACGTCGGAGGTCCGCTCCCGCGCCGCGGCGTACGGCAGCCCGGACATCTGGCCCAGGTGCACGACCAGGTCGCTCGCCGACACGTCCGCGGGCAGGCAGTCGTGCTCCGGCATGTAGCCGACGAGGCCGCGGATCCGGCCGCCCTCGCCCGCCACGTCGTGGTCGAGCACGGTCGCTGTCCCGCTGGTCGCCGGCACCAGGCCGAGCAGGATCTTGATCAGCGTGGACTTGCCCGCACCATTCGCCCCGACGAGCCCGGTGACACCCTCGCCCACGGTGACGTCGAGCCCGTCGAGCGCGGTGACACCCGGGTACTCCTTCGTCAGGCCCGCGGTCTCGATCACGCCCACGTGAGCCAACCTAGCCGTGTCATGGGCAGGTTGGTCGGGGTCACGGTGGTCGAGGAAGGCGCGCCAGCTCTGGCGTCGGTGGTTGAGGAAGGCGCCCTGGCGCCTGTCTCGAAACCACCGCAGGGGTGGTCGGGTACGT
>NZ_JARGER010000036.1 GCF_029210375.1 Nocardioides sp. YIM 152315 | reverse complement strand
CGCGTCCGGCCGTCCCAGTCCCGGAAACGCGTGCGCGCCTCGACCTTGGCCCTGCCGCGGGCGATGAACGCGATCTCGCCGTACCCGCCGATCGGGATCCGCGGCCTACTCATGGTCGGCCTCGTGATGCTCCTCGAGCCACTGCTGCACGTCGCTGACCGCGAACCGCAGGTGCTTCCCGAGCTTGAACGCACGCGGCGCCCGGCCGGTCAGCCGCCAGTCGTAGATGGTCTGCACGGGGACACCGAGGTACTCGGCGAGCTCCTCGACCCCGATCAGGGGCTCGAGCCCCAGCTTCGTCGTACTCATGCCGAGTAGGTGGGCGAGCGCTGCCGAGCGAGCTCGAAGCGACCGGAACCAACGGTGCTGCGGCCCGGCTGGGCGACGCTGCGTACCTGTCAATGTGATGGGTAAACGATGGGATCGCATCTCGCCCCCAAAGCGAAAGTCCAGGTCAACCATGGGCTGACCTGGACTTTCTTCGTAGCGGGGGCAGTGTGCTGGTTCAGGACATCGGTCACACGTGTCTCACGACATCGTGGACGGATGTCTCACG
>NZ_JARGER010000035.1 GCF_029210375.1 Nocardioides sp. YIM 152315 | reverse complement strand
CGTCGACCACGCCTTCAAACAGGTCCTCGTCATCGCCCAGGGCACTCAGCCCGGAGACAAGATCACCATCACCGACCTACAAGGCGAGATCCTCGCCGAACACGTCCGGCCCGCCGTCGGAACCAGATACGTCGGCAACGGCCGACCACCCGGAACACGTCCGAAGAACCCTCAAGTGTCACCGAAGTCCTGACACACCGAGTGTCACCGATGTCCTGACACAGAACTGTCACCCATGTCCTGAGACATCACAGACAAGCCGCAGGCTGTCATGTCGCAGGCACTCGACGCGATGACCGAGGACCAGGTCCTCGAGTTCGCCGGCACCTGCGCCGAGACCGCGCGACGTGCCGAGGTCGACCTGCTCCGCGCCGCCTACCAGTGGGCGGTCCTGCACTCGGCGAATCGGCTCGACCCCGCCGAGACCGTCAAGCCCGGCCGCGAGCAGGCCCGCCGCTACGGCGGTCCCGGGACCCCGGAAGTCACCGAGTTCGCCGCCGCCGGCCTCGGAGCCCGGATCGGACGCTCCCCCTACGCCGCCCGCGAGCTGATCGCCGACGCCCTCGACCTCCACCACCGCCACCCCCAGCTGTGGGCCCGGGTCCAGGCCGGGGAGGTCCGCGCCTCCTACGCCCGCCACGTGTGCGCGAAGACCCGCGACCTGGCCCATGACCAGGCCGCCTACGTCGACGCCGGGGTCGCGGAGTCCGCCGACGGCCGGATCTGCTGGACCCGCTTCGAAGCGCTGGTGGAGGCCAGGGTCGCTCAGGCCGACCCCGAGGCCGCCCGGGAGAAGGAGCAGAAGGCCGCGAAGGCCCGGTTCGCCCGCAGGCTCCACGGCGAGGCCCACGGCATGGCCTCCTTCCTGGTCCGCGCCGACCTCGCCACCATCACCACCCTCGAAGCCGTCACCACCACCGGCGCCCACCACCTCAAGCACGCCTACCCCGACGCCACCGACGACGAACGCCGCGTCCTCACCGTCCTCCTCCTGATGACCGGACAAGGCCTCCCCGACACCGAGAACGACGGCGAGCAGGACGACAAGCAGGACCAGGCCCCGGTCGCCCCCGAGGTCCCGGACCTCGCGGACCTGCTGCCGACCGTGACCCTGTTCGTCCACCTCTACGGCGGGGTGGACAGCGAGGGCATCGCGCGGGTCGAGGGCCACGGCCCGGTCACCGAGGCATGGGTCCGCGAGGTCCTCGGACCGAACGTCCGGTTCAGGATCCAGCCTGTCCTCGACCTCGCCGGCCAGGCACCCGTCGACGCCTACGAGATCCCCGACCGACATCGCCAGGCCGTGCACCTGATGACGCCGGCCGACACCTTCCCCCACGCCGCCTGCACCTCACGTGCGATGCAGGTCGACCACACCATCCCCTTCGACGCCGGCGGACCATCCGGCATCGGCAACTACGGACCCATGACCACACTCCACCACCGGATCAAGACCCACGCCCCCGGCTGGAAAGTCCGACAATCCTTCCCCGGCATCTACCTGTGGCGCGACCCCCACGGCGCGCACTACCTCGTCGACCACACCGGCACCCGACGCATCCCCCGATACCCCGCCAACGGGTCACGCCTCGAGGCCGAGTTCACCAACCTCCTGCTCGAGTTCGATCTCGCCGCCTGACCAGCCCGGAAGCGGGGCCGATGCGCCGAGGCAGATGCCACACTGCCGGCATGAGCGAGGAACTGCCGGCGGTCGAAGCGGACGCGGGTAGGCCCGCGGACACCGACGCATTGCTCGAGGACCCGCTCGGTCAGCCACGCAACGAGATCCCCGCAACGGTTGCCTTCGACACCGAACTCCTCGCCACCGACGGCTACGCCGTCTTCTGCGCCGGATTGCACGTCTATTCCACCGGGTTCCGGCTGCATCTGGAGTTGCGGGCGCGCGATCGGCCGCGGCGCCCCTTGTACGAGGTTTTCCACCGCGCCGGTCCAGACGAGATGCTGATCGGCATCGAGTTCGCCGACGGCCGGCGAGGGCGTCACAGGGGATGGGATTCCCGTCACCGCGAACCGGGCGGTGGCGTGATGGTCCACTACCGCGGAGGCGGCGGGGACGAACGTGCGGTCGGTGCCGACTTCTTCGTCACCCCCCTGCCGCCGCCCGGCCCGGCCCGCATCATCTGCGCCTGGCCGGCTCGCGGTATCGGTGACACCGTGACCGAGCTGCCGGTAGACGCGATGACGGATGCGGCCGGCCGCATTCGCGCCCTGTGGCCGCCGCAGCGGCCGGACGACGAGCGGTTGCCGGAGCGAGAGTCGACGGTGCCCGGGGACAGTTGGTTCGCTCGCTGACGTACGCCTGTCGCCCGCGTCAACCTGCGAATCCGGATCAGAACCCGTTGAGCTCGTCGACGACCGCCATCAGGTCGCCCCGGTCGTAGTAGTCGACCGCGACGTAGTTGGGCAGCCGGCCGCGCTCCGCCTCGCACTCCTCGAGGCGAGGCGCCAGGACGGAGCGGTCGTTGACGACCTCGGCGTTCTCGGCGATGCGGGTCTTGCTCTTGATCCAGTGGTTCACCAGGAAGAGCGACGCGTCAGGATCCCCACGGTTCGGAGCGCAGCTGAACTCCGCCGGGTCGTGGAAGAGGTACGGCGTGTCCTGGACCCAGTCGAAGCCCTGGAGCAGCCACGGGTACGACGTGCCGCCGCCGTGGTTCTCCATCAGCACGACCAGCCGGCGGCCGGAGTCGATCATCTCGCCGAGGGTCGGCCAGCCCAAGGCGGGCGGCGCCGCGACGTACGCGAGCAGGCCGGCGGCCTCGACGACCTCGGCGGTGTCGGCCGGTGTGACCTCGTCCTGGACGAAGACCGTCACGACCTCGCGCGGGTGCTCGGCCAGCCAGTCCCGCAGCTCGTCGAGGCTGTGGCGCCACGACGTGGAGCCGAGCTCGCACATCGCGTGGCAGAGGTAGGGGCGGACCGGCCCCTGCGGCGACAGGCCCGTGGCGCCCTGGGCGCGGAGCGCCGCCCGGACCGCGAGCTCGCCGAACTCCCCACGTGCCTCGCGCAGCGCGTCGGCTCGCGTCGACCCCGTGGTGGCGATGATCCCGCGGCGGTCGGTGCGCTGGCCGTACCAGCTGTCGACGAGCAGCACGCGTACGCCGTGGTCGAGCTGCGCGCGGATCCCGTCGGGCTGCTCGGCGAAGAACCACCCGGGCTCGGCGGCCGCGGCCATCGAGTTGTGGGTCGCGGCGTAGGCGACCTCGTCGTACGCCCGGTCGCAGAGCTCGACGTGACCGTTGCACGCGGCGTCGGCGTCGTCGTCGGCGGCCAGCAGGCCGAGGCCACCCACGACCACGAGGCCGAGCACCGCACCGAGGGACAGCAGGACGATCCGGCGGCCGTCCCGGTTCGCCGTCATCGCTCCGGGATCGACTCGATCTCGGCGAGCCAGGCGGCCGGCCCGGCGTCCGAGGGCATCCGCCAGTCACCGCGCGGCGACATCGTGCCGCCGTGGCTGACCTTCGGTCCGTTGGGCAGTGCGGAGCGCTTGAACTGGCTGGCGAAGAAGCGCTCGGTGAAGACCACGAGCCAGTGCCGGATCTCCGCGAGACCGAAGGAGATGCGCCGCTCGTCGGGGAAGTTCGGCGGCCACTCGCCCTCGGCGGGGTCGCGCCACGCGTGCCAGGCGAGGAACGCGATGCGGCTGGGCCGCGAACCCCGGCGCAGCACCTCGAAGAGCGTGAAGTCCTGCAGCGAGTAGGGGCCGACGGACGCCTCGGTCGACTGCGGCAGCTGGTCCTCCCGGGTGGGGATCAGCTCGGGGGTGATCTCCTGCTCGACGATCTCGAGCAGCAGCGCGTTGGTCTGGTCGTCGAACTCGCCGTTGCCCGCGACCCACCGGATCAGGTGCTGGATGAGGGTCTTCGGCACACCAGCGTTGACGTTGTAGTGCGACATCTGGTCGCCGACGCCGTACGTGCACCAGCCCAGCGCCAGCTCGGAGAGGTCGCCGGTGCCGAGCACGATGCCGCCGCGGTGGTTGGCGAGCCGGAAGAGGTAGTCGGTGCGAAGGCCCGCCTGGACGTTCTCGAAGGTGATGTCGAAGACCTCCTCGCCCGCGGCGTACGGGTGGTCGAGGTCGGCGAGCAGCTGGTTGGCGGCCGCGGTGATGTCGATCTCCTCGAAGTGCACGCCGAGCGACTTCGAGAGCCGGGTGGCATAGGACTTCGTGGTGTCGCCGGTCGCGAACCCCGGCAGCGTGAAGGCATGGATCTCCTCGCGCGAGCGTCCGAGCCGATCCATCGCCTTCGCGGCGACGATCAGCGCGTGGGTCGAGTCGAGCCCTCCGCTGACGCCGATCACGACCTTCGGCTTAAAGTCGCCCGAGCCGATCGCGTGCAGCCGCTGCTCCAGCCCCGAGACCTGGATGTTGTAGGCCTCGTAGCAGTCGAGCGCCAGCCGCTCGGCGTCGTCGGGCACGAACGGGAAGCGGTCCACCTTGCGCCGCAGCCCGATGTCCCCCGACGGCGGCCGCGCCTCGAACGGGATCGTGCGGAAGCCGCGCACCCGACCGTCGTGGGTGCGCCGGTTGTCGTCGAAGGTGCCCATCCGCAGCCGGTCCTGCCGGATCTTGTCGAGGTCGACGTCGACGACGGTCCGGCGCGGCCCGTCGGGGAACCGTTCGGTCTCCCCCAGCAGCTCACCGCCCTCGTAGACCATGGTCTGGCCGTCCCACGAGAGGTCCGTGGTCGACTCCCCCTGCCCCGCCGCCGCGAAGACGTACGCCGCTGCGCAGCGCGCGCTCGCGCTGCGCACCAGCAGCCGGCGGTCCTCCGCGCGCGCCACGGTGATCGGGCTGCCGGAGAGGTTCGCGAGCACGGTGGCGCCGGCGAGGGCGGCCTCGGCGCTCGGCGGGATCGGCACCCACATGTCCTCGCAGACCTCGGCGTGCACGCGCAGGGCGCGCACGTCGGTGGCCTCGAAGATCAGGTCGGGCCCGAAGGGCACGTCGGCGCCGCCCAGCCGGATCGTCTCGTCCCGGCGGTCGTCGCCGGGCGCGAACCAGCGCCGCTCGTAGAACTCCCGGTAGGTCGGCAGGTACGACTTCGGCGCCACGCCGAGGATCCGGCCGCCCTGCACGGCCACGGCGCAGTTGACGACTCGGGTGCCGTGGACCAGCGGTGCCCCGACCAGCAGCAGCGGCCGCAGCTCCGCCGTCCCCGCGACCAGGTCGGCGAGCGCGTCCTCGACCGCCTCCAGCAACCGGTCCTGGAGGAAGAGGTCCTCCACCGAGTAGCCCGTCAGCGAGAGCTCCGGGAACACCGCCAGCGCCACGCCGTCGTCGTGCAGGCCGCGGGCCTGCTCGAGGATGGCCCGGGCGTTGGCGGCCGGGTCGGCGATCGTGACCGGCAGGGTGCACGCGGCCACTCGCGCGAATCCATGGCCGTAGGCGGAGTAGAAGTCCACGCCGCGAGTCTAGGAGGCGCCCGCGTGCCACAGCCGCTGGGCAAGCCGGTCGCCGATGTCGGAGAGCACGAGCTCGGCGCCCACCACCTCGGTCAGGTAGACGTACGCCGTGCCGCGCGTGCGCAGGCGTCGCACGAGCAGGTCCCGGGTCTCGTCGAGGCTCGCCCCCACCGGGAGCACGCCCAGGCGCGCCTGGCGCTCGAGCTCATCGGCGAAGCGGCTCCGCGCCCGCCTCGGCAGCGCCAGGACGAGCACCGCGAGCAGCACCGTCATCACGAGCGCGCCGATCACCGACGCCCACAGGGCGACGCCGGTGGCGGTCAGGTCGCCCCGGTGCTCGCCGGAGCCGAAGCGCAGGTCGTCGTCGAGCCCGCGCACCAGCAGCCACAGCACCACGCCTGCCGCCGCGGTCAGCAGTGCGTAGACGCACGCCCACGCCCCGGCCACCGCCTGCGGGTGCACCAGCCGGTCCTCGACCCAGCCGCCGACGGCCTGGAAGCGGACCCGGAACGCCGACGACTCCCGCTGTGCGAGCCAGGTCGCCGCGTCGACGACGACCGCGACGAGGAGGACGACGGCGGCCGGCCTCCACGAGACGAGCAGCGCAATGACGACCACGGTCGCCACCTCGAGCACCCCGGCGGCGACGATGAGCGCGATCAGCGTCCGCCGCCCCACCCAGCCGTCGACGACCGCGAACGGCGTGCGCACCAGGGCCGGAAGCGACCCGAGCACGACCAGGCCGGCGATCAGCGCCGCGACGAAGGGCAGCACCGCGAGCGTGGGCAGGCTGGTCTCGGCCGGCCGGACCTGCTGCGTCACGGCGTACGCGACCAGGGGGACGACGGGCGCGAGCAGCACGATCCCGTGCAGCAGGCTGCCGGTGCGCAGGGCCGCGTACGCGAAGCCGAAGAGCACGGCGGAGACCCCGATCAGGGCCACCCACCGCGGCGTCTCCGACAGGACGAGCGAGAGCGCGAGCATCGCGGCACCGAGCGCCAGCACGGCGATCGCGACCGTGTTGCCGATGCGGGCACCGCCCGTGAGGCCCCGGGCCACCCAGTAGGGCAACAGCGCCACCCCGCGGATCGTGCGGGTCAGCGGTTTGGCCGCCGGCACGCCGAGCTTCGGGCTGTCGAGCACGGTGGCGCCGACGGCGACCGCGGTCACGCCCGTGCGGATCAGCAGGTCCCCGGACGCCTCGGCGTCGAGCGGCTCGCGCCCCACGCCCGCACGGTCGAAGGCCCGCAGGCCGTCCAGGCCGAGGCCACGCCGTTCGGCGGACCTCGGGTCGACCGACTCAGGAAGGCTCGGGTCGTTCGACGCGAGCGGCACCGGCCCCAGACCCTTGAGCCGGTCGAGCAGGGCAGCGTTGTCCTCGACGAAGCGGGCGCCGTACGACGCCTGCGTCGCACCCTCGCGGCGATCGGCGGCGATCGCGTCGCGCAGAGCAGGCAGGTCCTCGGCCGCCACGTCCGCCTGGATCGCCCAGGCGAACAGCCCGGCGACCGCGTCCAGGGTCGGCGGCAGGTCGGCGGTGTCGGTGTAGACGCAGCGGTGCATCTCCGCGACCGCCCGCTCCCGGACCGAGAGGAACCCGGGCCCCGGGTCGCGCCCCTCGAAGAGCCGTGCCACCCACTCGTCGACCCACTGCTCGGCCGTGGCCGGCCACGGCTCACCGCGCCGCTCGGCCTCGGCGCGCGCCCTCCGCATCCGCTCGGGCTGGAGCAGGACCCGGCAGAGCATCGTGGCGGCGTCGAGCCGGCCCCAGATCCAGTCGTTGATCCGCCAGGACTCCTTGAGGAACCCCGCGAACCTCCCCAGTCGCGCGCCTCCGAGCTTGTCGGTGCCCTGCGTCGTCACCTGGGCGAAGACGTTGGCGGTCTGCAGGCTCACCTGCACGAGCTCGACCAGCTGCTCGGAGCCCCGCTCGGGTGCGTTGCTCAGGCAGGTCGTCACCACGTCGAGGCGCACCAGCTCGGTGATCAGAGCCTCTTCGTCGGGGGCCTCCGTCAGGAGCCGCTGCCAGGCCAGCAGCGCGAGCTGGTCGTCCCCGGTGGCGGCGGCCGCGAGCCGGGTGACGGTCGCGGTCAGCTCGCGCAGCGACGTCGCGAGGGCGACCAGACTGGCCCCGACGGCGTCCCCCAGCTTCCGCTCCGGGTAGGTCTCGTTGACGGCGTCCGCGAGCCTCACCCGCCGCTCCGGCTCGGAGGTGAGCTCGGCGAAGTCCGTCGCCTCCAGCGTGCGACCGCCGAGGTAGGCACGCTGCTGGGCGTCTAGTCGGACCTGCCAGTACGACGCCTTCGGCGGCAGGCCGCTGAGGATCCCCTGGAACCACACGTCGTCGAAGCGCCTGCGCGCGTCCTCCACGCCCCGTCGTACGGCGAAGAGCGCCATCCGCTCCTGCTCGACCAGGAGCCGCTCCTCCGCGGTGCAGTCGAGGCGCACCAGCCGCCGCGCGAGGTCGAGCGCGTCGTCGGCCAGGTGCTCGGCCGTCGTGACGCCCCACGGCCAGCCGCGGTCCGGGTCGAACCGCCACGAGTCGGCCGCCGCCGTGGCGACGACGTACGGCAGGCCGTCGCGGGCGTCGACGCGTGCCTGCGCCTGCTCGACCGCGGTGAGCACGCGGTCGTAGGACCAGCCGCGCCGGGCGGGGACCCGTTCGGCGAGGTCGCGTGCGGCCCGCCGCAGCCGCAGCTCGCGGTAGTGCGGGTAGAGGGTGCCGAACAGCCCACCCAGCATCTCGGCCAGGCCGTTGTTCGTGCTGCGTTGCAGGCTGATCAGCACGTCGGCGCGACCGAACCGGCGCGCCGCCGCCCGCCGGTTGTGCTCCTCCACCTTCTCCACGTGGGTGCGGCCGGCCTCGCTGCGGGTCGCGTGCGCGAGTCCGGTCAGCGCCTCGACGACCGTGGGCGGGTCGTGCTCGTCCGCTGCCGGGCGCTCCCGGACGCTCGGCGCGTGCGGGAAGACCAGCAGCATCACGCGGCGGACCGACGTGCTCGCCGGCAGGCTGTCGATCACCTCGAGCGCGGGCAGCGTGGGCGTGTTGACCATCGCGCCGCCGTCGACGGCGAAGTGCGACTGGTCGACGGGCCCGGTCGGGTCGACCCAGTCGGCGACCATCGTCATGTCCGGCCGGCCGTTGCCCGACACGGCCGTGCCGACGGGCAGGAACGACGGCTCGAACGCGACCGGGAAGCTCGCCGACGACCGGGCGGCGAGCGCGAGACGGCGTACGGTCTCGCCGATCTGGTCCTCGGCGAAGTCGTCCTGTCCGTCGTTCTCGAGGTGCTTGAACGTCAGCAGCCCGGCGTGCAGCTCCTGCGGCAGCGCCTGGCCGAGCGCGTCCGAGGTGACGGTCCGGGCACCGTCGAGGAGCGTGGTCGTGACCCCGAGGTGGATCGGCCGGCGGTCCGGACCGATCGGGGCGTAGTCCACCGCCAGCCCGCGCAGCGCCCGCTCCAGCGACGGGAGGAAGTACTCGTCGCCTCGCAGCAGCGACGCCGGCTGGCCCTGGAAGGGCGTGCGCAGCAGCGTCTCCATCCGTCCCTGCGCGGCCCACAGGTCCCGCAGGCCGCGCAGGTCGGCGTGGTCGTTGACCTGCGCCAGCGCGAGTGCGGCCCCGTTGATGCCGCCGGCGGAGGTCCCGGTGATCACGTCGGCGCGGGCGCTCATGTCGAGCATCCGCAGCAGCTCGCCGTAGACGCGGTCCCCGCGCGTGAGTCGGTCGATCTCGAGCGCCACTCCCCCGATCCAGACGGCGAGGCTGACCCCGCCGTTGAGGACGACGGCCAGGCGGAGCTCTTCCCGGGGGGCTTGCGGTCCTGCCATCCCCTCAGGGTGCCCCCCCACCAGCCCGCTCGGCATGACCCGAACGAGCCAGATCCGCGGCGCCTGCGATGAGTTGACCGCCCGGGCCCGGTCGGAGTGGCATGCCCGAGATCAGCACCTGCCTGTGGTTCGACGACAACCTCGTGGAGGCCGTGGAGTTCTACACGCGCGTCTTCCCCAACTCGGCGGTCACCGGTGTGTCGCGCGACGACCACGGTCGGGTGCTGGCCGTGGAGTGGACGCTGGACGGTCGTGCGTTCCGCGGCATCAACGGCGGACCGGTGCACGCCGGCTTCACCGAGACCATCTCGCTCAGCGTCAGCTGCGCCGACCAGTCCGAGGTCGACTACTACTGGGACACGCTCGTCGACGGCGGCCGGGCGGGCAGCTGCGCGTGGCTGGAAGACCGGTTCGGGCTGTCCTGGCAGATCGTGCCGACCCGGCTCTACGAGCTCGTCTCCGACGCCGACGCCGCCCGCGCGCGGGCCGCGATCGCGGCGCTGATGCGGATGCAGAAGGTCGTGATCGCCGATCTCGAGGCCGCGGCGGACGCCGCGAGCGTGGCGTAGCGCTCGAGCCGGCCGTCAGCCGAGGTAGCGGTCGACCGCGTCCGCCACCAGCCGCAGCCCGACGCCGCGGACGCCGTCGATCTGCACCGGGCTGCCGATCTCGCCGAGCTTGCGGCGCAGCCGCTTCACGACGCTCTGCACGTGCGACCGGCTGCCCTGGTGGTCGTTGTGCCACACGTGCTTCTGCAGCCACGCGAACGTCCGGATGTGTCCACCCGCCTGGTGCAGGCTGACCAACAGGTCGTGCTCCAGGGGCGACAGGTCCGCCAGCCGGTCCCCGCACCGCACCACCCTGGCGTCGGAGTCGATCACGAAGTCCACCGCGTGCTCCGGCTCGCTCGGCTCCGGCTCGACCGGCTCGACCCGCTCGACGACGGATCGGAGCCCGACCGCGTCGACGGCGGCACCCGGCCCGGACCGCCCCACCGCCTCCGGCTCCGCCGTACCCGCCAACGAGACGTCACGTTGCAGCAGGCGCACGGCCTCGCGCACCGAGCCGACCAGCAGCACGGGCGCAGCACTGCCGACCGCGTCGGTGATCCGTACCCGATCCGCGGCCGTGGGCGCCACCGCGATCACGATGGCAGGTCCCGTGGCACCGGGCAGCGACGAGCGCTCCTCCGACACCACACGGACCGGTCTTTCTCCCCGAGCGAGAGACACACCCCGTCCTTTCGAAGGTAAAGACACCTTCGTGCATCGATTCCGGGGTCGTCAAGGAATGTCGACCGCAAGGATTCCCCGCGGCTGCCCCGAAGTCGCCGCAGGTTTGCCCGCGTTGCCCGCGGATCGCCCGCAAGTTGCCCACAAGATCCCGTTGTCGCCCGCGCGTCCCGCTCCCTAGCGTCATCGCTCCGGCCCGGGGACAACCCCGTCTCCGGGGTCCGATCTCGGGAGGACCAACACGCATGTCACCACGCCTGCCTGTACCCCGCTCGCGGGGCCGGGGCGCCGGACGATCCCGGCGCCACCTCGTGGCTCTGGCCAGTCTGCTGCTCGTCACGAGCGTCCTGGCACTCGCCGCACCCACCACCGCCGCCGCAGCACCGGGTGATCCGGAGCTCGGCAAGATCAAGCCGAAGCTCGCCCAGCAGCTGGACGAGAAGGGCTCCGCCTCGTTCTGGATCCGGTTCGCCGACCGTGCGGACCTGTCGAAGGCGCCCACCATCAAGGACCGCACCGCGCGCGGCCAGTTCGTCTACGACCGGCTGTCGAAGGTCGCCCGGGACAGCCAGGCCGACATCAAGGCGCTGCTCGACGGCGAAGGCACCTCGTACCACGCCTTCTGGGCCACCAACGCGATCCGCGTGCAGGGCGGCAGCCAGCAGCTGGCCGAGGAGCTCACCACCCACGCCGAGGTCGAGGCGCTCTACCCGACCTTCAGCTACAAGCTCCCCCAGCCGAAGAAGGGTGAGAACGTCCACTCCCCCAACGCGGTCGAGTGGGGCGTCGCGAACATCAACGCCGACGACGTCTGGAGCGAGTTCGGCGACACCGGCGAGGGCATCGTCGTCGGCAGCATCGACTCCGGCACGCAGTTCGACCACCCCGCACTGGTCAACCAGTACCGGGGCAACAACGGCGACGGCACGTTCGACCACAACTACAACTGGTTCGACGCAGCCGGCTCGTGCGGCGACGCTCCCTGCGACAACGACGGCCACGGCACCCACACGATGGGCACCATGGTCGGCAGCGACGGCGGGGCCAACCAGATCGGTGTCGCGCCCGGCGCGACGTGGATCACCGCCAACGGGTGCTGCCCCTCCGACCAGGCCCTGATCGACTCCGGGCAGTGGATGCTCGCGCCGACCGACCTCGAGGGCGAGAACGCCGACGTCAGCAAGCGGCCCGACATCATCAACAACTCGTGGGGCACCGAGCTCCCGAGCAACGACCCATTCATGGAGGACATCGAGGAGGACTGGGCGGCGTCCGGCATCTTCGGCAGCTGGTCCAACGGCAACAACGGACCGTCCTGTGAGACCAGCGGTTCACCTGGAAGCCGGATCCTCAACTACTCGGTCGGTGCCTACGACGTGAACAACGCCATCGCGGGCTTCTCCTCGCGCGGCGCCGGCCAGGACGGTGAGATCAAGCCGAACATCTCCGCTCCCGGCGTCAACGTGCGCTCCAGCGTGCCCGGCAACGGCTACGGCAGCGCCAGCGGTACGTCGATGGCCGCGCCGCACCTGGCGGGCACGATCGCACTGCTGTGGTCCGCCGCTCCGTCACTGCGCGGCGACATCGAGGGGACGCGCGCGCTCCTCGACGGCACGGCGGTCGACGTCGACAGCACGACCTGTGGCGGCACCGCCGACGACAACAACGTCTTCGGTGAGGGCCGGCTCGACGCGCTCGCCCTGATCGAGGCGGCTCCCGTCGGCGACACCGGCACCCTCGCGGGCACCGTGACCGACGCCGGGACCGGCGACCCGCTGGCGGGTGCGACCGTCGACGTGGACGGAGAGTTCGACCGCTCCACCACCACCGACGCCGACGGCAGCTACTCGCTGCGGCTCCCGACCGGCGACTACGCCGTGTCGGCCTCGGCGTTCGGCTACGGCTCGGAGGGCGCCGACGCCTCCGTCACGACCGGCACGACCACCACGCAGGACTTCGCCCTGACGGCGGCGCCCCTGGTGACCGTGCGCGGCACCGTGACCGACGGCGGTGGCCACGGCTGGCCGCTCTACGCGAAGGTCACCGTCGACGGACCGGCCCCGGACACCTGGACGGACCCGTCGACCGGCGACTACAGCCTCGAGCTGCCGAGCGGCTCGACGTACTCGGTGAGTGTCGACGCCGACCTGCCCGGCTACCTGCCGGCGACCTCGGACGTCGAGGTCGGCGGCGGCGACGTCACCCACGACGTCGCGGTGCCGGTCGACGCCAGCACCTGCATCGCCGCTGGCTACCGCTACAACACCGACGGCGTCACCGAGGACTTCTCCGGCGGGGCGCTCCCCGACGGCTGGAGCGTGACCGACGAGGCCGGCGCCGGCCAGGTCTGGGCCTTCGACAACCCGGGAGCCCGGGACAACCTGACCGGCGGCGAGGACGGCTTCGCGATCGTCGACAGCGACGAGTACGGCTCCGGTGGTGAGCAGGACACCTCGCTCGTCTCGCCGGTCGTCGACATGTCCGACCTGACCGCACCGGTCGTCGGGTTCGCGCAGGACTACAACAACCTGGGCGACTCCGCCGACGTCGACGTGAGCGTCGACGGCGGGGCGACCTGGGAGACGGTGCTGCACCAGACGACCGACGTGCGCGGCCCGCGCACCGACGTGCTCGAGCTGCCGATGGCGGCCGGCGAGTCCGCGGTGCAGGTCCGCTTCCGCTACTACGACGCGTCGTACGCGTGGTGGTGGGAGGTCGACGACGTCTTCATCGGCAACCGCACCTGCGACCCCGTCGAGGGCGGTCTCGTGGTCGGCAACGTCCGCGGGTCGACCGGTCGAGCCGGTGTCGACGACGCCACGGTCACCAGCCTCGACAACCCCGACGACACGGCCACGACGAAGGCGACTCCGGACGACCCTGCGCTCGACGACGGCTTCTACCAGCTGTTCTCGTCGCAGACCGGACGACACCCGTTCGAGGCCAGCGCCGAGCAGTACACGTCGCAGACCAAGACCGTGAACGTGCCGCGCAACCGCACGGCCACGGCCAACTTCCGCCTGGCGGCCGGTCAGCTGACCGTCGACAAGTCGAGCATCTCCGTCACGAGGCGGTTGGGCAACGGCACGGTCAACCGCACCCTCACGCTCACCAACTCGGGTACGGCGCCGCTGACTGTGGACCTGTCCACGGGCGGTGGCGACTTCGAGATGCTCGGTGGCGGCACGGGCACGGCGACCAGCCTGCGTCAGATGGACAACGTCGGCGCGGCGGCGACGGCGGCCCGGAGCAGCGACTCCGCGAAGTCGTCCGGGTCGAAGCTCGGCGGGTCCGCGTTGGGCACGTCGAAGGAGACGGGTCCACGGCTCGGCACCTCCGGGCTCGAGCCCGGGCGCTCGAAGACGCCGAGCCTGCCGAAGCGGCAGAACGACGAGGTGACCATCACCGAGTCGGTGTCGCAGGAGATCGCCTCGGCCAACTCGATCGCCTGCTCCAACTCGGCGACCGGCGAGACCCGGGACACCGGCTGGCTGCGGGTCTTCCCGCTGGAGGACTTCGACATCACCACGGACTTCAACGTGACCAACGTGTCCTTCGGGGTCGAGACCGTCCGCGGCGGCGACGTGGCGATGAACGTCAACCTCTACACGCTCGACGGTCCACTCGAGTACGCGAACATGACGCTGATCGGGAGCACCCAGGAGACGCTGAGCCCGCAGGACCTCACCCTGGTGACGGTCCCGGTGGAGGGCACGGCACCGGCCGGCTCCAGCCTGGTCGTCGAGATCGACGCACCCGACCAGGCGGGCACCGGACGGGCGTTCTTCGTCGGGTCGAACGACCAGGGCCAGACCGCTCCGACGTACCTGCGCTCGGAGACCTGCGGCACGCCCGAGCCGGTCGACGTCGCGGAGCTCGGGTTCCCCGACTTCCACATGGTGCTGAACGTGACCGGCGAGACGGGCAGCAGCGTTCCGTGGCTGACCGTCGAGCCGACCACGCTGACGCTCGAGCCGGGTGACAGCGCCGAGGTGATCGCGACGTTCGACTCCGCGGTCGAGCAGCCGGGCACCTACACGGCGCGGATCAGCTTCGCGACCGACTCGCCCGTCGACACGGAGCCGGTGGCGGCAACGATGAACATCACGCCGCCGCGCAGCTGGGGCAAGGTCCAGGGCACCGTCAACGGCACCGACTGTGCCGGCGCCGTGGCCCCGATCGACGAGGCGACGGTCCAGCTCGACTGGTGGTCCGGGGACCTCAGCCTCTTCACCGACGAGGACGGCGAGTACGCGTGGTGGCTCGACACGAGAGGCAACCCCTACTCGGTGATCGTGGCCAAGGACGGCTTCAAGCCGACCAGCCGCACCGTGCGCATCCTCAAGGGCCGCACCATCACCTCCGACTACAGCCTGAAGGAGGCGAGGTGCTGACCATCCAGTAGCCCGGGGGGACCCGCGGCGGGACCCGCTCCGATCCACGGAGCGGGTCCCTTCGCGTCCCGGGGTGACCAGGCACACAGCGTCACGGGCGCATCGCGGGGCTAGCCTGACAAGCGGTCCGTGGACTCCATCAGGGAGCCGCGAGATGACAGTCAGGGGAACCCATGAGCGAGGAGACCGCGCCGTACGGCACCGGTCCGGCGAAGGCCGAGGGAGCCGCCGCGATCAAGCGGGTCCGCACCCACCACCTGCGCGAGATGAAGCAGCGCGGCGAGCGGTTCGCGATGCTCACCGCCTACGAGCAGTACGCCGCCGAGACCTTCGACGAGGCCGGCATCGAGGTGCTGCTCGTCGGTGACAGTGCCTCCAACAACGTCTTCGGCAACGAGACCTCGCTCCCGGTGACGGTCGACGAGCTGATCCCGCTGGCCCGCGCCGTCACGCGGTCGGTCCGACGCGCGCTGGTCGTCGCCGACCTGCCGTTCGGCTCCTACCAGGCCTCGCCCGAGCAGGCCTACCTGACCGCCGTGCGGTTCATGAAGGAGGCCCACGCGCACGCCGTGAAGCTCGAGGGCGGCGTCGCGATGGCGCCCCAGGTGCGCAAGCTCACCGAGGGCGGCATCCCGGTGATGGCGCACATCGGCTTCACGCCGCAGTCGGAGCACAACCTCGGCGGCTACCGCGTCCAGGGCCGCGGCGACGCTGCCAAGCGGGTCGTCGAGGAGGCGCAGGCGATGGAGGACGCCGGCGCGTTCGCCGTCGTCATGGAGATGGTGCCCGGCGACGTCGCGGCCGAGGTCACCGCCTCGGTCGGCATCCCCACCATCGGCATCGGCGCCGGCGCCGGCTGCGACGGCCAGGTGCTGGTCTGGCAGGACGCCTTCGGCCTGCGCACCGGCCGGATGCCCCGCTTCGTGCGGCAGTACGCCGACCTCCACGGCGTACTCCTCTCGGCCGCGCAGCAGTACGCCGCCGACGTGCGGGCCGGCACGTTCCCCGCCGAGGAGCACACCTTCTAGCCGACCCGTGACAGCTGTCATGGTCAGGTCGTGACGGCCGTGTGAGGGTCATGGCGTCGGCCGCCGCGAGGCTGGAGCCATGACCACGAGCACCCTCACCCGGACCGCGGCCGTGCGGCTCTCCGGGGTGACCAAGACCTTCGGCGACGTGCCGGCCGTGCGCGGCATCGACCTCACCCTCGAGCAGGGCGAGATCGTGGCGTTCCTGGGCCCCAACGGCGCCGGCAAGACCACCACCATCGACATGGTCCTGGGGCTCTCGCAGCCCACCACCGGCAGCGCACAGGTGCTCGGCCTCGCGCCCCGCGAGGCGATCGCCCGCGGCCTGGTCTCGGCGGTGATGCAGACCGGCGGCCTGCTCAAGGACCTCACGGTCCGGGAGACCGTCGAGTACACCGCGAGCCTCTTCGCCGACACTCGCCCGGTCGACGAGGTCCTCGCCGACGCCGGCATCACCGCGATCGCCGACCGGCGGGTCGCCAAGTGCTCCGGCGGCGAGCAGCAGCGCCTCCGCTTCGCGATGGCGCTCCTCTCCGACCCCGCGCTGCTGCTGCTCGACGAGCCGACGACCGGCATGGACGTCGAGGGTCGCCGGGCCTTCTGGTCCGCGATCCGCCGCGACGCCGACCGGGGCCGCACGGTCCTCTTCGCGACCCACTACCTCGAGGAGGCCGACCAGTACGCCGACCGCATCGTGCTCATCAGCCACGGACGCATCGTCGCCGACGGCACCGGCGCCGAGATCAAGGCGCTCGCGTCCGGCCGCACGGTGCGGGCCACCCTCCCCGCCGCCGACACCGACGCGCTCGCGGCGCTCGCGGGCGTCACCGGGGTCGAGGTCCGCGGCGACACCGTGCTCGTCCACACCCGCGACAGCGACTCGATCGCCCGCCACCTGCTCACCCGGACCGCCGCCCGCGACCTGGAGATCACCGCCCACGGCCTCGAGGACGCATTCATCAGCCTGACAGGAGACGCCCGATGAGCTCACCCGCGACGAGCACCGCCACCATCGACCCGACCGCCCGGAGGGTCCCGCCCCTGGGCGGCTTCAACCTGACCGTCCTGCGCATCGAGCTGCGGCGGATGCTGCGCAACCGCCGTACCGTCATCTTCACCCTGGTCTTCCCCGCCGTGCTGTTCCTGTCCTTCGGCTCCACCGAGGGCTGGTCGGACGACGTCGGCAACGGCAACGTGGCGGCGTACATCATGGTGTCGATGGCGCTCTACGGGGCCGCGCTGACCGCCGCGTCCGGCGGCACCGCCGTCGCCCTGGAGCGGTCGCTGGGCTGGTCGCGTCAGCTCCGGCTGACGCCGCTCGACCCGACGGTCTACATCGTCATGAAGGCGCTCCTCGCCCTGGTCCTCGGCGCCATCGCGATCACCGTGGTCAACGTCGTCGGCGTCTTCCAGGGCAAGCCGGAGATGCCGGTGGACGTCTGGGTGGAGTGCGCGCTGCTCACGCTGGTCTGCACGCTCGTGTTCGCGGCGCTCGGCGTGTTCGTCGGCTACCTGGTGCCCGGCGAGAACGCCATGCAGATCCTCGGGCCCGGCCTCGCGGTCCTGTCCTTCCTCGGCAACGTCTTCATCCCGATCGACGAGGGCACGCTGATCTACTCGATCGCCCAGTGGACACCGATGTACGGCGTCGCCGAGATCAGCCGCTACCCGCTCACCGGCGACCTGGCGTGGACGGCCGTGCTCAACGCCGTCGCCTGGCTCGCGATCTTCGTCGCCGGCGCGGCCTGGCGGATGAGCAAGGACACCAGCCGGGTCTGAGATGGCTACCCTCAGGCCCATGAGCGAGACCGAGCCGGCCCGGGCGCACCGGCTGGACCGGCTCGGCCCGGTCTTCGCCTCGGTCTGGCTCTTCTTCCTGGTCGATCCGCTCCTCGAGGGTTGGGCCCATCGCGACGAGGCGCGCGGCATCGTCGGCATGGTCGCCACCGTCGCCTTCGCCGGCGTCTACATGACGCTGTGGCTCCAGGTCCGGTCGAACCGGCTCCGCCTCATCGACAACCCGTCGCCACGCGTCGCCCTGTCCTACCTGGGCGGACTGGTCGCGCTCGCCGCCGTCATGGTGGCCTGCCTCGGCGAGCAGGGGCTCGCCAGCCTGGTCTACATCGCGGTCGGCTGCGTGATGGTGCTGCCGCTCCGGGTCTCCGCGCCGGTCGTCGCCGTCCTGGCCCTCGGCGCGATCGCCCTCAGCGCCGTCGAGGACTGGGGCAGCCAGGCGGGCCTGGCCTTCGCGATCCTCGCGGCGTCGTTCGCGATCCTGGGGATGCGCACCGTGCTGCGCCGCAACGCCGACCTGCTGCGCGCGGAGCAGGAGAACGCCGGCCTCGCCGTCGAGAACGAGCGCACCCGCTTCGCCCGCGACCTGCACGACATCCTCGGCCACTCCCTCACGGTGATCACCGTGAAGGCCGAGCTCGCGCAGCGGCTCCTCGACGTCGACCAGGAGCGGGTGCGAGCCGAGCTCGCAGACCTCGAGCGGCTCAGCCGAGACGCGCTCTCCGACGTGCGACGCGCCGTCGAGGGCTACCGCGAGCTCACCCTCCCCGGAGAGCTCGCCCGGGCCCGCGCCGCGCTGGCGGCCGCGGAGATCGACGGCCGGCTCCCCAACTCCGCCGACGAGGTGCCCACGGAGCTGCGGGAGCTCTTCGCGTGGACGGTGCGCGAGGGCGTCACCAACGTGATCCGCCACTCCGGCGCGCGCCGCTGCGTCGTCAGCCTGTCGCCGACGAGCGCCGAGGTGCGCGACGACGGCGCCGGGAGTCCCGTCGAGTCCGCGGCCGGCTCGGGCCTGGTCGGTCTGCGCGAGCGCGCGTCCGCCGTCGGCGCGACCGTGGTCACCCGCGACCTCTCCCCCGGCTTCTCCCTCCAGGTGGTCCGGGCATGACCGACACCCCGGTGATCCGGCTGCTGCTCGCCGACGACCAGGCGCTCGTGCGCGGCGCGCTGTCGGCGCTGCTCGGCCTCGAGCCCGACCTCGAGGTCGTGGCCGAGGTCGGCTCCGGTGACGCCGTGGTGCCCGCCGTGCTCGAGCACCGTCCCGACGTCGCGCTGCTCGACGTCGAGATGCCCGGGATCGACGGCATCGCCGCGACGGCGGAGGTACGCCGTGCCGCGCCCGACACGCGCGTCCTCATCGTCACCACCTTCGGCCGGCCCGGCTACCTGCGCCGGGCCCTGCAGGCCGGCGCCGCGGGCTTCGTCGTCAAGGACACCCCGGCCGCGCAGCTCGCCGACGCCGTGCGCCGCGTGCATCGGGGCCTGCGCGTCGTCGACCCCACCCTCGCCGCCGACAGCCTGGTGGCCGGAGAGTCACCGCTGACCGCGCGTGAGACCGACGTGCTCCGGGCCGCCCGAGACGGCTCCTCGGTCGCCACGATCGCCGGCCGGCTCTTCCTCTCTGAGGGCACCGTCCGCAACCACCTGTCCTCGGCCATCGGCAAGACCGGCGCCACCAACCGCGCCGAGGCCGTGCTGACCGCCGAGGGCAACGGCTGGCTGTAGGACCTCGGGAAGCCTACGGTGGCTGGCATGCGCACCGTCGTACTCGGGCTGACCGCCGCACTGCTCCTCTCGCTGCCCGCCGCGCCGGCGGCCGCCACGACCCCGGACCATCGCCCGTCCGCGGCCGCCGACCGCGCGGCGTACCCCTCGCTGGCCGTCAAGCGCGTGGTGCGCGGCCTCGACCACCCGTGGGACGTGCGCGTGCTCGACCGGGGCGTCCTGATCTACACCCAGCGTGACCGCGCCCGGCTGAGCATCTGGGACCACGGCCACAAGCGCGCCGTCCGCTTCCCGAGCGACTCGGTGTGGGTGAGCGGCGAGACCGGCCTGACCGGGCTGGCGCTCGACCCGGAGTTCGCCCAGAACCGCCGCCTCTACACCTGCCAGGGCGGCTTCCGGTCGGGCGGGCGCCACGACGTGCGGGTGATGGCGTGGAGGCTCAACGCCAAGGCCACCCGCGTGACGCGGATCCGGCAGCTCGTCGGCGGCTTCCCCACCACCACGGGACGCCACGCCGGCTGCCGGCTGCTCATCGACAGCGAGGGCTCGCTCTTCGTCGGCACCGGTGACGCCGTCATCGGGACCTCCCCCCAGAACCTGAGGTCCTTCGGCGGCAAGACGCTGCGGCTCGACCGGTTCACCGGCAGGCCGTGGCCGACCAACCCGTACGTCGACGCGCGGGCCCGGGCCAAGCGCTACGTCTTCACCTACGGCCACCGCAACGTGCAGGGTCTGGCCCAGCGGTCGGACGGCACGCTCTGGTCGATCGAGCAGGGCACCGACTGCGACGACGAGGTCAACCGGCTGCTCAAGGGCGGCAACTACGGCTGGGACCCGGCTCCCGGCTACGGCGAGTACACCCCGATGACCGACCGGTCGCTGCCGGGACGCCAGATCGGGGCGGTGTGGAGCTCGGGCGACCCGACGCTCGCCACCTCCGGCGGGGGCTTCGTCCACGGGCCGGCGCTCGGCGCGTACGACGGCACCCTCGCCGTCGCGGCGCTCAAGGCCGCGCGGGTGCTCTTCCTGACCCTGTCCGCCGACGGCGACCTGCGGCGGGTGCACGTGCCTCGCGAGCTGCGCCGCTACGGCCGGATCCGCACCGTGGTCGACGGCCCGGGCTCGACCTTCTACGTCACCACCGACAACGGCAACGGCGCCGACTCCGTCCTGCGGGTGCGGCCACGCCGCTAACCTCGCACGCGTGGACGCCCACACGCTGACCAACCTGCTCCTCGTCCTGGCCTTCATCCTCGTCGGCGGTGTCTTCGCCGGCACGGAGCTCGCGCTGGTCTCGTTGCGCGAGGGGCAGATCAAGGCCCTCGCCGAGCGCGGCAGCCGCGGCGAGCGCGTCGCCCGCGTCGCGCGCGACCCCAACCGCTTCCTCGCGGCCGTCCAGATCGGCGTCACCGTGGCCGGATTCTTCTCCGCGGCGTACGGCGCCTCCACCCTCGCGCCCGACTTCGCGCCGGCGCTCGAGGACCTCGGGCTCGGTGAGCGCACCGCCGACACCCTGGCGCTGATCCTGCTGACGCTCTTCATCGCCTACCTGTCGCTGGTGCTCGGCGAGCTGGTGCCCAAGCGGCTCGCGCTGCAGCGCGCCGCCGGCGTCTCGTACGTCGTGGGCGGGCCGCTCGACCGGTTCGCCGTCCTGATGCGCCCGGTGGTGTGGCTGCTGTCGGTCTCGACCAACGCCGTGGTGCGCCTCTTCGGCGGCGACCCCGCCGCGACGTCGGAGCAGCTCAGCGACGAGGAGCTGCGCTTCCTGGTCGACCAGCACGAGGGACTGGCCGAGGACGAGCGCAAGATCCTCACCGACGTCTTCGACGCGGGCGATCGCTCGCTGAGCGAGGTGATGCGACCGCGCGGCGACGTCGCCTTCCTGTCGGTCGACAGCACGGTCGCCGAGGCGGTCGAGGCGGCGATGTCGCACCCCTACTCGCGCTTCCCCGTGACCGGCGCCGGCCAGGACGACGTGCGGGGCTTCCTCCACGTGCGCGACCTGCTCGGCGCCGACCCGAAGCGCCGCATCAAGGGCCTGACCCGCGACATCCTGCACCTGCCCGCCACCAACCACGTGCTGCCGTCGCTGGCCCGGATGCGCGACGAGGGCCGGCACATCGCCGTGGTCGTCGACGAGTACGGCGGCACCGACGGCATCGTGACGCTCGAAGACCTGGTCGAGGAGCTGGTCGGCGACATCCGCGACGAGTACGACGAGGTCGCGCCCGAGACCGCACCCGACGTCGTCGACGCGGGCCTGACGATCGAGGAGTTCGCCCGCGACACCGGCGTGCCGCTCGAGGACGGTCCCTACGAGACCGTCGCCGGCTACGTCATGCATCGCCTCGGTCGAGTCGCCGTCGTCGGCGACGTCGTCGCGGTCGACGGCCACGAGCTCGTGGTCTCCGGCGTCGAGCGGCACCGCATCACCCGGGTCACGGTGCGCCCGGTCGGCTGATGCTCAGGCGGTCCAGCCCAGCCACGCCCCTCCGGCGGTGACGACGACGAACCACAGCGCCACCGCGAACACCGCCACCGCGGGCACCCGGCGCGGGTGCGGGGTCCACCAGGCGCAGGCGACGACCAGCAGGCCGACCCACACCACGAGCAGCAGGACCACCGCCCACCACGGCGCGACCAGCCCGCTCGCGGCGTACAGGAAGAACGCGCACGCCATGCCGGCCATCCCCACGAAGGGCCATGGAGACGCCTTGGCCAGGCGCGCCTCAGTCATTCCAGTTGGGATCGTTGTCCCACTCCTCGTTGCGCTCCTCGGCCTTCTCGAGCGCGCCCGCGGCCTCCTCGCGCGTGGCGTAGGGTCCGAGCCGGTCGATCGGCGGGCACATGTCCTCGCCCTGCTCCACGCGGTGGTGCTTGACGCAGAACCAGTAGTCGCTCATGCCCGGAACGTACCCCTACGCGTCGTCCCTGAGACGCTCCTCGACGCGCAGCGCGGCCAGGCCGTGGTCGGGGTCGCCGCTCATCGCGGCCGCGAGCCGCAGATGCGGGAGCGCCTCGGCGTACCTGCTCTGTCGCTCCAGGCAGCGCCCGAGCGCGTGCTGCGCCCAGTCGTCGGATGGGTTCTCCTCCACGAGCCGCTCGAGGTCGGTCTCGGCGCGCTGCAGCTGCGCGCGCATCAGGTAGGCCCATGCGCGGAGCGTGCGCAGGCCGGTGTTGTCGGGCTCCTGCTCGAGCGCCGGCTCCAGCACGCCCAGCGCCTCCTTGGGCGCGCGGTCCGCCAGCAGGTCGAACGCGGTGCGGTACGCCGACTCCGGCGCCGCCTGGTCCGGGAAGATGATCCGCGGCGTGGGCAGCATGTCGTCGTTCATGCCTCTACAACCCTTGCTCAGGGCACGGGATTCCCGGGAGGGTCGTCGTGCAGGATCCGCTGGAAGAGCACGTGGTCCTGCCACGCGCCACGGATGTAGAGGAACCGCTCGGCCACGCCGTACTCACTGAATGCGCTGCGCCGCAGCACCGCCTGCGACGCGGTGTTGTCGACCATCGTCCCCGCCTCCAGCCGGTGCAGCCCGAGCTCCTGCGCGTGCTCGACGACGTGGGCGACCATCTCCGTCGCGAGGCCCCGGCCGAGGTGCTCGTGGTCGAGCCAGTAGCCGATCGTCGCGCTCTGCAGCACCCCGCGCACCACGTTGTCGATCGAGACCTGCCCGACCACGCTCGCCCCGTCGCCGGCGCCGTACCAGAGCAGGAACGCGTGCCGCTTCCCCTTCTCCCGCTCCAGCAGCTGGCGGGCGATGTCGTCGGCCTGCCCGCGCTCGGTGTAGTAGCTCTCCGGGCGCACCGGGTCCCACGGCTCCAGGTGCTCGCGGTTGCGCACGTACGCCGCCGCCCGCGCCCCCGCGTCCGCCCGCGCCAAGGGCCTGATCTCGTACCCGTCAGCCAGCACCGCGCCAGCCTAGGGCCCGCTGCCCTATCCTTCTGGTGCGGATGGGCTGGCCGGGCGACCGCGTCACCGACCTCACGAGGGAGGTGCCGAGGAAGGTCCGGGCTCCACAGGGCAGGGTGGTGGGTAACACCCACCCGGGGAAACCCGCGGGACAGTGCCACAGAAAACAGACCGCCTCCCGGCCGCTCCGGCGGCAGGGAGGTAAGGGTGAAACGGTGGTGTAAGAGACCACCAGCGACCGGGGCGACCCGGCCGGCTCGGTAAACCCCACCTGGAGCAAGGTCAAGAAGTCCGGGGCCCTCGGGCCCCGGACGCGCGCACGACCGAGGGCGGCCCGCCCGAGTGCGCGGGTAGACCGCTGGAGGCGGCCGGCAACGGCCGTCGTAGATGGATGGTCGCCACGCTTCGGCGTACAGAACCCGGCCTACAGGCCAGCCCGTCCGCATCAACGGTTCACATACGGCGGAGGTCAGCGATCGTGACGCCGAGCGCCGTCCAACGCAAGGAGAGATGCACGACTCGCCGCCGGTGGCACCTTCCGGGCACGGCGCCCACGCCGGCGCCTACCGCGTCAGCTCGGCCGCGGTGTCGAGCCAGTGCAGCTTGTGTGGGTTGCGGACGGCGTAGATCCGGCTGATCCGGCCGTCCTCGACCACGAAGCTGACCGCGGTGTCGAGGACGCCGTCGACGTCGATGCGGGCCGCGGGCGCGCCGTTGACCGACGTCGGCGCCACGGTCGCTCCCCGCGGGCCCCGGGTCGCGAACATGCCGAGCAGTCGGCTGACCGTCTCGGCGCCGGCGATCGGAATGCGGGCCGCGTCGACCACGCCACCGCCGTCGGCGAGCAGGGTCACGTCGGGCGCGAGCACGTCGAGCAGGCCCTGCACGTCGCCGGTCAGGAGTGCCCGCACGAACCGCTCGATCACCGCCTCCTGCTCCGCCCGGCTCACCTGCATCCGCGGCCGCCGGGCGGCGACGTGGTCGCGGGCGCGGTGTGCGACCTGCCGCACCGCGGCGACCGACTTCCCGACCGCCTCGGCGATCTCGGCGTACGGCGTGTCGAACACCTCGCGCAGGACGAACACCGCGCGCTCGGTGGGCGTGAGGGTCTCGAGCACGGTGAGCATCGCCATCGAGACGCTCTCGGCGAGCTCGACGTCCTCGGCCACGTCGGGCGCGGTGAGCAGCGGCTCGGGCAGCCACTCGCCGACGTACTCCTCGCGCCTGCGCGCCATCGTGCGCAGCCGGTTGAGCGCCTGCCGGGTGACGATCCGCACCAGGTAGGCCCGCGGATCCTGCACCGCGCCGCGGTCGACGTCCGCCCACCGCAGCCAGGTCTCCTGCACGACGTCCTCGGCGTCGGCGGCCGAGCCGAGCATCTCGTACGCCACCGTGAAGAGCAGGCGGCGGTGCTCGAGGAACGGGTCGCCCTCGGCGCCGGTCGAGGCGGTCATGCCGACGACGGTACGACGCGCTCGGCCATCGGCTTCAGCCCGCACGACGAGGCGAAGCCCTCGGACTCGATGCCCAGTGCGGTGTTGGAGCGGGTCGTCAGGTTGGCGAACCCGATCACGGTCGTGAGCTCGATGACGCCGGCGGAGCCGAGCTGCTCGTGAAGGCTCGCGACCATCTCGTCGGTCACGGTGGGCGGGGTCTGGCTCATCGCCTCGGCGTACGCGAGCACCTCCCGCTCCAGCGGCTCGAAGACGTCCGACTCACGCCAGCGCGGGATCTCGCGGGCCTTCTCCACGTCGAGCCCGTTGTTGTAGGCCATGAAGTAGTTGTAGTCCAGGCACCACGAGCACCCCACCAGCGATGCCACCGCCATGTGGGCGAACGACTTGAGGTTCTCGTCGCACTCGTCCCACTTCTGGATCTTCTGGCCGAACCCCATGCTGGCCTTGAGCGCCGGCAGGTGGTGCCACATCACCCCGATGGACTCGGGGACCTGGCCGAACATCCTGCCCGCGAACTTCTTCACCATCGCGCCGTAGAGCCCGGAGATCTCCGTCGGCGGGATCCTGGTCGTGGTCATCTCTTCTCCTCGTGTCGATGTGGGGTCGCACATCCAGACACCGGCCGCCTTCCGGATGTGACACCCGCGGGAGATCTGCTCCCCTAGGGTGGGCGCATGCCTTCGTGGTTCGGCGGCGTGATCGCCGGGATCGACGTCGCCCAGCAGGGCCGCGCACGTGTCGGCTCGCCGCTGGCCGAGCAGTGCGCCGAGGTCGTCAAGGTCCTGTACGCCGACCACCACGACGCGCAGCCGGACGAGTTCGCCGGATGGCCGGACCTCACCGCGGTCTTCGGGCTGGAGGCCGCGGACGTGATGATCCTGCAGGCGGCGGCGGCCGCCGAGCTCGACGGCAACGTCGCGGCGGCCTTCGGGCTGTTGCGCGGGCTGACCCACGCCTCGCGGGCGACGGTCGGGCTGGCGCTCGAGCTCGCGGGCGTCGGCACGACCACGCCGGACGCGTTCGGCCGTCTCGGTCCGGCCGGACCGCTCCGCCGCGCGCGCCTGCTCGACGTGCCGGGTGACGGCCCGTGGCTGACCCGCGCGCTCGTCGTACCCGACCCGGTGCTCGCGGTGCTCGCCGGTGCCCGACCGGCGGAGCCCACGCTGGACGGGCTGCGCACCGTCGCGGTCGCGTTGGAGACGGAAGGGTCCGCGGACCTGGCCGCGGCCATCGGCCTCGACGCGCCGCTGGCCTGGGTGCGCTGCCCACCGGGCGCAGCCGGCACCGCGATGGCCGCCGACGCGCTGCGCTCGCTGGGGCTGGACTGGGTCGCCGTCGACGTGGGTCGCCGGTCGATCGAGCGCGGGTGGAGCGAGCTCGCCGGGCACGCGGTCCGCGAGGCGGCCCTGCGGGGGCGGGCACTGATCGTCACCGGCGCCGAGACCATCCCGGAGGACCAGGCCCCGGCCGTCTTCGAGATCCTCGCCGACGCGGTCGTGCCCGTCGTCGCCGTCGGCAACCGCGCCTGGGACCCGGCCTGGCTGCACGACCTCCCCTACCTCGCCGAGGCCGCCCCGCTGCCGGTCGACGCCCGGGAGCAGATGTGGAGCACCGGACTCGGTGCGCTGGTCGACGACGACTCGGAGCTGCGCCGCACGCTGCTCGGGCTGCGGCTCGTCCCGGAGTCCGTTCCCCGGGTGACCCGACATGCCCAGCTCCTCGCCGACACCCGGGACGAGCCGGTGTCGGCCCACCACGTCCGCGAGGCGGCGCGGCGGGTCAGCGGCAGCGGCGGCGCGAGCGGCAACGTCCGCGCGGGCGGGGCGGCCGGATCACGACCCACCCTCGACGACCTGGTCCTGCCCGAGACCGCGACCACCGCGCTGCAGGAGCTGGTGAGCTGGGCACGCCACCGCGACGAGGTCGCCCGGCAGGGCCTGCTCGCCCGGCGCGGGTGCGGGATCGCGGCGCTCTTCGCGGGCGGGCCCGGCACCGGCAAGACGCTGGCCGCCCACGTCGTCGCCGCCGAGCTGTCCGTCGACCTCTTCCAGGTGGACCTCTCGAGCGTCGTGGACAAGTACATCGGCGAGACCGAGAAGAACCTCGAGCGGATCTTCCACGCCGCCGAGACGATGGACGTCGTGCTGTTCTTCGACGAGGCGGACGCGCTCTTCGGCAGCCGCTCCGAGGTCAAGGACGCGCGCGACCGCTACGCCAACCAGGAGATCTCCTACCTCCTGCAGCGGATGGAGCACTTCGACGGCGTGACCATCCTGGCCACCAACCTGCGGGGCAACCTCGACCGGGCCTTCTCGCGACGGATGAGCTTCATCGTGAGCTTCCCCGACCCCGACCAGGACACCAGGCGCCGCCTGTGGGACCACCACCTCGCCCAGCTCGACGGCCTCGACGCCGCCGACCCGGTCGACCTCGAGACGCTCAGCGCGCGGGCCGAGCTGACCGGCGGCGAGATCCGCAACGTGGTGCTCGCCGCGGCGTACCAGGCCGTCGGCGAGGGCACTCCGGTCGGCATGCGGCACCTCGCCGACGCCGTCCTCCGCGAGTATCGCAAGCTCGGCAGGCTCCTTCCCGAGAACGGCTTCGCGACGCGCTGACGACGCTAGTAGCGCGTCGCAGCCAATTCACGGCCTACCGCCACGCCCTGGCACGCACCTCGCGGCGTTGCCGTCGCTTGCTGGACGAGCAAGTAGAGCGGCGCTCCGGCGCCTTGCGATGCACGCACCCCGACGTCGCCCTAAACCGCACTTTGGCCACGACGAGCTACTAGGCTGAACCCATCCAACGCCGCAGGCGACGAGGAGACTCGCCATGCCCGAGCACCAGACCGACAGGCGCCCCGAGCAGGCCCGGCCCACGCCGGAGTCACCGGTCGCGCAGACCCCGGCCTCCGAGACCGACGTGACGGTGGGTGCCGCCGTCGGGGGCATCGCCGTAAGACGTCGCGGCGCAGACACCCGCGACCCGCTGGGCGGCGCGCCGATGACCCAGGACCTCTCCGCGACCCTGGCACGCCGCTCGGGCGGTGGCCGCCCGCTGCCCGCGGACATCGCGTCGTCCTTCGGCGAGGCCTTCGGCACGGACCTGTCGGGCGTGCGAGTCCACGACGACGGCGAGGCCGACGGCATCGCGCGCTCGGTGCAGTCCGTGGCCTTCACCCACGGCGACGACCTCTACTTCACGCACGGGTCCTACTCTCCGGGCGGCGACGACCACGTGCTGGCCCACGAGCTGGCGCACGTGGTGCAGCAGCGCGCCGGCCGGCACACCTCGCCCGCGACGGCCGGCACCATCGGTCGTGCCGACGACCCGGCCGAGGCCGAGGCCGACCGGATGGCCGGCGAGGCGCTCAGCGGGCTTCGGCGCCTGGCCACGCACACCGAGGCCGCGAGCGCGGCGCCGGGATCGGCTTCGATCCGCCGCAAGCGCTCCCGCTCGCAGTCCATCGGCGTGGGCCCGATGTTCGACGACGAGGAGAAGCGCGCCGAACGCGCCGAGCGCAAGAGCGGCGGGCTCACCGACGACTCCGTCGCCGGCGTGGGCGCGATGTTCGACGCCGAGGAGAAGATCGCGGAGAAGCGCGACGAGCGGCGCAAGCGCAAGCAACGTCCCGGCGGCATCACGCTCGGCACGGCCGGCGACGTGGCCGAGTTCTTCGACCTCCAGGACCGGGACTGGTTCACCGACCAGGTCGAGGCGAACCCCGAGACGCCGAAGAAGTACCTGCCGGTCGGCACCGAGATCTTCACGCTCAACGCGGGCGCACCGGTCTCCGCCGGCAACCTGACCAACGGCTTCCTCGCGGAGATCAAGAAGACCAACCAGGCCCAGTGGTCGATGTTCGAGGCCGGCGGTACGACGTACGTCGTCAAGACGGCCGACCTGCAGGAGGACCCCGCCCTCTCCCACGTGCGCGACGACGCGCCGGTCTTCCCCCTCGACGCCAAGGGCGACCCGATCCCGCCGAAGCCCGAGGACGTCAAGCAGTACGGACTCGGCGACTGCTACCTCGAGGCCGCGCTCGCGAGCGTCGCGGCCACCAGCCCGGGCCAGATCATGGAGATGGTCAAGGACTACGGCAACACTGCCACGGTCCGGCTCTACGAGGTCCAGCGCGACAAGGTCAAGAAGGACCAGGCCGACCCCGGCGAGTACAAGGCGAACACCGCGGCCACGTTCACGCCGAAGCTGATCCGCGTCGAGAAGTCGCGGGTGCGCAAGGGCGACAAGCTCCAGTACGACGCCGGCGCGCTGTGGGTCGGCATCATCGAGAAGGCCTACACCGCCGGCAGGTTCGGCGGCACCGAGGAGGACACCGACAAGGCGCGCCAGCCGGGGCAGAACGCCAACTACGGCTCGATCGAGGGCGGCTTCTCGCGGTACGCCTGGGAGGTGCTGCTCGGCCGTCCCAGCCTGCAGTTCGACGTCACCCAGGGCGAGGAGCAGGGTGCGCTGGGTCGCAAGGACATGCCGTGGTCGCCCGCCGAGGTCGCCGAGCACAAGAGGTCGGCGACCAGGTTCTTCGGCGCGTCCTACACGGGTCTGGTCAGCTACCAGATCTACGAGATGAACAAGAAGAAGGTCGACGCCTGGATGAAGTGGCTCCGGGGCAAGGGCCAGCCGGCGATCGCCAAGCTCTTCACCGACCTCGCGGCCGAGAAGGCCGGCGGCTACGAGCACGGCACGATCCGGCTGGAGGACTTCGAGCTCGTCTTCGCCGACAACGGTCTGTCGACCGAGCTGGCGACCCCGATGCTGGCCTACCTGGAGGGCTACTTCCCCGGCAAGCGCGGCAGCGGCAAGTACACCCGCGACCAGCTGCGACTCTGGCACCAGATCCAGAAGGCGATGAACGACGGGATCCTGGTCGGCGTCGACACCCACCAGAAGGTCGGGCGGTCCGCCAGTGGTGTGGGCGCCAGCGGCGGCGAGGCCATGACGAAGGGCCTGGCCGGCGGCCACGCCTACTCGTTGGTGGGCACCGCGACCGTCGGCGACCTCAAGTTCGTCAAGATCCGCAACCCGTGGGGCCAGTACTCGCGCGACTACGACGTCACCGGGGGGCCGGACGGCTCGACGAAGCTCTCGCCGAAGGAGGTCCAGAACGGCGACGGTGTCTCGATGCTCGAGCTCAGCGACCTGACCAAGCGGTTCTTCAAGATCAACTTCTCGTGACGTGGCCGGTCGCGCCCGCGGCACACGCGGACGTGCGGTTCTCGGGAGTGGTCGGCGAGGGCTGGACGCCGCTCGGCTCCGAGACGCTCGGCCGGCAGACCACCGCACGGTGGGCCGGCGCGGTGTCCGGCGAGGGGCTGGTCGTCACTCTGCTGACCGGCGCGACAGCTGACGGCGACCTGGCCGGCTGGCTCGACCTGCCCATGGCGGTCACCGGCGTCGACCCGCAGACCGTGCCGGTGTCCGGGGCCGGCGAGGTGGTGACCTGGGGCGAGGCGCCGGACTTCCTCACCGTCCCCGACGCCGATCAGCAGCTCGCCCGCAGCGGCCTCGTCCGCTTCGTCCCCCACGAGCGGGCTCGCCCGGAGCTCCTGCGCGGCTACGTCCTGCTCGCGCGCCGCGGCGACGTCGCCTGGAAGGTCGCCTACTCCCTGTCCTCTGCGGTCCTCCCCGGCGCCTCGGCGGACGAGGTCGACCTCAACGACCACGCCCGCGCACGGGAGCTCTTCGGTCCCCTCCGCCTCGGCTGACCTGCACCACCGCCGGCCGCGGTCCGGCGAAGGCGCCCCGCCTCGTTCTGCCGCCGGCCGGCACGAAGTCGGGGAAGCGCGACTGGGGCGCCTCCCACGTGCCGTCCTCACCGGGGTGCTGCACGGCGACGAAGACCGACCCGTCCCGGTCGTGGATCACCGGCCCGCACGTCTCGGCGCCGGCGGGTACGGCGAGGAACTGCTGGACGTGGCCCCGTTCGCGACCCGACACGGGCACCTTGAAGAGCCCGTCCGCGAGCGTCAGCGCCGACGGCTGCCCGTCGGTCGAGATCCAGAGGTTGCCCTCGCTGTCGAAGGCGACGTTGTCGGGGCAGGAGATCGGCGACACCTCGCCCTCCCAGCCGCCGAAGTAGGTGCCGGCGGTCGCGGGGTCACCACAGACCAGCAGCAGGCTCCAGGTGAAGGTGCGCGCCGTGTGGTCGCCGCGCGCGGGCGTGATCTCCACGACGTGGCCGTCCTTGTTGGCGGCGCGGGGGTTCGACTCGGTCGGCCCCTCCTTGCCCGCCTTGCCGCGATCGGTGTTGTTGGTGCAGGCGACGTAGACCTTGCCGTTGACCGGGTTGGGCTCGACGTCCTCCGGCCGGTCCATCTTGGTCGGCTGCACGGCGTCCGCCGCCAGACGCGTGTAGACGAGGACCTCGTCGAGGCTGAAGCCCGGCACCATCGAACGCCCGTCACGGGTCAGCGGGAGCCACTCGCCCGAGCCGTCGCTGACGCCGTCCTCGAGGCCGTCGCCGGAGAACCTGGCCACCGACAGGTCGCCCTCGCTGAGCAGCCGCAGGTTGTGCCGGTGGTCGCGCCGGCTGCCACCGCGGCGGATCCGCTCCTTGGACACGAACCTGTAGAGGTAGTCGAACCGCTCGTCGTCGCCCAGGTAGGTCACGACCCGTCCGTCGCGGTTGACGGTCACGTTCGCGCCTTCGTGCTTGAAGCGCCCCATCGCCGTGTGCTTGACGGGCGTCGAGCGAGGATCCGCCGGGTCGATCTCGACGACCCAGCCGAAGCGGTTCGGCTCGTGGGCGTACGCCGCGGTCGTGGCGTCCCACCGCGGGTCGACGGAGCGCCAGTTGCGCGAGTCCTGGCTGCTGCTCAGGCCGTACCGCGCCTCCTTCGGGTCGGTCCCGGCCGCCCGGAAGTACTGGTTGAAGTTCTCCTCGCCGGAGAGGACCGTGCCCCAGGGCGTGGTGCCGCCGGCGCAGTTGTTCATCGTGCCGCGCACCCGGCGCCCGGTCGGGTCGGCGGCCGTCCTCAGCAGCGCCGACCCGGCCGCCGGCCCGTCGAGCTCGAACTCGGTGTCGAGCGTGATGCGCCGGTTGAGCCGGGCACCACGGACGTAGCTCCAGGTGTCCCCGCGCCGCGTGCGCCCGAGCTCGACCACCGAGAGGCCGTGAGCCGCCCACGCCGTACGGATGACGGTCTCGGCGTCGGTGCCCGGCGGGAACATGATGTTCTCGTTGGTGTACTCGTGGTTGCACACCAGGATCGCCCGGGTGCCCGAGCGGTTGGTCTCGATGACGTCGAGGTAGTCGTTGTTGTAGCCGAACTGGCCGGCCTGCGCCTCCGGGGTCTGCGCGGCGGGGTCGAAGTCCGGCGCGTGGCGCAGGATCGGATCTCCCCAGCGGATGATCGCGTCCCAGCGATAGCCGGTCGGCACCGAGACGTCGTCGACGGTGGCCGCCACCGGCGCGATGGCGGCGAACTCGAGCGGGTGGCGCCGGCCCTTGCCGTGCCCGCCCCGAGGTCGGCCCGCGGCGGCAGGCGAGACGAGCGCGCCGCCCGCGAGCAGGCCCGCGGCGACGGCGCCGGTCCCCAGGACCCGCCGGCGGCTCAGCGCCTGGCCGGCGACCTCACGGAAGTAGGTCGTGTCGGTCGTGTTGGGCGCCGCGACCGCGCAGGCGTCGCCGCACCGCAGGTGGCAGGTGACCGCGCTCCGGTTGCCGTGCGTCAGGTGGGCCATGGGGAGCTGGACGTGGCGGGAGGGGTCGAAGGTCTCGGTCATGCCCCGAACCTGTCGGAGCCGGGTGAGCGGCCCGCGAATGCCGGATGACCGGACGGTGAAGCGACGGACTCAGGCTGGGGCGAACTCCACCCGTCGCGCCTCGACGTCGGCCACCGTCAGCCGCACCTGCAGGTCGGTGCCGAGCGGCAGCGGCGTCGACGACACCACGCGCGCCTCGACGTCGGGATCGTGGAGCACCACGACGCCGCGGCGTGCGTCGTCCTCGTCGACGTCGACCACGACACCCGGGAAGACGTCGCCGACCCGGTCGGCGAGCACCCCGGCCTCGACCAGGTCGAGCACGGCGCGCTCGTAGGCACGCGACCGCGAGCCCGACGACTGGAGCGTCTTCGGCAGCGCGGGCAGCGCCGCGCGCACCCACTCGGGCACGTCGGTGCCCGCGCACAGCGCGAGGCAGACCTCGCCGGCGTAGCGGTCGCCCAGCCTGCGCAGCGGGGCGGTGACGTGGGCGTACTCCTCGGCCAGCGCGGAGTGCAGCGGCTGGGCGGGCGTCTCGCCGTCGAACGCGACGTACCCGCTCCCCCGCAGCAGCCGGGCGCTCGCGTTGACCATCGCCGCGTGCGCGGGGACCGACGGGTCCAGCGCGCGCACGAAGTCGGGGTAGAGCACCTCGGCGGGCCAGTCGATGCCGAGCGCGCGGGCGGTGCGGTGCAGCCGCTGCACGTCGCGCGGGTCCGGCGGGGGCAGGGTGCGCAGCAGACCGACCCGGGCATAGAGCATCAGGTCGGCGGCGGCGAACCCGGTGAGGAGGGAGATCTGCGCGTTCCACCGCTCCGCCGGCAGCTGCTGGCGGAACTCCAGGTGCCAGCGCTCTCCTGCGACGTCGACCTCCTGCTCGGGCAGCGGCAGGTCGACGCCGCCGCGGGCGGCCTCGCGCGCGAGCCGCAGCTCGCCGATCTCGCGCAGCAGCGCGAGCGAGCCGTCGGCGGTCCCCGCGTCGACCTGCGCCTGCACCTCCTCGTAGGTGAGCTGGGCCGTGGACCGCACCCGCGCCCGCTCCACGCGTACGTCGGTGCGGGTGCCCTCCTCGTCGAGGCGGGTCGTCCAGAGCAGCACCGGGCGCTCCTCGCCGGGCAGCAGCGACGCGGCGCCCTCGCTCAGCACGGCCGGGTGCAGCGGCACCTTGGAGTCGGCGCCGTAGAGCGTCTCACCGCGTCGGTGCGCCTCGACGTCGACCGGGTCGCCCGGCGAGACGAAGGCGGCGACGTCGGCGATCGCGTACTGCACTACGTACCCCGAGCCGTCGCGCGACAGGTGCATCGCCTGGTCGAGGTCACGGGCCCCGGGCGGATCGATGGTCACGAACGGCACGTCGGTGCGGTCGAGGTCCGGCAGCCGGGGCGCGGCCGCCGCCGCGGCGGCGGCCGCCTCGACCTCGGCAGGGAAGTCCGGTGCGGCGTCGAGATCGGACCTGATGCGCTCGATGCCGGCGCGCAGCGTGGCCGCCGCCACGCCGTGATCGGCGGAGCGGACCCGGACGACGCGGCTGCTCGGCATACCGGCACGATAGGGCACCGTGCTCATCCTGCTGCCTCCCAGCGAGGGCAAGGCCGCGCCGCGTCGCGGCAAGGCCCTCGACCTGGCGACCCTCGACTTCCCCACGTTGACCGCTGCGCGCGAGCGCGTGCTCGACGCCCTCGTCGAGCTCTGCGAGGGCGACCCCGACGTCGCCGCGAAGACCCTGGGCGTCGGCGGCACCCAGCTCGACCTCGTCGAGCTGGACCGCGGGCTGCGCGCCAACCCGACGGCGCGCGCCGACCGGGTCTACACCGGTGTCCTGTACGACGCACTCGACGTCGCCACGCTGTCCGCGGCCGCCCGACGGCGGGCGACGAGGCGGCTGGCCGTCACCTCCAGCCTGTTCGGCCTGGTGCGCCCGAGCGACCGGATCCCGGCGTACCGGCTCTCCGGCGACGCCACGCTGCCCGGCCTCGGCCCGGTGGCCGGCGTGTGGCGAGAGTGCCTCGGCGACGCGGCCGTCGAGGCACTGGGCCGCGGGCTGCTCGTCGACCTGCGCAGCAGCACCTACGCCGCCTTCTGGCGGCCGGGGCCCGATCTGAAGGTCGCGACCGTGCGGGTCCTGCACGAGCACCAGGGGCAGCGCAAGGTGGTCAGTCACTTCAACAAGGCCACCAAGGGGCGGATCGTCCGCGCGCTGCTCGAGGACGGCGCCGACCCGCGCACGCCGGTCCGGCTCGCCGAGGCGCTGCGCGACCTCGGCTGGGTCGTCGAGGTCGACGGCACGCGCCTCGACGTCGTCGTCAGCGAGCTGTAGCTACCACTTCGTCGGGCCCGCGGCGAACACGTCGTTGCCCGGCGGCAGCGCGTTGTACATCCGCATCGACGGACGGCCGTCGAACCACGCCAGCACCGTCACCGACGCCGGGCTGAGCTCCATCCGGAACACCGACTCCAGCGGCGCGTCGACGGCATCGGCGACCAGCGTCTTGATCGGCGTCACGTGGCTGACGACGACCACGGTGCGCCCCGCGTGCTCGTCGAGCAGCCGCTCCAGGCCCGCCCGCACGCGCTGCTGGACGGCGCGGAACGACTCTCCGCCCGTCGGAGCCCGGTCGACCGAGCCCAGCCACTCCTCGAGCTCCTCGGGGTGACGCTCCCCCACCTCGGCGAAGGTCAGCCCGTCCCACCGGCCGAACTCCATCTCGGCGAAGCCGGCCTCGATCCCGACCTCGCGCCCCAGCGCGGTCGCGATGATCTCCGCAGACTCCAGCGTGCGGCGTACCGGCGAGGCGACGACGGCGTCGATGCGGGCGGCGATCGGGGCCAGCCAGTCGGCCACGGCGCGGATCTGGTCGCGGCCCTCGTCGCTGAGCCCGGGGTTCGCGCTGGCCAGGCCGCCGGAGAACCGCTTCTCCACGGTGTGCGCGGTGACACCGTGGCGCACCAGCACCACCGTGGTCGGCACGCCGCCGCCGGCCCAGCCTCGAGCCTCGGTCTGGATCGAGACCGGCTGGGTGTCGGGATCCTGCACCAGCTCGGCGAGCGACTCCGGCTCGTCCTCCCACGGGCCCGTCCCCGCCGCCACGACGGTCACCCCGTCGCGCCCCCCGTCGAGCGCCTCGTTGACGAGCCGGTCGGCGTGGCCGTTCTCGGCCCGCGGCACCCAGGTGTACGTCGTGCCGGTGGGTGCCAGCCGCTTCGCCTCCGCAGCCAGCGGCAGCATGTCGGGGTGCTTGATCTTCCAACGTCCCGACATCTGCTCGACGACGAGCTTGGAGTCCATGCGCACCTCGACCGCCGAGCCCGGCGCCAGCTCGGTGGCGAGCTCGAGGCCGGCGATCAGGCCGGAGTACTCGGCGACGTTGTTGGTCGCCACCCCGATCGTGCGGCCGTCCTCGGCGATGACCGCGCCGGTCTCGGCGTCCCGCAGCACCGCGCCGTACGCCGCCGGTCCGGGGTTGCCCCGCGAGCCGCCGTCGGCCTCGATGACGACGGCGCGGGGACCGGTCACAGCCCGGACTCGGGGGTGCGCACCAGGATCCGCTGGCACTCCTCGCAGCGGACCACCTCGTCGTCGGGCAGACCCTTGATCCGGGTCAGCTCGACCGAGTCGAGGGTCAGCCGGCAGCCGCCGCACGCCCGCGCGCGCAGCGCCGCGGCGCCCACGCCGCCCTTCTGCTCCCGCAGCCGGTCGTAGAGCGCGATCAGGTCGGCCGGCAGGCCGTCGGCCGCCGGTCCGCGGTCGGCCTGCACCTGCTGGAGCCGCGCGTCGATCGCGGCGAGCTTCTCGTCGCGGGTCGCCCCCACCACGCGCAGGCGCTCGTCGGTCTCGGCCACCAGCTGCTGCAGCTGGTCGAGCTCGCGCTGGGCCTCCTCCAGCTTCTCCATCACCTCGAGCTCGTCGTCCTCGAGCGAGGAGATGCGGCGCTCGAGCGACACCAGCTCGTGCTGCATCCGCTCGAGGTCCTTGGGATTGGTGACCAGGCCCTGGTCCATCCGGTCGCGGTCGCGCGTGCGGCGCGCCTTGACCGCCTCGACGTCCTGGTCGACCTTCTTCTGCTCGGCGGCCAGGTCGTCGACCGAGATCCGCGCGTCCCGCGCGAGGTTGTCGACGTCGGTGCGCTTGGCGGCCAGCTCGGTGAGCTCCGCGAGCTCGGGGAGCTTCGCCCGCTGGTGACGGAGCTGGTCGCCGCGGGAGTCCAGCTCCTGCAGCTCGAGGAGCTTCAGTTGGGCGGCGGGGTCGGCTTTCAGCGGGGTCTCCTCGGACTCAGGTCAGATGCGGAACTGCCAGGGATCGGTGCACGTGGTGCTCACGCGGGTGTCCACCGTATCGCCCCCGCGCCTGCCCAGGGCCGCCCGCAGCCGTGCCTCCACCGCCGGCAGCCAGGTCCACTCGGCCGCCCAGTGCGCGACGTCGACCAGGGCCGGCCCGCCCAGCTCGTTGAACTCGCTCGCCGGGTGGTGCTTCAGGTCGCTCGTCACGTAGACGTCTACGCCGGTGCCGGCGACGGTGTCGAGCAGGAAGTCGCCCGCCCCGCCGCACACCGCGACGCGGCGTACCTCGCGGTCCGGGTCCCCGGCCACCCGTACGCCGTGTGCGGTCTGCGGCAGGGCGCGCGAGACGGCCGCGGCGAAGTCCCGCAGCGTCGTCGGCGGGATCGTCCCCACCCGGCCAGTGCCGGTCGCGGCGACCCCCGGGTCGGCGAGCTCGACGACGTCGAACGCCGGCTCCTCGTAGGGGTGTGCGGCGAGCAGAGCCCCGACCACCGCGGCGCGCCGCGGCCTGGGCAGCACGACCTCGACGCGCTCCTCCTCGACCGTCTCGATGGCGCCGACCGAGCCGATCGTGGGGTGCGCGCCCTCCAGCGGACGGAAGCGGCCCTGCCCCGGCGAGGAGAACGACGCGTGGTCGTAGTCGCCGATCCGGCCCGCTCCGGCGTCGGCCAGCGCAGCGCGCAGGGCGTCGGCGTCCGCGACCGGCACGTAGGTCGTGAGCTTGTCCAGCGGCCCGGCCGGCGCCGCGACGATCGGGGCGAGGTCGGTGAGGCCGAGAGCGAGAGCCAGGGACTCCGAGACGCCACCGCGCGCCTGGTCGGCGTTCGTGTGCGCGGTGAGCAGCGCGCAGCCGGCGCCGACCAGCGTGGCGAGGGTGCGCCCCTTGGGAGTCGTGGCCGCGAATCCGTGCACGGGCTTGAGGAAGAGCGGGTGGTGCACCACCAGCAGGTCGGCGCCCCACTCGGCCGCCTCCCGGGCCACCGGCAGCACCGGGTCGACCGCGAACATCACCTTGCGCACCGGCTGCTCCGGGTCGCCGGCGACCAGTCCGACGGCGTCCCAGGAGTCCGCGGTGCCGGGTGGATACCAGCCGTGCAGCAGGGCGACGACGTCCTCGAGCGCGGGCATGCGTGGAGATTATCGGTGCGTCGCTCAGTTGACCTGCCGACCCCGGCCCTCCCAGTAGGGCGCGCGCAGCTTGAACTTCTGCAGCTTGCCGGTCGCGGTCCGGGCCAGCTCGTCGCGGAACTCCACGGACGTCGGGGCCTTGTAGCCGGCGGCCCTGTCCTTGCACCAGGCGATCAGGTCCGCCTCGGTCGCCTCCTGTCCCTCGGCCAGCACCACGAGCGCCTTGATCGTCTCGCCCCACTTCTCGCTCGGCACCCCGATCACGCAGACCTCGGCCACGGCGGGGTGGCTGAACAGCACGTCCTCGACCTCGATCGAGGAGACGTTCTCGCCGCCGGTGATGATCACGTCCTTCTTGCGGTCGGAGATCGTGAGGTAGCCGTCGTCGCCGATCGAGCCACCGTCGCCGGTGTGGAACCAGCCGTCCTCCAGCGCCCGCGCGCTCTCCTCGGGCTGCTCCCAGTAGCCTTCGAGCACGACGTTGGAGCGCGCCAGGACCTCTCCCCCTCCCCCGGAGTCGGCGGAGTCCCCGGGGTCGCCCTCCGAGATCCTCAGCCGTACGCCGAGCGCGGGCGCGCCCGCCCGGGTGAGCAGCGACGCCCGCTCCTCGGCGTCGAGGCCGTCCCACTCCTCGCGGGTCCGGTTGAAGGTGAGCAGCGGAGAGGTCTCGGTGAGCCCGTAGATCTGGATGAACTCCCACCCGAGCTCCTCCTGCACCCGCGCGACTGTCTTCGTCGGCGGCGGCGCGCCCGCCATGATGATGCGCACCCGGTCGCGACCCGGGATCTCGCCCTCCCAGGTCTGCGCGGCCTCGAGCACCGCTGCGGCGACCGCCGGTGCCGCGCACATGACCGTCACGCCGTGGTCGCGCACCCGGCGCAGGATCTCGGCGCCGTCGACCTTGCGCAGCACGACGTGCTTCACGCCGAGCCCGGTCATCGCGTAGGGCATGCCCCAGCCGTTGGCGTGGAACATCGGCAGCGTGTGCAGGTAGACGTCTCGGTCCGAGACCGTCGCGTGCATCGCGAACGTCACGGCGTTGACCCAGATGTTGCGGTGGGTGATCTGCACGCCCTTCGGTCGCGCGGTGGTGCCGGAGGTGTAGTTGATGCACGCCGTCGCGTTCTCGTCGGGCTCCCACGGCCGCGGCGCGCTGCCGGCGGCGGCGTACAGCTCGTCGTCGTTGCCGAGCACGAACTTGAACTCCGCGTCGACGCCCTTGAGCGACTCCTCGAGCTCGGGGTCGACCAGCAGCACGCGCGCACCGGAGTGCTCGACGATGTAGCGGACCTCGTCGGGCCGGAGCCGGAAGTTCACCGGCACCAGCACCCTGCCCCAGCCGCTGACGCCGAAGAACGCCGTGAGCAGCCGCGCGCTGTTGTGGCTGACGATCGCGACCCGGTCGCCCACCTCGAGACCGAGCTCGTCGAGCTTCGCGGCCTGCCGGGCGGCCAGCGCGCCGATCTCGGCGTAGGTCAGCTCGCCTCCCGCCGAGGAGCCAGGGAGGAGCGGAGCGGGCTGGTCGGGCTCGTCGACGACACCCACGCGTTCGCCGTAGACCTGCACGGCCCGATCGATGAAGTCGGAGACGCTGAACGGGACGATCATGCAGCCACTGTAGTGACCCCACGTTGTCGGGAGGTTGCCTCGTTTTTCGTCCGCCCGATCGGGAACCGGGCCGGCATGGACACCGCAGTGCTGACTCCCGTCTTCCAGTCCTCCGGCCCGTTCGCGACCGTGGTCGCCGACGTCGGGCGCGACACCGAGAGCGGCGGCCAGGCACACGAGCTCCGCGTCCGGGCCGCCTGCGAGCAGCTCCGCAAGCAGGGAGCCGACCAGTCCGTCGTCGATCTCGTGGCCGACCGCCTCGGCGAGGTCGTCCCCGAGCCCGCACCGGTCGCCCGCGTCGTCGTCGCCAACGCCGACGGCATCGCGTACGACGAGGTCGCCCACGCCCGGCTCGACCAGCCGGTCGCCACCTGGGGTCCGCTTCCCGACCTGGCGCGCTGGATCGAGCAGCGCGACGCGACCGTGTCCTTCGTGCTCGCGCTCGTCGACCACGAGGGCGGCGACGTCTCCGTCCACAGCTCCGACCTGCCGACGCCGGAGGAGAGCGAGAGCGTCAGCGGCAGCACCGAGAACGTCCACCAGAAGGGCGCCGACGACTGGGGCGCGCTGAAGTTCCAGCACCGCACCGAGAACGTCTGGAAGCAGAACGCCGCCGAGGTCGCCGACCACGTCATGTCCCACGTGCGCACCGGCACCCGGCTGGTGCTGCTCGGCGGCGACCCGAGGTCGAAGTCGCTGGTGCGCGAGCGTCTCAACGAGTCCGAGGCCGAGGTGGTCGAGCTCGACCACGGCACCCGGGCGGCCGACGGCGGCGACGAGGCCCTGCAGCGGGCGATCCGCGACGCGCTCGTCGACCAGGTCGTCCGCCGCCGGCTCGACCGCGTCCACGAGCTGCGCGACCGGCTCGGTCGCGGCGAGGCGGTCGCGACCGGCACCTCGGACGTCGCCGACGCATTCGTGCGCGGACAGGTCGAGACGCTGCTGCTCGACCCCGCCCCCGCCGCGGACATCGACCTCGACGTCTCCGCGCACCCGGACCTCTCGCTGGGCGAGGCGCACCCCGAGGCGCCGGTGCCGGCCGACCAGGCGCTCGTGGCGGCCGCCGTGCTCACCGACGCCGAGGTCGGCGTCGCGCCCGCCGCGGCGATGGGCGGCGCCCCGGTCGCGGCGCTGCTGCGCTGGAACCAGCCACCCGCCTGACGCCCCCGGCCTCCGGACCGCGGACCTCGGTGAGAGTGCTCTCATCGGGCTCTCACCCGCCGCCCACGATCGGCGACAATGATGCGGTCATGAACGTGGTCTGGAAGGTCCTCCTGGGACTCGCCGTCGTCGTCCCCATGGGCGCGTACGTCGCGGGCTCCCTGGCGGCCTCCGCGTCGAACGACCCGGAGCCTCGGCAGACCATCCAGATCCGGGAGGCCGACCCGGCCTCGACTCCCCCGACGAGCTCGCCCGGCGCGAAGCCCACTCGCACGCCGAGCCAGCCGCCGGCGCCGAGCCGCACCCCGGGCCGGGACGACGATGACGACGACGTCGAGGTGATCGTTCCGGACTACGACGACGACGACCACGATGACGACGACGGCGACGACGACGACCACGGCGGCGACCACGGCGGCGAGGACCGGGACGACCGGGGCGACGACCACAGCGGGCCCGGTGGCGGTGAGGACTAGCGTCTCGGTCCGCGTTCGCATCACGGCGACCGTGGCCCTTCTCGTGCTCGCGGGCCTCGTCGTGGCCGGCGTCGTCGTCTACTCGATCGAGTCGCGTCGGCTCGACCAGCAGATCGCGTCGTCGGTCGACCAGGAGTTCGCCGAGTTCACCAAGCTCCAGCGGCGGGGCGTCAACCCCGAGACCGGGCGCCCGTTCGCGACGCCGGAGGCGATGGTGCGCCTGTTCTTCCAGCGCAACGTCCCCGACGACAACGAGCTGCTGATCGGATGGTGGGACGACGGCGTGCGGGCCCAGTCGCCCGAGTGGGATGCGATCAGCGGGAGCACCTGGATCGCGGACGCGGTGCGTCCGCTGATCGCCGACAACGGCAGCACGACCGTCGGCTCCGAGTTCGGTGACCTCGAGGTCGACGTGCAGGGCGTCACCCAGGGTGACCAGACGGGGGCGCTGGTCGTCGTCACGTTCCTCGACCGGGCACGGTCCGGGCTCGTGGACACCCTGCGCACCTACGCCATCGTCGCGGGCCTCGCGCTCCTCATCGTGACGGCCGTCGCGTTCTGGGTCTCGGGGCGGCTGCTGTCCCCGCTGCGGTCGCTTCGCGAGACGGCCGACGAGATCACCGAGACCGACCTCTCCCAGCGGCTGCCCGTCGTCGGCAACGACGACATCACGGCGCTGACCCGCACCTTCAACGGGATGCTCGACCGGCTCGAGGCCGCCTTCGTCGGGCAGCGGCAGTTCCTCGACGACGCCGGCCACGAGCTGAAGACGCCGCTCACCGTCCTGCGCGGCCACCTGGAGCTGCTCGACACCGACAACCCGGAGGACGTCTCCGAGACCCGGCTCCTGCTGCTCGACGAGATCGACCGGATGTCGCGGCTGGTCGGCGACCTGATCCTGCTCGCGAAGAGCGACCGACCCGACTTCCTCCAGCTCCGGCAGGTCGACCTGGACGGGCTCACCAGCGACCTGTTCGCCAAGGCACGTGGCCTCGGCGACCGCGACTGGGCGGTCGACGAGGTCTCGGACGTCAAGGTCGTCGCCGACGAGCAGCGGCTCACGCAGGCGGTGCTCCAGCTCTGCGACAACGCGGTCAAGCACACGCGCGCCGGCGACCGGATCGCGATCGGGTCCGCGGCCACGCCAACGCTGGCACAGATCTGGGTCCGGGACACCGGCCCCGGCGTCTCGGCGGAAGATCGCGACGTGATCTTTGAACGATTCGGCCGCTCGGCCGTACCTCCCGGTGACGAGGGCTTCGGTCTCGGCCTCTCCATCGTCGGTGCCATCGTGCGGGCGCACGGCGGCTCCGTCCTCGTGGAGGACGCGGCGCCGCCCCACCCGGCGGGCGCGCGGTTCGTCGTCACGCTGCCGCGGATGAGGAAGGTGGAGGACGAGTGGCCCGGATCCTGATCGTGGAGGACGAGCAGCGCATCGCGTCGTTCGTCGCGAAGGGCCTGCGCGCCGACGGCCACCAGACGACGATCGTCGCCGACGGCCACGCGGGGCTCGACCGGGCTCTCGGCGGCGACTTCGACCTCGTCGTCCTCGACATCGGCCTCCCGGGCCTCGACGGCTTCGAGGTCCTCGACCAGCTGCGCGCCCAGGGCTCGCAGGTCCCGGTCATCGTGCTCACCGCCCGCGACTCCGTCGGCGACACGGTCTCCGCGCTCGAGGGGGGCGCGGACGACTACATGCCGAAGCCGTTCCGCTTCGCCGAGCTGCTCGCCCGGGTCCGCCTCCGGCTGCGCCAGGAGCACTCGAACGGCGCCGGCCGCGAGGACGTCCTCGAGTGCGGCGGCGTGCGTCTCGACGTCCGCACCCGCCGCGCCGACGTCGGCGACAGGCAGGTGGAGCTCTCCGCGCGTGAATTCGCCCTCGCCGAGATGTTCATGGTCAACGCCGGCCAGGTCCTTTCGCGCGAGCAGCTTCTCGACCACGTCTGGGGTCTCGACTTCGACCCCGGCTCCAACGTCGTCGACGTCTACGTCGGCTACCTGCGCAAGAAGCTCGGCCCGGAGGCGATCGCCACCGTGCGCGGGATGGGCTACCGGTTCAACCGCTGAGCGCAGTCACCGCGTCCGCAGCGCGCCGCCCAGGCGCACGGGCGGCTGGCGGGCGAGCACGGGCTCGAGGGCCTCGGCCACCTCACGCGGGAGCGGCCGGTTGGCCGGGTCGCGGTCGAGCCCGGCGTACAGGACCTTCGCGACCTCGGGTGCCACGCCGTCGGGCAGCCGGTAGGGGTCGTCGTGGGTCTGCGGGAGCTGGTCCTCCGAGGCGCGGTCGAAGGCGCGGTAGCCCGCGACGGCCTCGAAGAGCGTCGCCGAGAGTCCCCACACGTCGGAGGCCGGGGAGGGCGTGCCGAAGCGATCGGGGTCGGCCTGCTCGGGCGACATGTAGGCGTCGGTGCCGATCCGCCTGGTGCCGGCCGCGTCGACCACCGGCCGCGCGACGGAGAGGTCGATGAGGCGGGCAGGGGCGCCCATGATCACGTTGCTCGGCTTCACGTCGAGGTGCACCCAGCCGAGGCGCGCGAGGTAGTGCAACGCGCTCGCGACCTCGATCGCCAGCGGGAGGTACTGCTGCTCCTGCAGCGGCCCGTAGCGCCGGATCAGCGTGGAGAGCCGCGGCCCGTCGATCTGCTCGAGCACGACGTGCGGTCGGTCGCCCGACAGCACGTGCCTCAGCCCGCGCACGACGACGGGGTGGTTGATCGTGGCGAGCGCGTCGACCTCGCGCGCCAGGCCGCGCAGGCTGTGCGGGTCCCCGACCAGCTCGGGGCGCACCACCTTCACCACGACCGGTGCGTAGGTGATCTCGTCGAAGGCGAGGTACGCCTCGTAGGCGGACCCACCGCCGAGCCGACGGACGGCCGTCAGCTCGGCGGTGATCGGGTCGCCCTCCTCGAGGCCCCACGAGGAGGAAGGCATCAGCCGCGGGTGTTGTGGCGGGTGCCGTCATTGGTGTCGTGCCGGGAGTGGTCGACGTTCCCGCTGCCCGGCCCGTCGCTGGTGAGATCACGGACCCGGGTGTGCCGGCTGTCGTCGCCGTCACCGCGACCGGTGCGGGTGTTGGTGCCCGTGTTGTCGCCACCGGTGCGGGTGCGGGTCTGCGTGCGGGTCTGGTCGTTGAGACCGGTGTCGTCGTCATCGTCGTCGTCGACGGTCGTGACCAGCACCTGGCTGTCGTCGTCGCGCTTGAACGCCTTGTCGTGGTCCGAGCCGTGGGCGGCGAACGCCGGCGCCTGCCACGCGACCAGCCCGGTCGTCACCATCGCGGCGAGCCCGAGGGTCCCGGTGGTCATCAGCTTGTTCATCGTCGTCTCCTCGTGTCGATTGCTTCGAGGACGACACAACCGTGCGCCGGTGAGGCGACCATGAGCCGCCGATGAGACCCCTCTCATGCCGACCCGCCGGAAACTTTCGGGCGGGTCAGCGCCGCCAGGCGGTCAGCTTCCGCGCCGGCGCCTGCGGGACCGGCGACTCGGACTGCTCCCACACCCGGCGCCACTGCGCGACCTGCGGTCCGGACGGGTCGGGTACGGCGCCCGCCGCGGCGCGCCGGCGCGCCTCCCACCAGGTGGTGCGGTCCTCGTCGAGCAGCGCCGCGACGGCGTCCTTGATCCGGGGCGCGAACTCGCGCACGGACTCGTCGGCGCCGGCCACCAGCGGCTCGCCGAAGCGGATCGTGAGCTGCCGGCGACCGGGCGACGGCCAGCCCTGCCCGCGGGGCATCGCCGCGAACGTGCCGCGGTGGGCGACCGGCACCACCGGCACGCCGTGCTCCTTGGCGAGGAACGCCGCACCGAGCCGGAACTTGCCCATCCAGCCGTCGACCGACCGGGTCCCCTCGGGGTAGATCACCAGGCTCCAGCCGTCGGCCAGCACCTCCGCCGGCGTCGCCGCCATGGTGCCGCCACGGCGGTCGATCGGGAAGGTGTTGAAGAGCAGCACCGACCCGACCGCGCGCCACCAGGTGTCGAAGAAGTAGTCGGCCGCGGCCGCCACCGCCGTACGCCGCCGCCACTCGTCGGGCAGCGACAGCAGGATCAGCGGTGTGTCGAGGTGCGAGGCGTGGTTGGCCACGAAGATCACCGGGCCGTCGACGCGGTCGAGCACGTCCAGGCCCTCGACGTGCGTGCGCACCTGGGAGCGGAAGAGCGGCTCGAGGCCGGCCTTCTGCGCCACCTCGCGCGCTGCCATCGCCGGGCGCCGGCGCGACCAGTCGGTGCGGAACACCGTCGACCGGGTCGCCGGCACCCACTCCTCCGCCGATCGCGGCACCTGCGGCCGCCGCCCCCAGCGCCAGCCGCGCGCCACGGTGCGGACGTCGTCGACGGACTCCCTGAGGAAGTTGTTCATCGTACGTCCGCCAACAGGTGGGGCGGGTTGTGCAGGTAGGTGATCGACGGCGAGGACCCGACGGTGCCCGACGCCATCTCGAGCGCGTCCTGCAGGGTCGTGGCCGCCCGGAAGCCGAGGCGGGAGGCCGCTCGGCGGTCGGCACCGACCCAGATCACCTCGTCGACGTGGTCCATGGCGTGCGCCGCCCAGTACCACATGTAGAACGGGTGGACGCCGTGGTAGGCGTGCGAGGTCCGGTAGAGGTGGATGTACCACGGGTCCTGGGCGAACTGCTGCTCGTACTTCTCCCCTACGACCGCGGGGTCGGTCGACTCGGCGAGCACCTCCTCGTAGAAGTCGACGTACGACGGGTGGTGCAGCTGGTTGAAGCCCTCGTTGAGCGGGTGGTAGAGGATGACCGCGCCGCCCTTCCGGACGACGGGCTGGCCCCGGTAGGAGTTGAAGTAGTAGCCGAGCCCCATGCAGGTGGCGAGGATCGGGTTCATCGACGAGTTCACGTTGTAGGGGCCGAGGTAGGGCACTCCCATCACGAGGACGTCGCTCTGCCCCTGCACCTCGACGAGGTGCTGCTGGTGCACCTTCGCCAGCGTCCGCTCGTGGACGGCCTCGACCTCGCCGGCGTTGACCCCGGTCAGCCCGTAGACCGACCGCAGGTCGTGGAACATCTTGTGCCGCAACTTCTGCGGCGCGACCGCGAGCCCCCGGCGTACGCCGAGCATCGAGGCCTGGTCCTTCACCGACCACTCCCACTCGCGCTTCTGCAGGAAGTCGAAGGGCTTCGGGAACACGTCGTTGTTGAGGGTGGTCTCGATCTGGAAGACCTTGACGTGGTCCTTGATGACCCGGCCCATCCGCCACGCGGAGTGGTGCATCGCGGAGTGCTTGTGGTCCATGAACGACCGAGAGTGCACCATCGTGCGGGCGTTGTGGTGGTGGCGCAGGGAGTTGTACGACGCCAGCCCGATGCCCACCGACTTGTGGCCGCCGTCCATGGCGACCAGGTTGACGTTGACGTAGACCAGCAGGTCGGACTCGGCGGCCCGCTTGCTGATCTCGATGTCCTCGCCCTTGTCGGTCGTGCCGAGGTGGGCCAGCTCGGCGCGGTCCTCGGCGTCGAAGTTGTAGAGGTCGCCCTGGGGGTAGAACGAGCGGAACACCCGCTCCCCGACGATGTGCTTGAGCTCGGCGGCGGTCATCCGCCGGTGCAGCGCGTTGGCGGCGATCAGCTTGACGTCGTCGACACCCGCCTCGGCCGCCATCGTCAGCACGTGCTCGATGATCCGGCCCCGGATGTCGGGCGCCTTCATCGTCGGCAGCGGCAGCGAGAGGTCGTCGAAGGCGATCGTCAGCCGCATGCCCGCGAAGAGCAGCTCCGGGAGCGGGTCGGAGCCGACGGGGTGCAGCAGTGCCGCGCGGATCGCCTCGTCGACGTCGGGGACGGCGGGGAGCGACTCGGGCGGGTAGACGACCCGCGTGCCGAGCGGGAATTCCTCGAGCCGGAAGCCGAGCCCCTCGTGGACGACGAGCGGCGGGGTGCGGTCGTCCACCTCGAGGACGAATCCGGGGCGACTCATGCTGAACTCCTGGGATCGAATGCGACTTTGACCGTGCCGAGGCGGCCGGCCGAGTGGGCGTGGTCGAGCGCTTCCCGCCAGCGGTGCAGCGGGTAGCTGGCGACGCTCTTCGCCAGCTGCTGGACGGCGTCGGTGGCGGCCAGCTCGATCGCCTTGTCGAAGGCGTCGTCGGCCTGCGCCGACGCGTAGGTGCCGACGATCTCGAGCTCGCGGAACCACGCGGCCGAGAGGTCCGCGGCCGCCGGCATCCCGGAGAGCACGACCCGGCCTCCCGCTCGGGTCGCCTGCAGCGACGTCTCGAGGGACTGCTTGCTGCCGACGGCGTCGACCGCGACGTCGACGCCTCCGAGCAGGTACGGCGAGGAGAACTGCGGCTCGAGCTGGAAGGCACCCGTGGCGCGGCGCACCCGCCGCAGCACCTCGCCGGGCGCGACCACCTCGGTCGCGCCGAACTCGCGGGCGAGCTCGCGCTGGTGGGCGTGCTTGGCCACGACGATGATCTCGCCGGCGTCGGTCAGCTCGCGCAGCGCCAGCGTCGCGAGCAGTCCCACCGAGCCGGCCCCGCTGACCAGCACCCGGTCGCCGGCGGCGACTCCCGAGCGCAGGGCCGTGTGCACGGCGCACGCCACCGGCTCGATCAGGATCGCCTGCTCGTCGGAGAAGCCCTCGGGCACGGGATGCAGCTGGCTGCGGTGCGCGGCGAGCTGCTGCCCCCATCCTCCGCCGGTGTCCTTGCAGAACCCGGTCTGCAGGCCCGGCGAGAGGTGGCCGACGGTGATCCGCTCGCAGCGGTTGGTCCGCCCGGCCGCGCAGGCCGCGCACGGCTCGACGCCGCGCGCGGCACAGGTGAGCACCGGGTCGACGACGACGCGCGTCCCCTTCGGCAGGTCCTCGCAGTCGTCGAGCAGCTCGGCGACCACCTCGTGGCCGGGCACGAACGGCATCGAGACGACGGCCGAGAAGTAGAGGCTGGTGCGACCCGAGAGCGCACCGAGGTCGGATCCGCAGATGCCCGAGAGGCGGGTGCGCAGCCGCGCCCAGCCGGGGCGGTCGACCTTCGGCTCCTGGATCGTGACCAGCCGTAGCGGCGCGGCGTACCCCGAGAGGATGCCCGGCATCCGACCGCCGATCGCCTTGCCGGCGACCGTGCGCGGCACGGAGCGGAACATCTCCAGCGCGAGCATCATCGCGGGCTCCTCATGCTCGGGGGGCTGCCGGGTTCAGCGTCCGGGTGCTCGACGCCGAGCTCGCCCAGTCGACGATCGTCCACCGGTGTCGGCGCGCGTGCCGGAAGAGCGACACGTCCGGCTTGACCGCGACCGGCCGGCCGACCGCCTCGAGCAGCGGCAGGTCGGAGTGGGAGTCGGCATAGCCGTACGACGCGGCCAGGTCGATGTCGTGCTCGGTGGCGTACTGCCGCATCCAGGCCGCCCGCGACTCCCCGACCAGCGGCGAGCTGGCCAGGAACCCCGTGCACACCCCGCGGTCGTCGACGGCGAGCTCCGCCGCCTCGATGTGGTCGAAGAGCGGATCGAGCGACCGGGTGAGCGGCCGGATCGCGCCGGTGATGAGCACGGTGCGGTGACCCGCGGCGCGGTGCTCGCGGATCCGGCGTACGGCGTCGGGCGAGAGCCGCGAGAGGACATGGTCGGCCAGGTGCTCGTCGGCGATCGCGTCGAGGTCGGCGAGGCGCGCGCCTTCGTACTGCCGGTAGACCGCGCGCAGGAACGCACTGCGCTCGCGGCGCTCGGCCCGCACCAGCGCCGGCACCTTCGCGGCCACCCGGCCGAGCTCGCCCCACCGCTCCGCGCCGTTCTGCTCGCGCAGCCGCAGCCACAGGTAGGTCTCGATGACGTTGGAGGACAGCAGCGTGCCGTCCATGTCGAAGAAGGCGGCGACGCCGTCGGCCCCGGCCACCGGCTTGAGCGTCGGATCGGTCGCCGCGCGCCGCTTGCGGCGCGCCTCGTCCATCCGCCGCACCGGCGCGGTGACCGCCGGGCAGTGCACCTCGCGCAGGTAGTGCGGCCAGTCGACGACGGCGGTGTCGAAGGCGAAGACCTCTTGGTCCTCGGGCGACAGCGACCGGTAGAGCGAGAGCGTGCGCGCGTCGGAGAAGCGCAGCTCGGCCTGGGCGTACTCGCGGTAGAGGTCCAGGTAGCGCCGCAGGAACTCCAGGCGCCGGCCCTGCTGGTCGAGCTTGCGGGCGAGGTCGCGAGTGCGGTCGCCGCGCGGCGAGTGGCCGATGACGTAGTCGGCGACCTGGTGCGCCCGCTCGCTGGTCGCGAGCAGTCGCTCGACCGACGTGGCGCCGGGGAACCGCCAGTCCGGCAGCCGCGCCGCGCCGCGGTCGCCGGCGACGAACGGGTGCTGGTCGAAGTACTCGCGCACGTTGGCGTAGAGCATCCGGAAGGTCAGCGGGTTGCGGTCGCCGGAGGAGACGTGGAAGTACCCCGGCGCGCCGACCTCCGGCGGGTGCGCCAGCACCGCGACGATCGCCGCGACGACGTGGTCGACGGGCACGATGTCGACGATGGTGTCGGCGGCCGCGGGGAACTCCGGCAGCTCGCCGCGGCCGTAGGCCAGGATCAGCGGCTCGGCCATCTTGAAACCCTCGATCCAGCCCGGGTGCGGCACCCGCAGGGCGGACTCGATGATGCTCGGCCGGACGATCGACACCCGGTGGTCGCGCGCGTGCTGCTCCACCACGCGTTCGCCCAGCGCCTTGGTGAACGTGTAGCAGTCGGTCCAGCCGAGACTGCGTGCGCGCTCGGAGCCGATCCGCACCAGCTCGGTCTTGACCCACGCCTTGCGGGCGTCCTCGGTCGCGGTCGCCGCGGTGAGCAGACCGGCCCGGCTGTGGGTCTTCTCGGCCTTCTTGCGCTCGCGCTCCAGCACGGTCGCGCTGCGGCTCTGGTGCTCGACGATCTGCCGCTGCGCGAGCCCCCACGCGAGCTCGGCCTCGAGGTCGACGCCGTGGTCGACCGGGCCCTCGGGGATGCTGCCGCGTCGCCGACCAGCGACGTACGCCGTGGAGATGTGCACGTAGTGGATGTCCGGCCCCGCCTCGCGGACCCGCGCGAGCAGCTCGCGGGTGCCCTGCACGTTGGTCCGGAAGCCCTCGTCGACCGGCGGGTCGAACGAGACGTCGCCGGCACAGTGGACCACGGCGTCGAGGTTCGCGGGCAGCTCGGGCGCGTCGGCCAGGTCGCCCTCGAGCACGCCGACCCGCGCCGCGATCAGCGCCTCGACCCCGCCGGCCGCCTCGACGACGTCGGCGAAGATCGGCTTGCGCAGCAGCGCCGCCGTCCTGGCCGCGGCGCTCGTCGAGCCCTTCGGCCGCACGAGCACCGTGACGCGCACGCCCGGCACCTCCGCCAGCATCAGCTGGAGCAGGGCCTCACCGACGAAACCCGTGACACCGGTGAGCAGGACGTGCTGCCCGTCGAGCCGCTCCGCGATTGCGCTTCGAGGCATCAGGCGCGCTTCTCCTCTACCTTCTTCTTGATCAGGATCGCGGGGAGCAGCCACGCCCCGAGGAGCGAGACTATCCAGACGATCACGGTGGCTTCGATCCACGTCAGGGCTCCCGAGATCGACAGGTCGTCGGTGAGAAGCGTCGTGACGACCAGCGCGACCAGCGTGGCGATGAGGGCGACCCCACCGCGCAGCGCCGGCGCCTTGCTGAGCGCCATCTGGGTCAGGAAGGGCTGGGCGAGGGCGTAGACGACCGTGAAGATCACGACCGCCACCACGAGAGCGCCCACCGTGAGCGTCATGTCGTCGAGCACTGCCGCCGCCACGATCAGGCCGAGCGCGTTGCCCAACAGCGTGATGCCCACGCCGATCAGCATCCGGATCATGTCCGAGAACCTACTACTCCCTGCCGTCGGAGGTGCTCGCGTGCTGTGGGCGCAGAGGGGATCGAACCCCCGACCACCTCCTTGTAAGGGAGGTGCTCTACCGCTGAGCTATACGCCCGTGACCGGAGCCCGAGGCCCGGAGCGCGCACAGACTACGCAGGAATCGGCGCGGGCACGAACTCCGGCCGCACAGGCCCGAAATGACGTCGAACCGCAGGCGTCTCGGGTCACCTGCGGCTCAACGGGTCAGAGAGTAGGACGTCACCCCGGGGATTGTCTGCAGATCGCCGACCGGTCTAGACCGGCTCCACGGCCGCCGCGAGCTGCCGCAGGTGCTCGTCGAGGTCACGACCCTCGGGCATCGCGTTGTGCACCGCCCAGCGCAGCAGCCCCTCCTTGTCGACGACGTACGACGACCGGCGCGGGCAGCCCTTGGCCTGGTCGAAGACCTCGTAGGCGCGCGTCACCTCGCCGTGCGGCCAGAAGTCGGAGAGCAGCGCGAAGTTCAGCCCGTCCTGGTCGGCGAACGCCCGCAGTGAGTAGACCGGGTCGCACGAGATCGCGAGCACCTCGGTCTCGAACGTCAGGAACTCGGCGAGCCGGTCGCGCACCCCCGCCATCTCGCCGGTGCACACGCCGGAGAACGCGTAGGGGTAGAAGAGGATCGCGACCGCCTTCTTGTCGCGGTACGACGACAGCGAGACGTCCTGGCCGAACTGGTCGCGCAGCGTGAAGTCGGGGGCGGGCGCGCCGAGCTCGAGACCTGTCATGAGGTCAATCCTGTCACCCGGCGGCGACGGCGCCTCAACCGGTGGACAGCTCCCGCTTGAGCACCTTGCCGGTCGCGTTGCGCGGCAGCTCCTCGATGAAGACGATCTCGCGCGGCACCTTGTAGCGGGCGAGGTTGTCCTTCACGTGCGCCTTGAGCGCCTCCTCGGTGACGTCGGCGCTGGCCACGACGTACGCCCGGAGCCTCGTGCCGAAGTCGGGATCGGGCACACCGACGGCCGCGACCTCGGCGACGGCGTCGTGGCGCATCAGGCAGTCCTCGACCTCGCGCGGGAAGACGTTCTCACCACCGGAGACGATCATCTCGTCGTCGCGACCCTCGACGTGCAGCCGGCCGTCGGGGTCGAAGCGGCCCACGTCGCCGGTCGACATCAACCCGTCGACGACCTCCTTCCCGCCGCCACCGGTGTAGCCCTCGAAGAGCAGCCCGTTGCCGACGAAGATCCGACCGGTCCCGCCGCGCGGCACCTCACGCCCGTCGGGGTCGAGGATCTTCACGACGGTGGCGTGCGGCGGCTTCCCGGCCGCCGACGGCGCGACCCGCAGGTCCTCGGGCGTGGCGATGGAGGCGTAGGCCACCTCCGTCGAGCCGTAGATGTTGTAGAGGTGGTCGCCGAAGCGGTCCATCCACTCGAGGGCGAGGTCGCCCGGCAGTGCCGACCCGGAGGATGCGACGACGCGGACCCGGGACAGGTCGTGGCCGGCCAACTCCGATTCGGAGAGCGCGAGCGTCCGCTGCAGCATCACGGGGATCACCACGAGCGAGTCGCAGCGCTCGGCCTCCGCGACCGCGAGGAACGCCGCCGGGTCGAACCTCCGGCGCAGGACCATCGTCGAGCCGAGCAGCATCGCCAGCGCGAAGTGGGCGAAGCCCCAGGTGTGGAAGAGGGGCGCCGCGATGTGCGTGCGCCAGCCGTAGCGCAGCGGCATCCGCGAGAGCAGCGACACCGCCGCGTCGACCCCGGCCTCCGACCGGGGCGCGCCCTTCGGCGTGCCGGTGGTGCCGGAGGTGAGGATCACGATGCGCCCGTGGCGGCCCGCCGGCTCGAGCTCGTCGTCGGAGTGCCGGGCGATCAGGCCGTCGAGGGTGTCGGCCTCCACCGACCGGTCGGTCCACGCCACCACCCGCGCGGGCACCTCCGCGGCCGCCAGCAGGTCGGTGAACTCCTCGTCGTGGACCACGACCGCCGGCCGCTCGCGCTCGATCACGTCGACCAGCTGCGGTCCCGCGAACGCGGTGTTGAGGTAGAGGAGGTCGGCCCCGAGCTTGGCCGCCGCGATCGTGACGTCGACGAATCCGCGGTGGTTGCGGCACATCACGGCGACCCCGTCGCCGCTCGAGACGCCCAGCTCGGCGAGGGCCCGGGCGAGCGCGTTCGACCGCCGGCGCAGCTCGTCGTAGGTCAGCGAGCCGCGCTCGTCGACGACCGCGACCCGCTGCGGGTCGAGGAGCGCGGCGGCGGTGAATCCGCCGGCCGGCCCGACGCCCCAGTCCCTGAGCGCCCGGGCCGTGCGGGCGAGCGCGACCGGGCTGTGGGGCCGGATCACGCCGGACTTCCCGAGGATCCGCAGGGTGGTGCCGGCGCCGGCGGCGCCGGCGAAGGCCTTCTCGAGGGCAGTGCTCTTCAACGGCCGGCCGGTGCTACGCCGGCGTGCGCGGCGCCACCAGGCGGGTGGCGGACCAGTCCTTGCTGACCGCGGCGGTCGTGGTCTGGGACAGACCGGCGATCGGCGCCGCCTCGGCGATGTCGGCGGGATCCACGGCGTTGGACCGCCCGACCTTCGGCGTGAGCAGCCAGATCGCGCCGCCACCGACCAGGTCGGTCAGCGCGTCGACGAGACCGTCCACGAGGTCACCGTCCTCGTCGCGCCACCACAGCAGCACGGCGTCGACGACGTTGCCGTAGTCGGAGTCGACCAGGTCGGCGTCGATCCGGTCCTCGATCGCGACCCGGAGCTCGTCGTCGGTGTCGGTGTCCCACCCCAGCTCCTGGACCACCATGCCTGCCTTGAAACCGAGTCGCTCGGCAGGGCCCGGTGCGGGGTCTGTCTGGGTGGACCCACCACCCGGGGTCGAGCTCAACGGTCGCCTCCTTCGGTCGTCCCGCCGCGGCGTGTCCCGCAGCGGTCGAGGTGGGGAGTAGTCCACCGGAGTTCCACCGGGGGCGCAACCCGTTCCCACAACCAGAGGGGTCCGGTGCCGATACCCATGGGTAAATTTCGTGCCGTGGGAGCGCGTGCAACGATGAGCAGGTGACCGAAGACGCAGTAACCACTTCTGACCCCGGCACGGACGCCAAGCGGAGCGGCACCACCCCGACCGTCATCCACGAAGGCCTGCCCACCCAGCTGCCCGACATCGACCCGGACGAGACCGTCGACTGGCTCGACTCCTTCGACTCGCTCGTCCGCGAGCGCGGCCGCGAGCGCGCCCGCTACGTGATGCTGCGCCTCCTCGAGCGCGCGCGCGAGTCGAACGTCGGCGTGCCGGCCCTGCGCAGCACCGACTACATCAACACCATCCCGCCCGAGCGCGAGCCGTGGTTCCCCGGCGACGAGGAGACCGAGCGCCGGATCCGCGCCTTCATCCGCTGGAACGCCGCCGTGATGGTGTCGTCCGCGAACCGCAAGGGCCTCGAGGTCGGCGGCCACATCGCGACGTACCAGTCTTCGGCCAGCCTCTACGAGGTCGGCTTCAACCACTTCTTCCGCGGCAAGGACCACCCCGGCGGCGGCGACCAGATCTACTTCCAGGGCCACGCCTCCCCGGGCTTCTACGCCCGCGCGTTCCTCGAGGGCCGGCTCACCGAGGAGCAGCTCTACAACTTCCGGCAGGAGGTCCAGCACGGCGCGCACGCCGGCCTCTCGTCGTACCCGCACCCCCGGCTGATGCCGGACTTCTGGGAGTTCCCGACGGTCTCCATGGGCCTGACCGGCCTCAACTCGATCTACCAGGCGCGGTTCAACCGCTACCTGCACAACCGCGGCGTCAAGGACACCAGCGACCAGCGCGTGTGGGCCTTCCTCGGCGACGGCGAGATGGCGGAGCCCGAGTCGCTGGGCGCGATCCGCGTCGCCGCGCGCGAGGAGCTCGACAACCTCGTCTGGGTGGTCAACTGCAACCTGCAGCAGCTCGACGGCCCGGTCACCGGCAACGGCAAGATCATCCAGGAGCTCGAGGCCAACTTCCGCGGTGCCGGCTGGAACGTCATCAAGGTCGTGTGGGGCCGGGAGTGGGACCAGCTGCTGGCGAGCGACGTCGACGGCGTCCTGGTCAACCGGATGAACACCACGCCCGACGGCGCGTTCCAGACCTACTCGGTCGAGAGCGGCGACTACATCCGCGAGCACTTCTTCGGCACCGACTCGCGGCTGCGCTCGATGGTCGAGCACATGACCGACGACCAGATCCGCAAGCTGCCGCGCGGCGGCCACGACTACCGCAAGGTCTACGCCGCCTTCGACGCGGCGACCAAGCACGTCGGCCAGCCGACGGTGATCCTGGCGAAGACCATCAAGGGCTGGACGATCGACGCCCTCGAGGGCAAGAACGCCACCCACCAGATGAAGAAGCTGACCCAGGACGACCTGAAGAGGTTCCGCGACCGCCTCTACCTGCCGATCTCCGACAACGACCTCGAGCGGGCCTACGAGGAGACCGGCGCGGCGCCGTTCTTCCACCCGGGGCCGGACTCCCCCGAGATCCAGTACATGATGGAGCGGCGCAAGCAGCTCGGCGGGTCGCTGCCCCGACGCGTGCTGCGCGCCAAGCCGCTCACGCTGCCCGGCGACGACATGTACGCCGAGCTCAAGCAGGGCGGCGGCAAGCACAAGATCGCCACCACGATGGCCACGGTCCGGCTCCTCAAGGACTGGATGAAGGACCCCGAGATCGGCAAGCGCATCGTGCCGATCGCGCCGGACGAGTACCGCACGTTCGGCATGGACTCGATGTTCCCGAGCGCGAAGGTCTACAACCCCGGCGGGCAGCAGTACGAGTCGGTCGACCGGAAGTTGTTGCTCTCCTACAAGGAGTCCGCGCAGGGGCAGATGCTCCACGAGGGCATCTCCGAGGCCGGCGGCCTCGCGTCGGCGACGGCCGCGGGCACGGCGTACGCCACCCACGGCGAGCACATGATCCCGTTCTTCATCTTCTACTCGATGTTCGGGTTCCAGCGCGTCGGCGACGAGATCTGGGCGATGACCGACCAGATGGCGCGCGGCTTCCTGATCGGCGCCACCGCGGGTCGCACCACGCTCACCGGCGAGGGCCTCCAGCACGCCGACGGGCACTCCCCGCTGCTCGCGGCGAGCAACCCCGCGGTCGTGCACTACGACCCCGCGTTCGCCTACGAGATCAGCCACATCATGCAGTCGGGCCTCGAGCGCATGTACGGCGAGACCGGGCCCAGCGGGCAGGGCGAGGACGTCGTCTTCTACCTGACCGTCTACAACGAGCCCGTCGAACAGCCCGCCGAGCCCGACGGCGTCGACGTCGAGGGGATCCTCAAGGGCATCCACCACGTCGCGGTCGGCGAGGGCGAGGGCCCCCGGGTCCAGCTGCTCGCCTCGGGCGTGGCGTTCCCGTGGGTCAAGGAGGCTCAGCGCCTGCTCCGCGAGGAGTGGGGCGTGCGCGCCGACACGTGGTCGGTCACGTCGTGGAACGAGCTCGCCCGCGACGGCGCCGCCGCCGAGGAGTGGAACCTGCTCCACCCGGGCGAGTCCCCGCGCACGCCGTACGTCGCGGACAAGCTCCAGGCCGTCGAAGGCCCCGTCGTCGCGGTGTCCGACTACATGCGTGCGGTGCCGCTGCAGATCGCGCGCTGGGTGCCCGGCGACTACCGCGTCCTCGGTGCCGACGGCTTCGGCTTCGCCGACACCCGCCCGGCCGCCCGACGCTTCTTCCACATCGACGCGCAGTCGGTCGTGGTCCAGGCCCTCCAGGCACTCGCCGACGCCGGCCAGGTCGACCGGGCCAAGGTCGAGGAGGCGTTCGCGAAGTACCGCATCGACGACCCCACCGCCGTCGCCGGCGTCCAGCAGGAGGGCGGCGACGCGTAGTCGACCCGCCGGAAACTGAACGCTGACCCGCCCGAAAGTTTCGGGCGGGTCAGCGTGATTTCAGCCCGCCTCGCCGACCGGTTCGACCGGCACCGACGCGCCGTTCCGCAGCAGGGCGCGGAAGCGGGCGCGGGAGTACGCCGCGGGCTCGGTGGTCCGGACGAACTCCTCGAGGACCTGGCAGAAGCGCTCGGGGTGGTCCTGGTGCGGGAAGTGGCCCGAGTCGGGGATCACCTCGACCCACGCCCCGGGCGCGAGCGCCGACACGGAGTCGGCGTGGCGGACCGGGATGACCCGGTCGTCGTCGCCCCACACCACCGCCAGCGGCATGGCCTCGGTGAGATAGGCGCGGTCGGCCATGGTGACGATCTGACCCTTCCAGTCGACCACCGCGCGGACGACGTGCCGGGTCGCGTGCCGGGCGTCGGGATCCTTGAAGGAGTCGAAGATGCGCGCGGCCTCGCCGAAGTCGCGGGTCTGCTTGCCACCGACCGCGGCGAGCGCGCGCAGCCCGGCGACGCCGAGGTGGCGCAGGCCGGGGAGGGTGAGCACGCCCATGAGCTCGTGGAAGCCGGGTATCGTGATCGCCCTGATCCCCGGGTGCACCTCGGGGCCGAGGCCGCCCGAGGCGACGATCATCAGGCGCTCGGTGCGCTCGGGGAACTGGTAGGCGAACTGCATCGCCACGCCGCCCCCGAAGCTGTGCCCGACCACGGTGGCCCTGTCGATGCCGAGGACGGTCAGCAGGTCGCGCATGCCGTTGGCGTAGCCGCCCACGCTGTAGTCGGCGCGCGGCTTGTCCGACTGCCCGCCCCCGAGCAGGTCGGGGGCGATCACGGTGTGCCGGCGGCTGAGCCGCTCGACCACCGCGTCCCAGGTGGTGTGGTCGCACGCGAGGCCGTGCAGGAGCAGCACGGCCGGTCCCGTCCCGGTCCTGACGAAGGCGCGCCGGTGACCGTGGATGGTCACGTGCTGCACGTCGTACCGGCCGGTCACTGGGCCTCTCCCTGGCTGCCTGCCCGCCTACGGGCGTAGACCGACGATTGAACCAGACGGGCACCCCGTCGCCGGCGCCGGATCCCCGTGTTCACCACTGTTTTGCGAGGAATCGCGGGTGCAATAGCCTCGCCACGTGGCCACCCCTCCCGGCGCCTTCCCGCACGAGCGGGCAGTCGAGGCGCTGCAGCGGGCGACGGGCGCACTCGCCACGGCCGCGATGACGCGGATGGACCAGGACATGGCCTGGTTCCGGTCGCTGAGCGCGGAGGACCGGTCCTGGGTGTCGACGATCGTCCAGGCCGGCATCCGCGGGTTCGTCGACTGGTACCGCCTCGCGGGCGACAAGCCCGCCCCCGCCGGGGAGGAGATGGTGGCCTCGGTGTTCGGCGCCGCGCCGCGCGCCCTCGCTGGCGTCATCACGCTGCAGCAGACGGTGGCGCTGGTGCGGCTCTCGATCGAGGTCGTCGAGGCCAACGTCGAGGAGCTGCTCGACCCGGAGGACGCCACCGACGTGATGGCGGCCGTGCTGCGCTACGCCCGCGAGGTCGCGTTCGCGACCGCCGAGGTCTACGCGCGGGCCGCGGAGGTCCGGGGCGCGTGGGACGCCCGCCTCGAGGCCCTGGTCGTCGACGCCGTGCTCCGCTCCGACCCCGACGAGGCGCTGCTCTCGCGGGCGAGCGCGCTGGGCTGGGCCGGGCGCGGCGAGGTCGCGGTCGTGCTCGGCAGCATCAGCTCCGAGCGTCGTGAGAGCGACACCTTCGACGACGTACGCCGGGTGGCCCGGGCCGCGGGCATGGACGCCCTCTGCGCGGTCCAGGGCGACCGGCTGGTGGTGGTCCTCGGTGGCGTCGCCGAGTCGCGGGCAGCGGCGGCGGTCGTCGTCGACCACTTCGGCCCGGGGCCGGTCGTCGTCGGACCGGTCGCCGGCGGCCTCGCCACGGCGCACGTCTCGGCCCGGGCCGCGCTGGCCGCGCACCGGTCGGCGCCCGGCTGGCCGGACGCGCCCCGCCCGGTGCGCAGCGCCGACCTGCTGCCCGAGCGCGCGCTCGCCGGCGACGGCCACGCGCGGCGTCACCTGGTCGAGGAGATCTACCTGCCGCTCGCCCAGGCCCGGGGCACGCTCATCGAGACGCTCTCGACGTACTTCCAGGAGGGCTCCTCGATCGAGGCGACCGGCCGCGCGCTCTTCGTGCACGCCAACACGGTGCGCTACCGGCTGCGCCAGGTCGCGGAGCTCACCGGCTTCTCCCCCGCCGACCCGCGCGAGGCGCTGACCCTGCAGATCGCCCTCGTGCTGGGCCGCCTCTCCGGCCGCACCCACTAGCACGCGCGTCAAGCGATCTTTGTAGGAGTCCTACAAAGACTCGCGGAGTGTTTTCGTGCGGGCCGCAGGCGAGGTCGGGGCCACCGGCGCGGCACAGTGGAGGGGTGCTCGTGATCGTCGCTCCCGGCCAAGGCGCCCAGACCCCCGGTTTCCTCGAACCCTGGCTGGAGGATCCCACCTTCGCCTCGCGCTTCGAGTGGCTCTCGACGGTCGCGGGCATCGACCTCGCCCACTACGGCACCGAGGCGGACGCCGACACGATCCGCGACACCCAGATCGCGCAGCCGCTGCTCGTCGCGACCGGCCTGGTCGCCGCGCTCGAGCTCTTCCCGCACCCGACCGACGCCTTCGGCAAGGTCAGCGCGGTCGCCGGGCACAGCGTCGGCGAGATCGCCGCGGCGGCCGGAGCCCGCGTCATCACCGCCGAGCAGGCGATGGTCCTGGTCCGTGAGCGTGGCAAGGCGATGGCGCAGGCGGCGGGCACGACGCCGACCGGCATGACCGCCGTGCTCGGTGGCGACCGCGAGGAGGTCCTCGCCGCGATCGAGAAGCACGGCCTCACCGCCGCCAACGACAACGGCCCGGGCCAGCTCGTGGCCGCCGGCACGATGGAGCAGCTCGCTGCCTTCGCCGACGAGCCGCCCGCCAAGGCCCGCCTGATGCCGCTCAGCGTCGCCGGCGCCTTCCACACCCACCACATGGAGCCCGCGGTCGGCCACCTCGCCTCCCTGGCCCGCTCGGTGTCGGTGCACGACCCGCGGACCCGCGTCATCTCCAACCGGGACGGCCGGGTCGTCCACGACGGCCGCGAGGTGCTGGCCCGCATCGTCGGCCAGATCGCCAGCCCGGTCCGCTGGGACCTGTGCATGGACACGATGCTCGACCTCGGCGTGACCGGCTTCCTGGAGATGCCTCCGGCCGGCACCCTCACCGGCATCGCCAGGCGCGCCCTCAAGGGCGTCGAGACCTTCGCGCTCAAGACGCCCGACCAGCTCGACGAGGCCCGCGCGTTCTGCGAGAAGCACGGCGAGTTCTCCGAGATCGAGACCACGCCGACCTGGCGGATGGTCGTCTCCCCCGCCAAGGGCACGTTCCACATCGCCCCCGAGGCCGCGGACGCCGACGTCCTCGCCGCGGGTACGACGATCGGCGAGATCGCCAGCCTCCGTGACCGCTCCGCGGTCGCCGCGCCGCACGGCGGCCAGGTCGTCGAGTGGCTCGTCGAGGACGGCGACCTCGTCTCCCCCGGTCAACCCCTGCTCCGTCTGCACCCCGAAGGAGGCCAGTGATGGCCGGTACCCCCCTCGCCCAGGTCGAGGGCGCCCGCCACGCCGCCATCCTCGGTCTCGGCTCCTACCGACCCAGCCTGGTGATCCCCAACGCCGACGTCGTCGAGGCGATCGACTCCAGCGACGAGTGGATCCAGCAACGCTCCGGCATCAGGCAGCGCCGCTGGGCCACCCCGGAGGAGACGGTGCAGATGATGTCGGTCGCCGCCGCGCGGACGGCCATCGAGCGCGCCGGCGTCGACCCCAAGCAGATCGACTGCGTGATCGTCGCGACGGTGACCCACATGTTCCAGACCCCGGCCGTCGCCACGGCCATCGCCCACGAGCTCGGCACCGACCAGGCCGCCGCGTTCGACATCTCGGCCGCGTGCGCCGGGTTCTGCCACGGCGTCGCGCTCGCCGCCGACCTGGTGCGCGGCGGCTCCGCCGGCCACGCGCTGGTCATCGGCGTCGAGCGCCTCTCCGACCTCACCGACGTGGGTGACCGCGGCACCGCCTTCATCTTCGCGGACGGCGCCGGCGCCGCGGTGGTCGGCCCGAGCGACACACCCGGCATCGGCCCGGTCGTCTGGGGCTCCGACGGCGAGCAGTTCGACCTCATCCGCCAGCGCGAGGACTGGCGCGAGGTCGTGGCCAGCGACCAGCCGGTCATGCCGCACCTGGTCATGCAGGGCAACGCGGTCTTCCGGTGGGCGTCGTACCAGATGGCGAAGACCGGGCAGCAGGCACTCGACCGCGCCGGCATCAGCATCGACGACCTCGACGTGTTCGTGCCCCACCAGGCCAACATGCGCATCACCGACGCGATGGCCCGCGCAATGAAGATGCCCGAGCGGGTGAAGATCGCCCGCGACATCGCCGAGCAGGGCAACACCTCCGCCGCGTCGATCCCGCTCGCGCTCGACCGGATGATCGAGGAGGGCGAGGCGCGCAGCGGCGACACCGCCCTGCTAATCGCCTTCGGCGCCGGGCTCGCGTACGCCGCGCAGGTCGTCACCGTCCCCTGACCGCCACCGCCCGAGATTCCACACGATTTTCCGCACCACCCACCGAACCCGACGAAAGGGAACAGCCTGATGGCCACCACCGAGGAGATCCGCGCCGACCTCGCCGAGATCGTCAACGAGGTCGCCGGCATCGACGCCGACGACGTCCAGCTCGACAAGTCCTTCGTCGACGACCTGGACGTGGACTCGCTGTCCATGGTCGAGGTCGTCGTCGCCGCGGAGGAGAAGTTCGGCGTCTCGATCCCCGACGACGAGGTCAAGAACCTCAAGACCGTGGGCGACGCCGTCGCCTTCATCGAGCGCGCCCAGGCCTGAGCCCGCCTGCGCGTCACACCCTTCAGGAGCAGCATGTCTTCCAAGCGAGTCGTCGTCACCGGCCTCGGGGTCACCTCCCCCGTCGGCGGTGACGTTCCCAGCACCTGGGACGCCCTGGTCAGCGGACGCTCGGGCGTCCGGCACCTGACCGACGACTGGGCCGAGGAGATGCCGGTCAAGATCGCCGGTCGCATCGCCGTGGAGCCCACCGAGGTCCTCGAGCGGGTCAAGGCCCGCCGCCTCGACCGCAGTTCGCAGTTCGCGATGGTCGCCGCCATGGAGGCGTGGGCCGACTCCGGCCTCGCCGCTCTGCAGGAGGCCGGCTCGCTCGACCACGACCGGCTCGGCGTCGCGATGGCCTCCGGCATCGGCGGCGTGACCACGCTCCTGGACAACTACGACGCGCTGAAGGAGAAGGGCCCGCGGCGGGTCTCCCCCTTGGCCGTGCCCATGCTGATGCCCAATGCGCCCGCGGCGCAGATCAGCCTCTACGTCGGAGCGCGCGCGGCGGTCAACACGCCGGTCTCGGCGTGCGCGTCCGGCAACGAGGCGATCGCCCTGGCGGTCGACCAGATCCGGCTCGGTCGGGCCGACGTGGTCCTCGCCGGCGGCACCGAGGCCGCCATCCACCCGCTGCCGATGGCGGCCTTCGCCAACATGATGGCGCTGTCGAAGACCGCCAGCGGCGAGGGGGGCGGGGACCCGACGAAGGTCTCCCGTCCCTGGGACACCGGGCGCGACGGCTTCGTCCTCGGTGAGGGCGCCGGCGTGCTGGTGCTCGAGTCCGAGGAGCACGCCAAGGCCCGGGGCGCCCGGATCTACGCGACCGTCCTCGGCGCCGGCGTCACGGCCGACGCCCACGACATCGCCCAACCGGATCCCGAGGGCCGCGGCGGCTCCCGCGCGATCCTGCGGGCACTCGCCGAGGCCGAGATCGGCCCGGGCGACATAGCGCACGTCAACGCCCACGCGACGTCGACGCCGCAGGGCGACATCGCGGAGGGCCTGATGCTGCACGCGACCCTCGGCGCCCACGCGACCGAGGTCGTCGTGACCAGCACGAAGTCGATGACCGGGCACCTGCTCGGGGGCGCCGGGGCGCTCGAGGGAGTTGCGACGGTGCTCGCGCTCCACCACCGCACCGCCCCGCCGACGATCAACCTGGACAACCAGGACCCGGCGGTCGACCTCGACATCGCGACCAAGGCCCGCGACCTGCCGCTCGGCGACATCGCGGCCCTCAACAACTCCTTCGGGTTCGGCGGCGCCAACGTGGCCGTCGCCTTCGGGTCGATCTGATGACGGCCACCGCCACGCCGAGGAAGCCGGCCAAGCTGCCCCGCGAGGAGGACCCCCGCAACCCGGTCCACCGGCTCACCGCCCTCCTCGACGAGGGCACGCTCGAGCTGATCACCCCCGACGACGACTCCGGCATGCTCGCGGCGGTCGGCAGCATCGACGGCACCCGCGTGGTCGCGTTCTGCTCCGACGCGACCGTGATGGGCGGCGCGATGGGCGACCTCGGCTGCCGCGTCGTCGTCGACGCCTACCACCGGGCGATGACCGACGGTGTCCCGATCATCGGCCTCTGGCACTCGGGCGGCGCCCGCCTCGCCGAGGGCGTGCTCTCGCTGCACGCGGTCGGGCGGATCTTCCACGCGATGACGCAGGCGTCCGGCAAGATCCCGCAGATCTCCGTCGTGCTCGGCCCCGCCGCCGGCGGCGCGGCGTACGGCCCGGCGCTGACCGACGTCGTGATCCTCGGCCCCGAGGGCCGCATCTTCGTCACCGGTCCCGACGTCGTCCGCTCGGTCACCGGCGAGGACGTCGACATGCTGCGCCTCGGCGGGCCGGAGCCCCACGGACGCCGCTCCGGCGTCGTGCACATCCTCGCCGAGTCCGAGCGGGAGGCGCTCGACCGCGCCCGCAACGTGGCCGGTCTGCTCGGCGCGCAGGGCAGCATGAACGTCGACGCGGTCGAGGACCGCGACCTCGCCGCCCTGCTGCCGGAGTCCAGGAAGCGCGCGTACGACGTGCACCCGCTCGTCGAGTCGGTGCTCGACGAGGGCACCGCCCAGGAGCTGCACGCCCGCTGGGCACCCAACATCGTCACCGCCCTCGGCCGCCTCGGCGGCCGCACGGTCGGCGTGATCGCCAACAACCCGCTCCGCCTCGGCGGCTGCCTCGACTCGCTCTCGGCGGAGAAGGCCTCCCGCTTCGTGCGGATGTGCGACGCCTTCGGCGTACCCCTCGTCGTGCTCGTCGACGTGCCCGGCTACCTCCCCGGCGTCGGCCAGGAGTGGGACGGCGTCGTGCGTCGCGGCGCCAAGCTGCTGCACGCGTTCGGCGAGTGCGTGGTCCCGCGGGTCACGCTGGTCACGCGCAAGACGTACGGCGGCGCCTACATCGCCATGAACGCCCGCTCCCTCGGCGCGACCAGGGTCTTCGCCTGGCCGGGGGCCGAGGTCGCGGTCATGGGCGCGGTCGCCGCCATCCGGATCCTGCACCGACGCCGGCTGGCGGAGGTCGCACCGGACATCCGCCCCCAGGTCGAGGCCGAGCTCGCGGCCGAGCACGAGCGCATCGCCGGCGGGGTCGAGAAGGCCGTCGAGATCGGCGTCGTCGACGAGGTCGTCGAGCCCGCCGGCACGCGCTCGGCGATCGCACGCGCGATCGAGGACGCGGTCCAGTCCGTCGGCGTACGCCGCGGCGCCCACGGCAACATCCCGCTGTAGGCGTCGCTCGCGCGACTCGGGCCGTAACGGCGGACGCGGGGCCGCGTTGGACCCGATATGGCGACCGTCACACGCATCGTCGCGTGTCTCGCGGCCGCCGGCGTCACCACCGGGCTGATCGCCGGCGTCCCGGCCCACGCGGAGCCGCGACGCAGCCCCGTCGACGCGCTCGCACCGCTCCTCGGACCCCTGATCGGTCCGCTGATCGGTCCGGCGCCCGAGCCCGCGCCGGAGCCCAGCCCGCCGCGCACCCGCGACTCCTACGGCAACACCGACGCACCGGACGGCGTGCTGCGCAGGGGATGTCGCAACTACCGCTACAGCTACACGGTCACCGCACCGACCGGCGAGTGGACCCTCGAGACCTTCCTGCGCGACCCGACCGGCGACTCGATCGCGTCGGGAGCCTTCATCTCCGACGCAGACCCGTCGACCGCCGGCGCCCGCTTCCGGTTCTGTCGCAGCGGCACCAGGCCAGGCCGGTTCACGATCCGCGCGAAGCTGATCTGGTTCGACCACGAGGGCGAGCACCCGGTCTGGCTCGAGCCCTCCCGCTTCCGCCTCACGCGGAAGCGCTGACGCGGACCGCTCAGACGACCTGGTGCAGCCAGCGCACCGGTGCGCCGTCACCGGCGTGGCGGAACGTCTCGAGCTCGTCGTCCCACGGCTTCCCGAGCAGCTTGTCGATCTCGACGAGCAGGGTGGTGTCGCCGAGAGCGGCCTTCACGACCGCGGCCTTCAGTCGGTCCTCGGGGATCATGATGTCGCCGTGCAGCCCGGTGACGGCGTGGAAGACACCGAGCTCGGGGGTGTAGGAGTAGCGCGCGCCCTCGGAGGACGCCGTCGGCTCCTCGGTGATCTCGAACCGCAGGTGGTTCCAGCCGCGCAGCGCGGACGCCACGGCGGCGGCCGAACCGGTCGCGCCGGCCCACGAGAGCTCGGCGCGGTAGGCGCCCGGCTGCGCCGCCTGGGGCGTCCAGTCCAGGCTCACGGGCACGCCGAGGACACCGCCGACGGCCCACTCGATGTGAGGGCACAGCGCGGACGGCGCTGAGTGGACGTAGAGGACGCCCCTCGTCGCGGTGCGGGTGGCAGTGCGTGCGGTCACCGTGACCTCCTTCATCTCCGGCGCGAGATGCGCCTTCCCCAGCGGTCTCACCGAAGATGTCTGCAGGCGTGAGTGACACGCATGTAGTTGTGTGGCCCATTGTGACAAATGGGGCTTGAGAACGCCAGCGTTACCGGCGCAACCGCCGGTGTCGGCTCGCTCAGACGTGGACGGAGGCGGGGTCCACGATGTTCGCCGGGTCCGTGAGCGCCCCGAGCACGGTGCCGTCCCCGACGACCTCGGGTCCGTCCTGGGCGTCCATCACCAGGCAGGTGACGTTGTCCTTGCCGCCGGCGGCGTTCGCGGCGTGGACCAGCACCCCCGCGGCGGCGTACGGGTCCGCCAGCGCCTTGAGCGCCTCCGCGATCTCCAGGTCGGGCACCAGGTCGGTCAGCCCGTCGCTGCAGAGCAGGAAGCGGTCGCCGACCCGCACGTGCAGCTCGGTCAGGTCGAGGCTGGGGTCGGCGCCGCCGTCGAGCGAGCGCAGCACGACGTTGCTCCACGGATGTCCGGCTCGCGCGTCCGCGTCGAGCTGGCCGCTGTCGACGAGATGCTGCACGTAGGTGTGATCGTGCGAGAGCTGGCTGAGGTCGCCGTCGCGCAGGAGATAGGCCCGGCTGTCGCCGACGTGCGCGAGCACGACGCGACGACCGTCGGTCGCGAGGGCGGTCAGGGTCGTGGCCATGCCCGTGCGCTCCGGGTCGGCCGTCACCCCGGCGCGCACGCTCGCGTGTGCGTCCTCGACTCCGCGCACCAGGACCGCGGCCGGATCCTCCCCGAACCGCGCCAGCGCGGTGGCCGCGACGACGTACGCCGACGTCGCCGAGGCGACCTCTCCCGCCGCCGCGCCACCGACCCCGTCGGCGACCACCGCGACGTACGGCCCCAGGAACGCGGCGTCCTCGTTGTGCGGGCGAACCCGCCCGACATCGCTGACGCCTCCGCCCGAAAATCGCAGCATGGATCGCCTCCTCGCCCGAGACTGCTGCGATCCTGCCCCGGGCGGCACGGCGGAAACCTCAGCCCAGTCGATTCTCGAGCGACGCGGCACGCTCCGCTGCGTCGGTGATCTCGTCGCCGTCGATCGCGTCGGTGCGGTGGAACCACGTCAGCGCGTCCTGGTCGCGGCCGGCCGCCTCGAGCGTGTCGGCGTACGCGTATCGCAGCCGCACGACCCAGGAGCCGCGGCTCTTGGACTGCAGCGGAGCGAGCTCGAGCGTGCGGAGGGCCGCGTCGAGCTGGCCCAGATCACGCCGGGCGCCGGCCTCGACGATCGTCATCTCGGCCTTGGCCTCCGGCGAGAAGTTCGCGACCCCGGGGCTCTTGGCGAGCTTGAGCGCGTCCTGCGGCTTCCCGAGCGCTCGGTGGCAGTCCGCCATGATCGGCAGGTACGCCGTGGCGCCGTTCATCCGCTTCGCGGCCCGCAGCTCGGCGAGCGCCTCGGCGTAGTGGCCGGCCGCGTAAGCCGCCTCGCCCGTCGCCTCCCGGACCACCGCGATCCGCGAGGCGCGCGCCCGTGCGGCCAGCGCGTGCTGGTAGGCCAGCTCGGGGTCCTGGTCGATGAACAGGCCAGCGGCCGCGAGGTGGCGTGCCACCCGCGCGGCCAGCTTCTCAGGCATGCCCTTGAGCTGCGCGGACACCGACCGGTCGAGCTCGCCTCCGGTGATGCCCTCGGGCAGCTCCGGGCCGTCGTAGGCGGCCTGATCGGCACTTCGCGTCGGCTTGTCCACCGGCTTGCCGCGCCCGGCCGGCTGCCGCGCGCTCGCGGGCTTCCCGCCGCGGCGCGGCGCGTCCTTGCCACCCCCTCGGCGGTCGTCCGGGCTCCAGCGCGTCGACCGCTCCGCAGACTTCCCGGACTGGCCTCGCTGCTGGCCCGACTTCTGGCCCGACCTCTGACCCGGCTTGCCCGAACGCCCGGCCGCAGGCTTGCCGCCCGTGGGCCTGCCGCCCGACGGACGCTGGCTTCGACGCTCCTCGGCCACGACTGTGTGCTCCCGGTTCTCGATGATCGCAAGGTGCTGAAATGAGTAGAGGCCACCTTACGGTGGCCTCTACTTGAGTGTATGTCCGGCGGCGTCCTACTCTCCCACAGCCTCTCGGTTGCAGTACCATCGGCGCTGAAAG
>NZ_JARGER010000034.1 GCF_029210375.1 Nocardioides sp. YIM 152315 | reverse complement strand
CGACCCGCCAGCTGAACCCGAGGCCGAGGGCAAAGTCACCGGAACCTTCCTTACAGACAGGACTTCGTCCCTCCTCAACCACCGGGCGCCGGGTGTCAGGCCTCGCAGAGTCCTCGCGCCGCTTCGATGACCTCGTCCTCGGTCACGAGCACCAGGCGGGCAGCCGGGCCGAGGGGCACGTAGGAGTCAGCGCTCGCGACCCGACCGATCCGGCCGCGGTGGCCCCGCTCGACCAGTGCGGTCACCACGCCCTCGCCGACCCCGCCCGATCGCCGGGTCTCGTCGACGACGAGTACCCGGTCGAAGCCGGCGGCGTACGCCGCGAGCTCGTCGACGGGCAGCGGCGCGATCCAGCGCAGGTCGAGCACGGTGGCGCGGATCCCGTCGTGCTCGAGGGTCCGCGCGGCGCGCAGCGACATCGGGACGCCGTTGCCGAAGGTCACCACGAGCAGGTCCTCACCGTCTCCGTGGGCACGCGGCCCGCGGGGCGTGCCGCCGGCGGCGTACGGCGCGGTCCAGAGCCCGTCGCCCGGCTCGTGCAGGTCGCGCGAGTGGTAGAGCGCGATCGGCTCGACCACCACGCAGACCCGCCCGTCGAGCTCCGCGAGCTCGGCGCACTCCCGCAGCAGCGGCGGCGCGTCGGCCGGGTGGGCGGGCACGCACACCACCAGGCCGGGGACGTCACGGAGCACCGCGAGGGAGTTGTCGTTGTGGAAGTGCCCGCCGAAGCCCTTCTGATAGGCGAGCCCGGGGATCCGCACGACCATCGGGTTGCGGTAGTGGCCGTCGGAGAAGAACGCCAGCGACGCCGCCTCGCCGCGCAGCTGGTCCTCGGCGTTGTGGAGGTAGGCGAGGTACTGGATCTCGGGCACCGGCAGCAGGCCCGCCAACGACGCACCGAGCGCGGTGCCGAGGATCGTCTGCTCGTCGAGCAGCGTGTCCATCACCCGGCGGCCGCCGAACCGCTTCCGCAGGCCCCGGGTCACGCCGTAGACGCCGCCCTTCACGCCGACGTCCTCACCCAGCACGAGCGCGTGCGGGCGCTCCTCGAGCAGCTCCACGAGGGCGGCGTTGATCGCCTGGGCGAGGGTCAGCGGCCCTTCGGGCGGACCGGACGACGCACGCCGGGGTGGCGCCGGTCGGGTGTCGGGTCGGTGCAGCGGACGCACGACCGCGCCGCGCGAGGAGAGCCGCCGCTCGCCGATGACCGACTTCGCCTCCGCCATGACCGCGGCCCGGGTGCGCTCGTAGCGCTCGAGCACCTCCGCCGGAGAGCACGCCCCGGTCTCGACGAGGTACGCCGCGGTCGCCAGCACCGGGTCGCGGGCGTGGTCGCGGGCGATCTCGGCGCTGGTGCGGTAGCCGAGCTCGACGTCGGAGCCGGCGTGTCCGAGATAGCGCACGGTCTGCAGGTGCAGCAACGCGGGACGGCGCCGCTGCCGCACCCGCTCGACCGCGGCTTCGACGTCGGCGAGCAGCCGGTCGGGGCGTGGCGACGCGACCTCGACGTAGTCGACCCCCGGCAGGCGCCGCAGCGTCGCCTCCACCCAGCCCGCCGGGGTGCGCGTGCTGATGCCGAGGCCGTTGTCCTCGACCGCGAGGAGGAGCGGGAGGTCGAGGCCACGATGGACGAGGTACGCCGCGGCGTTGAGCGCGCCCTGGGCCGTCGAGTGGTTGACGGAGGCGTCCCCGAGCGACGTCACGACGATCGCGTCCTCCGGCCAGCGGCGTTCGGGCGCGAGGTCGGCGAGGTTGCCGAGCGTGAAGGCGAGCCCGACCGCCCGCGGCAGATGGGAGGCGATCGTGGAGGTCTGCGGGACGACGTGGAGGGCGGGGTGCCCGAAGACCTTGTGCCGACCGCCGGAGATCGGGTCCGACGAGGCGGCGGTGAGCCCGAGGAGGACGTCGCGGACGGGGTCGGTCGCGCCGTCCGGGTGCTCGGCCGCGTTGCGGGAGGCGCGGGCGGCGTAGAACCCGCCGGACCGGTAGTGCAGCAGCGCGGGGTCGTCGACGCGGGTCAGCAGGCCGAGGGCGGCGTTGGCCTCGTGGCCGGACGACCCGATCGTGTAGAAGCCCTCCCCCTGGGCCTGCAGCCACCGGGCGGCGAGGTCGAGGTGCCGGCTCTGGAGCTGGGCGTCGAAGAGCGCGAGCACCCGCGCGGGATCGACCTCGTCGGCGACGCCCCGCCGCAGCGCCCGCACCTGCGCGACGAAGTGCTCGTCGATCGCCTCCCGCATCCCCGCCTCCGTCCCCGGTCCCGCCACGCACCACTCTTCCACCGGGAGGTCGACCTGACGGGTACGACACGTTCTGACACAGATCTGTCATCTTCGGTCACAATGGGTGGATGCGCGACGATCTTCTCGAGCTCAGCCGGACCATCGACCTGACCGCCCTGGGCGACCGGGTGCGCTCCGCGCGCCTGCGTGCGGGACTGACCCAGGCAGAGGTCGCCGGCGACACCGTCTCCGTCGGCTACGTGTCCCGGATCGAGAGCGGCCAGCGCCGCCCCGACCCCCAGCTGCTCGAGACGATCGCCGAGGCGCTCGGCGTCAGCGTCGACGAGCTGCTCGTCGGCGTGTCACCCGACCGGGTCACCGAGCTGCGGGTCGAGCTCGACCACGCCCAGCTCGCGTTGGCGACGGGCTCGGGCGACCAGGCCCTCGAGATCGTCGACCGGATCCTCGCGGATCCCGCGATCCAGAGCATCCCCGACCTCGAGCGCGAGGCGTCCTACCTGCGGGCCAGGGTGCTTCAGCTCTCCGGCGACCTGTCCGGCGCGATCATCGCGCTCGAGGATCTGGCCGAGACGACACCACACGACCTCTCCTGGCTGGCCGGCCTGACCGCGCTGTGCCACTGCTACCGGGAGTCCGGCGAGCTCGGCCGGGCGATCGAGGTCGGCACCCAGGCCACGCGCTTCATCGAGGACCACGGGCTCACCGGGCTCGACGAGGCGGTGCGCCTGACCCTCTCGCTGGCCGCGGCGTACGTCGAGCAGGGCGACGTCGACTACGCCTCCCGGATGTGCCGACGGGTGATCGAGCGCGCCGAGGAGGCCAGCTCCCCGGTGGCGAAGGCATCGGCGTACTGGAACCTGTCCATCATCGAGGCGATGCGCGGCAACACCCAGCTCGCGCTGCCGATGACCCGGCGGGCCCTGGCCGTGCTGGAGGCCACCGACGACGCCCGCAACATTCCCCGACTGCGGACCGAGCTGGGCATCCAGCAGCTGCTCGTGGACCCCCCGGAGCCGGCCGAGGCCCTCGAGCTCCTCACCAGCGCCGCTCTCGAGATGGAGGTCGCCGGCGCTGGGCCCGGCGACCTGGCCGACAACCACCTGGCCCAGGCGCGTGCCCGGTTCCTGCTGGGTGACGTCGCGGCGGCACGAGCTCAGGCGGCAGCAACTGCCGAGGCGGCGCGCACCAGCACACCGATCGTGGCCGCCGACGCCTACGCCCTGCTGGGCCAGATCGCCGTCAACGACGGCGAGCAGATGGTCGCGCGCGACCACTTCCAGGAGGCCGTGCTCCTGCTCACCGGACTGGGCGCCGACCGCTCGGCGGCCCAGCTGTGGTTCGAGCTGGCGGGTCTCCTCGAGGGCGTCGGTGATGCCACGGCGGCACTCGACGCCTACCGGCGCGCGGCCGCGGCCACCGGGTTGGTGGCTCCGACTACACGCCGTCTTGAGCCGCAGACAGCCAGCTGACTGCGGTCACGCTCTCAGGACTGGTCTGTCACAGGCAGCACCAGCGGTGCGCGGAGGCCGACTGCCCGGAGTCCGACGCGGCGGCCTGCACGGCGCCTCCGAACCCCACCAGCGACAGCACCGCGACGACTCCGACCAGCATCCTGCGCGTACGAGCCATGATCTTGTTCTCCCTCTTCGTGAGTCACATTCGGAATGAATGTGACAGATACTTGTCATATCTTGGCAAGTGATGTGGCAGAATGGCCATACGCCGCGCATCGAGACGCCCGCCGGACTCGGAGCCCCCCATCCCCGAGCCGGCCTGTATCTCGGGCGTGCGTGGCAGCAACACTGCGACGGCCCCGTCGGCCACCCCCCTGAGCCGACGGGGCCGAGCGCTGTCTAGACCGCTGGTCCGGACCGCTCGCCGGCGAGCCCGGGCCGTTTGCCCCTCGCCCTGGCGCCCGATCCGGGTGCACCCTCGGGACATGAGCGCCTACGTCCGCGAGTTCAGCGAAGGCAACCGGGACCTGAAGGACCTGCTCGGCGGCAAGGGGGCGAACCTGGCCGAGATGACCAACCTCGGCCTCCCGGTGCCGCCCGGCTTCACGATCACGACGGAGGCCTGCCGCGCCTTCCTGGCCACCGAGCGTGAGCCCGACGGGCTCGACGCCGAGGTCGACGAGCACCTGCGCGTGCTCGAGCAGGGCCGTGGGAGGCGACTCGGCGACCCCGACGACCCGTTGCTGGTGTCGGTGCGGTCGGGAGCGAAGTTCTCCATGCCCGGCATGATGGAGACGGTGCTCGACGTCGGCCTCAACGACGCCTCGGTGACCGGACTGGCCCGGGTGAGCGGCGACGATCGCTTCGCCGTCGACTCCTACCGCCGGCTGCTGCAGATGTTCGGCACGACGGTCCTCGGCATCGACGCGGACCTCTTCTCGGTGGCCCTCGAGCGCGGCATGCAGCGGCGGGGGGTGCGAGCCGACACCCAGCTCGACGCCGACGACCTGCGCGCGCTGGTGCAGGAGTTCCAGGGGATCATCCGGGAGCAGACCGGCGCCGACTTCCCGCAGGACCCGCGCGAGCAGCTCCGGCTGGCGATCCGGGCGGTCTTCACCTCCTGGAACACGCCGCGGGCCGCGCTCTACCGGCGCCAGGAGCACATCCCGGACGACCTCGGCACGGCGGTCACCGTGCAGACGATGGTGTTCGGCAACCGGGGTGAGCGATCGGGCTCGGGCGTCTGCTTCACGCGGGACCCGGCGACCGGGTCGCCAGGCGGGTACGGCGACTACCTGCCCAACGCGCAGGGCGAGGACGTCGTCGCGGGCATCCGCAACACCTTGGCGCTCGACGGCCTGGCCGAGCTCGACCGACCCAGCTACGACCAGCTGATGGAGGTCATGTCGACGCTGGAGGGGCACTTCCGCGACCTCTGCGACATCGAGTTCACGATCGAGGACGGCAGCCTCTGGCTGCTGCAGGTGCGCGTCGGCAAGCGGACCGCGGAGGCCGCCGTACGGATCGCGGCCGACCTGGTCGACGAGGGCGTCATCGACCTCGACGAGGCGCTCGCGCGGGTGCCCGGGCAGCAGCTCGCGACGCTGCTCTTCCCGCGGTTCGCGCCCGACGCCGAGCGCACCGCCGTCGCGCGTGGGCTGAGCGCGTCGCCCGGCGCCGCGGTCGGCCGCGTGGCGCTCGACTCCGAGACCGCGGTCGCGTGGGCCGCCCGCGGCGACGACGTCATCCTGGTGCGCAAGGAGACGACGCCGGACGACCTGCCCGGCATGGTCGCCGCCCGCGGGATCCTCACCAGCCGCGGCGGGAAGACCTCCCACGCCGCCGTCGTCGCCCGCGGCATGGGGCGCACGTGCGTCTGCGGCGCCGAGGCCATCGAGATCGACCTCGACTCCCGCGCCTTCCGGGTGCGCGGCGGTCCCGTCGTCGCCGAGGGCGAGACCGTCTCCGTCGACGGCAGCACCGGCGAGGTCTTCCTCGGCGCGGTGCCGGTCGGTGACTCGAGCGTCGTACGACAGATGGCAGGCGAGGACGTCGACGACCCCGTCGGCGCCGCGGCGGCGCGCCTGCTCGCGCACGCCGACAGTGTGCGCAGACTCGCGGTCCGCGCGAACGCCGACACTCCCGACGACGCCCGTCGGGCCCGTCAGCTCGGTGCCGCCGGCATCGGCCTCTGCCGCACCGAGCACATGTTCCTCGGCGAGCGGCGCGAGCTCGTCGAGGAGCTGATCGTCGCCGCCGACCAGGCGGGCCGGACGGCGGCGCTCGACAGGCTCCTTCCCCTGCAACGCGCCGACTTCGTCGAGGTCCTCGCCGCGATGGACGGGCTGCCGGTGACCATCCGGCTCATCGACCCGCCGCTGCACGAGTTCCTCCCCGATCTCACCGACCTCGCCGTCCGCGTCGCGCTGGAGGACGAGCGCCACGTCGAGGACGAGCACGACCACACACTGCTCACGGCGGTGCGCCGGCTGCACGAGCAGAACCCGATGCTGGGGTTGCGCGGGGTCCGCCTCGGCATCGTGATCCCGGGTCTCTTCGCCATGCAGGCGCGCGCGGTCGCGGAGGCCGCGGCCGACCGCGTCGCGGCCGGCGGCGACCCGCGGCCCGAGCTCATGGTGCCGCTCGTGGCCTCGGACCGGGAGCTGCGGCTCGTACGAGACCAGCTCGAACAGGTCGTGGCCGACGTCGAGCGCTCGCGCGGGCTCCGTCTCGAGATCCCGATCGGCACCATGATCGAGCTGCCCCGAGCCGCGGTGACCGCCGACCGGATCGCACGTTCGGCCGACTTCTTCTCGTTCGGCACCAACGACCTCACGCAGATGACGTGGGGCTTCTCCCGCGACGACGTCGAGTCCGAGTTCGTCCAGGACTACCTCGACCAGGGGATCTTCGCGACCTCGCCGTTCGAGTCGATCGACGTGGAGGGTGTCGGCGAGCTGGTCCGCACCGGTGTCCGCCTGGGCCGCGGCACCCGTCCGGACCTGCACCTCGGCGTCTGCGGAGAGCACGGAGGCGACCCGCGCTCGATCCACTTCTTCGACGAGGTGGGCCTCGACTACGTGTCGTGCTCGCCCTACCGGGTGCCGGTCGCCCGTTGGGAGGCGGGTCGCTCGGCGATCGAGCTCCGCCCATGCTGACCCGCCCGAAAGTTTCGGGCGGGTCAGCGTCGTCAGCGCCAGCCGAGCTCCGGTGCGAGGTGCCGGAGCACGCTCTCGACGACGTGGGCGTTGTAGTCGACCCCGAGCTGGTTGGGCACGGTCAGGAGCAGGGTGTCGGCGGCGGCGATCGCCTCGTCCTCGGCGAGGTCGCGCACCACCTGCTCGGGCTCCCCGGCGTACGACTTGCCGAACCGCGCCAGGCCGCCCTCGAGGTGGCCGACCTGGTCCTGGCTGCGCGACTCGTGGCCGAAGTAGGCGCGGTCCGCGTCGCTGACGATCGGGAAGATGCTGCGGCTGACCGACACCCGGGGCTCGCGGTCGTGGCCGGCCGCCTTCCACGCGTCGCGGAAGCGCTGGATCTGCTCGGCCTGGAGCTGGTGGAACGGCACGCCGGTGTCCTCGGTCAGCAGCGTCGAGCTCATCAGGTTCAGGCCCTGCTCGGCCGTCCACTCGGCCGTGGCTCGGCTGCCGGCGCCCCACCAGACCCGGTCCCGCAGACCGGGTGAGTGCGGCTCGATGGGCAGCAGGCCGGGCGGGTTCGGGAACATCGGCCGCGGGTTGGGCTGCGCGAACCCCTTGCCCTCGATGACGTCGAGGAAGACGCGGAGGTGGTCGCGCGCCATGTCGGCGTGGTCGGACCCCTCCGCAGGCACGTAGCCGAAGTAGCGGAAGCCGTCGACCACCTGCTCCGGCGACCCGCGGCTCACGCCGAGCTGGAGCCGGCCGCCGGCGATCAGGTCGGCGGAGCCGGCGTCCTCGGCCATGTAGAGCGGGTTCTCGTAGCGCATGTCGATGACACCCGTGCCGATCTCGATCGTGCTGGTGCGCGCGCCGATGGCGGCGAGCAGGGGGAACGGCGAGGCGAGCTGGCGGGCGAAGTGGTGCACGCGGAAGTACGCACCGTCGGCGCCGAGCTCCTCCGCTGCCACGGCCAGGTCGATGGACTGGAGCAGCGCGTCGGACGCCGACCGCGTCCGCGACTGCGGGGACGGCGTCCAGTGGCCGAAGGACAGGAACCCGATGTTCTTCATGCCGTCTCCAACAGAGGTTGAACGATCAATCTTCCCGGCCGGGCCCGCTCACGGCGCGTTCCACGTCCGGAGCACCGGGTGCTCGCGCTCGTGGCCGAGGACCGACAGCGTCGCCGTGTCGAGCCGGAAGAACCGGCCGTTGCCCACCGGTTGACCGAGCCAGCGTGCCGCCAGGGCGCGCAGGGCGTGACCATGGCCGAAGACGAGGGTCCGGCCTTCCGCGTCCCGGGCCCGGGCCACGACCCGGTCGAGCCGCTCCTCGACCTGCCCGGGCGCCTCCCCGCCGGGCGTCGGGTGGGTCCAGATCGTCCAGCCCGGGTCGTGCTCGCGGATCTCCTCGGTCGTCGTGCCCTCGTAGTCGCCGTAGGCCCACTCGACCAGGTCGTCGTCGACCTCCGCGTCGGGGAACCCCGCCAGCTCCGCCGTACGACGTGCGCGCAGCCGCGGGCTGGTCAGCACCCGGACGAACTCGCCCTCGGCGAGCCGCGGCCGCAACGCCCTCGCGACCTCCTCGCCCTCAGGGAGCAGCGGCAGGTCGGTCGTCGACGTGTGCCGACCCGCAGCGCTCCACTCGGTCGTGCCGTGGCGGACCACCCAGAGCTCGTTCACCCGGCCATTGAAGCGCAGTCGTCCTACGTCGTCGGCGCGCCGTACCGCGTCGTGACCCACTCCCCCAGCCGGCGCGCAACGGTGCCGATGGTCTCGGCGGCCACCGCCCGCGGGTCCCAGGCCGCGACGAGCCGGACCGTGAGGAGCTCGCCCCCGAGGTCGACGGCGAGGGGCACCAGGCCGAAGCGCGGGTCGTCCGACACCACGGCGACACCGCGCCCCGAGGCGGCCAGCGCCTGGGCGATGGTGCCGTTGGCCGCCTCGACCAGTGCGGCGTACGACGACCCGTGCGCGAGCGCGGCGGCGTCCAGCGCCTCCCGCGCGGTGAACGTGGCGGGCAGGCCGAGGAGCGGACGCTCCAGCAGCTCGGCCAGCGGCACCCGCCCGCGCGCCGCCCACGGGTCGGTCGACGGCACGTAGGCCCAGACCGGGAGGACGGCGAGCTCGCGGGCGGCGTACGGCGCCGGCGGGCGCTGCGTGCCGATCGCGAGGTCCGCGCCGGATCGCAGCATCTCGGCGGGGTCGAGCGCGTCCGCGCCACGGACGTCGACGACGGGGTCGTCGGCGGACATCGTGGCGACGAACGGCGACACGACGTCGGTCAGCGTCACGGTCGGCGCGGCGATCGTCAGCCGCTCGAGCCGGCCGCTGCCGTGGAACGCGGCCGACGTCTGCAGGGCGTCGGCGGCGTCGAGCAGCCGGCGTGCGCCCGGGAGCAGCGCCCGGCCGGTCCGGTTGAGCGCCAGCCGACCGGCGCTCCGGTCGAAGAGCGTGACCCCGAGGTCCTGCTCGAGCTGGCGCAGCTGCCGCGACAGCGCCGGCTGGGTGACGTGCACCCGGGCCGCCGCACTGCTCACGCTGCCGGCGTCGGCGGTCGCCACGAAGTAACGCACGTGCCGCAGCTGCATCATGCCTCCCAGGCATGGATTCGGAGCAGGACAGGTATTGGACAGCATAGTGACCGGTCCGGACACTGGCGCCATGAGTACGACGACCGCCGGGCCGAACGTGACCCAGAGGCGCCTCCTGACGACCCCGATCCCCGGCCCGCGCTCCCGCGCGCTGATGGCCCGCAAGGCGCGAGCGGTCGCGTCGGGCGTCGCGACCACGATGCCGGTCTTCGCCACGCGCGCGGCGGGCGGGATCGTCGTCGACGTCGACGGCAACCACCTCGTCGACCTCGGCTCCGGCATCGCGGTCACCACGGTCGGCAACAGCGCACCGCGGGTGGTGGAGGCCGTGCAGGAGCAGGTCGCGGCGTTCACGCACACCTGCTTCATGGTGACGCCCTACGAGGGCTACGTCGCGGTCGCCGAGGCGCTCAACCGCCTCACGCCCGGCGACCACGAGAAGCGGACGGTGCTCTTCAACTCCGGTGCCGAGGCCGTCGAGAACGCCGTCAAGATCGCCCGGGCCCACACCGGCCGGCAGGCGGTCGTGGTCTTCGACCACGCCTACCACGGCCGCACCAACCTCACGATGGCGATGACCGCGAAGAACGTGCCGTACAAGCACGGGTTCGGCCCCTTCGCCGGCGAGGTCTACCGCGCCCCGCTCTCCTACCCGTTCCGCGACGGCGGGCTCGACGGCGAGACCGCGGCCCTGCGCGCGATCGACGTCATCGAGAAGCAGGTCGGTGCCGACAACCTGGCGGCGGTCGTCATCGAGCCGATCCAGGGCGAGGGTGGCTTCATCGAGCCGGCGCCGGGCTTCCTGCCGCGACTCGCCGCCTGGTGCCGCTACCACGGGGTCGTGTTCGTGGCCGACGAGGTGCAGACCGGGTTCGCGCGCACCGGCGACCTCTTCGCGTGCGACCACGAGGGGGTCGTCCCCGACCTGATCGTCACCGCCAAGGGCATCGCCGGCGGGCTGCCGCTCTCGGCGGTCACCGGCCGCGCCGCGATCATGGACGCCGCCCACGCCGGCGGCCTCGGCGGCACGTACGGCGGCAACCCCCTCGCCTGCGCCGCCGCCCTCGCCGCGATCGAGACCATCGAGGCCGAGCACCTGGTGACGCGCGCCCGGGAGATCGAGACGCTGATGCTCGAAGGACTGCGGGCGCTGCAGACCCGGGACCCGCGGGTCGGCGAGGTGCGCGGCCGGGGCGCCATGCTCGCGGTCGAGCTCGTCGAGGCGGGCACCGACCGACCGGACCCCGCGCTGGCCAGGGCGATCGCCGGCGCCGCCCACGAGCGGGGCGTGATCGTGCTGACCTGCGGCACCCACGGCAACGTGCTGCGCCTCCTGCCGCCGCTGAGCATCTCCGACGAGCTGCTGCGCGACGGGCTCGACGTGCTCGAGGCGGCCTTCGCGGCCAGCGCGGGCGGCGCCCGGTGAGCCGCACCTTCCCCGTCGAGGATCCCGCGACGCTCGAGGTGATCGAGCAGGTGGCCGACCTGGGCGTCGAGGACGCCGTCGCCGCGGTCGACCGCGCCGCCGCGGCGTACCCGGCCTGGTCGCGCACCTCGCCGCGGCACCGCTCCGACGTGCTGCGTCGGGCCCACGGGCTGATGCTGCGCGACAGGGACGCGCTCGCGGCACTGATCGCGCGCGAGAACGGCAAGTCGCTGACCGACGCCGCCGGCGAGGTCGTCTACGCCGCCGAGTTCTTCCGCTGGTTCTCCGAGGAGGCCGTCCGGCCCGGTGGCGAGTACGGCGACGCGCCCGCCGGCGGCGCGCGCACGCTGGTCTCGCACCGGCCGGTCGGCGTGGCCGCGCTCGTGACGCCGTGGAACTTCCCGGCCGCGATGGCGACCCGGAAGATCGGGCCCGCGCTGGCCGCGGGCTGCACCGTCGTGCTCAAGCCCGCGGCCGAGACCCCGCTGACCGCCCTCGCGGTCGCGCGCCTCCTCGGCGAGGCCGGCGTGCCCGACGGGGTCGTCGAGGTCGTCACGACCACCGACGCCGCCGACGTCGTCGGCGCGTGGCTCGCGGACGACCGGGTGCGCAAGGTCTCCTTCACCGGCTCGACCGGCGTCGGCCGCGCCCTGCTGCACCAGGCGGCGGACCGCGTGCTCAACGCGTCGATGGAGCTGGGCGGCAACGCGCCGGTCGTCGTCGCCGAGGACGCGGACCTCGAGGCCGCCGTCGCGGGCACGATGCTCGCGAAGTTCCGCAACGGCGGGCAGGCCTGCACCGCTGCCAACCGGATCTACGTGCACGCCGACATCGCCTTCGACTTCCTCGCCCGGCTCGGGGCGGAGGTCGAGAAGCTCACGGTCGGCGCGGCCCTCGACGGCGCCCAGATCGGTCCGCTGATCAGCGCCGCCGCGGTCGAGCGCGTGCGTCGTACCGTCGAGCGGGCGGTCGCCGAGGGCGCCCGGGTCTCCCACCGCGCCGCGCTGCCGGACGCGCCGGGTCACTTCTACCCGCCGACCGTGCTGGCCGACGTGGCTCCCGACGCGACGATCCTGCGCGAGGAGATCTTCGGTCCCGTCGCCCCGCTGGTCGTCTGGGACGACGAGGACGAGCTGCTCCGCCTGGTCAACGACACCGAGCACGGCCTCGCGGCGTACGTCTTCGCCGGCGACCTCGCCCGGGCGATCCGTCTCGGCGAGCGGATCGAGGCCGGCATGGTCGGCATCAACCGCGGCCTGGTCTCCGACCCCTCCGCCCCCTTCGGCGGGATGAAGCAGAGCGGCCTGGGGCGCGAAGGCGCGCGGGACGGGCTCCGGGAGTTCCAGGAGACGCAGTACCTCAGCGTGGACTGGCCGGAGTATCCGTCGGGCGGACGAGCCGATCAGTGCTGCTGCCGGGCGGCCTTCGCGATCGTCTCCTCGACGATCTGGTTGACCCGGGAGCCGCTCGGCCAGCCGGCGTAGTGGCACAGCAGGATCACGATCTCGCGCAGCTCCTGCTCGTCGAGCTCGCCGGCGGCGTACGCCGCGGGGATCTGGATCGTCAGCACGTCGTGCTGACGGGCGCCCGTGAGCAGCCCGATCAGCAGCAGGCGGCGGTCGCGGTCGGAGAGGCCGGGCCGGTTCCAGATGTCCGCGAAGAGGTGGTCGGCGGTGTAGGCGAAGAAGTCGCCGGTGCCGTCGGTCATCTCGAAGCCGTAGACCTGCTCCATGCGCTCCAGGCCCCTGCGTCGCTGCTCGGGGAGGTCGTCGAACTTACCCAAGGCCAAGCCCCTTTCCGAGGCGCTCGAGCGCCAGCCGCGCGAGCGGTACGTCGACACCGTGCTGGTCCGCGAGGGAGATCGCGAACGTCAGGTCCTTCTCCCCCAGCGCCCGCACGTGGTCGAACACGGAGTACCAGAAGTCGTCCGGTGCGATCGTCGCGGTCGTCGACCGGTGCATGATCGCGCCCGGCCCGCCGGTGATCGCATCGGTGTGCCGGACCACCCTGCCGAGCTCGACGAGGTCGAGTCCGGCAGCCTCGGCGAGTCGCTGCGCCTCGGTCGCGGCCGTGAACGCGACGAAGTGCATCAGGTTGCGGGCCAGCTTGAACCTGGTGCCCGCACCGACCGGGCCGGCGTGCGTGACGAGCGACCCCATCGCGTCGAGCGCGGGCCTGGCGGCAGCGAACGCCGCGTCCGACCCGCCGACCATGATCGCGAGCGTGCCGTCGGCGGCGCCCATCGCGCCACCACTGACCGGCGCGTCCAGCACGTCCAGTCCCTGCTGCTCGAGCTCGGCAGGTGTGCCCGGCGAGACCGTCGAGTGGACGACGATGACCGCTCCCGGACCGATCTCGGCGACCACCGACCGGACCTGGTCGTCGTCGCGCACCATGACGCAGACGACGTCGGCCTCGATCGCCGCGACGCTCTCGGCGGCGCTCGCACCCGCGGCGACCAGCTCGACGACCGGCGCGGGCAGCACGTCGTACACCGTGAGCTCGATGCCGTCGGCGGCCGCGAGTCGCAGCGCCATCGGCTTGCCGATGTTGCCGAGACCGACGAACCCGACCCTCGTCACCGCGTGCGACTTCGGGGACGTCATGGGCGGAACGTCTGTCCGCCGTCGACCGCGATGATCTGCCCGGTCACCCACGACGACTCGTCGGAGAGCAGGAAGAGGCAGGCGCCGACGAGGTCCTCGGGCTGCCCCATCCGCTTGAGCGCGAGTCCCTTGACCAGCTCCTGGGCGGCGTCACCGGCCTGCGTGCGTGTCGCGGCGGTGTCGGTCGGGCCCGGCGCGATCGCGTTGACGCGGATCCGCATGCCGCCGAGCTCGTGGGCGAGCTGCTGGGTCAGACCGTTCACCCCGACCTTGGCGAGCCCGTAGAAGCCGGAGTAGAGGTACGCCGCGGTGCTCGACTGGTTGACGATCGAGCCGCCGCCGCGCTTCTGCATCTCGGGGTAGACCGCGCGGGTCATCACCAGCGCGCCGTCCATGTTCACCGACATGAACCTGCGGTAGTAGTCCCAGTCCACGCTGATCAGCAGGTCGAAGGCCATGTCGCCGTAGATCGCGGCGTTGTTGACCAGCCCGTCGATCCCGCCGTACGCCGCGACCGCGGCCTCGACCAGCGCCGCCGCGTCCTCGTGCGAGGACACGTCGGTGCGCACGAAGAGACCTCCGATGTCGGCCGCGACCTTCTGCCCGGCCTCGACGTTGAGGTCGGCCACCACGACCGACGCGCCCTCGGCGGCGAGCGCCCGCGCGTAGGCCTCACCGATGCCCTGCGCCGCCCCGGTGACGACGACGACCTTGTGCTCGAACCGCATGCTCAACTCTCTCCTTGGTCGGCGGTGGCTTCGAGACGGTTGCTGCGCAACCTCCTCAACCACCGTGCTCCGGTGGTTGAGGAAGGCGCCCTAGCGCCTGTCTTGAAACCACCGCTCATGCCGGCTCGGCGATCGTCTTCGTCTCGAGGTACTCCTCGAACCCCGCGACCCCCATCTCCCGGCCGGTGCCGGACTGCTTGTAGCCGCCGAACGGCGCGTCGGGGCTGAACCACACCCCGCCGTTGACGGCGATCGTGCCGGTGCGGATCCGCGCCGCCACGGCCTTCGCACGCGCGAGGTCGCCGGACTCGACCGACCCCGAGAGCCCGTACGCCGAGTCGTTGGCGATCCGCACCGCGTCGTCGTCGCCGTCGTGCGCGATCACGACGAGTACCGGGCCGAAGATCTCCTCCTGCGCCAGCCGGCTGGAGTTGTCGAGGCCGGCGATGACTGTCGGCTCGACCCAGTAGCCGTCCCGGTCGATGACGCGGCCTCCGGTGGCGAACGTGCCGCCCTCCTCCTCGGCCAGTCGCAGGTAGGTCTCGACGCGGTCCCGCTGGACGGCCGAGATCACCGGCCCGCAGATCGCGCCGGGGTCGGCGGGGTCCTTGGCGCCGATCGACTCCATCGTCGCCGCGGCCGCCTGCACGGCCTCGTCGTACCTCTCGCGCGGGACGACGAGCCGCGTGGTGATCGCGCAGCCCTGGCCCGCGTGGATGCAGGCGGCGAACGCCGTGGCCCCTGCAGCAGAGGCGATGTCGGCGTCGTCGAGGACGATCGCGGCCGACTTGCCGCCGAGCTCGAGGAAGACCTTCTTCAGCGTCGGAGCGGCCGCGGCCATGATCGCCCGGCCCGTCGCGGTCGAGCCGGTGAAGGACACCATGTCGACGCGAGGGTCGGTCGTGAGCAGCGCCGCGACCTCGTTGCCGCGCGGCGTCACCACGTTGAAGACCCCGGCCGGGATGTCGGTGTGCTCGGCGACCAGCCGCCCGAGCTCGCAGGCCAGCCAAGGCGTGTCCGGTGCGGGCTTGAGCACGACCGTGCAGCCGGCCGCCAGAGCCGGGCCGATCTTGGCCAGGTTGATCTGCGTCGGCACGTTCCACGGCGTGATGGCCGCGACGACGCCGACGGGCTCCCGGCGTACGGTCCGGCGGCTCGCGATGCCCATCGGCGACGCGACCCCGAGGTCGGTCTCGAACTCGTAGGACTCCAGCAGGTCGGTGACCCACGCCAGGCCCTCGACCGGCACGTCGAAGCCGGCCGCGCCCATCATGAAGCCCGGCATCCCGACCTCGAGCGTCGTGAGCGCCTTGAACGGCGGGGCGTCGTCCAGCAGAGCCTGGTGCAGCTGGCGCAGGCAGCGCACCCGCAGCGCGGTGTTGGTCGACCAGTCGGTCTCGTCGAAAGCCCGGCGGGCGGCAGCGATCGCCCCCTCGACGTCCGCTGCGGTGCCGTCGGGAGCGACGCCGATCTCCTCGCCCGTGGCCGGGTCGAGGATCGGGTACGTCGCGGCAGCGCCGACGAGCTTGCCGTCGATGAGCTGTTGCGCCGGGGGCGGCAGGGTCATCGCGAGCTCTCCTGCGTGAGGCCCCGCTGGGTGATGTGGGCACCCGCCTCGACGGGCGGTGGCCACACCGTCGACGGGAGGTCCTCGGGCCGGTAGTGGCCCGGCACGCCGAGACCGAAGACCTTGAGCCGCTCGTGGAGGGTGTCCGGCGCCTTGCCCGACTTCAGGATCGCGCCCATCGTGTGCGCCATCGCGCCGAAGTCGAACCAGTCGCGCTGCCACGCGAACCGCAGCTCCCCGTCGGGCTGTCGTGCGACACCGAACCAGCTGCCGCCGAGCCCGGGGATCTCGAACTCGCGGCCCGTGGCGTCGTCGGTGATGCCGGAGCGCTGCTTCCAGAAGCCCACGACCATGGCGTTCTTCTCGTCGATGACGGTGGCCTGGTAGTCGTAGTGCCAGCCGTCGAAGCCGTCCATCTCGATCCCGATGGCCCAGTCCCGGATCTGGTCCCGGCCGACCGCCATGAAGTGCTCGTCCGGCGTCAGCATCCAGCCGTACGTCGCGTCCTCGGCGTACCACTCGGCCATCACCCGCCAGTCGCCCGACGACTCGGCGCGGCGGTTGACGTCGAGCCAGGACTCCCAGAACTCCTCGATCTCTGCTCTCGTCAGGGACACGTCATTCCTCCTCGATGGCGAGCGCCATGGCCGGGCAGTACGTCACGGCCGACAGCACGTCGGGCCTCCGGGACTCGTCGGGGTGCTCCTCGAGCACCGTGACCTGGTCGGTGTCGGCGTCGAAGCCGAAGACGCCGGGCGCCTCCCCCTGGCACATCTGGTGTCCCTGGCAGAGCCCCAGGTCGGCAACGACCCGGTAGCTCATGACGGGTCGTCCGCCTCTCGACCAGCCAGGGGTGCGCGTGAGGCGGACGACCCGGTTCGGCGGCGGTACCTCACGCGGCAGGGCTGCTGGAGCTGGATCACCATCTTGGAGACGTCGTCTCGGTACTCCTCGGGCGGCTGCGCCATCTCGAACTCGTAGTCGCGCAGGATCACCGAGAAGATCGCCTTCATCTGCATCATCGCGAAGGCGTTGCCGACGCAGCGGTGCTTGCCGGCGCCGAAGGGGATCCACGTCCAGCGGTTCTGCAGGTCCTCCTGGCGCGGGTCGAGGTAGCGGCCGGGGTCGAAGGCGTCGGGTCGCGGGAAGTCCGAGCCGATCCGGTTGGAGACCCGCGGCGACGCGGCGACCACCGTGCCGACGGGGATCGTGTGCCCGGCGAGCTCGATCTCCTCGGCCACCACCCGCATCAGGATGACCAGCGGCGGGTGCAGCCGCAGCGTCTCCTTGAGCGCCGCCTCCAGCTGCGGGATCGACCGCAGCGCCTGGAACGAGACCTCCCCCCTGCCAGTGCCATCAGGGTCGGCGTACAGCGCGTCGAGCTCCTGGACGACCGCCGCCATCGTCTCGGGGTGGCGCATCAGCTCGATCAGCGCCCACGACGCCGTGCCCGACGACGTGTGGTGGCCGGCGAACATCATCGAGATGAAGATGCCGGTGATGTAGTCGGCGCTCATGTCGATCGAGATGAGCACGTCGAGCAGGTCGCGCTCCTCGCGCGCGATCGCGCCCCGCGCCTTGCGGCGGTCGATGATCCCCTGCACCAGCTCGACCAGCCGCTCGCGGGCGGCGTCGCGGCGTCGGAACGACTCGATGTCCAGGTAGGGGTCGACGTACGCGAGCGCGTCGGTGCCGCGCTCGAGCTCGTGGTAGTGCTGGGCGAACGACGCGTCGAGCTCCTCGCGGAACGGCCTGCCGATCAGGCACGCGGACGTCGTGTAGATCGTGAGCTCGGCGAAGAAGTCGAGCAGGTCGATCTCGCCCTCGTCACCCCAGTCCGCGACCATCCGGCGGATCTCGGCCTCGATGGTCGAGGCGTGCCCGCGCATCATGTCGCCGCGCAGCGCCTGGTTCTTCAGCATCTGCTGGCGCTCCTCGGGCGAGGCGTCGAAGACCACGCCCTTGCCGAAGATCGGCGTCATGAAGGGGTACGCCGCGGCCTGGTCGAGCGTCGAGTCGGGTGCCCGGAAGAACTGCTCGTTGGCCTCGGCGCCCGAGACCAGGACGACGTCCTTGTCGGCCAGCCGGAAGCGGCCGATGTCGCCGCACTCGTCGTACACGCGCTGGAAGAGGCCGATCGGGTCGACCCGCATCTCGGCGAGGTGGCCGTGCCCGTCGTCGGGGACGGCGAAGGACACTTCGCGAATCATCGATCCTCCAGAGGAGCCTCGGGGTTCACCTCGATGAGGCTGAGGTGCACGCCCCGCGGGGCGCTGACGACGGTGGCGATCGCGTCGGCGATCGCGGTCGGCTTGAGGAAGTGCGGGTGCCGCGCGAGCCCGAAGCGCACCCACTGGTCGAGGACGAACGCCGCCTCGTCGACGTCCCAGTCCGTGCCCATCTCGCTCCACGTCGGGCCCGGACGCACGATCGACGCGCGCACGCCGGTGCCCTCGAGCTCCATCTGCATCGCGTGCGCCAGGCCCTCGAGGCCGCACTTGCCGGCGGCGTACGACGACATGAACGGTCGCGGCCGCACGGCCACGTCCGAGGAGACGAAGACCAGGTCACCGCGACGCCGCTCCACCATCGCGGGCACGAACGCCCGCACCAGCCGGTGCGCGCCCACGATGTTGAGGTCGAGCTCGCGGGCGAACCGCTCGGTGTCGACCTCGTGGATCGTGCCGGGGCCGACCGCACCGGCGTTGGACACCACGACCTCGACGTCGCCGAGCTCGGCCGTCACCTTCTCGGCGAACGTCTCGACCGAGGAGGGGTCGGTCAGGTCGAGCGCGTGCACGACCGCCTCGCCGCCCGCCTCGCGGACCCGTCCGGCGACGTCCTCGCACCGGTCCGTACGACGGGCGCCGAGCGCGACCGGGAAGCCGGCTGCGGCCAGGGTGAGCGCGGTCGCCGCGCCGATGCCCGACGAGGCGCCCGTGACGACCGCGGGACGACGGGTCGGCTGCGCGTACTTGCTCATCGGGCCCTCCCCCACGCCAGCGGGTCAGCGGTGACTTCGGCTCGGTTCGTGGCGACCCGACCGAGCCCAACCCACCGCCCGGCGGCGGCCACCCACGCCGGCGGTGGCTTCGGCACGCCTTCCGGGGCCGAGACCGAGCCGAACCCACCGCCCGGTCGGAGGAGCGCGCTCATCGGGCCTCCATCCGCACCGGCACCGACGCGAAGCCGCGGACGTTGACCGAGTGCACCCGCACACAGTCGTCGTGGGCGACGTCGACGTGCCTGACCCGCTTCACCAGCTCCGCCAGCGCGATCCGCGCCTCGAGCCGGGCCAGGTTGGCGCCCAGGCAGAAGTGCCGGCCGCCGCCGAAGCTGAGCAGCCGGGCCAGCTCGTCCTTGTCGCGGAGGATGTCGTAGCGGTCCGGGTCGCCGAACACACGGTCGTCGCGGTTGGCCGAGCCGAGCACGAGCACGGCCTTCGATCCCTTCGGCGCGCGGCGACCGTGCAGCTCGACGTCCGCGAGCAGGTGTCGGGCGAGCATCTGGCTGGAGGTGTCGTAGCGCAGCGTCTCCTCGATCCACGGCACCACGAGCCCTTCGGAGTCGGTCGGGTCGGCGAAGACCAACTCGCTCTGCTCCGGGTGCCGGGTGAGGTGGAAGAGCGCGTGGCCGAGCAGCTTGGTGGTCGTCTCGTTGCCGGCGACGACCATGAGGAAGAGGAAGGCGATGATCTCCTCGTCGGTCAGCCTGTCGCCGTCGAGCTCCGCGACGAGCAGTGCGCTGGTCAGGTCCTCGGTGGGGCGACGCTTCCGCAGCTCGACCATCTCGGCGTAGTAGCCGACCAGCGTCAGCGACGCCTCCATGCCCTCCGGCGGCACGTCGCGTACGCCGGGCTCGCGGTGCACGACGAGGTCGGCGAGGCGGCGTACCTCCGCCCGGTCGGTCTCGGGCACGCCCATCATCTCGGAGATGACGTCCATCGGGAGCTTGCCGGCGAAGTCGTGGATCCAGTCGAAGCCCTGCCCGTCCCTGGCCTGCTCCAGGCACCGGCCGAGGTAGTGATCGGTGAGGCGCGCGATCTGCGGCGCCAGCGCGGCGACCCGGCGCGGCGTGAAGCCCTTCGAGACCAGCGACCGCAGCCGCTGTTGCCGCGGCGGGTCCATGCCGAGGAACGACATCACCCGGTGGGCGTCCGGCCCCCACGCGCTCTTGTCGATCGAGACGCCCATCGCGTTGGAGTAGACGCCCTCGGTGCGCACGGCGTGCTGGATGTCGGCGTGCCGCGTCAGGAACCAGATGTCGAGCTCCTCGTTGTGATGCAGGGGGTCCTCGTCGCGACAACGGCGGTACGTCGGGTAGGGGTCCTCCTGGAACGCGTAGTCGTAGGGGTCGAAGACGATCCCCGTCGAGTTCGCGCTCATTCGGGGTCCCCGCGGAAGTGGGGGCTGGAGGAGCGAAGCGGGGGAAGCCCGCAGCTCCGTGGGGTGTTCATGTCGGATGGCCCCTCATGATCACCGCGACGACGTCGTCGAGCCGCTCTCCCATCTCCGTGTACGTCATCAGGCCCATCCCGCCCTGCAGCAGCGCGCCGGAGAACGCCAGCGCCACCGTTTCGACGACGACCGGGTCGGCGTCCGGCCCGAGCGCCGCGCGGAACCGCTCGACGAGCTCGGCACCGATCCGCAGCCGCAGCCGCTCGACATCGGGGTCGCGGCCGAGCAGGGCCGGCGTCACGGCGGCCGCGAGCTCCGGCGCGTCCGCGAGCCGGCGCGCCAGGTGGCGGGTCACCGACTGGACGCGCTCGACGACACCGCTGCCCTCCGGCTCGTGCTCGTCCTCCGCCAGGAATCGCCAGAAGAGCTCCGCGAAGAGGTGGTTCTTCGAGGCGAGGTAGGTGTACGCCGTCGCCGGCGAGACGCCCGCCCGCTGGGCCACCGTCCGCACGGTGAGCGCCTCGTGCCCCACCGCCCGCAACTCGTCGAGACCCGCGGCCATCAGCCGCTCGACGGTCTCGGCCTGGCGGGCGTTCAACCCCCGTCGCGGGAGCGCGGACACCTGACTGGACACCTGTCCAATCTAGAACACGTTCTCTTCGGCCCGCAACCCCCCGAGGAGTCCACCGATCAGAACGGGTAGCGCCGACGCCGCCCGGGGCATGGAGGTGGCGCGCCGGCTCAACGTCGGCATCGTGCACGTCAACGACCAGACGGTCAATGACGAGCCGCAGATGCCCTTCGGCGGCACGAAGGACAGCGGATGGGGCAGGTTCGGCGTCGGCTTCGCCGTCGAGGACTTCACCGAGCTGCAGTGGGTGACGAGCCGCGACGAGCCGCGCCAGTTCCCGTTCCGAGGGAGCCGGCGCGACGTCTCAGGACCGGTTGTGGGCGACCGCGTCCCGCACGAGCTCGACGAACGCGTCCTCGTCGGGCATCTCGCCCGCGCGCAGGTCGATCGCCCGCCGGGTCCCCGCGTCCAGGCTGGCGTTGAACAGCCCCGCCGGGTCCGGCAACGACGCACCGCGGGCGAAGGTGAGCTTCACCTTGTCCTTGTAGGTCTCAAGGGTGCAGACCAGGCCGGCACAGGAGAACGTCGGAACCCCGTCGGGGTTCGACGGCTTGCGCCACTTGGCCTCCTCGACCATGTCGGTGTCGGCCGTCAGGATCAGGGACCGCAGCTTGTCGGCCGTCTCGCTCCGCCAGTCATCGCTCACGGACCGGACCCTACTCCGACACCACGCACTACCCTCGGCACATGCACCGGGTGTTCACGATGAGCGTCGCCTCGGTCTACCCGCACTACGTGACGAAGGCGGAGAGGAAGGGGCGCACCCAGGCCGAGCTGGACCAGGTCATCCGGTGGCTCACCGGCTTCGACCAGGACGCGCTGGATCGCCACCTCGCCTCCGGCACCACGTTCGAGGACTTCTTCGCCGACGCGCGGCTCAACCCGAACGCTTCGCTGATCACGGGTGTCGTGTGCGGGGTGCGGGTCGAGGACATCGACGACCCGCTGATGCAGCAGATCCGCTACCTCGACAAGCTGGTCGACGAGCTCGCCCGGGGCAAGGCGATGGAGAAGATCCTCCGGGCCTGATCGCCCAGCCCGTCAGCAGGGTCGGAGGAGATTCGGCACCTCCTGTCGAATCCGGTCCCGCCCGTTCGTGGAGTGGGTGGAAGCGGATCACACCGGGTGATCCGCCCAGGAAACGGAGATCGACATGTCCACCACCCACGTCACCACCCACGTCACCACCGCACCCACCGACGAGCGGCAGCCGCTCTGGAAGCACGGCGTCGCCGCATCCGTCGTCGCGTCGGTCGCGACAACCGCCCTGGCGGCGGTCGCGTCGGCCGCCGGAGTCTCGTTCGCCGACAGCAGCGGCGAGAGCATCCCGATCGCCGGCTTCGTGCAGATGACACTGATCCTCTCCCTCCTCGGCGTCGGCCTCGCCGCCGCGATGGCGCGCAGGGCGCGTCGGCCGCGGTCCACGTTCGTGCGGACGGCGGTCACGCTGACCGCGTTGTCGTTCGTCCCCGACCTCACCTTCGGCTTCGACACGGCCTCCGCGGCCACCCTGATCGCGCTGCACACCGTCGCCGCGGCGATCGTCGTGCCGACCCTGGCCCACCGGCTCGCCCGCACGCGCTGAGGTGCGCCGGCGAGCGGCGACGGCTACTGCCGGGACATCGCGACGCGGAGACGCTCGTCCGGGTCGATGTAGTGGTCGTGGTCGTCGCCGCCCAGGTCGAGCTGTACCCAGTGCAGCCTGCCGGTGAAGCGAGAGGCCCGAGAGGTGTAGTCGGGGCTGACGGTCGTCCCCGACTCGTAGCCGATGTCGGTCGTCTCGTCGGCGGAGAAGACCATCGGCTGCGTCGCGTCCACCCGACCCGAGCCCACCTCGTCGCCGTCGTAGAACAGGGTCACGGCACCGCCCTTGCCCAGCCCTCCGCCGTCGTACGCGAACTCCATCCGCACCTGGTGGCGGCCGGCCGGGACGGACCGATCCGCCTCCACGGTGAACAGCTGGATGCCGAGCAGGTTGTAGGCGAAGCGGGCGTGCCCCTTGGTGAAGTACACCGTCGAGCCGCCGAAGCGCCCGCCCTGGGCGATGATCACGCCCTCGACCTGGTCGCCCGGCACGTCGACGTCGGCGGTGACGGAGAACGACTTGTTCTTGATGCTGACGACGCTGTTCTCGGACAACCGTCCCATGCCGGGGAAGAAGAGCTGGGAGCGTCCGCGGATGAGCGTCGGCCTGCCGGCCATCTCCGGCTCGAGCCGCTCGGACGTGCGGTCGTCCATCGGGAGGACGTTGTACTTCGTGGCCTCGATCAGCCACAGCCGTTGCAGGTCGCGCAGCTTGTCGGGATGTTGCCGCGCCAGGTCGCGCGCCTGGCTGAAGTCGCTGTCGCCGTCGTAGAGCTCCCAGACGTCGTCGTCGAACGCGGGGAGGTCACCGCCGACCATCACCCACGGCGTGCGGTGCTTGGTGACCGCGCTCCAGCCTCGGTGGTAGATGCCCCGGTTGGCGAACATCTCGAAGTACTGCAGGTCGTGCCGTTCCGGTGCCGAGCGGTCCGCGAAGGTGTAGAGCATGCTGGTGCCCTCCATCGGCGACTGCTGCACGCCGTTGACCGAGGCCGGCTCCGGGATCCCCGCGGCCTCGAGGATCGTGGGCGCCACGTCGATCACGTGGGTGAACTGGCTGCGGAGCCCACCTCGATCGGCGATGCCGCTGGGCCAGTGCACGATGGTGCCGTTGCGGGTGCCACCCCAGTGCGAGGCGACCTGCTTGGTCCACTGCAGCGGGGTGTTCATCGCCCACGCCCACCCGACGGCGTAGTGGTTGTACGACGTCGGCGAGCCGAACTCGGCCATCTTGCTCAGCATGAACTCCGGCGTCTCGAGCGCGGCCATGCCGTTGAAGTTGGCCATCTCGTTGAACGCACCGTTGACCGTGCCCTCGGCCGAGGCTCCGTTGTCGCCGACGATGTAGTAGACGATCGTGTCGTCGAGAACCTCCAGGTCCGACAACGCGTCGATCAGCCGACCGACGTGGTGGTCGGTGTGCTCGAGGAAGCCGGCGTAGACCTCCATCTGCCGGGCCAGGACCGGCTTCAGCTCCTCGGGCATGTCGTCCCAGGCAGGGATCTCGTCGTGCCGGGCCGTCAGCTCCGCGTCAGGCGGGACGACGCCGAGCTCCTTCTGACGGGCGAAGGTGCGCTCCCGCTGCACGTCCCACCCATCGTCGAAGGCCCCGGCGTACTTCTCGATCCACTCCTTCGGGACGTGGTGCGGCGCATGGGTGGCCCCCGGTGCGAAGTAGACGAAGAACGGCCGGTCCGGCATCAGTGCCTTCTGTTGCCGCATCCAGGAGACCGCGCGGTCGGCGAGGTCCTCGGTGAGGTGATAGCCCTCCTCCTCGGTGGCGGGAGGGTCGACCGGCGTGGTCCCGTCGTACAGCGCCGGGTCCCACTGGTTGTTCTCGCCGCCGATGAAGCCGTAGAAGGTCTCGAACCCGCCGCCCCCGGACGGCCAGGCGTCGAACGGCCCCATCGGCGAGGTCTGCCACACCGGCACCTCGTGGCACTTGCCGAACTGCGCCGTCGAGTAGCCGTTGAGCTTCAGCGTCATCGGCAACGGCGCCTTCGTGTTCGGGCGGAGCGAACTGTTGCCCGGCGCCGACGTCGCGGTCTCGGTGATGCTGCCCATGCCCACCGAGTGGTGGTTACGGCCGGTCAGCAGCGCCTGCCGCGTGGGCGCGCACAGTGCGGTGGTGTGGAAGCGGTTGTAGCGCAGCCCACCCGCGGCCAGGCGCTCGGCGGTCGGCGTCCGGCACGGGCCGCCGAACGCGCTCGACGCCCCGAACCCGACGTCGTCGAGCAGCACGACCAGCACGTGGGGGGCGCCGGGCGGCGGCAGCAGCGGCTCGATCGGCGGGTACGCCGTGGCAGGGTCCTTCGCGTCGTACGTCGTGAGGCCGGTCGCCGGACGGTCCGGGATCGGCAGCATCGTGCGGGCGTGACGGTCCGGGCTCATCGCAAACCTCCAGCTCATGGGTCGACCCATCAGACCCCCGGAGCGGGTGGTTCCAGACCCCCCGTCAGCGGGTGGGAGGCGGCGGCTCAGCGGTCGGTTCCACGGACCTCGGGTGCGCAGAACTCGACCACCTCGTGATCCAGCCAGGTCTCGACCCGCGCGGATTGCAGGGTCAGCTCGTAGACCAGCTCGCGTTGCTGCTCGGTCTCCGTCATGCCGTCCGCATAGCCGGGCACCTGCGCGCGATACAGCCCGGCCACGGCGCCGAAGGGCACGCCCGCCCTCTCGATCCGGACGCGGTTGCTGCTGATCGTCGCGCCGGACTCCGTCGGTTGGGTCACCAGCGCGATCCGCCCGAGGTCGAACTCGTGGACCTTGGGCCCGTCCGGCGCCGCCGTCACGAACCACACGCCGGGTCGCTCGGACCTGACGAAGCGCATGATCCGACTCGAAGGCCGACCGGTCTCGTCGGTGCTCGCGACGACCAGGGTGTTCGTCCGGGCCGCGACCTCGTTGAACGTCTCCAGTGCTCGCGCCGCGAAGGCGTGGCTCTCGCGGCGGCTGTCCTTCGCGAAGGCGAGCGCGGCGTCGACGGAGTCGAAGCGCCGCTCTCCCTCGATGAAGTACAGGACCTGCGGGACGTAGGCCGAGATGTCCTCCCCCTGGTAGTAGAACTGCAGCCAGCGTCGACCCGAGTGCAGGTCCCCGCTGTACTTCTGCCGCAACCGTCCCTCCTTGCCGTCGAGCAGGCGTCGACCCCGGTCCGTGCGCAGCAGGCTCTGTCCCAGGTGCACGCCGAGCCAGGCACCGATCACCGCGACGACGAGCGCTTGGCGCCACGAGCCCGGCCGGTCCGGCAGCGTGCTCTGCACGAGGGTGGCGAAGCCGGTGACCGCGGCCGCGACCACGACGGCGGCCAGCGCCAGCAGGATCACGCGGAAGCGGCGCAGCTCGTAGAGGATGCGGTCGGCGGCACGCTGTCGGGACTTGAGGTGGAGCGCGCGCTGCTTCATGTCCGCGACGAGCTCGTGGTCCGCGGGCGACAGGGGCATCAGCCGACTCCGAACCTGCGGTGGAGGTTGCGCAGCTCGTAGGTCTCGATGTCGCCGTAGGGCTCGATCTCGACCCTCCGCTGCTGGAGGCGGAGGGCCTCGGGACCGAACTTACCGGCGTACCAGTCGGCGGCGACCTCCAGCCGCTCGGCCAGTCGCTCCTCGTCGTAGGTCTTCCGCCGGTCGCGTCGCGTCGCGGCGACCCGATCGACGAGGTGGAGCGCGAGGAAGCCCACGATGAAGAACCCGGTCAGGATGCCCAGGATGATCACCGTCACGTCCCACATCACGAAGCCCTCGTGATAGCCCCACCAGCCGGTGTCGGCGTCACCGCGGTGCAGGAGGGCCGACGCCGTGATCACGACCGGCAGCACCACGAAGACCCAGCCGAGCAGGACCAGGACGAGCTGCACGAACTTGTCGCGGAAGCGGCGGCGACCGAAGAACCAGTCGACGGTGACGTCCCCCTCCTCCACGTGGTGCACAACGTACGGCGGCGGGTGGGTCGTCATGCGTGCCCCCGGTGGCCCTCGCGGATGCCCTGGAGGCTGTCGGAGCGCTCCGGCGACGTCCAGGAGCCACCGTCGCGTCGCGACCACACCTTGCGCAGGGTCGGGACGAACTCGCGGACGACCGTCCAGGTGTTGACCATCCAGTAGACGAGCATGTACCACGGCGCGAAGACGACGTACTTCAGCGTCCTGCCACCGTCGTTGTAGTACGACGCCGTGGTCAGCTGCACGAGGCCGACGACCATCTCGATGGCGACGAAGATGCCGACCATGTACCAGTTGTGCCAGAACCGCTCCCAGCTCTGGGTCATCGCACAGTAGAGCTGGGTGAGCAGGAACAGGGCCATGCTGATCCAGTAGAGGAAGCTCCAGACCACGCTGAGGCCGTAGTCGGCGATCACCGGCATCATCCGGAAGTTGCGAACGGGGTTGCGCAGCAGCCTGGGTCCCTTGGTCAGCAGGACGTAGATGCCGCCGGACGACCAGCGCCGGCGCTGCCGGATCAGCGCCTTCAGGCGCTCGGGCACGTCCAGGAAGAAGCGAATCCGGGGGGCGAACAGGGCCCGCCAGCCCGCTGTCTGCATGTCCCAGGCGATCGCGATGTCCTCGGTCGGCTGCTCGGCGTGCCAGCCTCCGACGTCGAGCACGGCCTGCTTCCGATACATGGTGTTGGCGCCGGAGAAGGCGAAGAGGGCGCCGTACGACATCTGGGAGCGCTTGATGAGTCCGATGATCGAGTTCAGCTCGTTCTGCTGGGCCTGGGCGGTCAGCGTCGTGCGGTTGGCGGCGAGCATGTTGCCGGTGACGGCGCCGACGTTCTGACCGCCCTCGCGCTCGAAGTAGCTCATGTACTGCCAGAGGGCGTCCGGGTTGGGCTTGGTGTCGGCGTCGTTCGACAGCAGGAAGGCGCCCTTGGCGTAGGCGAGGGCGACGTTGAAGCCGTGGGCCTTGCCGCGGTTGGCGGCAATGGTGATGACGCGCAGGTGGGGGTACTCGTCCTGCAGCGCGAGGAGGATCTCGGCCGTTCGGTCGGTGGATGCGTCGTCGATGACGATGATCTCGTACCTGTCGGCCGGGTAGTTGAGCTGGTGCTCCAGGTAGTGCACCGTGCTCGCGATCGAGTCCTCCTCGTTGTGCGCGGGGACGAGGATCGAGACGAACGGCTCACCGTGCTGCAGGTACCGCGGACGATCGCCCCGCTCCGAGAACACGTGGTAGTAGAAGCTCGACACGATGAACGCCAGGCCCCCGACGATCGGGTAGGCGACCAGCACGAAGACCAGGATCTGGACGAACCAGTCCGCGCTGTCCGAGGGCATCACGACCTCCTCCGGCCGGCCGTGCCGGGTCTTGCAGCATGGTAGACCCTGGGTCGCCGGCTCCCGGGGATCTGCTGCCGGGCACGTGCCGGCCGTGCGGAGTCCCGAGCATGGGGTGACCGGGCCCCCACCCTCCCCCGGGGGTGTCGGTGACCGGGACAGCGCTTCGAGGCGCCCTCGGTCCCGCTCAGCGGTACGGTCCGTGTGGGGTCCGTCACCGGTCTCCACACTGGCCCCGGTCCGTCCCCGACTGCCCGAGGAGCGCGCATGACCGCCCAGACCGACCCCCGCCTCGCGGCCCAGCGGATCGTGGCCGACCTGACCGCTCCGGGAGCCGCCTTCGAGCTGGTCCGGGAGTCCGTCCTGGGTGCACCGACGACGCTGTTCGCCCACCGCCGCCGGGCCCTGCACCAGCTGCTCGCCGAGTCCGTCGAGCACGGCGACCGCACCTACATCGCGACGCTGGAGGAGCGGATCTCGTTCGCCGAGCACGCCGCGATGGTCTCCTCGCTGGCGCACGCGCTGCGCGAGCAGCACGGCGTACGCCCCGGCGATCGGGTGGCGCTCGCGGCGGCCAACACCCCGGAGTGGATCGTGGCCTTCTGGGCGGCGACGTCGATCGGCGCCGTCGCGGTCGGCTTCAACGCGTGGTGGTCTGCCCGCGAGCTCAGCTACGGCCTCGAGCACGCCCGACCGGTCGTGGTCGTCGCCGACGACAAGCGGCGCGCGCTGCTCGAGGAGGTGGGCGTGGACGTGCCGGTGCTCGGCCTCGACGAGGTACGCCGCCTCGCCGTCGCGCATCCCGGCGCCGCGCTGCCCTCCGCCGAGGTCGCCGAGGACGACCCGGCGGTGATCCTCTACACCTCGGGCACCTCCGGACGCCCGAAGGGCGCAGTGCACTCGCACCGCAACCTGCTGTCGGTGGTCGAGTTCCACCGGATGAGCGACGCACTCCTGGCGGCCTTCGGTGACCCGACCGACCCGCGCGAGCGCACGTACCTGCTCGTCATGCCGCTCTTCCACATCGGGAGCCTGCACAACCTCGCCGTGCCCCGCCTCGCCACGGGCAGCAAGGTTGCGCTCCATCTCGGGTCCTTCCGGGTGGACCCGATCATGCGCCTGGTCGAGCGGGAGCGGGTCACCAACTGGGGTGCCGTGCCGACCATGGCGACGCGCCTGTTGGACGCCGACCTCTCGACCTACGACACCTCGTCGCTGACGGCGTTCGCGCTCGCCTCGGCGCCGTCCTCGCCCCAGCTGAAGGAGAAGCTGCGCACCCGGCTGCCGTTCGCGTCCTCGCTCGTGGACAGCTACGGCCTGACCGAGTCGTGCACGGGCGTGGCGGTGGCGACTCCGATGGACCTCGCGGAGGCGCCCGGCACGCTGGGTCGCCCGATCATCGGCGTCGAGCTCGAGGTGCGCGACCCCGACGGCCGGCCACTCCCCGCCGGCGTCGAGGGCGAGATCTGCGTGCGCAGCGCCTACAACATGCTGGGCTACTGGGAGGACGAGCTGGCCACCACCGCTGCGATCCGGGCGGACCGCTGGCTGCACACCGGTGACCTCGGCACGCTCGACGACCAGGGCCGGATCAGCCTCAGCAGCCGTCGTTCGGACCTGATCATCCGGGGCGGCGAGAACGTCTACCCCGCCGAGGTCGAGGGCGTGCTGGCCGACCATCCGGAGGTCGCGGAGTGCATCGTCCTCGGCGTGGATCACACCGACCTCGGGCAGGAGGTCGGGGCAGTGGTCGTGCCGGCGACCGGCGCCCAGCTCGACACGCTCGAGGAGCGACTGCGCGAGCACGCGGCCTCAGGGCTCGCCTACTTCAAGGTGCCGACCCACTGGCGCTTCGCCAGCACGCCGCTCCCCCGCAACGCGACCGGCAAGGTCATCCGTCGCGAGATCGAGCCGTGAGCCGGGACCCGCGCTCCTGATCGACGGCGCTGCGGCACTAGCGATCGCGCAGCAGCAGCCGGCACATCAGCTGGGTGTCGTCGTCCATCTGCGCCAGGCTGATGTGACCGTTGAGCGTGCTGATCAGGATGCCGTACCACGCCTGCTCGAGCAGCCGGAGCAGTCGGAGGTCGTGCGCGGTCGGGTCCGCGATGCCGCCCGCTTCGAGCATGAGGTCGAGGAACGCCTGCGTCACGCCGGCACTGGGGGTCTGGGCGACGGTCGCGTTGTTGGACTGCATCATCGCGTGCGCCAGCAATGGGGTGCGCAGCAGGTCGCGACCGGCCCGCACCAGCAGTCGGGCGATCCCCTCGTCCGCCGACTCACCCGGCACCGGCTGCACGGAGAGATCCGCCAGCTGCTCCACCTGCGCACGCATCAGCGCGGTGAACAGATGGGTTTTGGACGGGAAGTAGCGGTAGAGCGTGGCGATGGCGACCCCGGCGTCGCGGGCGACGTCGAGCATCTGCACCCGTTCGAGCCCCTTGGCTGCGCCATGGCCCGCGGCGGCGCGCAGGATCCGCCGGTAGCGCTCCTTCTGGTCCGGCGACGACGGCTCGGCCGCCGGTCGGTCCTCGGCTACTCGTGGCAACGCTGCTCCTCGGGTCGACTGCGGCCATTCTCCCAGTGCCGACTCGGGTGGCCTTCCTCACGCTACCGGTCAGTGGGATGACGCGCCCGCTCGCGGGGCCGGTTGCGATGGGCTGGCGTCACCGCCGCCACCACCACCGCCACCACCGCCACGGACGCAGGAGGAGCAGATGACGAACGAGTACGACGTGCTGGTCGTGGGATCCGGAGCGGGAGCCCTGACCGCGGCCGTGCTGGCCGCACGTGCCGGCCTGCGGACCGCCGTGCTCGAGAAGTCGGCGCTGCTCGGCGGCACCTCCGCCTACTCCGGAGCCGCGTGCTGGCTCCCGGGCAGTCAGGTGCAGCAGCGCGCCGGCGTCGCCGACTCCACCGAGTCCGCCCGCACCTACCTGACGTCGTTGCTCGGTGACCACGAGGCCGAACGCCGCGAGGCGTTCCTCGCCACGGCGCCGCGAGTCGTGGCCGCGCTGGAGGAGGATCCCGCCCTGCGGTTCGAGTGGCGTCCGTTCCCGGACTACTTCGACCGGCCGGGGCGCGTCCCCCGCGGCCGGTCGTTCGTGCCGTGTGACCTCCCCCGGGACGAGATCGGCCGCCTCGCCGACCTGGTGCGCCCCTCGGTCGACCGCGACCGTGCGGGGCTCGGGCACCCGGACGGCCCCCTGACCCAGGGCCGCGCGCTCGTCGGGCGGCTCCTGCTCGCGCTGCACCGCACCGGCCTGGCAGACGTCGTCACCGGGGCGGACGTCGACACTCTCGTGCGGGCCGGCGGGCGAGTGGGCGGAGTCGAGGCCGTCGTCGGCGGTGAGCGACGGCGGTACGCCGCGCGCCTCGGCGTGGTGCTCGGGTCCGGCGGGTTCGAGCGCAACGCCGCCGCCCGCGCGCGCCACGGCGTACCGGGTGCCGCGGACTGGACGATGGCCCCGGCGGGCACGAACACCGGCGCCGCGATCGACGCCGCGGTGCGGCTCGGCGCCGCCACCGGCCTGCTCGACGAGGCCTGGTGGTGCCCGGGTGTCGCGATGCCCGACGGGAGCGCGTCCTTCACCCTCGGCCTCCGGGGCGGCGTGGTCGTCGACGGGCGGGGCCGCCGCTACGCCAACGAGTCGCTGCCCTACGACCAGTTCGGTCGACAGATGGCCGCCGACCCCGCCCGGGTCCCCTCCTACCTGGTGTTCGACGCGCGCTCCGACGCCCGGTTGCCGGCCATCTCGCTGCCGGGCGGCACGGCCGAGGAGCACCTCGCTGCCGGCACGTGGGTGCGCGCCGACTCGCTGCGCGAGCTCGCCGACCGGCTCGAGGTGCCCGCCGACGACCTGCTCGCCACCGTCGCCCGGTTCAACGCGCTGGTCGCGGCCGGCGAGGACGTCGACTTCGGTCGCGGGCGCGACGAGTACGACCGCTACTTCGCCGACCCGGCGCTCCTGCCGGTCGAGCGGCCGCCGTTCACGGCCGCCCGGCTGGTGCTCTCCGACCTCGGCACCAAGGGCGGCCTGCTGACCGACACCGAGGGCCGGGTGCTCGACGAGGAGGGCCGGCCGCTGGCTGGCCTCTACGCCGTCGGCAACGCGAGCGCCTCGCTGACCGGGCGGGTCTATCCCGGCCCGGGCGCCCCGATCGGGACGGCGATGGCGTTCGCGATGCGTGCCGTCGAGGACCTGGCGCCCTGAGGGCCGGCAGCCGAGCTCACCGCCGTCCGCCGCTCCCCCTCCCCAGCCCGCCGGACGATCAGCGCGGGCGGGGCAGGTGCTTGTTGACGAAGAGCCCGTCGGCCGAGACGCACACCTCGCCGTTCGCCACGATCTCGCCGGTCGTGCGGATCTTCCTGCCGTCCACGGAGACCTGACGACCGCGGACGGTCAGCTCGGCGAAGAGCGGCGTCGGCCGGTGGTAGCGCACCGCGAGGGTGCCGGTCATGCCGGAGTCACCGGCCCAGTGGTTGGCGACGCCGAGCGTGTGGTCGAGGAGCAGGGCGGAGATGCCGCCGTGCACGCAGCCCGGCGGGCCTTGGTAGGGCAGCCCGAGCGTGACCGTGCCCTCGATCGATCCGTCGGGGAGTCCGCGCAGCGGCAGGGGCGGGGCCACGGCGTTCTCCGGCCCCGTGACCGGGTCGTGGCGGGTGACTCCCTCGCCGGCCCACATGTCGACCAGCCGCTCGTCGCAGGTCGGGGCGTGCTCCTCGAGGTGCTCGGCGACCTCGGTCAGCCGGGCGGCCACGTCGGTCATCTCGGCGGTCGAGCCGTCGCCGGCGTGCAGGAGCGCGGCGATGACGCGCCGGGCGGCCGCGACGGCGGCGTCCACGCCCACGTTGTTGGGGGTCGCGGTCAGGGTGGGGCGCTCGGTCATCCGCGCACCCGGGCGGTCGCATGCGTGAGCACCGGTGCGTCGTCGCGCTCGGGGCAGGTCGCGACGAAGTCGATCCGGTCGCCGTCGCGCCACAGCGAGGTGCGGATCGTCTCGCCCGGGACGACGACGCCGGCGAAGCGGACCGCGATCGACTCCAGCCGGGCCGCGTCGCCGTCGAGCACGTGGTCGACCAGTGCCTTCGCGACCGTGCCGTAGGTCGCCAGCCCGTGCAGGATCGGCCGGTCGAAGCCGGCGGCCGCGGCGAACGCAGGGTCGGCGTGCAGAGGGTTGAGGTCGCCGTTGAGCCGGTAGAGGAGCGCCTGACCCGGCGTCGTGGCCGACTCGAGCACCGCGTCCGGTGCGCGCTCCGGCCGGTGCGCCGGCTGCTCTGGCCCGGGGTCTCCGCCGAAGCCACCCTCGCCGCGAGCCCAGATCTGCATGCGGGAGGTCCACAGGGGCTCGTCGTCGGGTGCGGTCGCGGTCGCCTCCAGGACGATCACGGCCGCCTTGCCCTTGTCCCAGAGCTCCGCGACACGCGTGGCGATGCGCGCTCTTCCCGACGCGGGCAGCGGACGGTGGACGGTGTGCGCCTGCCCGCCGTGCAGGATCCGGCGCAGGTCGATGTCGATGCCCGGCAGGTTCAGGCCGGGCGCCGGCAGGTCACCGGCCGAGACGCCCTGGCCGGCCACGGCCGCGAACGTCGGCAGCACCTGCAGGTCTCGCTCGTAGGTCCACGCCAGCTCGGGGTCGGTGTCGGCCTGTCGGCCGGCGCCCAGGGAGAGGTGGTAGAGCAGCACGTCGCGGCGGGTCCAGCCGACCTCGCGCACGGACGGGTCGGCGCCCAGCGCGGCGTCGCGGTCGATCGGCATGTCGTCTCCTCAGGCCTTCGCGGTGGGCTCGGTGTCGCGGGGCAGCCCGAGGATGCGCTCGCCGATGATGTTGAGCTGGACGTCGGTGGTGCCACCGGCGATGGAGAGGCTGCGGCTGGAGAGGAAGGACCAGGTCGGCGTACGACGCTGCGGTGCCCCGTCCAGCGCCGCGGCGCCCTGCCATGCCATCGCGGTCTCCCACACCTCCTGGATGTGGGCGACGCCGAGCAGCTTGGCGACGCTCGACTCCGCCCCGGGCTGTACGCCGGCGACCTGACGGATGGCGGTGCGCAGGGCGAAGAGCCCGCCGGCGTGGGCGTCGCCGAGGATCCTGCCGAGCTCGGCCAGCCGGTGCGCGTCCGGCGCCGGGTCGTCCGCGACGAGCCCGAGCAGGGTCGCGGGTCCGCTGCCGAGGGCCGGGGAGTCGCTGGACAGCGCGACGCGCTCGTTGGCGAGCGTCGTGCGCGCCAGCTTCCAGCCGTCGCCGGGCTGTCCGACGAGCATGTCGTCGGGGATGAACACGTCGTCGAGGAAGACCTCGTTGAAGAGCGCCTCCCCCGTCAGCTCGCGCAGCGGTCGGACGTCGATGCCCTCGGTGGACATGTCGAGCAGGAAGTAGGAGAGGCCGCGGTGCTTGGGCGCGTCGGCGTTCGTGCGGGCGAGCAGGATGCCGAGGTCAGCGTCCCGGGCACCCGACGTCCACACCTTCTGCCCGTTGATCCGCCAGCCGCCGTCGACCCTCTCGGCGCGGGTGGACAGGCCGGCGAGGTCCGAGCCGGCGCCCGGCTCGCTGAAGAGCTGGCACCAGACCAGGTCTCCGGCCAGGCTCGCCGGCACGAAGCGCTGCCGCTGGTGGTCGTCACCGTGCTCGATGAGCGTCGGCACCACCCAGTTGCCGATGATCATGTCGTGCGGGGTCAGCCCGGCGGCGCGCAGCTCCTCGGCGATCACGAGCTGGGTGACCGCGTCGGCGCCCTTCCCCCACGGGCGGGGAAGGTGCGGGGCGGTGTACCCGTGGTCGGCCAGAAAGCGCTGTTGCTCGGCGCCCTCGAGCGCGCCCGCGCGAGACAGCTCGGCACGCACCTCGCCCCGGATCCGGTCGGCCTCCCGGGGCAGCTCGATGCCGAGCTCGCGGTGCGCACCGGCGAGCGTGAGCTCGGCGACGCGCCGCTGCCAGGCGTTGGCCGGCCCCAGCAGCAGTCGGAGAGTCTGGGCGCGGCGCAGGTAGAGGTGGGCGTCGTGCTCCCAGGTGAAGCCGATGCCTCCCAGGGTGTTGAGGCAGTCCTTGGCGGCGCGGAAGCCGGCGTCCACGGAGATCGCGCCGGCGACCGCGGCCGCGAGCGCTGCCTCCTGCGGGTCGACCGCGGGGTCCTGGGCACGCGCGGCGTCCCAGGCGCAGACCCGTGCCTGCTCGGAGACGGCCAGGCTCCAGGCGGTGCGGTGCTTGACGCCCTGGAACTGCCCGATGGGCCGGCCGAACTGCTCGCGGACGCGGGCGTGCTCGGCCGCGGTCCAGGTAGCCCAGTCCGCGAGACCCGATGCCTCGGCCGCGAACAGCGTCGCGGCGAGGTCGAGCGGCAGCCGGGGGTCGAGGGCGAGCACGTCGGTGGCGGTGACGCTCGCGCGCACCCGCACCGGGGAGAGCCGACGGGTCAGGTCGTGGCTGGGCCGCTTTTCGGTCTCGACGTCGTCGCGACGCAGGACCACCCAGGTCAGGTCGCCGTCGAGGTCGACGGGCAGCACGAACACGTCCGCGACCTGGGCGCCCAGGGCCGGAGCGCTCGTCCCGGAGACATCGAGCGCGCCGTCGCCGCCGCGAGTTCCGACGAGGGTGCCGGACTCGAGTGCGACGGCGGCGGTCGACGCACCGTCCGCCAGCCCCGCGAGCAGCCGGGTGTGGCCCGCGCGGTGCAGTACCGCGGACGCGAGCACGGTGGGCAGGAACGGGCCGGGCGTCATGGCCCGGCCCAGCTCCTCGACGACGACGGCCGTCTCCAGCAGGGTGCAGCCCGCCCCGCCGACCTCCTCCGGGAGGTGCAGCGCGAGCAGGCCCTGGCCGGCGAGCGCCCCCCAGAACGGCGGTCGCTCCTCATGCTTCGCCTCGACCGCGTTGCGCACGACGGTGTCGGTGACGTGCCGGTCGAGAAGCTTGCGCACGGAGTCGCGCAGGTCCAGGTGGTCGCGGTCGATCGCGAGGCTGCCGCTGCTGGTCGGTCGGGGCATCTCAGATCCGTTCGATGATGGTGGCGGTGGCGTGGGCGCCGCCGGCGCACATGGTCACCAGCGCGGTCGAGGCGTCACGCCGTTCGAGCTCGTTGACGGCCTGGGTCAGCAGGCGCGCGCCGGTGGACCCGACCGCGTGGCCGAGGGCGATCGCCCCGCCGTTGACGTTGACCCTGTCGAGGTCGGCATCGTGGACCTGGGCCCAGGACAGCACCACCGAGGCGAACGCCTCGTTGATCTCGACCAGGTCGAGGTCGCCGAGCTTCATGCCGGCTGCGCGCAGCACGTGCGCGGTCGCCTCGACCGGGCCGTCGAGGTGGTAGTAAGGGTCGGACCCGACCATGCCCGAGGCGACGATGCGGGCGCGCGGGCGCAGGCCCTCGGCCTCCGCGCGCTCGCGGCTCATGAGGAGTACGGCGGCGGCGCCGTCGCTGATCTGCGAGGAGTTGCCGGCGGTGTGGATGCCGCCCCGCAGCACGGGCTCGAGCCCGGCCAGCGCCTCCGCGCTGGTCTCGCGCAGCCCCTGGTCGCGGCTGACCACGACCGTCTCGCCGGTAGGCCCGTCGTCGCCGAGCGCGGGCGCCGTCACCGGCACGACCTGGCCGTCGAAGCGACCCTCGGCCCAGGCCCGCGCCGCCTTGCGCTGGGAGGCGAGGCCGAGCACGTCGGCCTGCTCACGACTGATGCCGCGGCGCTCGGCGATCCGCTCCGCAGCGGTGAACTGGTCGGGGTAGTCGACGGTCCACGAGTCCGGCGTCGGCAGGCCGGTGCCGGGCGCGAGCGCCGCACCCAGGAAGACCCGGCTCATCGCCTCGACGCCGCAGCCGATGCCGGCGTCGATCGCGCCGGAGGCGATCAACCCCGCGACCAGGTGCACCGCCTGCTGCGAGGACCCGCAGGCGCAGTCGATGGTGGTGCAGGCGGTCGACCAAGGCAGCCCGGCGTGCAGCCAGGCGTTGCGGGTCACGTTGTTGGACTGCTCGCCCACCTGGGTCACGCACCCGCCGACGACCTGACCGATGGCGGCGGGGTCCAACCCCGAGCGCTCGAGGAGCGCGGTCTGGACGACGCCGAGCAGCTCGGCGGGGTGCAGTGCGGCGAGTGCGCCGTACCTACGTCCCACGGGGGTGCGCACGGCGTCGACGATGACGGCCTCGGGCATGGGTCCTCCTTCGAGCGGGGTGCGTCCGCAGGCTAGGCAACCGGCGGCACCACGGCGGGCGGCGAGTCCCACCCAGTCGGATCTCGAGCGGGCCGTGGGCCCGGGGGACCCTAGGGTCCGGGCGTCGCCTGAACCCTGATTGAGGAGCCCAGATGAGCAACCACCACCTCGCCGGCCGTACCGCGGTCGTCACCGGCGCCGGGGCCGGGCTCGGCCGTGCCGAGGCGCTCGCGCTCGCCGCCGCCGGTGCCAACGTGGTCGTCAACGACGTGGGCCCGGCGGCCGAGGAGGTCGCCGCGGAGATCAAGCGGCTCGGCGTCGGCGCCGTCGCGGTTGCCGGCGACGTCTCCGAGTGGGACCTGGGTGAGCGTCTGGTCGCCACGGCGGTCGACAGCTTCGGGAGCCTGGACGTCGTCGTCAACAACGCCGGCGTCATCCGCGACACGATGCTGTTCAACCTCACCGAGAGCCAGTGGGACGACGTGATCCGGGTGCACCTCAAGGGCCACGCCGCGGTCTCGCGGGCTGCCGCCGTGCACTGGCGCAACGCCTCGAAGGCCGCTGGTGCTCCGGTCTTCGGCCGGGTGGTCAACACCTCCTCGGAGGCCTTCCTCTTCGGCGGCGCCGGCCAGCCGAACTACGCGGCCGCCAAGGCCGCGATCACCGCGCTGACCCTCTCGACCGCGCAGGGGCTGTCGCGCTACGGCGTCACCGCCAACGCGATCTGTCCCCGCGCGCGCACGGCGATGACCGCGCACGTCTTCGACGTGGACCCGCACGCCAACGAGCTCGACATCCTCGCTCCCGAGCGCGTCGCGACGTTCGTGTCGTGGCTCGCCTCGCCGGGCGCCGCGACCGTCAACGGCCAGGTCTTCGTCGTGTACGGCGACATGGTCGCGCTGATGGCGCCCCCGACGGTCGAGAAGAAGTTCACCTCGCCCACCGGGACGTTCACGATCGAGGAGCTCGACGACCAGCTCGTCGCGCACTTCGCCGACCGCGCGCCGACCCAGAACTTCGCTGCCTACTCCGTCGCGGAGCTGGACACCACCGGGGTGCAGAACATCGCGCGCTGACCACGGGTGGTTCGGTCACCCGAAGAACGCCTGGCCCCCGTCGAGGGGCACCGTCGCGCCGGTCAGGTAGCGCAGGTCGGGCCCGACGAGCGCGACGACGGCGCGGCCGATGTCCTGCTCGCAGTCGCCGATCCGCCGCATCGGGATGGTGGCGACGAACTCGGCGGCCTCCTCGGGGTTCTCCTCGGTCCACCACGCCAGGCCCGGGGAGAGCGCGTGGGGCGCGATCGAGTTCACCCGGATCCCGTCACGGGCCCATTCCACGGCCGCCGTCCGCGACAGCGAGCGCAGCGCCTGCTTCGCGGCCGCATAGGCGCCGTACGTCGTGGGGTCCCACCGCACCATCGCCGAGGTGACCAGGTTGACGATCGAGCCGTCGCCACTGGCCTTGAGGTGTGGATGGGCGGCCCTCATGAAGGCGAACGCCGCGAACGGTCCGGTGCGGAAGCCCTTCTGGAACGCCCGGTCGCTGAGCTCGAGGAGCGGGCCGTGGGCTCCGGCCCAGGCGTTGTTGACCAGGATGTCCAGCCGGCCGAAGCGATGCGCGACAGCGTCGACGACGCCCGGCACCGCCTCCAGGTCGGCGACGTCGCAGGCGAACGCCTCTGCGTCCACCCCGCGGGCCCGGATCTCGACGCAGGCCTCCTCCAAGGTGGAGACGGTGCGGCCGAGCGCGGCGATCGCGACGCCCTCGCGCGCGAGCGCCAGGGCGATGCCTCGTCCCACGCCCTGCGCGGCGCCGGTCACCAGCGCGACGCGCCCGGCCAGCGGCCGGTCTCGGTTGCTCATGTCGTCCTCCTGCGTGGTCGGCTCGATCAGAAGTGGGTCGATCCCCGGAGCGTGGCCTCGGCCCCGCCGTCGACGTACAGCACCTGGCCGGTGACGTGCGTCGTCTCCGGGGAGAGCAGGAAGCCGATGACCCGCGCGACGTCCTCGGGAGCCGAGTAGCCGTGCAGCGGCATCGGGACCGCGGCGTCCATCACCTTCTTCATCCGCGGGTCGCCGAACAGCGCCTCGCTCATCGGGGTGAGCACCACGCCCGGGGCGACGACGTTGACGGGGATGCCGGCGTCGGCCCAGCCCGCGGAGACTGCGGTGCGCCTCGCCCACTGCGCGAGCGCCGACTTCGAGGACGGGTAGAGCTGCTGGGGCCGGCGGTCGGCGAGCGCCGCCGCGGTCGCAGCGGTGACAGCCGCGACGTCGGCGGCCAACAGCGCGTCGACGAGCGGCTGGTCCACCGGCTGGGTTGCGGAGATCGAGCCGATCACCACCACCCGCGGGGCCCGCGACGCGGACAGTGCCCCGCGCAGCCCGGCCACCAGCTCGGTCGTCCCGAAGAAGTTGACGTGCGGCAGCGCCGGCGCCACGCCCGACAGCCCCGCGCAGGTGACGACGCCGTCGACCGCTCCCCCGGACTGCTCCAGCACCGCGGCGACGGCGGCGTCGCGGCCCGCCGCCGTGGCGAGATCGGCGATGACCTCCGTGCCCTCCAGGTCGACGCCCAGCACGCGGTCACCGCGCTCCTCCAGCAGGCGGCGGACGGCGGCACCGATCCCGGATGCGGCACCGGTGACGACGACGAGACGGGACATGGATCCTCCTGGGGACGGGTCGGGTCAGGTGTGGGACGCGGCGCGACGGGACTCCGCTGCGCTGCGGCCGGCGCGGCGACCGAAGAAGGTGCCGTCGCCGAGCGAGGTCCCGCTGATGTAGCCGTCGCCGTGGATCCCCGAGGTGGACCGACCGGCGGCGTAGAGGCCGGGCACCGGCGCGCCCGACCAGGCCAGCACCCCGCCGTCCGGAGTGGTGTGCAGGCCCCCGAGCGTGAAGCCGGCGACGCCGTTGCCGTTCGCCCCGCTCTCCCGGTCGCCGGGGTGGAAGCCGGCGGCGACGTCGATGGCGGCGTACGGCGCCCGCAGCGGACGCAGCCAGCGTCGGTCCTTGTGGAACCAGCTGTCCTCGCCGCGCTCGGCGTCGCGGTTGTACGCCGCGACGGTCGCGGCGAGCGCGCCCTCGGGCATCCGCAGCTCGGCGCCGAGCTCGTCGAGGTCCTCGGCGGCGCATGTCGGCCGGACTCCCCAGCGCTCCCGCTCCGACACCTCGTCGAAGCCCTCCTGGTCGACGATCACCCAGTACGGCGCGGGCCGGTGCGCGACGGCGGCGTGGCTGACGATGCCGGGATAGCTGTCCTCGTTGACGAAGCGCTGCCCCAGCCCGTCGACCACCAGTCCCCGCACGGCGAGGGCCGGCAGGTAGGTGAGTGCCGTCTCGTGGGCGTGCATGCGTCGGGTGGCCGCGCCGACCCGGAGCGCCATCGCGATCCCGCTGCCGTCGTCGAGCCCGTCGCTGACCTTGCCGTGGCCGAGGAGGGACGGCGCGTGCTCGGCGAGCATCGCCTCGTTGTCGACGAAGCCGCCGGTCGTGAGCACCACGCCGCGGGCGGCGCGGTAGTCGACGTCCGCGCCGAAGCGCCGGGCCGAGACGCCCACGACCACGCCGTCCTCGACGACCAGGCCGGTGGCCCGGGTGTCGGTGTGGGTGACCGCGCCGGCGGCGGACGCCGCGGCGACCAGGGCGTCCATCAGGACCTTGCCCGCGTAGTACGGCGCCGGCCCCCGGTGCCCGCGCGGAGCCGGGTCGGCCATGGTGGTGAACGGCCAGCTGTTCTCCCCCAGCCACATCAGGCCGTCGTCGGTGTGCGGCATCCAGGTCGGTTTGTCGTAGAGCGTCGGCTTGAAGGTGACGCCGTGCCCGACCAGCCAGTCGAAGTGCTCGACCGACCCGTCGCAGTAGAGGCGCAGCTTCTCCTCGTCGGCGTGCGGGCCGAGCGCGGCCGCCAGGAAGGCGTGCATCGCGTCCGCCGAGTCCGCGAAGCCGCACGCTCGCTGCACGGCCGTCCCGCCGCCGAGGTAGAGCTCGCCGCCCGAGAGCGCCGAGGACCCGCCGGGCGCGCCCGCCCGCTCGAGCACCACCACGGACGCGCCGGCCTCCGCGGCCTCGATGGCCGCGGTGGCGCCGGCACACCCGAAGCCCACCACGAGGACGTCGCAGTGGGTCGCCGACCCCTCCATCCTCAGCGTTGCGGCGGGCTGAATGCCGCGAGCGGCTCCGACCCGGACCAGTCGTGGCCCCAGTAGGAGTCCGCGGTGATCTCCTCGGCGGTATAGGAGGTCTCGTCGACGAGCATGCCGTCGTAGCCGTACTCCAGGTCCCAGCCGCCGGGGGCCCGCACGTAGAACGAGACCATCTTGTCGTTGGTGTGCCGACCGAGGGTCGAGGAGACCGAGAAGCCGCGCCGGTTGATCTCGTCGAGCGCGCGACCCACGGCGTCGAGCGAGTCGACCTCCACCATCAGGTGCACCACGCCGGGCTCCTCGCCGTGCGGGGCCGGGCAGATCGCGAGGCTGTGGTGGCGCTGGTTGACACCCATGAAGCGCACCCGCGACTGCTGCTGACCCGGCGGTGGGGTCGGGCCGACGCGGATCGCGCCGCGCGGCAGGAAGCCGAGCACCTCGGTGTAGAAGGAGACCGTCTCCTCCATCGCGGTCGTGGGCAGCACCACGTGGCCCATGCCCTGCGCGCCGGTGACGAAGCCCTGCGCCCACCGAGTCAGCACGGGGTCGTGGTCGAGCACCGGTCCGAAGAAGACCTCCACCGGCGTGCCGGCCGGGTCCTCGAAGCCGATCCCCGCCTCGACGCGACGGTCATCGCACTCCTCGACGGTGAGCTCCTTGACCCCGAACCCCGCGGCCTCGACCGCGCGACCGACCCGGGCCAGCGCGAACTGGTCGCGGACCTCCCAGCCCACCGAGAGCACCCGGTCGCTCCCACCCGGGAGCACGGCGAGGCGGGCGGCGCGCTCGTCCATGCGCAGGTAGAGCCCGCCGTCGACCGGCCCGGTCGACTCGGCGAGACCGAGCGCCTCGACGGTGAGCTCGCGCCAGCGTGGCACGTCGGTCGTCTGGACGCGGAGGTAGCCGAGTCCCTTGATGTCGGTCATGTGGAGTCTCCTCAGATCATCGAGAGCAGGGGTCCGGGCGGGGGCGTGATGTCGATGTCGGTCAGCGTCGACACATGGAAGACCGGACCGGGCACGTGGATGGCGTGGGCCAGGCCCATATGGCCGTCGCGCCAGAACCGCTGGATCGGGTTGTCCATCCGCAGGCCGTTGCCACCCGATCGGGCCACGACCTCGTCCATGGCGCGCACCGCGCGCCAGGCAGCGGCGACCTGGGTACGCCGGGAGGCGGCGCGCTCGGCGAAGGTGACCTCGCGGCCGGCCTCGGCGGCGTCGTAGAAGCGGCTGACGTTGTCGAGCATCGCCGTGCGCGAGGCCTTGATCTCCTCCGCAGCGGCGCCGACGGCCGACAGCACGTACGGGTCGTCGGTGATCTTGGTGCCGGTGACCTGCACCCGTGTCTTCTGGTAGGCCAGGTGCGCAGCGAGCGCGCCCTCCGCGATGCCGACGACCGCGCTGGTGATTCCGAGCGGGAAGGCCGTGGTGAACGGGATGTGGTAGGTCGGGTTGGTCAGCCCCGCCTCGCGCGGCTGGGAGCCGTCGAGGAACTTGGCGAACGCCACCACCCGGTTCTCGGGGATGAAGGCATTCTCGACGACGATGTCCTTGGACCCGGTGCCCCGCAGACCGACGACGTCCCAGGTGTCCTCCACGATCGTGTAGTCCGAACGCGGCAGGATCACGTGGTAGTTCTGCGGCGGCATCACCCGGTTGCCCTCGGCGTCGCCCATGAAGGCGCCGAGGAAGATCCACTGGCAGTGGTCGGTGCCGGAGGAGAACTGCCAGCGTCCGTTGAAGATGTAGCCGCCGTCGACCGGACGCAGGATGCCCATCGGCGCGTACGGCGAGGCGATCCAGGTGTCCTGGTCCTCACCCCAGATCTCCTCCTGCACCTGGGGGTCGCACATCGCCATCTCCCACGGGTGCACGCCGACGATGCCGGCGACCCAACCGGTGGAGCCGTCGAGCGAGGCGATCCGCATCACGGTCTCGGCGAAGTCTCGCGGGTGCGCCTCGGCGCCTCCGTACCGGGCCGGTTGCAGCATCCGCATCACACCGGTCTCGCGCAGCAGCTTGGCCGCGGCGTCGTCGAGCCGGCCGAGTCGCTCGTTGGACTCCGCGTGCGCGGCGATCTCCTCGGCTCGCTCCTCGACGGCCGCGAGGACGGGGTTGGTCATAGGGCCTCCTGAAACAGCGTGGGCCCCACCGTGGCACCGGACGCGACACCGGCGCCGGGAGGTTCCCGGTCACCGGGAAGGATCGGGCTCAGGCGTCGTAGGACACCTTGACCACCGGCGAGGTGGCCCGGGCCTGGCACGACAGGATGAGCCCGTCGGCGAGGTCGGCGTCGTCGAGGACCTCGTTGTGCTCGAGCTCGACGGTGCCCTCCTGGAGCACGCAGGCGCAGGCACTGCAGGCACCCTCGCGACAGGAGAACGGCGCCTGCACCCCGGCGGCGAGGAGCACGTCGAGGAGCTTCGCTCCGGCCGGCCACGGGTGGGTGGTGACTCCGCCGTCGAGCTCGACCACCAGCTCTGCCGGCTCGCCGTCGACGGCGCCGTCCGCGGGCAGCACGGGTACGGCGGCGAAGGGATCCCCCTCCAACGACGTGAAGACCTCCTGGTGCAGCCGCTCGCGCGGCACCCCGAGGTCGGCGAGCACCCGCCCCGCGAGGTCCATGAACGGCCCGGGGCCGCAGACGAAGGCGTCGCGGTCGGCGTACGGCGCCACCAGCGCCCGCACGCCGGCCTCGGTCGGCAGGCCCTGCACCGACTCCAGCCAGTGCACGATCGCGAGCCGCCCGGGGAACGCCCCGGCCAGGTCCACCAGCGCGTCCCGGAAGATCACCGAGGACTCGTCGCGGTTGGCGTAGACCAGCACCACCTGGCCGGAGCCGGAGTGCAGGGCGGACTTGAGGATGGACAGCACCGGCGTGATGCCGCTGCCGCCCGCCAGGAGCAGGAAGTCGGCGTCCAGGTCGCGGGGCACGAAGGTCCCGGCCGGGGGCAGCACCTCCAGCTCGTCACCCGCGACCACGTGGTCGCACAGCCAGTTGGACGCATAGCCCTCGCGGGTCCGCTTGACCGTCACCTTGAGCCGGTCGTCGTGCACCGGCGAGGAGCAGAGCGAGTAGCAGCGGGCGGCGCCGCCGGGCCGCTGCGAGGGCACCCGCACCGTGAGGAACTGACCGGGCCGGTAGTCCCAGCGACCGCCGTCGGTCGGCTCGAGGACGAGGGTGTGGGCCTCGGTGGTCTCCGCGACCACCTCGACGACGCGCACCGTGGCCATGCTCAGTCGACCCGCCCGGCGGCCGCATGTCGCGCGGCGACGTACCCGAACACGATCGAGGGGCCGATCGTCGCTCCCGGCCCGGCGTACTCGTTGGCCATCACCGACGCGCTCGCGTTGCCGGTCGCGTACAGGCCGTCGATGACGGACCCGTCCTGGCGCAGCACCCGCCCGTGCTCGTCGCACACCAGTCCACCCTTGGTGCCCAGGTCGCCGATCTCGATGCGGATCGCGTAGAACGGCGCCTTGTCGATGACGTCGAGGTTGGGGTTCGTCAGGTTGGGGTCGCCGTAGTAGTGGTCGTACGCCGAGGTGCCGCGGCCGAAGTCCTCGTCGACGCCCGAGCGAGCGAACCCGTTGAAGCGATCGACCGTGGCGACCAGGTTGTCCTCGTGGACGCCGATCGCCCGGGCGAGCTCGCGCAGGTCGTCGGCCCGGTGCACCAGGCGGGCCTCGTAGAACGACCTCGGGAAGGGCGCGCCCGGCAGGATCTGCGCGAACGGGTAGCGCGACCGGGCCCGGGAGTCCATGACACACCAGGCCTCCACGTGCTTGCCCTCGAGCTGGTCGTGGACGAAGTTGACGTACGGCGAGGCCTCGTTGGTGAATCGGCGGCCGTCGGTCGACACGATCACCTGGCCCGGGATCGCACGCTCGGAGACCAGCGGGATCGTCGCGCCGCTGGGGTGCTCGACGCTCGGCATCCACCAGGCGTCGTCCATGAAGTCGACCGCGGCGCCCAGCCGCTGGCCCTCGACGATGCCGTCGCCGGTGTTCTCCCGGGCGCCCAGGCTGTGGTCGGCGCGGGCGCCCTCGGGCAGGTGCGCCTCGCGCAGCTCGGGGTCGTGGTCGAAGCCACCGCAGGCCAGCAGCACGCCGTAGCGGCCGCGGATCCGGGCGGTGCCGCCGTCGCGCGCAACCTCGATGCCGGCGACCCGGTCACCCTCGACGACCAGGGCGGTCATCGGCGTGCGCAGCCACAGCGGGACCCCGGCGTCCTTGAGGGCCATCCGCAGGCGTGCCACCAGGGCCCGGCCGCCGGTGGCCATGTGACGACGCCGGATCACGTTGGAGGAGACCCGCCAGGCCGCCACGACCGACTTCCACCGGCCGCGCCAGGTGCGCTTGACCATGGCGAGGTCGCGGTAGTCGGCGGCGGTGATCCACAGGCCCAGCGGGCCCTTCATGCTGTTGGGACGTTGGAAGCGCTCGTCCTCGCCGAGCTTGCGCGTGTCGAACGGCCGGGGCTCGACCGACCGGCCGCGCGGGCGGCCGCCCTCGTACTCGGGGTGGTAGTCGGCGTAGCCCTTGGTCCAGGCGAGCTTCCACCACCGACTCCGGGCCAGCAGCTCCATGGCCGCCGGGCCCTGGTCGACGTAGGTGTCGAGGCGGGCCGGGGCCACCTTGCCCTCGGTCAGCGCGTCGAGATAGCGCCGGATCGACTCCCGGCTGTCGTCGTGCCCGGCCTTGCGCAGCGTGGGGTTGTTCGGGATCCAGATGCCGCCGCCGGAGATGCCGGTGCTGCCGCCATACATCGCGGCCTTCTCCACGATCAGCGTGGAGAGGCCGGCGTCGTGGGCGGCCAGAGCGGCGGTCATCCCGCCGCCGCCGGAGCCCACGACCAGGAAGTCGACCTCGTCGTCCCACCCGGTGCCGGTCTCGGTCATGGTCAGTCCTCCCTCGTCAGGAAGGCGAGCACGACCGCCTCCCAGGCGGACTTCTGCTCGATCATCGCCCAGTGCCCGCAGTTGGGCAGCACGTGCAGCTCGACGTCGGGGATCGTCCGCATCGGCACCAGCGCCATGTCGAGCGGGCTGACCCGGTCGTCGCGACCCCAGGTGAGGAGCGTGCGTGCGCGGATCCGGTGCAGCATCGCCCAGTACGGCGGCTCCGGGGACGACTCGGCCGCCCTGCTCATGCCCTCCAGGGCGGGGCGGCTGTACATCCGGCGCGCGGCCGCCAGCGTGCTCGGCTCGATCGCCTGCGCCCAGCGCTGCTCGATGAGCTCCTCGGTCACCAGCGACCGGTCGTGGACCATCGAGTTCAGCCACTCCACGAGCCGCTCGCGGCTCGGGGCCTCGGTGAACTCCATGAGCAGGTTCAGGCCCTCCCCCGGCGACGGGCTGAAGATCGCGCGCCCCATGCCGCCGACCGTGACCATCCGACGCACCCGCTCGGGCTGGGCGACCGCGAACCGGGTCGCGACGACGCCGCCCATCGAGTTGCCGATCACGTCGACGCGGTCCAGGCGCAGACCGTCCAGGAACCGATCCACGGCCGGCAGTGCCGCGGCCATCGGGTGCTGGTCGGTGGCGTCACTGACGCCGAACCCCGGGAACTCCAGCACGAGGCAGCGGAAGTGCTGCGCGAGGAGCGGCAGGTTCTCGCCGAAGTTGCGCCAGCCGGTGACACCCGGCCCGGAGCCGTGCAGGAGCAGCAGCGGTGGCGCCGCCGGGTCGCCGGCCTCGTGGTAGCGCAGCACCCCGTCGGTCGTGGGCAGCTCGCGCAGGGTGCCGTCGTGGGTCAGCTCGGGGCCACTCGGGGCGCTGGTCGTCGCACTCACGCGGTCACGGTAGGAACCGGCATCCGGCGGCACCGCCCGGCATCCCGATGACCGGGAATCGCCGGACCGCTGACCGGGATCGTCGCGGCCCGGGCGGCCGACGCGCCGTACCGTCCGTGCCATGATCGACACGACCGCGGTAGTGAGCCCGCCGTCGCCCGCCGACATGCGCCGCGCGATGGGCTCCTTCGCGACCGGCGTGACGGTGGTGACCGGGTACGACGACGGGCCGCTCGGATTCGCCTGCCAGTCCTTCGCCTCGGTGTCGCTCGAGCCGCCGCTGGTGCTCTTCTGCGCCGACCACCGTGGCCGCGCCTGGCCGGGCATCCGCCGCTCGGGCCGGTTCACCGTCAACGTGCTCGGCGAGGACCAGGACGAGCTGTGCCAGCGCTTCGGGTCCAGCCGCGGCCGCAAGTTCGACGACCTCGACTGGGTGGAGTCGCGATGGGGCACCCCGTCGCTCCGCGGCTCGCTGCTGCGGGTGCACGCGCAGGTCGAGGACGTGCACGTGGCCGGTGACCACGACGTGGTGATCGGTCGCGTCCTCGAGCTGGAGACCGACCCGGCCGACGAGCGGCCGATGCTCTTCTTCCGCGGCCGCTTCGGCATCGAGGACGCGCACAGCACCCAGGCGCCGAGCCTGTGGGGCTGGGGAGACCACTGGGGCTGAGACGCCGGGACGGGCACGGCGGGTCGGATCGTGGTTGCGATCGACAGGCAACGCCGGCGGTGAGGGGCTGACCGCCCACGACGGCGAGAACCGCCGGAGCGGCGGACCCGGGCGGGCAGGCGTCACCGGGTGGACCGGCCGGGTCAGACCGACCGCAGCGCCCGGCCCCGGCGGCTGTCGAAGTCAGGGAAGAGCTCGAGCGTGACCTGTCGTGCCGCGTCCAGGACGAGCGGGGCGACGCGCTCCAGCGGCGTGCTCGAGTCGCCGACCAGCGAGATCGCCCCGATCGGGCCCTCCGGAGCGCGGATCGCGGCGGCCACGCAGGCGATGTCGTCGAAGCACTCGCTGCGCTCGAGCGCGATGCCGTGCCGGCCGCGCACGCGGGTGAGCTCGTGGTGCAGGGCGCGGCGATCGGCCACGGTGTTGCCGGTCATCGCGCGCAGGTCCTCCCCCACCCGCTCGTCGACCTCCTCGGGTGGCAGCCACGCGAGCATCGCGCGACCCAGGGCGGTGCAGTGCGCGGGCGCGTATCCGCCGACCCTCGAGGGGACGGAGGTCGCGAAGCGAGCGCCGATCTTGTCGAGGTAGTGGATCCGGCCCTCGTCGAGCACCCCGAGGTGCACCGTCAGCCCGGTGCGCAGCATCAGGGTGTGCAGGTGGGTGGAGGCGACCGCGCGCAGTTCGGAGGTGTCGTCGGCGACGCCGCCGAGGTGGAGCGCGCGCGGCCCGAGGCTGTAGCCGAAGCTCGAGTGCTCCAGCCAGCTCACCTTCAGCAGCTGGTCGAGGATGCGGTGGGCGGTGGAGCGCGGGAGGTGGGTGATCCGGGCGACGTCCTCGAGCGTGAGCCGGGCGGACGGCCCGGGGAACGCGTCGAGGATGAGGGTCATCCGCTCGACCATCGACACCGGGACATCCTGGCGGTCGGGTGTCTCGACACGGGCGACGGTCATGGCATCCTCCGGAGCAAAACTGAAACGAATTCTAGATGACGGCGGACGCCACACTATCCGTCGATCAGCGCGAGGGGAAGACGGAATCTGAAATTCATTCTGCTCGATGACGGCCGCGCGTCACAGGAGCGTCTCCTCGACGTCGAGCCCGAAGAGCCCGCGGCCGTAGGACGCCAGCGCGCGCTCGACGTCGTTAGCGACGTGCACCGAGCCTGCGTGGGCGTCGCGCCAGGCTCGCTCGATGGTGTTGCCCCGGCGCAGGGAGTGACCGCCCGCGGTCTTGAACAGCAGGTCGACCGCCTCGAGGGTTCGCTCGGTCGCCCGCACCTGGTCGCGCCGCGTGCGCAGCCGCAGCTCGAAGGGGATCTCCCCGTCCGTCGCGCAGGTGACCAGCTCGCGCAGGTTCCGCTCCATCTGGAGGACGGCGGCATCCACCTCGCTGGCCGCGCGCGCCAGCGCGACCTGCGCGAACTGGTCCTCGGCGAACCGGCCGCCGCCGAGGCTGCCGCGGGTCCGGTGCTGCATGGCGGCGACGTAGTCGTCCAGGCAGCCAGCGACCGCACCGACGATCGGGGAGGTGATGGCGCTGCTGAAGACCGCGCCGAACGGGATGCGGTAGAGCGGCCCGGGATTGACCTGCTGGCCCGGCCCGGTGAGCCGGCTGTGCTCGGCGTTGCGCAGCACCCGGTGCGCCGGCACGAGCGCGTCGTCGACCTCGACGTCGTTGCTTCCGGTGCCGCGCAGCCCGACGGTGTCCCACACGTCGATCACCCGGTAGTCGCGGCGCGGGACGAGCAGGGTGACGAACTCCGGGTGGCCGCCGGCCTCCGGCGGCGCCAGCGCGCCGAGCAGCGCCCAGCCGGCGTGGTCGCAGCCCGAGGAGAAGCTCCAGCGTCCGCTCAGCCGGTAGGCGCCGCCCTCACGCACCAGCCGGCCGATCGGCGCGTACGCCGAGGAGATCAGGACGTCGGGGTCCGCCGACCAGACCTCGTCCTGGGCCTGCTCCTCGAAGAGCGCCACCTGCCAGGGATGCACCCCGAGCACCGAGGCGACCCAGCCCGTCGAGCCGCAGGCACCGGAGAGTGCACGCACGACCTCGAAGAACTCGACCGGGTGCGCCTCGGCTCCGCCGTACCGCTTCGGCTGGAGCATGCGGAAGACACCCGCGGCGGTGAGCTCGGCGATCGTCGGCTCCGGCACCCGGCGGGTCTCGTCGGCCTCGGCGGCCCGCCCGGCGATCGTCGGCAGCAGCGGACGCACGCGGTCGAGCACCGTGTCGGTCTGGGCGGGGGTGGTCATGCCTGCGAGGATGCGCCTCCCGATCCGCGCGACGATCCGCGACCTTCCGCTGAGTGGGACCGCACCGCTCCCGGCGCGGCGCGGAGGCCGAGACTCGCCGCAACGCCCGGAACACCGTCGGCCGGAGGCCCGTCGAGACCGCCCGCCGGATGCAGGAACGGAGGAGCAGATGAGCGTCGCCAAGGACGAGGTCCGCCAGATCGAGGCGGAGGCCGCCCCCACGAGGTTCGCGCGGGGCTGGCACTGCCTCGGCCTCGAGCGGGACTTCTGTGACGGCAAGCCGCACCAGGTCAACGCCTTCGGCCAGAAGCTCGTGGTCTTCGCGGGCGAGGACGGCAAGGTCAGCGTGCTCGACGCCTACTGCCGCCACATGGGCGGCGACCTCTCGCAGGGCACCGTCAAGGGCAACGAGATCGCGTGCCCATTCCACGACTGGCGCTGGGGCGGCGACGGCCGCTGCAAGCAGATCCCGTACGCCCGGCGCGTCCCGCTGCGCGCCCGCACCCAGGCCTGGCCGACGCTGATCCAGGACGGCATGCTCTTCGTCTGGAACGACCCGGAGGGCAAGCCGCCGCCGGAGGACGTCACGATCCCCCGCATCGCGGGGTACGCCGACCCGGAGTGGACCGACTGGGTCTGGTACTCCACCACGATCGAGGGCGCCAACTGCCGCGAGATCGTCGACAACGTCGTCGACATGGCGCACTTCTTCTACGTCCACTACTCCTTCCCGACGTACTTCTCGAACGTCTTCGAGGGCCACACCGCCACGCAGTACATGAAGGGCGTGGGCCGCGAGGACATCCGGCCGAAGCGGGACGGCGGTGGCGCGCCGGTGACGCTGGGCAACAGCTCGGTCGCGTCGTACCACGGTCCGTCCTTCATGATCGACGACCTCGTCTACCACTACGAGGACCACGACGTCCCGAGCGTGCTGATCAACTGCCACTACCCGATCGACAACAACTCCTTCGTGCTCCAGTACGGCGTCATCGTCAAGAAGCAGCCGGGCGTCGACGACGAGCAGGCCGAGGCGATGGCCCGCAAGCAGGGCGACTTCATCCGGCTCGGCTTCGAGCAGGACGTGCAGATCTGGAAGAACAAGGCCCGGATCGACAACCCGCTGCTGTGCGAGGAGGACGGGCCGGTCTACCAGCTGCGTCGCTGGTACGAGCAGTTCTACGTCGACGCCGCGGACGTGACGCCCGAGATGACCGAGCGCTTCGAGTTCGAGATCGACACCACCCGTCCCAACGAGGCCTGGCGCCAGGAGGTCGAGGACAACCTCGCCCGCAAGAGCGCCGACGCGAGCGGTCAGCCGGTCTGATGGCGGTCCGCCCCGACAACCGTCTGGCCGACGGTCCGATGACGCCGGTCGTCTGTACGACGTGCGGGGCCGGGGTCGAGGCGCGCAAGAGCAGCTGGGAGCAGACCAGCGTGCAGTGGCACGACGACGCCGTGCAGCGCTGCCTCGAGCGCCGCGCCTCGAGCCCCGGTTCGGGCCCGAACAGCGCGGCCTTCCCCGGCTGCCAGGCACTGCGCGAGAGCATCCGGGCCGCGGCCGTGCGCGGGGAGCTCCCCGTGCAGGACGACGACCCGCTCCCGACCAACCCCGAGAATCCCGAGCACGAGGTGACCCACGCGTGATCGACGTCGAACGCCACGGACCCTGGGCGGTGATCGCCGGCGGCTCCGAGGGGGTCGGGGCATCGTTCGCCACCCAGCTCGCGAGCGCCGGGCTGAACCTGGTGCTGCTCGCACGCAAGCCCGAGCCGCTCGAGGAGACGGCGGCGGCCGCGCGAGCGCTGGGCGCCGAGGTGCGCACCCTCGCCGTCGACCTGACCGACGTCGACGCCCTCAAGCGCATCGCCGAGGTCACCGACGGGCTCGAGGTCGGGCTGCTGGTCTTCAACGCCGGCGCCAACACCTACGGCCACGAGTTCGTCACCGGCGACCTCGACCGCTTCCAGCAGGTCATCGACCTCAACATCACCGCCCAGCTTGCGCTCGTGCGGCACTTCGGGGAGCCGATGAAGGAGCGCCGTCGCGGCGGCCTGCTGCTGGTGGGCTCGCTCGCGGGCTTCCTGGGCTCGGCACAGATCTCGATCTACGCCGCGGTCAAGGCGTTCTGCCGGATCTTCGCCGAGGGGCTCTGGGTGGAGATGCGCGACCACGACGTCGACGTGCTGGAGTTCGTGCTCGGCGTGACCCGGACGCCGGCGATGGAGCGCGCCGGGCTGTCCTTCGACCTCCCCGGCCTCCACGTCTCCGAGCCCGACGACGTCGCCCGCCAGGCCCTCGCCGCCCTCGGGGACGGACCCGTCCAGGTCGCCGCGGGCAACGCGAAGGCGGTGGAGGTCCGCAGCGGCACCGACCGGGCCCGGCTCGTCCTCGGCGCCCACGAGGCGTCGCAGCGGCTGCTGCCCCCGGCGTCGAAGTGACCGGCGTGGAGACGCCCTCCCTGAGGATCGGCGTCGTCAGCCCGATCGTCACCGCCAACCCCGGCGCCCACGCTGCGTGGGAGGACGGCGCCGGCATCGCCGAGCTCGCACAGGTGGCGCAGGCTGCCGACCGGCTGGGCTTCCACCACCTGACCTGCAGCGAGCACGTCGCGGTGCCTACCACGGTCGCGGCCGAGCGGGGCGCCACGTACTGGGACCCCCTCGCGACCCTCGGCTACCTCGCCGCCCGCACCGAGCGGATCCGGCTCGCCACGCAGGTGCTGGTGCTCGGCTACCACCATCCCCTCGAGATCGCGAAGCGCTACGGCACCCTCGACCGGGTCAGCGCCGGCCGGCTCGTGCTGGGACTCGGCGTCGGCTCGCTCCGCGAGGAGTTCGAGCTGCTCGGCGCGACGTTCGAGGGCCGCGGCGAGGTCGCCGACGACGCGCTCGCCGCGCTGCGCGCGTCGCTGGGACGGCGTACGCCGAGCTACGCCGGGTCGCACTTCGCCTTCTCCGACCTCGTCGTGGAGCCGCACGCCGTCCAGGAGCGGGTGCCGCTGTGGATCGGCGGTCGGACGCCGCGATCGCTGCGCCGGGCCGTCGAGCTCGGTGACGGATGGGTCCCCTTCGGCCTCGGCCTCGACGCGCTCGCCGACCTGCTCGGGCGCAGCGAGGTACCCGCCGGGTTCGAGGTCGTCCTCTCCCCTGGCCGCCCCGTCGACCCCATCGGGGACCGCGACGGCACGATCCGTCGGATGGGACGGGTGCGGGCATCCGGCGCCACGCTGGTGAGCGCCGCGGTGCACGCCGAGTCCGTCGACCACTACTGTGAGCAGCTCGAGGCGCTGGCCGTCCTCGGCGAGGAGATCGGATGAGCGACCCGACCGGACCGGACGTCGCGGCGCGACTCGAGGCGCTCGAGGGGCGGCTGCGCGAGCTCGAGGACGAGCGCGAGATCCTCCGCCTGATCACGGGCTACGGCCCGCTGGTCGACGGCGGCGCGGCGGACGACGTGGCCGCGCTGTGGACCGACGACGGCATCTACGACGTCGACGAGGTCTACCTCGACGGATCCGCGGCGATCCGGCAGATGGTCGAGTCCTCGGCCCACCAGGGCTGGATCTCGGGCGGCTGTGCCCACTTCCTCGGGCCGGCACGGGTGACCCTCGACGGCAACGACGCGGTGGCGGTGTGCCACTCGCTGATGGTCGTCAACACCGACGAGGGCTTCCGGGTGCGTCGGGCCACCGCCCACCACTGGCAGCTCCGACGTACGCCGGCGGGCTGGCGGACCACCGTGCGCACCAGCCGGGTGCTGGACGGGCGCCCGGAGTCCCCTGCCCTGCTCCGCGCGGGCGCGCGCGGGGAGCGCGCATGAGCGACGACCGCACTGCCATCGTCGAGCTGCTGGCCGAGTTCGCCGCGGCGACCGACACCCGTGACTGGGAGACGATCGCCTCGCTGCTCACCGACGACTGCGTCGCCTACGGCGCGCGAGGCCCCGAGGCCGTCGTACGCCGCATGCAGGACCACCTCGGCGGCGTCGGGCCGACCCAGCACCTGCTCGGCGACCACCGCGTCTCGGTCGCCGAGCACGAGGCGCGTTCGCTGACCTACGGCCGCGTCCACCACCAGGGCGCCGGTCCGATGAGCGGGTCGTTCTTCGAGTGCATGGGTGACTACGACGATCGCTGGGTGCGCACCGACGCCGGGTGGCGGATCGCGCGCCGGTGGTTCGAGATCCGGATCTCCCTCGGCGACGTCGCCGTGCTGCGACCGGCATGAGCGGCGGGGAAGAGCCGACCTTCGCTCGGCTGGTTGCCGACCGGGCCGAGGACGACGCGCCGGCAGTCTGGTTCGAGGAGCGCACCTGGAGCTGGCGAGAGGTGGTCGGCGAGGCGCGACGGCGGGCCGGACTGCTCGACGAGCTGCGCGTCGACGGACCCTGGCATGTCGGCCTGGCCCTGGAGAACACCGCCGAGCACCTCTTCTGGTGGCTGGCGGCCGCGGTCGCCGGCGCCACCGCGGTCGGCATCAACCCCACCCGCCGCGGCCCCGACCTGGCGCGCGACATCACCTTCACCGAGTGCCAGGTGCTGGTCGTCGACGACAGCCGCCGCGCGCTGGTCGACGGGCTCGAGACCGGCGTGCCCGACGACCGCGTCCTCCACGTCGACGACGCCGGGTACGCCGAGCGGCTCGCCGCCGCGACGCCGGTCGACGTGGCGCGCGCCGAGATGGTCGACCCGGCCACGGCGTACTCCCTGATCTTCACCAGCGGCACCACGTCGGCGCCGAAGGCGGTCGTCTGCACGCAGGCGCGGATGGGCCGGATCGCGGTGCAGCAGGCCGAGCGGCGGTCGCTGACCTCCGCGGACGTCTTCTACGTCGTGATGCCGATGTTCCACTCCAACGCGATCCAGGCCGGCATCGCGCCGGCGGTGCGCACCGGCGGCACGATCGTGCTGCGGCGTCGCTTCTCGGCGTCGGGGTGGCTGCCCGACGTGCGACGTCACGGCGTGACGTTCTTCAACTACGTCGGCAAGCCCCTCAACTACGTGCTGGCGACCCCCGAGCAGCCCGACGACGCCGACAACCCGCTGCGGATCGCCTTCGGCAACGAGGCCTCCGAGCGCGACATCGCGGCGTTCTCCCGTCGGTTCGGCTGCCAGGTGGTCGACTCCTTCGGGTCCAGCGAGGGCGAGATCCGGATCAACCGCACCCCCGCCACCCCGGCCGGCTCCCTGGGCGTGGCACCCGAGGGCATCGTGGTCGTCGACCCGGAGACGCTGGCGGAGTGCCCGCCGGCCCGGTTCGACGACGCCGGTCGGCTGCTCAACGCCGAGCAGGCGGTCGGCGAGATCGTGAACAAGCTCGGCGCCCCGCTCTTCGAGGGCTACTGGAACAACCCCGAGGCCGAGGCGAAGCGGCTTCGACAGGGGTGGGTGTGGTCCGGCGACCTCGCCTACCGGGACGCCGAGGGGTTCTTCTACTTCGCCGGCCGCGCGGGCGACTGGCTGCGGGTGGACGGGGAGAACATCGCGATCGCGCCGGTCGAGCGGCTCCTCGGCCGGTTCCCGGCGTTCTCGGCGGTGGCCGTGCTCGGGGTCCCCGACGAGGCCGTGGGCGACGCGGTGCTCGCCGTGGCCGAGCTCGTCCCCGGCGCGGAGTTCGACGCCGACGCGTTCGCGCGGTTCCTCGACGCCCAGCCCGACCTCGGCACCAAGTGGGTGCCCCGCTACCTGCGCCTGGTCGAGGCGCTGCCCCGCACCCCCACCAGCAAGGTGGTCAAGCGCGAGGTCGACACCGCACTCGAGGCGAGCGTGCTGGTGCGCGACGGCGCGAGCGGCCGCTACCGCCCGCTCGGCTGAGCGCGCAGACCACTCCCGATGACCGGAATGGACGCCCCCGGGTCGGCCGGTCGACCCGTACGTTGCCCGCCATGGAGGAGTCGATCCGACGGGCGGCCGAGCGGCTGCGGCGGGCCGCCGTGACCCGCACGCCGTGCGCACCGGTGCGCGACCTGATCGGCGCCGACGACCTCGCCGCGGCGTACGCCGTCCAGTCCCACGTGATCGCCGCGCGCCGCGACGCCGGCGCGCGCGTGGTCGGCCGCAAGATCGGACTCACGTCCCCCGCGGTCCAGCAGCAGCTCGGGGTCGACCAGCCCGACTTCGGGTGGCTTCTCGACGACATGGACCTCACCGGCGCCGACGAGGTGCCGATGGGCCGGCTGCTGCAGCCGAAGGCCGAGGCCGAGATCGCGTTCGTGCTCGCCGACGACCTCGCCGAGGGGCCGCTCGACAACGCCCGGGTGCGCGCGGCGACCGCCTACGCGGTCGCGGCGCTGGAGATCGTCGACAGCCGGATCACCGGCTGGGACATCGCCTTCGGCGACACCGTCGCCGACAACGCCTCCAGCGGCCTCTACGTGCTGGGCACCGAGCGCCGGACGCTCGCGGAGGTCGAACCGGCGGAGGTCACGATGTCGATGCGCATCGACGGCGAGGAGGTCTCGACCGGCGACGGCGCCGCCTGCCTCGGCGACCCGCTCCACGCACTGGCCTGGCTGGCCCGCACCGCCCGCGAGTACGGCGAGCCCCTGCGCGCCGGCCAGGTGGTGCTCTCAGGGGCTCTCGGCCCGATGCGCGACGTGTCCCCCGGCGCCACCGTGACGGCCGAGCTCAGTGGTCTCGGCTCCGTCACCGCTCGATTCTCCCCATCCACCGTCCCCGAGGAGGCGCAGTGAGCAGGACCAAGGTCGCGATCATCGGGTCGGGCAACATCGGCACCGACCTGATGATCAAGGTGATGCGGCTCTCCGACACCCTCGAGATGGCCGCCATGGTGGGCATCGATCCGGAGTCCGACGGCCTGGCCCGCGCGCAGCGGTTCGGCTTCGCCACCACCAGCGACGGCGTCGACGGCCTGGTCGCGATGGACTGCTTCGACGAGATCGACATCGTCTTCGACGCCACCAGCGCCAAGGCCCACGTCGCCAACGCCGAGCGGCTCGCCCCCTATGGCAAGCGGCTCATCGACCTCACCCCCGCCGCGATCGGGCCGTTCGTCGTGCCGGCGGTCAACCTCGACGAGCACCTCGCCGCGCCCGACGTCAACATGGTGACCTGCGGCGGCCAGGCGACGATCCCCGTCGTCGCCGCGGTCTCCCGCGTCACACCGGTGGCGTACGGCGAGATCGTGGCGTCGATCGCCTCGAAGTCCGCCGGACCGGGGACCCGCGCCAACATCGACGAGTTCACCGAGACCACCTCGCACGCGATCCGGAGCGTCGGCGGGGCCGGGCGGGGCAAGGCCGTCATCATCCTCAACCCGGCCGAGCCGCCGCTGATCATGCGCGACACGGTCTTCTGCCTGATCGGCGACCCCGACCCCGACACGCACGCGAGGATCCGCGCCTCCGTCGAGGACATGGTGGCCGAGGTCGCGACGTACGTGCCGGGCTACCGGCTCAAGCAGGAGGTGCAGTTCACGGCCGTGCCGGCGGACCAGCCCGTCCACACCCTGCTCGCCGACCCGGCGCAGGCGGTCACCCACCAGGTGTCGGTCTTCCTCGAGGTCGAGGGAGCCGCGCACTACCTGCCGGCCTACGCCGGCAACCTCGACATCATGACGTCCGCCGCCCTGCGCACCGCCGAGCGGATCGCCGCGGTCGGACGGACGGCCCGCACCGAGCCCGTGGAGGCCACCGCATGACCGAGATCTTCCTGCAGGACGTGACCCTCCGCGACGGGATGCACGCCATCCGGCACCGCATCGACCCGGCCGACGTCGGCCGGATCGTGGCCGCGCTCGACGCCGCCGGCGTCGACGCGATCGAGGTCGCGCACGGCGACGGCCTCGCCGGCGGCACCCTCAACTACGGGCCGGGATCGCACAGCGACTGGGAGTGGCTCGAGGCCGCCGCCGCGAACATCGACCGGGCCCGGCTCACGACCCTGCTGCTGCCCGGCGTCGGCACCATCGAGGAGCTGCGCACGGCGTACGACCTGGGGGTGCGGTCGGTGCGCGTCGCGACCCACTGCACCGAGGCCGACGTCGCGGCCCAGCACATCGCCACGGCCCGCGAGATCGGCATGGACGTGTCGGGCTTCCTGATGATGAGCCACATGGCGCCGGCCGCCGAGCTGGCCCGGCAGGCGAGGCTGATGGAGTCCTACGGCGCGCACTGCGTCTACGTGACCGACTCCGGCGGGCGGCTGACCATGGACGGCGTCCGGGAGCGGATCCGCGCCTACCGCGACGTGCTCGACCCCGCCACCGAGCTCGGCATCCACGCCCACGAGAACCTCTCCCTCTCGGTCGCCAACTCGGTGGTCGCCGTCGAGGAGGGCGTGCGCCGGGTGGACGCGTCGCTGGCCGGCCAGGGCGCCGGCGCCGGCAACTGCCCGATCGAGCCCTTCGTCGCCGTCGCCGACCTCAACGGCTGGCAGCACGGCGCCGACCTCTTCGCGCTCCAGGACGCCGCCGACGACATCGTGCGACCGCTGCAGGACCGTCCCGTGCGCGTCGACCGCGAGACGCTCACCCTCGGGTACGCCGGGGTCTACTCGAGCTTCCTGCGGCACGCCGAGGCGGCGGCCGATCGCTACGGCGTCGACGTGCGGACGATCCTGCTCGAGGTCGGCCGCCGCCGACTGGTCGGTGGCCAGGAGGACATGATCATCGACATCGCCCTCGACCTGGTCGGTCGCACCGGCTGAGCCGGCAGCGACGTCACAGGGTGCGGGCGACCCGCCACGCCGAGTGGATCGCGCCCTGGATGTAGCCGACCTCGGCGGCGTCGCCGACGACCTCGACCGCCACGCCGCGCTCGGTGAGCTCGTCGGCCAGCGGCGCACCCGAGGCGACCTCGGAGGCGACGACCACGAGGTCGGCGGGCGCCGTCCGCGACCGACCCTCGGGGTCGGTGTAGCGGACGGTGGTCGCGGTGATCTCCTCGATCGTCGCCTGCCGCTCGACGTGCACCCCGTGGTCGGTGGCGCGGCGTACGGCGTGCCAACGGCGCGGGAGCGCCATCGGCAGCCCGAGCTGCGCCCCGGCCTCCAGCACGGTGACGGACTTGCCGCGCTCGGCGAAGAACTCCGCCAGCTCGAGCCCGACCAGCGAACCGCCGATCACGACGACGTCCTTGCCGACGGGCAGCACGGTGCGCGTGGCGCGACGGATCAGGTCCGGTCGCGAGGTGAGCCCGGTCAGCCGTCCGGCCCGGCCGAGCCAGCGCATCCGCCGGCTCCCCTGCGCGGTGCCCGCGCCGGTGAGCAGCGCGCGGAGGGTGTCGCCGGTCTGCACGTGCGGGAGGTCCGCACCGGGCACGGCCGGGAGGCCGCGACTCGCGCCGGTCGCGAGCACGACCGTGCTCGGTCGCAGCGCCATGATCGAGGCCGGCGTCGCCTGCTGCCCGAGCCGTACGACGACGCCGAGCCGCTCGAGCTCGTGCTCCTGCCACGACAGCAGCGGACCGTTGGGCGGCGTCGTCAGCTGGGAGAACCACGCGGAGCCGCCGAGGCGGTCGCCGGCCTCGACCAGGGTCACCCGGTGGCCACGTTCGCGGGAGATGCGGGCGACCTCCATGCCGGCCGGTCCGCCGCCGACCACGACCACGTGGCGCGGCGACGGCACGGGCAGGAACACCGCTGCCTGCTCGTCGCCCAGCGCCGGGTTGACGGCACACACGGGGGTCTCGTCCCAGAAGTTCTGCTCGACGCAGACGTAGCAGTTGATGCACGGCCGCACCGACTCCGGACGCCCGGCCCGCAGCTTGTCGACCAGGCCCGGGTCGGCCAGCAGCTGTCGGCCCATCGCGACGAAGTCGGCGTCCCCGCCGGCGATCATCTCCTCGCCGACCTCGGGGAGCACCCGGCCCACGGCGATGACCGGGATGCCGACGGCGGCCCGCACCGCCCGGGCGCTGTGGCGGTAGGCCCCGACCTCGTTCGGCAGCGGTCCCCTGAGGAAGTCGCGGAAGGGATTGCGCCCCCAGCCGGTGACGTGGATCGCGTCGGCGCCCGCGGCCTCGAAGAGCCGGGCGGCCTCGACGGTCTCGGCGAGGCTGAGCGCGCCCTCCTCGCCGTACTCCTCGCCGGCCACCCGGACCAGCACGGCCAGCCGGTCGCCCACGGCACGTCGGACCGCCGCGATCACCTCGCACGCGAGCCGGGCACGGTTCTCCAGCGAGCCGCCCCAGGCGTCGGTGCGCTTGTTGTCGGCACGGCTCAGGAAGCCACCGAGGACGTAGCCGTGCGCGCAGTGGATCTCGATGGCGTCGGCGCCGGCCTCCATGACCCGGCATGCCGCCCGGACGAACTGGTCGATCAGCCACGCAATGTCGTCGTCGGTCGCCTCGTGGTAGGTCGGCGACTTGCCCCGGGTGACGGCGCCCATCCGCGCCAGCTCCTCGGGCGTGTTGTCCCGCAGCGCGCTGAGGTCGTGGGCGGCCTGCGGCGCCGACGGCACCAGCAGCGGCCGTCCCTCGAGGGTGTCGATCCGCGCCACCTTGCCGTGGTGGGTGGCCTGCACGCACAGCAGCGAGCCGGCAGCGTGCACGGCGTCGGCGAGGGCCCTGAGCCCCGGGATGAACCTGTCCTCGGAGAGCCCGGGCTCCTTCATGCTGGTCGCACCGACCGGGAACGCCACCGCGGACGCCGAGGTGATGACCATGCCGGCGCCCCCGGCCGCGCGAGCGACGTAGTGCTCGACGTCGGCTTCGACGATCACCCCGTCGTGGCACACGTTCATGTCCATCGCCGGCATGATCACGCGGCTCGGCAGGGTGAGCGGGCCGATGCGCCCCGGAGCCAGCAGGTGGGTGAAGTCCGGAGCAGTTCGCCGCATACGCACGTCGGGACGCTAGGAGGCGCGGCGAGGACGCGTCGTTGCGTCTCCCGGCCACCGAGACACGACGGCGCGGCCGCGGGCGCCAGTCGGCTACGGGCGGCCCGGGTAGCCGAGACCGAGCGCACCGGGCAGGTCGCCGCAGGCGACCTCCCACAGCCGCTGGGTCGCGCCGTGCGCGGCGCCGAGGCTCGCGGCGACCGTCGCCACGTCCCCGTCACTCGGCACGATGCCGGCTCGCTCGAGCAGGGCGCGCGCGAGAGCGGCGTCGGTCGGGTCCACGGTGTCGAGGGCCGGGGGTCGGAGCGGACCCGCGACGGAGCCGGGCGCCGCCGCGTCGATCGCGGACAGGTCCGGCCGGCGGGTGTGCCAGTCGGTGACGCGCTGGTAGGCCTCGGCCACCTGCAGGACGAGCGCGTCCTCGAACGGTCGCCCCGCGATCTGCAGACCCAGGGGCATGCCGTCGGCGGCGAAGCCGATCGGCACGGACGCGGCCGGGTTGCCGGCCGAGTTCCAGTACGGCGCGTGCACGAGCGACTTCCAGGTCCGCATGCACTCGCCGATGTCCCCGAGCGGCGGTGCGGTGCGCGAGCACATCGGGGAGACCACCACGTCGACGGTGTCGAAGAGCGCCGCCAGGGCGAGCTGACCCTGGCGACGGACGCGCTGGGCCTGGACGTAGTCGGCGGCACTGTAGTGCGCAGCCCTGGTGATCCCCTCGCGGGCCGAGGCGCCGTACCGGTCCCAGCTGTCGGGCAGCAGCGGACGGTGCCAGCTGAGCCGCTCGGCCGCGATGGTCAGGAAGCTCGCGTCGACCATCACGTCATGGAGCGGCAGCGTGACCGCCACGACCGACGCGCCCAGCCGCTCGAGGTGGTCCACCGCCGCGGCGAGGCGCTCGGGTACGGCCGGATCGGCGCCGTCGCCGGCCACCTCGGCCATCGTGGCGACGCCCACGCGGACACCGTCCAGACGGTCCAGCGGCGGGGCCGCGGGCGACCCGGTCAGCACCTCAAGCATCAGCGCGCAGTCACGCGCGGTGCGGGCCATCGGACCGATCGTGTCCACGCTGTGGGCCAGCGGGACCAGGCCCCGGTCGTCGACGAGACCGGTCGTCGGCTTGTGTCCGGTGATGCCGCACATCGCGGCCGGCACCCGCACGCTGCCACCGGTGTCGGTGCCGAGCGCGCCGAGCATCATCCCGGCCGCGACGCCGGCTCCCGAACCGGAGCTGGACCCGCCGGGCCACCGGGACGCGTCCCAGGGGTTCGCGGGCACGGGGAACGGCAGGGTCGAGTCCGGCAGCCCGTAGGCGAACTCCAACGTGCTCGTCTTGCCGACCACGATGGCACCGGCTCGCCGCAGCCGGCGGACCGCCGCGGCCTCCTCGACGTCCCAGATGCCCTCCATCACGCGACTCTGGGCGGTCGACGGCCCCTCCTCGGTGGCGAGGATGTCCTTGACGCCGATCGGCACGCCGTGGAGCGGGCCAAGTGGCTCGCCGGACCCCACCGCAGCATCGGCCGCGGCCGCCGCCTCACGCGCCCGCTCGTCGAACCTCGCGAGGAACACGCCGAGCCGGTCGTCGTACCTCTCCGCGCGGGCGAGTGCCTCCTCGACGAGCTCGCCGCTCGTCACCCGCCCCGCCCGCACCTCGGCCGCAGCCTCGGCGAGCGTGTGCTCCTCGTGCGTCATCGACGTCCTTCCACCACGGGAGGCGGTGGCACGCCGGCTCGCCTCTTCATTTCGGTCCGAACTATTGCTAACCGAAATAGTATCCACGAGCAAGTGCCACGTCCGTCGTCGCCGTACGCAGCCGGCCCCCGGGGTGCCGTGGACGGTGACCGGTGGTGCGTCAGCCACCTCTTCCTCCTCGCGGAAGGTTGCGTGCTCACCGCGGCGAGGCAACTGTCCCGCACTGCCCCGTCCACCGGTGACTGAGCACGCGCCTAGCCGTCATCGGCCTCGGTGCCGTGGCCGTGCAGACCGACCCCGCCAGCGTCACGCCCGGTTCGACCGCCTGGGATGCCGGCCAGTCGAGCGGGATGTTCGCGCTCTTCGGCATCCTCGCCCTCACGACGGTCACCGCCACCGCTGACTACGGCAGCGGCAGCATCGTGCCCACCTTGCAGTGGACGCCTCGTCGCGGAGTGCTCCTCATCGCCAGATGCGTCGCCGTCGCCTTCGCGACCATCTCGCTGGGCGTCGTCGTCGCGGCCGCAGCGAGCTTCACCGCCCAGGCCTTCTTGCCGCTGGGCCTCCCGCAGGCAGACGGGCTGACCACGCTCAGCGGGCTCGCGTTCATCTTCGGCTGCGGCGCCCTGATGAGCGTCACTTCGGCTCGGACGACAGTCGCACTCTGGGCCTCCGCAGCGTTCACGCTCGGAGCGTGGCGACTGCTGCAGACCGACGCGAACCGTTAGTAGTCATGGTGCTGACGCTTGGCGGCCTCCGCGACGGTCAGCTCGGCCGCCGGGTCGATCTCGAGTCGGTCGTCGGGGATGACGCGCCCGCTCTCAAGAGACTTGCCGTAGGTTCCGTCCGCGATCCGTTGCTCGGCGCGCGCGATCGCGTCCAGCCGCTCGCGGAGGCTGCGCTCGATCGCAAGGTCCACGGCTTCGTGCTCGAGCGGCTGTGCGGCGTCGATGTCACCGTCGCCGACCTCGCGCTCTGCCGCGCTATCGCCCAACGTGTCCTCCGCAGCGGTGGCGAGGAGGCGGTGGATCCGCTGCCGTTCAGATTCGAGCAGCTGCTTGGCCCGATCGAGCTCCATGGACACTCCTGTGACTTGTTGTACCGACTGGACGGTTCGGCTCTGACGGCCGGATGAGGTGCCTGGGTCGACTACGTCGCATCGCGGCGCCACGGGCAGCGGCTGCGAGCTGATCTTCATGTCCCGCACCGCCACGCCGTTCAGGACGTAGCGAGGTAGTCGTCGATTCGACGGCGCACATGATCGCGAGCTTCGACCAAGTTCCTCTGGATGTCGTTGGTGCTACGACCCAGACGGCTGCTCGCGGTCGCAACTGAATGCCCCTCGATGTCCACCAGGTAGACCGCATCCGCGGCGGCACTGGTCAGTTCGTCGAGGGCTGCGTCGAGTACCGAGTACAACTCGGCCGTTTCGGCTTCCGCCTCGGGGCTGAGGATGTTCGCGACTGTGGGCCACGCTGTCGGCGGAGCACTCCATCCCTCTCTGTCCGGCCCGTCGCCGTAGAGGTCGGGGAGATACAGCTCGGCGCGTTCGCCGTCCGGATCGAGGGCATCGAGATCGGCGAGAGCGCGCCAGTCCTCGTTGACGCCAGGGTCGGGAAGGTCTGTCTCGGCCAGGTCTGCGGGGTTGTGCGGGTGATGACGCACCAGGTCTGCGGCCCAGGCCTGGTCGCGGGCGTCGTCGTCTCGGGCGTGCTCGCGAGCTCGCTTGGTCAGGAAGGACGCGAGCTGGCCGTGGCTACGGGTCGTCGGCGGATCGTCGGTCAGGAAGTGGTCCCAGGCGCTCTGTACCAGATCCTCGGCATGAGCGGGGTCGATGGCCCGAGCGAGCGAGACCAGCCAGGCCTGTGTGCGGATTAGCGCCGCATCGGACTCGAGGTCTCGGGGAGGTTCGCCGGCGGCAGCTCGGCTCTCGTCACGCCTGTCGGGTTCGCGCAAGGTCGGCGGCCGATTGGTGGGTGGGCGCAGGCCGATCAGTGCGATCGTCTTGGCGACCTGGTCGATGTAGTTCGTGCAGGCGTCACAGCTCATGAGGTGCTCGCCGATCTCGACCGCTCCCTGCAGCGGCAGCGAGCCGTCGAACGCCAAGCTGCCGTACCGGGCCACATCGTCGCACCCCGCTGTCGTGCGCATGGCCTTGTTCACGCTGGTCAACGTGCGGAACCTCCTGTCACGTTCGCATCTCACCCCGAGCCGGCGTCTGTCCGACCGGGGCAGTTCATTCGTGTCACCCTTGCCGCGGGTTCTTTCCGATCGGCGGAGCCGAATCTCGAGGGATTCGTTGTCTCGAACGACGTCCTCGCGCCTCGCGCCTCAGCTCCCGGTCGGTCCGAAACGCTCGGTCCTGATGGCGTCCGCGGCATGGCCACGCTCCTGGAGCAGCCGCGCAGCGTTCTCGACGAACCCGGTCGGGCCGCAAACGTAGACCCGGGTCCGGCTCGTGCGCGGCGCGGTCGCGACGTCCGCAGAGAATGCACTCGACGGGCCGGGGATGTCGGCGAGCGCGAGTCGTCCTGGGGTGCGCCTGCCGTCCGGTAGGCCCGCCCGGGTGTACAGCCGCTCGATGGTGAGGTCGGAGCAGCGCTGCGCGTACGTGGCGAGCTCGTTGGTGTAGATCACGTGGTCGGGCGTGCGGGCGACGTAGCTGAGGTGAAACGGCGTCGCGACACCCGACTCGATTCGTCGGCGCACCATCGCCATCAGCGGCACGATTCCGGAGCCTCCGGCAATCAGCAGCACCGGCCCGGGGAGGTCCTCGGTCCAGCGGAACCAGCCGCCGATCGGGCCACGCAGTTGCAGCTCGTCACCGGGCTGCATGGTGTCGACAAGGTATGGCGACGCCTCACCACCGGGAACGGCCTGCACGGTGAGCTCGACCCATCCAGGCGACGACGTCGACGCCAGCGAGTAGCTGCGCTGCGCGCTGTACCCGTCCTCCGAAGTCAGCTTCAGGTCCACGTGCTGTCCCGGATCATGGCCGGTCCAGTCGGGAACCGAGAAGAGTAGCGTCCTGGCCGATCGCGTCTCCATCCAGGCGCCACGCAGTTCGGCTCGCAGCCATCGAAGCGGACCACGAACGCGGAGCCTGGCGTCCGCCCCGCTCGCACGGGGAACGGCATCACCTGGTTGGTAGCGCGGACTCACGTCGGGCACCGTTTCCTTGCGCGCCCAGTCGCTGATGTGGAAAGCCTTCATCAGTCCCCCGCGTAGCGCTGCTCGCGCCAAGGGTCTCCGTAGGGGTGGTAGCCGAAGTTCTCCCAGAACCCGAGGCGGTCCTCGCGGAGCAGCTCCAGCCCGTTGACCCATTTGGCGGACTTCCACAGGTAGAGGTGGGGAACGAGCAGCCTCGCTGGCCCGCCGTGTGCGGCCGCGAGCGCGGAGCCGTCGAACTCGAAGGCGACCCATGCCTGTCCGTGCAGTAGGTCGCGGAGAGGGAGGTTCGTGGTGTAGCCGCCGTGCGAGTGGGCCATCACGTACTCGACGCCTTCCAGGTCAGCCCCCACGGCTCCCAGCACTTCGGCCACCGGCACTCCTCGCCACCGTGTGCCGAGCTTGCTCCACTTGGTCACACAGTGGAGGTCGACGGTGACGTCCTCGACGGGGAGTGCCATCAGCTGCTGCCAAGACACGGAGTGACTTGCGCCGTCCACACCGGTGACGTCAAGCGTCCAGTTCACGGTACCGATCAGTGGGGTCGGGCCGGCGGTCAGAACCGGGAAGTCGTCGGTTCTGTACTGACCGGGTGGCACTTGGGGGTCTACCTGGCGACGACCTCCAAAACCCCTGCTGACCACTGCCATGAGTCGACCCGTCCTCTCCGTATGACTGGCGATGTCACGCATTGAGTGGGTCGGCGAGCGCCGGGTCTTACCCAGCCCCTGCCCCGGAAGGCGGGACTCGACGACCGCGGTCTCCGGCCGACAGCAGCGCCGGCGGAACCACCGTCGCGTGAGGCAGAGGGGTAAGACTGCCGCCGGGAGCGGCCACCAAGGGAAGCGAAGGTCGGTGCGGCTGTCACCGATCGGACCGTCGCTGGACACCAGGAGGATCGCGTGCAGGCTTGGATCGGTGAAACTGTCGTGGCCGAGGCCGACGAGGAGCAACTGGTCAGGATCGAAGGCCATCTCTACTTCCCGCCTGACGCGGTCAGGTGGAGCCTGTTCGACGACAGCGCGACGCCGTACACATGCCCCTGGAAGGGCGCAGCCCGATACTGGACCGTCACGACCCGGGCCGGCGTGCACACCGACGCGGCCTGGGGATATCCCTCACCGTTGTCGACGGCGATCGACCACGTCGGCTTCGACTTCAGCGGCTACGTCGCGTTCGACCCGATCCAGGTGGTCCTTCTCGAGTCGCGCCGCGACACGGGGCTGGTCTGACGAGCCGACCGGCGGGTTTGGGCGACTGCCTAGACGGGCCGTACCCCGGTGCAGCATGATCATCGGTACTGGCCTTCGAAGCGGTCGCCGCGTTGGCGGTCGACGAAGGTCAGGCCGGTGATCGCGCCGCCTTTCACGACCCAGGTCAGGTCGTAGGTCGCCGTATACGCCGGCGGCCAGAACGACTCGAACTGCCCGTCGCCCACGACGCGCCACTCTCCCGAGCTTGGGCGGCCGCGCTCGGTGTATGTGGTTCGGCCGTCGAGGGTGAAGGTCTGGATCGCGCCGTCGCCGAAGACCAGCGCGGCCGCCGTCAGTGCGTCCGCCATGTGGGTCGCGACAACCGGGTCGCCGTCGTTGACGTCGAGTTGGTTCAGCAGGTCGGACATGAGATGGCTCCCGTCGTCGAAGCGTGAGTTCCGGGACCGGTACCGATGCCGGGCCCAGGTCGATTGGTGGTGTTCAGTTGAGTGAGCGGAGCCGCGTGGGCCCATCCGGCGACCAGGTCGAACTCGTCGCCTTCGATGTCGCGGAAGTTGATGGGCCCCGTCGAGTGCCACCGGTTTCGGCGGACCTCGGTGGCGCCGAGATCGCGCAGGCGGTCAGCCTCAGCGTCGAAATCCATGGTGGTGCGGTCGGGGTGGGTGCGGTTCCCCGTGTGTCCGGTGCGCTCTCCTCGTCGGAAGAGGAGGGGCACGGCCGCGATGACGGCCGCCGACCCCGGGCTCACGGTCGCCGCGACGCTCTTGCGCAGCGCCTCCGCCCAGGACGCCGCCTCATGCGGGTCGACGCAGGTGAACGTGATTGCCGCGATGTTGACCGCCATCTCTTCATCCTCCGTACCGTTCTATCAGTGAGCCGCCCAAGACCCGTCCCGGCTGCAGTCGATGCCGGCCACGGACAGCCTCAGAGAGGCCGCGCGAGCGCGACACCCGTTGGTGACGGTGGCGGTGCACGTCTTTCGTCTCGTTCGCCGAACCAGCACCCGTCCATCACGTCGAATTGGACGAGTTCGTCCAGTTCGACGTACTTTCTGGCAAGGGCGGCGACCTGCCGTCGCGACCTCGAGGAGCAACGATGACCCAGGATGTGACGATCGTCGGAAGTACCATCACCACGCCGCGACTGCGCCTGCGTCCGTGGCGCCTCGGCGACGCCGACGACGCCCTCGAGATCTACGGAAGTCCCGAAGTTGCGCGCTGGTTGTCTCCGGCGCTTGGCACAGTCAGGGACGTCGACCGGATGCGTGCCCTCCTGGACAGCTGGATCGGCTCACCTGCCGGGCCTCCCGGCCGCCCGGCAGGACGGTGGGCGATCGAGGAGATCACGACCGGTCATGTGGTCGGTTCGTGCCAGATCCTCCCGCTCCCGCCCGAAGGAGACGATCTCGAGCTCGGCTACCAGCTAGCACGGAAGGCGTGGGGCCAGGGGTACGCGACCGAGGCCGGGCATGCCTTGGCACACTATGCGTTCACTCACGGCGAAGAGGAGGTCTTCGCTGTCGTCAGGCCGGGCAACGCGCCGGGTGAGCACGTGGCTCGACGCATCGGCATGGAGTGGACCGGAGAGACCGAGAAGTACTACGGGCTGCGGCTGCAGATCTTCCGGCTTCGCAAGGCCGACCTGGACAAGTCCTCGCTCGCACCGACGCCCGTGGAGCGCTAGTCGGCTTGTACTGCTCAGGTCAGAGGACGCAGCGCTCGAACGCTGGATGGACCGATCAGTCCTCTTTCGTGCCAGGATGCGGCGCCGTTGCAGGCGACCGCTGGGAAAGAGATGGATGACGACGCACTTCGTAGATGTCTTGGCGATCGAAGACGCCGCTCTCGCGCAGGTCACGAACCGGGAGGACATGACGCGGTGGCGACGCCGCGTCGTCCGGGAGCTGATGAGGCCCCAGTCGCGTTACGCGACCGCACTGCGGCGGGTGCCCGACAGCGCCGCCGGACGGGACTTCCTGGTCACCTGGCAAGGACTGCTCACCGCGGCCGTCGAGCGCGTGCTCTCCTCCGAGAATCCGCCGGAGGTCAGATCCGCCGCCGGTCGCCGGCACCACGACCGCCGCGCCGCCGACGAGCTTGCCGTACTGATCCTCGCCGCGCTTCACGGCGGCGGCCTCCTGAGCCGGGTGGCAGACGATCCCGCGCCGCTCGAAGCGGCTCTCGACATCGCGCTCGCGCCACTGACCACGCCCTCGGCGAGGCGAGGATCCTGCCCCGCCGACGAACGACCGGGCGGTAACATGAACAGATGACCTTGACCGACTCGCACAGCGGCAGACGCCTCACGGCGCGCGGTGCGAAGACGCGAGCCAGGATCGTCGCTTCCGCAGCCGAACTCATGTATGTGAAGGGCGTCGCGGCTACCACCGTTGACGACGTCCTCGCCGCGACGGGGTCGAGCAAGTCGCAGTTCTACCACCACTTCAAGAGCAGGGAAGCGCTGGTCAGGGCAGTTGTCGACCATGTCGGTCAGACGGTCTTGGCCCGCGAACGGGAATCACTGGGCAACGTGTCGACACTTCGCGGACTGCGCCGATGGCGTGACGCCCTGGTGCAGAGCAACGCTCTACGCCACGGCGCCTACGGGTGCGCGCTCGGCGCGTTGGCCTCGGAGGTCTCTGACCACGACGACCTGGCACGCAAGGCACTTTCTCAGCTCTTCGCCGAGTGGCGAGGTCTCCTGGCCGACGTCCTCCGCCGCCTCCAAGCCGACGGCGTCCTCAAGTCCGAGGTCTCCGTCGACCAGCTCGCAACCGGGCTCATGGGCGCCCTTCAAGGCGGGTACATGCTGGCCCAGGCCGAGCGTGACGTCAGCCCCATGGCGACCTCGATCGACATGGCGCTCGCACACATCGAGAGTCTATCGGCCACCTGAGCTCTCCGGCTCCTGCCAGATGCGTTTGCCGGGATCCCGCGGCGTCTCCGCGCACTCACCAGTCGATCAGGCCCTCCGGATCGTAGGAGCCGTCCAATGAGACGCCGGGGCGTACCTTGTGCAGGTCGTCGCGGGCCATCTCGAGGACCGTGAGCCGGGCGCCGGCGTGAGTCCACATGAGGTCGTCGACCGCTCTCATCCCGAGTCGTCGGCCGACGGTGAGCGCCTCCCGATTCTCCGCGGGTGCAGCCAGGTAGACGGCGGCGGCGTCGCCGCTGACGAAGGCGTGATGCGCCAGGGCATGACCGATCTGACCGGCGACCCCGTGGCGGCGAGCATCAGGGCGCAGATGCCAACCCATCACGAGCTGCGGCGCCGTGGAGCTGAACGGCAGCAGCGTTGCTCCGCCTAGTAGCCTGCCGTCCTCGACCCTTCCGCGGCCCACAAGCCCTGAGGCACCGGACGCTGGGAGGATTGCAGGTCCCACCGGGTCAGCAGCTCCCGCATCTCGATCACGTCCGCGACCGGCTGGTGCAGTCCGATCGACACTGCGGTCTGGCGATCGCCGTAGATCTCGAGCGCCTCCGCCGCATCCTCGGCCGCCCAGCTCCTGAGGACCAGCGTGGCCGTCACGATGCGGTCCGGCTCGATCCTCACGTGCAGGTCGCTCATGCCAGCCCCCGCGGTTCGTGTCAAGGGCGGTGCGCGTCGCCAGGAATGCCGATTGGCTGGCCTCGACCGCGTCCTCGTACTCAGGGTGTTCGCGAACGAAGTCAGCTACGAAGCCGCAGTAGATCCCCACCCGGGACTGGCTGTCGCGGAGGTCCTCGAGTGCGAACCGGGCCAGCGACGACGCGACCCCCTGATGACGATGACGCGCATCCACGTAGGAGTGCGTCAGCGAGACTCGCCCACCGACCATCTCGTAGGCGAGCTCGCCTACGACCTCGCCGTCGATGAGTGCTTCATAGAGGCGGTCCCTGGTGTTCTTGCGCACTTCGACGGATGCTGAGCGTGGCTCCATGTTCTCTTCCATCTCTTCGTTCTGAGCCCACGGGGGTCTTCGCCGCTACCGCCTCCCTGATGGACCTCCTAGTCCAAGTTACTTGAGGAATCACTTCACGCAAGGCGATGTTGGCAGTCCATTGAACTCTATAGTCCACAATCACGCAGGTGGAAGCCGATGCAGGAGGTCGAGAAGTGTCCACGGGTGAGGATCGAGATCAAGACCGCGCCGCCGAGAGGCTGATTGACGACGCCGAACAGCGCCGGTTCGAGCTCTACCGCGGCGAGGCGCTCGCCGGCTGGTTGTACTACTCCCGCCTCAGGCCGAACCGGTTTGCGCTTCGGCATGCCGAGGTCGATCCTTCTCACCGGAGGCGGGGCGTCGCCGGCGCCATGGTGGCACGCGTCCTCGAGCAGATCAGAGCTCGGTCCGGCACGGTCACCGCGATCTGCCCGTTCGTGGCGGACTTCCTGTCCAAGAACTCTGCCTACGACGACCTCGTGGACCCGCGATTCCCTGGCTACCCCGACCGCGCCAGCGCCGAGGCCGCCCAAGCTGATGCCAGGGACTGACGCGGCGGTACCCGCGACCGCAAGCGCTGGTGACGGGACATGTCGAGGTACGACGAGCTGGGCGCGCGGGCGAGCCGAGTTCCTCCGTGGCTTCCTCGGAGACCAACACGTGGCGACGTCGGCTCTCGCGGGAGCAATGCTGGTGTCGCTGTTGTGGGCCAACCTGGCCGGTGGCTCCTACGACACGTTCTGGGATGCCGAGGTCGCGGTGTCCGGGGGCTCGCACAGCTATGGACTCAGCTTGCTCGAGGCGGTCAACGAGGGGCTGATGAGCGTGTTCTTCCTCGTGGTCGGCCTGGAGGCAAGGCGGGAGTGGGACCTGGGTGATCTTCGCGACCGCCGCAGGTCGGTACTTCCGGTCTCTATCGGCCTGGGAGGGCTGCTGCTGCCTGCCGCCATCTTCGCTGCCGTCAACCTCCTCACAACGGGAGGCGCACCTCAAGCATGGGGAGTGGCGATGTCCACCGACACCGCGATGGCGCTGGCTGCGCTGTCGTGGATCGCCCGCGGGGCGTCGCCTCGTCTGCGGCAGTTCCTCATCACAGTCCTCGTTGCCGATGACGTGGGGTCGCTGGTCGTGATTGCGCTGTTCTACAGCGACCAGGTCGAGCTGGGCCTGGTGGCCTCTGCAGCCGCGGTGTTCATGCTCTACTGGCGCGCCCAGAGGTCTCGGTGGCCAGGGCAGCTCCTGGCCAGTCTGGCGGTCCTGGGATGGGTACTGACTCGGTCCAGCGGCATCGACCCGATCATCGCGGGCTTGTGCGTGGGGCTCCTCTCGCCGGCCTACACGCCGGCGCTGGTGCACCTTGAGCACGCGTCACGCGTCGTGCGCTCCTTCCGTGAGCAGCCGTCGCCGACTGCCGCTCGTGTTGCGATCGCGCAACTCCGGGCGGCGCTCTCGCCCAATGCGCGCCTGCAACATCGCCTCTCGCTGTTCGTCAGCCTCGTCGTCGTGCCCCTCTTCGTCATCGCGAACCTCGGCATCACTCTGGACGCGACCCTGCTGCAGCGCGCCTTCACTGGCCCGATCACGTGGGGAATCCTCGCCGGTCTCCTGCTCGGCAAGCCAATCGCGTTCGCCCTGCTGACCTGGGTCTCCCGAGTCGCGAGCCGCGGTGCGCTGATGCCGCCGGTGACCGGCAAGCACGTGCTGACTGCCGGTGCCATCTCGTCGATGGGCTTCACAGTGACGATGCTGGTCGCCGGCATCGCCCTCGACGGAACGGCCCGTGACGACGCCGTGACCGGGGCCCTGGCCGCGGTCGTGACCGCTCCCGTTCTCGCGGTCGGTTGGGCGTGTCTTCCGCGGGTGCTTCCCAAGCGGCTCAGCGAGTCCATGCGTCGCCCGGGATCCCCCGCCTTGGTCGACCTTGCATCAGACGTCGACGAGTCGCGCGACCACATTCGCGGACACTCCGATGCCGAGGTCACGATCGTGGAGTACGGCGATTTCGAGTGCCCCTTCTGTGGGCAGGCCGAGTGGTCGCTGACCACCGTCCTCCACGAGCTGCCGACGCAGGTCCGCTATGTGTGGCGGCACCTTCCACTCGTCGATGTCCACCCAGCAGCGTGGCGGGCCGCCCTCGCAAGCGAAGCCGCCGCTGTCCAGGGCTCGTTCTGGCCCATGCACGACGCCCTGCTCGCTCGCCGCGCCGAACTCGACGATCTCGATCTGGTCGAGCTGGCGACTTCCTTGAGCCTGGATGCCGACCAGTTCATTGCCGACTTCAAGGACGCGCGCACCGCTCAGAAGGTCTCGGGCGACATCGAGTCGGCCCGCCTGAGCGCCGTCGCGGGTACGCCGACCCTGTTCATCAACGGCGTACGGCACGAGGGCGACTACGGGCCATCGGCACTACTGGCCGCTGTGCGGATGGCGCTCGAACCGACGTCGATCGTCGATCAGGCGGAGCGGACCTCGGAGACGTCGGCGAGGTAGCCGCCTGCCACCAGTGCCGCGCGCAGCTTCTTCCGAGCGTCGAAGAGGACCTTGTAAAGCGCGTTGTGTGTCGACCCGAGCCTTTCGGCCAAGACGTCGGTCGGCATGCCGTTGAGGACGGTGGCAACGAAGACCATGCGCTGACGGTCGGACAGGCTCTCCTCGACCGCTGCCGACACGGCTGCGGCGAACTCGCGAACCTGCGTCTCGTCCTCCGGCCCCAGATCGAACCGTGAGGCGATCTTCGACCAGTCCTCCTCCTCGTAGGGGACCTCGTGTCGGTGCCAGTGGTGACGGTTCATCTTGGTGGCGACGTCGAAGATCACGAACTTGGTGGCCCACGTGGTGAATCGCGCCTCGCCTCGAAACCTGTCGAGGCGTTCGGTGACCGCCATCAACGCGTCGGCCGCGGCTTGGTGTGCGATGTCCTCGAGCTCGGGTCCGGCCACGCGAAGGGTCGGTGCGCGTCGGCGGGTCTCGGACCTCGCCACGCGCAGCAGGAGTGCATAGAGCTCGGTGCAGGCGGCTTCCTTCGCGGGTCCCCCGGCGCTGAGGTCGCGTATCCACCGGCTGTTCTCACGTGCGATCACCGGGTCGTTCACTGCAACCTCTTTCACGAGACCGCCCCTGGGGTGGGGACGTCGGTCGGGTGTCAGCCCAACGCTTCGACTCACCGTAATCCGGACTAATCGGTCCATTCAAGCGCATCATGTCTACGACAAGGAAACTTTGCTTAGGACCATCTAGTCCATCACGGGGGTGCCGCCGCGGCGCGGCCGTGGCGCGGGGTCTTGGCGGGTCTTCACCTCCAAGGTCACGGCACATCCGTTGTCGACGATCCGCCCGTGATGGCGGCGAGCAGGCCTTCGAGGTCCTCCGCACACGGACCACATGCCAGGAGGTGGGCCTTGACGCCGGGGAAGCGGTCGGCCGGGTCGGACCCGGCCGCGACGAGTTCGGCGTAGACGTCGAGCACTTCCATGGTGGCGTCACACCCGGCGTCCTGGGGGTCGGTCTGCAGGAACGCCTCGAGCCGGTCCCAATGGTCCTCATGTTCGTCGCTCGTATCGTTCCCTGCACTGTCCGCCACACGTCCCCCTTCGTCGGTCCGTTCCTGTCTTGTACTCCGCCTGCCGACCCGCTGCTCACCCGCCGCGCATCCGCGCGCTCACCGGACCCCGGAGTCGGGCCGCTGGGCCGGGGACCCGGGCCCGGGGCGCGATCTCGGCAATCGCAATGAACTCATTCCCGCCACGATCATCTCGCTGATGAGCGAATGCGCTCCTGCGAGCGTATCGGGGGCCGAGGACTGGGGCAGTGTCCGATCACGGGAGAGCCCGATCGGTTGCTTCACCGGCAGCGTTTCGGGCTCCATGCGGCCCGCGAACTCCTGGTCCTCAGCCGCCCGGGGCGGCCGGGTCCCGCTCCGGCAGACGCCAGTAGGGGCGGACGTAGTGGCACGTGTAACCGTTCGGGTTCTTGACCAGGTAGTCCTGGTGCTCGGGCTCGGCCTCCCAGAACGCGCCGGCCGCCGTCACCTCGGTCACGACCTTGCCGGGCCAGCGCTCGCTGGCGTCGATCTCTTGGATGAGCTCCGTGGCAACGTCGCGCTGCTCGTCGCTGTTGTAGAAGATTGCGGACCGATAGCTGGTTCCCACGTCGTTGCCCTGCCTGTTGAGCGTGGTGGGGTCGTGAACCTTGAAGAAGAGCTCGAGCAGGTCGCGGTAGCTGATCTCGGTCGGGTCGAAGACGATCTCGACGGCTTCGGCGTGCCCGGGGTGATTCCGGTAGGTCGGGTGCTCGTTCGCGCCGCCGGTGTACCCCACGCGGGTCTTCAGGACCCCGTCCTCCTTGCGCAGCAGATCCTCCATGCCCCAGAAGCATCCACCAGCGAGGACGGCAGTCTCGGTCTCGTTGTGCAGTCCGTACGCCTTCATCGATTCTCGCCCTCCATCACTGGCTTGTCGCCTGCGGCCGCTCCATCAGGATTGTCGAACAGGTGCAGGTACTGGCTGTATCCCTCGGCTTCGAGGTCGGCAGCCGCGACGAACCTCAGGGCAGCCGAATTGATGCAGTAGCGCATGCCGCCTTGATCAGCTGGACCGTCGGGGAAAAGGTGCCCGAGGTGGCTGTTCCCGTGCGTGGAGCGGACCTCGGTCCGGACCATCCCGTGGCTGTCGTCGACGACTTCGACCACGTTCGTCGGCTCCAGGGGGCTGGTGAAGCTGGGCCAGCCGGTGCGGCTGTTGTACTTGTTGGTCGAGGCGAACAGCGGCTCGCCGGAGACGACGTCGACGTAGATGCCAGGCGCCTTCGAGTTCCAGTATTCGTTCTGGAAGGCCGGCTCGGTCTCGTCCTCTTGGGTCACTGCGTACTGCCGCGGCGTCAGCTGCGCCACGGCCTCAGGGCGTCGTTCGTAATTGGGTGCCACGGTGGTTCGTCCTCCTGGGGTGTCGAGGGGAAGTTCTGCCTGGCCTTCGTGCCTAGTTCCGGCCCGCCATGACGCCGCCGTCGACGTTGAGGATCGCTCCGGTGATCCAGCCGGCGTCCTCTGACAGCAGGTAGGTGACTGCAGAGGCGACGTCCTGGGGAGTGCCCACCCGGCCGAGGGGGTGGAAGCTGTCGAAGGTCGCGAGCGCGGCGTCGAGCTGATCCTTGGGGATGAAGCCTTCGTAGAGCGGGGTCGCCACGACGGCGGGAGCCACGGCGTTGACCCGGATCTTGTGCTCGGCCAGCTCCATGGCGAGGTTGTGGGTGAGCGCGTGGAGGGCTGCCTTGCCCATCGAGTAGCCGGTCGCCGGCGTGGCCGCGATCGCCTGGTGGGCCCACATGGACCCGATGTTCACGATGGCGCCGCCGCCGGCGGCGATCATTCCCCGAGTCACGGTCTGGGTGAGGAAGAACGCCGAACGGGCGAGCTCGAGGTAGGCGTCGTAGTCGGACTCGCCGTACTCGAGGAAGGGCCTCGGGATGAAGAAGCCGGCGGAGTTCACCAGGAGGTTGGCATCGGCGTGCTCGCTGGCGAGGGTGTCCTGGACGCGGCGGACGTCGTCGCGGTCGGCGAGGTCGGCGGTGATGCCCCATGCCTTCCCGTTCTCCGAGATGGCGTCGACGGTCTCCTCGACGCGGTCTGGGTCGCGGCCGACGATGACGGCGGTGCCGCCGGCGGCGACCACGTCGATCGCGCTCTGGCGGCCCATGCCGCTGCTTCCCCCGATCGCGATCAGCTTGCGGCCCTCGAATGCGCCCATGGTTCCTACTTCCTCTCAGTGCGGTACTTGTTCGCGGTGGTTCGCCGGTCGGCACCGGAGAGCAGAGTCGAATGCCCGTCTCCGAGATGAATGAGGTCGATGTGTAGATGAGTGACCTCGCCGCGAGGTGGACTTACGTCGGTGTTGCGACTCGCTGGCGCGCTGCCGGTGACTCACCGGCTTGCGCCTCCGGCGTCAGTGCGGCGTCTGGAGTTGCCACGCGGGCATGCTCCGAAGGTCGATCCACACGGCGCCCTGTGATCGCCGGAATCGGCCGAGGACGGTCGAGCAGTGCCTGCACTGCAGGAGCGACCCCTCGCCGTGGAGATAGGCCTTCTCATCGGCGAGGGGCGTGTTCCCGCCGCAGTCAGGACACACCACTTCGGCCGCGGTCACGTCGATGGCGAAGACATGGCCCGGTGAACCGGCTACCGCCCTCCCCTGGATAGCGAGGTCGTCTGTGTGCTCCATGGGTCCTCCATCTCGTGGCGCCAGCTTCCGCTGGTGGCGGGCAGCGCGGCCGATTGGTCCGGTGCGATCGCTCGGCTCCGTGCCACAGCGGCGGGTCACCGCCTCCGGGCCGTTCGGGGCCGCTGAGGTGAGTCGCGCAGAGCACCCGACGTCTTACGTCGGGCATGCCCCGGACGTGGCGCGCGTCGTCGTGGGTGCTCCGGTCCCAAGACGTCGAACAGTGCCGGGTAGGACGGCAGGTTCCCCACGTGACATACCGGCAGAGCAGCGGGAGTCCGTGCCGGACGAACTGATGGACTCCTGCTGCGCGAACGCCCGGAGGAGACCCGTGCCGCCCCCAGTGATCTCGCCGCCCGAAGAGCGCTTGCACGACCCGATGAGCCGCGCACCAGTCGACCTCGCCGGCGCACGGCGCGCTGGATCCGGGCAGATCCTGGCAGTGAACGCCGAAGAGAGCTGCAGGACATGACGACTCGTTCTGCCGCGATGGCTCTCAACGGCCTCAACGAACCGTCGAAGGTCCTTCGACGCGCCGAGGAGTGTCCGCCGACGTGGGAGACGTTTGCGGACGCGAAGGCGGCGGTGGTCGTCCGCGTCGTCCGTGCCGAGATGCTTCGCCAACCTCTCGATGCCCCGGGGTGTCGGTACTAGAGCTTCTCGGCGACCGGCGCCACCGGACGAGTCCGGAAGCGGAGACTGGCCTCAGCAGTTGGGCCGGCATCCCACCTGCCCGCCCGGGCCGTGGCAGCAACAAGGGAGAAGAGCGCTGCTCCCGGCCTTCAGCGCTTCGTTCGTACGCATGGGTAAGGGGCGGCCAACTGTCCTGTCGACGACCTCCGCCGCGCTTCGCCTGGTCGGTCCCTGGCGTTGTCTCAGCTGGTCTGCGTGGTGACGGGAAAGAGCCACGAGCTGGAGCCCGACAGGTCAAGCCAGGTGCCCGTGGCTGTGTGAGCGATGCGGGCGGTCATCGCTCGGCACGTCCGGCAACGCAGCACCGTTCCCGGGCCGCCTACGTACGCGGACAACTGCCCGAAGGCCTGTGTCGCCCCGCAAGTTCCACAATGGACACGAACCGATGTGGGATCGGGCGCGAAGACAGTCGCAAAGTCACCAGCGGCGACGTTGCCGTCGAGGACGTGGGCCGAGCCGCGCGCATCATCGGCCATCGACGCGGCTCCGGGCGCAGACTCGGGTCCGTGTTCTGTGTTCATCGGTCAGCTCCTGTCGGTCCGAATCGTTCAGTGCGTATGCGGTCGTCGGGGTAGCCCTCTGCGCGAAGCAGTCCGGTGGCGTGTTCAACGAAGGACGAGGACCCGCACACGAACACGCGAGCAGCCAGGTGCGCCGGCCAGGCAGAAGGGAGCGCGATGTCCTCGCGCCGGAGATGGGACGCCGGCCGCGGATGCGTCTCGGGCACCACTCGCGTGTACACCAAGCGGACCTCCGGGTCTGATTCCGTCCGCGACCCGGACCTGCCGACCGACATCTCACTCAACTCTCGCCCGTACATGAGGTCCCGCGGTCCACGCAGCGAGTAGACCAACATCGTCGGCGTCCGATCCTCGGCGCGCTTCCGGGCGAGCAGCATCGTCATCAGGGGAACCACCCCTGACCCACCCGCCACCAGCAGGACGGGCCCTGGCCCGATCCCGGGATCACCAGGGGTCCACGTGAACCATCCTCCGATCGGTCCGCGAACGTCGAGCTCGTCGCCGATCTCCATGGTCTCGACGAGGTAGGGCGACACCTCACCGTGTGGAAGGAGGTCGACGGTGATCGCGACCCGGTCGGGTGTCGTCGACGGCTCGGCCAACGAGTAGCTCCGCTGGGCTGAGTACCCGTCGGCCGCGGTGAGCCGGACGTCGACGTGCTGGCCGGGCGCATGCCCGGTCCAGCCGGGCACCCGGAACGCGAGGGTTCGGGAGTGCCGGGACTGTGAGTGCAGGCCGATGAGGGTGGCCTTCAGCCATCTCTTGCCAGACGTCGGTGCGGTTCCGTGCGAGTCCTCGACTGCAGCACCGGACAAGCGCATGTCAGTCACCTGCGTGCCGCTCCTCACGCCAGGGATCGCCATGGCTGTGGTAGCCGAAGGTCTCCCAGAATCCGGGCTCGTCGCGGCGTCTCAAGGTGATTCGGTTCGCCCACTTCGCGGACTTCCACAGGTACAGGTGTGGGACCAAGAGCCGGGCCGGCCCGCCATGGTCGGCCTCGAGCGGTTCTCCCTCGTACTCGTGGACGAGCCATGCGCGGCCACCAGTCAGGTCCTCGACCGCCAGGTTGGTCGTGTACCCACCGTAGGAATGCACCGTTGCGTACCCGAGCCCGCTTCCGACCCCGGCCAGGAGAGTGTCGACTGAGACGCCGCGCCAGCGCGTGCCGAGCTTGGTCCAGCGGGTCACGCAGTGAATGTCGACCGAGATCTCCTCCGCCGGCAGCGCGGCCCTGTCGTCCCAGGTCCAGGTGCGAAGAACTTCATCTTCGGAGGCCAGCGTGAAGCTCCACTCGTGGGTCGGGATCATCTGCGTGGGCCCGGCCGTCAACACCGGGAAGCCATGGGTCAGGTGCTGGCCCGGCGGCAGGTCGACGGCCCTCGGGTCGTGGTGCCCGACGAAGCCCCGCGAGATCGTCACTGCTCCGCCTCCCTTCCTCGCGATGCGCGCGCCATCAACTGCTGATCATGGACAGACCGAGTAGCAATTGGACTTGCTAGTCCAACGTAGGACGGCGAACATGCACTGTCAACGCGTGCCGTCAGCGCTCGATCGGTGGACTGTCCAGACCGAACGTCCGATTCGACGCGCCGCCTACAGACGGACCTTAGGTTCGAGGAGTTCCATGACGTCGTCCGAGCTCGACCGGATTCGTGAGGCGATCATCGTCGATCCTGACAACGCCTGGGCGGCCGCAGCGGGCTATCGCCGATCTACGCCGCCGACGCATCGGCGCGCATCCTGGTTGTCGGGCAGGCTCCGGGACGGAAGGCCCAGGAGTCCGGCGTCCCGTGGAACGACGCCAGCGGCACCCGGCTCGTCGCGTGGCTAGGAGTGTGTCGACGACGCTTGAAAACGAGGCCATAGCGACGGCCGAAAACGAGGCCACCCAGACAGATTGGATGGGTGATCTCTGTGGAGGATTGGGCTCTGATCCGGCGGCTGGTGGCGGACGGTGTTCCGCAGCGTCAGGTCGCGCGGGACTTGGGCATCGGGCGGTCGACTGTCGCGCGGGCGGTGGCGTCCGATGGGCCGCCGAAGTACGAGCGGCCGGCGGTGCCGACGTCGTTCACGCCGTTCGAGTCGGCGGTGCGGCAGCTGCTGGTAACGACGCCGGACATGCCGGCGACGGTGATCGCCGAGCGGGTCGGCTGGACGGGCTCGATCACCTGGTTTCGCGAGCACGTCCGGCGGTTGCGGCCTGAACACCGGCCGGTCGACCCCTCGGACCGGCTGACCTGGCTGGCCGGGGACGCGGCGCAGTGTGACTTGTGGTTCCCGCCGACGAAGGTCCCACTTGAAGACGGCAGCACGGCCTCGCTGCCGGTCATGGTGATCACCGCGGCGCACTCGCGCTTCATGGTCGCGAAGATGATCCCGACCCGGCACACCCAGGATCTGCTGCTGGCGATGTGGCTGCTGCTGCAGCAGCTAGGACGTGTTCCGCGCAGGTTGATCTGGGACAACGAGTCCGGCATCGGTCGCGGCAAGCGGCACGCCGAGGGCGTCGGTGCGTTCACCGGCACCCTGGCCACCACGCTGGTCCGGCTCAAGCCCTACGACCCCGAGTCCAAGGGCGTCGTGGAACGCAGGAACGGGTTCTTCGAGACCTCCTTCATGCCTGGCCGCTCGTTCGCTTCGCCGGCCGACTTCGACGCCCAGTTCGGCGACTGGCTGGGCAAGGCGAACGCGAGGGTGGTGCGCACGATCAAGGCCAGGCCGGTCGACCTGCTCGACGCCGACCGGGCGGCGATGCTGCCGCTGCCACCGGTCGCACCGGCGGTGGGATGGGTCAATCGGGTCCGGCTGGGACGGGACTACTACGTCCGCGTCGACAGCAACGACTACTCCGTCGACCCGAACGTCATCGGCAGGTTCGTCGACGTCCACGCCGACCTGACCCGCGTCGAGGTGCGTCACGAAGGACGCCTCGTCGCCGCTCACGACCGGGTCTGGGCACGCGGCATGACGCTCACCGACCCAGCCCACGTCGCCACCGCGAAGGTGTTGCGTGAGCAGTTCCAGCTGCCCCGACCAGCCGCAGATCCAGACGATGAGCTCGGCCGGGACCTCCCTAGGGATCTGGCCGACTATGACCGCGCGTTCGGACTCATCGACGGCGGCCTGAGCACCAGCCCGGTCGACGGTGAGGAGGTGGCCTGATGGCGACGAAGAAGGACGCGGCTGAGGCGCTGAAGCAGCTGGCCTACCTGGCGTCGGCGTTGAAGGCGCCCCGGATCACCGAAGCGGCCGGCCGCCTGGCCGACCACGCCCGCGACGCCGGGTGGACCCACGAGGAGTACCTCGCCGCGGTCCTCGACCGCGAGGTCGCCGCCCGCAACGCGTCCGGCGCCCAGCTGCGGATACGAGCAGCCGGATTCGGTTCCCGCAAGACGCTCGAGGAGTTCGACTGGGACGCACAGCCGGCGGTCCGCCAGCAGATCGCGTCCCTGGCATCGGGCGGGTTCCTCACCGAGGCCCGCAACGTCGTGCTGCTCGGTCCGCCCGGCACCGGCAAGACCCACCTGGCGACAGGGTTGGGGATCGCGGCCGCGCACCACGGCCACCGGGTCCTGTTCGCGACGGCGACCGAGTGGGTCACTCGGCTCACCGACGCCCACCACGCCGGACGGCTGCCCCAAGAACTGGCCAGGCTGCGGCGCTACGGGCTGATCATCGTCGACGAGGTCGGCTACCTGCCCTTCGAGCAGGACGCCGCGAACCTGTTCTTCCAGCTGGTCAGCAGCCGCTACGAGCACGCCTCGCTGATCCTCACGTCCAACCTGCCGTTCAGCGGCTGGGGTGGGGTCTTCGGCGATCAAGCCGTCGCCGCGGCGATGATCGACCGCGTCGTCCACCACGCCGACGTCCTGACCCTGAAGGGCGCCAGCTACCGGCTGCGCAACCGCGGGATCGACACCCTGCCAAGCATCAGGACCCAAGACACGGCAGACTAACCAGCACGAACCGGTGGCCTCGTTTTCGCGCGTCGGATCGGCCTCACTTTCGAGCGTTGCCGACAGGAGTGGACGCGGACACATTTCGCGACCCGTCGCGGTTCGCGCTGCTGCCGATGGACTTCTTCTACCCCGGCAAGGGGCGCCACGGCGATCTGCCGCCGCGGCCGGACTTCGCCGGACGATGGCATCCACGACTCATCGCCGCGATGCCGCACCTACAGCTGACCCTGCTCATCGGCAGCTTCGCCCAGAGGCACTACCTGGGGACTCGAGAGCCGCTGACCGCCACTGTTCGCCGCTATACCGACTTCCTTCCCGGCACCATCCCGCTGGTCCATCCCTCGCCGCTGAACTTCCGATGGCTGGCGAGGAACCCCTGGTATGAGACCGAGGTCATTCCGCAGCTGCGCGAAGGCGTGCGGGCCGCGCTCGCGTGACCACGAGATGGCGCCTCCTCGAGGATCGCAATGTCCGTCGGCTCGGCCGCGAAAGGTACCCGCCGTCGCGCGACACCAACCGAAGCGCACTCGCGCTGACCGCTCACGCCCCAGACGTGGACGAGAGGGAGGAAGGATGGAAGGAACCGATGCCGAAGATCGCAGCCCGGAACCGCCGGGTCAGCGCCACGGGCAACGTGGCGACCGGCGAGCGAACGTCGGCCCCTGCGGGCACCTCGACGACATCGGGCCCCAGGGCGGCGCAGCGGGCGCGGCGGTCGCTGTGCTGCTCGGCGTTCGTGCCAGCGGTGATCTCGCTCGTCGTGGTCTTCGCGACGGTGGGATCGACGATCCCGTTGTTCAACACCTACCGAGCCGAGGAAGGATTCAGCAACGGTGACATCTCGATGACCGTCGTCGCTTACTCGGGCGCCACGCTGAGCACCCTGCTGATCTTCGGCAGGCTCTCCCACCACGTGGGCCGGAGGCCTGTTGCGATCGCCAGCCTTCTCCTCCCGGCGGCGGGCGCCCTGGTGCTGCTGCAGGTGCACCACATCGGCATCCTGATCGTCGGCCGGATGCTCATGGGCATCGGTGCCGGACTCGCCAGCAGCAGCCTCACCGCCTACATCGTCGATGCCGCGCCGGCCGAGCCGGCGTGGCTGGCATCGGTCGCGTCGAGCCAGACGGTGATGCTCGGTCTCGCCGTCGGTGCCGCCACCTCGGGCGCTCTGGTCGAGTTCGCGCCCTGGCCGAGGGACCTCGTCTTCCTGGTCGAGATCGTCGCCCTCCTCGCGGCGGTCGCATTGATCGCTGTCAGCCGCGAGACCGCACCGCGGACCCCCGGAGCCTGGCGGTCCTTGCGGCCGCAGGTCTCAGCGCCCCCGCACGTGCGTCACCTGCTGCCGACTGCCGCCGCCGTTCTTCTGGCCACCTGGGCGACGGGGTCGTTCTACCAAGCGTTCGTGCCGGCGCTGGTCGAGGGCGACCTCCACACCCGCAGTCCCCTCATCACAGGTCTGGTCTTCGCCGCCTACATGGCCTCCAGCGCCATCGGCGCCCCTCTCGGCGGCCGATTCGGAACGGTACGCGCGCAACGTCTCGGCATGGTCGCATTCCTGGTCGGCATGACCGGCTTGATTGCCGCCGTCACCTCGGGTGAGCTGCCACTCTTCCTCGCCGCCACCGCGCTCGCTGGCGCCGGGCAGGGGATCGCGATCAGCTCCACGACTCGCGGCCTGCTCCACCGAAGCATGCTGACCCAGCGGGCGCCGCTGTTCAGCGCGATCTACCTGCTCTCCTACGGCGGAGCAACCGTCTCCGCCCTCATCGCCGGCGACCTGGCGGGCACCGTCGCCCTCCCGCAGATCGCAACCGGCTACGGCCTGCTGGCCCTGGTGGCGACCTTGATCACCCTCGTCGCCGCACGCCCGCCACGAGAGCCGGACCGGCTCAACGTCCGACACCAGCCACATCACCACGTTCGAGAGATCGCATGACGGTTCGCTCGGCGCACACTGAGAACACACTCAGGTCGACCTGCGAGGGCCGGCCGTCGCGAAGAGGAGAAGGCACATGAAGGCGATCGTCGTCACCGACCAGTCCGCAGGGGCGGCCGGCATGGAGCTGCAAGACCGGCCCGAGCCGACAGCCGCGATCAACGACGTCATCGTCCAGGTCCACGCAGCCGGCTTCGTCTCGACCGAGGTGGAGTGGCCCTCGACCTGGACCGATCGCGCTGGTCACGACAAGGCGCCGTCCATCCTCGGGCATGAGGTCGCCGGTGTCGTGACCGCACTCGGCTATGGCACGACGGGGCTGTCGGTGGGCCAGCGGGTGCTGGGCATCGCCGACTGGCACCGCGACGGCACCCTGGCTGAGTACGTGGCCGTCGAATCACGCAACCTCGCCGCGCTGCCCGGCGACGTCGACTTCACGACCGGCGCCTCCCTGCCCATCTCGGGCCTCACCGCGTGGCAGGGCCTGTTCCAGCACGGTCGCCTCCAGCCGGGCCAGGCGTTGCTCGCTCACGGCGCGGCAGGCGCGGTCGGCACGATGGTGACCCAACTCGCGCGTGAGGCCGGCGCCTGGGTGATCGGAACGGGCCGCGGCGCAGACCGCGAGAAGGCGCTCGACTTCGGTGCCCACGAGTTCGTCGATCTCGGGAACGACGAACTCGCGGACGTGGGCAACGTCGACCTGGTCTTCGACGTCATCGGTGGCAACGTCCAGAAGGCTTCGGCCGCTCTGGTCAAGACAGGCGGGACGCTGGTCTCGGTCGTGGGCCCGGTCGAGCACCGTCCCGCAGACGGCCTGTCGATCGACTTCGTCGTCGAGGCCGACCGGGTCCAGCTCACCGAGATCGTCCAGCGAGTGCAGCAGGAGCGTCTGCGGGCGAACATCGGAAGGGTCGCGTCGCTCGATGACGCCGTCGCCACCCTGACCTCCACCGAACGCCGCGAGGGCAAGGCGGTCATCGCCGTGCGCCCGTAGAGCCACCGGCATCCTCATCGAGAGTCGAACACGGAGTTGGTCGATCATGGCTGAAGAGAAGGTCACCGCGCGGTCCGAGAGCGTGACCACCACGCACGCGGCTTGGGGCGCCGGGCACCCGCGGATCCTGGCGACGAGCGAGCACGAACGATACGTCCACGAGATCAACTGCGACCTGATCCACATCGGATCGGCAGCGGACTCTGACCTCCAGCTCACGGCCACCGATGCCCTGCACGCGAGGATCCTGCACGGCCCGGCCGACGAGTACGTCCTGACGATGCTCGGCGAGGGCGCAACCAGCAGCGGGCGACACGGGATCCTGCGAACGGGCGCCCACTTCACGGCCGGACCCTGGCAGCTCATCTTCGTCCGGGACGAGTTCGCCGACCACGGACGGCCGTACGGTGGCCGCATCGGAGGTGAGGCCGGGCACCAGCGACCTCAGGCACCCCGGCCGGACTACGCCCGCGAGCACCCGATCTCGTCGATCGCACGCTGTGCCCTCAAGCGGTTTGAGGCGTCCGGAGACCAGGAGCGCAGCGCAGATCTGGGCCGCTCCGTCCTTGCGGTTGCGACGGCCGACAGATCTGACGGCTCAGCCAGCTCACCGCTGGCCGTCGAGGTACTCAACGACGAGACGGCCGGGACGTACGAAGCGAACGTCGCTGGCACCGTGGTCGGCGGGGTCCCCTACAACGTCGTGGACGATCACCGGGTCGCGCTCCTGGCGGTCTCGGTGCTTCCGGAGTTCCGGGGACGAGGCGTCGCGACCGAACTGATCCACCGCGTCCTCGACGATGTGCGAGCCCGGGGAATGACCGTCATCAACTACTGCCCGGTCGTTCATAGGTTCGTTGCGGACCATCCGAACTACGCCGACCTCGTTATCACGGACTTCCCCCAGACCGCCGTTGCGCGGCGACACTCGTAAGCGTTCCGGTCTCAGGACTTCCGGACCTGGAGGAGACGACGGCAACCTGACGACGGCGCGGCAAGCGAGCATCCCCCCGCAGCCAGTCCCGCGGCAGATGTCGTCCGTCTCAAGAGTTGCTATCGCGAGACTCCGTGAGCCATCGGCCACCGAGTCGCGGCGCGGGCCCCAAGGTCTTGGACGCCTGACCGATGACGACCGCGACTACGCAACGTTCATCTGGCAGGTCCGGCGCTACCTCTATGGCTCCCACAGCGAGACTGAGATCCGACGCCTCGAAACCGGATCGATTCCCCGGACCTTCTTCAGGGGCGTGGTCGCTCACTTCCCATACACGACCAGGCCAGCCATGAGTAGGCCGCGGATCCCGATCGGCGGGTACGGCGAGATCGCGTTCATTCCGCGCGGCATGGGCAAGTTCGAGGCAGCACCTGCGGGTCATCGACCTCGCGTAGACCAACCTCTTGCACGGGGACGATGTCGAGATCGGGCTCGCGTCGCTTCAGCCCGGCCAGAGTCTTGTGATCGAAGTTCTCGTCAGCCAAGAACTTGATCGTCATGCGTCCGGCCGGGCGAGGAGCTTTGCGCGGAGGCCCTCGGGCGGGAACCTCGTCTCGATCGCAGAGCGCTGCGCGGCGCGCTCACCGGCTCGACCTGGGCGAGAGCAGGTACCGGCGCCCAAGATTCCTTTCAGGACGCGTCAGGGGCGTCTACTGACCACAACCCAGGGCATCGACGAGTTCAACGAGCACAGACTCCTCGTGGACTGCCCGATCTCGAGTGCGCATCGCCGCGCCGAGCTCGGAGTCCCACACGGGTTCGACCGCCGCCTTCCCGAGTCGCAACCCGTCGGCTCGCACCGCGCGGGTGTAGTCGTCAGCCGTCATCCGCCACGGGACGACCCCGTATCTCTCGATCGCCCGGTTCGCGATCGCGACACCGGGCCAGTCGAAGTCCCCGTGGTAGCGAAGCTCGACCCCGCTCCGAGCCAGGTTCGAAAGAACCTTGTCGACGACGAGGTTCGGCTCACCCGACATACACACCGCCGCCCACCCGTCGACTCCTCGCTCCGCCAGTCCCTCGATCACCCGGGGGTTCTCGCAGACCAGGACGCGCGTGCCCGGGGCCGGCGTGAAATGCGGGGCCTGGCGAAAGTCCCACTCGGTGACATGAACGGGATCACCCACAAGCGAAGCAGCCTCGAGGCGGGCGGCGATCGGAGAGTCGCCGTCGATCCGCAGTCCCCGCAGCAGGCAGGTCCGCGACAACAGGTCGGGATCGACCCCGAACTGAGCCCAGAGCGCTTCCCGGTTTCGCCCGTTGGTGGGCACAGGGACAACTGCTGCAGCGGCGAGACCACGAAGGACGACGTGATGGAGCAGCCGATCCCGATCGAGGGCGTGGGCATCACCCAACAGCCTGGCTCCGAGCTCGACCCGAGACTGCGACCTGGTCTCGCTGCCGGTGAGGTCCTCCAAGACCAGAGCTGCGGCTCGTGCGATCGACTCGGCGTTCTCCCGGTTGGTCAGCAGGCCCGTTCGCCGGAGCCCGTCGATCCAGTCCGGCACCCACGCAGCGTTGATCGCGGCAGCAGCGACGGAGAGCGGTCGCTGCCGGGACTCGGTCTTCGCAGCGCGGACCGCCGGGCGGTCCTCGAGATCGATGCCGAGCCCTCGCAGCACCGCGTCGAGCCCGCCGACACCCGACCGCTCACGGAGTCGGTGGTCGAGCGTCGCCAGGTCGATCTTGACGGTCTCCCCCGTCAGCGTGCGACCGAGCAGGTCGCCGACCGCCTGTCGTTCCTCTCGGCTCGCGACGCGGATCCGGACGGAACCCTGCGGTACGAGACCAGCCTGGCCGAGACGGGCGGCGACGCGTGTCCATGTAGGTCGCAGCGCAGGGTCGGCGATCCACGCCGGCAGGAGGCTCATCCGATGCCTTGCAGCAGGCGTCCATCCCAGCGGTACTCGTACTGGGCGATGCCGCGCTGGGTGGGATCGCGCAGCGCCTCGTAGATCGCGAGCGACGGCACCGTCGAGTGATCACCCCAGAGCCGCTCGCTGGTCATCACGAAGTCCAGGTCGAGCTGGACGAGGAGGCCGAAGAGCAGCGGATGCGTCCGGACGTCGATCTTCGGGAAGGCGTCGTCGAGAAGGACCAGCCGCGGCGCATGCGGGGCGGCGCCGGCCAGCGAGGTGAAGTGCGCGGCTGCCGCCGCAAACAGCGGGAGATAGCACAAGACCTTCTGCTCGCCCTGGGAGAGTGCCGATCGACGATGGAGACGGTCCCACTGCCCGGGCTTCTCGGGCCGGGAGTAGCGGATCGTGAACGCCGACCACGTGCGGTAGTCGAGGGCAGCAGCGAGGTGCTCGCTGTAGGCCAATTCCGGGCGCTCGGCGCGCGACGCCTCGATCAGGCGGTGGAGGACGTCGCGCAGCTTCTCCCGCTCTTCCGGGATGAGGGCTCCGACCGGTTGCGCGAGGAGGTCGACCGCCGCCCGCGCTTCCGAAGGCACATCGTCTCGCAGCTTCCAGTCCAGACGCACCCTGATGCCCTGCGAGGTCGTAACGTCGCCGAGAAGCCCGTTCATTGCGGCCACGAGCTCGGTGGCGTCACGTCGGCAGCGCCGGATCGCATCGCCCAACTCGCCGAGCACGTGTTGCTCGAACTGTTTTTTCTCCCTTTCGGTCAGGAGTCCACGGTCTCGCTCGACCGATGCGCGGACGCGTCGCGCGAGCTCCCCGATCGCGGCCTCTCCCGCGTCGTCCCGGCCGATGACGGCGAGCAGGTCCCACTCTTCGTACGGCGCGATAGCCGGCTGGTGGTCCGCTGCGGGGCCGGTGGAGGCCTCACGGTGGACCTTGTAGACCTCGTTGCGTGCCGCGACCGGGTCGTTCGTGGTGAGGGCTGCGAGCCTCTCGACCGCGCGCACCAGCGGCGTGGGGATGGGATCGTCCGGACCGAGTGCCGCAAGGGACGCGACCGCGTCGTGGAGCTCGGCGTCGTCGGTCGCCGCTGCCAGCAGCCCGGGCGGCACCGCGAGAGCGGTGAATGACGCCACCACGTCGCCCCGACGCTCCATCTGCTCGCCCAACTGGCCCTGGCCGGCGCGCAGCTCCGCCTGAGTTGTGGCGTGGCGGGTGTTGGCCTCCAGTTGCTCCTGCTCCGCGGCCTTGGCGCGCTGATGGTGGGCTGAACGCGATGCCTTGACCGCCGCCACCTTCTCCTCGAGCTCCCGCACGGAGGAACCGACGGACTCGCGGAGCGCCTGGAGCTCGATCCGGGTCTCCTCGGCGCGCCGCTCGGCCGCGATCGCCTCCTGCTCCTCTTGCGCGAGCGCCTCAGTTCCCTGGCGGACCTCGTCGTGGTCGTCGGCCCAGCGCATCAGGTCCCGGACGAGTCGGGGCACCGCGTCGGCCAACCTGCCGAGGCCGTCGAGGAGCTGGCGGATGCGCTGCTCGACCGCCGCCAGCGCATCGGGCTCGGTCGGCAGGCCGTGGCCCGTGGCCAGCCGATCGAGCTCCGTGACGGCTCGCGCGGTCGCGGTGCGCGCTTCCTGGGCGAGCCGCTGGGCCGCCTGATTGGCGGCGTCGTCGCGGCTCTCGGCCTCGCGGACCAACTGCAGCCCCGTCCAGGCGTCTCGCAGTGCGCTCGCGGACGGCAGCGCGCGCTCCCAGCGCTCGAGTGCGTCGATGTCGGACCTGGCTCGGTCAATGTCGGCGACCGCGCCGTCGTGGGCGGCGCGCGCCTCGTCGAGCTGCTGGTCGAGGGCGGCCAACCGGCGTTCGCGCTCGAGCGCGCGGGCGGTCGCGCCGACGTACTGTGCGCGCGCCTTGGCCGCACGGCCATGCGCTGGACCGAGCCGCCAGGAGCCGTCGAGGGCGACGCCGGCCGTCGCGTCAGCAGAGCCGTCGATCCGGATCGCGGTGAGCACGCGGCGTACGTCGTTGGGGTCGACCCCACTGTCAGCGGGCAGGTCGAGCCGGAGCACCTCTGCGAGCGTCCCGGCCTCATCGGCTGCCATCGGCGTCGAGAGCACGACGTCGCGCTGATCGGCATCGAGGAGACGGCCACCGGGCCGGACCCAGCCGTCGAGCAGTCCGGCGCCCTGCAGCGCTGCCTCGAGACCAGCGCGCTCTGCCTCGGACAACTGGTCCGCGAAGTCGACCAGCTGCCAGAGCGCACGACCGTCGGGACGCGGCGTGCGACCCAGCGCCGGGGGCGGCGGGGCCGGTTCCGTCTCGGCCTCGACTCGAGCCCGCTCCCGCGAGAGCGTCTCGATGTCGACGACCGCGTTGTCGCGCCTGGTGGCAGCGCGCTGCTCCTCCTCGCGCAACCGCTCCAGGCCGGGTCGGACGGCGGCGCGCGCCAGCGCCGGAAGCACGTCGAGAGCCTCCGCTGTCAGGTCGTCGGGCAGGTCGACCGCCGGCGCCTCCGGGGCGCGCGCCCAGTCGCCCAGGGCGGTGAGCAGCGCTGCCTCCTCGGCCTCTGCGACCTGTTGCGCGGCAATCCTCCGGGCCCGGGACTCCTCCCAGCGACGCTCGGCCTGCTCGGCCTGCCGATCGTCCTCGTGCTGACGCGTCCGCGCCGCGTCGACATCGCGGGCGGCCTCACGGACCGCGGTCACGGCGGCGGCGCGACCACGGGCGGCTGCCCGCGCATCCTCCAGCGTCGTCGTGGCCTCGTCGACCGCGGCGGCGACGCGGGTGGCGCCGGCGGCGTCCTCGAGCGCAGCCTCGTCGAGGACCGGCGGGACGACGACAAAGCTCGTCGCCACGACCTCCCGCTCCAGCGCGACGCTCGCACGCATCGCGGCGGCATGGGCCGTCACGTCATCCCCGATCTCGCCTGCCCGTCGCGCCAGCGTCTCCTCCTTCGCCTTCTGCGTCCTGGCGTGGCGCTCGACCCGCTCACGCGCGCGGGAAAAGGACTCTTGGTCGCGCTCGAGCGCGTCGGCGAGCTCGGAGAGCCGGCGCTGGTCGCGCGCCGCAGGGCCCGCCTCCAAGGCACGCAGCCGCGCCTCGTCGCCGACGAGTCCGTCGCGTGCCTGCTGCAGGGCGACTCCGGCGCTCTCGAGCGCCTGGGCCGCTTCACCCACCCGGGTCTCGGCCCGGCGTACGTCGGTGCGGAGCCGGCGCTCGGCGCGCAGGGCTGTGGACAGCTCCCGAGCCCGGTGGGCGGCAACAGCGCGGGCATACGCCGCGACGGCTCCGGCCAGCGCCTCCAGCGTGTCGGCGGCGGCAGCGCGTCTCTCGATCTGCTCGCCGAAGGTCCTCAGCTCGTCGAAGGTGTCGCCGGCGGAGCGAACCGCCTGCTCGTCGACCTGTGGGAGCGCCTGCGATAGTTGATCGGCCAACTTGGCCGGCTCGATGTCCTCGCCGACCTGCGGCTGGCGGAGCCAGTAGAGCAGCCGCAGCACCTCGTCGTACTGCGCGACGTCGAGTCCGAACAGCTCGCGGCCGACGTGCTCCTTGTAGGCCGCCGCCTTCTCGAAGACGTGGTCCGGCCCGAGCGTCTCCTCCAGCCTTGGGCGAGACAGCGGGCCTGCATCGTCCTCGAGCGAAAGGTCGTGCCCCACCCGACGATCGGTGGCGAAGTGCCAGGCAGTGGCGGTCCGCGCCGACGCGGAGGCGCGGATGCCGACCCCGCAGGTGAAGGCCTGCTCCGAGCCGTCGGGGAGCACGCGGAGGAACTCCAGCCAGATGTAGCCCACGCGAGCCTGGCCCTCGTAGCCGTCGGTCATCAACCACAGCAGACTGGTGTGGTGGCGTGCGGACGCGGTGATCCGCGCCTTGTCGCCGTCGAGAGCGAACGGGAGCAGCATCTCCAGTGTCTTGGACTTTCCTGCCCCGTTGGCGCCGCGCAGGAGCAGGCGGCCGTCGGCGAAGGTGAACTCCTGCTCGTCGTACTGCCAGACGTTGAGGATGCCTGCCCGGTGCAGCCGGAACCGGTGGGACCGCTCGCTCGGTGCGTCGGCTCGGCGGGACGCCAGGTCGATGCTCATGCCTCGTCCTCCTCGAACAGGGACCGCTCCCCCGACGGGCCGGCTGCCAAGAGCTCGGGCCGGGGTGCGTAGCGGGCAGCGGCGGCGTGCACGAGCAGCCCATCGGGGTCCTTGCGGACCAGCCCAGCCTCCACGAGCACGTCGACCGCCTCCTCGAAGACAACGTCGGGGTGGTCGCGGTGCTCCTTGCGGAGACCGCGCCGCCACGTGCTGAAGACCCGATCGGCGGCCCGTCGCGCGGTGGACTGCGCGACGTGCTCCCAAGCCACGCCGTGCAACTCACCACCACGCACGGTCCGCAGCTCCTCGACGAGCTCGCCGACAAGCAACAACGCGAAGTGCCGAGCCGAGCCCGACGAGGGGAACGGGCGGTCGGTGAGCTCACCACCCGGATCGATGGCGATCGCCCCCTCGGCGCGCAACTCAAGGTCGAGCCCGAGCCAGCGGCGGAACCACTCCCGCTCGCGTTCCCGATTGCGGCGCCACCACTCGCGCTGCTCGTCGGTGAGGTCCTCGGTCGAGAGGACCGGCTGCTCGGCCAGCCTGCGGCGCACGCCGACCCGAGCCCCGCCCGCGGCGGACGGCACTGCTACGACGGCCAGCAGGTCGTCCGGCCCCTCGCAGCCCGCAACGGGAGCCGACAGCAGGACCGCCAACCGGTCACGGTGTACGTCGAGCAGGGACTCCGTACGGCGTTCGACCCAGTGCTCCAGGTCGCCATCACGCTCGCTGAGCACGCCGAGGTCGATCAGGGCGACGAGGGCTGAGTGCAGCGCCCGCCGGTCCGTGATCGCGTCGAGGTCCACGTCGACCCCGGCGTCGACCGCTGCCGACCGGACCGCTGCCACCAGCTCGTCGACCATCAGCTGCCGTCGCGCCTGGGTGAGCGCCGCGAGGATCAGGGCGAGCAGCGCGTATCGCCGTGGCGTGAACGGGACGTCGTTGCGCCGCCGCAGGGGGCGACGCGCGTCCCGACCAAGCCCGGTCTTGAACAGCCGCGCCAGGCCAGGCTCCACCACCAGGCGGTAGCCCAGCCCGTCGGCGAGCACGCGTGCCAGCTCGTCGCGGTGCCGACGGACGAGGGCGAGCTCGTCAGGGTTCCTGTCTGCGGTGAGCAGCGGCATCCGCAGCAACGCGCGAGCGGCGTCGCGCAGATCGGCCTCCGCGAGCAGATCGGGCGCCGGTCCGGGGCGCTCGGGCATGACTGTCATCCTTCCGCCCTCCGCTCTGCTTGCCCGACATCGGCCGCAACCGTGATCTCGACGGACAGATCGCGCAGCGTCAGGCGTCCTGCTGGACTGGTCATCGTCGTGGACACGCCTGGCGCCGCGCGGAGAGAGATCATGAGCACACCACCGTCGACGCGGGTAGTGGCCCGGGCAGGCGAGTCGGCCGTCGGCGCTCGACCGTGCCCGCTCATCGCCTGCGCGTGCAGGTCCAGGAACGCCTTACGGGCGTCGTCACTGAGCCGGACGGCACGCAGCTCGCCCGCGTGACTGGCGAGCTCACGCAGCGCTTCGGCACGCCCCTGCTGTTCCCGTGCTCGCGCCGCAAGCCGGGCCTGCTTGGCCGCCGAGTAGTCGGCTCGAGCGCCGGTGCGCCCACCCGCTTTGCGCTCTCCGTGGATGCGCAGGCCAATGGGCACCTCAGCGACCGAAGCACCCCACCAGCTCTGAGTGGCTGCCACCGGGTCGCCGTCCGGATCGGCGGCGAAGGAGAGGTGGCGGGCCGAGTAGAGGCCAAACGCAGCAGCCCACAGGTCGTGGGCCTGTGCGTCGTCGGCCGCATCGAACCAACCGGCAAGTCGCACGAGGTCGCCGTACCTGCTCTGCTGGCGGTCGGCCCCCGCCGCGATGCGGCGCAGGTTCATGAGAAGCGATCGCATCGCGTCGGTCGCCAGCCGACGGACGTTGTCGGCATCGGACCGTCGGCCGGCCCCGCCCACGAACCACAGGTGCAGGCTCTCCCAGTCGCCGGGCTCCAGTCCCGTCGCCCGCCTGGCGCTCGCGCCGTCCAACCCGACCAGTCGCTCGCCGGCGTTCGCCCGCGCACACAGCGACGGCACACTCGGCTCGAGCTCGCGAAGCCGGTCGGCCACCTGCGGCATGTGCCGGGAGATCTCGTCGATGAAGCGCTGGAGGTAGTCCAGGAGCGCGCTCTTGAACATCTCGAACTCCTCGCGCCCGAGGTCGAAGCGCGTCAGGACCTGAGTCAGGTAGGAGTAGAACTGTCGCGTCGAGGAGACCAGGACTTCGAACTGGGCGAACAAGGTGGTGGCCCGACCTGCCAGCTCCCGGGGGTCAGCGGTCTCCAGACCGTGAGCGGAGATCCGAGCCAGGTCCTCGATCCCGCTGAGGATGCCGGGCAGCATCTCGCTCGAGACCTCCCGCGCGGAATCGGAATGCGCCAGCAGCTCCTCGACCTGGCGGTGGACGAGCTCGCCACGCTGGGTCAGCTGGTAGCGAGCACGATTGGCGAGGTACTCGCGGACGCTCCGCGCATCCGACTCGCGAGGGCTGCGGGCCAGGTTGCCGTGCTCGACGAGGTAGGACAGACGCTGATCGACGATGTCGCGATCGAGCTCGAATCCCTGAGCCGCAAGACGTTCGGCCACCTCATCCGCCGACTGATCGGACAGGAAGCCGCTCATCCCGGTAGTGAAGAGCCGCATGATCGCGAGGTAGCTGGCCGCCTCCTCGTTGACCGCATACCTCAGCGCTCCGAGCGTCTGACGCTCGCGCGGGTCCAGCATCCCGTCGGCCACGGCCGACACGGTAGCTGCGACCGCCGACGAAAACTCTGACTCCTCGCGATCGTGTCGGGTGAGCGTCGGGATTTGAACCCGAATCAACTCGCCTCAGATCTGCGTTGCCCGCGGTCGGATTCACGCGGAGAATCACGGAGTGTCGTGGGGCGCTCGACCCGGTTTCTGGCCAGTTTCTGGACGGTGGGTTCAAATCCTGTCAGCCCGACCAGTGTGATGTCTCAGGGCATCGTGGAGGGCCGAACCCAATAGATGT
>NZ_JARGER010000033.1 GCF_029210375.1 Nocardioides sp. YIM 152315 | reverse complement strand
GCACCACAACCGCGCCCACGACCCCAGCTACGACACCACCTACCTGCCCACCGGGAAGGTCCAGTTCCACCGACGTACCTGACGGTCAGGCGGGCGCCGATCTCACCTGCTCGAGAATGCGGATCAGCCATCCGCGATATCCACCGAGTTCCTTCGGCGGTAGGTACTCACTGCCTTGGGCATCCAGGTACGCAGCGAGCTCGTCCTCGTCGTGGAAGTGATCGAGTATCCACTTGAGTTCGTTCTGCAGCTCGACCCGCTCTCTGGCGAAGTCCTCGAGGAACGCGTTGATCGACGCCTCTTCGCTGCCGTAGTCCTCCGGCCAGTCCTGGTTGAAGTAGATCCCGACCAAGTTCCAGAGCGCAGGTGTCTTGTTCATTGCCACTCCGTTACGGCTCCGGGAACGCTGTCTTGATCCAGTAACCCTCGGGCATCGATGACTCCCTGACAAGCACGATGCGGATGCCCTTGACCTCGGTCACGACCCCGGCACGATCTACCGATATGCCCGTGGCTTCGTCCAGGACAGCATCGAGCCGCTTTGTCCGGTCGCCCGACCGCAGCCACGCGACAACCTCGTCGGCGTGACGGTCGAGTGCCCGACTGATCGCACGATCGGCGGATCGCTCGTCGATTAAGGTTGACGCTCGTGTCGCGGTGGGATGCGTGGCCGCGCGATGACGCAGGTGCTCGATGGACTTCCCAACGTGTTTCGCGATTGTGTGCCCACGATTGGCTCCCTCGTGGGCGGCGATCTTGAGCGGTGTGCCCTTCCCTCCCGCTCCACTCGCCTCAATCAGCATCACGCGTGCGCGGGAGATCTTGCGCGTGTAGGCGCCGACCTCGCCGGCGGTGACGGCGACGGGGCGGGCCTGGAGGGCGGTGGCGGCCGTGAGGGCCCGGAGGCTGTCGAGGATGCCGCGGAACTTGCTGCTAGCCGACGCGACGCGGGCGGCGCCGGCGCCACTGCCGGCGACGAGTGCGGTGCCACCGGAGAGGAAGGTGAGGGTGCCGGCGGCGACGGCGCCGATGGCGAGCTCCTGGGCGAGGTCCTCGAGGAGCTCGACGAGCTCGTGGCGCTTGGCGTCGACGTGGTCGGCGTAGGTGGTGCAGGCGGCGGCGAGGTCGCCGAGCTGCGCGGTGAGGTCGCCGACGCGGCTGCGGAGCTCGGAGACCACGCCGAGGGCGAGGGGTGTCTCGGGGGAGCGCTCGTCCTCGAGCGCGGAGCTGGCCGAGTCGCAGTGGGCCGTGAGCAGGTGCAGCGCCTCGGCGGCCGCGGTCCAGGTCGAGGCGGCGGAGCGGACCCGATCGGTGTCGGCATTGGGCCAGAAGACGTCCTGGAGGGCGTCGAGCACGAGCCCGCTGAGGCCGCCGGGTGGCGAGGCCGAGGAGCCGCGGGAGGACGGCGGCTCGGGCAGCACGACGCCGACGGTGCGGGACGCCGCGGTCGGCGGCCCGACCAGCGGCCGCGCCCAGCCGGGCAGCACCGAGGAGGAGTCGGCGTGCGCGTGGTTGAGGCCCGTGGCCTCGACGAGCCGGGCCAGGGCCGCGAGCGCCCCGACCAGCGACTCCAGCGCCGCCACCGACGCGGCCGCGGCGTCGTCGTACGACGACGCGAACTCAGTCGCGGTGGAGTCGTCGCCCGCCATGCCGGCGTACGCCGCGAGCCGGTCGGCCAGCTTGACGGACGCCTGTGCCGCGAGCCGGTTGCCGTCGACCAGCGCCGTGACCGCCGACGCGTGTGCCTGCTCGCTGACCGCGACCCTCACGACACCTGTCCCCACATCAGCAGGTTGGTGTCGACGGCCGCGTGGTAGTTGTCGGCCGCGAGCTCGCCGGCCGCGCGCATCGCCGCCAGCCCCTCACGCATCGACTCGAACCCCGCCTCCCACTCCGCCTGCGCGGTCGCCTGGGCGTCGGCGGCGTCGCCCGTCCAGGTCGACTGCAGCGCGCCGACCTGCGCCGCGACCTCGGCGAGTCGCGCGTCGAGCGCCTCGCCGCAGTGCTTCATCGCGACCAGCGTCTCGGCGAGCAGGTCGAGGTCGACGGCGTGCATCAGCCGAGCCTCGCCGCGATCAGCGCGATCGACGACCCGCTGTCGTCGTCGGTCTCGACGAGGTCGGCGTCGGCCGCCCGCAACAGGCTCGTCATCGCCTCCAGGGCCGCCAGCACCTGGTCGGCCCCGTCGCGCCAACCGCTCCAGCCCTCGGCGTACGCCGTGGCCGCCGTGCCCCGCCAGCCGCCGTCGAGCAACGTCTCGACCCGGTGGGAGACGCGGTCGCGGTCGCAGCGGAGGCGCCCCGCGGCCGCGTCGACGCCGGCGAACGCGGTGAGGAAGGCATCGTGACTGGCAGTGATCCCGAGAGCCATGGAAGGCAGCATCCCCGGGCCGGGAGCCCGGGGACACCACCGTTCGTCGATCTGTGGATAACTCCCGACGAGGGAGATCGGGTCAGGGGAGCGGGTCGACCTCGTCGTACCCGGCGACGCCCGCGGCGAGCAGCCCCAGGTGGTGGTGGCCGTCGCCGAGCAGGTGGTCGAGCGCGGTGAGGTGACTGGTGTAGCTGCCGATGCTGTACTCCGCGGTCATGCCGATGCCGCCGTGCAGCTGGATCGCCTCCTGGCCGATGTGGCGACCGGCGCGACTGACGCCCAGCGACGCACGCGACGCGGCCTCGGCCGCCTGCTCGCCCGAGGCGGAGTCGTCGAGCACCATCGTCGCCCACAGCGCCAGGCTGCGCGCCTCCTCGAGCGACACGTACATGTCGGCCGCGCGGAAGGTCAGCGCCTGGAAGGTGTTGAGCGTGACCCCGAACTGCTTGCGGCTCTTGAGGTACTCCGAGGTCGTGTGCAGGGCGACCTCCATCGCGCCGACCGCCTCGCTGCACGCGGCGACGCGGGCGATGTCGACGACGCGCGCGATGATCTCGGTGCGGTCGTCGGCGGAGCCGAGCGGCGTCGCCGGTGTCGCGTCGAAGGCGACCTTGGCGGCCCGGCCCCCGTCGTGGGTGGCGTAGCCGACGCGGGTCAGACCCGACGCGTCGGGGCGGACGACGAAGAGCCCGGTGCCACCCGACGGCAGCGCCGCCGACACGACGAGCACGTCGGCGCGGGCGCCGTGCGGCACCGGCTCCTTCACGCCGCTCAGCGTCCAGGCGTCCCCGGAGGACGTGGCGGTCACCGCCGACGCGGCCGGCTGCCAGCGCGAGCCGGGCTCGGCGTGCGCGAAGGTCGGGACGCTCTCTCCGGAGGACAGCGCGCCCAGCAGCTCGCCCTTCTGCTCCTCCGACCCGGCCGCGGCGACCAGGCCGCCGGCCAGCACGACCGAGGTCAGGAAGGGTTCGGGAGCGAGCACCCGACCGAGCTCCTGGGCCACGATGCCGACCTCGACGGCACCGGCGCCCATCCCGCCGTGCTGCTCGTCGAACGGAAGCCCGAGGATGCCCATCTCCGCGAGCTGGGTCCAGACCTTCTCGCTGAACCCGGGGTCGTCGGCGACCGTCTGGCGACGGCTCTCGAAGTCGGCGTACGCCTTGCCGACCAGGCCCCGCACGGCCTCGCGCAGCGCCTGCTGCTCCTCGTCGTAGTTGAAGTCCATCGTGAAGCCCCCTCAGAGTCCCAGGATCGTGCGGGCGATGATCTGGCGCTGCACTTCGTTGGAGCCGCCGTAGATCGAGGCCTTGCGGAAGTTGAGGTACGTCGGGGTCGCGCGCCGGGTCCACCACGGCAGCGCGGAGTCGTCGCCGGCGCCGCTGGCCAGCGACGCCGGTCCGGCGAGGTCGACGATCAGCTCGGTGACCGCCTGCTGCAGCTCGGTGCCCCGCAGCTTGAGCACCGACGACGCCGGGTGCGGCTTGCCGTCGGCCGAGTGGGCGACGACCCGCAGCGCGGTGAGCTCGAGGGCGAGCAGCTCGTTCTCGAGCTCGGCGATCCGGGTCGAGACCAGCGGATCGTCGAGCAGCGTCGTGCCCTCACCGGTCGACACCGATGCCGCCCACTCCTTGGCCTGGGCCAGGTTGCGCTTGGTCGCGCCGACCGGGGCGACGCCGACGCGCTCGTTGCCGAGCAGGAACTTGGCGTAGTCCCAGGCGCGGTCCTCCTCGCCGACGAGGTTCTCGACGGGCACGCGCACGTCGGTGAACCACACCTCGTTGACCTCGTGGCCGCCGTCGATCAGCTCGATCGGGCGCACCTCGACGCCGGGGGAGGTCATGTCGATCAGCAGCATGGAGATGCCGGCCTGCTTCTTCACCTCCGGGTTGGTGCGGACGAGCGTGAAGATCCAGTCGCCGTACTGCCCGAGCGTCGTCCACGTCTTCTGGCCGTTCACGACGTACTCGTCGCCGTCGCGGACGGCTCGCGTCTTCAGCGAGGCGAGGTCGGAGCCGGCGTCGGGCTCGGAGAAGCCCTGGGACCACCAGATGTCGAGGTTGGCGGTCTTCGCGAGGAAGCGCTCCTTCAGCTCCTGCGAGCCGAACTGCGCGATGACCGGTCCGATCATCGAGGCGTTGAACGCCAGCGGCTGCGGCACGAACGCATGCTGCATCTCCTCGTGCCAGATGTGGCGACGCAGGGGGCTCCAGTCCTGACCGCCCCACTCGACCGGCCAGTTCGGGACGGCGAGGCCCGCGGCGTTCAGGATCTGCATGCTCTCCACGTACTGCTCCCGAGAGAGCTCGCGCCGCTCGGCGACGGCGTCGCGGGTCTCCTGCGGGATCTTCGTCGTGAAGAACTCCCGCATCCGGTCGCGGAACTCGGCGTCCTCGGCCGACAGCGCCAGCTGCATCGATGCACCTCCTGGTCGTGCGTGGGCGGGCTCCCGACGGGGCCGTTCCCATCATGCCGCACCTGGAAAGCGACCGCTCAGTAGGTTCGGAGTCTGGCAGTTCACGGTCAGTTTGGGGGAACGCCGGGGCCACGTCGGCGAAACCGACGTAGCCTTGGCGGAAGGGTCGGGAGCCAACGAACGGGGATAACGGTGCGTCGGGGAGTCATGGTCGTCGCCGCGGCTCTTGCCGCCGTGGCCGCGGGCACCGTCCCCGGAGCCTCCGCGGCCGGCAACGCCGACGTGACGGTCCGCGGCACCGCGTTCCCGCCCGGCAACCGGGCCCAGCTGACCGCGGTCGGCTGCGGCGACGTCTTCCAGCGCTCCACCGAGCCGCTGCGGCCGATGATCGGCCTGGCCACCGGGGCCGGCGCAACCGGCCAGCGCAGCCTCGGCTTCGACACCGGCGCCGGCACCGCGGCCGGCGTCGTCAGCTACGTCGAGGCGATCGGCGCGACCACCGTCGCCGGGGTCTCGGTCTCCGCCGCCGCGGGCACGACCGGGGTCGCGTACGTCGGCTACCAGGCGCCCGCGGACGCGGGGACGAGCAGGATGTGGATCGGCCGCGCCTCGCTCACCGTGCCGGCCTCCGCGGACTGGACCACGGTCGACGTGCCCGGCCTCGGCTACGCCTGGACGCAGTACGACATGGCCACGCACCGGCCGACCGGCGCCCAGGCCGGATCCTCCGGCGTCCCGGCCTTCGTGCAGACGATGGGCGGGGACGGCTACGGCTTCTACGTCGTGGGCTTCGGATGCGACGGCAGTCCCTTCGACGTCGACGCGTGGCGGATCGGCCGACCCGGCGCGACCACGACGTACGACCTCGAGGGCTACGGCACCCGTACGTCGATCGCCGGGCCGACCGGGACGGTGGCGGCCGGACAGAGGGTGACGCTCCAGAGCCGGGTCGTCGACGACCTGGGTGCCCCGATGAGTGGCGCGCGGGTGGTGCTCGAGGCGAAGCAGGACGACGGGACGTGGGAGACCGTCCGGGTCGCCGTCGGCGCGAGCGTCGCCGTGACGCTGCGCGTCGAGGAGACGACGACCTACCGCTGGGAGGTGTTCTCGACCCCGTCGACGCAGGGCAGCGTCTCGCAGCCGCTCGTGGTCACCGTCGAGGACCCCGCCACCGAGCCGTCCGAGGAACCGACGGACGAGCCGACCGACAAGACCGCGGAGAAGACTGCGGACAAGACTGCGGACGGCTCCTCGGACGGGGCGTCCGAGGAGCCGGCCGGCCCGGCGGGCGAGAAGTCGCCGACCCAGCAGCCCGCCCAGCAGCCCGCCTCGTCGGCGCCGCCCACGAGCCCACCGCCGACGAGTGCGGCGCCGACGAGTGCGGCGCCGACGAATGCACCGCCGACGGCCGAGCCGACGCCGGAGCCGACCGCCACGCCGACTGCCGAGCCGCCTCCCGCGTCCGACTCCGCGACCCCGGTGCCCGACGTCACGTCCACGGAGGCACCCGCGGGCTAACGTGACCGCATGCGTCCCCTCGTGGTGATGGGTGTCTCGGGCTCGGGCAAGTCGACGGTCGGCGCCGCGCTGGCGCAACGACTGCGGGTGCCCTTCGAGGACGCCGACGACCTGCATCCCTCCGCCAACGTCGCGAAGATGAGCCGCGGTGAGCCGCTCGACGACAACGACCGCTACCCGTGGCTCGCGCTCGTCGGCGAGTGGCTGGCCGTCCACGAGGACGGCGGCGTGATGAGCTGCTCGGCCCTGAAGCGGAAGTACCGCGACCAGATCCGCGGCCTCGCGCCCGACGTCGTCTTCCTCCTGCTGGACGGCACGCCGGAGCTGATCGCGGCGCGCCAGGCGGCCCGGCCCGGACACTTCATGCCGGCCTCGCTCCTCGCGTCGCAGTTCGCGACCCTCGAGCCGCTGGCGCCCGACGAGGACGGTGTGGTCCTCGACGTCGACCAGAGTGTGGACGCGATCGTGCAGGGGTACGTGGACCAGATGACCCGCGATGCCGAGGACCGCTGATGGACGTCGTCGACCCGGTCGCCCCGGGGTGGCAGCTGATCACCGCCGCACTCGTGGCGATCGCCCTGATCGTCCTGCTGATCACGGTCCTGAAGGTCCATCCCTTCCTCGCGCTGATCCTCGGCGGCCTGACCGTCGGCATCATCGCGGGGGAGAACGTCAGCGACGTGCTCGAGTCGTTCACGACCGGCTTCGGCGACACCGCGGCGGGGGTCGGCGCGCTGATCGCGCTCGGCGCGATGTTCGCGAAGCTGCTCGCCGACTCCGGCGGTGCCGACCAGATCGTCGACACGATCGTCGGTCGCGCCTCGGCGCGGATGCTCCCCTGGGCGATGGCGCTCGTCGGCGCGATCATCGGCCTGCCGATGTTCTTCGAGATCGGCCTGGTGCTGCTGATGCCGGTCATCTACCTGGTCGCCCGGCGCGCGCAGGTCTCGCTCATCACCGTCGGCATCCCGGCCCTCGCCGGCCTCTCGGCGATGCACGGCTTCGTGCCGCCCCACCCGGGACCGGTGACCGCGATCGACTACCTCGGCGCCGACCTGGGCGTCACCCTCGGCCTCGGCATCCTCGTGGCGGTGCCGACGATCGTCGTCGCGGGCCCGCTCTTCGGCACCCTCGCCGGACGCTGGGTGGTCGTCGAGCCGCCCGCCACCTGGGAGAGCCCGGACCGTGACGAGGCCACCCGCCCGTCGTTCGGGATCACCCTCGCGACCGTGCTGCTCCCGGTCGTCCTGATGCTCGGCAAGGCCGTCGTCGACATCGCGATCGACGACGAGGACGACCGGCTCCGGCAGGTCTTCGACGTGATCGGCAACCCGTTCGTCGCGCTGCTGATCGCGGTGCTGGTCGCGATGTTCACCTTCGGCGTCGGCACCGGCATGGACCGCGCGAGGATCTCCGACACCGTCGCCGGCTCGCTCGGCCCGATCGCCGGCATCCTGCTCATCGTGGCCGCCGGCGGCGGCTTCAAGCAGGTGCTCGTCGACACCGGCATCGGCACGCTGCTCGCCGATTGGGCCAAGGGCGCGAACTTCTCGGTGCTGCTGCTCGCGTGGGTCCTCGCCGTGCTGATCCGGCTCGCCACCGGCTCCGCGACCGTGGCGACGATCACCGCGAGCTCGCTGATGATCGGCCTGGTCGAGGGCATGCCCTCGGGCGAGGTCTCGCTGGTCGTGCTCGCGGTCGGCGCCGGCTCGCTCTTCTTCTCCCACGTCAACGACGCCGGCTTCTGGCTGGTCAAGGAGTACTTCGGCATGACCGTCGGTCAGACCGTGAAGACCTGGTCGTTGATGGAGACCGTGCTGTCGGTGACCGGCCTGGTCGTCGTGCTGATCCTCGGGATCTTCATCTAGCTAGAGCTCGTAGAGGTGACGGCTCGTCGGCACCAGGTCGAGGTCGCGGTCGGCGCCGATCCGGGCGACGCTGGCCATCAGCTCGCCGATGCGCCGGCCGAGCTCGGCGTCGTCACCGCGGCTGCCGTAGAAGGCGTGCATGTCGGTGACGGCGGCGGACGGGAAGAGCTCCTCCACGAGGCCGTCGACGGCGGGCGCGCCTGCGGTGAGGGGCGCGACGACGACGTTCTGGACGTAGCCGAAGGTCGCCTGGGTGCGGATGGCGACGGTGGTGTGGTCGACCATCCAGCGGCGCAGCCACTCGTCGTGGTCGAGCTCGGCGGGCCTGCGGAGCACGGCCACGTTGGCGAGCGCGTCGGCGCGGCTGCCGTCCCATGCCTCCGGCGGGTCGAGGCGGCGGTGCTCGTCGACGGCGTACCCGTGCACGACGCCCACCTGGCCGAGCACCTCGGCGACGGCGGCGGCGTCTGCGTCCCAGACGCTGACGAAGCCGGCGATCGGGTCGTCGACGTGGTCGATGCGCAGCGCGCCGGCGACGGGATCGTCGGTGACGTTGACCTGGAGACGGCGTACGCCGACCGCGGCGAGCCGCGCGTGCACCGCGCCGTCGCGGAGCGTGGTGGCGAGCTCGTCGCCCCACATCAGGAACATGCTCTTGCGCACGGGGCGACGCTAGCGGGTCATCGGAGCACGGACCGGTAGACCTCGACGGTTCGTGCGGCGATCGCCTCCCAGGAGAAGTCGGAGATCGCCCGCTCGCGGCCCGCCACGCCCATCGCGGCGGCGCGGGCCGGGTCGGAGACCACCGAGGCGAGGGCGGCGGCGAAGTCGGCGACGTACCGGTCCGGGTCGAGCGGCGTCCCCGTCCCGTCCGTCGCCTGCGAGATCGGGACCAGCACGCCGGTCACCCCCTCGACGACGACCTCCGGGATGCCGCCGGTCGCGGTCGCGACGACGGCGGTCTCGCAGGCCATCGCCTCGAGGTTCACGATCCCGAGCGGCTCGTAGATCGACGGGCACGCGAAGGCCGTCGCCGCGGAGAGCAGTGCCACGACGTCGTGGCGCGGGAGCATCTCCGGGATCCAGACGACCCCCGACCGCGAGGCGCGCAGGCCATGGACCAGCCCCTCCACCTCGGCGAGGATCTCCGGGGTGTCCGGCGCGCCCGCGCAGAGCACGATCTGCACGTCGGGTGGCAGCGACGCGCAGGCGCGCAGGAAGAGCGGCAGCCCCTTCTGACGGGTGATCCGTCCGACGAACGCGACCGAGGGGCGGTCCGGGTCGACTCCGAGCTCGCGCACTCGGTGGTGATCGTGGCGCGGGGCCCAGTCGGTGGTGTCGATGCCGTTGTGGACGACGTGCACCCGCGCGGGGTCGACGACGGGGTACGACGCCAGCACGTCGTCGCGCATCGCGGCCGAGACCGCGACCACCGCCGCCGCCTCCTCGTACGCCGTGCGCTCGGCCCACGACGAGATCGCGTATCCCCCGCCGAGCTGCTCGGCCTTCCACGGCCGCAGGGGTTCGAGCGAGTGGGCCGTGACGACGTGCGGCACGTCGTACATGAGCGACGCGAGGTGGCCGGCGAGGTTGGCGTACCACGTGTGCGAGTGCACGAGCTCGGTGCCGACGCAGCCGTCGGCGATGGCGAGGTCGACGCCGAGGGTGCGCAGCGCCGCGTTGGCCCCCGACAGCTCCGCGAGGTCGGCGTACGACGAGGTCAGCGCCTCGTCGCCGGGTTGGTCGTGACGGGGCGCGCCGAAGGCGTGCACGTGCGCCTCGACGTCGGACCGCGACCGCAGCGCCCGCACCAGCTCGGCGACGTGCACGCCGGCGCCGCCGTAGACCTCGGGTGGGTACTCGCGGGACAGCACGTCGACTCGCACATGGGCGAACCTATCCGTCGGGCACTAGGTTGAGAACATGCCGCCCAGCTCCCGCAAGAAGGTCCTCGCGATCGTCCTCGCGGGCGGGGAGGGCAAGCGGCTGATGCCGCTGACGGCCGACCGGGCGAAGCCGGCGGTGCCCTTCGCGGGCATCTACCGCCTCATCGACTTCGCGCTCTCGAACGTCGTCAACAGCGGCTACCTCCGGGTCGTCGTGCTCACCCAGTACAAGTCGCACAGCCTCGACCGGCACGTCACCCAGACCTGGCGGATGTCGACGATGCTCGGCAACTACGTGACACCGGTGCCGGCGCAGCAGCGGGTCGGCAAGCACTGGTACCTCGGCAGCGCCGACGCGATCTACCAGTCCCTCAACCTGATCCGCGACGAGAGGCCCGACATCGTCGTCGTGGTGGGTGCCGACCACGTCTACCGGATGGACTTCGGCCAGATGGTGCAGGCCCACTGCGACAGCGGTGCCGCGTGCACGGTGGCCGCGATCCGGCAGCCGATCGGGCTCGCCGACCAGTTCGGCGTCATCGACGTGCACCCCGACGACCCGACCCGGATCCGCGAGTTCCTCGAGAAGCCCACGGACGCGACCGGCCTGCCGGACAGTCCCGGCGAGGTGCTGGCGTCGATGGGCAACTACGTCTTCGACGCCGACGCGCTGGTCGAGGCGGTCACCCGCGACGCCACCGAGATCGGCTCGAAGCACGACATGGGCGGCGACATCGTGCCGGCGTTCGTGCGCCGCCAGCAGGCCGGCGTCTACGACTTCAAGGACAACGACGTGGCGGGCTCGACCGCCCGCGACCGCGACTACTGGCGCGACGTCGGGACGCTCGGCTCCTACTTCGCGGCGCACATGGACGTCGTCTCGCCGCTGCCGATCTTCAACCTCTACAACTTCAGGTGGCCGATCTACACCTCCTACGGCCCGCAGCCGCCCGCCAAGCTGGTGCAGGGTGAGGCGGGCGAGCACGCCCGCGTCGACGAGGCGGTGCTCTCTCCCGGGGTCGTCGTCACCGGCGGTCTGGTGCGGCGCTCCGTGCTGTCACCTTCGGTGCGCGTCGACGCCGGCGCCGACGTGGTGGGCTCGGTGCTGATGAACGGCGTGCACGTCGGCGCCGGCGCCGTGGTGCGCAACGCGATCGTCGACAAGTTCGTCGTCATCCCGCCCGGCGCCCGGCTCGGTCTCGATCCCGAGGAGGACCGGGCCCGCGGGTTCGTCGTCGAGGACGGGCTGACGGTGCTGGGCAAGGACCAGGTCTTCCCCGCCTGACAGTCACACGACCCCGGCCGCCCGCGCGGCCTCGGCATAGGCGACCGCCAGCGAGGCAACCGTCTCGTGGGCGTTGAGCCCGCTGGGGTTCGGCACGACCCACACCTCGGCGCCCTCGAGGGGCTCCGACTGGCGGCCGAGCGCGGCGCGGCGCTGGCCGAAGGCGACCCGGTACGCCGTGACCCCGGCGATCGCGACGACGCGCGGCGACGCGCGGCGTACGGTCTCGACGAGCTGCAGCCCGCCGGACCGCAGCTCGGCGTCGGAGAGCTCGGCCGCCCGGGCGGTCGCGCGGCGCACGATGTTGGTGATGCCGATGCCGCGGGCGCGCAGCCGGTCGCGGTCGGCGTCCGTCATGCCGTCCGACGGGCTGATCGGCTCGGTGACGATCCCGGCGAGGAGCAGTGCGGGATAGAAGCGGTTGCCCGGGTGCGCGAAGTGCGTCTGCGTCGCGGCCGTCCACAGCCCGGGGTTGATGCCGACGAACAGCAGCCGGAGCTCGGGATCGTCCGGGCCCGGCAGCAGGTCCGGGACCTCCGCGTCGCGGAAGGACTCCAGCTCGGCGCGGGTGAAGCGGGCCACGGCGGCAAGCCTGCCACGTCCGGCGGGGCTCGCCGGAACCCGGTGGCCACCACTACCGTCGAACCACCATGCGACGAACACTCGGGACGCTCGTGCTGGTCCTGCTCCTGACGGCGTCGGGCTGCGGTGACGACACCGGCGAGGGAGGCGATGCTCCCGGGGGAGTCCCGGGCGCTCCGGCGAGCACGGCGATCGAGGAGGTCGCCGTGCTGACCGGCACCTCCGCCGGTGGCCACGTGACGACCGAGCCGACCCTGCTGCCCGACGAGCCGGCGGTGCGGGCGTACGCCGACCAGTTCCGCAATGACCGCCTCCAGGGCGAGATCGTGCGGGCCGCGCGGCGGACGGACGTGCCGGAGGGGCGACGGCTGGCCGCGGCGGTGGTCGCCATCGGCTGCGAGGTGCCGACCCGGGTGACGGGGACGGCCACCGGGGACCAGCTCACCGTGCGGGCGGTGCTGCCGTCGCCGACCAAGCAGTGCTTCGCGCCGATCACCAGCGTGGCGCTCGTGCTCGTGCCGGCCTGAGCCGCCCGAGCCTGACCCGGGCTACGGCTTGTAGGTCACCTGGATCCCGTTCGCGACCCAGCGCTGGTAGCCGTCGGAGGGCCGGTTGAGCACCTGGTCGGCGCCGGTCGCGTCCCGCGCGATCATCGTCGACGAGCCACCGCCGTCGAGGTTGAGCGCCTCGTCGGCACCGAGGTCGATCATCAGGTTGGCGAGCTCGACCATCGTGTAGCCGCGACTCGCCGACGAGCGGCCGTCGATGACCAGCAGCAGGATCTGGCCGGACTCCCGGTCGACGCCGACCGCGGTCCGCGGATGCATCACGCGGTTGTCGACGACCTTGATGACGCCGTCGTCGATCAGCGGCCGGTCGCCGCTGATCGCCATCTTGGGGTGACCCTTGAGCCAGGCCTTGACGACGACCTTGCGGCCCTTCTTCAGCTTCTTCAGCTGCCGGGCGCCGTCGCCGCGGCCGACGAGGATCGTGCCGGGGATCTTGCGGTTGTTCTTCAGGACCCTGCGGACCTTGTAGACGCGGTGCTTGCGCACCCACACCACGCGGATGTGCTTCCGCTGCCCCTGGGTCATCGTGTAGCCGTCGGTCTTGCCCCACGCCTTCGTGTAGACGCCGACGCCGTTGCGCGCGACGAACGGCTGGTTGAGCCCCGTCACGTCGATGCGCCGGTGCTTGCGCACGCGGGCGATCATCGGAAGCTCACCGATCTGGGGGTCGCCGGACTTGTCGAAGTAGAAGGCGGAGTTCCACCCCTCTACGCGCCCGTGGAGCAGCTTCTTCGCCTTGGCCAGCCCCAGGCCGAGGGGGGCGCCGGTGCGGCCGATGTCGAAGAAGTCGCCGTTGACGCCGGCCACCGCCTTCGATTCGTCCTCGAGCATGGTCCCCAGCGGGGAGGTCTCGGCGACCCGCTTCGGTGCGAGGTAGTTGACCCCGACACCGGGAGCCTTCGGGTCGACGGTCAGCAGGTGGGCGACGATCGGCCCGCGCGCGTCGGTCTGCGTCCAGGTCGAGTAGGTCACGCCCGGCACGACGGCGTACGACGTCGCCTCGGTCTTGCGGGCCGGTGCGCGACGCTGCCCCGGGGAGAGCCGCGGCGCGATCCACCCCGGCTCGTCACCCGAGGTGTGCCGTGGGTTGAGCGAGCGTCCCTGCGAGTGGTCCTTCTGCACCGCGTAGTGCCGCCCCGACGTCGGCGGCCGGTCCGGTCCGGGGTCGCCGAGGGCGGGAGAGGCCGCGACGAGAGCACAGGCGGTGAGTCCGGCGGTCAAGGTAAGCCGAGTGCGCACCTGCCCAAGGGTAGGTCGCGCATGGGCGTGGATCGCTCACCCGGGTCACGTGTGTCTCTACGCTGCCGGTGTGGGCGAGCCGTGGAACGTCTTCGTCGAGGGCGACAACCTCGACGTGCTGCCGACGCTGCCGGCGCTGCTGGGCCGCGCCGTCGACCTGGTCTACATCGACCCGCCGTACAACACCGGCAACGACTTCGCCTACCGCGACGACTTCCGCGCGGATGGTTCGCGCCGCAGCCGGCACGAGGCGTGGGTGGCGATGATGCGGCCGCGGCTGGTCGCCGCCCGCGACGTGCTGGCCCGGACCGGCGCGATCTTCGTCAGCATCGACGACAACGAGGTGGCCCACCTGCGGCTGCTCATGGACGAGGTGTTCGGCGAGGACAACCTGCTCGCGCAGGTCGTGGTCAACCTCAACCCGAAGGGTCGGCAGCTGGGCAAGGGCTTCGCGACGAGCCACGAGTACCTGCTCGTCTACGCCCGCGACGTTCGCCGTACCGTCCTCGACGCCAGCAGCCCGGACACCGTCGACGAGCGCGACTTCCCGCTGACCGCGGCGGACGGGCGCCGCTACCGCCACCTGCCGCTGCGCAACACCAACAAGAAGTTCAACCCGGTCACGGCCCGCACCCTGCACTTCCCGGTCTGGGGCGACGCCGCGAGCGGGCGGGTGAGCACGGCGCCGTTCGAGGGTGCGGTGGAGATCACGCCGGTCTTCGGCGACGGCACGCCGGCCGTGTGGCGGTGGAGCCGGCCGCTGATCGAGGCGCGGCCCGACGACGTGGTCTGCCGGGTGGTGAAGGGCAGGACGGGGGAGCGGATCGACGTCTACCAGCGCGACTGGCTGCACCGTGACACCCCCGGCGGTCGTCGCAAGAAGCTGCGCACGATCTGGCTGGCGGAGGAGGTCGGCTCCACCGACACCGCCGTCGCCGAGCTCAAGGAGCTGGTCGGTCACGTCTTCGAGTCGCCGAAGCCGACCGGGCTGGTGCGGCGGATCCTGGGCACCATGCCCGACGACGCGCTGGTGGTCGACTTCTTCGCCGGCAGCGGCACGACCGGGCACGCCGTCGCGCTCCAGAACGACCTCGACGGCGGCACCCGCCGCTGCGTGAGCATCAACTCCGCCGAGCCCACCCGCGTCGGGTCGAACGCCCAGGTCGCCGGGCTCCGCACCGTCGCGGACATCACCCGCGCCCGGCTCCAGGCGGTCGCCGACACCGTCGGCGGCGGCTACGAGGAGCTGTCCTAGACGGCCGCGGCCTTCTCCAGGGCGGCGAGCTCGTCATCGAGGTGGGTGAGCATCCGCTGCAGGTGGGGCACGGTGCGACGGCAGCCGATCAGCCCGAAGGCGAGCTTGCCGTCGTACGACGTGCAGGTGATGTTGAGCGCCATGCCGTTGATCGGGATGGAGAGCGGGTAGGTGCCGTCCAGACGCGCGCCGTTCCAGTAGTGCGTGGTGCGCGGGCCGGGCACGTTGCTGATCACCAGGTTGTACGGCGGGCGCACCACGCCCTCCATCCGCAGCAGCGGCGCGATGATCGCGGGCGCCTGGCCGAGGGCGCTCATCGCGAGGATCTGGGCGGGCGTCATGCTCGAGAGCGCCTGCTTGCCGTCGGCCATCGACGTGTGGATGACGGTCAGCCGGTCCGCGGGGTCCGCCAGGTCGGTGCCGAGCTGGCACATCACCGAGCCGACCGCGTTGCCGCCGTCGGTCGACGCCGCGTGCGCCTGCCTCGCGTTGAGGCCGACCGGCACCATCGCCACGAGTGGTGCGTCCGGGAGGGCGTCGAGCTCGAGCAGGTAGGCGCGCACGGCGCCGGCGCACATCGCGAGCACGACGTCGTTGATCGTGGTGCCGGTCGCCCTGCCGATCGCGCGCAGCCGCGCGATCGGCCAGTCCTGCGCGGCGAAGCGGCGCGACCCCGTGATCTTCTGGTTGAAGATCGTGCGCGGCGCGTGCAGAGAGATCGACGAGGTCTCGTTGCGCACGCCCTTGGTCACGGTGCGTGCCAGGGCGCCCGGCATCCCCGCCGCCTGCGCCGCGATGCCCAGCGCCGAGCGGAGGGTGCGCGCCGGGAGGTCGGTGAGGTCGCCCGGCTCGGTGCCCGACGTACGGCGCTCCCGGGTGCGGGCGTCCCACGGCGCCGGCATGCCGGCGCGCTCGCCGTCGGTCGACAGCACGCTCTGCAGCAGCCGCATCGCGGAGATGCCGTCGACGAGCGCGTGGTGGGTCTTCGTGTAGAGCGCGATCCGGCCGTCGCGCAGGCCCTCGATGACCGTCGCCTCCCAGAGCGGGCGCTCCCACGCGAGACGGGTGCCGTGGAGCCGACCGGTGAGCTCGAGCAGCTCGCGGATCCGGCCCGGCTTCGGCAACGCGCCGTGCCGCACGTGGTGCTCGATGTCGAACTGGTCGTCCTCGACCCAGACCAGCTGCCCGGCCGTCGTCAGCGACCGGTGCGGGCGCTTGAGGAAGAGCGGCGCGACCTCCGCGACGTCGCGCATCGCCTCGTACATCTGCCGCCCGTAGCCGCGGCCGGCCCCCTCGGGCTTCTCGAAGAGGTGCAGACCGCCGACGTGCATGGGCATGCTGCGGCTCTCCGCGAGCAGGAACGCCGTCCCCGTGGGATCGATGAGTGAGACCACGCTGCACTATCGCCGCTCGTGACTGCCGCCACAACCCGTCCTCCGACGCAAGGGTTTCCACCGTTGCGCCACGCCGGGCAGTCGAGATGGGCTCGAGGCGAACATCGTCGACCCGCCCCGGGAGCACCCATGGTCCGCCGTCCGCTGCTCACTGCACTCTCCGTCCTCATCGCCGCCGGCGCCGCGACGGGAGCGCTCGTCGGCGGGCGCGGCGGGCGCAGTTTCATCAAGGGATGAAGGTCAGCCCCCGGTTCCCGTGGTGAGCTCGGTCGGGGAGGCGCGACGTCGACCACATCCCTTGATGAAGCCTCGATGAAGCCTCGATCAAGCCTCGATCAAGCCACGCCCGACCGCACCCCGGCCGCGGGGTACGACGGACTGCCGGCAGAGCCGGATTTCGTCCACAGGGGCCCTCCCGACGTCGTTCTCCCCAGGCGCCGGCGCCCCGGCCGGTCGATGTCGCCGAGCGCTCCTAGCGTCGTCGGCGCACCGGAATCGGCCGGTGCCCGAGCTTCCGGGAGGCACCATGCGCAACCTGACCGTCCTGATCGCCGCCGTCGTCGCCACCACCGGCTGCGGCTTCGGTGTCGCCGCGGCGGCGAAGGGGGACCCGCCGGCTCCGCGGGGCGACACGGTCGTCGAGGTCACCGGCGACGCCGAGAACGGGTTCGGCATCCGGCATCTCGACGGCACCGAGCTCTTCCCGCCGACCCGGTCCGAGGCGCGCGCCGAGTGCGGGGAGTACGACCGCCGCGTCGACCGGGTGCGCTGCCGCGCCGAGGTGCGCACCTGGTACGACGACCTCGCCGTCCTCCAGCAGGCGCTCGCGTGGGCGCACGCGTCGTGAGCAACGCGCCGGTCCCCGGGCGCAGTGAGCGCACCGGGCGCACCGGGCGGCCGACGCGCCGGTCGGGTCCGCCGATCGTGGCAGGATCGGCGCTGTGGAGGAGGCCGGACCGCTCGACCGGGCGTGGGACCGGGGCCGCACGTCCGTCCGGGCCCGTCTGCGGCGGTGGCGCTCGAAGTGGTGGCAGATCGGCCAGTGCGCCGTCGCCGCGGGCGCCGCGTGGTTCGTCGCCGCCGATCTGTTCGGACATCCGACGCCGTTCTTCGCCCCGGTCGCCGCCGTGGTCGCCCTCGGCACCTCCTACGGCCAACGGATCCGCCGGGTCATCGAGGTCACCGTCGGCGTCGCCGTCGGCGTCTTCCTCGCCGACCTGCTCGTCGTCTGGCTGGGCTCCGGGGCGTGGCAGATCGCCCTGATCGTGGCCTTGTCGATGACCGCGGCGATCCTGCTCGACGGCGGCCCGCTGCTGGTCACCCAGGCGGCGGTGCAGTCGATCGTGGTCGCCTCGCTGGTGCCGGACCCGGGCGCCGCGTTCACCCGCTGGACCGACGCCGTCATCGGTGGAACGGTGGCGCTCCTGGCCGCCACAGTGGTGCCCGCCGCCCCGCTGCGACGGCCCCGCGAGCAGGCGTCGGTCGTGATGCGCAAGATCGCCGGGCTACTGCGAGCGGCGGCGGACGTGATGGCGGACGGCGAGGCGGAGGCCGCGCTCGACCTGCTCGCCGACGCGCGCTCGACCGACTACCTGATCCGGGAGCTCCAGGCCGCCGCCGACGAGGGGCTCGACGTGGTCACGTCGTCGCCGTTCCGGGTGCGACACCGCGACGACCTGCGCAAGATGTCCGAGCTGGTCGACCCGCTCGACAGGGCACTGCGCAGCACCCGGGTGCTCGTCCGGCAGACCGCGGTCGCGGCCTACCACCGGCGGCCGGTGCCCCAGTCGTACGCCCGGCTGACACGCGACCTGGCCGACGCCGCCGAGCTGGCCGCCGCCGAGCTGGCGGCCGACCGGATGGCGGTGGCCGCCCGGCTGCCGCTGCTGACGGTCGGTGAGGCGACCGGTCGCGTGGAGCGCACCGACGTGCTGGCCTCCGAGGCGGTGCTCGCCCAGCTCCGGTCCGTGATCGTCGACCTGCTGATGGTCTCGGGCCTCGAGCAGCTCGAGTCCACCGACGCCCTGCCCCCGCCGCCCAGATGACGGTCCGTCAGGGTCCCGAGGGGCAGCCGTGGGTGCTGCACGTCGACCTCGACCAGTTCCTGGCGGCGGTCGAGGTGCTGCGCCACCCCGAGCTGGCCGGACTGCCGGTGGTCGTGGGCGGGCGGGGCGATCCGACCGAGCGTGGGGTGGTGTCGACCGCGTCGTACGAAGCACGCGCGTTCGGCGTCGGCTCCGGCATGCCGCTGCGGGTCGCGGCCCGCAAGTGCCCCGAGGCGGTGTTCCTCCCCGTCGACAAGGAGGCCTACAACGAGGCCTCGGCGCAGGTGATGGCGGCGCTGCGGGCCCTCACCTGGGGTGGCGCCCCGGTCGTGCTGGAGGTGCTCGGGTGGGACGAGGCGTTCCTGGCCCCCGGTCCGGCGCACGGGGAGCTCGGCGACCCGCGGGAGTACGCCGGTCGGGTCCGGAGCGCCGTGCTCGAGGCGAGCGGGCTGCACTGCTCGGTGGGCATCGGCGACAACAAGCTGCGCGCGAAGATCGCGACCGACTTCGGCAAGCCGCGCGGCGTGTGGCAGCTGACGGCGCAGAACTGGCAGGAGGTGATGGGCCGACGCCCGACGACGGCGTTGTGGGGCATCGGCAGCAGGACCGGCAAGCGGCTGGCCGCGCTCGGCATCGACACGGTCGATCAGCTCGCCGCCTCCGACGCCCGGGCGCTGGCGGCCGAGATCGGGCCCACGATGGGGCCGTGGTTCCACCGACTCGGCCGCGGCGTCGACACCAGCCCCGTGGACGCGACGCCGTGGGTGCCACGGGCGCACGGCCGGGAGGAGACCTTCCAGGAGGACCTGGAGGACTGGCACGAGGTGGCCGAGGCCACGCGGCGGATCACCCGGCGCGCGGTCGAGGACATCGACGCCGAGGGGCGCCCGGCCGCCCGCGTGGGCCTGAAGATCCGGCTGAGACCCTTCATCACGCTCAGCCGCAGCCTCACCCTGCCCGAGCCGAGCAACGACCCCGACGTGCTCGCCGAGGCCGCCGTGTCGCTGCTCGACCGGGTGGAGCACGACCGACCGGTCCGGCTGCTCGGTGTCCGCCTCGAGATGGTGCCGCCACCCGACGGCTACTGACGGCGGCCGACGGGGCGGCCTCCTGCCGTGGCTACCGGCCGGCGTAGCGCGGACCCAGGCTGGCGCGCAGCTCCCGCACGACCGAGTCGACCACCGCCACCAGGTCGCCCTCGGTGTCCGCGGCCACGGCCCGCTGGCGCTGGTACGACGCGCCGCCGTGCCAGATGTCGGCGACCGAGGCGAGCTCGGCGGCGCACCCCAGCCGCTCGGCGACGGGGGCGAGCCGCTCGAGCAGATCGGTCAGGTCGTCGGTGACGAGCCGCTCGTGGGAGTCCGCGTCGGTGATGATGATCGCGTCGAGGCCGTAGCGGGCGGCGCGCCACTTGTTCTCCTGCACGTGCCACGGCGGGAGGGTGGGCAGCTCCTCGCCGGCCGCCATCCGGGCGTCGAGGTCGACGACCAGGCAGTGCATCAGGGCGGTCAGCGCGGCCAGCTCGGCCAGCGTGGAGACGCCGTCGCAGACTCGGTTCTCGAGCGTGCCGAGGTGCGGGGCCGGCCGGACGTCCCAGCGGATCTCGGAGAGCACCTCGATCACCCCGGTGGTCAGCTGGTCCTGCACGAACGTCTCGAACTCCGGCCACTCGGTGAACTGGAAGGGCAGCCCCGCGGTCGGCAGCTGCTGGAACATCAGCGCCCGGTTGGAGGCGTAGCCGGTGTCGAGTCCGGCCCAGATCGGCGACGAGGCGGAGAGCGCCTGGAGGTGCGGGTGGTAGTTCAGCAGCGCCGAGAGCACGCCCATGACGCGCTTCTGCTCGGGCAGCCCGACGTGCACGTGCACCCCCCAGATCAGCATCTGTCGACCCCACCACTGGGTGCGGTTGATCAGCTCCTCGTAGCGGTGCCCCTCGCTGAGCTGCTGCACGGTCCACGACGCGAACGGATGGGTGCCGGCGCCGTAGAGGTCGATGTCGAGCTCGTCGCCGGCCGGGACCACGACCTCGAGGGTGCCGCGCAGGTCGGCCATCGCCTCCTCGACCGTGTGGCAGACGCCGCTGACGACCTCGACGGTGTTGCGAAGCAGCTCCTTGTGCAACCTGGACGGGTCCGCGAGCCGCGGCTTGACGCGGGCGAAGAGGTGGGTGGCGTCGTTGCGCAGGTCCCGGGTGCGGCGGTCGACGAGCGCGAGCTCCCACTCGACGCCCAGCGTCGGCTCCGGCGAACCGTGGAAGTCGATGCGCACGGCACCAGCGTTCCACACCTCAACGGGGCAACAAGTCCCCCAGCCGGGCGAGCCAGACGGTCGCACTGCCGTCGTACGGCGCGTGCCCGCGGGCCACGAGAGCGTGCACCCGGTCGCAGGAGGCCATGGCGGCCCGGGTGACCTCGTCGGGGTAGCCGAACCGGATCCGGTGGTCGGCGAACTCGTCCTCGTCGTCCACCCACGCCCGGCCCGTGTGGCCGAGGATGACGTCGAGGTCGAGGTCGACCGCCCGGAGCGTCGGGCCGTCCCAGGTCGGTGGGGTGGTGATGTCGACGTAGACCCGCACCGGCCCGCCGACGTCGTGGATGGTCGCGAGCCATCCGCGCTCCGCGTCGGGTCCGGCCGGGGGCACCAGGCCGACCTGGTGGGTCGGCGCGACGTAGGTCGCGCCGGGTCGCGCCATCGCGGTGCCGGCCGGGATGCCGAGCCAGTCGCCGTGTGGGTCGCTGCCGAGGAAGATCGCGTCGAACTCCCAGTGCGGGCGGTCTCCCCACTTGGACATCACGACACGGACGTCGTCTCCCCGGGCGAGTGGCACGTGCACAACCTAGACCTGCGAGCATGGCGGCCATGTTGGAGGCTCGCGAGCTGAACCTGACTCTCGACTTCTGCCTCCGCGTCGGCGAGCTGCTTCTCTCCTCGGGCGCCGGCGCGGCGGACGTCACCGCGACGATGCAGGCGCTGTCGTGGCAGCTCGGCGTCCGCCACCCCGAGGTGGACGTGACGTTCACGTCGCTGTCGATGAGCTTCCAGCCCGACCCGGAGCTCCCGTCGTTCGTGCTCATCCGGCAGGTCAAGCAGCGTGACATCGACTACGAGGACCTGACGCTGGTCGACCACCTGGTGCGCGACGTGCTCCGCGGCGAGGCCGACCTCAAGGACGCGCGGGGCCGGCTGGCCCGCATCGTCTCGTCCGGCCACACCCTGCCGCGCTGGGCGGCGACGCTCGGCTGGGGCGCGATGTGCGCGGGCGTGGGCCTCCAGCTCGGAGGTGGCTGGGAGGTCGTGTCGATCGCGTTCGTGGCGGCGGTCTGCATCGACCGGCTCCAGATGGTGATGGCCCGGCGACGACTGCCGTTCTTCTACCTCCAGGTCGCCGGTGGCGGGGTCGCGACCCTGATCGCCGTCGCGGTCGCCGCCACGCCGGCCGACCTCGACCCCTCGGTCGTGGTGACCGCGAACATCATCATGCTGCTCGCCGGCATCGGCTTCATGGGCGCCCTGCAGGACGCCCTGTCCGGCTTCTACGTCACCGCCGGCGCCCGGCTGACCGAGGCGCTGCTCGCGACCGCCGGCATCATCGCCGGCGTCGGCGGCGGCCTCCAGATCGGCACCGTGCTCGGCGTCGACGTCGGCCGTCTCGACCCGGGTGCGGCGGCCGACCTGAAGCAGGCCTCGGTCGCGGCGATCGGCGCCGCGATCTGTGCGGCGGCGTTCGCGTTCGCCTCCTACGCCCCCCGCCGCGCGCTGGCCACCATCGGCCTGGTGGCCGCGATCGCGATGCTGATCTCGCAGTCGGCCAACGTCAGCGGCATCGGCCGTTCGTGGCCGACCGCGGTCGCGGCGTTCTTCGTCGGGCTGGTCAGCTACGGCGTCGCCGCCCGGCTGCGGGTCCCGCCCCTCGTCGTGGTCGTCCCGGCGGTCGTGCCGATGCTGCCGGGCCTCTCGATCTACCGCGGCCTGAGCCTGCTCTCCGAGGGCGGCGCCGCCACGTCGGAGGGGCTGCTGGCGCTCTTCACCGCCGGCTCGGTCGCACTCGCGCTCGCGGCCGGGGTGATCCTCGGGGAGTACGTCGCCCAGCCGATCCAGCGCGAGGCCCGCAAGCTCGAGAGCCGGCTCGCCGGCCCGCGCCTGGTCGGACCGCTGCGCATCAAGGCGCGCAACCGGAGCGAGACGAGGCTCAGACGATCGTCGTCTTCGCAGGCATGACCTTGCGGTAGCCGCGCGCCACGATGTCCTGGTAGCGCGACCCGGTCAGCTTCGCGAGGTGGTGCACGGCGTGGGCGTCGAGGCCGACGAGCACGCGCGCCTTGTCCTTCTCGACTCCGGCGACGATGATCTCGGCGGCCCGCTCGGGGGTCATCTTCGCGAGCTTCTCGTCGAACCTCTTCGCGCTCTCGACGCCGTCCTCGGCCGCCGAGTAGCGGGCGTTGCGGGCGATCGCGGTCTTGATGCCGCCCGGGTGCACGACGGTGACGCCGACCCGGTGGCCGGCGACGAGCATCTCCTCGCGCACCGCCTCGGAGAGTCCGCGCACGGCGTACTTCGCCGAGTTGTACAGGCTCTGGCCGGGCATCGACACCAGCCCGAAGAGCGAGGAGATGTTCACGAGGTGGCCGTCGCCGGACGCGATCAGGTGCGGCAGGAACTCCTTCGTGCCGTGCACGACACCCCAGAAGTTGATGCCCATGATCCAGTCCATGTCGTCGTACTCGAGGTCGACGAGGTCGCCGGCCAGGGCGACGCCGGCGTTGTTGACCACGAGGTTCACCTGACCGAAGTGGTCGACCACGGTCGCGGCGTACGTCGCGAACGCGGCCCGGTCGGCCACGTCGAGGTGGTCCGAACGGACCTCGCGCGCACCCGCGCCCTTCACGAGGTCGACGGTCTCGGCGAGGCCGTCGTCGTTCACGTCGGAGATCGCGAGCCGGGCGCCGCGGCCGGCGAGGTTGACCGCCAGCGCCCTGCCGATCCCCGAGCCGGAGCCCGTGATCACGACGACCTTGCCGTTGAAGTCCTTCACGCTGTCATCTCCTGTCGTACGTCGTAGGCGTCCGCGTCGAATCGGGCGAGCCGGCGCCGGAAGGTGAACGTCGCCTTCGGCCACAGGGTCGTGTTGTGGCCGTGTTCGTCGAGGTACCAGCTCCGGCAGCCGCCGCGCGTCCAGACCGTGCGCTTCATCCGGCGCTGCAGGTCGGCGTTCCAGCGGCGGAACGCGCCCGCGCGCGGCTCGACGGCCGCCCAGCCGCGCTCGCGCAGGGTGCGGATGGCATCGCGGATGTAGGCGACCTGCGCCTCGATGATGAAGACCATGCTGGTGTGGCCCTGGCCGGTGTTGGGGCCGACGATCATGAAGAGGTTCGGGAAGCCCGGCACGGTCGTGCCCTTGTAGGCCGCCATGCCGCCCTCGCGCCAGACGTCGGCGAGGCTGCGCCCGGCCGGGCCGGAGATGTGTTCGGTCACCGGCAGCTCGGTCGTCCAGAACCCGGTCGCCACGACGAGCACGTCGACCGGCCGCTCGACGCCGTCGGCGGTCACGATCGCGTCGCCGGTCACCTTCGCGACCGGGTCGGTGACCAGCTCGGTGTTGTCGGCGGCGAGCGCGGGGTAGTAGGTGTTCGAGCGCAGGATCCGCTTGCACCCGATCGCGAAGTGCGGCGTCACCTTCGCGCGCAGCGTCGGGTCGCCGATGCCCTTGCGGATGTTGGCCTCCGCGGCCTTGCGGGCGGGCAGCGCGATCCTCGGCTCGATCGTGAACGCCGGCACGTAGGCCTCGTGGGCCCAGTAGATCCCGGTCCGGTAGAGGCGTCCCAGCGCCGGGACGCGGCGCAGCGCCTGCCGCTCGAGCGCGCCGTACCTGCGGTCGTTGCGGGGAATCACCCACGGCGCCGTGCGCTGGTAGACGTCGAGGTGGCCGCCGGTGGCTGCCAGGGTCCGCTGCAGCTCCGGCACGATCTGGATCGCCGAGGCGCCGGTGCCGATCACCGCGACCCGCTTGCCGGCGAGGTCGACCGTGTGGTCCCAGCGTGCGGAGTGGAAGAGGGGCCCCTGGAAGGTCTCAATGCCCTCGATGTCGGGCAGCCGCGGCTCCGAGAGCCCGCCGGCGCCGACGATCAGCGTGCGGGCGCCGATGGTGCGCCGGCCGGCCGGACCGGTGACCTGCACGATCCAGCGAGCGGTGGCGTCGTCCCAGGCGGCGTCGTCGAACGAGGTGTCGAGCTCGAAGCGGTCGAGCGTGCCGGAGCGCTCGGCGACCCTGCGCAGGTACGCCTGGATCTCCGGCTGCGGGCTGTAGGACATCGACCACTCGGGGTTGGGCGCGAACGAGAACGAGTAGAGCTGGCTCGGCACGTCGCACGCCGCCCCGGGGTAGGTGTTGTCGCGCCAGGTGCCGCCCACGTCGGAGCCCTTCTCGACGACGAGGAAGTCGCGCTCGCCGTCCTCCTGCAGCTTGATCGCGGCGCAGAGGCCCGCGAAGCCGGCGCCGACGACGAGGTGGTCGACGAGGTGGTCGACGAGGTGGTCGACGAGGTGGTCGACGTGCTGGACACCCATGGCGTCGACGGTACTGGCGCTATTGAACGGACGTCAATAGAGTGGTCGCGTGACCACGACCCCTCGTACCCGGCTCTCGCCGGAGCGGCGCCGCGAGCAGCTGCTCGACCTCGGCGTGCGCCTGCTCGCTCACCGGTCGCTCGACGAGCTCTCGATCGACCTGCTCGCCGAGGAGGCGGGCATCTCCCGGGGTCTTCTCTACCACTACTTCGGCAGCAAGCAGGCCTTCCACGAGGCGGTCGTACGGCACGCCGCCGACGACCTCATCGCGCAGACCACGCCGCCGACCGACGGCGACCCCCTGGAGCGACTGCTGACGTCGGTGACGGCGTACGTCGACTACGTGGTCGCCAACCACGAGGGCTATGTCTCGCTGGTCAAGGCCGCCGCGGGCGGCAACGAGAGCCTCCGCGCGATCTACGAGGACGCCCGGTCGGCGCTCAACGGCCGCGTGTTCCGCGAGGACGTGCATGGCGAGATCGTCCCCGACACCCCGGCCAACAGACTGGTGGTGCGCGGCTGGTCCGCGATGGTCGAGGAGCTCGTGCTGTCGTGGATCGACGATCCGCGCGGCGTCACCCGTGCCGACCTGCTCGCGATCGTCACCGGCTCGCTGCCCGCGATCGTCGGGGTCACGCCGGGGCGGTGACGCTCAGGCCCGCATGTGCCGCACGGCCAGCGAGGCGAACACCATGGCGGACCCGAGCGGAGCGCCCGGTCCGGGGTAGTGCGGGCCGAAGACCGACGCGGCGCTGTTGCCCGCGGCGTACAGGCCGGCGATCGCCGTGCCGTCCTCGCGCAGCACCCGGCCGGCCGCGTCGGTGACGAGCCCGCCCTTGGTGCCGAGGTCGGAGAGCACGAAGCGCGCGGCGTAGAACGGCGCCCGGTCGCAGGGCGTGGGCCCGGCGCCGCCGGTGAAGAACGTGTCGTACTCGTCCGCGCCGCGGCCGAAGTCCTCGTCGACGCCGTTCGAGCAGAGGTCGTTGAAGCGGTCGACGGTCGCGACCAGCGCGTCGGCAGGTACGCCGATCCGCTCGGCCAGCTCCGCCACGGTGTCCGCGCGAACCCAGGTGCCTGCCTCCAGGTGCGCGGCCGGATCGCCCTCGGGCATCGCGATCGCGGGCAGCCGCCCGCCCTCGCGCGAGTCGAAGACGAACCAGGACGGGATCCGCTCCTCCCGCTCGGCCATGATCCGCCCGAAGCGGTCGTAGGGCAGGCACTCGTTGGCGTAGCGGTGCCCGGTCGCGTCGACCATCAGGCCGGACCGGAAGCCGAGCGTGAACGACCCCGCGCCGTCGGGCTGCTCCAGCCCCGGGCAGAACCACCCGACGCCGCGGTAGTCGGTCGCGGCGCCGATCGCCACCGCCGCCGCGATCGGCTCGCCGGTGTTGGTGCCGCGCGGCGCCATCGTCCACGCGACGTCGCCGGGCACGCCGTGCGCAGCGCGCTCCCCGGCGTTCCCCTCGAAGCCGCCGGCGGCGACCAGCACGCCGCGCCGCGCCCGGATCTCGACGGGTCCCTCGGGCGTCATCCCGGCGACGCCGACCACCCGGTCGCCGTCGGTCACGAGGCCGGTCACCGGCAGCTCGGTCAGTACGGTGCCGCCCTCGCGGAGGAAGCCGGCCAGCAACCGGGCGATCAGCGACTGGCCGCCGCTGAGCGTGCGTCGGCCCGCCTCGCCGGCGCGGTCGCGCTCGACCGGGGGCCGCACCAGGTCGCCGACGCCGGCCGGCAGCTCGTCACGCCGGACGTCGGTCGGCTGGATCGACCGACCGGCCGGGACCCGGCCCGGCGCGTCGTAGTACTCCGGGAACGGCAGCCACTCGAAGTCGATCGCGTCGTCGGCCTCCAGCTCCGCGACCAAGGCGGGCGCGTGCGCGAGGAAGGCCTCGACGTCGTCCCGGTCCGGCGCGTCCAGCACCGCGGCCAGGTACTCCCGGGCCGACTCGGTCGAGTCGGCGATGCCCGCCCGCTGCTGCACCTGGCTGCCGGGCAGCCAGCAGGCGCCGCCGGAGTACGCCGAGGTGCCGCCCAGCAGCGCGGTCTTCTCGACCACGACCGTGGCCAGACCGGCCAGCTGGGCGAGGAACGCGCCCGTCATCGCGCCCCCGCCCGAGCCGACCACGACGACGTCGTACTCCTGAGCCTCCGCCATGGGGCGATACTAGAACAGGTTCCACTTGCGGTGGTTTCGAGACGGGACTTCGTCCCTCCTCAACCACCGTGGCTTCGGTGGTTGAGGAAGGCGCGCTGGCGCCTGTCTCGAAGCCACCACCGACCGGGCAGAATGGGCCGGTCATGTCCGCGTCCTCTCCCCAGCTCCAGATCGCCTACCCGCCGGAGCTGCCGGTCACCCAGCGCCGCGATGACATCGCCGCGGCGATCCGCGACCACCAGGTCGTGATCGTCGCCGGGGAGACGGGGTCCGGGAAGACCACCCAGCTCCCGAAGATCTGCCTCGAGCTCGGCCGCGGTGACCGCACCGGATCCGGGGGAGGCCTGATCGGGCACACCCAGCCGCGCCGGATCGCCGCGCGGTCGGTCGCCGAGCGGATCGCGAGCGAGCTGGGCACCGAGCTCGGCGACCTGGTCGGCTACCAGGTGCGCTTCACCGACCGGACCTCGAAGAGCAGCCGCGTGAAGCTGATGACCGACGGCATCCTGCTCGCGGAGCTCCAGCGCGACCGGCAGCTGCGCAAGTACGACACGATCATCATCGACGAGGCCCACGAGCGCAGCCTCAACATCGACTTCCTGCTGGGCTACCTCAAGCGGCTGCTGCCGCGCCGGCCCGACCTGAAGCTGATCATCACCTCGGCCACGATCGACGTCGAGCGGTTCGCGAAGCACTTCGACGCCCCGGTCGTGGAGGTCTCCGGCCGCACCTACCCCGTGGAGGTCCGCTACCGGCCGCTCATGGCCCTCGACGAGCAGGACGAGGAGGGCGAGGTCGTCGTCCGCGACCAGACCGAGGCGATCGTCGACGCGATCAAGGAGCTGTCGGCCGAGGGGCCGGGCGACGTTCTGGTCTTCCTGCCCGGCGAGCGCGAGATCCGCGACACCGCCGACGCCCTCGGTGACCTGCCGCGCACCGAGATCCTGCCGCTCTACTCCCGGCTGACCGCGGCCGAGCAGCACCGCGTCTTCAGCTCCCACGGCAACGCCGTACGCCGAGTCGTGCTGGCCACCAACGTCGCCGAGACGTCGCTGACCGTGCCGGGCATCCGGTACGTCGTCGACACCGGCGTCGCCCGGATCAGCCGCTACTCGGTGCGCACGAAGGTGCAGCGGCTGCCGATCGAGCCGATCAGCCAGGCCTCGGCCAACCAGCGCTCGGGTCGGTGCGGCCGCGTCGAGGCCGGCATCGCGATCCGGCTCTACTCCGAGGAGGACTTCGAGGGCCGCCCGGAGTTCACCGACCCGGAGATACTCCGCACCAACCTGGCGAGCGTCATCCTCCAGATGACCTCGCTCGGCCTCGGCGACATCGCGCGGCTCCCGTTCGTCGAGCCGCCCGACCGGCGCAACGTGCAGTCCGGCGTCCAGCTCCTCGAGGAGCTCGGCGCGCTGAGGGAGGGCCGGCTCACGAAGCTCGGGCGGCGGCTCGCCCGGCTGCCGATCGACCCGCGCCTGGCGCGGATGATCATCGAGGCAGAGCGGCTCGGCTGCGTCCGCGAGGTCATCGTGATCGCCGCCGCGCTGTCGCTGCAGGACCCGCGCGAGCGGCCGGGCGCGGACCACCCGAAGGAGCAGGCGCAGGCAGACCAGCTCCACGCCCGCTTCAAGGTCGACGGCAGCGACTTCCTGACGTGGCTCAACCTCTGGCGCTACCTCAAGGAGCAGCAGAAGGAGCTGTCATCCTCCGCCTTCCGGCGCATGTGCAGGCGGGAGTTCCTCAACTACCTGCGCGTCCGCGAGTGGCAGGACTTCGAGTCCCAGCTCCGCCAGGTGGCGAAGGAGATGAGGATCCAGGTCGGTCACGCGGCCGACAGCCCGGATGCAGATGGGATCCACCAGGCGCTGCTCTCCGGGCTGCTCAGCCACATCGGTCTGCTCGAGGAGCGAGACAGGAAGGAGCGCGGACCGCGGGAGTATCTCGGCGCCCGCGGCGCGCGCTTCTCGGTCTTCCCGGGCAGCGTGCTGCACCGCAAGAACCCGCAGTTCCTCATGGCCGGGGAGCTCGTCGAGACCAGCCGCCTGTGGGCGCGCCAGAACGCCGCGATCAAGCCGGAGTGGGCCGAACGGCTCGGCCGCGACCTGGTCAAGCGCACCTACTCGGAGCCGCACTGGAGCAAGAAGCGCGCGGCCGTCCTGGCCTACGAGCGCGTCACCCTGTACGGCGTACCGCTCGTCGCCGACCGCCTCGTCTCCTACGGCAAGGTCGACGCCGCGCTCGCCCGCGAGCTCTTCATCCGGCACGCGCTCGTCTACGGCGAGTGGCACACTCGCCACCGCTTCATGGACACCAACCGCCGGCTGCTCGAGGAGGCCGAGGAGCTCGAGCACCGGGCCCGGCGCCGCGACATCGTGGTCGACGAGCACACGCTCTTCGACTTCTACGACGAGCGCGTCGGCGCCGACGTCGTCAGCGGCGCGCACTTCGACCAGTGGTGGAAGCAGGCGCGGCGGACGACGCCCGACCTGCTCACGTTCGACCTGTCGATGCTGACCCACGACACCGCCGACGAGGTCAGCGAGGCGGACTATCCGGAGCAGTGGGTCGGGGAGACCCTCACGTTCCCGATCAGCTACCACTTCGAGCCCGGGGAGGCCGACGACGGCCTCACCATCGACGTGCCGGTCGCGACGCTGAACCGGGTCGAGTCCGACGACTTCTCCTGGAACGTGCCGGGCCTGCGCGAGGAGCTGGTCACCAGCCTGATCCGCAGCCTGCCCAAGAGCCTGCGGGTCAGCTTCGTGCCGGCACCCGACCGGGCGCGGGAGTTCCTCGGAGCCGTGCCTCCGGGGGAGGAGCCCCTGCTCGACGCCCTCGAGCGCTGGTGCCGGTCGACGACCGGGGTCGTCGTCCCGCGCGAGGCCTGGGACTGGTCGAAGGTGCCCGAGCACCTGCGACCGACCTACCGCGTCGTCGACGACGACGGCCGCGAGCAGGCGCGCGGCAAGGACCTGGAGGCGCTCAAGGAGCCACTGCGCCCGCAGTTCGCCGAGGCGATCGCCGAGGTCGCCACCGACAGCGGCCTCGCGCGCAGCGGTGAGACCGCCTGGACCTTCGGCACCGTCGAGCCGTCGTTCACCCGGAAGCGGGCGGGTCACGAGGTCCAGGTGTTCCCGGCCCTGGTCGACGAGGGCGCGACGGTCGGACTCGAGGTCTTCGGCTCGGCCGACGAGCAGGAGGCGCGGCACCGGCTCGGCGTACGTCGCCTGCTGCTGCTCGCGCTGCCCTCGCCGGTCAAGGCGATCGTCGACGGGCTCACCAACGTCGAGAAGCTCGGCCTCGCCGGCTCGCCGTACCCGGGCGTCGCCGACCTGCTCGAGGACGTCCGCGCCGCGGTCGTGCAGGACGTCGTCGACGCGCACCCGCCGGTGCGCGACGAGGCGGCGTACGACGCGCTGCTGGCCGCCGCCACCCGCGACCACGAGGCCCGGGTGCGGGCCACGATGGCCGACGTGATCCGGGTGCTCGACGGGTGGCGGCGCGCGGAGAAGGCGCTCAGCGGCCGCGCCGAGATGACGATGCTGCCGGCCCTCACCGACATGCGTGCGCAGCTGGCCCGGCTGGTGCACGCCGGCTTCGTGGGCGAGGCGGGGGCGACCCGGCTGCGCCGCTACCCGACCTACCTCGCCGCGCTCGAGCACCGCCGCGACCGGCTGGCCGGCCAGATCAACCGCGATCGGCAGCTCATGGACCAGATCGGCGACGTCCAGGACGCCCACCTGCACCGGCTCGCCGCACTGCCGGAGGGTCGCCCGCCCGGGGACGCCCTGCGTCAGGTGCGCTGGATGCTGGAGGAGTACCGCGTCTCGCTGTGGGCGCAGCAGCTCGGCACGGCGTACCCGGTCAGCGACCAGCGCATCCGACGTAGCCTGCAGGGGTGATGCAGCCGTGACGGACCGCCAGCACCACCGGCCGATGACGCCCGGGAGCAACTTCTTCGAGGCGCTCACCGGTGGCGCCGATCCGGCGCTGGTCAGCGAGGCCGCCGACCGCGCGGCGCACCTGCTCGTGCGCGGCGCCCGCGGCTCCGACGACGCGGCCGTCGCCGAGCGGGTGCTGCGGCTGGCCGACAGCGAGGGCATCGAGACGATCGCGGAGGTCTGGTCCGGCGCGCCGGCCGACTCGCTGGCCGGCTGCCTGTGGCGGCTCTACCTGCTGCGGTCGTGGGTGTACGCCGATCCGGTCGCGGTCTCCCGCGAGTTCGAGGCCGGCCAGCGCGGCGCGCCGGTGGCGCGGGTCGTCGCCGGCGTCGCCGAACCGCCCGGGCCCGAGCAGCTGCGGGCGATGATCGACGCGGTGCTGCGCGGCATCGCGGGAAGTGACTTCGCCGACGTCCTGCTGCGGGCGGCGGCGTTCGCGCGGGTCGTCGCCACCGGGCGCGCGGCGCTGAGCGGCCCGACCGAGGCCGAGGTGCAGCGGATGCTGGTGCTCTCCGAGCAGCTCGAGGCGGCCGGTCACGCCGAACTGGAACATCCGCTGGCCTGAGGCCGTTAGACTGCTCGGAGCACGCCGGGCCGCGGCAGCCCCGGGTCCCAAAATCAGCCGCTTCGAGCGGCCACGCGCCGTGAGGCGCTCCCGGTCCGGCGTGCTTCTATCCTCGAGACCATGCGTCTGCTTCGCCGGTTGGTCCGTCGTCGCTCCGGTTCACCGGTGGCCGTCTCGTACGCGCCACGCGCCGACGGCCGCCCCGACCCGGGCGAGGTCGTGTGGGGCTGGGTGCCCTACGAGGACGACCCCCACCGGGGCAAGGACCGTCCCGTGCTGCTGGTGGGCGTCCAGGACGGCCAGCTGCTCGGCCTGATGCTGACCAGCAAGGACCACGACCGCGACGCCGCGCAGGAGGCGCGCTGGGGCCGCTACTGGATGGACGTCGGGGCCGGCGGGTGGGACCGGTCGCGGCGGCCGAGCGAGGTGCGGCTGGACCGGCTGATCCGGCTCGACGCGGGCGCCGTGCGCCGCGAGGGCGCGGCGCTCGACCCCGCGACGTTCGCGCGCGTGACCGACGCCGCACGCCGTCACCACACGTTCGACTGAGCGGAGGTCACCCGCAGGTCGATATGGTGGCCGCGCCCGGGCGTGGCCCCGGGCGCCTGTCTGTGGGCACGTCGGCGAGAGTCGCTGGGTGAGGGTGAGGAGGAACGGTTGAGGAAGAACCGGATGGTGGCGATCGTCGTGGTGGCGGCGGTCCTGACCACCGCGGCCTGCACCGGTGACTCCGAGGAGCCCACGCCGCCCGACCCCACGACCAGCGCCGCGCCGCCGGTGCCCGAGCAGCTGACGTTCGGCGTCGTGGGCCCGCACGACGTGCAGCGCGCCTTCAAGGCCACCGTCGACCCGTGGAACCTCGACCCCGACAACGTCGACGTCGAGATCCGGAGCTGGCCCTCCCACGAGGCGATGCGCACCGACATCGAGGACGGCGCGGCGGTGCCGGACGTGTTCCTCGCCTCGCGCTCCGACCTGCGCTGGCTGCTCGACAACGAGTACACCCAGCCTGTCGACGAGCTGCTCGACGAGCGTGGTGTGGAGTTCGGTGACAACTACACGCGCAGCGCGCTCGAGGAGCTGAGCGCCGACGACCACCTCCAGTGCATGCCGTACGGCGTCACGCCCCACGTCGTCTACTACAACAAGCGCCTCGTGAACTTCGACCGGATGCGCAACCGTGGCCTGGAGGCCCCCGACGAGGATGCGACCGGCTGGTCGTTCGAGCAGTTCGTCGCGGCCGCCGAGTTCGCGAGCCGCCCGGCCCGCGGCGCCAAGGGCGTGCACATCGACGCGACGATCGAGGGGCTCGCGCCGTTCATCGACTCCGGTGGCGGCTCGGTCTTCGACGACTCCGAGGCGCCGACGTCGCTGACCTTCTCCAGCGACGGCAGCAAGGACGCGCTCGAGAGGACCCTCGAGCTGCTCCGCAACCCGCAGGTCACCCTGGACGAGACCCAGCTCGACGAGGCGCCGGCGCGCCGGTGGTTCCTGCGCGGCAAGCTCGGCATGATCGCGGGCGACCGGTCGCTCGTGCCGGTGCTGCGCGCGAAGGCCGACCTCGACTTCGACGTGCTGCCGATGCCCCGACTCGACGGCGCCGCCACCGTCGGCGACGTGACCGCGCTGTGCATGTCGGCGACCACGCCGGCGCCGTCGATCGCGGCCGACTTCATCGTCCACGAGATCGGCGCCGACTCCGTGTCGCTGGTGAGCCGCACGGGATACCTCCAGCCCGCGAACGTCGAGGTCGCGCTCTCCGACGACTTCCTCCAGCCCGGCCGTCGGCCCGAGCACGCGGAGCTCTTCAACTCGAGCGTGCGCTCCATGGCGGTCGCACCGCTGGTCGACACGCTCGCCGAGCTCGAGGAGACCGTCGCGCCCCAGCTGCGGCAGCTGGTGTTCGGCGTCGGCGTCCTCGACCTCGACGCCGTCACCACCGAGATCGACGAGGCGTCCCGCCCGATCCTCGACCCCGAAGCGGCCTCCGAGTCGGCCTCCGAGTCGCCGGAGCCGAGCGAGACCGACGCGCAGTAGCCCTCAGCCGGTCTCGCTGGCCGCAGCCTCGGACTCTGCGGTGATGATCGCGTCGGTGAGGATCGGGGCGTCGATCTCGATCTGCCACGGACGGGCGCCGTACCCGGCCAGCCGCTCCGCGACCGCGGGAGCGAGCCGGACGGCGTCACGGGTCGACGGCGGCGTCCAGAGGGTGCGGCGCAGGTAGTCGGGGGTGAGCAGGTTCTCGACCGGCACCGAGAGCTCCTCGGACCGTTCGGTGAGGCCCTGGCGGGCGAGTGCCAGCCGGCGTGCGGCCACCGGGTCCTTCTCGGCCCACGCGCGAGGGAGCGGCGGGCCGTTGCCGCGCGGGGTGCGCGTGGGGAGGTCGGACTCGTCCATCTCGGCGACGCGGCGCAGCGCCGCGACCCAGCGGGAGGCATAGCGTTCGGCGCCGCGCCCGTGGAAGCCCTGGGTGCCGAGCAGCGCGTCGCGCTCGGTCGGCATCGCGGTGGCGGCGGCGACGATGGCCGCGTCGGGGATGATCCGGCCCGGTGTCACGTCACGCTCCGCGGCGATCGCGTCACGGGTCTGCCAGAGCTCGCGTACGGCGCCGAGGGGTCGCCGGCCGCGCACCCGGTGGACCCCGGAGGTGCGTCGCCACGCATCGGTGCGCGGCACCGGCTCGAAGCCGCGCAGGTACTCGAACTCCTGGCGCGCCCACTCGCCCTTGCCGGCCTTCTCGAGCTCGGTGCCGAGCAGTCCGCGGAGCTCGACGAGCACCTCGACGTCGAGCGCGGCGTACTCCAGCCACGGCGCCGGAAGCGGCCGGGTCGACCAGTCGGCGGCCGAGTGCTCCTTGGCCAGCCGCGAGCCGAGCAGCTGCTCGACCAGGGTCGCCAGGCCGACGCGCGGGTAGCCGAGCAGGCGGCCGGCGAGCTCGGTGTCGAAGAGCAGGGCCGGCCGCAGCCCGACCTCGGCGAGGCAGGGCAGGTCCTGCGTCGCGGCGTGCAGGATCCACTCGGTGCCGTCGAGGGCGCGCTGCAGGGGCTCGAGCGACTCGAAGGCGATCGGGTCGACGAGGAAGGTGCCGGCTCCCTCGCGGCGCAGCTGGATCAGGTAGGCGCGCGAGGAGTAGCGGTAGCCGGACGCCCGCTCGGCGTCGATCGCCACCGGTCCGCTCCCGGCGGCGATCGCGTCGGACACCTCGGCCAGCCCGGCCTCGGTCTCGACGACGGGCGGCAGGCCGTCGCGCAGCGTGAGGAGCGGGGGAGGGGGCGTGGTGTCGTCGTCGGACATCGGGTCAGTGTCCGCCACCGGGCCCACCGCCTCGCTGCCCCCGACGGCTCGGCATCACGGCCACCCCGTCGGGCACCGGCGGCAACCCGGCCGCGGTGCACAGCAGCTCACCCCAGGCCTCGACGTGCGGGGCGAGGTCGAGCGGGGCGAGGTCCGGGGCGGCCTCGGGAACCACCGGCGTCCAGGACGCGCGGATCTCGACCTGGGCGGTGCCGCCCTCGTCGGCCATCCCGCCGAAGCTCTCGGTGGCGACCCGGGTGACCGTGCCCGAGGCCGCGACGTACGACGCGCCGTGCTCCTCCAGGGCCTCCGTCAGCCAGGTCCAGCCCACGGCCGCCAGCATGGGGTCGGAGATCAGGTCGAGGTCGACCTCGGCGCGGGCGTAGGCCACGCAGCGGAAGGTGCCCGACCACGCGTCGTTGCCGGCCGGGTCGTGCAGCAGGATGATCCGACCGGTGCCGATGTCGGTGCCCTCGACGGTCACGTCCGCGGAGAGTGCCGACGCCCACGGGGCGATCCGCTGTGGCGCGGGCATCTCCTCGCAGAGGACCTCGGGCCGCAGCCGCGCGGCGTGCATGGTGGCCACGGCCTCGCGGAACTCCGCGGGAGCCGCGCCCGCACCCGTTCCCGGGTGGGTCTCCTGACCGACCACCATGGGTTCACAGTAGGTCGGTCCGCGCGTCGTGGATGTGCGAACACGCCGACCGACCTGCGAGGCTTCGCTCATGCCGGCCCCGAACGACCCCCTCCCGGAGCAGCTGCGGGACAGCGCCTTCCTCAAGGCGGTCCGGGGTGAGCCGGTGCCGCACACGCCCGTGTGGTTCATGCGCCAGGCCGGTCGCTCGCTCCCCGAGTACCTCGCCGTCCGCGAGGGGATCGGCATGCTCGAGTCCTGCATGGACCCCGCGCTGGTGACCGAGATCACGCTGCAGCCGGTCCGGCGGTACGGCGTGGACGCGGCCATCTTCTTCTCCGACATCGTGCTGCCGCTCAAGGCGGTCGGGGTCGACCTCGAGATCAAGCCCGGCGTCGGTCCGGTCGTCGCGCGCCCGGTGCGCACGGCGAAGGACGTCGCGCGCATCCCCGACCTCACCCCCGAGCACGTCCCCTACATCGCCGAGGCGGTGCGCGACCTCGTGGGCCAGCTCGGCGGCACCCCGCTGATCGGCTTCGCGGGCGCGCCGTTCACGGTCGCGTCGTACCTCGTGGAGGGCGGGCCCTCCAAGGACCACGCCCGCACCAAGGCGATGATGTTCGGCGCCCCCGACGTCTGGGACGCGCTGATGCGCAAGATCGCCGGCATCTCCGCTGCCTACCTCGAGGTGCAGGTCGGCGCCGGTGCCTCGGCGGTCCAGCTCTTCGACTCGTGGGCAGGTGCGCTCACGCCGGGCGACTACCGCGAGCACGTCATGCCGCACTCCGCGCGGGTGCTGGCCCGCGCCGGCGAGCTCGGCGTGCCGCGGATCCACTTCGGCGTCGGCACGTCGAACCTGCTCGGCCTCATGGGCGAGGCCGGTGCCGACGTGGTCGGCGTCGACTGGCGCACGCCGCTGGGCGAGGCGATCACCCGCGTCGGCGACCGCGCCGTGCAGGGCAACCTCGACCCCACGCTGGTCTTCGCGCCGACCGAGGTGATGACCGCGCGCGCCGGCGAGATCATCGACGCCGGCCGGCAGGCCCGCGGCCACGTCTTCAACCTCGGCCACGGGGTGCTGCCCACCACGGACCCCGACCAGCTCGAGCGGCTGACCGAGTTCGTGCAGGGCTACCCGCTCGGCTGACTCACTCGGCCGAGGCGTCACCCGGCGCCGCCGGCGGCGTACGCCGTCGCAGCGACCGCACCAGCAGCAGCGCCGGCACGCCGACGACCGTTCCGACCACCAGCCACGGCAGCAGCGCGCCGAGGGCGGTGGCGAGGCCGACCGCGAACGTCGACAGCGCGCCCCACCCCGCGGACAGGCCGGCCAGGAAGCCCGTGTCGTCGTCCTCCACCGGCTCGCTGCGCTTCGCGGGGACCCGGTCGATGCTGACGACGATCGTCGACATCGAGGTCTGGTCGTCGAGGTAGGCCGCCTGCTGCTGCAGCGACTCGAGCTCGGCCTGCCGTCGCGAGAGCTCGGACTCGATCGCCATGATGTCGCGGATGCTCTCCGCTCGCTGGAAGAGGATCGAGATCCGGTCGATGCTGCGCTCCTGCACCTTGATCCGGGTCCGGACGTCGATGACCTCGGTCGTCACGTCGTCCTCGTTGGTGTTCGCCGACTCGAGCTCGCCGATCCTCTTCAGCTCGGTGACGGCGTCGGCGAAGTCGTCGGACGGCACCCGCACCACCAGACGCGTGTACGCCGCGTCGCCGTCGTCATCGGACTGGGTCTCCTCCTCGGTCACCTCGCCGGCATGACGGTCGACGACCTTCTGCACCTCGATCCGCGCCCGGCCGACGTCGTCGGCGCGCAGCGCGACGTTGCCCTTGCGGATCACGGCGCGGGGCACCTCCGGGGCGGCCTCCTCGCGGGCCGCGGCGTCCTCGGCGAGGCTGGCCGCGCCGGCCCGGTCGGCGTCGGCCACCTCCGGGGCTCGCGCGGCCGCCGGGCTGTCCGAGGTGCCGCCGCTGTCGCTGTCGCTGTCGCCGGAGCAGCCGACCAGGGTTGCGGCCAGCGCGGTCCCGAGGATCGCCGTCGCCACGAGACGCATGAGTGAGCGGTTCATGCCGGCTCGGACGGCGCGTGCACCCGGTCGGTTCCGCCGCGGCGGGTCTGACAGAGTTGGGCGCGTGGTCAGCGTGGTCGTGGTCGGTGCCGGCGTGGCCGGCCTGACCGCCGCCCGCCGCCTGGTCGCCGCGGGCCACGACGTCGTCGTGCTCGAGTCCTCGGCGCGCGTCGGCGGCAAGCTGCACCGGGTCGCGGTGGCCGGCGTGACGGTCGACGTCGGCGCCGAGGCGATGCTCAACCGACGACCCGAGGGCGTCGACCTCGCGCGCGAGATGGGGCTGCCGATCGAGCACCCGACGACCGCCTCGTCACGGATCTGGACCCGGGGCGCGCTGCGCCCGCTGCCCCGCTCGCTCATGGGGGTGCCGCTCGACCTGGGGCAGCTCGCCGCGTCGGGGGTCCTGTCGCCGGAGGGCGTCGAGCGGGTGCGCCGCGAGCCGTCGCTGCCGCCCGAGCACCTGGTGGAGGACGTCTCGGTCGGAGCTCTGGTGGACCGCCGCTTCGGTGCCGAGGTCACCGACCGGCTCGTCGAGCCGCTGCTGGGTGGCGTGTACGCCGGCAACGCCCGCCTCATCTCCGCCGGCGCGGCCGTCCCGCAGCTGGTCAGCTACGCCTCCCGCGGGTCGGTGCTGGAGCAGGCGGCATCGGCGCCCACGGCGTACGACCGGCCGGTCTTCGCGGGCATCCCGGGCGGGATGGGTCAGCTCCCGGAGGCGCTGGCCGCGGGACTGACCGTGCGGACCGGCGCGACCGTGCGCGAGCTGCGTCGCGCCGTCTCGGGCTTCGAGCTGGTGGTCGGTCCGACCACCGCACCCGAGCTGGTCGCCGCGGACGCGGTCGTGCTCGCGACCCCCGCCGCGCCGACCGCCCGACTGCTGTCGTCGGTCGCGCCCGTGGCGGCGGCGGCGCTGGCGGAGGTGGAGTCGGCGTCGATGGCCGTGGTGACCTTCGCGTTCCGCGCCGCCGACGCGCCGGCGCTCGACGCCACCGCCTCCTCCGGCTTCCTGGTGCCGCCGGTCGACGCGCGCCGCATCAAGGCGTCGACGTTCTCGTTCGCCAAGTGGGGCTGGGTCCGCACGGCCGGCGGTGTCGACGGGGCGGAGCTGCTCCTGCTGCGCACCTCGCTGGGCCGGTACGGTGAGGCGACGGCGCTCCAGGCCGCCGACGAGGAGCTGGTCGCCTGGTCGCTCGCCGACCTCGCGGAGGCCGTCGGGGTCACGGCTCGCCCCGTCGACACCCACGTCCAGCGCTGGGGCGGCGGCCTCCCGCAGTACGCCGTCGGCCACCTCGACCGCATCGCCCGCGCCCGCGCGGCCGTGGCCGCCGTCCCTCGCCTCGCCCTCTGCGGTGCCGCCTACGACGGCGTCGGCATCCCCGCCGTCATCGCCTCGGCTCACCGCGCAGTGGCCGGCCTGGGCGATAGTCCCTGACGATTTCGGGGGTGTGGGAGCGGGCGGAGACCCCGAAAACGTCAGGGACTATCCCGACCTGCGACCACCAGCGTCCCCTCGACAGCCGTGCGCTCGGCATACGCCGTGGCGAGCCTGGCGACGAGCGGGCCGGGGCGACCGGAGCCGATCGTGCGGCCGTCGACGGTGAGGACCGGGGTGACGCCGCCCATGGTGCCGGTGACGAAGACCTCGTCGGCGTTGTAGACCTCGGTCAGCGAGAAGTCGCCGACGGACACCGGGATGTCGGATCCCGCGCAGATCTCGAGGATCGTCTCGCGCGTGATGCCCTCCGGGCAGGCGCGTGTGGTGGAGGTGCGGACGGCCCCGCCGCGGACGTGGAAGACGTGGGTGGCGTTGGTCTCGGCGACGAACCCGTCGTCGTCGAGCATCAGGGCGTCGTCGGCGCCGGCGACGTTGGCCTCCACCTTCGCCAGGATCGAGGTGAGCAGGTTGTTGTGGTGGATCTTCGGGTCGAGCGAGTCCGGTCGGGTGCGGCGCACCGACGAGGTGACCAGCGAGATCCCGCTGTCGTCGTAGACCGGCGACTTGAACTCCGCCAGCACGATCAGCGTCGGGCCGGACTGGTTGAGCCGGGGGTCCATGCCGCTCGTGATCTTCACCCCGCGGGTGAGCGTCAGGCGGATGTGCACGTCGTCGGTCATCTCGTTGGCGGCGAGGACGGCCCGCAGGCGCGCGACGATCTCGTCGTCCGACGGCACCGACGTGAAGGCCAGCGCGTGCGCGGAGCGGCGCAGCCGCGCGAGGTGCTCGGTGAGCTTGAAGATCCGCCCGCGGTGCAGGCGCAGCCCCTCCCAGACCGCGTCGCCGCCCTGCACGACCGAGTCGAAGGGGCTGATCCCCGCCTCGTCCCGGTGCACGAGTCGGTCGTCGATGCCGACGACCAGGTCGCGGTTGCGCTCGTCCCACTGCTGCTGCATCAGCTCTCCTCGGTCTGCCGTGGCGGTCGAAGCCGGTAGGGCGCGAGCGCCTCGTAGTAGGGCAGGCACCGCTCGAGCAGCGGCGCCAGGCGGTCCGGCAGCGGGTCGCCCGAGCCGGGGGAGTACGGCGCGAAGCCGGTCGACGCCTCGACGCCGGCGTACCAGTGCGGCGCCCACACGCCGTCGGTGTCGCGCGGTCCGGCCGGCCACGCCAGCATGTCGTCGTCGAAGGGGATCCCGAGGGCCGAGCAGAGCACGCCCAGCGTCCCGCGCGGGTCGCGCAGCACGTCGGCCGCGTCGACCACCGGCCCGCCGTAGGTCTCGAACAGCTCCAGCTGCTGCGGCAGCCCGAGGTCCTCCAGGGTGGGCTCGTCGCGCACCTTCGCGTACGACGTCAGCACCCGCTCCGGGTCGCGCACCAGGAACGCGTGGGTGAGCGAGGCGAGCGGCCCGCGCGGCACCGACGGCAGCACGTGGTGGGTCATGTGCTTCTGGTACTGCACCGCCGTCGACACCGACCCCGACGTCAGCGCGTCGACGACGGCGGCCGGGTCGGTCGGCTGCGAGGCGACGACGGCGTCCCGGTCGGGGTGGTCGAGGCCGGTCGCCGCGAGGTAGGCGGCGTACAGCGGCTCGTCCACCACCGAGCAGTCGGCGCGGTTCTCGAAGCTGCGCATCATCGCCGTGGACAGGTTGCGCGGTCCCGACCACATCGCGATCCGAGTCGTCATCGGGCACGAGTCTGCCCCGTTGTCCCTCGTCGCCGGGACATCGGGCCCGCGAACCTCTGGTCATCGAGCAGCACCCACTCACAGGAAGCGCACCACGATGACCACTCACATCACCACCGACAACCCCGTCCGATCGGACGTCCCCACCCTCACCCCGCGCCCCGCCCGCCCGTCCCGCTCGTGGGCGTTCGCGGGCGTCGGCGCCGGCCTGGCCGGCATCGGCGTCATCGTCACCAGCGGCATGGTCAACGCCGTGTACGACGAGGAGCTCGTCGGCGACACCCCGGCGATCGCGGCGAAGCTGGCCGACCAGACCGGCCCGATGTTCGCGTTCCACACGTTCGCGATGGTCGGCGCCGTGCTGACGGTCGTGTTCGCGGCCGGCCTCTTCCGCCGCCTGCGCGCCACCCTCGGCGACGGCTCGACCGCGCCGCTGGTCGCGTTCAGCGGCCTGCTCGGCACCGCGGTCGTCACCGTCCTCGGCAGCGGACTCGACACCGAGTTCATCATGGCCCTCGTCGACGACCCGGAGATGGTCGACCCGGCCAACGCGGCCCTCTTCAACCACTGGATCGGCACGATCCCGTGGCTCTGGGCGCTCGCGGGCCTCAGCGGGCTCGCCGTCTACGTCGCCAGCCGCGCCGCCGCGGCTCCGCGCTGGATCGGTCGCGTCGGGCTGGTGCTCGGTGGCGTCACCCTGCTGCTCGGCATCTCGCCGCTGCAGTACATGGCCGGCATGACCGGTCCCCTCTGGCTCATCGTGACCGCGGCCGGGTTTGCCCTCGGCGACCGCGCGTTCCGGTCATGATGTGCCGGTGAGCCACACCGCGGGCAGCACCACGCAGCGACCGGCCTCCTGGCCGGTCGCTGCGGTGCTGCCCGTCCTCTGCCTGGCCTGCGTCGTGGGCGTCCTCGTGCTCGAGGGCCGGTCGTACGGCGAGCCGGCGCTCTGGTCCTTCGGCGAGGGCATGGAGGTCGGCCACGGCATCGGCACCGGCCTCGTCGGCCTCGTGCTCGGGATCCTCTCGACGATCGTGCTGCGCCACCCGGGGCACCGGGTCATCGGCTGGACGCTCGGTGGGGTCGGTCTCTTCTGGGCGCTCGACGGGCTCTCCGAGGCCTACGTGCGCCTCGGGGTGGTCACCGACCACGCCCTGCCCGCCATGACCTTCGCGGTCTGGTTCCTGGCCCGCTTCACCTCGCTGCTCCCGGCCACGATCGTCGTGCTGCCGCTGCTCTTCCCCGAGGGGCGCTTCGTCCGGGGCGGCTGGGGCGTCGCCAGCTGGGCCTGCATGGCCGTCCTGTGCCTCGGCGCACTCGCCTACGTGGTCACGCCGTACGACGAGCCGACCGCCAGCCTGCCACCCGGCGTCGACGCCGACTGGACGACGATCTGGGGTCTCGAGCCGGTCGCCGACGTGCTCACAGGAAGTCTGCAGGCGGCGACGATCATCGGGGTGATCGTGCCGGTGGGCGTCGTGGTGCACCGCTACCGCCGCTCCCGCGACGCCGAGCGCGACCAGATGCGCTGGCTGCTCTGGGGTGCGCTCGTCACCGCGACGACCATCGTCGTCACCCTCTTCCTCGACCTCGGCGCGCTGACGGGCGCCGTCTTCTTCCTCTGCATCACGCTGACGCCGATCGCGATGACGGTCGCCGTCGTCAACCCGCGCGTGGTCTCGATCGAGGAGCTCCTCGGCCGGACCGTGCTGCTCTCGCTGATCGCGGTGGTCCTCGTGGCGATCGACTTCGTCGTGGTGGCGGCGCTCACCGCGGCTCTGGACGACGAGATGGACCAGTCGCAGGTCGTGCTCGTCGTGCTGCTGACGACCGTGCTGCTCTACGGGCCCCTGCGACAGCGGCTGTCCCGCGGCGTGCGCCGCTTCCTCTTCGGCGACCGCGCCAATCCGTACGACGTCGTCGCCGGCCTCGCCTCGACCCTGGAGTCGGCCGACGAGGGCGCCGAGCAGCTCGCCGCCGTCGCGCGGTCGGTGGCGAGCGCCTTCGGCGTCGGTTTCGTCAGCGTCGAGGTCGACCGCAGCTCCGGCGAGCGGCTGATCGCGACGTACGGCACGCCGCCCGACCAGACCCGCTCCCTGCCGATCACCTACCGCGACGCCGAGGTCGGCCGGCTGGTGCTCCCCGCTCGCGGCCTGCGCAGCCGGCTGTCGCACCGCGACGAGGAGCTGCTCGGCGACCTGGTGCGCCAGGCGGCGACCGCTGCGCGCACCAGCCGCCTCGCCGACGAGCTCCAGGAGAGCCGCGAGCGGCTCGTCGCCGCGCGCGAGGAGGAGCGTCGCCGGATCCGCCGCGACCTGCACGACGGCCTGGGCCCGGCGCTGAGCGGCGTCGTCTTCGAGCTCGAGTCCGCGCGTCTCACCGTCGACGGCGACCCGGCGTCCGCGAAGCGCCGGATCGCCGGCGTCAGCGCGCACGTGCAGGACGTGGTCGCCGACGTGCGCCGCCTGGTCCACGACCTGCGTCCGCCTGCGCTCGACGATCGCGGGCTGGTCGGCGCGCTGCGCCAGCAGGGTGAGCGGCTCGAGCCGGCCGCCACGGTCGAGGCCGCCGAGCTGGGCCCGCTCCCGGCCGCGGTCGAGGTCGCGGCCTACCGCATCGCCGGCGAGGCGATGACCAACGTCGCGCGGCACGCCCGGGCCTCCGGCTGCACCGTGCGGCTCGAGGTCGTCGACAGCGCCCTGCTCGTCGAGGTCGCGGACGACGGCGTCGGCATCGACCCGGCGGCCCAGGCCGGCGTCGGGCTGGTCGGGCTGCGGGAGCGGGCCGCGGAGCTCGGCGGTCGCAGCGAGGTCACCTGTCCACCCGCGGGCGGCACGGTCGTGCGCGCCTGGCTGCCCCTGAGGAGTGCCCATGACTGACGCCGCGCCCGGCATCCGGGTCGTGGTGGTCGACGACCACCAGATCGTCCGCGAGGGTCTGTCGAGCCTGCTGGGCGCGCTCGACGGCATCGAGGTCGTCGGCACGGCCGCGGACGGCCGCGACGCGATCCACGTCGTCGCCGAGACCGCCCCCGACGTGGTCGTGATGGACATCCAGATGCCGCAGCTCGACGGCATCGAGGCGACCCGGCACATCACCGGCCGGCAGACGGGAGTGCGGGTGGTGATGCTGACGATGAACGAGGACGACGACACCGTCCTGAGCGCGATCCGCGCGGGCGCCAGCGGCTACCTGCTGAAGGGCTCCGGCGCCGAGGAGGTGCAGACGGCGATCCGCGCGGCCGCGGGCGGCGGCATGGTCTTCGGGGCGAGCCTCGCCGCGCGCGTCTCGTCGTACCTCTCCGGGGCGCCGGCGTCGCCCGAGGAGCCCGAGCCGTTCCCCGACCTCACCGACCGCGAGCGCGACGTGCTCCGGCTGCTCGCCGCGGGTCGCTCCAACGACGCGATCGCCAGCGAACTCTACGTGTCCAACAAGACGGTCCGCAACGCCGTCTCCGGCATCTACGCCAAGCTGCACGCCGCCGGCCGCGCCGAGGCGATCATCACGGCGCGGGAGGCCGGCTACGGACGGGATTGAGCGGATCCGATAATGGAGGCATGAGCGCCACCGACCCCCAGGCCGACATCAAGACGAACGCCGCGCGGATCAACGAGCTCAACGAGACGCTGCGCTACACGATGTGGTCGGTGTTCCGCCTCGATGACCGGCTCGGGGAGGACGCCGACCGCAAGCGCGAGGCGGTCGAGGTCGAGGAGCTGGTCGCCGACCTCGCCGCGGACGACGTGGTCGTTCGGGGCGTCTACGACGTCGCCGGCCTGCGCGCCGACGCCGACGTGATGGTCTGGTGGCACGCGGCCTCCGCCGACCAGCTGCAGTCGGCCTACCACCGGCTGCGCCGCACCCGCTTCGGCGCCCGGCTCGCGCCGGTCTGGTCGCAGATGGCGCTGCACCGGCCGGCGGAGTTCAACCGCAGCCACCTGCCGGCGTTCCTCGCCGACGAGCGGACCCACGACTACGTCGCGGTCTACCCCTTCGTGCGGTCCTACGAGTGGTACCTGCTCGAGGACGCCGAGCGGCGCCGCCTCCTCGCCGAGCACGGCCAGATGGCGCGCGGCTACCCCGACGTGCGCGCCAACACCGTGCCGGCGTTCGCGCTGGGCGACTACGAGTGGATCCTGGCGTTCGAGGCCGACGACCTCTCCCGCATCGTCGACCTGATGCGCCACCTGCGCGGCTCCGAGACGCGGCGCCACGTGCGCGAGGAGGTGCCGTTCTACACGGGTCGCCGCATCGAGGTCGGCGAGCTGCTCGACCAGCTGCCCTGACCGTCGGCCGTCGGCCGCCGGCGCTCAGGAGTCGGCGGCTTCGAGCGTGAGGCTGATCGAGTTGATGCAGTAGCGGTCGCCGGTGGGGGTGCCGTAGCCGTCGGGGAAGACGTGCCCGAGGTGGGAGCCGCAGTTGGCGCAGCGGACCTCGACCCGCTTCATGCCGTGGGAGTCGTCCTCGAGGTACTCGATCGTGTCGGTGATCGGCTGGTAGAACGACGGCCAGCCGCATCCGGAGTGGAACTTCGTGTCCGACTCGAAGAGCTTGGCCTCACACGCCTTGCAGCGGTAGACGCCGGTCGTCTCGGTGTCGGTGTACTTGCCGGTGAACGCGCGCTCCGTGCCAGCCTGACGCAGCACGGCGTACTCGTCCGGCGCGAGCTCCTCGCGCCACTCCGCGTCGGACTTCTCCACGTTGTAGGCCATGGGGCAATTGTAGGTTGGGCACCATGGCCAAGACTCCGGCAGCCGAGGTCGAGGCGGGCGGCCGAGCCGTGCGCGTGTCCAGCCCGGACCGGGTGATCTACGAGGCGACCGACAGGACGCCCGAGGTCACCAAGTTGATGGTCGCGGAGTACTTCGCGAGCGTCGACGACGGCCTGATGCGGGCCCTGCGCGACCGGCCGACGGCGCTCGAGCGCTGGACCTCCGGCGTCCGTCCCGGCATGAGGCTCGCGACCGGCCCGGCCGACAAGGACGCCGACGCGTTCTACCAGAAGCGGGTGCCCAAGGGCGCTCCCGAGTACGTCGAGACCGTGCAGGTCACCTTCCCCTCCGGCCGCACCGCCGACGAGATCTGCCCGACCGAGATCGCGGTGCCGGTCTGGTGCGCCCACATGGGCACGCTGGTCTTCCACCCGTGGCCGGTCCGTCGCACGGACACCGACCATCCCGACGAGCTGCGGATCGACCTCGACCCGCAGCCCGGTACGACGTTCGCCGACGCCGTCCGCGTCGCCGGAGTCGCCCGCGAGCTGCTCGAGGAGCTCGGCCTGCGCGGCTACCCGAAGACCTCGGGCAACCGGGGCGTGCACATCTACGTGCGCATCGAGCCGCGGTGGGAGTTCACCGAAGTGCGGCACGCCGCGATCGGCTTCGGCCGCGAGCTGGCCCGGCGCGACGAGGGCGTGACGATGGACTGGTGGAAGGAGGAGCGCGGCGAGCGCATCTTCGTCGACTTCAACCAGAACAACCGCGACCGCACCATCGCGTCGGCGTACTCCCTGCGCCCCCTGCCCGGGGCCCCGGTCTCGACGCCGATGACCTGGGAGGAGCTGGCCGGTGTCACCGACCCGGGCGACTTCAACCTCTTCACCGTGCCCGACCGGGTGGCCGACGGCGACCCGTGGGCGACGATCGACGACGCGGCCCACTCCCTCGACCCGCTGCTGCGGCTGTGGGAGGAGCTGCCGGGCGGCGAGATGAACTTCCCGCCCGACTACCCGAAGATGCCCGGCGAGCCGCCACGGGTGCAGCCGAGCAAGAAGGTCGCCGAGCACTGGGACGAGCAGGGCAACCGGATCGGGTGAGGTTGGCGCCGCAAGCGGACGGGTACTGTCCGGTCGTGACCGACACCCAGACCGTGGAGCCGCCCTTCGAGGTCGGCATCACCCACGTCCCGGGCCACACCGTCGTCGAGATCAGCGGTGACCTCGACGTCTTCACCGGTGCCCGGCTGCGGCAGGTGCTCTTCGACCCCGTGCTCTGCTCCGAGCCGCACGTCGTGGTCGACCTCGCCGGCGTGACCTTCATCGACTCGACCGGCCTCGGCACGCTGGTCGCGGCCCGGCGGTGGCTGACGTCGCGCGACGCCGGGATCAGCCTGGTGTGTGGCCAGGGACCCGCGCTGCGACTGCTCGAGATGGTGTGCCTGGACAAGGTGTTCGAGATCCACGAGTCCGTGCCCGCCGCCACCGGCCGGGCGTGATGGCGGCACCGCCTCAGGACAACCGGGTGGCCCGCGACGCCGGCGAGCCCGGCAAGGAGGGACCAGCCGGGGCGGCGCGCTGGGCGGCGTACCTCGACTGGGTCCGGGCCGACCTCGCGGCGACCGTCGTCGCACTGCCGGCGGAGCGGCGGCGGACCGCGCTGGTGCCGTCCGGGTGGACGCCGATCGAGCTGCTGAGCCACGTCCTCCACATGGAGCAGCGGTGGTTCGTGTGGGGCTTCCTGGGAGAGGCGGTCGACGAGCCCTGGGGCGACTGGACCGTCGACGAGCCGTGGGAGGACTCCGCCGGCGGGCGTTGGGTGGTGGCCGACGACGTGACCGCCGAGCAGCTGGCCGAGCGGCTCGCGCAGGTCGGCGAGCGCACCCGGGGCGTGCTGCGGGACTTCCCGCTCGACGCGACCGCGTCGCCCGGCGGCCGGTTCGCCGACGAGCCGCCGACGCTGGAGTGGATCTGCTTCCACGTGCTGGCCGAGTACGCCCGGCACGCCGGTCACCTCGACATCGTGGTCGAGCTCGGCGACCGGGGCTGACGCCGGACCGGTGCCCGTGGTGCAAGGAACCCGCCCCGCCTTCTCAGATCGAGCGCGCGGGACGGGCTCCCGGAGACCGAGACGGACGGGGCGCCCCCCAGCACCCCCGCGCCTCCCCATGTGAGACGCGGCGTCGTCCGGCCGATCGTTGTCCCCAACATTAGGGTCGGCCGATGCACATCCCGGCCACACCGGATCCACAGGACGTCCACCGTTCGGCAACGGGTGCGACCCGGTTAACCTCGACCCGTGCTCCTCGCCTTCGACACCGCGACCCCGCTCGTCTCCGTCGCGCTCCACGACGGGGAGTCAGGCGACGCGCTGCACCGGCCGGTCGTCGAGCTCGTCGCGGACCGGCCGATGAAGCACGCCGAGCAGCTCGCCCCCCTCATCGACCGGGCGATGTCCGACGCGGGCCTCGTCCGGCAGGACCTCACCGCGGTCGGCGTGGGCGTCGGCCCCGGCCCCTTCACCGGGCTCCGGGTGGGGCTGGTCACCGCGCGCACGCTCGGCCACGTGCTCGACATCCCGGTCTACGGCGTGTGCTCGCTCGACGTCCTCGCGGTGCAGGCCGTCGACACCGGCGAGGTCGCCGAGCCCTTCGCGGTCGCGACGGACGCGCGGCGCAAGGAGGTCTACCTGGCCCGGTACGACGCCGACGGGGTCCGCCTCGACGGGCCCGTCGTCGGCAAGCCGGCCGCGCTGGCGACGCACGGTCCGGTGGTCGGCCAGGGAGCGCTGCTCTACCCCGAGGCCTTCCCGCTCCGCGTCGGCCCCGAGGCCCCGAGCGCCGGCTGGCTCGCGCGCACCATCGCGGGGGAGCGCGCCGAGCTGCTCGACCCCGAGCCGCTCTACCTGCGCCGCCCGGACGCCGACTCGGCGCACCCGCCGCAGCCGGTCTCGTGACCGTCCGGCCCGCCCGCGACGACGACGTCCCCGCCGTCGCGGCACTGGAGCGCGACAACCTCGGTGCGGACGCGTGGTCGCCGGCGCTGGTCGCGGAGGGCGTGACCGGGGCGCTGCCGACCATCACCTACCTGGTCGCCGAGGTCGACACCGACCGCGGGCCGACGGTCGTCGGCCACGCCGTCGCCAGCGTCGCCGGCGACATCGCCGAGCTCCAGCGGATCGCGGTCGACGCGGCGCACCGCCGCCACGGGCTCGCCTCCACGCTCCTGGACGGCGTGGTCGCCACGGCCCGCGCCGGCGGCGCCGACCGGCTGCTGCTCGAGGTGCGCGAGGACAACGCGAGCGCGCTGGCCTTCTACGCCGCCCGCGACTTCGTCGAGGTCGACCGGCGCCGCCGCTACTACCGCGACGGCGCCACCGCGATCGTGCTGCGCCGCAGCCTCGGCGGTGGCTGCGGCGCGAGCGGTCAGTTCCCGGGCAGGTAGTAGGTGGGGTTCGGCAGCTTGTAGGTGCGCGCGGACTTGCCGCCCTTGAGGTCGCTGAACTGGTCGCCGAAGTTCGCGAGGATCTTGATCCCGAGGTCGCGCTGGACGTGCCTGCGCGTCTGCGACTTGTACTCGATCGTCGTGCATTCCTCGCCCGAGCAGTCGATGTACGACGGCTTGGTGCTGTCGCCCTTGCCGGTCCACTTGGTGAAGTAGAGCTTCCGGTGGAACGTGCCGGCGCCGTACAGCTTGTTGAGGTTCCTGACGGTCGCCCGCTCCTGGGCGGCGTTGCGGCCGGTGATGCCGATGACCTTGCAGCCGCCGCGCTCGGCGGCGCGCACCACCCGCTTCATCTTCGGCGTGGCCGGGAAGCGCTTGTGCTGCACCCACTCATCCTGGAGCGCCGGGTCGAAGTTGAACTTCATCGCGGCGTCCTCCATGTCGTAGGTCCACAGCGTGGTGTCGTCGGCGTCGAAGACCACGCCGGCCCGGGCCCGCTTGCCGTGCCGGGGGTGGGTGTACCTCGTGCACGAGGACCGCACCTGGCGCGCCCACTTCGTCGTGAGCCGGTCGAGCTGCTGGATGTACGGCGAGCTCTTCTTGTCGGCGATGCCGTCGGTGGCGTCGTAATAGGTGCGGATGGTCGCCTTCACCGAGTCGATGTTGGGGATCCGTTCGCCGCCCTGGGTGCGGCCGCTCCTGCCGTTGGCCTTCATCGTGAACCGCGTGCGCGGCGTCAGGTCGGCGTCGGTGGCCGGCGCGCCCGCGATGTCGGGGCTGGGCAGGTAGTAGGTCGGGTTGGGCAGCTTGAGCGTCGCGTCGGCGAAGCCGCCCTGCAGGTCGGACCACTGGTCGCCGACGTTGAGCGCGATGTCATAGCCGAGGTCCTGCTCGATGTGCCTGCGGGTGAACGCCTTGTACTCGACGGTCGAGCAGCTCGACGCGTCGCCGTCGGCGCCGCAGTCGACGTACGCCGGCTTGGTGGCGTCGCCGACCCACTTGGTGAAGAAGTTGTCGGCGTTGAAGCCCGTGTAGTCGACCTTGGCCAGGTTGGCGAGGGTCGCCGCCTCCTGGTTGGCGTTGCGGCCGGTCACGCCGAACACGGCGTACCCCTTGGCCTGGACGCCGCTGACGAACGCCACCATCCCCGGGGTCGCGGGGAACCGCTGGTCCTGCACCCACTCGTCCTGGAGCGCCGGGTCGAAGTTGAACTTCATCGCCCCGTCCTCCATGTCGTAGGTCCACAGCGTGGTGTCGTCGGCGTCGAGGACGACGGCTCTCTTGGCGGCCGGGTCGACCTGCGGCAGCGCGTCGAGGGCCTCGGTGGTGATCTCGGCCATCTCGCGCGTGTAGGGCGAGGAGGTCTTGTGGGCGATGCCGTCCTTGGCCCGGTAGTAGGCGCGGATGGTGGCCTTGACCGAGTCGATGTTGGGGATGCCCGCGCCGCTGACCTTGGCGCCGCTCGACCCGTCGGGCTGCATCCGGAACTGGACGTGGGGGGAGAGCCGTGGCCGGTCGGGTGCGGCCGACGCCCCGGGCGGGGCGGCCGTGACGACCAGCGCGGTGGCGGTGGCGGCGACGATCGAGCTGACGGCGGTGCGACCCGAGATGCGCATGTCTCTCCTGCGGACGAGTGGTAGGACCACCACAACGTACGTCGGGCCACCGACGACGGGAAGACCCGGTCACGGGAGCGTCGACTCGCCGGGGGCAGGAGCCGCGGCGTACGCCCGGGCGGCACAATGAACGGGTGAGCGACGAGCCGCTGATCCTCGGGATCGAGACCTCCTGCGACGAGACCGGCGTCGGCATCGTGCGCGGGCACACCCTGCTCGCCGATGCCGTCGCGAGCAGCGTCGAGGAGCACGCGCGCTTCGGCGGCGTGGTGCCGGAGGTCGCGAGCCGCGCCCACCTGGAGGCGATGGTCCCCACGATCGAGCGGGCGTGCGAGACGGCCGGCATCCGCCTGTACGACGTCGACGCGGTCGCGGTGACCAGTGGCCCGGGGCTCGCCGGCGCGCTGATGGTCGGCGTCGCCGCCGCGAAGGCGCTCGCCGTCGGCCTCGGCAAGCCGATCTACGGCGTCAACCACCTCGCCGCGCACGTCGCCGTCGACCAGCTCGAGCACGGGCCGCTGCCGGAGCCCTGCCTGGCGATGCTGGTCAGCGGCGGACACTCGTCGCTGCTGCGGGTCACCGACGTGACGACGGGTGTCGACCCCCTCGGCGCGACGATCGACGACGCGGCGGGGGAGGCCTTCGACAAGGTCGCCCGGCTGCTCGGACTGCCGTTCCCCGGCGGGCCGCACATCGACCGCGCCGCCCGCGAGGGCAGCACCGTCTACGTCGACTTCCCGCGTGGCCTGACCTCCCGGCGCGACCTCGAGCGGCACCGCTTCGACTTCTCGTTCTCGGGCCTCAAGACCGCGGTCGCGCGGTGGGTCGAGGCCCGTGAGAGGTCGGGAGAGCCGGTGCCGGTCAACGACGTCGCGGCGTCGTTCCAGGAGGCCGTCTGCGACGTGCTCACCCGCAAGGCCGTCGACGCCGCCGTCACTCAGGGCATCGACGACATCCTCATCGGCGGCGGCGTCGCCGCGAACTCACGCCTGCGCGCCATGGCCGAGGAGCGGGCCGCCGCCCGCGGCATCCGGGTCCGCGTGCCACGCCCCGGCCTGTGCACCGACAACGGCGCGATGGTCGCCGCCCTCGGCGCCGAGATGGTCGCCCGCGGCCGTACGCCGTCGCACCTCGACCTCCCCGCCGACTCCTCCCAGCCGGTGACCGAGGTGCTCGTCTGAGAACTCCGATGGTCGATAGTCCCTGACGTTCTCGGGGGCCACGCGCGGTGGAAACCCCGAGAACGTCAGGGACTATCCCCGTTACGGCGTGTGGACCGGCTCCTCGGGCATCTCGGACAGCTCCTTGGGCCCCTTCTGGTCCTCGTGGCCGGGCCACCAGGCGGCGTGCCCGATGAGCGCGGTGAGGGCCGGGGTGAAGAACATCGCCATCACGAACGCCGCGATGAAGATGCCGAAGGAGAGCGCGAAGCCCATCGACATCATTAGGCTGTTGCCGCTGAGCATCAGGGAGGCGAAGGTGCCGGCCAGGATGACACCGGCCGCGGCGATGGTCGGACCGGCGTGCTTGAGAGCCTCGGCGGCCGCCGGTCGGGGCTCCTTGCCCTCGCGGGCCTCCTCGCGCAACCGGGCGATCATCAGGATGTTGTAGTCGGTGCCGAGCGCTGTCACGAAGAGGTAGATGTAGATCGGCAGCATGAAGATCAGGCCGTTCTCACCGCCGATGCCCTGGAAGACGATCACCGTCGCCCCGAGGGTCGCGGCGAAGCTCAGGCCCACCGCGGCCATCAGGTAGAGCGGCGCCACCAGGCTGCGCAGCAGCAGCGCGAGGATCAGCATGATCACCAGCGCGGCGACCGGGAAGACGACCTTGTAGTCGCGCACCATCGCGGACTGGAGGTCAGCGAAGATGCCCGGCGTGCCGCCGACGAACGCCTCCGCGCCGTCCGGAGCGGCCGCGTGGGCGGCGTCGCGGATCGGACCCTTGACGTCCTGCAACGCCTGATCGGAGACCGGGTCGCTGTCGAGCACGACGCTGACCTGGGCCGCGGTGCCGTCCTCGGACAGCGTGGCCGGGTAGACCTGGGCGACGCCGTCGGCCTCACTCAGCGCTTGGCCGAACGCCTGCATCTCGCCCTCGTCGAGCGTGCCCTCCTCGGCGCGCACGATCACCGGGACCGGCTCGCTGGCGCCGGCCGCGAAGTGGTCCTGGAAGGTGTGCAGGGCCTCGGTCGACTCGACGTCCTCGGGCAGGCTGGAGTTGAAGTCGAAGGACGGGTTGAAGCCGAAGGCGAAGACCGCGAGCACGGCCAGGAGCAGTCCGGAGACACCGGCGAAGGTGCCGGGGCGGCGACCGAGGCTGCGGCCGATCCTGCCGAAGCGGGCCGCCTCGGGCTCCACGCGCCACTTCTTGGAGGGCCAGAAGAGTGCCCGGCCGAGCACGGTGACGACGGCCGGCACCAAGGTGAGCGCGGCGAGGAGCGTGACCGCCACGGCGATCGCCAGCGCGGGCCCAATGGCCTTGAAGATGCCGAGCGAGCTGAGCAGCAACGCCAGGAACGCCACGATCACCGCGCCACCGGCGGACGCGATCGCCTCGCCGGCGCGTTCGAGCGCGTGCACCACGGAGGAGCGCGTGTCCTCGCCCTGCCGCAGCCGCTCGCGGTAGCGGAACAGGAAGAACAGGATGTAGTCGGTGCCGATGCCGTAGAGGACGACGACGAGGATCGTCTGGATGGACGAGTCGGCCTTGAGGTCGAAGGCCTCGTTGGCCCAGCCGATGAGGCCGGTGGCGACCATCGACACCAGCGTGACGACGAGGATCGGCATCAGGCAGATGATCACGCTGCGGAAGATCACGGCGAGCAGGACGACGATGAGCACGACGGTCGCGATGCCGACGATCGCGAGCGCCTGCTCGCTGGACTCCTGCGAGTCCAGGCCCTGCGGCACGGAGCCGGTGGTCGTGACCTTCAGGTCGGTGCCCTCGGTCAGGTCGGAGATGTCGTCGCGCATCGCCTTGGCGTCGTCGAAGGCCTGGGTGTCGAATCCGGTCGACCCCTCGGCGAGGCCGACGATGCCGATCTGCACCCGGCCGTCCTCGGAGACGTTGGGCTGGCCGTCGGGGCTGACGGTCACGACCTGCTGGACGAAGGTGTCGGAGCCGAGCTCCGGGCCGAGGTCCTCGGCGATCTGGTTGACCGTCGACTGGTCGTCGTCGGTCAGCGCGGCGCCGTCCTCCCTCTCGAAGACGATCAGCGCGGCGGGCGAGGAGGCGCCCGGGAACTTCTCCTCCTGGATCTCGTAGGCCTGCACCGACTCGTAGTGGTCGGGGAGGAACTCGGACTCCTCCTGCGTGGTCTCGAGAGCGGGCGCCAGGGACACCACCGCTATCGCGAGCACCACCCAGGCGGCGATGACGAACCAGGGACGACGGGACGTGAGACGACCAAGGGCTGCGAACACGATCACCAACCCTACCGACGTCGGGCGTCCGGTTGCCTCCGACTTTCGTCTACGTCGGGCCGAACTCCCGGCTACTCCGAGAGCAAGAACTCCTGAACGATCTCCGGGTTCCGTCCGGGCTCCTCCGGTACGACGACCGCGGCGTCGCCCCAGGCGAGGCCGACGCGCTCGAGCGACCACCGGGAGGTCTTCCAGTTCGTCCGCGCGACGAGCAGGTGCGTGGCGTCGGCCCAGGCGGCACGACTGAGGACGTCACCGTTCCCTGCGGACTCGTAGCGGCCGACCTCCTGGAGGTCCAGGTCGTAGGTCGCACCGATGCCCCACATGTTGTTGTCACCCGCGAGCCCGAAGAGGTGCTGCCCGTCGGGGGAGAACCGGAGGTTGGCGGTCCCGCACCCGCGCGCGACCATCTGCGCGGGGTCGGGGTCGTACAGCCCCGAACATCCGAACTGGGGGTCCGCGTCGTCGGCGTACTGCACCGCCCACAGCTCGCCGTCGGGGCTGACGTCGCTCACCCGGAACGGCTCGCCGGTCGTCAGCTCCTCGTAGCCCTGCGGGGTCAGCTCGCCGGTGGTGGTGTTCCAGTCGCCGACGAGGAGGTGCTCGGCGTCGATCACTGCGTCGATGCTGCCCGGGGACTCTCCCGGCATCGGGATCCCGGGCAGCTCCGCAGGCTCGGCGACGCCGCTGGAGAGCACTCGGACCGTGAAGTCCTTCGCGACCCAGGCGACCGCGTCGTCCTGTGCCGAGGCCGTGATCGCGTTGCTCTGTGCCGGGTACCTCGCCTCGAGGGTGCCGTCCGGCGCGTAGACCCGGATCGGGGACGGCTGCATCATCGCGAGCACGATCCGGCCGTCGGTCAGGACGACCAGCTGCGAGACGTCGGCGTTGTCGACGTCGAGGGGCACGGTCTGCCCGTCCGGCAGCGTGACCACGCCGTCGTGCAGCACCGAGGCGCCGGGCGTGTCGGTCGGGACGGGTGCGGGCTCGGGGGCCTTGTCGCTCCCACCGCCCGTCAGGGCCGCCGGCACCATCACCACGGCCGCGACCGCGGCGGCGACACCGACGGCGGCCGCCGCACGCCGGCGCCGCCGGATCCGGTGCGCGCGACCGCGCACGGTGTGGAAGGAGAGCGGCACGCCATGCACGTCGTCGGCGCGGCGCTCCAGCTCCCGCACGAAGGTCTCCTCGGTCATCGCTCCTCCTTCCCGTCGGTCGGTCGACTGCTCGGGCTCAGGTCGCTGGGGGTTCGCTCGCGGAGTGCGGCGAGGGCCCTGCTGCACTGGGACTTCACGGTGCCGGCGGAGATGCCGAGCACCTCCGCGGTCTCGGCCTCGGTCAGCTGCTCGTAGTAGCGCAGCACGACCACCGCGCGCGCCCGGCGCGGCAGCGTCTGGACGACGTCCCAGACCGCGGCGGACCGTCCCTCGTCGTACTCGTCGTGCACCGCCGTGCGGTCGGGCACCTCACTGGAAGCGACCTCGCGTCGGCGCCAGGCGCGCCGCCACAGCGAGTTGTTCTCGTTGACCAGGATCCGCCGCACGTAGGCGTCGACCGAGTCGCGCTCGTGCACCCGGTCCCAGGCCAGGTAGAGCTTCGCCAGGGCCGTCTGCAGCAGGTCCTCCGCCTGGTGCTGGTCGCCCGTGAGCAGGTACGCCGTGCGCAGCAGTCGCGCCTGGCGCGCCTGGAGGTACGCCGTGAAGTCGGCGTCGCGGTCCGTCATGGCCGCTCCAGTCTCTCCGATCGTCGTCTGCACACCCCCCGAGACGCGGCCGCGCGCCGGAAGGTTGCAATTCCGGCCCGATGCGGTTGGCTGGCCGCATGCATCAGGTGAAGGGCGTGGTCGCCCGTGGGAAAGGTCAGCCGGTCGAGGTCGTCACGATCAACGTGCCGGACCCGGGTCCGGGTGAGGCGCTGGTGAAGGTGCAGGCCTGCGGGGTCTGCCACACCGACCTGCACTACCGCGAGGGCGGGATCAACGACGACTTCCCGTTCCTGCTCGGTCACGAGGCCGCCGGCGTGGTCGAGGCGGTCGGGCCCGACGTCACGGGCGTGGCGCCGGGTGACTTCGTGGTCCTCAACTGGCGTGCGGTCTGCGGGGAGTGCCGGGCCTGCAAGCGCGGCGACCTGCACTACTGCTTCAGCACCCACAACGCGACCCAGAAGATGACGCTCGCCGAAGGCCCGGATGCCGGCACGGAGCTGTCGCCGGCGCTGGGCATCGGCGCGTTCGCCGAGAAGACCCTGGTCGCCGCCGGCCAGTGCACGAAGGTCGACCCGGACGCCCGCCCCGCCGCGGTCGGGCTGCTGGGCTGCGGCGTGATGGCCGGCATCGGCGCGGCGATCAACACCGGCGCGGTGTCGCGCGGCAGGTCCGTCGCCGTGATCGGCTGCGGCGGCGTCGGCGTGGCGGCGATCGCCGGCTCCGCACTCGTCGGCGCCAGCCCGATCATCGCGGTCGACATCGACCCCAAGAAGCTCGAGACCGCGAGGCGGATGGGCGCCACCCACACGGTCGACTCCTCGGCGTCGTCGGGGCTCGACCCGGTCGAGGAGATCAAGCGGATCTGCGGGGAGTTCTTCGAGGGCGCCGAGGGCGCCGACGTGGTCGTCGAGGCGGTCGGCCGTCCGGAGACGTGGAAGCAGGCGTTCTACGCCCGCGACCTCGCCGGGACGGTCGTCCTGGTCGGCGTGCCCACTCCCGACATGACGGTCCCCGACCTGCCGCTGATCGACGTGTTCGGCCGCGGCGGTGCCCTGAAGTCCAGCTGGTACGGCGACTGCCTGCCCAGCCGCGACTTCCCGATGCTGGTCGACCTCTACCGGCAGGGCCGGCTCGATCTCGACGCGTTCGTGACCGAAGAGATCGGGATCGGCGACATCGAGGCGGCGTTCGAGCGGATGCATCACGGCGACGTGCTGCGAAGCGTCGTGGTGCTCTGATGGCCCGCGTCGACCACGCCGTCTCCAGCGGCACCTTCACCCTCGACGGCGAGACCTTCGAGGTGGACAACAACATCTGGGTGGTCGGCGACGACCGCGAGTGCGTCGTGATCGACGCGCCGCACGACGTCGCCGACATCCTCGCGGTGGTGGGGGACCGCAAGGTCAAGGCGATCGTGTGCACGCACGCCCACGACGACCACGTCCGGGTCGCGCCCGCCCTGCGGGAGGAGGCCAACGGTGGACAGGGTGCGCCGATCATGCTGCACCCCGACGACCGGCCGCTGTGGGAGCTCACCCACACGAAGTACCTGTGGGACCTCGACCTCGCCGACGGCCTCCCCATCGAGGTGGGGGGTACGACGCTGCGGGTGCTGCACACGCCCGGCCACGCCCCGGGCGCGGTCTGCCTCTACGCGCCCGACCTCGGCTGCGTCTTCACCGGCGACACCCTCTTCAACGGCGGCCCCGGCGCGACCGGCCGGTCCTACTCCGACTACGACCTCATCAAGGAGTCCATCCGGACGAAGCTCTTCGCGCTGCCCGACGACACGGTCGTGCACACGGGGCACGGCGACGACACGACGATCGGCGCCGAGAAGGCAAGCCTGGCCTGAGGTATCTCCGCACGGTCGGCACCATCGCCGGCACGCGGCATTCGCCGGGGGCCGCGGTGCTGTTGGTCCGTCGTGTCAGAACGGCCGCACCAGCAGCGCGATCCCGTGCCCGGCGGCCCGGGTCAGCACGATCGTCGCCTCGCCGTCGCCGCCCAGGTCGAGCCGCTTGCGCAGCTGGTCGGGCACGATGTCGACGCCGCGCTTCTTGATCGTCAGCCGCCCGACGCCGCGCTCCCTCAGCGCGGCGCGCAGCTGCTTCTCCCGGTAGGGGAGCTCCTCCAGCACGCGGTAGCCGCGCGCGAACGGCGTACGGAACGACGCGTCGGAGGTGACGTAGGCGATGTGCTCGTCGACGAGGCCGCCGTCGACGCCGGCGGCCACGGCGGTGACCAGCCCGGCGCGGATCACGGCGCCGTCGGGCTCGTAGAGGAACTCGCCGACCGGGCGGACGGACGCTCCGGGGTCGTCCTCGGAGGTGAGCGTCGCGAGGCCGCCGTCGGCGATGACCGTCGCGCGTCGCGCCGTCGTCGCGAGCCGGCCCGACCACAGTGCGGCCTCCTTCACCTCGCCGTGGTCGCTCACCCACTCGGCCTCGACGTCGTGGGGCAGCAGGTCGTGGGGGATGCCCGGCGCGACCTTCACGCAGGAGTCGCGGGCGAGCAGACGCTCCACGAAGGGCCACGGCGGCGTCCAGTCGTCGACGTCGAAGGTGCGGCCGCGCGCGCCGCGGCGGGCGGGGTCGGCGAAGGCCACGTCGAACGGCGTGGTGTCGATCGTCGTCGCGTCGGCGACCTGCACGGCGCCGGGGAGGCCGAGCGCGGCGAGGTTGGCGCGGGCCACCTCGACCCGCACCGGGTCGAGGTCGACGCCCGCGCAGACCAGCCCCGCCCGGGCGGCGGCCACCAGGTCGCCGCCGATCCCGCAGCCGAGGTCGACGAGCGTGGTCGCCGACGCGGCCACGAGTCGGGCGGCCCGGTGCTCGGCGACCCGCAGCCGGGTCGTCTGCTCGAGCCCGTCGGGGGTGAAGTACATCCGGTCCGCGAGGTCGCCGAGCTTGTCGCGGGCGCGCACGCGCAGCGTCGCCTGGGTCAGGGCCGCGGCGACCTGCGCGGGCTCCGCCGTACGACGCAGCCGGGTCTGCGTGGCCAGCGAGTCGTCCCCCGCGGCGACGGCGTCGGCGAGCAGTCGCTGGCCGTCGTCGGTGAGCAGCCACCGGAACGCCTCGAGGTCCACGGTCCCGATCCTGTCAGGCGGGGGTCATGCTGGCACTCAGTCGGGGAGAGTGCTAGTTTCTGATCTGGCACTCTCCCCGTGAGTGTGCCAGCGCCTGTGACCCGGTGCGACCCCCGCGACGGCGTACCGGAACCGCAGGCGCCAGACGTGCCTCATCCACATCAGCCACGAAGTACCAGAAAGTGGAGGTTGATCAGAAGTGTCGGTCAACATCAAGCCTCTCGAGGACCGCATCGTCGTCAAGCCGCTCGACGCCGAGCAGACCACGGCCTCGGGCCTGGTCATCCCGGACACCGCCAAGGAGAAGCCCCAGGAGGGCGAGGTCCTGGCGATCGGTCCGGGCCGGATCGACGACAACGGCAACCGCGTCCCGCTCGACGTGAACGTCGGCGACAAGGTCATCTACAGCAAGTACGGCGGCACCGAGGTCAAGTACGCCGGCGAGGACTACCTGATCCTCTCGGCTCGCGACGTCCTCGCGGTCGTTTCCTGAAGTTCCTGACGGGTCGTCCGCCTCTCCGCTGTCCCTGACTGCGCCTGAGGCGGACGACCCGATCTTCGTAAGAGGAGAGATATGCCGAAGATCCTGGAGTTCGACGAGAGCGCCCGCCGCAAGCTGGAGCGCGGCGTCGACGCCCTCGCCAACGCCGTCAAGGTGACGTTGGGCCCCAAGGGCCGCTACGTCGTCCTCGACAAGAAGTGGGGCGCCCCGACCATCACCAACGACGGCGTCACCGTCGCGCGTGAGGTCGAGCTGGACGACCCGTTCGAGAACCTCGGTGCCCAGCTCACCAAGGAGGTCGCGACCAAGACCAACGACATCGCCGGTGACGGTACGACGACCGCGACCGTGCTCGCCCAGGCGATGGTCCACGAGGGCCTCCGCGCGGTCGCGGCCGGCGCGAACCCGATGGGCCTCAAGCGGGGCATGGACGCCGCGGCCGAGGCCGTCGGCGACGCGCTCAAGGAGGCCGCCCGCGAGGTCGACTCCGTCGAGGACATGGCCTCGGTCGCGACGATCTCGAGCCGCGACGGCGTGATCGGCGACCTGCTCTCGCAGGCCTTCGACAAGGTCGGCAAGGACGGTGTCATCACCGTCGAGGAGTCCAACACCCTGGGCACCGAGCTCGACTTCACCGAGGGCATGCAGTTCGACAAGGGCTACATCAGCCAGTACTTCGTCAGCGACCCGGAGCGCATGGAGGCCGTCCTCGACGACCCCTACATCCTGCTCCACCAGGGCAAGATCTCGGCCGTCGCCGAGCTGCTTCCGCTGCTGGAGAAGGTCATCCAGTCGGGCAAGTCGCTCTTCATCCTGGCCGAGGACGTCGAGGGCGAGGCCCTGTCGACCCTGGTCGTCAACAAGATCCGCGGCACGTTCAACGCCGTCGCGGTGAAGAGCCCGGCCTTCGGTGACCGCCGCAAGGCGATGATGCAGGACATCGCGACGCTGACCGGTGGTCAGGTCGTGGCGCCCGAGGTCGGCCTGAAGCTCGACCAGGTCGGGCTCGAGGTGCTGGGCCAGGCCCGCCGCGTCGTGGTGACCAAGGACAACACCACGATCGTCGACGGCGCCGGTGACGCGGGCGAGGTCGAGGGCCGCGTCAACCAGATCAAGTCCGAGATCGAGTCCACCGACTCCGACTGGGACCGCGAGAAGCTCCAGGAGCGCCTCGCGAAGCTGGCCGGCGGCGTCTGTGTGATCAAGGTCGGCGCCGCCACCGAGGTGGAGCTGAAGGAGAAGAAGCACCGCATCGAGGACGCCGTCTCCGCGACCCGCGCCGCGATCGAGGAGGGCATCGTCCCCGGCGGTGGCTCGGCTCTCATCCACGCCGTGTCGGTGCTCGAGGGCGATCTCGGCCTGACCGGCGACGAGGCCGTCGGCGTCCGCGTGGTCCGCAAGGCGGCCGACGAGCCGCTGCGCTGGATCGCCGAGAACGGCGGCGAGAACGGCTACGTCGTCACCACCAAGGTGCGCGATCTCGGCACCGGCAACGGCTACAACGCCGCCACCGGTGAGTACGGCGACCTGGTCGCCCAGGGCGTGCTCGACCCGGTCAAGGTCACCCGCTCCGCGCTCGTCAACGCCACCTCGATCGCGGGCATGCTGCTCACGACCGAGACGCTGGTCGTCGACAAGCCCGAGGAGGAGGAGCCCGAGGCGGCCGGTCACGGTCACGGCCACGGTCACTGATCCACCACCACCGACGCTGACCCGCCCGAAACTTTCGGGCGGGTCAGCGTCGTTTCAGGGTGAAGGCGGCGTCAGCGCCCGCGTCGGGCGTCATGCCCTACCAACGTGCTCAGTCGCAGTTCGGTTGCACGGGGTCGCGCTCGACATCCCGCCGCAGGTAGATCGGATGGCCGTTGCAGGCCCGGCCCGCCTCGACGTACTCGTCCTCGATGACGGCCGCCAGCTCGTCGACACCCTCGTCCGACCACGCGTCCACGGAGACCCACTCGACCAGCCACGTGGGCGCACGCGGGCCGGCGAGCAGGGCGGCCAGGTCGGTGTACCCCGGGTCCCTCGTGCGCATCGGCAGGCTCCACAGGTAGGGGTACGGCGAGGCCAGGCCGCTGGACCGCTGCAGGTCGGCGCGACCACCGAACACGACGAGGGTGTCGCCCGGCTCCGCCGACGCCGCGACCGCCTCGCCGGTGCGGACCTCGTCGAACTCCTGCTGCCCGGTGAGGTTCCAGGCCAGCCAGAAGGCCATGCCCGCGCACGCCGACGCGGTCGCGAAGACCACGACGCCGCGCATGGTCCGGCCCCGCCGGTCGTCGCGCCCGGCGAGCAGGGCGGTGCAGAGCGCGGCGCCCGGCACGAGCGGGATCAGGTAGTCCTGCCAGAAGCTGCCGCCGGCGCCCAACGAGACCAGGTCGACCACCACGACCGCGCAGGTCGCCGCCACCACCGGCGGGTCGTCGTGCCGCAGCTCGCGCAGGTGGGCGACGAGGCCGGCCAGCACGGCCAGCAGTCCGGTCGCCAGCGCGATCACCAGCAGGATCCAGGCCCGCCGCTCGGGCGCGTCGGTGGTGCCGTCCGCGATCACCCGGGCCGCCGCGCCGCGGAATCCGTAGACCGTGTCCCACAGCGTGCCGAGCCGCACCCCGGTGGCCTCGGCCCACGCGATCGTCGCCAGCACCGGTACGCCGGCACCCGCCGCCCCGGCGCCGGCGAGCGCAGCCGCGGAGCGGCCGCGCAGCCGACCGGTGCGCCACCCGACGAGGAGCAGCACGCCGGCGAAGAGCAGGCCCGTCGCGAGGTTCTGCTTCAGCCCGAGCGCCAGTGCCGCGGCGACACCCGCGGCGAACGCGACCGGCCACGAGCCGCGGCGTACGGCCAGCAGCGTGAGCAGGATGCTGCCGAGCACGCACGGCAGCGCGAGCAGCTCGCCCTTGACGGCGACGATGTCGATCATCGGGTTCGAGAGCAGCGCCGCGGTGAGGACCGCCGTCCAGATGGTGGCCCGCGGCCCGCTCACCGTGCCGGCGACGGCCGCGGCCAGCAGCACCGAGAGCCCCGCGACGAGTGCCCCGAGCACGCGCAGGGTCGTGACTCCGCCGAGGGCGTCCACGGCGTCGAAGACGGCCACCAGCGGTGGCGGCCGGTCGACCCAGTAGGTGCCGAAGACGCTGTCCGGGCGGGGGTCCCAGGCGCCCGCGACGAGCAGGAAGCCGGCCTCGTCGGCCCGGACCGGGCGGGTCAGCGCGGGGAGCCGGGCCAGCACCGTCGCCGCGACGGCGATCGCGACCGGATGCCGTCGGACGAAGTCGCGCACGGGCCCCACCTTCTCAGGTCTCCGCGCGTCCCCCGGTGGTGACACCCGGCCGCTTCGGGCCGTCGGCCGTCGCCGGTAGGCTGTCGGAGTGGAGCTGCCGGAGAAGTTCGCCCCGCTGGGCCTGACCTACGACGACGTCCTCCTGCTGCCTGGTCACTCCGACCTCGCGCCCGCGGACATCGACATGACCTCGCGGTTGACCCGCGAGATCTCGTTGAAGGTGCCGCTGGTGAGCGCCGCGATGGACACCGTCACCGAGTCCCGGATGGCGATCGCGATGGCGCGCCAGGGCGGCCTCGGCGTCCTCCACCGCAACCTCTCGATCGAGGACCAGGCCTACCAGGTCGACCTCGTGAAGCGGACCCAGACGGGCATCATCCCCAACCCGGTCACCATCGGACCCGACGCGACGCTCGAGCAGCTCGACCGGCTCGCGGGTGAGTACCGCGTCTCGGGCTTCCCCGTGGTCGACGCCGACAACCGCCTGCTCGGCATCATCACCAACCGCGACCTCCGGTTCACCCCGGTCGCGGAGTGGTCGACCACGAAGGTCGACGAGGTGATGACCCCGATGCCGCTCATCACCGGCCCGGCCGACATCGACCGCGACGAGGCCACCACCCTGCTGCGTCGGCACAAGCGGGAGCGGCTCCCGCTCGTCGACGCCGAGGGCCGCCTCGCCGGCCTGATCACCGTGAAGGACTTCGTCAAGGGCGAGCAGTTCCCCAACGCGACCTACGACGACGCGGGTCGTCTCATGGTCGGCGCGGCCATCGGCTACTTCGGTGACGCCTGGCAGCGGGCCACCACGCTCATCGAGGCCGGCGCCGACGTGCTCGTCGCCGACACCGCCCACGGCAACGTACGGTTGCTCCTCGACATGGTCCGGCGCCTCAAGACCGACCCGGCGACCAGGCACGTCCAGGTCGTGGGCGGCAACGTCGCGACCACCGAGGGAGCGCAGGCCTTCGTCGACGCGGGCGCCGACGCGGTCAAGGTCGGTGTCGGTCCTGGCTCGATCTGCACGACCCGCGTCGTGACCGGTGTCGGCGTACCCCAGGTCACCGCGGTCCACGAGGCGTCGCTGGCCTGCAAGCCGGCCGGCGTACCGGTGATCGCCGACGGCGGTCTCAAGCACTCGGGCGAGATCGCGAAGGCGCTGGTCGCCGGCGCCGACACCGTGATGATCGGGTCGCTGCTCGCCGGCTGCGAGGAGTCGCCGGGCGAGCTGGTCTTCGTCAACGGCAAGCAGTTCAAGTCCTACCGGGGCATGGGCTCGCTCGGCGCGATGTCGAGCCGCGGCAAGAAGTCCTACTCCAAGGACCGCTACTTCCAGGCGGAGGTCAGCAGCGACGACAAGATCGTCCCCGAGGGCATCGAGGGCCAGGTCGCCTACCGCGGCCCGCTCGCGGCCGTCGCGCACCAGCTCATCGGCGGCCTCAACCAGTCGATGTTCTACGTCGGCGCACGGACCATCCCGGAGCTGCAGGAGAAGGGCCGCTTCGTCCGCATCACCCAGGCCTCGCTCCAGGAGAGCCACCCGCACGGCGTGCAGATGACCGTCGAGGCGCCCAACTACTCCGGTCGGTAGACCAGCACCCGCGCCTCGGCGTCCGGCCCGCCAGCCGCAGCTCCACGGTGTGGTCGCCGGCGAACAGGACGCCGGCATCCATCCCCCCGGGACCCTGCGGCTCGTCGCTCCTCGGGAAGCCTCCCCACCCGCCCTCGGGAGCGCCGGCCCAGCTCTCGGGCTCGGGCAGGTCGGCGTACGCGTGCTCGCCGTTCCATCGGCGCCGCCACCACGACGCGAAGGTGTTGACGAGGATCCTGCGGACGTACGGCTCGGGGTCCCCCTGGATCCGCGGCCACGAGAACCACGCCTTCGAGAGCGCGGTCTGCAGCAGGTCCTCGGCCAGCGCGTGGTCCCGGGTGAGGAGGTACGCGGTGCGCAGCAGTCGCAAGGATCGGGCGGCGACGAACTCGTCGAAGTCCGCGCTCGCGCTCACGTCACCTCCCGGGATGGCCGGGCTCGGCGCACCGGCCAGGGCTTCCATACCCTGCCCGACGCGCTGGGCGCGGCCGAAGGTTGCCCCGCCTCTCGATAGGCTGGATCGGTGACCGACATCGAGATCGGCCGGGCCAAGCGCGCCCGCCGCGCCTACTCCTTCGACGACATCGCGATCGTGCCGTCCCGGCGCACGCGTGACCCCGAGGAGGTCAGCACGGCCTGGCAGATCGACGCCTACCGGTTCGAGATCCCCGTGCTCGCCGCGCCGATGGACTCGGTGATGTCGCCGACGACGGCGATCGCCCTGGGCCGGTACGGCGGGCTGGGAGTGCTCAACCTCGAGGGCCTGTGGACCCGCTACGAGGACCCCGACCCGCTGCTCGAGGAGGTCGCCGGGCTGCAGGGCACCGACGCGACCCGGCGGCTGCAGGAGATCTACCGCGAGCCGATCAAGGCCGAGCTGGTCACCGAGCGGCTGCGGGAGATGCGCGAGGCGGGCGTCACCGTCGCCGGTTCGCTGTCGCCCGCGCGCACCAAGGAGCTCGCGAAGGCCGTCGTCGACGCCGGCGTCGACATGTTCGTCATCCGCGGCACCACCGTCTCCGCGGAGCACGTCTCCTCGCAGGCCGAGCCGCTGAACCTCAAGGAGTTCATCTACGAGCTCGACGTGCCGGTCATCGTCGGCGGCTGCGCGACCCACCAGGCGGCCCTGCACCTGATGCGCACCGGCGCCGCCGGCGTGCTCGTCGGCTTCGGCGGCGGGGCGGCCCACACGACCCGGACCGTCCTCGGTGTCGCCGTACCCATGGCCTCCGCGGTCGCGGACGTCGCCGCGGCGCGCCGGGACTACCTCGACGAATCCGGCGGCCGCTACGTCCACGTCATCGCCGACGGCTCGATCGGCAAGTCGGGCGACGTCGCCAAGGCGATCGCCTGCGGCGCCGACGCCGTCATGGTCGGCTCGCCGTTCGCCCGGGCCAGCGACGCGCCGGGCCGCGGGTTCCACTGGGGCACCGAGGCCCACCACCACGACCTGCCGCGCGGCCAGCGGGTGCAGTTCGAGACCATCGGCACCCTCGAGGAGATCCTCTTCGGCCCGTCCCGCGTCGCCGACGGCACCATGAACCTCGTCGGCGCGCTGCGCCGGTCGATGGCGACCACGGGCTACACCGAGGTCAAGGAGTTCCAGCGGGTCGAGGTCGTCGTCGAGTGAGGACGAGGTGAGCGACTCCGTCTCGGTGACCATCCACACCGACGGCGCGTGCGTGCCCAACCCCGGCCCCGGAGGCTGGGGCGCGCTGCTGCGCTACGGCGAGCACGAGCGCGAGCTCTGCGGCGGCCAGGCCGAGGCGACCACCAACAACCGGATGGAGCTCACCGCGCCGATCCGGGCCCTGGAGGCGCTCACCCGGCGCAGCGTCGTACACCTCTACACCGACAGCACCTACGTGCGCAGCGGCATCACCTCGTGGGTCGGGTCGTGGCAGCGCAACGGCTGGCTCACGAGCGCCAAGCAACCGGTCAAGAACGTCGACCTCTGGCAGGAGCTCGTCGCGGCGTGCGGGCGGCACGACGTGCACTGGCACTGGGTCAAGGGGCATGCCGGCGACGAGGGCAACGAGCGCGCCGACCGGCTCGCCGCCCGCGGCCTCGCCGAGGCGCTCGCGGCGGCACCCCTGTGACGCGCCTCCTCGTCGCCGCCGCGCAGGCCGCCTCCGTGTCGGGAGACCTCGACGCCAACGTCGCGACGGCCGCCCGACTCGTCGGACTCGCCGCCGGCCAGGACGTGCGGCTGGTGGTGCTCCCCGAGGCCTTCCTGACGGGCTACGACGTCGACGCGTTCGCCGGGCCGCTGCCCGGGGTCGAGGGGCTCGAGGGACGCTGGCTCGACCCGCTCCGCGCGGCGGCGACCGACGGTGGCGTCACCGTCGTCGCGGGCACCGCGCTGCGCCGCGGCGACGCGCGCCGGCTCTCCCAGGTCGTCCTGCGTCCCGACGCCACCACGACCGCGCCATACGACAAGCAGCACCTCGACGGTCTCGAGAAGCAATTCTTCACCGTCGGCGACCACGGCGCGTCGATCACGGTCGGCGGCGTCGAGCTGGGGCTGTCGATCTGCTATGACGGCTGCTTCCCCGAGCACGCCCAGGCGGCCGCGCTCGACGGGGCCGCCGGCTACCTCGCGTCCGCGGCGTACTTCCCCGGCGGCGCCCATCGCCGCGACCTCTACTACGCGGCTCGCGCGCTCGAGAACGGCATGTACGTCGTGCTCGCCGGGCTGACCGGCCGATGCGGCGGCTCCGAGTTCATCGGCGGCTCCGCCGTCTACGACCCCGAGGGTCGCCCGCTCGCCCGGCTCGACGACGAGGAGGGCCTGGCGATCGCCGAGATCGACACCCACGTCGTCGCGCAGACCCGCGCCACGCACACGATGGTCGTCGACCACCGTGAGTCGCTCGGGCGGCGAGAGCGCCACTGACGTCCAGGCGGGCCAGCCCGTCTGTGCCATCGGAGCGCGGCCCGCCTGACAGGTGAATGACGCGATCGGGCTATGCCGACGCGCTGGGGCGCGGGTCTACGTTGCTCGCTGGGGGAGCCGTGGGGGATCTCGGGTTCGGTGCCCGAGCCGGGAGTCGGTCCGACGGAGCGTCTCCGGCTCGGGCCCCTTCGGCCGGTGAGGTCATCGGGCCTTGACCCACATCACGACCGTCGCCGCCACCGTCACCAGCGCTCCGAGGCACAGCGCGACCCGGTCGGCCGACGGGGGTCGCAGGGCCATGGGTCGCAGCGTAGGGATCCGGCGCCGCCGTGGCGTCCCCTCATCGGGGTAGCGATTCTCCCGTTTGCCAGACTGGACCACATGACCCGCCCCAGCGCGCTCGGACCCGCCGCCCGCGACGCCGCGCTTGCGGCGATGACGGGCACCGACGGCCAGGCAGAGCTCGACGTGCTGGTGGTCGGTGGTGGTGTGGTGGGTGTGGGTGCGGCGCTGGATGCGGTGACCCGCGGCCTGAGTACGGGGTTGCTCGAGCAGCGCGATCTGGCATCGGGGACGTCGTCGCGGAGCTCGAAGCTGGTCCATGGTGGGTTGCGCTACCTGGAGATGCTCGACCTGGGGCTGGTGCGTGAGGCGCTCGAGGAGCGGGGGTTGTTGCTGACGCGGTTGGCGCCGCACCTGGTGCGGCCGGTGCCGTTCTTGTATCCGTTGACCCATCGGGGTTGGGAGCGGGCGTACGTCGGTGCGGGTCTGGCGCTGTACGACGGCATGGCGTTGGCGGGCCGGTACGGGGTGGGGCTGCCGCGACACCGGCATCTCTCGCGTCGGGGGGTGCAGCGGATCGCGCCGGACTTCGACCCGGGGTCGCTGACCGGGGCGATCAAGTACTGGGACTGCCAGGTCGACGACGCGCGCCTGGTGGTCACGATCGCCCGGACCGCGGCCGCGCATGGCGCGCACGTCGCGACCCGGGTGAAGGTGACCGGTTTCCTCCGCGAGGGGGAGCGCGTCGTCGGCGTACGCGCCCGGGATCTGGAGCACGGGCGGGACGTGGAGGTCCGGGCCCGGGTGGTGATCAACGCCGCGGGGGTGTGGACCGACGAGATCCAGGCCCTCGTGGGCGGTCGGGGTGCGTTGCACGTGCGGGCCTCGAAGGGCATCCACCTGGTGGTGCCGCGGGACCGGATCCGGTCCGAGGCGGGGTTCATCGTGCGCACCGAGACCTCGGTGCTGTTCGTGATCCCGTGGGGTCGGCACTGGATCATCGGCACCACGGACACGGCGTGGGATCTGGACAAGGCGCATCCGGCGGCCTCGCGCGCGGACATCGACTACGTGTTGGCGCGGGTGAACGCGATCCTGCGGGAGCCGTTGGACCACTCCGACGTGGAGGGGGTGTATGCGGGGCTCCGTCCGTTGTTGTCGGGGGAGTCCGAGCCGACCTCGCGGATCTCCCGGGAGCACACGGTGGTCACCCCGGTCCCCGGGCTGGTGATGATCGCGGGCGGGAAGCTGACGACCTACCGGGTGATGGGGCGCGATGCCGTCGATGCGGCCGCGCACTCGCTGACCAGCGTGCTGGGAGTGGCGGTGCGGGACTCGATCACCGACCGGGTGCCGTTGCTGGGTGCCGCGGGCTGGGAGGCCCGGACCAACCAGCGGGTGCAGCTTGCCCGCCGCAGCGGGCTGCACGTGGCGCGGGTCGATCACCTGCTGGGCCGGTACGGGGGGCTGGTCGACGACCTGGTGTCCCTGGTGGAGTCCCGGCCGGACCTGGGCGTGGCGTTGGAGGGTGCGGAGGACTACCTGGCCGCCGAGGTCGTCTACGCGGTGACCCATGAGGGTGCCCGGCACCTCGACGACGTGCTGACCCGTCGTACCCGGATCTCGATCGAGACCTTCGACCGCGGCACCGCCGCCGCCCCGGTCGCCGCGCGGTTGATGGCCGCCGAGCTGGGCTGGTCCGCCGAGCGGACCGCCGAGGAGATCGACCACTACCTGCGCCGCGTCGAGGCCGAACGACAGTCCCAGCTCCAACCCACCGACCAGGAGGCCGACGAGGCCCGCGTGGTCGTCCGCGACATCGTCTGATCTCGGCTTCCCGTCGAATCGGTACTTCTGCCGGTTGAGTCGGGACTTTCGACCAGTTGAGTCGGGAGTTCACTGCCGGGTCGTGACCGAAAGTCCCGACTCGAGCGTCACAACCCCCGATTCGACCGTCACAAGTCCCGACTCAACGAGGACCGTTGACAACTAGAACACGTTCCACCGATGCTGGGGCGGCAGCGTGTGAGACCGAGGTCACACGCGGAGGGAGGACCCGTGACGCAGGCGCCGCCGCCGGCCGACATGAAGATGCAGCGCTCGAGTCGCGACGCGACGACGCTGCCCGCCCGACTGGCCGAGTGGCTGGCGACCGTGCTCCCGGCCGGCGCCGACCCGGTGGTCACGCTGCACAGCGGCGTCGACGCCAACGGCATGTCGTCGGAGACGATCGTCCTCGACGTGGACTGGGTCGAGGACGGCGAGCGCCGGCACGGCGAGTACGTCGCCCGGGTCGCTCCGGCCGCCGAGGACCTGCCGGTCTTCCCCCACTACGAGCTCCAGGACCAGTACGACGCGATCCGGCTCGTCGGCGAGCTGACCGACGTCCCGGTGCCTGCCGTGGGATGGATGGAGCCGACCGGCGAGGTGCTCGGTACGCCGTTCTTCCTCATGGACCGCATCGAGGGCGTCGTCCCTCAGGACGTGCTGCCCTACAACTTCGGCGACAACTGGCTGCACGACGCGTCCCTCGAGGACCAGCGCCGCCTGCAGGACACCAGCGTCGGCGTGCTCGCGAAGCTCCACGCGATCCCGGACGCCGCCACGGCCTTCGGCTTCCTGGAGCCGCACCAGCCGGGCGCCACCCTCCTGCAGAAGAACCTCGCGCGCACCCGCGCCTGGTACGACTTCGCGGTCGCCGACATCGGCCGCTCGCCGCTCGTGGAGCGCGGGCTCCACTGGCTCGAGGAGCACCTGCCCGAGACCGACGAGGTCGTGCTGGTCTGGGGCGACTCCCGCATCGGCAACATGATGTACGTCGACTTCGAGCCGGTCGCGGTCCTGGACTGGGAGATGGCGGCGATCGGTCCGCGCGAGCTCGACGTGTCCTGGATCGTCTTCGCCCACCAGGTCTTCGAGACGATCACCGGGATGCTCGAGCTGCCCGGCATGCCGCACTTCCTGGCCGAGGGCGACGTGAAGGCGGCGTACGAGGTGGCGGCGGGCGTGGAGCTCGGCGACCTGCACTGGTACCACGTCTACAACGCCGTCCAGTGGTGCATTGTCTTCATGCGCACCGGTGCCCGCCAGATCCACTTCGGCGAGATCGAGCGGCCCGACGACGTCGAGACGCTCTTCCACCACAAGCCGCTGATGGAGCGGCTCCTCGAGGAGGCGGGGGCATGAACGACATCACGCCGCTCGACGAGTTCCCGCTCCACCAGGCGCCGCTGCCGCTGGCCTACGCCAACAGCAGCGACCGCAACTTCTACGACCGGTGGTACTTCAACGCGCACGACCGCACCGGCGACATCATGCTGGTCACCGGCATGGGCTACTACCCCAACCTCGGCACCAAGGACGCCTTCGTCCTGGTCGCCCGCGACGGCCGGCAGACCGCGGTCCACCTCTCCGACCTGATGGACCAGGACCGGATGAGCCCGCGGGTCGGCGGCTACCGGATCGAGGTGCCCGACCCGCTCCGCAAGGTCCGTGTCGTCCTCGAGGAGACCGACGGCCTGGCGCTGGATCTCACCTGGGAAGGCACCTGCGACGTCGTCCAGGAGCAGCCCCACGTGCTGCGCTCGGGGAGCCGGGTGACGCTTGAAGCCCAGCGGTTCGCCCAGCTCGGTGCGTGGAGCGGCACGATCGTCATCGACGGCGAGGAGATCGCCGTCGATCCGAGTGTCTGGCTCGGCAGCCGCGACCGCTCGTGGGGGATCCGTCCCGTGGGCGAGGCGGAGCCGCCGGGCGCGCCGAGCGATCCGCCGTTCGAGGGCATGTGGTGGCTCTACGTCCCCGTGCAGTTCGACGACTTCGCCATCGTGCTGATCGTCCAGGAGAGCCCCGACGGCTTCCGGACCCTCAACGACTGCACCCGGATCTGGAAGGACGGTCGGATGGAGCAGCTGGGCTGGCCGCTGATCGACATCCGCTACGCGTCCGGCACCCGTACGCCGACCGGGGCGACGATCCGGTGCACCACGCCCGAGGGCAAGCCGTTGGTGCTCGAGGTCGAGTCGCGGCTCGCCGTACCCCTCCACGTCGGTGGTGGGTACGGCGGCGACCCCGACTGGATCCACGGCATGTGGAGGGGCGAGCGCTTCAGCGAGCGCGTCACCTACGACATGGCCGACGACGCCGTGCAGGGCCGCTTCATGTTCGGCTGCGTCGACCACGTCGGGAGGGCGACCGCTGACGGCCACGAGGGCTGGGGCCTCTTCGAGCACTTCTGCATCGGCCGCCACGACCCGTCCGGCTTCGCCGACTTCTTCACGCTCGCCCCCTGACCCGAGAGGACCCTCATGACGCTCGACCGCACCGCATTCTTCATCGACGGCGACTGGGCCGCGCCGGCCACCGGGGACACGATCCAGGTCGTCTCGCCGCACTCCGAGCAGGTCGTCGCGACCGTGCCCGAGGGCAGCAGGGCCGACATCGACGCGGCGGTCGCCGCCGCGCGCCGGGCCTTCGACGAAGGCCCGTGGCCGGGGATGACGCCGGAGCAGCGCATCGAGGTCGTGCAGAACTTCTCGAACCTGTACGCCGCGAAGCTGGGTGAGATGGCCGAGGTGATCTCGACCGAGATGGGCGCGCCCCTGTCCTTCTCCAACCTGGCCCAGGCGCCGGCGCCGTGGATGCAGATCGAGGCGTTCCTCGGCATCGCGCGGACCTACCCCTGGGAGGAGACCCGCGCCGGTGCGCTGGGCGAGGTGCTGGTGCGCCGCGAGCCGGTCGGCGTGGTGGCGGCGATCCCGCCGTGGAACGTGCCGCAGTTCACGATCATGTCCAAGCTCGTGCCCGCACTGCTGGCCGGCTGCACCGTCGTGGTCAAGCCGGCACCCGAGACCCCGCTCGACACCTACCTGATGGCCGAGCTCCTGCAGGAGGCCGGCGTACCGGCCGGCGTCGTCAACATCGTGGCCGCCGGCCGCGAGGTCGGCGAGCACCTCGTGCGCCATCCGGGCGTCGACAAGGTCGCCTTCACCGGCTCCACCGCCGCCGGCCGCGCGATCGCCTCGATCTGCGGCGAGCAGCTCAAGCGGGTCTCGCTCGAGCTCGGCGGCAAGTCGGCCGCGATCGTCCTCGACGACGCCGACCTCGCCGCGACCATGGAGGGCCTGAAGTTCACCGCGCTGATGAACTCCGGGCAGGCCTGCGTCGCGCAGACCCGCATCCTCGCCTCCCGCGCCAACTACGCCGCCGTGGTCGACGCGCTCGCCGAGACCGTCGCCGGCATGGCCGTCGGCGACCCCCTCGACCCCGCCACCGAGATCGGTCCGATGGTCGCCCAGCGCCAGCAGGAACGGGTCGAGAAGTACATCGCGCTCGGCCAGGAGGAGGGCGCCCGGGTCGTGGTCGGCGGCAACGGCATGCCCGACGGTCTGTCGTGCGGCTGGTATGTCCGCCCCACCGTCTTCGCCGACGTCGACAACCGGATGCGGATCGCCCAGGAGGAGATCTTCGGTCCGGTGCTCTCGGTGATCGCGTACGACGACGTCGACGACGCCGTGCGGATCGCCAACGACTCCGAGTACGGACTCGCCGGCACCGTCTGGACCGGCGACGTCGACGCCGGCCTCGACGTCGCCCGCCGGGTCCGCACCGGCACCTACGGCGTCAACACCTACACGATGGACTTCGCGGCGCCCTTCGGCGGCTACAAGTCCTCGGGCGTCGGCCGCGAGTTCGGCCCCGAGGGCCTCGCCCACTACACGGAGCTGAAGTCCATCTACAAGCCGTAGCGGTGCCTTGTCAGGGGATCGGGCGGCCGGTGGAACGAGCGGGCCAGCGCGCAGAGCTACTCCGGGGTAGCAAGCGCGACGGAGGTCACCTACCCTCGGGACACATGAGCCCCCACCACCCCACGCCGGCCGGGGACCCCGCGGTCGTCGGCCCGCACGACCCCGAGCACGACCCGCGCGCGTCGTACGCGCTGGAGCCGGAGTACGTCGCGGCGCTCACAGACCGGCTGGTCGCGACGAGCGGACAGACGGCGGGGGTGCGCTCGCCCCTCAACGACGCCCCGCTCGCGCACGTCCCGCAGTCGACCATGGCCGACGTGACCGAGGCCTTCGGGCGGGCCCGGAGGGCCCAGGTCGCGTGGGCGCGCATCCCGGTCGAGGAGCGGCAGCGGGCGCTGCTGCGGCTGCACGACCTCGTGCTCGACCGTCAGGATGAGATCATCGACCTGATCCAGTGGGAGACCGGCAAGGCCCGCAAGCACGCGTTCGACGAGCCGCTGCACGTCGCGCTCACCGCCCGCTACTACGGGCGTACGGCGCACCGACACCTGGCCGGCGAGCGCAAGCTCGGCGTCGTGCCCGGCCTGACGCGGGTCGAGGTCAACCGCGTGCCCAAGGGCGTGGTCGGCATCATCTCGCCCTGGAACTACCCGTTCGACCTCGCCCTGATCGACGGCATCGCCGCGCTCGTCGCCGGCAACGCCGTGGTCGCCAAGCCCGACGCGCAGACGATGCTGTCCGCCCTGCTCGGCGCCGAGCTGCTCGAGGAGGCGGGCATCCCGGGCGACCTCTGGCAGGTCGTCGCCGGCCCCGGCGCCGAGATCGGCGGGGCGATCGTCGAGCGCGCCGACTACGTCTGCTTCACCGGCTCGACGTCGACCGGCCGGTCGATCGCGCGCGCGTGCGCCGAGCGGCTGATCGGGTGCTCGCTGGAGCTCGGCGGCAAGAACCCGCTGCTCGTGCTCCGCGACGCCGACGTCGAGAAGGCGGCCGAGGGCGCGATCCGCGCGTCCTTCTCCAACTCCGGGCAGCTGTGCGTCTCGATGGAGCGGATCTTCGTGGCCGACCAGGTCTACGACCGCTTCGTGGAGCGCTTCGTCGCCCGGGCCCAGGCGCTGACGCTCGGCTCGACGCTCGCGTGGGGCAACGACATGGGTCCGTTGATCTCGCAGGCGCAGCTCGACACGGTGACCGCGCACGTCGAGGACGCCGTCGCCAAGGGCGCCCGCGTACTGACGGGCGGCAACGCCCGGCCCGACCTCGGGCCGTACTTCTTCGAGCCGACCGTCCTCGAAGGCGTCAGCCCCGAGATGGCCTGCTTCGGCCAGGAGACCTTCGGGCCGGTCGTGTCGCTCTACCGGTTCCACGACGAGGCCGACGCGGTCGCCCGCGCCAACAGCGGCGAGTACGGCCTCAACGCCTCGGTCTTCAGCGAGGACCGCGCCCGCGCCCGCCTCATCGCGCGGCACCTCCGGTGCGGCACCGTCAACGTCAACGAGGCCTTCGCCGCGACCTTCGCCAGCCTGGACGCCCCGATGGGCGGCATGCGCGAGAGTGGCCTGGGCCGCCGCCAGGGCGCCGAGGGCGTGCTGCGCTACACCGAGACCCAGTCGGTCGCCACCCAGCGGCTGGTCCGGTTCGGGCCGCAGCTCGGCATGTCCGACGAGACCTACGCGAAGGTGATGAACGCCAACCTGCGCCTGATGAAGCGACTGGGACGCGCGTGAGCACCGCGTCGAGCGGTACGACGTACGACTTCGACGTCCTCGTCGTCGGCTCCGGCTTCGGCGGCTCCGTGGCGGCGCTCCGGCTCACCGAGAAGGGCTACCGGGTCGGTGTCCTCGAGGCCGGCGCGCGCTTCGAGGACGACGACCTGCCGGAGACGTCGTTCGAGGTCACGAGGTACCTCTTCCGGCCCGAGGTCGGGTGCTACGGCATCCAGCGCATCGACGCGCTGCGCGACTGCCTGATCGTCTCCGGCGCCGGGGTCGGCGGCGGCTCACTCGTCTACGCCAACACCCTCTACGAGCCGCTGTCGCCGTTCTACGACGACCCGCAGTGGAGTCACATCACCGACTGGCGCGACGAGCTCGCGCCCTTCTACGACCAGGCGAAGAGGATGCTCGGCGTGGTCGAGAACCCGCTGCGCACCCCGTCCGACGACGTGATGGAGAAGGTCGCCACCGAGATGGGGGTGCGGGACACCTTCCACCCGGCCCCCGTCGGCGTGTTCTTCGGCGAGCAGGGCGCCGGCATGGGGCAGGAGATCGACGACCCGTTCTTCGGCGGGGCCGGTCCGGCGCGCAAGACCTGCATCGCCTGCGGCTCCTGCATGACCGGGTGCCGGCACAACGCCAAGAACACGCTGGTCAAGAACTACCTCCACCTCGCCGAGCGGAGCGGCGCGAAGGTCCTCCCGCTGACGACCGTGACCCGGGTCCGGCCCCGCAAGGGCGGCGGGTACGACGTGCACGTCCGCCACACGAAGGCCAAGCTGCCCCGGCGCGGCTCCCGGCGGGTGCTGACCGCCGAGCAGGTCGTGTTCGCGGCGAGCGCGCTCGGCACCCAGCGGCTGCTGCACCGGATGCGCGACGAGGGCCACCTGCCCCGGCTCTCTGACCGGCTGGGTCACCTCTCCCGCACCAACTCCGAGTCGATCGGCGGCGTGATCGCGCCCGACACCAGCGTCGACTACTCCCAGGGCATCGCGATCACGTCGAGCTTCCACCCGGACGACGACACCCACATCGAGCCGGTGCGCTACGGCCCCGGCAGCAACCTGATGTCCCTGCTGCAGTCGGTGCTCACCGACGGCGACGGCGACGAGCCGCGCTGGCGCACCTGGCTGCGGGAGATGTGGCGGCAGCGCAGGGAGATCACCAACCTCTACGACATGTCGCACTGGTCGGAGCGCACCGTGATCGCGCTGGTGATGCAGAGCCTCGACAACTCGATCACGACGTACACGAAGCGGATCCCCGGCACCCGCCGGCGCTACCTGACGTCGAAGCAGGGCCACGGCGTGCCCAACCCCACGTGGATCCCCGCCGGCAACGAGGCGATCCGCACCATGGCGTCGATCATGGACGGCTTCCCCGGCAGCGCCGTGGGCGATGCGTTCAACAAGCCGCTGACCGCCCACTTCATCGGCGGCTGCGCGATCGGCGACTCGCCGGAGACCGGCGTGGTCGATCCCTACCAGCGCGTCTACGGCCATCCCGGACTGCACGTCGCCGACGGCTCTGCGGTGACCGCAAACCTCGGGGTCAACCCGTCGCTGACGATCACCGCGCAGGCGGAGCGCGCGATGGCGTTCTGGCCCAACAAGGGCGAGGCCGACGCCCGCCCGGCGCTCGGCACGGCGTACCGTCGGATCGCCGCGGTGCGACCGGTCGCACCGGTGGTGCCCGACGAGGCCCCGGGGGCGCTGCGACTGCCGGTCGTGGGCGTGAGCTGACCCCGTTCGTCGCGGCGTGACGACCGCCCGTCGCGCCGACGAGAAAAGACCGAATTGCCCGTGACCCGGGTCTTGACCTCTCGTTGAGCCAGCGGACCCGGTCACACGCTCCCTCCCACCGGCCGGGTCCCATGTCCAGGCGCTGTCCGGCAGTTGCGTGGACGGTCAGGGCCCGGCCATCCCTCCCTCCCCGGCCGGGCCCTGATGCTTTCGCCAGCCGGGCGCGCGCGGAGCGCGCGCCCGGCATCGGCGACAGGGGGGAGCAGGGCTCGTTCGCCGGAGCGAAGCGACCGCGGAGGACGGCCGTGGGTCGAGACACCGGCGAGTTCCGACCTCACCCTCGGGCCTCGATAGGCTGCGCGCATGACGCAGACGCCGGAGCACGATCTGGTCCTGGTGGTCGACTTCGGCGCGCAGTACGCCCAGCTGATCGCCCGCCGCGTGCGCGAGGCGCGGATCTACTCCGAGATCGTGCCCCACACGATGCCGGTGGCCGACATGCTCGCCCGCGGGCCCAAGGCGATCATCCTCTCGGGTGGTCCGTCGTCGGTGTACGCCGAGGGTGCGCCCGGGATCGACGCGGCCCTGTTCACGGCCGGCACCCCCGTCTTCGGGATGTGCTACGGCTTCCAGCTGATGGCGCAGGGCCTCGGCGGCGAGGTCGCCCACTCCGGCGCCCGCGAGTACGGCCGCACCGCGGTCACGGTGGGCCGGGGCGGCACCCTGCTCGCCGAACTGCCCGCCCAGCACACCGTCTGGATGTCCCACGGCGACTCGGTGACCGCCGCGCCGGCGGGATTCGACGTGCTCGCGTCCACCGCGACCACACCGGTCGCGGCGTTCGAGGACGTCGACCGTGGCCTGGCCGGGGTGCAGTGGCACCCGGAGGTGCTGCACACCGAGCACGGCCAGAAGGTCCTCGAGCACTTCCTCGTGCACATCGCCCACTGCCGGCAGACCTGGACGATGGTCAACATCGTCGACGAGCAGGTCGACCGGATCCGTGAGCAGATCGGCGAGCGCGGCCAGGCGATCTGTGCGCTGTCCGGCGGGGTCGACTCCGCCGTCGCCGCGGCTCTCGTCCAGCGGGCGATCGGCGACCGCCTGACCTGCGTCTACGTCGACCACGGGCTGATGCGCAAGGGGGAGACCGAGCAGATCGAGCGCGACTTCGTGGCCTCGACCGGCGCGGACCTGCGCGTGGTCGATGCGGAGAAGCAGTTCCTCGACGCCCTCGCGGGGGTCAGCGACCCCGAGGAGAAGCGCAAGATCATCGGGCGCGAGTTCATCCGCGTCTTCGAGGCGGCCGAGGCCGAGGTGCTCGGCCCGAGTGCCGCCGAGGGCGAGAAGGTCGCGTTCCTGGTGCAGGGCACGCTCTACCCCGACGTCGTCGAGTCCGGCGGGGGAGCGGGCACCTCCAACATCAAGTCCCACCACAACGTCGGCGGCCTGCCCGACGACCTCGAGTTCGAGCTCGTCGAGCCGCTGCGCACGCTCTTCAAGGACGAGGTGCGTCTCGTGGGCGAGCAGCTCGGCCTGCCCGCCGAGATCGTCTGGCGACACCCCTTCCCCGGCCCCGGCCTGGGCATCCGGATCGTCGGCGAGGTCACCCGCGAGCGCCTCGACGTCCTCCGGGAGGCCGACGCCATCGCGCGCGAGGAGCTGACCCGCGCCGGCCTCGACCGCGACATCTGGCAGTTCCCGGTCGTGCTGCTCGCCGACGTCCGCAGCGTCGGGGTCCAGGGCGACCACCGCACGTACGGCCACCCGGTCGTGCTGCGGCCGGTCACCTCCGAGGACGCGATGACCGCCGACTGGGCGCGGCTGCCCTACGACGTCCTCGAGCGGATCTCGACGCGCATCACCAACGAGGTGCGCGAGGTCAACCGGGTCGCCGTCGACATTACCTCGAAGCCGCCGGGCACCATCGAGTGGGAGTGAGTCAGGCGGTTTGACCTGCGGAAACATCCGCCGACCTGTACTGATCGAAGATGTGATCCTGACCCTAACCATTGAGGTTCGGCTGGCCGATAAGTAGCGCATGAGCGGAACTCGCATGGGCGACAGGGCCGGATTGGCTTCGGACGTACTTGGAGCAGTAGCGGCACGGTTTGGCGTGCCCACCAAGTACGTGCTGATCTTCGCGGGAGTCGTTGTCGTGCTCGTCGTCGGCGGCGGTTGGATGGTCCTGAGGGCGGTAGCCACGACGTTCAGGGGAGCCTCGTCCGCCGCGACAGCTACTCCGGCTTCGACACATCGGAATCGGCCTGCCGTGGACAGGATGGCTACTCTGACATCGAGGGCGGCGCTCAGGTTCAGGTGGTCGATTCCAGCGGCAATACCTTGGGCATTGGAAACCTGAGTGAAGGTAGGCCCGGCCCGGCGGACTACACCAGCACTCACTCCTACACGTGTGCCTTTGAGTTCGCCGTCGAAAGCGTCGACTCCGACTTCTACAAACTTGTGATTGGTCACCGCGATGGTCCGACGAACTCCGACGAGGACCTTGCGAATACTGACTGGAATATGGACCTCGGTCTCGGCTGAGCCTCGCCTGCCAAGGAACTGGCCTCCTAGCTCTCTGTGCGACCTCGGTGTGCCAGCCAACGGAACGGATCCGGCCGCCGTCGCCCGATTGGACGACGGCGGCCGGATTGGACGCTCTTCACGGGGTGCGATTCTGGCCCCACCCGAATCTGCTCTCCGCAATGAAATCGACCAGGTTCGAGACAAACCTGTCGCGGAATTCCTCCACAGAGGGTGGCGGTTGAACGCGGGCGTCGACTAGGAGATCGTGCATCACCTCTCCCACTAGTCGCACCTGGATGTCGATGCACCCCGGACCGGGGTCGTCAACGATCTCAATGCTCAAGCGTTGGAGTTCGCCCTCGCGCACGACTTGACTCAGTGCGGGCAGGGCGACCTCCGAGAGCGCAGTCTGGATGTCGATGTCATTGCTCCGTCCACTGCAGGCTTAGCGACGCCTTCCCTTGTACGCCAAGTAGCCGTTGTATCGAACCGTGAAGTTTCCACCACCCGCGACGTCATGCCGGCCGGTGATGACGTCGTTGAAACTGATGCTCGACTGTGCAGCTCCGGGGAATGACCCGTGGAAGATGTAGGAAACTGGGACGCTCGGGTGGTAACCTTGACGCGTCTTCTTGAGGCCATCGCGCCACCAGTCGAGCCCGCGCTCGCTGACGTTGCCGACCGCGATGCTACGGGTCGCCGTCCCGACCTTGAAGTACCACGCCGCGCCGGGTCGGTCGCACGGCCGCTGGGTGCCGAAGACCCCGTCCCCAGCAGGGTTGCCGGAAGTCCAGTCCTCGTTGCAATACACCGGCGAGGGCGGACTGCCCGCCGGGGGAGGCTCGGTCAGTTGCACCATCTTGCTCGCGGTGGGCAAACTCGCGGCCGAGGACGAAGACGCCGAGTCCTCCGATGAATCGAGGATCAGGTCGTCGCCGACAATGTCGGCCTCGGCCCAATCGAATCCTGCGGCCTCAAGGTCGTCTATCACTTCATGGGCCGGCTCGTCCGACTCGAATGTCAGGACGAGTGTAGAGTGATCGCTGACGACCGCGACCTCGGCGACCACCTGGTCGAACTCCGAAGTCGCCTCGTCGGCGTTCGACACGCTCGACACGCCAAGAACGCTCCCACCGACGATCGCAGTGATCGCGGCGGCCGCAGCGAGCGAACCTGATCTACGCCTTCTCATCTGTTCTCCCTTCCTCTGCTGGGGTCTCGTGGACCGGCAGCGAGCATGAGAACAAGCCCGAGAAACCGACAGACCGAGAATTGTTGACGAATTTGAGCACACTCACGGGCGGCTTGTCTTCAAAACGGGTCTGCTGCACGATCGGGTGGCAGTTCATTCGAGACGCCATCCGGGGTGGCGGTATGAACTTCCGGCTGCTCGACCAACGCCATTGAGCGGTAGCGGCCACGCCAATTCAACACGGTGGTTACCGTCGAGTCGGTCAGCTCCCCGATCCGCGTGTTCGCCACGCAGTCCGCGGCCAACAGCACGATCCTCGCCCGCTTCGCAGCAGCGGCCGTCACCGTCGAGGCACGCGTCCACCGCTCCAATTCCTCGCGGTCACCCCTTGAGGCCGGGGACCCAAACCGGCTCTTCGCAGTTGAGGGTGTAGCGCGGGTCGCGTAGGCGGCCGGCGCGTCGGTCCCGGGATAGACGTCGAGGTCTCCCGAGGATGAAGGCTCCTACACGCTCCATCTGGAAAACCTCGACGTGCCTGACGCTACCCCGCCCGCGGGCTTCGCCTGCCCTGATCTGTCCGCGTTCTGCGGCCTCGACGAGCTCGGTCTCGTCGTCACCGGCCAGCGCATCGAGTCCGATCGCGCCGTGCTGGCCTGCCGGGTTCTCGAGCCCGACCAGTGGTGTCACCAGTGCGGGGCCGAGGGGAGGCCGCGCGACAGCGTGATCCGTCGGCTGGCGCACGAACCACAGGGCTGGCGTCCGACCATGCTCGAGGTCGTCGTGCGCCGCTACCGGTGCGCCGACTGCGCCCATGTATGGCGTCAGGACACGACCGCTGCGACCGAGCCGCGGGCCAAGCTCTCGCGTCGCGGACTGCGGTGGGCACTGGAAGGCATCGTCGTGCAGCACCTCACCGTCGCCCGGGTCGCTGAGGGCCTCGGGGTCGCGTGGAACACCGCCAACGACGCGGTCCTGGCCGAGGGCAAGCGGGTCCGGATCGATGACGCCGCCCGGTTCGACGGGGTGAAGGTCATCGGGGTCGATGAGCACGTATGGCGCCACACCTGCCGTGGCGACAAGTACGTCACGGTGGTCATCGACCTCACCCCGGTCCGGGACGGCACCGGCCCCGCGCGGCTGCTCGACGTGGTCGAGGGACGCTCCAAGCAGGCGTTCAAGACCTGGCTCGCCGACCGCGACGGCGGGTGGCGCGACCGGGTCGAGGTGGTCGCGATGGACGGGTTCACCGGCTTCAAGACCGCCGCGGTCGAGGAGTTTCCCGACGTGACCACGGTGATGGATCCCTTCCACGTCACCCGCCTGGCCGGTGAGGCACTCGATGAATGTCGTCGCCGGGTCCAGCAGGCCATCCACGGCCACCGAGGCATGAAGGGAGACCCGCTCTACGCGTCCCGTCGCACCCTGTCGACCGGCACCGACCTGCTCACCGACAAGCAGATCGACCGGCTCAACGCACTGTTCGCCGACGACCGGCATGTCGAGGTCAAGGCCACCTGGGGCATCTACCAGCGGATGATCGCCGCCTACCGGCACGAGGACCGCCGCCGTGGTCGCGAGCTGATGGTCAAGCTCATCGCAGACATCGGCACCGGTGTGCCCAAGGTGCTGGTCGAGATTACCAAGCTCGGCCGGACGCTGAAGAAGCGCGCCGAGGACGTGCTGGCCTACTTCGACCGCCCCGGCACATCCAACGGGCCCACCGAGGCGATCAACGGCCGACTCGAACATCTGCGTGGCTCCGCACTCGGGTTCCGCAACCTCACCAACTACATCGCCAGATCCCTGCTCGAGACCGGAGGCTTTAGACCGCAACTACACCCTCGATTGGGATGAGCCCCCAAACCCTCTAGATACTTGCGCCACGCGGCACTAGCCGCGCAGGGGTGCGAGCACGTCAGCGGCGAAGCGCTCCATCGCGTCGAGCTTCTGCTCCAGCGTGGCGTCCAGGCCGTGGTAGTAGGCCCACGGCATCGTCCAGCAGTCGGTGACGCCGAGCGTCCCCGCGCGCTCGAAGTGCTCGGGGAGGAAGGCGTCGCTCAGCGCCGTGATCACCGCGAAGTCGCCCGAGACGCCGATCTCGGCGCGAGCAGCCGCGAGCCGGCCCGCGATCGCGCCCGCCTCCTCGGTCGAGTAGAGGTCGCCGACCCAGCCGTCGTGGCGTGCGGCCCGGCGGATCGCGACGTCGGAGAGTCCGCCGACGATGATCGGGATCGGCTCGGTCGGCGTGGGCTCCATCACCAGCCGCGGAGCGCTGTGGAACTCGCCCTCGAACTCGGTCCAGCCCGGGCTCCACAGCTCGGCCAGCAGGGCGAGGGCCTCGTCGGTGCGGCGGCCGCGGCTCCCGAAGTCCTGGCCCATGAGCTCGAACTCCTCGCGGCACCACCCGACACCGACGCCGAGACTCACCCGGTTGCCCGAGAGCACGGCGGCGGTGCCCACGCTCTTCGCGACCTGGAACGGGCTGCGGATCGCGGGCACGTAGACCGAGGTGAAGAAGCGCAGCCTCGTCGTCACCGCCGCGAGCGACCCGATCAGCACCCACGGGTCCGGCCAGGCGGCGTCGTGCTCCCAGCGGCGCAAGCCGTCGGCCGTGTAGGGGTACGGCGTCGCCAGCTCCTCGAGGTCGACCACGTGGTCGGGGACGGCCATCGAGTGGTACCCGAGCCGGTCGGCCGCCCGGGCCAGCGGGGCGAGATGGTCGACCGGCTGGAAGGCGGTGCTGATCGCGAAGCGCACGCGCGCAGCCTAGTGCGACACAAGAACGTGTTCTATCCGAGCGCCCGCCGGCTCTCACCCCGAGGGGTGGGGGTGGCGGTGCCTGCCGGGGGTACCTGCTCGGTGGCGGCGGCACCGGCCCTCACGCAGCGAGCCGGTCTCGCCGCCCTGAAGGTCGGCAGGGAAGCCTCAGACGGACTTGAGCGGATCGTGCCCGACGTTCATCAACCGGCGCCGCCACGCCGCCTCACCGGCGGTGGGTTCGAGGTCTGCCCGCCGCTGGTCGGTCACCCGCTCGACGACCTGCTCCATGACGACGACGTCGTCGGGCGTGACGTCTCCGCGTCGCTTGCCGAGGATCTGCAGGACCCGATGGCCCAGGTGGGAGCCCGCCTGGTCGGGGAACTCCTCGGTCTCCTCGCCGGCCCCCTGGACGGCCAGCCACGCGCGCAGGTCCGCGGACGTCATGTTCACGACGCGGTGGAAGTCCTCCCAGAGTCGGTCGTCGACGATGCTGTCGGCCATCTGTCCTCCTCGGCTCGCGCGAATGTCGGGGTCGCCGGCCCCGTACCCGCTTGCCCCGGCGTGCAACGCAGGCCTGCGGCGGGTACCTCGTCGGCATGAGCGAGGAGCGTCCGAGAGGGACCGTTGGGTGCCGGAGCGGTTGAGCGTGAAGGGCCTCCGCGAGGCGGTGCAGGACTGCCGCGGATGCGAGCTCTACCGCGACGCGACGCAGGGGGTGATGGGCGACGGCCGCCGCGACGCGGCGCTGATGCTGCTCGGCGAGCGGCCGGGCGACGTCGAGGACCAGCGGGGCGAGCCGTTCGTCGGCCCGGCCGGCAAGATGCTGGACGACGCGCTCGCCGACGTCGGCATCGACCCGTCGGACGTCTTCCGGACCAACGTGGTCAAGCACTTCCGGTGGTCGGGCACCCGCGGCAAGCGGCGGATCCACCAGTCGCCGAGCCGCGCGCACGTCGCCGCCTGCGGCCCGTGGCTGGACGCGGAGCTGCGGCTGGTGCGGCCGAGCGGCGTCGTGATCCTCGGCGGCACGGCGGGGAAGGCTGTCTACGGCGCGTCGTTCAAGGTCGGGGAGGCGCGGGGCAAGCTGCGGGAGTGGCCCGAGGCGTTCCTGGTGGAGCGGCCGCCCGACTGGGTGCTGGCGACGACCCACCCGTCCGCGGTGCTGCGGGCCGACGACCGCAGGTCGGCGTACGACGATCTCGTCGCCGACCTGCGGATCGCGGCCCGGCGTGCGCGGGCTGGATGAGTCATCTACGTGAAGACGCTCACGCCTCCCGGTCCCACCAGGAACCCGACGATGATCAGCAGGACGCCGAACAGGATCTGGCCCCGGAACAGCTGGACGATGCCGCCGATCACCAGGATGACGGCGAGGATCCACAGCAGGAATGCCATGAGTTGGTACCTCCCTCTCGGACTCAGAGATCAGATACCCGAAACGGCTCGGGCTCAGTCGTTGTCGGTGTAGTCCTCGACGACGTGCACCGCGGCCTCCTCGGCCGACGCGGCGCCGTCGTCGATGCCGATGTCCTCGCCGACGAGGTCCTTCTCCACGTCCTCGCCGAGGCCCTGGTCGGGATCGACGAGCCGCCCGGCGCGGGCGTCGCCCACCTCTCCGTCGTCGACGCTCTCCGACTCCCAGGGGGCGTCGTCGGCCGCGGCGTACGGATCGACGTCGGGCTCCTCCTGCCCGACCCGCTGGTCGATCGACTCCCGGTGCTCCTCCTCCCAGGGAGTGTTGCCGTAGCGCTGGCCGGCGGAGTAGCGCTCCGGTGGGGAGTAGCCGCGGTCCAGCTCGTCGTCGACGTCGTCATCGCCGAGGTCGTCGATGTTGCCCGGCTGGTCCTCGTCGTCGACGCTGTAGTCGCCGTAGGTCTCTTGATCTCCGTCGCCGTGACTGGTGGTCACGCGTCCTCCTTCGTCCGGGCGCGGTCGGGTCGTCCACGCTACTCCGACCCGGTGCCCACCCGATTCAGGCGAGATTCGCGCACCGGGGCCGCCGATCCCTTGCATGCGGCCCACTCGCGCGGGGACCGTGAGGACCATGCACGCCGACTTCGTCGCGCTCGACCGGTGGTGGCGCGCCGCCAACTACCTCTCCGTCGGGCAGATCTACCTGATGGGCAACCCCCTGCTGCGCGAGCCGCTCCGGGAGGAGCACGTCAAGCCGCGCCTGCTCGGCCACTGGGGCACGACGCCCGGCCTGACCTTCGTCCACGCCCATCTCAACCGGGCCATCATGCGGCGCGACCAGTCGATGATCTTCGTCACCGGTCCCGGTCACGGCGGGCCCGGCGTGGTCGCCGCGTCCTACCTCGAGGGCACGTACTCGGAGATCTACCCGAACGTGTCGCTCGACGAGGCCGGGCTACGGCGGCTCTTCACGCAGTTCTCCTTCCCGGGCGGGATCCCGAGCCACGCCGCGCCCGAGACGCCGGGGTCGATCCACGAGGGCGGTGAGCTCGGCTATGCGCTGTCACATGCGTACGGCGCGGCGTTCGACAACCCCGACCTCGTGGTCGCCGCGGTGGTCGGTGACGGCGAGGCGGAGACCGGGCCGCTGGCGACGAGCTGGCACAGCACCAAGTTCGTCGACCCGCGTCGCGACGGGGCGGTGCTGCCGATCCTGCACCTCAACGGCTACAAGATCGCCAACCCGACCGTGCTCGCCAGGATCCCCGAGGACGAGCTCGTCTCGCTGCTGCGCGGCTACGGTCACACGCCGTACGTCGTCGCCGGCTCGGACCCCGCCCAGATGCACGCGGACTTCTCCGGGGTGCTCGAGGAGGCGCTCGACGAGATCGCCGACATCCAGGGGGAGGCGCGCGCGTCGAACAGCCCGGTGCCGCGTCGGTCGTGGCCGATGATCGTGCTCCGCTCGCCGAAGGGCTGGACGGGCCCGAAGGAGGTCGACGGCCACAAGGTCGAGGGCTACTGGCGCTCCCACCAGGTGCCGTTCGCCAACGCCCGCACGGACAAGTCCCACCGCAAGGTGCTGGAGGAGTGGCTGCTCTCCTACAGACCCGAGGACCTCTTCGACGAGGCAGGCGCCCCCGCGGCCGACATCGCCGCCCTGCACCCCGAGGGCGATCTGCGGATGAGCGCGTCACCTCACACGAACGGCGGCGCCCTGCTCCGCGACCTCCGGATGCCCGACTTCCGCGACTACGCGGTCGGCGTGGAGAAGCCGGGGACCGGCTCAGCGGAGGCGACCCGGGTGCTCGGCGGGTTCCTGCGCGACGTGATGGCCCAGAACATGGAGACCTTCCGGATGTTCGCGCCCGACGAGAACAGCTCCAACCGGCTGCAGGACGTCATGGAGGTCACCGACCGCACCTGGAACGCTGAGATCCTCCCTTACGACGACCACCTCGCGCCCGACGGCCGGATCATGGAGATCCTCTCCGAGCACACCTGCCAGGGCTGGCTCGAGGGCTACCTCCTGACGGGCCGGCACGGGCTGTTCTCCTGCTACGAGGCCTTCATCCACCTGGTCGACTCGATGTTCAACCAGCACGCCAAGTGGCTGGAGTCGACACGCCGGATCCCCTGGCGGCGGCCGGTCGCGTCGCTCAACTACCTCCTCACCTCGCACGTGTGGCGCCAGGACCACAACGGCTTCTCGCACCAGGACCCGGGCTTCATCGACCACGTCGTCAACAAGAAGGCGACCGTCGTGCGGGTCTACCTCCCGCCGGACGCCAACACCCTGCTGTCTGTGGGCGACCACTGCCTGCGCAGCAGGCACTACGTCAACGTGATCGTCGCCGGGAAGCAGCCGGCGCGGCAGTACCTCTCGATGGAGGACGCGATCGTCCACTGCACCAAGGGCGTGGGCATCTGGGACTGGGCGTCCAACGAGGGCAAGGAGGAGCCGGACGTCGTGATGGCGTGCGCCGGCGACGTGCCGACGATGGAGACGCTGGCCGCGGTCCAGCTGCTGCGCGAGGAGCTGCCGGACCTGAAGGTCCGGGTGGTGAACGTCGTGGACCTCATGCGTCTCCAGCAGGAGACCGAGCACTCGCACGGCCTCTCGGAGGCCGACTTCGACGCGCTCTTCACCCGCGACAAGCCGGTGATCTTCGCCTACCACGGCTATCCGTGGCTGATCCACCGGCTGACCTACCGCCGCACCAACCACGAGAACATCCACGTGCGCGGCTTCAAGGAGGAGGGCACCACGACGACGCCGTTCGACATGACCGTGCTCAACCAGATCGACCGCTTCCACCTGGCGATGGACGTGATCGACCGGGTCCCGCGGCTGCACGCCACGTCGGGCGCCGCACGCGAGAGGTTCAAGGACGCGCTGATCCGCCACCGGCAGTACGTCCGGACCGTCGGCGAGGACATGCCGGAGATCCGCGACTGGGAGTGGACCGGCGGCTGACGTGCGGACCTCCCGATGAGAACACTGGTGGTCAACCCGGGCTCGAGCAGCCTCAAGGTCTCGCTGCTCGACGACGGCCGCGAGGTGCCCGATGACGGTGGGCCGTACGACGCCGTCGGCGTCCGCTTCGTGCACGGCGGCACGCGGACCTCGGCCGTGCTGGTCACCCGGGAGGTGCTCGAGGAGCTCGCGGAGGTCTCCGAGCTAGCGCCGCTCCACAACCCGCCGGCGCTCGAGGCCGCGCGTGACCTCACCTCGGAGCATCCGGACACCCCGGTGGTCGCCTGCTTCGACACCACGTTCCACGCGACGATCCCGGCTGCGGCCGCGACGTACGCCCTGCCGCGGGAGTGGCGCGAGGCCTGGGGGCTGCGTCGCTACGGGTTCCACGGCCTCTCCCACGCCTATGCCGCGCGCACGTCGGCCGAGATGCTCCGTCGGCCGGTCGAGGAGCTGCGGATCGTCACCTGCCACCTCGGCGGTGGGGCCTCGCTCTGCGCGGTCCGCGGCGGGCGGTCCGTGGACACGACGATGGGCCTGACGCCGATGGAGGGCCTGGTGATGCAGACCCGGTCGGGGTCGATCGACCCCGGCCTGATGCTGCACGTGATGCGGTCGCGGGGCGTGTCGGCCGAGGAGCTCGAACGCGTTCTCGAGCACGAGTCCGGCCTGCGTGGACTCACCGGCACGTCCGGTGACCTCCGCGAGGTGCGGGCGGCGATCGAGGCCGGGTCGGACGCGGCGGCCGCAGGCATCGAGGTCTACGTCCACCGGCTGGTGCGCGAGATCGGCGCCATGGCCGCGGCGACCGGTGGCGTCGACGCGCTGGTCTTCACCGGCGGAGTCGGCGAGCACGCCCCCGATGTACGCCTGGCGACCGTGGCACGCCTGGACTTCCTCGGTCTCGCGATCGACGAGCTGCTCAACGACGAGGTGGCCGACGATGCCGACGTGTCTGCCTCCGGTGCCGGCGCCTCGACACTCGTCGTCGCCGCCCGCGAGGACCTCGAGATCGAGCGGGAGGTCCGGGCGGTGGTCAGCGGAGCTGGTAGGTCGTAGTGCGCTCGCGGACCGGCCGTCCGATGCCGGCGCCGATCTCGACGAGCTCCTCGACGGTCTTGGCGGAGCCGTGCTCGGAGCCGGCCATCCGCGAGATGGTCTCCTCCATGAGCGTGCCGCCGAGGTCGTTGGCGCCGGCCTGCAGCATGGCGCGGGTGCCGTCGACGCCGAGCTTGACCCAGGAGGTTTGGATGTTGCGGATCCGGCCGTGCAGCATGATCCGCGCCAGCGCGTGCACGGCGAGGTTGTCGCGCAGGGTCGGTCCGGGGCGGGCGACGCCGGCGAGGTAGATCGGCGCGCTGGTGTGGACGAACGGCAGCGGCACGAACTCGGTGAAGCCTCCGGTCCCGGACTCCGACGCCGCGTCCTGGATGCGGGAGAGCACGCGGAGGTGGCCGACCCAGTGCCGGGGGTGGTCGACGTGTCCGTACATCATCGTCGACGTCGTCGGGATGCCGACGCGGTGCGCCGTGGTGACGATCTCGACCCAGGTCCTCGTGGGGAGCTTGCCCTTGGTGAGGACCCAGCGGACCTCGTCGTCCAGGATCTCGGCGGCCGTGCCGGGCAGGGAGCCGAGGCCGGCCTCGCGTGCCTTGATCAGGAAGTCCTCGATCGACAGGCCGGTGCGGGCGGTGCCGTTGACGATCTCCATCGGCGAGAAGGCGTGCACGTGCATCTCCGGCACGCGCTGCTTCACGGCGGAGACGAGGTCGAAGTACGCCGTGGCCGGGAGCTCGGGGTCGATGCCGCCCTGCATGCACACCTCGGTGGCGCCGAGGTCCCAGGCCTCCTGGGCGCGGTCGGCGACCTCGTCGAGCGAGAGTGAGTAGGCGTCGGCGTCGGTGCGGCGCTGGGCGAAGGCGCAGAAGCGGCAGCCGACGTAGCAGACGTTGGTGAAGTTGATGTTGCGGTTGACGACGTAGGTGACGTCGTCGCCCACGGTGTCGCGGCGCAGGTCGTCGGCCAGCCGACTGACCTCGCGCAGCAGGTCGCCCTCGGCGGTCATCAGCGTCAGCGCGTGCTCGTCGGACAGGTTGCCCGGGTCGCGCTCGGCGGCGCGCAGGGCGGCCAGGGCGTCCGCCGGTGGTTTCGGGACAGGCGCTAGCGCGCCTTCCTCAACCACCGTGCTTCCGGTGGTTGAGGAAGGACGAAGTCCTGTCTCGAAACCACCGGCCCGGGTCGCGGCTTCCTTGACCTCGTCCCAGTCGCCGTAGACGTTCGCGAAGTCCGACCGCCGGTCCTCGGTCCGCCCCTCGGTGTCGACGGCGGCGAAGAGGTCCGTGCGTCCGACGCTCGCGAAGCCGCCGTCCGGCTCCTGCCACGGCAGGCCGACGGGGCGTACGCCGGGCTTCGCGAGCCCGTCCTCGGTCGCGAGCGCGGCCACGTGCGCGGACACGCGCGGGTCCAGCCAGGGCTCGCCCGCCCGGACGTACTCGGGGTGCACGGTCAGCCGCGGGCGCAGATCGAAGCCGCAATCGGCGGTGATCGCGCGCAGCCGCTCCAGCGAGGGCCACGGCCGCTCGGGATTCACGTGGTCGGGCGTCAGCGGAGAGACCCCGCCCCAGTCGTCGACGCCGGCCTCGAGGAGGGCGCGGCACTCCTCGGATCCTTGGGCGTGGTCCACGAGGTTCGGCGGCGCTTGGATCCGCGCCTTGGGGCCGAGCACGATCCGGGTGACCGCGATCGCGGCGCGGTAGTCGTCGAGACCCAGGTCGTCGGTGTGCCGCATCGCGGTGTCGGGCTTGGCGCGGAAGTTCTGGACGATGACCTCCTGCACCGCGCCGTACGCCTTCAGCGTCGATCGCAGCGCGAAGATCGTCTCGGCCCGCTCGGTCAGCGTCTCGCCGATGCCGACCAGCAGTCCGGTCGTGAACGGGATCGACAAGCGTCCCGCGTCGTCGAGCACGCGCAGCCGGACCTCGGGGTCCTTGTCGGGGGAGCCGAAGTGAGCCAGCCCCTTGGTCTCGAAGAGCCGCCGCGACGTCGTCTCCAGCATCATCCCCATCGACGGCGCGACCGGCTTGAGCCGGTTGAGCTCCTCCCACGACATCACGCCGGGGTTGAGATGGGGCAGCAGCCCGGTCTCCTCCAGGACCCGGATCGCCATCGCGCGCACGTAGGCGAGCGTGGAGTCGTAGCCCTGCTCGTCGAGCCACTCCCGGGCCTCCGGCCACCGGTCCTCGGGTCGGTCGCCGAGCGTGAACAGCGCCTCGAGGCAGCCCAGCGCCGCGCCCTGGGAGGCGATCTCGAGAATCTCGTCGGGAGAGAGGTACGGCGCTCGCCCGTCGCGCGCGGCCTGGCCGGGCGTCTCGACGAACGTGCAGTAGTGGCACCGGTCGCGGCACAGCCGCGTCACGGGGATGAAGACCTTCGGGGAGTACGTCACCACGCCTCGCCCGTCGACCACTCGGCCGGCCGCGACCAGACCGGCGTCGCGGACCTTCCCCGCGGCCGTGGTCAGCCGGTCGAGGTCCGCACCGGTCGCGGCCAGGAGCGCGGTGGCCTCGTCGACGTCGAGCGCCGCGCCGCGCTCCGCGCGGGCCAGTGCCCGACGTACTTGCTGGGGGGTGGGCTGCTCGCTCACCCTGACAGGCTAACCAGCCGTCCCCCCATGTGGACGGCCGGTCGCCTGTCGGTCACTCCTGCGCCGGCCCACCCCCGTGTACGGGCCGGCGCAGGACGACGGTTCGGTCAGCCGCGGCCCTTGCCCGGCTTGTGGCCCTTGCCGGGCTTGTGACCGTGGTGGTTCTTGCCCTTGCTGGGCTTGTGGTCCTTGCCCTTGCTGGGCTTGTGGTCCTTGCCCTTGCCGGGCTTGTCGCCCTTCGCACCCGTGCCGTGGCCCTTGCCGTGGCCCTTGCCGTGGCCCTTGCCGTGGCCCTTGCCCTTGCCGGCGACCTTGGCGGTCTCGTCGCTGGTCCTGGACGTGGTCGCGTAGCCGGTCAGGCTGCCGGTCACCGTGACGGAGATCCGCTCACCCCGGTGCGCCTTGGTGAGCTCGAGCCTGCGGCCGCCGGCGCCCTTGATCGACTTGCCGTCGGCCTCCCACTGGTAGGTCAGCTTGGCGCCGTCGGTCCAGTCGCCGGGCCGGGCGGTCAGCGTCTCGCCGACCTTCGCGTCGCCGGAGATCCTCGGGGTCGAGGCGGTCAGCACGGCCGGCGCCGGCGGCATGACCGGCGGCGCCGGGCGCGTGACCCGCTGCGTCAGGTTGGGAGCGGACGCGACGCCCACGGTCGCGACGCCCTCCTTGGTCCCGGTGGCCACGACGTAGATGGCCATGTCGAGGTGGGCCACGGTCAGCGGCAGGGTCCTGCCGGTGGCGATCACCGGACCGCTCGACTGCGCATCCGGCAGCGTGCCGAACCACTCGTAGGTGACGTCCGCACCGTCCTCCCACGCGCCGGACTCGACGACACTGAGCGTGCTGCCCACCGTCAGGCTGCCCTGGATCGCGATCGCCGACGGTGCGCCGACGTAGCCGGCAAGCGTCGTGACCTCATCCGTGGCCCAGGCGCTGGTGGGCGTCCCGTCGTCGTCGATGCTCGCGACCTCGACGGTGTACGTCTCGCCCGCCTCCAGGCCGTCCACCACGGCGTTCTGGGCGCCGGTCGTGTCGGTGGCGACGACCTCGTTCTCGTCGTCCCGGACCCGCAACTCGTACCAGACCGGCTCATCGATCTCCCAGGCGTACTTCCCGTCCTCCCAGGAGACGTCGACGGCCGTGGGATCCCACTGGTCCGGCGTGGCCGACAGGTTCGCCGGTGCGGGGAGCGGCCCCGGCACGGCCTGCGCCGGGGCGGCCAGGCCGGCGATGCTGCCGGCGCCGAGCGCCGCGGCGGCCAGGCCGGCGGTGAATCGTCCGGCTCGGAGTCTCCGAGCCCGAGATGCGTTCATGGTGTTCCCTCCGTCTGTACCCAGAATTGGGGTGCGTTCGACGGATCTTGTCGGCACCGGGGACGCGCATGTGTGTCCGAATCAGGCCATGGCAGCAATCGGACTGTCCGGTTCCTGCCATGGCCGGGACCGGACGTGCCGAGGCCCTTCCGCGCTGGTTCGCTGAGGCGTGCGATCATCACCCGGTGTCCTCGGAGCCCGCTTCCCGCTCGTCCGAGCTCACCTCCCTCGAGCTGCTCGGCGCGGGCCTGCGCTCACGTGCCGGCACCGTCTCGGACCTGGCGGCGCTCGCCGTGCGTGACGAGACAGAGGTGCGTCGCGACCTCGAACGGCTCGATGCCGACGGCTTCGTCGTCCTGCGCGGCGACCAGATCAGCTACACGGCCCCCGAGGAGGTCGTCGCCGACGTCGTACGCCGCCGCGCCGGTGACCTCGGGGCGGAGATGCTGCGCCGGCTCGCCGACCTGGCCGAGGTGGTGGGACAGCTGCCCACGCTCGCGCGGGAGTGGGACGTCGGGGCCAGCGAGCACCAGCTGCTCGACATCGAGGTCTTCCACGGCCCCGAGGCCGTCGTCGACCTCTGGCACGTGCGGCAGGCACGTGAGCCCGCCCGCCGCACCGACGTCGTGCTGCCCGACGCCTCCCGGCTCTACGTCGCGGACCCCGCGATGCAGCGGTTCTGGCACGAGGCCAGCCAGGGCGAGGGACGCAGCGCACGGGTCATCGCCCGGCTCGCCGACGCCGTCCACCCACTCGCCCAGCAGCGGCTCACCGAGGAGCTCGAGGGCGGCGTGCAGATCAGGCTGATGGCCGAGCCGCCCGGCTGGTTCTGGATCACCGACGACGCGACCGTGGCCCTGCCGCTGGTCTGGGGGGAGCGGTGGCCGACGTCGGTGATCGCGGTGCGCAGCCGCGCGGTCGCCGGCATGGCGAGCTGGCTCTTCGAGCGGATGTGGGAGCGGGCGGTGCCGGCGCGCAGCGAGACCGCGACCTGGGACCCGCTGCTCAGCCTGATGAACGGCGGCGCCACCCTCGAGGCCGCGTCGCGCGCGCTCGGCATCTCCGAGCGGACCGGCCGGAGACGGATCTCCGAGGCGATGGACCACTTCGGCGCCGGGTCGATGCTCGAGCTCGGCGTCGCGTGGGGCACCGCCCGCCGGTCCTGACCGACGTCAGACGCGGACCACCTCCGGCTCGTCCGGCTCGCCCTGCTCGTCCTGCTCGGCGGTGTAGGTCGGCGCGACCGGCGGCTTGCGGTCGAGCGCACTCGGCCACCAGATCCGACCGCCCAGGTCGAGGTTGATCGCGGTCACCAGCACGGACCGGACGATCATCGTGTCGAGCAGCACCCCGAGCGCGATCGTCGTGCCGATCTGCAGCGTGAAGGTGAGCGGCATCGTGGCCAGGGCGCCGAACGTGGCCGCCAGCACGAGTCCCGCCGCGGTGATCACCCCTCCGGTCGAGGAGAGTGCGATCAGCGAGCCTCGCCGGGTCCCGTGTGCCGCCGTCTCCTCCCGGACCCGGGTCATCAGGAAGATGTTGTAGTCGATGCCGAGCGCGACCAGGAACACGAACGCGTACAGCGGGAACCCCGGATCCGTGTGCGGCCGGTCGTAGACGAGGCTGAAGATCAGGCCGGAGATGCCCAGGGCGGCGGCGAAGGACAGGATCACGGTGCCGATCAGCAGGATCGGGGACAGCAGGGCGCGGAGCAGGCCGATCAGGATCAGCAGCACCGCGGCCAGCATGATCGGGATGATCACCTTGTTGTCGCGTGCCGAGGCCTCCTCGATGTCGATCGTGACCGCGGTCCAGCCCGTCACCAGCGCGTCGGCCCCCTCGACCTGGTGCACGGCGTCGCGGGCGTCGCGCACCGCCTGGACGGCTCCGTCGGAGAGGGGGTCGGAGTCGAGGTTGGCGACGATCAGCGCCGTGTCGCCCTCGACGAGGGGTTCGGGAGCCACCTCGATGCCGTCGATGTCCTGCATCGACTCGATGACGGCGTCCGCCTCGTCGGCGTTGGCGACGACCTGGATCGGTGTGCTGGCGTCGACCAGCCCGTGCTCGACGAGCAGCTCCTGACCGACGACCGAGTCGACCTCCTTGGTGTACTGCTCGTCGCTCGGGATGCCCGAGGTGTCCAGCAGCAGCGAGCCGAACGCGAGCGCTACCAGCGCCCCGCTCGTGACCAGCCAGACGGCGCGGGGCCGCACCGAGATCCGGTTGCCGACCCGAGCCCAGAAGCCCGAGTTGGTGGGCTCGACGCTGCCGAAGCGCGGGATGAACGGCCAGAAGACCCAGCGCCCGCAGATCACGAGCAGGGCGGGCAGCAGCGTCACCATCACGACGTAGGTGACCGCGACGCCGATGGCGTTGGCCGGGCCCAGGCCCGCGGTGGAGTTGAGCTCGGCGAACATCAGGCACAGCAGGCCGATCACCACGGTCGAGGCGCTCGCCAGGATCGCCGGCGCCGCACGGTGGAGCGCGAAGGCCATCGCCTCGTGTCGGTCCTCGTGACGGCGCAGCTCCTCGCGGTAGCGGGCGATGAGCAGCAGCGCGTAGTCGGTGCCGGCGCCGATCACGAGCACGGTGAGGATGAACTGCGTCTGGCCGTTGATCGTCAGCGGCGTGTGCTTCGCGAGCAGGTAGAGCAGGCCCATGGTGATGCCGAGGCCGACGACCGCGCTGAAGATCGGCAGCGCCCAGAGGATGGGGCTGCGGTAGCTCACGAGCAGGATGAGGATGACCGCCGCCAGGGTGATCATCAGCAGCTTGCCGTCGAAGCCGGAGAACACGCTCGACTGGTCCGCGGTCGTGCCGCCGGCGCCGGCCAGGTAGACCTCGACGCCGTCGATGGCGGTGAGGTCCCGGATGTCGTCGGCGACGCCGGGCAGCTCCTCCCAGAGCGCGTCGCCGTAGTTGACCGTGAACTCCATCTTCGCGATCTGGCCGTCGTCGGAGACGAACGGCGCCGGCACCCCGGCCGCGGTGGCGCGCTGCGGGCTGACGACGTCGGTCACGCCGTCGATCTCGTCGAGCTCGGCGGCCTGCTCCTCGATCGCGGCGAGGTCGTCGTCGGTGAGGCCGGACGCCTTGTAGTAGACGATCGTGGTGCCGACGTCGTAGGGATCGACGAACGACTCGAGCTCGTCCATCGCCTTGGTCGACTCGGCGCTGGCGGGCAGCCAGGACTCCGCGTCGTTCTCCTGGACGTCGGTGAGCTTGCCCGCGAACGAGCCCATGATCCCGGCGACCACGAGCACGGCGACGAGCACGATCCACTTGGTGACGCGGCCGGTGAGGCTGCCGGCGATCTGACGGTGCATGGAGAGACCCTCTCAGGGGGTGGGGACAGTCGGCATCGGGGAATTCCCCTAGTCCGACCCGCCGTCGCAGGACAACTCATCGGACACCCGTACGACGAACGCCGCAACCGGAATCTGACACGACTTGCCGACGTGCTGTGTCGCTATTTGCCCCGTGGTTGAGCGGGAGTACGGTGCGGCCATGTACCCCGGGACCTGGGCAGCACGGACACCCGACAAGGCCGCGCTCGTGATGGCGGGGTCCGGTCGCACACTGACCTACGCACAGCTCGACGAGCGCAGCATCCGGCTGTCGCGCCACCTCCACGACACCGCCGGCCTGGCCGTGGGCGACGTCGTGGCGCTGCTCTCGGACAACACGCCCGAGACCTACGAGGTCTACTGGGCCGCGCTCCGGTCGGGCCTCTACGTCACCGCGGTCAACCACAACCTGTCCGCCGAGGAGGCCGGCTACATCATCCGTGACTGCGGCGCCCGCGCCCTCGTGGTCTCCGCGGCCAAGGCCGACGTCGTGGCCGGGCTCGACGTCGACGTGGCGGCACGGCTCGTCTACGGCGGCGCGCTCGACGGCTACGCGTCGTACGAGGACGCGCTGGCGGCCGCCTCGCCCGAGCCGCTGGCGGCGCAGCCGCACGGCGACGACCTGCTCTACTCCTCCGGAACGACCGGGCGGCCGAAGGGGATCAAGCCACCGCTGCCGCAGATCGCGGTCGACGAGCCGGGCTACATCTACCCGACGGTGTTCGGCGCCCTCTATGGCTTCGACGAGGACACGGTCTACCTGTCGCCGGCGCCGGTCTACCATGCGGCCCCGCTGCGGTTCGGCGGGGTGATCCACGCGCTCGGCGGGACGCTGGTGATGATGGAGAAGTTCGACGCCGAGGGCGCGCTGCGAGCGATCGACCACCACCGGGTCACCCACACGCAGATGGTGCCGACCATGTTCGTGCGGATGCTCAAGCTCCCCGACGACGTGCGCGCGTCGTACGACGTGAGCTCGCTGCGGTCGGTCATCCACGCCGCCGCGCCGTGCCCGGTCGAGGTGAAGCGCGCGATGATCGACTGGTTCGGACCGATCGTCCACGAGTACTACGCGTCGACCGAGGCCAACGGCGCCACGTTCATCGACTCCCAGGCCTGGCTGCGCAAGCCGGGCTCGGTCGGCACCGCGCTGATGGGCGTCATCCGGATCTGCGGCGAGGACGGCAGCGTGCTCGGGCCCGGCGACGTCGGCACGGTCTACTTCGAGCGCGAGGAGCGGAGCTTCAGCTACCACAACGACGAGGAGCGGACCCGCAGCACCCAGCACCCCGAGCACGACAGCTGGACGACCGTCGGCGACCTCGGCTACCTCGACGACGACGGCTACCTCTTCCTCACCGACCGCAAGGCGTTCATGATCATCTCCGGCGGCGTGAACATCTACCCGCAGGAGATCGAGGACCTCTTCAGCCTGCACCCGGCCGTGACCGACATCGCCGTGATCGGGGTGCCCGACGAGGAGATGGGCGAACGGGTCGTGGCGTTCGTGCAGCCCGCACCGGGCGTGGTCCCGGGCGACGAGCTGGCGGGGGAGCTCACTGCCTACGCCCGCGACCACATCGCGCACTTCAAGGTGCCGCGGGAGTTCCACTTCCGCGACGAGCTGCCCCGCACGCCCACCGGGAAGATGGTCAAGGGGAGGCTGAAGGCGGAGTACGTCGGGTAGCGGCGGTGCCGGTGCGGGAATACCCGGTGCACCGGGTGTTCCCGCACTTCTGGGGCGTTGCAACAACACAGAAGCGTCAGAACTGCGCGAGAAGTGGTGGGCGATCTACGCCGCTCGACGGCGCTCCCACCGACCGACGCCCACCATCACGAGCAGCGCGAGCGCGCCGCCGGCGATCGTGTCGAGGACGTAGTGCTCGGCGAAGTAGACCAGCGCCAGCGACATCGTGAGCGGGTAGAGCAGCAGCAGCCAGCGCCACGGCGAGCGCAGCCGGGTGATGAACCAGAGGGCCACGAGAAAGGCGATGCCGGCGTGCAGCGAGGGCATCGCGGCCACCTTGTTGCCCATGCCCCACATGATCATCGTCTGCCGGTGCAGGTCGATCTCCGACCAGCCCCGACTGGTGATCCGGTGCACCTCGGGCAGGTAGCCGTCGCGCGCGGCCATCCACGGCGGCGCCATCGGGTAGACGACGTAGATGGCGAGCCCGGCGTAGAGCAGCGTGAGGTAGCGGCGCAGCCAGCGCGTCCACTCGTCCCTGTTGCGCACCCACAGCACGCCGGCGAGCGTCAGCGCGACCAGGAAGTGCGAGGCGTACGTCGTGGTCAGCAGGACGTCGTACCAGCGCGGCGGGAGCGACTTCACACACGGATCGCCGCACCACGCGCCCTGGAGCCAGACGGTCGGCGCGGTGCCGCCGAAGAGCCACTCGTCGAAGCGCACCGGCATCGAGTAGTGCGGCGCGATGCCGATCCCGTCGGCGAGCCCGCGCGCCAGCCAGTAGCCGACCAGCAGCAGCATCGGCCGCCACCAGTCGCGCCAGAACGCCAGGTGCGCCCGTCGCGGGGCCTCGACGTCCCACGCAACGGTCGCGAGCCAGATCCAGAGCACCACGCCGGCCGGGTCGTTGGGGATCCCGACGAACCACGACCACACCAGCAGCAGTCCGACGTACGCCGCCATCGCGCGGTTGCGTGCGGCGCGGCTGGTGCCGGGCGTGAGCATGACGCCGGTCACCGGCTCACCTCCCGCCAGATCGTCCACTCACCGGTGCTCGTGGCGCGATCGTAGTGGTCGACCAGCACCGGGTCCGCGGCCGTCGCGTCGATTCCCCAGGATCCGAGCGAGCGGCCCGCGACCACGACCCAGGTCGGGCGCTGCTCGCTGCGCAGGAGGGAGGTCAGCTCGATGAGCTCGGGGTCGTGCACCCGCACGGGCAGGCTCCACAGGTCGGGGTAGGGGCTCCGGAGCCCCGTGGCCTCGAGGATGTTGGGGCCGCCGAACGCCACGACCGCGGTGTCACCGGGACGCGCGTGCGCGTCGAGCCAGGAGATCGCGGGCTGCTCGGGCCGGTCGATGGGGTGGACCGCGACCCACACGAGCGTGCTCACGGTCGAGAGCGCCATCACGGCGTACGCCGCGGTGAGGGTGTGTCGCGTCGGCAGGGGACGCTGGCACGCGGCGGCGGTGAGCAGCACGAGCGCCGGCACGAGGCCCATCAGGTAGTGCAGCCAGTAGCTGCCGCCGAGCAGCACGACGGTGAGCTCCCAGGCCAGGGTCGCGGCGGCGGGCCAGCGCAGGTCGGGCACGGCGGGGTCGGCGCGGCGGGGCAGGCGGCGGGCGAGCACGAGGACGAGCAGCGGTGCGCCGGTGCCGACCAGCGCGATCATCAGCGCTCCGAGCCGACGCGTGGTCGAGTCGGTGGCCGACTCGGCGATGACCGAAGCGGCTTCCCTGCGGAAGACGACGACCGCCTCCCAGAGCTCTCCCGGGCCGGTCCCACGCGCGGCCGCCGCCCACAGGGCGAGGCCGACGGCGGCGAGCGCGCCGACCGCGACGCCGAGTGCCGGACGCGCGCGCCGGCTCACGAGCAGCAGCGCCGCGGTGAACACGAACACGTCGAGCAGACTCTGCTTCACCAGCGCCCCGCCCGCGCCGGCGGCGCCGGCGAGCACGCCCCACCAGAGCGCCGCCGGCGTCGAGGACGCCCGCACGGAGCGCAGCGCCGCGACCATCCCGCCCATCAGGAACGGCAGGCCGAGCAGCTCGCCGTTCACGACCGTCCCGCCGAAGAGCGGGGAGGTCGTCAACAGCGCAGCCGTCCCGGCGGCGAGCACGGGCGCCGAGGGGCGCGCGGGCGCCGCCGCGCGGCCCAGCGCGCCGCTGAGCAGCACGGTAGCCACGACCGCGACGATCCCCAGGGTGCGCAGCGCCCAGCCCCCGCCGGCGGCGTCGGCCAGCGCCGCGAGGGCGATCAGGCCCGGCGGCCGGTCGACGAAGTAGTCGCCGTAGAGCGACGAGCCGGGCGACCACTGCGACGCGAGCAGGAGCAGCCCGCCCTCGTCGGGTGACAGGGCGCGCCCGGCGTACGGCGCGGCGCACAGCCCCGCCGCCGCGGCGAGCACAGCGACCCACCCGGTCGCGCGGCGCGTCACGCGAACGCGAAGGCCAGCAGCACGGCCCCCACGATGACGGCACCGGTCAGCAGGAGGCCGAGGTTGAACGCCGGCAGCGCGGTGCGGGTGCGCATCGCGCGCTCGATGCGCGCCCAGCGGACCATCGCGAGCGCCGTCACCACGGCGCCGAGCAGCACCAGGGCGATCGCGAGCAGGTTGCGGACCCAGTCGGTCTCCGGCAGGCCGAGCGCGTGCAGCGCGACACCGCCGGCCAGGATCGCCAGCGCCGTCCGCACCCAGGCGAGGAACGTGCGCTCGTTGGCCAGGGTGAAGCGCGGGTCGGGCTCCTCCCCGGCGTCGTAGACCCACTGTGGCCGACGTCGCGTCATGGCCCCCATCCTTCCGTACGCGGTCCGGTCTCGACGACTCATTCCAAGGGCTCGCACGCTGCGCGACGCCCAGCATCCACGCTGGCTGCGTTGCGGTCGCTCGTAGGACGGGCAAGTACGACGTCGCTCCCGCGCCTTGCCAGCGCGGCGCTGAGCGCCGCTCGCCGGCACGACCCCTTGGAATGACTCGTCTAGGCTCACCGAGTGACGCTCGAGTTCGATGACCACACCGCAGTCCGCGCCGTCAGCGACACCTCGTACGCCGCGGAGGTCGACCCCGGCTGGGTCGTCGGGGGCGGGGTGAACGGCGGCTACCTGCTCGCGCTGATCGGCACCGCCCTGCGCGAGACGTTCCCGAAGAAGCCCGACCCGCTGGCGGTCTCGGCCCACTACCTCTCCGCGGCGACGCCGGGCCCGGCCACCGTGGTGGTCGACGTGCGCCGCGAGGGCGGCTCGGTGGGGACCGCGTCGGCCGAGCTCAGGCAGGGCGAGGAGACGAGGATCGCGGCGCTCGCGACGTACGGCGACCTCGAGCGGCTCGGCGACGACGTGCGCACGACGGCCGAGGAGCCGGTGCTGCCGCCGCCCGACGAGTGCGTCGCGAACACGTTCGCGCCGAAGGAGATCCTCGAGCTGGCGCCGATGATGGGCCGCTTCGACATGCGCTTCCACCCCGACCACGTCGGCTGGGCCGTCGGGCAGCCGAGCGGGCGCGGTGAGATCGCGGCATGGTTCCGGCTGACGGACGGGCGCGAGCCCGACCCGGCCTCGCTGCTGATGGTCGTCGACGCGCTGCCGCCGGTGACCTTCGACCTCGGGATGATGGGCTGGGCGCCGACGCTCGAGCTGACCGCGCACGTGCGCGCCCGGCCGGCGCCGGGCTGGCTCAAGGTGCGACACGCCACCCGCAACCTGGCGGGCGGGATGTTCGAGGAGGACTGCGAGGTCTGGGACTCCGCCGGGCGCCTCGTCGCCCAGAGCCGGCAGCTCGCGCGTCAGCCGCGTCCGGTCAGCTGAGCCTGCGTTCACCGATTCTCGCCTGCTGCGCGCCACCATCCGGGCACGCTGGCTGCGTTGCCGCCGCTCGGAAGACGCCCGGTATGCCTTCGCGACGGACGCCTTGCCATCGCACCCGCCTGGTGACGCTCGCGACGCCGACAATCGGTGAATGCAGGCTGAGCCGAGCCGTCACCAGCCACCGTCGCCACGGGTGCTCGGTGACCGTCCACAGCCGGTCCCGGCTCGCGTCGTAGGCCAGGTCCTCGACGCCCATCGGGAGCGCGAACCGTCGCTCCCGGAGTGATCCGGCAGGTCCGGACCACAGGGACCCCAGGCCCCAGGGCCCGTGCGACGCCGTCAGGTGCAGTCCGTCACCGGTCCGCACGATTCCCTGGGCTCGGACGACCCCGTGCTCGGCGAGCTCCGCCGGACCGCCGTCCGCGGAGAACGACAGCAGCCGGTGCGTCTGCCGGGCGCCGCCGTACTCGCCCGCGAGCAGCCGCGACCCGGCGTCGGGCGACACGAACGAGAACCGGAAGTCCTCCGACGGCGACAGCCGGTGCCGCGCGGGCAGCACGTAGCCGCCGTCCGTGCGGACCACGTCGTCGAGACGGCAGACCCACAGGCCCTTGCCGGTGGCGGCGACGTAGAGGTGCCGGTCGGTCCACGCGAGCCCGCCGGCGTGCACGCGCAGCGGCTCGTGACCCTCGGACGTCGGCAGCACGAGCAGCACGTGGCCGTAGCGGCGCCGCCGCAGGTCGACGAAGGACACCCGCGAGCCGCCGGCCGTCGCGTACCACGACACCGCCAGGTAGCGCCCACCCGTCGCCACCGAGATGCCCTGCGGCCACCAGCCACGGTCCGCCTGGTCGTGGCGGTCCCACGCCCACGCACGGCGTACGGCGAGGCCGGGTGCCCAGGACCGCCGGAGCCGGCGGTCGAGGTCGGTCAGCACCGGCGTCAGCCCGACCCGACCGCCGTGCCGCGCCGCGAGTGCCTCGACCTCGTCGCCGAGGTCGTCCGTGCGCGTCACGACCACCTGCGAACGGTAGCGTCCGGGTCATGGCCGCCGTCGTGGGAGCAGCGATCGTCCGGGGTGGCAGGGTGCTGGCCGCACGGCGTACGACGCCGCGGGAGACGGCCGGGCGCTGGGAGTTCCCGGGCGGCAAGGTCGAGGAGGGAGAGAGCCCCGAGGACGCGGTCGTCCGCGAGGTGCGCGAGGAGCTCTGCTGCGAGGTGGCCGTGACCGGCTGGCTGCCCGGCGAGGTCGCGATCGGCGAGCGGCACGTGCTGCGCGTGGCGCTCGTCGCGGCGGCCGACGACACCGACCCCGACCCGGTCGAGCACGACGAGGTCCGCTGGCTGGCCGCCGGCGAGCTCGAGACGGTCGACTGGCTGGAGCCCGACCGACCGTTCCTGCCACACCTGCGGTCGCTGCTCGCCACCGACGGGAGAGGATGAGGCAGTGGTCCGCCTCGGAGATGGCTGTGCGCTTCGCGCACACATCGCACGCACCTCGCAGCGTTGCCGTCGCTCGCTGGACGAGCAAGTACGGCTTCGCTCCGGCGCCTTGCGATGCACGCACGCCGAGCACGCCAACCGGATAGCCATCTCCACGGCAGACCACTCGTGATGCGCGGCATCTTCTTCGACGAGGAGCACGCCCGGACGGTGGTGACCCGTCTCGTGGCGGCCGGCTACTCGGCACGCGCCGAGCGCGAGCGGCTCGCGGGCGAGGACGACGACGAGGACCACCCGTGGGCGGTCGTCTCCGACGCGCCGGAGCTCGTCCTCGACGTGCTCGTCGACGAGTACGACGGGTGGCTCGACGCCGACGACCACGTCCCCGTCCACCCGCCGCTGGAGCTCCCGACCGAGTCGCGGAAGATCAAGCGCCCCTCCGGTGGTTGAGGCCGGAGAAGACTGTCCGACCCTCTCCCTAGGATCGATGCCATGACTGATCAGCGCCTCCTGCTCGTGCACGCCCATCCCGACGACGAGTCGATCGGCCAGGGCGCGACGATGGCGAAGTACGTCGCCGAGGGTCGCCAGGTCACGCTGGTGACCTGCACCGCGGGCGAGATGGGCGAGATCCTCGTGCCCGACCTCGAGCACCTCGCCGCCGACCGCGACGACGCGCTGGGCGAGCACCGCCGGGGTGAGCTCGCCGACGCGATGGGGGCGCTCGGCGTGACCGACCATCGCTTCCTCGGCGGCTTCGGCACCTACCGCGACTCCGGGATGGCCTGGCACCCCGACGGCCACGCGATCGGCGACCCCGAGGTGATCGCGAAGCACCCGAACGCCTTCTGGAACGCCGACCTGACCGAGGCGGCCGACCACCTCGTCCAGATCATCCGCGAGGTGCGGCCGCAGGTGCTCGTCACCTACGACCAGTTCGGCGGCTACGGCCACCCCGACCACATCCAGGCCCACCGGGTCGCGACGTACGCCGCCGCCCTCGCCGCGGTGCCGTCCTACCGCAAGGACCTCGGCGAGCACTGGGACATCCCCAAGATCTACTGGGGTGCGATGTCCGAGAGCCGGTTGCGGGCCGGGCTGCGCGCGCTGCGCGACGCGGGCGACGCGACGACCTTCGAGGGCATGGACCCCGACGGCCCGCTTCCGCCGTTCGTGACCAGCGACGAGAACCTCGCCGCAGCGGTCGACGCCACGGCCCACATCGACCAGAAGATGGCGGCGCTGCGCGCCCATGCCACCCAGATCACCACCGACGGCCCGTTCTTCGCGCTGTCCAACAACGTCGGCGCCGAGGCGATGGGCGTCGAGTTCTTCCGCATCGCCAAGGGACGACGCGGCGAGCTCGGCCCCGAGGGTCTGGAGGCCGACCTCTTCGCCGGCCTCGACTGACCGACCCTCGACGATCGTGAAGCTCCTCGTGGCCCTCGGGCTGGTCGTGCTCGGCGCCGGCACCGGCATCGCGACGGTCGCGGTCCACGAGATGCCGTGGGGCCTCGCGCTCGCCGTGGCGGCGACCGTCGTGACGGCGTACGCCCTGCCGCCCGGGTGGCGGACCAGGCTCGCCTTCGTGGTCGGCTGGGTGGCGATGGTCGGCTGGATGACCCTGCCCCGGCCGGAGGGCGACTACCTGGTCAGCCAGGACTGGCAGGGCTACCTCGTGCTCGGCCTCGGCGTCGCCCTGATCGTGGCGGGTCTCGCCACGCTGCCGCGTCCCCGCCGCGCGGCGCCGCTTCCGTAGGATCGCCGCCGTGAAGAGACCCGATCCGAGCGCGCGCGAGTCCGCCGGCGGCAAGGTGGTCCTGCTGGTGCTGGGTGGCCTGCTGCTGCTCGCCGGTGGTGCGTATGCCGCGGCGTACGTCGCCGCCGGCGACAAGGTGCCGCGCGGCACCAGCGTCGAGGGCGTCGAGATCGGCGGCATGACGCCCGCCGACGCCGAGCAGGCGCTGCGCGAGGGTCTCGCTGGCCGGGTGGACCGTCCGGTGCCGGTGAGCGTCGAGGGCCGCACCGCGACGCTCTCACCGACCGAGGCGGGCCTCGAGGTCGACTACGCCGCCACCGTCGCCGACGCGGGTGGCGGCAGGAGCTGGGCGCCCGGTCGCCTCTGGGACTACTGGACGGGCGGCGGCGACCAGGAGCCGACGGTCGCGGTCGACGGCGGGTCCTTCGATGAGGCGCTCGACGGCCTGGCCGACGAGGTCGGGACCCCGGCGACCGACGGCGCCGTCGCGTTCCGTGGCGGCGAGATCGAGGTCACCGATCCGGCACCCGGCACCGGCTTCGACCCCGGGGCGGCCCGCGCCGGGGTGCTGGCGTCGTACCTCTCCGAGGAGGACGACGTCGTCGAGCTCGACACGACGACCGTGCCGCCCGAGATCGACGAGGCCGCGGTCCAGGCGGCGCTGGACACGTTCGCCAACCCGGCCATGTCGGCGCCGGTCACGCTGGTCTTCGGGGACTCGCCGGTGCAGCTGCGGCCACGGGAGTTCTCGGCGGCGCTGCGGATGAGGACCGAGGGCGGAGCGCTGGTGCCCGACCTGAAGACCGACAAGCTGGTCGCGCTCGTCGACCGGGGCGTCGGCGAGGAGGACGAGCCGGTCGACGCGACCGTCGAGCTGGTCGACGGCAGACCGAAGGTCGTCCCGGCGAAGCCCGGCGTCACCTACGACCCCGACGACGTCAACAGCGCGTTCCTGCAGCTCGTCACCCAGGAGGGCGACGCCCGCCGGATGGAGGTCGAGGCGACGGTCGCCGAGCCGGAGTTCACGACCGCGGACGCCAAGGCGCTGAAGATCAAGGAGAAGGTCTCGTCGTTCACGACGTACTACCCCTACGCGGAGTACCGCAACGTCAACATCGGCCGCGCCGCCGAGATCGTCGACGGCACCGTGCTGGAGCCGGGCGACGTCTTCTCGCTCAACGACATCGTCGGCGAGCGCACCCGCGAGAACGGCTTCACCGAAGGCTTCATCATCAGCGACGGCATCTTCAAGGAGGACCTCGGCGGAGGCGTCTCGCAGATGGCGACGACGACCTTCAACGCGATGTTCTTCGCCGGCCTGAAGGATCTCGAGCACAAGCCGCACTCGTTCTACATCGACCGCTACCCCGTCGGCCGCGAGGCCACCGTCGCCTGGGGGGCGGTGGACCTGCGGTTCGAGAACGACACGCCGTACGGCGTGCTCGTCCACGCCACCGTGCGGCCGGCGACGTCGTCCTCCCAGGGCGTGGTGACCGTCTCGATGTACTCGACCAAGACCTGGGACATCACCACGAAGACGTCCGAGCGCTACAACCACCGGCCGCCCGCGACCCGCACGCTCACCACGCCGGACTGCTACCCCAACTCCGGCTACTCCGGCTTCGACGTCGACGTCTGGCGCTACTTCCACGAGCCCGGCAGCGACGAGGTCGCGAGGACCGAGAAGTTCCACACCAGCTACACGCCCTCCGACACCGTCGTGTGCAAGGAGCCCGGGCAGAAGGGCGCGTGACGCTCACGGCGTGAGCCGGTGGAGGTCGCGCGGGAAGAGCGTGACCTCGCGGACGTTCGCGACACCGGCGAGGCGCGCGGCCCACCGCTCCAGGCCGATCGCGAACCCGCCGTGGGGCGGCATGCCGTGCGCGAACGCCTGGAGGTACGGCGCGTACGCGGCCGGGTCCTCGCCGCGCGCCCGGATCGCCTCGTCGTACGCCGAGGGTCGGTGCAGGCGCTGCCCGCCGGTGACCAGCTCGAGCCCCCGGAAGAGCAGGTCGAAGCTGTTGCTCCAGCGCGACCGAACCGGTGGTCGAAGAGGCGCGCCAGCGCCTTCTCGAGACCACGGGTGGGTGTAGAACGGCCGCTTCGCCATCGGGTAGCCCTCGACCGCGACGAAGTCGCTGCCGTGCTCCTCGAGCGCCCACGCCCCGAGCGCGCGCTCGTGCTCGGGTGCGAGGTCGGGCTCGTCCTCGGGCGCGCCGACCAGGACGAGGGCGTCGCGGAAGTGGATCACCGGGATCTCCTCGGGCACGACCGGCACCTGCGCCCCGGCGCGCGCCACTGCCTCCGGTGCGTGCTCGTGGATGGCCGCGACCATGCCGGCGACCACCTCTCGTAGCACCCGCAGCACGTCGCGGTGGTCGTCGATGAAGCCCAGCTCGACGTCGAGCGACACGTACTCCGCGAGGTGCCGCACCGTGTCGTGCGGCTCGGCCCGGAAGACCGGGCCGACCTCGTAGACCCGCTCGAAGACCCCGACCAGCTGCTGCTTGTGGAACTGCGGGCTCTGGGCCAGGTACGCCGGACTGCCGAAGTAGTCGACCTCGAACACGTTCGCGCCCGACTCGGTGGCCGAGGCCACGAGCTTCGGCGTCTGGACCTCGGTGAACCCGGCCGCGTCCAGCGTCGCGCGGAAGCCCCGCACCGACGCGGCCGCGAGCTCCCAGCGGGCGCGCTGCGCGGGGTGCCGCCAGGTGACGGGGGCGTGGTCGAGCAGGGTCGGCAGACCGGCGTTCATCGCCGGACGCCAGAGCTCGACCGGCGGGGTCGCGGCCGGCTCGGTGAGCGGCGTGATGACCGGGTCGGTCACCTCGACGCCGCCCGGCGCCTGGGCGTTCGCGGTCGCCGTGCCGACCACCTCGACGGTCGTCTCCTCGGGCGGGATGTCGGCCCCGCCCCTCACCACGACCTGGGCGAGGCCGCTGCGGTCGCGGACCACGAGGAAGGTGAGGGCGGCCAGTCCCCGCCGCCGGTGGACCCAGCCCTGGAGCCGGACGGTCTCGCCGGGCGTGGCGCGCGGCAGGTCGGTGCACAGGGTGCGTTGCATGGTTACCTCCAGTAGGCGAAAGCCCTGGAGGTGTGGGCGGGGGCTACGTCGCGGTGCCACCACACCTTCGTCGACGGATCGTCGACCTCTCGTCGGTGCGCCGCACGCGCGGGTGCCCGGATCTCCGCCGGCTCGCGGGAGGGTTGTCAGGCCTCGGGGCGCCGTCGTCGAGGGTAGCGGCGCCGGGCCGCCGGAGCGAACGAGATCGCCCGCGCGATTCCGGTTGCACCGGCCGCGCCGGGTGACGTAGGCAGGGACGTGGCCATCGGACGCCCGCCGACCGGCCCGAGCGGCCGGTGCCAACTCTCGGAGGTTTCACCATGGGGCAGCGAGTCCTCACGTTCCTGTTCGTCCTGACCTGCGCCGGCGGCCTGCTGGCGGCCGGCTCCACGAGCGCCGGAGCGGCCTCGCCCGAGGGGCCGTCCGCCGGTCCCTCGGCCCAGGCCGTGTGCCGCGAGGCGGCGGGCAACATCACCGTGCGTCACCGCGCGCCGGTGCACACCGGCCCGAGCGGGCGCTCGCCGATCGACTTCATCGCGGCCGCCGGCCGGACGTTCCGCCTCGGCGGCTACTGCGACAACTCCGCCGGCAACCGCTGGTACTGCGTCGCGCGCTGCGAGTTCAGCGGCACGCCGAGCGGGCTCTGGATCTGGGAGGAGTACTTCCGCGCCTGAGCCGGCGCCTACCGCAACCTGGCGCCTGCCGCTACCGGCGGCTAGGCGCCAGGTAGCGGTAGGCGTGGTGGGTCCCGAAGCCCAGGTGCTCGTACATCGCGATCGCGCCGTGGTTGTCGCCGAGCACCTGAAGGTACGCCGTGGTCGCACCGCGCTCAGCGCCCCACTCCAGCAGCGCCTCCATGACCGCGAGGCCCAGCCCCTGGCGGCGGTGGGCCGGGTCGACCTCGATGCCGCGGAAGCCCACCCAGTCCTGGGCGTACGCCGCGACGCCGCTGGCCCGGTCGCCGATGCGCACCGTCACGAGATCGCCGTCCTCGTCGAAGGTCGTCGGTGGTCGAGGAAGGCGCTCTGGCGCCTGTCGCGGAACCGCCGCCCGCCGCGCGGCCGCCACCCCGGCGATCTGGAAGAGCGTATCGGCGTCGTCGCTCTCGACGACCCAGCCGTGGCCGCGGAAGAGGTCCTCCTCCTCGGAGCCCGGCAGCACGGCCGCGATCGGCCGGGCGCCGCGTTCGGCGTACCACGCGACGACCCGCGCGTAGTCGTCGGCGACGCCGGACGGCCCGATCGCGAGCACCGAGTTGGCGCGGCGGGCGCTCGCCGCGGGGGAGTGCCGCAGCAGCCAGTCGCCGAGGGGCTCGGGCCGCAGGTCGGGGAAGAGCGCGAGGGCGCGCCGCTGGGCCTCGCCCGCGGAGACGCGGTGGCGGGTCGACGGACGCGGTGGCACCGGCTTGCCGGACACGATGTCGGCGAGCGGGATCGTGACCGCGGCGCCCGACTCGGGCTGCACCACGCAGGCGTCCTCGGACCACGACAGGCAGGTGCCGAGCAGATCGGTGAGCGCCGGCCCGCCCGTGGGTCCGGTCTCGCCGCGGACCAGTCGGCGCACCACCACGCGCCGGCCCACGACGTGGGGGCCGAGGCCGTGCTGGCCGGGGGAGTGGCTCACATACTGGGGGTCTGCCGACGGGGACACCCCGGGATACTAGGCTGTGGTCGAGCACCTGCTCTCGTGAGTATCAGGAGGAATCGGTGACCTACGTCATCTCCCAGCCGTGCGTCGACCTGAAGGACCGGGCCTGCGTGGACGAGTGCCCCGTCGACTGCATCTACGAGGGCAAGCGGATGCTCTACATCCACCCCGACGAGTGCGTCGACTGCGGTGCCTGCGAGCCGGTCTGCCCGGTGGAGGCGATCTTCTACGAGGACGACACCCCGGAGGAGTGGAAGGCCTACTACGACGCCAACGTCCACTTCTTCGACGACCTCGGCTCGCCCGGCGGCGCGGCCAAGCTGGGTGAGATCGACCACGACCACCCGATGATCGCCGAGCTCCCGCCGCAGAACCAGGACCACTGAGCACGGTGGTCGAGGAGGCGCGCCGGCGCCGTCTCGAAACCCGCGTCTCCGGGCGGCTCCCGGACTTCCCCTGGGACAAGCTGGTCGAGCACCGGCGTCGTGCCGCCGCGCACCCGGACGGGATCGTCGACCTCTCGATCGGCACGCCGGTCGACCCCACGCCGGAGGTCGTCCGCGCGGCGCTGGCCGGCGCCGCCGACTCGCCGGGCTACCCGCTGACCATCGGCACCGAGGCGACGCGCCGGGCCTGCGTCGACTGGCTCGCCCGGCGTCACGGCGTCACGGGCCTGGGCCTCGACGGCGTCCTGCCGACCATCGGCTCCAAGGAGCTCGTCGGCGCGCTGCCGTCGCAGCTGGGCGTCGGCGCCGGTGACCTCGTGGTGTGGCCCGAGCTGGCGTACCCGACGTACGAGGTGGGCGCGGCGCTCGCCGGCGCGCGCGGCGTGGCGACCGACTCGCTGCTCTCGCTCGGTCCGCAGCGGCCGGCGTTGCTGTGGCTGAACTCGCCGTCGAACCCGACCGGCCGGGTGCTGCCGCCGGAGCACCTGAGGAAGGTCGTCGACTGGTGTCGCGAGCGCGGCACGATCCTGGTCTCCGACGAGTGCTACCTCGAGTGCGCCTGGGAGACGACCCCGACGTCGGTCCTCCACCCCGACGTCTGCGGTGGCTCCCACGAGGGCGTCCTCGCGGTGCACTCGCTGTCGAAGCGCTCGAACCTGGCCGGCTACCGGTGCGCCTTCGTCGCCGGCGACCCGCTGCTGGTCGGCGAGCTGCTCGCGGTGCGCAAGAACCTCGGGCTGATCATGCCCGGCCCCCAGCAGGTCGCGATGGCGGCGGCGCTCGACGACGACGACCACGTCGTCGAGCAGCACGCCCGGTACGCCGCCCGGCGCGCGAAGCTGCGCGTGGCACTCGAGTCGGCGGGCTTCCGCATCGACCACTCCGAGGCGTCTCTCTACCTGTGGTCGACCCGTCTGGTCGACGGGGCGGAGGAGGACTGCTGGGCGACCGTCTCGTGGCTCGCCGAGCGCGGCATCCTGGTCGCGCCGGGGGAGTTCTACGGCCGGGCCGGCGGCCGCCACGTCCGGGTCGCCTTCACCGCCACCGACGAGCGGGTCGACGCCGCCGTCGCGCGGCTCGCCGACCGGTCGTAGCCGTCAGCCTGGATCCACCGCTCTCCGCCTGCTGCGCGCCACCATCCGGGCACGCTGGCTTCGTTGCCGCCGCTCGGAAGACGCCCGGTATGCCTTCGCGACGGACGCCTTGCCATCGCACCCGCCTGGTGACGCTCGCGACGGCGGCCATCGGCGGATCCAGGCTCAGGCGCTCAGGCCGATCGTGTGGTCGTGCCCGTCGGGCGTCAGGTAGTGCCCGTCGTCGAACCAGATCACGCCGTTGCACAGCTGGCACCACCCCTGCTCGGTGTGGTCGGCGACCACCAGTGCGCGGCAGCAGTCGGTGGCGTCGCTCTCGGGGCAGCTCGGTGAGTGGGTGCACATCGTCGTTCTCCAGGAGGTGTCGTCTCCGTCTCCATCGGCAGCTCGGCGGCGGAGCCTGAGCAGTTCGTCTCCAACATGCGCCGATCGGGGCGCGCGTGCACGCGTCTTCCACAGCGCGCCGCGATCGGCTACTCGTGGACGTCGACGTGCACGTGGTCGCGGTGCTCGAGGATCGCGCGGTCCCCGGAGCGCTCGGGCGGGTCGTAGCGGCGCCACCCGTCGCCGGACTTCTCGGCGGTCCAGATGCGACCGTCGAAGATGACGGTGCGGACGCCGAGCCGGTCGGCCTGGGCGACGAGGTACTGCGCGATCGCCCAGCCCCGGATCTTGTTCTCCGCGCTGACCGGGCGGACGAAGACGTCGACGGCCCGGCCCTCGTAGTGGGCCGAGCCCTTCATGTGACCGGTCGTGACACCGCCGGGGGCGAAGCCGCCGACCGGCGGGTCGCCGAAGACGGCCGCGACCTCACGGCGTACGACGTCGGCGCGCTTCGTCAGGCCGGAGTCCCTCAGCCGGGCGGACGCCGCCGCGGGCTCGTCGCCGATGCGGCAGCTGAACGCGTGGGGAGAGTTGCCGGTCAGCGCCGAGGCGAGCACGCGGGCGTCGGCCTCGTGGTCGGCGTACGCCTCCGGGAAGGCCGAGCGCTGCACGAGCTGTGCGGCCTCGGTGACCCGCATCGACTCGTAGTCGTCGACCTTCGCCAGCCCGTCGTAGAAGGCGTTGGTCGAGTACGACGGGTCGAGGATCTCCGAGCGGCTGCCCCATCCCTGCGACGGCCGCTGCTGGAAGAGGCCGAGCGAGTCGCGGTCGCCGGCCTCGAGGTTGTAGAGCTTCGACTCCTGGTACGCCGTGGCCAGGGCGATCGTCGCGGCGCGCGCCGGCATGCCCCGCTGGATCGAGACCGCGGCGATCAGCGCGGCGTTCTCGGCCTGCTCGACGTCGAGCGTCACCGTCCGCCCGCCGACGGTGGCGGTGCACTGGTCGGGCTGCAGGAGCGGCGTCACCTGCTGCACGACGGCGTAGCCCACCGCAGCGGCCACGCCCGCAGCGGCGAGGCCGAGCAGGGTCACACCCGTGCGCGCTCTCATGCGACAAGTGTGCGGAATCCGCTCAACCGACGCGGAATCCGCGCCGTTGCGGGCGCCGTCAGTTCGCGTGCAGCGCGGCGTTGAGCTCGACGCCCTCGCTCTTCCACGGGACCGCCTCGACGGTGCCCGTCACGGAGTTGCGGCGGAAGAGCACATTGCTCGTGCCGGACAGGTCGAGCGCCTTGACGACCTTCGGCTTGCCGTCGAGGTCCCGGACGGTGACCTTGGTGCCGGCGGTGACGTAGCACCCGGCCTCGACCACGCAGTCGTCGCCGAGCGAGATGCCCAGACCGGCGTTCGCGCCGAGCAGGCAGCGCTCTCCGATCGAGATGACCTGCTGGCCGCCGCCCGAGAGCGTCCCCATGATCGACGCGCCGCCGCCGACGTCGGAGCCGTCCCCGACCACGACGCCCGCGGAGATCCGGCCCTCGACCATCGAGGCGCCGAGCGTGCCGGCGTTGTAGTTGACGAAGCCCTCGTGCATGACGGTCGTGCCCTCGGCGAGGTGCGCGCCGAGGCGGACCCGGTCGGCGTCGGCGACCCGGACCCCCGGGGGCAGCACGTAGTCGACCATCCGCGGGAACTTGTCGACGCCGTGCACGGTCAGGTGCCGCCCGTTGGCTCGGAGCCGGGCGCGGGTCAGCTCGAAGCCCGCGACGGCGCACGGTCCGGCGCTGGTCCACACCACGTTGGTGAGGAGGCCGAAGATGCCGTCGAGACCGACCGAGTGGGGCACGACGAGGCGCGCCGACAGCAGGTGCAGCCGCAGCCACACGTCCTCGGTGCTCTTCGGAGGCGCCTGCAGGTCGGCGACCTCGACGAGGAGCACCTCGCGCGTCACGCCGCGGTCGGTGTCGGTGCCCTGCAGGGCGCTCAGCTCCGTCGGGGGCACCGCGTCGGAGGGCTTCTCGCCCAGCGCGGGAGCCGGGAACCACACGTCGAGGACGGCGCCGTCGCGGTCGAGGGTCGCGAGGCCGAAGCCCCAGGCGGTCGTCGGGGCAGCGGCGGGCTTGTCGGTCACGGGGGTACAGCCTAGGCAACACCGTGTCGGGTCCGGTCAGTGGTCCGGGCGCCAGATGCCTCATTGTTAGGTTAGCCTCACCTACATGTCGATGACCTGGCGCCGTGCGGCCGCAGTCCCGTTCCTGTTCCTCCCGCTCGTCGCCGCCGGGTGCGGCTCCGAGGACGACGCGACCGCCTCCGGCCCGGCGGACGCGGCCGGCGCCGAGCCGCTCGTGGTCGACCACGTCTACGGGACGACCGAGATCGACGGCGTCCCGGAGCGGATCGTGACGATCGACCTCCAGTGGACCGACACCATGCTCGCGATGGGCGTCGAACCCATCGGCTACACCGTCGACTCGTACATGCCGGACGGCACGGTCCCGTGGCAGGACCTCCCCGCGGACGCGGAGGCGCTCGACCTCACCGACGGGGTGCCGATCGAGCAGATCGCCGCGCTGGACCCCGACCTCATCGTCGGCAGCTACTCGATCGCCGACGAGCGCACCTACGAGCTGCTGTCGGGCATCGCCCCGACCGTCCCGAACCTCGACGACGCCCAGGTCGCGTCCTGGCAGGAGCTGGTCACGCTCGCCGGCAACGTCCTCGACCGCCCCGACGACGCCGTCGCGGTCGTCGACGACGTCGACGGCGCGGTCGCGCAGACGGCGGCGGACCTGCCCGGGCTGGAGGGCCAGACCTTCGCCCTGGCGCAGTACGTCGTGGGCGACTCCATGTACATCGTCGCCGACGAGAACGACGGCTCCAGCGTGTTCTTCCAGCAGCTGGGCATGGAGATGTTCGCGCCGGTGCGAGCGCAGGGCGAGAAGACCGGCGAGGCGCGGATCAACGTGAGCACGGAGCGCGCGGACCTCCTCCGGGCCGACCTGCTCGCGTTCCTGGTGAACGGCGGCGACGAGCGCGATCTCGCGGACATCCCGGCCTTCGACACCCTGCCCGGAACCGTTGCGGTGCTGGACTACCCGACGATCGTCGGGCTCAACACCCCATCGCCGCTGTCGATCCCCTACGCGCTCGAGCAGGTGCGGCCCTACCTCGACGAGGCGGCCGCCTGAGCTACTCGCCGGTCCGTCCGTCGATCGACTCGCGCAGGAGGTCCATGTGGCCGAGATGGCGCGCGTACTCCTGGAGCACCTGCACGATCACGTCGCGGATCGTCGCGATCCGGTCGTCGGGGTCGAGGACGACGTCCAGCGCCTCGTCGGTGATGCCGCCGAGCCACGTGTCCGACTGCGCGACAGCGGCACGCCAGGTCGAGAACGCCTCGTCGACGGCGGCGGGATCCGCGGCGGCGTCGTCGAACTGGGTCTCCCAGTCCCCGTCGACGACGAAGAGCTGGGACTCCTCGGGGTGCTGCTGGAGCACCCGGCGGAACCAGTGGTGCTCCAGCTGCGCCAGGTGGCGGACCAGCCCGAGGAGGCTGAGCGTGCTCGGCGGGACGGACCGCCGGGCCAGCTGCTCGGCGTCGAGGTCGGCGGTCTTGCGCTCGACGGCCGTCCGGAAGTCCGCCAGCCAGCGGCGCAGGGTCGCGAGCTCGCTCACTGGCCGGTGCGCCCGTCGATGCACTCGCGCAGCAGGTCGGCGTGGCCGCAGTGCCGGGCGTACTCCTCGATGAGGTGCACCACGACCTCGCGCATCTCGATGGGGCCGTCGTCGTGGGTGCCGAGGTGGTCCATCGGGTGGGCGGCCTGGAACTCCTCGGCGTACGCCACCTCGGCCCGCCAGGCCGACCAGGCCTCGGCGACCACGGCGTCGTCCGCGACCGCGCCGTCGAAGTCGGCGTCGCGATGCTCGTCCTTGCCCCACATCCTGGGCAGGGCGAGGTCGTGCCCCATCACCCGCCGCCACCACGAGTACTCCACCGCCGCCAGGTGCCGGACGAGGCCGAGCAGGGACAGGGTCGACGGCGGGACGGACCGCCGGGCGAGCTGTTCGGCGTCCAGATCCTCGCACTTGCGCTCGAAGGTGGCCCGGAAGTGGCCCAGGTAGTCGGTCAGGACGGCGTCCTCGCCCCGCAGCATGTCGTCGGTCATGCGGCAACCCGATCATGCGGGTGGCATTCCGGCAACGCGGATTCCGTGTCTCCGGTGCCGTGATCGTCCCGGCGCGATTGCCCGGTGCGGGAGGGACCGGGGCCGAAACCACTCACCAGCTCCGCTGGAACTCCCACGCGAGCCGGATCGCCTCGCGGATCGCGCTCGCGTCACCGTGGTCGAGGTAGGCCTCCACCTTGTGGTGCGCCTCGTGGCGCGGCGGCACGCCGAAGGTGTCGGGGTGGGCCTCGACCAGCGGCTCGCGGTCGTCGACATGGACCCGCACGGTCAGGGTGACCGAGTCCTCCAGACGGGCCACCAGCCGGTTGCGGACGTACCACGCCGGCCGCGCCGGCGTCCCCTTTCGCTTCGTGCCGGCGAGCGAGACGGCGTACTCATGCACCTCCTCGGGCGACATGGGACCAGTGAACCGGTTTCCGTCGCCGCCGGTCCACGCCGTAGGATCGAGGCACAGGCGTTCGAGCCGTCATCAGCGGCGAGCCTCCGGAAGAAAGCCACCGGGAGACCGGGGGTGACTAGAACCGGACGGGTGGGCCCGTCACAGCCGTGAACGAGTGGCTCCCGGCACGTAAGGGGGCAAGCAGGGTGGTACCGCGGCAGTGATGTCGTCCCTGCGGTGAGTGCAGACCGACACCGCAGGAGAAGCCGATGACCTACCCGAAGAACGACTCCGGCAGCGTGCCCTCCAGCCCGCGCTTCCCGGAGATCGAGGAGCGCATCCTCGAGTTCTGGGAGAAGGACGGCACCTTCCAGGCGAGCGTCGACCAGCGCGACCCCGGCGAGAACGGCGCAGGGGAGTTCGTCTTCTACGACGGCCCGCCGTTCGCCAACGGCCTCCCGCACTACGGCCACCTGCTGACGGGCTACGTCAAGGACCTGATCCCGCGCTACCAGACCATGCGCGGCAAGCGGGTCGAGCGCCGCTTCGGGTGGGACACCCACGGCCTGCCCGCCGAGCTCGAGGCGATGCGGCTCAAGGGCATCAAGACGACCGACGAGATCCTCGAGCTGGGCATCGAGACGTTCAACGACGCCTGCCGGTCCTCGGTGCTCATGTACACCGACGAGTGGCGCGAGTACGTCACCCGCCAGGCCCGCTGGGTCGACTTCGACCACGACTACAAGACCATGAACCCCGACTACATGGAGTCGGTGATCTGGGCCTTCAGGCAGCTCTACGACAAGGGCTGGATCTACGAGGGCTTCCGCGTGCTGCCCTACTGCTGGAACGACGAGACCCCGCTCTCCAACCACGAGCTGCGGATGGACGACGACGTCTACCAGAACCGCCAGGACCCCGCGGTCACCGTGGGCTACGACGTCACGACCGAGGGCCCGTTCCAGGGCGTCAAGCTGCTCGTGTGGACGACCACCCCGTGGACGCTGCCGAGCAACCTCGCGGTCATGGTCGGCGAGGACATCGACTACGTCGTGGTCGATGCTCCGTCGGACTCGGGGGAGACCACCCGCTACCTGCTGGCCGAGGCGCGGCTCGCGTCGTACGCCCGCGAGCTCGGCGAGACGCCCGAGGTCACCTGGCGCGGCACGGGCGCGGACCTGGTCGGGCTGACCTACACCCCGCCCTTCTCCTACTACCTGGGACACGACCGCGCGTTCCGCGTCGTGCCGGCGGAGTTCGTCACGACCACGGACGGCACCGGCCTGGTCCACACCGCCGGCGCCTTCGGTGAGGACGACAAGGTCGTCACCGACCGCGAGGGCATCGAGGCCGTGATGCCGGTCGGCAAGGACGGGCGCTTCACCCACCCCGTCGACGAGTACGCCGGGATGCTGGTCTTCGACGCGAACCTGCACATCATCGACCACCTCAAGGAGCGCAGCGGCAGCGTGACGCCCGGCACCGTGCTGCTGCGCCGTGAGACCTACGACCACAGCTACCCGCACTGCTGGCGCTGCCGCGAGCCCCTGATCTACAAGGGCGTGTCGTCGTGGTTCGTCGAGGTCACCGCGTTCAAGCAGCGGATGATGGAGCTCAACCAGCAGATCAACTGGGTGCCGGACCACATCAGGGACGGCCAGTTCGGCAAGTGGCTCGAGAACGCCCGCGACTGGTCGATCACCCGCAACCGCTTCTGGGGCAGCCCCGTCCCGGTGTGGAAGAGCGACGACCCGGCGTACCCCCGCGTCGACGTCTACGGCTCCTTCGAGGAGATCGAGCGCGACTTCGGCACGCTGCCCCGCAACCGCGACGGCGAGCGCGACCTCCATCGGCCGTTCGTCGACGACCTGGTGCGTCCCAACCCGGACGATCCGACCGGCCGGTCGACGATGCGGCGTGTCCCCGACGTGCTCGACGTGTGGTTCGACTCCGGGTCGATGTCGTTCGCGCAGGTGCACGTGCCGTTCGAGAACGAGGAGTGGTTCACCCACCACTTCCCGGCCGACTTCATCGTCGAGTACATCGGGCAGACCCGCGGCTGGTTCTACACCCTGCACATCCTGGCCAGCGGCATCTTCGACAGGCCGGCGTTCGAGAACTGCATCAGCCACGGCATCGTGCTCGGCTCCGACGGCAACAAGATGTCGAAGTCGCTGCGCAACTACCCCGACGTGCGCGAGGTCTTCGACCGCGACGGCGCCGACGCGATGCGCTGGTTCCTGATGTCGTCGCCGATCCTGCGCGGCGGCAACCTCGTCGTCACCGAGCAGGGCATCCGCGACTCCGTGCGCCAGGTGCTGATCCCGCTGTGGAACAGCTGGTACTTCTTCCAGCTCTACGCCAACGCCGCCAGGAGTGGGCAGGGGTACGACGCCCGGGCGTCGACCGGGTCGAGCGACCCGCTGGACCGCTACCTGCTCGCCAAGTGCCGCGACTTCGTGGGCGAGATGACCGAGGCGCTCGACGGGTACGCCGTGGCGGACGCGTGCGACGCGACGCGGTCGTTCCTCGACGTGCTGACCAATTGGTACATCCGCCGTTCGCGGGACCGCTTCTGGGGCGACGACCCGGCCGCCTTCGACACGCTCTACACCGTGCTCGAGGTCGTCTGCCGTGCGACCGCGCCGCTGATGCCGCTGACGACCGAGGAGGTCTGGCGTGGCCTGACCGGCGGCCGCTCGGTGCACCTCGCCGACTGGCCGCTGGTCGACGAGCTGCCGGCCGACGACGGCCTGGTCGCCGCGATGGACACCGTCCGCGAGGTCTGCTCGGCGGCGTCGGCGCTGCGCAAGGCGCGCAACCTGCGCAACCGGCTGCCGCTGGCGTCGCTGACGGTCGTGGTCGGCGACCCCGCGGCGCTCGCGGGCTTCGAGACGATCGTCCGCGACGAGGTCAACGTGAAGGACGTCCGGCTGGTCTCGGTCGACTCCGGGGAGGCCGCGACGTACGGCGTGGAGCAGCGGCTCACCGTCAACGCCCGCGCCGCGGGTCCGCGCCTCGGCAAGGACGTGCAGCTGGCCATCAGGGGCTCGAAGACGGGCGACTGGTCGGTCGCCGAGGACGGCACCGTCACCTCTGGCGGGCTGGTGCTCGAGGAGGAGGAGTACACGCTCGACACCGTCGCCGGCTCGGCCGACGCGGAGTCGGCGACCGGCGTGCTGCGCAGCGGCGGGTTCGTGGTCCTCGACACCGAGGTCACGCCCGAGCTCGCGCGGGAGGGCCTGGCCCGCGACCTGGTGCGCGGCGTCCAGCAGGCCCGCCGCGACGCCGGACTCGACGTCTCCGACCGGATCGCGCTGACGATCGCCGGCTCCGGCGAGGTGGTCGCGGCCGCTCGTGCCCACGAGAAGCTGATCACCAGCGAGACGCTCGCGACGTCGTACGACGTGAGCGAGGGTTCGGCGGGCGAGCCGGAGATCACCGTCGCCAGGGCGTAGGCGACCCCGGTCACCCCAGGCCCAGCCGCCCGGCGAGCCGGTCGAGTGAAGCGAGCACCTCGTCCTCGGACCTGTCGGGCACGCCCCAGATCAGCTCGGTGGCGCCCTGCTCGGCCCAGGCCATCAGGTCGCCGGGGTCGGGCCTGAAGGCGATGAGGATGCGGATGTCCGGCCGGCCGTCGCGGCCGGCGTCGGCCCAGGCCTTCTTCAGCGCCTCGATCTGGGCGGAGATGTCGGCCTGTGTCGGCGTGGTCATCCAGCCGTCGGCGTTCTCGGCGATCCACCGGAAGGTCTTCGGGCCACCGCCCGCGCCGATGATCAGCGGGATGTGCGCGGCCGGCTTCGGGTAGGCCCACGAGGGCCCGAACGACACGAACTCCCCGTCGTACGACGCCTCCTCCTGCGTCCACAGGGCCCGCATCGCCCCGACGTACTCCTTGAGCACGGTGCGGCGCCTCGCCGCCGGCACGTGGTGGTCGGCGAGCTCGTCGGTGTTCCACCCGAAGCCCGCGCCGAGGTCGACGCGCCCGCCGGAGAGGTGGTCGAGGGTCGCGACCTGCTTGGCGAGCGTGATCGGGTCGGACTCGACCGGCAGGGCGACCGCGGTCGAGAGGCGGATCCGTGACGTGGCCTGGGCGGCGGTCGCCAGCGAGATCCACGGGTCGAGCGTGCGCAGGTAGCGGTCGTCGGGCAGCGTCTCGTCGCCGGTGCAGGGGTGCGCCGCTTCGCGCTTGACCGGGATGTGGGTGTGCTCGGGCACGTAGAAGGTGTCGAAGCCACGCTCCTCCGCGGCGGCGGCCAGCGTGGCCGGCCGGATGCCGCGGTCGGAGGTGAAGAGGACGAGTCCGTTGCGCATGCGACGCACACTAGAACGTGTTCTACCACCGGGGGAAGTCTCGGGTGAGGTCTAGAGTCGGGCGCCATGTACTCGATGAGCGTCAGCGCCGTCGTCCCGGCGGACGCCTCGACCGTCTACGCCGCGCTCCTCGACCCCGACGCCGTCGCTCGCTGGCGGGTGCCGGACGGGATGACCGGCGAGGTGCACGAGCTCGACGCCCGCGTGGGCGGCCGGGTCAGGATGTCGCTGACCTACGACGACCCCGGCGCGGCCGGCAAGACCGAGGGTGCGACCGACACCTACGCCGGCCGCCTCGTCGAGCTGGTCGACGGCGAGCGCGTCGTGGAGGAGATCGAGTTCGACTCCGACGACCCGGGCCTCGCGGGCCTCATCATGATCACGACGACGCTGCGGCCCGCTCCGGAGGGCGGCACCGAGGTCGAGATGCGGTTCGACGGCATGCCGGACTCCGTGCCGGCCGACCAGAACGAGCTCGGGACCCGCATGTCGTTGTCGAAGCTGGCCCGGCTGGTTGGTCCCTGACTGGTTGGATGGGGGCGTGACCACCCTGGACCTGCACGCCGACGCCGTGTCGCTGACCCGCCGGCTGGTCGACATCGAGTCGGTCAGCCTCCACGAGCAGGAGATCGCCGACGTCGTCGAGGCCGCGCTGCGCGGGCTCGGGCACCTCGAGGTCACCCGGCACGGCCACAACGTCGTCGCCCGCACGCACCTCGGACGCGGCGAGCGGGTCGTGATCGCCGGCCACCTCGACACGGTGCCGGTCAACGAGAACCTGCCCGCGCGACTGGAGGGCGAGCTCCTCCACGGGCTCGGCAGCTGCGACATGAAGGGCGGGGACGCCGTGCTGCTGCGCCTCGCCGCGACCGTCCCCGAACCCAACCGCGACGTCACCTTCATCCTCTACGAGGCCGAGGAGATCGCCGCGGAGCACAACGGCCTGCGCAAGCTCGCCGAGAGCCACCCCGAGCTGCTGGCCGCCGACTTCGCGATCCTCATGGAGCCGTCCAACGCCATCGTCGAGGCCGGCTGCCAGGGCACCCTGCGCGTCGACGTGCGCACGACCGGCGAGCGCGCCCACACCGCCCGCGCCTGGCGCGGCGCCAACGCCATCCACAAGGCGGGCGAGGTGCTCCGACGGCTCGAGGCCTACGAGCCGCGTCGACCGGTGATCGACGGGCTGGAGTTCCACGAAGGCCTCAACGCGGTCTTCGTCCGCGGCGGCGTGGCCGGCAACGTCCTCCCCGACGAGTGCGTCGTCGAGGTCAACTTCCGCTTCGCCCCCGACCGCTCCGAGGCCGAGGCGGAGGCGTTCGTCCGCGACTTCTTCGAGGGGTACGACGTGACCGTCACCGACTCCGCGCCGGGTGCGCTGCCGGGCCTCGACCGACCCGCCGCGAAGGCGTTCGTCGAGCTGGTCGGTGGCGACGTCGCGCCCAAGTTCGGCTGGACCGACGTCGCGCGGTTCGCCGCGGCCGGCGTACCCGCCGTCAACTTCGGGCCCGGCGACCCCCTGCTGGCCCACAAGCGGGAGGAGCACGTGCCCGTGGAGCACATCCGACGCTGCGAGGAGACCCTCACCAGGTGGCTCACCGCATGAACACCCCACGAAATCGCGGGCTTCCCCCGCTCCGCTCCTCCATCCCACGATTCCGCGGGGACCCCGCATGAGGGCCAAGTTCAAGGGTCCGATCATCCAGCGGCGCGGCCAGGTCGACACCGGCACCACCGACCAGCGGCTGCTCGACTCGCGCGGACCGGGGGACTGGGTGCACACCGATCCGTGGCGCGTGCTCCGGATGCAGGCCGAGCTCGTCGAGGGCTTCGGCGCCCTCGCGGAGCTCGGCCCGGCCGTGGCGGTCTTCGGGTCGGCCCGCCTGGCCGCCGACAGCCCGTGGTGCGCGGCGGCGGAGACCCTCGGGCGCCGCCTCGCGGAGGAGGGCTTCGCGGTCATCACCGGTGGCGGGCCCGGCGCCATGGAGGCCGCCAACAAGGGCGCCAGCCAGGCCGGCGGGGTGAGCGTCGGCCTCGGCATCGAGCTGCCGTGGGAGGCGGGCCTGAACGAGTGGGTCGACGTCGGCGTCAACTTCCGCTACTTCTTCGCGCGCAAGACGATGTTCGTGAAGTACTCCCAGGGGTTCGTCGTCTTCCCGGGCGGGGTCGGCACCCTCGACGAGCTCTTCGAGGCGCTCACCCTCGTCCAGACCGGCAAGATCACCGACTTCCCGATCGTGCTCGTCGGCTCGTCGTACTGGCAGGGGCTGCTCGACTGGATGCGCGGCACCCAGCTCGCGCACGGCACGATCGGCACCGTCGACCTCGACCGCCTGGTGCTGACCGACGACGTGGACGACGCCGTCGCGCGGATGGTCGCGGCCCGCGAGGAGGCGAACCCGGCGTGATGTGGTTCTTCGCCATCCTCGTCGTGCTGGCGCTGGGTGGCATCGCGCTGCTGACCGCCGGGCGGGGCACGCCGATGGTCGAGGTGTACGACGACCGGCCGGACGCGAGCGTGCCGGCGACCGGCCCGCTGGGTGCCGACGACCTGCGCCGGGTCCGGTTCTCGCTCGCCTTCCGCGGCTACCGGATGTCGGAGGTCGACGCGCTGCTCGACCGTCTCGCGCGCGAACGCGAGGAGGGCGAGCGTGACCAGCCAGCGGACCCCGCGCGTGGCGACGACCTGACGGGGTAGGGCACACTGCCGTGCGTGTCGACCGAGGTGATCGTCTACGTCCTCACCGCCCTGGCGTTCGTCGTGGTGGCGCTGACCCGCCTGCGGCTGGGGAGGGGCGGAGCGGGCCGCCTCAGCATGGGCACCGGCCTGGTCAACGTGCACACGATCGCTGGCGGGCTCGCGCTGATCAGCTGGGTCGTCTTCCTCGTCGCCCCTGAGGACAGCCCCGTCGGGACGTCCACGTTCGGCATCCTGTCGCTGGCCTGCTGGTGGGTCACGGTGATCGCGGGGCTGCTGATCCTCGTGCGGTGGCTGCCCTCGCACGGCAAGCACGCGTCCGACGGCAGCGCCGACTCGTGGTCGGAGGGCCCGGGGCTGTCGATCCTCGCCCACGTGGGCATGCTGGTCGGAGTCTGCGTCTTCACCTGGGCCTACCTCACGTCGGCGGTCTGAGCCTGGTCCAGTCTGAGCCCCGCAGGTTGTGGCAGGGTGCGGGGCATGCGTCTCGGGACCCTGATCTCCGCCGCGCTGGTCGCGGCCACCCTGGCGGTGCCGACGTCGGTGGCGACCACGGACCCGGCGTACGCCGCGCCGGCGCGCGACGACCGCGACGACCGCGGCGACCGTGGCGACGCGGTCCTCGAGAAGCGCGTCATCGGTCACTCCGTCCGCGGCCGGCCGATCAAGGCCTGGCACCTCGGCGAGCCCGGCCAGCGTCGCGTGCTGCTGATCTCGACGATGCACGGCGACGAGGGTCGCACCCGACAGATCCTCGAGGGGCTGCGCGACGGACACCCCATCCGGGGCGTGGACCTGTGGGTGGTGCCGGTCTACAACCCCGACGGCCTGGCTCGCGGCACCCGCAAGAACGCTCGCGGGGTCGACCTCAACCGCAACTTCCCGCACGCCTGGGCCGACCTCGACGGGTCCTACGAGTCCGGGCCCCGGCCGGCGTCGGAGCCCGAGACCCGGGCGATCATGCGGTTCATCAAGCGGGTCGAGCCGTCGCGGATCATCAGCTTCCACCAGCCCCTCGTCGGCGTGGACACGGCCACCAAGGACGAGCGGTTCTCGCGGCGCGTGGCCTCCCACCTGCGCCTGCCACGCAAGGCGCTGACCTGCGGGGGCGTCTGCCACGGCACGATGACGGGTTGGTTCAACAACCGGTTCGAGGGCTCGGCCCTGACGGTCGAGTACGGACACCGCCCGCCACGCAAGCGGATGCGCGAGGCCGCGCCGCGCCAGGTCCTCCACCTCTTCGACGCCCACCGCGTGAAGCGGGGCGGCGGCTCCCACCGGAGTCGCTGACGTGCGCCGCCTCCCCGTCCTCGGCGTCCTCGTCGGCGCGGTCTCGACGGCCCTGGCCGCGGTGCCCGGTCCCGCCGATGCGGCAGCGCCGTCGTGCCAGGGTCACCGGGCCACGATCGTCGGCACCGACCGCGGCGACGTGCTGACCGGCACGCCGGGCCGCGACGTGATCGTCGGCCGGGGCGGCGACGACGAGATCCGGGGCGGCGGCGGCAGCGACCTGCTGTGCGGTGGCCCGGGCGAGGACCGGCTGTACGGCGGGGCCGACCGGCGCTGGCACGACCAGTTCCAGACGATCGCGACCGGTGACCGCCTCGACGGCGGCCCCGGAGACGACCTGCTGCATCCCGGTCCGACGATCCGCGGCGTCGAGCTGGTCGAGCCCGACCTCCTCGTGTTCGGGGGCACGCGTGGCGTCGACGTGGACCTCGGTGCTCGCCGGGCGACCGGCCAGGGCACTGACCGGATCGTGTGGCGCCGCACCCTCGGCGTCCGCGGGTCCGACGGCGACGACCGCATCGTCGGCACCGGCGGGCCCGACCACCTCACCGGACGGGGTGGCGACGACGAGCTGATCGGGCGCGGCGGCCGAGACACCCTGCGCGCCGACGTCGGGGACGACCTCGTGCGGGGCGGTCGCGGCTCCGACGACCTGACGAGCACCGGAGGCCGCGACGAGCTGCACGGCGGACGGGCCGACGACGTGATCTCCGTCCGCGGCGGCCGCGGCGACGAGGTCCGCGGCGACGGGGGTGGCGACCTGGTCTTCGTCTACGTCGGTGACGACCTGCGCAACCTGGCCGGCGCCGTGATCGACGGCGGCCCGCCGGGACCGGAGGCCTGGGACACGAACGCCGTCTGGGTGAGCAGCGGCGCGCCGATGCCCGGCGTCCGCGTCGCCGTCGACGCCCGCGCCGGCACGATCACCGGCGGCACGATGACCGGCTTCGCGCAGGTGGGCTTCGGCATCCGGCGCGCGGTCCTGGACTTCCTCGGCTCGGACGGCCCGGACGAGCTCACCACCGACTTCGGTCGCGTCGTCGCCGACGGCCGGGGCGGCGACGACCTCCTCAGCGGTGGACCTCGCAACGACCGGCTCGTCGGTGGCGGTGGCACGGACCACGTGTTCGGTCAGGCGGGCACTGACACCTGCGACGCCGAGCACGTGAAGGGCTGCGAGCGTCCGTCCAAGCTTCGCTAGCGACCCTCGAAGACCGGCTTCTCCTTGGCGACGAACGCCGCGACCGCGGCGCGGTGGTCGGCGGTGGCGCCGGTCGTGGTCATCATCGCGCTCTCGAACTCCAGCGACTCCTCGAAGGTGTGGCCGGCGGCGTACGCCACCGACCGCCGCATGGCGCCGAGCGCCACGGTCGGCCCGGCGGCGAGGCGTGCGGAGAGCGCACCCACCTCGGTCGCCAGCTCGTCGGCGGGGACCACCTTCGTGGCCAGGCCGAGTCCGAGCGCGTCTTCGGCGGTGACGGTGGTCGGGAAGTAGAGCAGCTCGATCGCCTTGGCCCGACCGACCAGCCGTTGCAGGTGGTAGCTGGCGCCGGTGTCACACGAGAGGGCGACGTTGGCGAAGGCCAGGTTGAAGCCGGCGGTGTCGGCGACGATGCGCAGGTCGCACGCGAAGGCCAGGCTCGCGCCCGCGCCCGCGGCCACCCCGTTGACCGCGGCGACGACGGGCTTGGCCATGCCCGCGAGCACGGTGACGATCGGGTTGTAGTGCTCGTCGACGGTGGTGAAGAGCGCGTCGCTCCCGCCGTTGTCGAGCAGCTCGATGTGCTCCTTGAGGTCCTGCCCGGTGCAGAAGGCCTTCCCGGTGCCGGTCAGCACGACGCAGCGGACGTCCGCGTCGTCGGCGACCCGCTGCACGGTCTGGAGCAGCAGCTCCTTGGTGGCGACGTCGAGGCTGTTGTAGGCCTTCGGGCGGTTCAGCGTGATGGTGCCGACGCCGTCAGCGACGTCGAGCAGGACGGGGGAGTCGCTCATGTGCCGCAGTCTGGCAGACGGCCCGACGGTCGGCTCAGGGCCCGAGGCAGCGGGCGACGAACCGGTCGGTGCCCGGCTTGAGCCGGTCGGCCTGGGCGGCGAACAGCTCCGCCGCCTCGCGTCCCGGCCAGTCGGCGGGCAGGAGCGCGTCGGGGAGCCCGGGGTCGTCGAAGAGGAACTTCCGCCACTCGTGCACGAGGTGGAAGCGGGCGGCGAACGCCGCCTCGTCCCCGTCGTCGTGGGCCTCGAGCTGGTCGGTGACCAGGCGCTCGGCCGACTTCAGCCAGCCGTCGTACGCCGCGCGGAGGGCGTCGAGGTCCCACGCGCCGGTCGGCTCCGGGTCGAACCGGTCCGCCCGGGCGGTGCGGGCCGTGACGCCGGCGCGCTCGAGCACGGCGGCGAGCTCGCCGCGGGGGAACGGGCTCACCCACACGTTGTCGCCGAGCTCGGCGTACCCCACGAAGCCGAGATCGGCGCGCAGCCGGGCCCGGGTGGCCCGCGTGGCCGGTGGTCCGACGAACACGAGGTGCCACCGGCCGTCCCATCGGGGGACGTGCCGGCGGTAGACCCGGTCGCCGGTCTCGTCGAGGCGGCGGTTGGCGCGCTCGGTGGTGCGGTAGCCGCGGCCGCTGCTGAGCTGGACCGGCTCCAGCCAGCCCTGCATAACCATCCGGGAGATCGCGGTGCGCACCGCCGGCGCCGCGATGCCGACGGGGTCGAGCATCCGCACGACCGCGGCGACCGGCGCCTGACTGCCGCGGGTGCGCAGGTGGTCGCCGTAGACGTCGAAGAGCGCCGACCGAGCCTGCATGCACCGAGTGTGCCAGCCTCGCGCGGTACGGTCCGGGCCGATCCGGGTTGGTGCCCTGTGCTCCATGTCACCGGCCGATAGGGGATAATGACTCTCGCGTACGGCGCGGAGGGCTCGCTCGGAGGCTCGGCTCGCGCCCTGACAAGGCGAAGGAAGGTGCGCGGATGGCGGCGATGAAGCCGCGGACGGGCGACGGTCCGCTGGAGGTCACCAAGGAGGGGCGCGGCATCGTGATGCGCGTGCCGCTCGAGGGTGGTGGCCGTCTCGTTGTCGAGCTCAACGCCGAGGAGGCAGGCGCTCTCGGGGACGCGCTCAAGGATGTCGTCGGCTGACGTGCCGTCGACACGGACCCCGACGCTTCCGAGCCAGGTCTCACCGCCCGAATTCGCGCTGAGCGCGGCCGCGCCGCACGGCGTGGTGGGCGTCGATGTGGTCGCGCTGCCCGTCCTCCCGGGCGAGGACGGGAGCGGGCCGGTTCTCGGACCTGGTGCGACCGACCTCTCGGACCTGCTCGGACTCGACCTCCTGCGTGTGCTCGAGGTGTCCCGGGCGACCGGCGAGGCGGGCGAGGTGACGACCGTCCCGGTGCCGCTCGGTACCGCGGTGAGCCCCGACCTGACCACCGTGCTGCTCGTCGGCGTCGGCGCGCAGCGCCACCAGGACTTCCGGCGCGCCGGCGCCGCGCTGGCGCGGGCCGCCCGCGACCGGTCGGCCGTCGCCACGTCGATCCCGTCGATCGACCCGGACGCCGTGACGCCGTTCGTCGTCGGCGCGACGCTGGGTTCGTTCCTCTTCCACTGGCGCTCGAAGCCACCCGAGCACGTGCCCCCCGGGCGGATCGTGCTCGCCGACGTCCCCGACGACGTCGCGCCCACGCTCGACCGCGCGGTCGCGATCGGCGGCGCGGCGTGGCTCGCACGGATGCTCGCCACCGTGCCGGCCAACCTCAAGAACCCCGCCTGGCTGGCCGCGCAGGCGCAGGAGGTCGCGGAGGCCCACTCGCTGGACTGCACCATCTGGGACGAGCAGCGGCTCGCGGCCGAGGGCTTCGGAGGCGTGCTCGGCGTCGGCCAGGGGTCTGCGTCGCCGCCGCGGCTGATCCGCCTCGACTACGCGCCCCGCCGCCCCCACCGGCGTACGCCGACCGTGGTGCTGGTCGGCAAGGGCATCACGTTCGACACCGGCGGCCTCTCCCTCAAGCCGGGCCAGTCGATGACGACCATGAAGCGGGACATGACGGGCGGCGCCGTGGTGATCGCCACGATGGCGGCACTGCGGGCCGTCGGCTGCCCGGTCCGGGTGATCGGTCTGGTCCCCGCGGCCGAGAACAGCGTCGGCGCCAACTCCCTGCGCCCCGGCGACGTGCTGCGTCACTACGGCGGCCGCACCAGCGAGGTCACCAACACCGACGCCGAGGGCCGGCTCGTGCTCGCCGACGCGATCGCCTACGCCGTGAGCAATCTCGACCCGGCCGTGGTCGTGGACGTCGCGACGCTCACCGGTGCGGTGAAGGTCGCGCTCGGCCAGCAGGTCGGTGGCCTCTTCGCCAACGACGACGCACTCGCGGGGCTGCTCCGTGGTGCGGCCGAGGTCGCCGGTGAGCCGTTGTGGCGCTTCCCGCTGACCGACTCCTACGAGGGCAAGCTCAGCTCGACGGTGGCCGACGCCGACAACGCGCCGGGTGGCCCCGGTGCGATCGTCGCGGCGCTCTTCCTCCAGCACTTCGTCGATGACGTGCCGTGGGCCCACCTCGACATCGCCTCCGTGGGCGACTCGCCCGAGGACGCCTTCGAGTGGACGCCCGGACCCACCGGCTTCGGGGCCCGCGCGCTCCTGGAGTGGCTGGGCTCGCCCGAGCCGCTGGCCGGCGTGGGAGGCTGAGCGGGCCCGGCGAGGCTCAGTCCTCGTCCGGCGTCCAGACCTTCTTCGCGACGAGCAGGCCGTCGCCCACCGGCAGCAGCAGCGCCACCAGATCGTCGCGCTCGGCCACGGTGCGCCCGAGCTCGCGGATGGCCACCGTCTCCTCGTCGCGCTGCGCCGGGTCGGCGACCCGGTCGTGCCAGAGCGCGTTGTCGAAGGCGACCACGCCGCCGGGTCGCAGCAGCCGCAGCGCTTCGGCCAGGTACGCCGGGTACTCGCGCTTGTCGCCGTCGCAGAAGACCAGGTCGTAGTGCCCGTCGGTCAGCCGCGGCAGCACGTCGAGCGCCGCACCGGAGATCGTGCGCGCGCGCTGGCTGGCGATGCCGGCCTCGGTGAACGACTCTCGCGCCAGGCGCTGGTGCTCGGTCTCGATGTCGACGGTCGTGAGCACCCCGTCGCCGCGCATGCCGCGCAGCAGCCAGAGCCCGGAGACCCCGGTGCCCGTGCCGATCTCCACCACGGCCCGGGCCTCCAGCGCCGAGGCGAGGAAGCGCAGGGCGGCCCCGGCACCGGAGCCGATCGGCGCGACGCCGACCTCGGTCGCCCGGGCGCGGGCCGCGGCGAGCACCTCGTCCTCGGCGATGAACTCCTCGGCGTAGCTCCAACTCGCTGGCTTCACGGGCTCAACGTATCGCGAGGGCACTGCCGCCGGCGGGAACACCGGCCGCGGCTCGCTCGTTCTCCCCTGCGACGGCCCGGTGGGGACACTGGCCTCACAGGTTTCTCTCAGCACCCGTCCCTATGGTCAGGAAGGACAAGACCCTGTTCGGCGGAACCGCGCGACAGCGCGACAGCGTGCACAGCGAGGAGGCACCGGTGGAGACGACTCCGGACCAGCACGTGCCCTCGTGGGACGAGATCGTCGAGCGGCACTCCGATCGCGTCTACCGCCTGGCCTACCGGCTGACCGGCAACCGGCACGACGCCGAGGACCTGACCCAGGAGGTCTTCGTCCGGGTCTTCCGGTCGCTGTCGACCTACACGCCGGGCACCTTCGAGGGCTGGCTCCACCGCATCACCACCAACCTGTTCCTCGACCAGGCGCGCCGCAAGCAGCGGATCCGCTTCGACGCCCTGTCCGACGAGCGGGCCGAGCGGCTCACGTCCACGGCGCCGGCGCCGGACGCGGCGTACGCCGACCGGACGTTCGACGACGACATCGAGCGCGCCCTCGCCACGCTCCCGCCCGACTTCCGCGCGGCCGTGGTGCTGTGTGACGTGGAGGGCCTCAGCTACGAGGAGATCGCGGAGATCCTGGGCGCCAAGCTCGGCACCGTCCGCTCCCGCATCCACCGCGGTCGCAGCATGCTGCGCTCCGCCCTGGCCCACCGCGCGCCGAGCGCCGGACGGGCCCGGTACTCCGGTCCCACGTCCGACCCGCTGCTCTCCGGCTGGGGACCGACCGTATGAGCGCCACCTCACGAAGCGCGGCCCCCGCATGATGGGGCCGGTCGGCCACCTCGGCCCGCGGATCAGCGCCCTGCTCGACGGACAGCTCTCCCCGGAGGAGACCGAGCGGGCGTGGGCGCACGTGCACCAGTGCCACACCTGTCGCGACCAGGTCGAGCGCGAGGGCTGGGTGAAGACCCGTCTCGCCGGCCTGGCGTACGGCGGTGGGGAGGCGCCCGCGGGTCTCAAGGGCTCGCTGCTCGGATCGTTGTCCATGGTCCCGGGCGACGCGTTCCTCGCCGACGACCACAGCCGGCGGCGCCAGCTCGGTTTGGTCGCCCTCGGCGGCGGTGCGGTCGGCGCCGCGTTCATGGGCGTGCTGGCGCTCGGCGTCGCGCCCGCCGACGCACCGACCATCGACCGCCGGGCGCCCGCGACCATCACGCAGACGCGGTCGCCGCAGACCCCGGCCACCGTCACGCCCGACCCGACGCGCACCAGCGCTCCGCTGCACCGCCAGCAGCGCTGAGATCCTCGACCGCGACGAGCGGGGCCCGAGAGGCGTGCGGGCTTCGCCGACGGGTCATGATGGAGCCGTGAACTTCACCCCACCGAGTTGCACGCTCCACTCGCAGCGCTCGCTCCGCGCACGACTTGTCGGGGACCCCGCGTGAACCACGACGACCTCCCGGGCGGCACGGAGCCGACGCGGCCGCTGCCGTATCCCCCCGGACCCGCACCGACCTGGGTGCCGCCGACCGCCCAGGCTCCGCCGTACGCCCCGGCCTGGCACCTGCCCGCACCCGCACCGCAGGCCCGACACGCGACACCTCGCGGCCGGGTGCCGGGATGGCTGTGGCCCGTCGTGTGCCTGCTCGCACTCGTGGTCGGCGTGGTGGGCGGGCTCGTGGGTGGTGCCGCCTACGAGCGCCTCCAGGACGACGAGGGCACCGTCGCCGGTGGGCTCGCCGCCGTCGACACGGTCTCCGAGCCGCCACTGCCCCTCGACAACGGCTCCATCGCGGCCGTCGCTCAGAAGCTGCTGCCGAGCACCGTGCAGGTCGTCGCCGAGTACGAGGGCAAGGAGGGCGGCGCCACCGGCTCCGGCTTCGTGCTCGACCGCCAGGGGCACGTCGTCACCAACAACCACGTCGTCGCGGACGCCGCCGGCGACGACGGCCCGATCGAGGTCGTCGACCGTGACGGCGACAGGTACGACGCGACGATCGTCGGCCGCAGCCCGGTCTACGACCTGGCCGTGCTCTACGTGCCGGAGGTGCGCGGCCTCACCCCCGCCGCGCTCGGTGCCTCGCACGGCCTCGTGGTCGGCGAGGGCGTCGTGGCGATCGGCTCGCCGCTCGGACTCAGCTCCACGGTGACGGCCGGCATCGTCAGCGCGCTGCACCGGCCGGTGACGACCGGCGACTCCGGCGACGACTCGTCGTACATCAACGCCGTGCAGACCGACGCAGCGATCAACCCCGGCAACTCCGGAGGGCCACTGGTCAACCTGCGCGGCCAGGTCGTGGGGGTGAACTCCGCGATCGCCACCACGGGCGGCGTCATCGGCGGTGAGGCCGGCAACATCGGCGTGGGCTTCGCGATCCCGATCGAGCAGGTGAAGGTCACCGCCGACCAGATCCTGCGCACCGGCGAGGCGCGCTACCCGGTGATCGGGGCCCAGGTGCGGACCGGCGAGACCGATGGCTCCGGGGCCGAGATCGACTCGGTCATGGCCGACACCCCGGCCGAGGCCGGCGGCCTGCGGAAGGGTGACGTCATCACCGCGGTCGACGGCTCCCGCGTGACCGACGGGATCGCGCTGATCGTGGCGATCCGCACGCACCAGCCGGGGGAGCGGGTCGAGTTCACCGTGCTCCGCGACGGCGAGGAGCAGACGATCGAGCTCACCCTCGACGGTGAGGTTGGCTGAACCCCTCGGACACCTCGTCCGCGTCGTCGGGCACCCACTCGAGCAGGTCGCCGGGCTGGCACTCCAGCACCCGGCACATCGCCTCGAGCGTGCTGAACCGGACCGCCTTCGCGCGGCCGTTCTTCAGCACCGCGACGTTGGCGGGCGTGAGCCCCACCCGCTCCGCGAACTCGCCCACGCTCAGCTTCCGGCGGGCCAGCTCCACGTCGATGCGCACCACGATCGCCATCAGATGACCGCCTCCATGTCGGTGCGCAGCGTCGTCGCCTGCCGCAGCAGGGCCCGCAGCACGACCATCAGCAGCCCGAGCACGGCGCCGCAGACCAGCAGCAGGAACATCAGCAGTGGTGCGCCCGGGTCGTCGGCGTTGAAGCCGACCCACAAGAAGACGGCGAGGAACGTGGTCCAGGCCGCGGCGATCGCCGCGACGATCCCGTCGACCCAGCGCATCGAGGACGGCGTGAAGATCCGGTCGGCCTGGACCATCCCGAGGAGCTTCCAGGTGCACACCACGACGACCTGGACGCACACGACCCAGAAGATCGTGACGACCGTGAGCGGCCAGCGCAGGTGGGCGTCGTCGGGGGACTCCTTCGCCATGTGGGCCCACTGGCCCGGGAGCGAGAGGGTCTCGAAGACGACGAGCACCCCGAACAGCACGACCAGACAGATCCGCAGGGGCAGCACGGCCCGACGCTCGAAGGACATGGCACGAGTGTCCGGCCGGATCTATCGATTGTCAATCGATAGACACCGTAAGTCAGTCGATCGGGGCGTCGGCCTCCTCCGCGGGCTCGACGAACGGGTGCTGGTCGACGAAGGTCCGGGTCTCGGCGTACATCCGCTGGATGAACTCCTCCAGCTGGTCGGCCTCGACCCGCCACTGCCCGCGGCCGCCGATCTTGATCGCCACCAGGTCGCCGCGCCGCACCAGGGCGTAGACCTGGGCGCTCGAGGTGTTGAGCACCTCGGCGACGTCGGCGAGGGTGAGGAAGCGGGGACTCGCGGCCATGGGGTCATCGTCGCATCCCCGCGAAGCAGCCCGGGACCGGCCGGACGCGGCCTGTGGATGACCGGGTTTCGTCTCCCGCGGCCGGGGTGATCATGTCGTCGTGAGTCTCGGGGTCCGGCACGACGAGCGGGACGGCGCCCGCCGCGCCGGCGGCCGCGACGTCGTCTCGGTGCCGCGCGCGACTCGTACGTCGGCGCCCGGATGGCGTGACCCGCGGCTATGGATCGGCCTGCTGATCGTGGCCGTCTCCGTGGTCGCCGGTGCCCGGCTCCTCGCGGCCGCCGACGACACCGTCCAGGTCTGGGCGGTCCGGGCGGACGCCGGACCGGGCGCGGAGCTGACCGAGGCGGACCTGGTCGCCCGGAGGGTCCGGTTCGCGGACTCCGACGACCTCGAGACCTACTACCGCGTGGACGCGGCGCTTCCCGGCGGCCTGCGGCTGGTCCGTGGCGTGGGCGAGGGTGAGCTCCTGCCGCGTGGAGCCGTCGGCGCCGACGACGCGCTGACCGACACGGTCGAGCTCCCGGTCGCCGTGGAGGCCGAGCAGGCGCCGCCGACCGTCGCGGCCGGTTCGGTCGTCGACGTCTACCTGGTCGGGTCGCCCGGCCGCGAGGCCGCCGATGATCGGGCGCTCGAGCCCGGGAAGCCCGTGCTCCGTGAGGCGACGGTCGTCGACGCACCCGCGGTCGACGCCGGGTTCGGCGGTGCCGCCGGACGACGTCAGCTCGTGCTCGCCGTGCCCCAGGAGGCGGCCGCGGCGTACTTCGCGGCCGTGGCGGAGCTGGAGACGCCGGCGCTGACCGTCGTCCGTCGAGGCTGACCATGGTCGACCGGGTCGTCGCGCTGATCGTGGCCTCGGGCGCGGCGTGGGAGCCCGAGGCCCTGCGGCTGCTCGGCGACCACCCCCGGGTGGTCGTGCTCAAGCGCTGCGTCGACCTCGACGACCTGCTCGCGGCCGCCACCGCGGGCCAGGCCGACGTCGCCGTCATCGGCATCGACGCCCCGGGGCTCGACCGGATCGCGGTCGACCACCTGCGTGCCAACGGTGTCCGTCCGGTCGCGATCGCGAGCGGTGGCGCCACGCTCGACGGTGGGCGGATCCGAGCCGGGCGCATCGGCATCCGGTCCGTCGTCACCGACGACCGCCTCGACACGCTCGCCGACCTGCTGTGCGCCGACGACCAGCCGCCGACCCAGGTGCGTCGCCCGGAGGCCCCCGCCCCCGAGCGCCCGCCCGGAGGGCGGGCCGCGACCGTGCCCGGCCGGGTCGTCGCGGTCTGGGGACCCTCCGGCTCCGGCCGGACGACGGTGGCGTCGGCGCTGGCCGCGGAGATCGCTCGCCGACGCCGACCCGCCGTGCTCGTCGACGCCGACCCCTACGGCGGCGCCGTCGCCCAGCAGCTGGGGATCCTCGACGAGGTGTCCGGGCTGCTGGCCGCGGCCCGGCTGGAGGCATCCGGTCACCTGGAGGATCGCCTCGGCTCCGTCCAGCGCGGCCTCGACCAGCACCTCAGCGTGGTCACCGGGCTGCCGCGCGCCGACCGGTGGGTCGAGGTGCGCACGGGCACGCTCGACGCGCTCCTGGCGCTCGCTCGGGCGCGCGCCGAGGTCGTCGTCGACACCGGCTTCAGCCTCGAGGAGGACGCCGCCCCCGACCTCGGCGGTCGCCCCGGCCGCAACCATCTCACCCTCGCGGCGCTCGACGCCGCCGACGAGGTGCTGGTGGTCGGCGGGGCCGATCCCGTCGGGTTGTCGCGGCTGGCCCGCGGACTGGTCGAGGTCCGGGAGCGACGCGTGGGTGCACCGGTCCAGGTCGTCGTGAACCGGATGCGGCCGACGCTCGGCTGGACCGAGCGCGAGATCGTCGCGATGGTCTCGGGCTTCGCCCGGCCGAGCGCGATCCACTTCCTGCCCGACGACCAGCCGGCCGTCGACCGCGCCCTCGTCGCGGGGCGCACGCTGGTCGAGTCCGGCGACTCCGACCTCGGTCGTGCCGTCGCCCGCATCGTCGACGGGCTGCTGCCTCCCGTCGGCTGATCGGGGCCGTCGGCCAAACCGGGGGGCCCGGAACGCTCAGGCATGCTCCGCCGGTGCCGAACATCCCCCCTGTGGGAACTCGATGACCTGGAGCCGGCGGCCGCCGAGATGGAGGCGCGCCTGCTCCGACCGACCGGCAGGCGGACCGCGTCCGTCTCGCCGCTGCTCGGCTCGGTCGTGCCCGCCCTGGTCCCGCGGATGTCCCGCGTCGAGCTCGCGCTGCTGGGCTCGTTGCGCGGCTCGGTCAGCCCGACCGTGCTTCCCGCCGGCGCTCCGCCCGACCTGCTCGTCAGCCAGGTGCGGCTGCGCGCCAACCTGGTCCGCTTCTACCTCGACCTGCTGCCGGGTCTCGACAAGGTCCACCGCAACGGCGTCGACGCCTTGTGCGACGTGGCCACCGTGCTCCACCTCGAGCGCTGGATCCAGCCGCCGGTCACCGCGCAGACCATGCGCCCCCTGCGCGAGCTGGTCGGGACGGAGGAGCAGCTCGGCTTCGGTCCCGGGTACGACGAGGTGCTCGACGTCCTGCAAGGCATCGCCGACTTCACCGGCAGCGCCCGCCGGGTCCGGGCCGTGACCGAGGCATGGGTCGCCCGCTCGGAGTACTACTGGGACGGCATCGCCGACAGCTTCCTGACGACGGCCTCCGTCACCGGCCGGCAGGTCTCGCTGCGGATGGTCACCCGGGTCACCACCGTCTCCAGCCCCACGGTGCGCCGCAGCCCCGTCTTCCGCGCGACCCGCCTGCGCGCCGCGGCCGTGATCCTCGCCGACGTGATCGACGAGCACCTGGTGGTCGCCGCGAGCGAGCCGTGGCTGGCCGGTATCTCGGCGGGCCCGACGCCGTCCTGAGCCCGTGCCGACTCCGGCGCGGCTCCGGGTCTCCGACTACGCGGCGAAGAGCAGGTAGAGCCCGCCGACCGTGAAGGCGATCATCGCGACGAGCAGCGGCAGCTGACCGGTGAGCTGGTGGCGCCTGGGCAGGATCCTGATCGCCCGGTCGTGGGCCGCGATCACGCCGAGGACGTGGCCGGCGACCACCGCCAGCACCTTGATGTTGGCGAGCAGCGTGGGGTGATAGCTGAGCCAGTAGTTGACGTCGAGGTTGCCGGTGCCGAGGAAGTTGCTGCCGTCGCTGAAGGGGTCGCTGAGCTGGATCAGCGTCAGCTGCCCGACCTCGACCAGGTAGCTGAGGTAGTGCGCGACGACGTACCCGGCCACGATCGGCACGACCGAGTGCGCGAACAGGTCGGGCAGCTCCCGGCGCCGCAGGTCGTCGCCGAGCCCGGTCAGCATGGTGCCGGCCGCGAAGACGAGCCCGACGCCGACACAGAAGACCAGCAGAGCGAGGTTGTTGAGGGTGTACGACGAGGTCGCGCTGCCCTGCACGAACTGGACCCACCGCGCGGAGTCCTTGAACGAGTCGAACGCCGTGCTGCCGAAGAGCACCGCGACGACCCCGATCAGGCCGGGTCGGACCGGCGTCGAGTCGAGGTTGGCCAGCGGGCTGCGCACCAGCAGCACCCCGTCGCGCCTCGCCCACGCCGACATCCGCGACACCAGCGTCGAGTAGACCTCGAACGGGTCGGCGCGCTCGTAGAAGACGTTGCCGAAGAGCGCACCACCGACCAGCATCACCGCGACGTACGCCGCGCACCACAGCCGCACGGGGCCGAGCTCGGTGGAGTAGGGATAGACCAGCTCGAGCCACACGAAGGCGAAGAGGCCGATCGCGGCCGGCCAGTGCCCGAGCCGCTGGGGGTAGGTGAAGACACCGGTCTCCGGATCACTGCCGGAGAGCCTCGAGAACGCGAGGTTGATCGTGCGGACCGGGCTGATCGCCTTCCACACCGGCCCGAACAGCAGGGACAGCGGGACGAGTCCGACCCACCACCACACGTAGAAGACCCCGAACACGGGGTTGATGACGAGGTCCTTGCCGAGGATGGCCGCGGCGCCGACGTACAGGAACAGGGCCATCCCGAGCGAACGCCACAGCACCCGCCACCAGAGGGAGTCGACGATGCTCGCCCACCACGCCGGCGCGGGCCGGCCGCTGGTCGCCGCGTCGTAGCGCGGCGTGCGCCACGCGACCGCGAGCACGGTGAACGACACGACGAGCGCCGCCGTCGCCCCCGCGATCGCGAGCTCGGGCGAGATCGGCAGATCCTTCGCCCCGCCGATCCCGTGGGCGAGGTTGAATCCGTCGGACAACTACCGCACCTCGAGCTGGACGATCACCTGGTCCAGCGCGTGCGACTCGACCTCGACGACGCCGGGCTGGTCGATGCCGGTGATCGTCACGGTGCTCTCGCCGGCGTCGTACTCGAGCTCCTGCTCGGGGTTGGAGTGCACGTGGATCTCGCCGGCCTCGTCGGCAGTCACGTCGAGCTCGACGTCCTGGCCGACCGCCACCTCGACGCGCTCGCCGCTCGGCGTGACCTTGCCGCCCTCGAAGGTCACCTCGATCACCTTCGCCTCGGTGGAGCCGCCGCCGGACCCGTCGGGCTTCTCCTCGTCGCCGCAGGCGGTTGCGAGCGAGAGCGTGGCGAGCACTACGGCCACGGCAGCGAGGGTACGGCGCATGTGTGCATCCTTCTCGTCGGGCTGACGTCTGCCAGAATCCCATGTCGTACCAACCGTCGGTACGCCGGGGGCCCCGGCGCGATGACGAAGGGGTGACGGATGAGTGAGCGGCTGCGACCGAGGGACGTGGCGCTGCTGGCCGAGGAGTCCCCGTCCACCCCGATGCACAACGCGACCGTGGAGATCTTCGACCCGGGCGACTCCGGCTTCGACTACGCGTGCCTCGTGAGATTGGTGCAGGACCGCATCTCGTTCGTCCCGCGCTACCGTCAGCGGATCCAGGTGGTGCCCGGGCGGATCGCCAACCCGGTCTGGGTCGACGACGACCACTTCGACATCGGCTACCACGTGCGTCGCTCGGCGCTGCCGAGGCCGGGCAGCCTCGACCAGCTCCGCGAGCTGGTCGCTCGGATCGTGTCCCGGCCGCTGGACCGCAGCCGCCCGCTCTGGGAGATCTACGTCGTCGAGGGCCTGGCCGACGGTCGGGTCGCACTGCTGACCAAGTCCCACCACGTGCTGGTCGACGGCATCCAGACCGTCGACATCGGGCAGGTGCTCCTCGACACGAGTCCGGACGCCAAGGAGCTCGGTCACGACGAGTGGCGCCCGCACGGTCGCCCCTCGCCGTTCTCCCTGATGGCCGACGCGGTCAAGGACTCCGTCACCGAGCTCGACACCGTCGCCGACACGGTGGTCTCCACGACCGGCGCGGCGCTCCGCGGCGTCGCCGGCGGTGCACGGACGACGGGCCGCGTCATCGACGCGCTCACGAACCGTACGCCGCGGGCGGAGTCGCCGATCATCGGTCCGCTCTCGCAACGGCGGCGCGTGGTGGTCGTCCGCACCGATCTCGCCGACCACCGCAAGGTCCGCGAGGCCCACGGAGGCACGATCAACGACGTCGTGCTCGCGACGATCACGGGCGCGCTGCGCGCCTGGTTGATGACTCGCGGTGAGTCCATGCGTGGCATCCGCCGGATCCGTGCGCTGGTGCCGGTGTCCGTGATCGACGAGGAGCTCGAGCCGACGTCGCTCGGCAGCCAGATCGCGGCCCACTTCGTCGATCTGCCGGTGTGGGAGGCGAGTCCGGTCGTGCGGCTCCACCAGGTGTCGTACTCCTTCCTCGCCCACAAGGAGACCGGCCGCGGTATCCCGGCGGCGCGGCTGGCGGGGCTGTCGGGGTTCGCGCCGGCGACCTTCCATGCGCTGGGTGCGCGGGTGGCGGGCGTGGAGCGTCGCCGCGGCTACCAGCTGTGCGTCACCAACGTGCCGGGCCCGCAGGCTCCGCTCTACGCCGCCGGCGCCCGGATGGCCGCGACCTACCCGGTGCCGCCGCTCTTCGAGGGGCGGCCGCTGGCGGTCGGTGTCACGTCGTACGACGGCTCGGTCTTCTACGGGCTCAACGCCGACGGCGACATGCTGCCCGACGCTGACCTGCTCGGGCCGTGCATCACCGAGGCGCTCGACGAGCTCGTCGACTCCGCATCGGCCGGCCGCACCCGCGCGCCCCGCGGTCGTCGCAAGCGGACGACCACGAAGGGGTCCGAATCATGAGCACCCGCGTCTACGTCCCGCTCACCCTCGGAGGTCTCGCGACCGCGGACGCCGACGGTGAGATCGTCGCGACCGAGGACGTCGTGGTCGCCCTCGACGACAGCGAGGACGAGGAGTACGCCGCGCTGATGACGGCGGCCGACCTCTCCACGGAGCAGCTCGGCGGTCCGGGGCGCAGGGTGGTGCTCGTCGCCGAGCTCGAGCGAGTCCCGGAGCCCGGTGACCGCATCCCTCGCAAGCGCTGGGTGGCGGTGCACGTCGACGTCGCCGACCGACCGGCCGGCGCCGACCCCGACGAGGACCTCGGCTGGTTCGGCGTCCAGGAGATCGCGCACCTGGTCTGATCGGCGTCGTCGTCCACAGCCGGTCGAGTCCCGGATGGCGGACGTGGGCTCGTCTTCCTACGGTGGTGGCCGTCAACTCCTTGAACGCGCACACTGGAGGCGTGGGCACGATGACCATCGACACCTGGGTCTCCCTGGCGGCGCTCCTCGGAGTCCTCGTCGCCCTCGGTGGTCTCACGATCGGCCAGACCCGTTCGCTGCGATCCGACCTCAAGGGCGACGTGGCGCGACTGGAAGCCAAGGTCGACGACCACCGCTCCGAGTCGAAGGCTGACATCGCGGGACTCAGGGATGAGCTCAAGGCGGATCTGGCCGAGACGAGGTCTGAGCTGAAGGCGGACCTGGCGGCGGTGAGGTCTGAGCTGAAGGCGGATCTGGCCGCGGTGAGGTCTGAGCTCAAGGCGGACCTCGCCGAGACGAGGTCTGAGCTCAAGGCCGAGATCGGTCGACTCGACGATCGTGTGTACGCGCTCGCCGCAGGCCTGCGTCCCCGCATCGAGGGAGCGCCCTCCGCAGCGTCGGGGGAGTAGTCGACGGTCCCGGTTTGGGAGCGCGGGCGGCCAGTGAGAGCATCGCAGGCATGGACGCTGTCACCACCCCTCCGGCTCCCGTCAACGAGCCGAACCTGACCTACGCGCCCGGCACCCCGGAGCGCAAGGAGCTCGAGGCCGAGATCGCACGGCTCGAGAAGAAGCAGAAGGCCATCCGTGGCTACGTCGGCGGTCGGTGGAGGGCCGGCGGTGGCACCGAGATCCAGGTCGTCCAGCCCCACGACCACCAGCACGTGCTCGGGACGCTGAAGAACTCCACGCGGGCCGACGCGCGCGCCGCGGTCAAGGCGGCCACCGAGGCGGCGCCCGGCTGGCGGGACATGTCGTTCGACGACCGCGCGGCCGTGCTGCTCAAGGCGGCGGACCTGCTGGCCGGCCCGTGGCGCCAGCGGCTCAACGCCGCCACCGTGCTCGGCCAGTCCAAGACGCCGTTCCAGGCCGAGATCGACGCCGCCTGCGAGCTGATCGACTTCTGGCGCTACAACGTCCACTACGCGCGCGAGATCCTGGCCGACCAGCCGATCGCCAACAGCTCCGGCGTGTGGAACCGCACCGACCACCGTCCGCTCGAGGGGTTCGTCTACGCGATCACGCCGTTCAACTTCACCGCGATCGCCGGCAACCTGCCCACCGCTCCGGCGCTGATGGGCAACACGGTCATCTGGAAGCCCTCGCCGACCCAGCAGCTGGCTGCGTCGCTGACGATGGAGCTGCTCGAGGAGGCCGGCCTGCCGCCCGGTGTGATCAACATGCTCCCGGGCGACGGACTCGAGGTCTCCGAGGTCACGCTCTCCTCGCCCGAGCTGGCCGGCATCCACTTCACGGGCTCGACCCCGACCTTCCAGCACCTGTGGCGCACGGTGGGCGAGAACATCGCGTCGTACCGCTCCTACCCCCGCATCGTCGGCGAGACCGGCGGCAAGGACTTCATCGTCGCGCACCCCTCGGCCGACCCCGACGTGGTGCGCACCGCGATGATCCGCGGCGCCTTCGAGTTCCAGGGCCAGAAGTGCTCGGCCGCGTCGCGGGCCTACGTCGCACGCTCGGTGTGGAAGAGGATGAAGGACTCCTTCCTCTCCGAGATCGAGTCGATCACCGTGGGCGACCCCACCGACTTCTCCAACTTCATGGGCGCGGTCATCGACGACCGGGCGTTCGCCAAGCACAAGGTGGCGATCGAGCGGGCCAAGCGCTCCCGCAAGCTCGACATCCTCGTCGGCGGCACCCTCGACGACTCGGTCGGCTACTTCGTGAACCCGACCGTGGTCGAGGGTGGCGACCCGACCGACGAGATGTTCACGACCGAGTACTTCGGCCCGATCCTCGCGGTCCACGTCTACGACGACAGTGACTTCGAGAAGGTCGTCCGCGCGATGGAGTCCATCGCGCCGTACGCCCTCACCGGCGCGGTCATCGCCCAGGACCGCCGCGCGATCGCCTGGGCCCAGAACGAGCTCCGGTTCGCTGCCGGCAACTTCTACATCAACGACAAGCCCACCGGTGCGGTCGTCGGCCAGCAGCCGTTCGGCGGCGGGCGCGCCTCGGGCACCAACGACAAGGCAGGTGCCGCGGTCAATCTGCTCAGGTGGACGAGCCCGCGGTCGATCAAGGAGACGTTCGTCCCGCCGACGGACTACCGCTACCCCTACCTCGGCTGAGCGTGCTGATGATCCTCCCGATGCACCTGGGTGCGCTGCACCCCTTCGAACAGGCGCTGACGCTGATCCTGGCGTTCGGCCCGTTCGTCGTGCTCGGGGCAGTGATCGTCCACCGGCGTCGCCACGACGCCGCGGAGGCTGCGTCGGCTGCGTCGGCGGAGGCTGCGTCGACCGAGGCGGATCCTCAGCGCGACAGGTAGTCGCGCGCGACCTGCTCCTCGGCGCAAAGTGCCTTGCGGAGCAGGTCGCCGATCAGCTTCTCGATCTTCCCGCCGACGAGCGGGATGTTGACGGTGATCTCGGCCTCGACGGTCTCGGTCGTGGTGCCGTCGTCCTCGACGAGCTCGATGCTGCCGATCATCTGTCCGGGCTTGCCGGGGATCGTCACGTGCAGGTCGGCGTGGTCGACCGCGGTCCACTCCTCCCGCTGGACGATGTTGATCTCGTCGCCGACGAACTTCTTCGCGAACCCCGGGATCCCGTCCGCCGGCTGCAGCTGATCGACGACGACCACGACGGTGTCGCCCTCCTGCCCGAAGCTCGCCGTACCCCGCAGCGACCCCTGCGCCGCGATGACCTCGTCACGGTACGCCGGGTCGTCGAGCATGGCGCCGACCTCGGCCATCGGGGCGGCGTGGGTCATCGTGTGGGTGAACCTCATGGGCGACATCATGCCGGGGCGTGCGCGCGACGAAACCGCCCGACCTCGCGGTTGTGGTGCCAGCGGCAGGCGCTAGCGCGCCTTCCTCGACCACCGACACCGCCAGCGCGCCTTCGCACCTCGACCACCGCCGGGCACGGGCCCGGCCTACCCTCGGTCCCATGAGCGAGCAGACCGAGAGCTTCGTGTCCTTCGGTGAGCAGGGAGCGCAGCTGACCTACGGCAGCTACCTCCGGCTGCCGCAGCTGCTGGACGCGCAGCACCTCGAGTCCGACCCGCCGGCGCACGACGAGCTGCTGTTCATCACGATCCACCAGGTCTACGAGCTGTGGTTCAAGCAGCTGCTGCACGAGGTGACCGCTGCCCGCGAGGCCATGCTCGCGGGTGTGGAGGGCGGCCGGCTCTGGTGGGCCCAGCACCTGCTCACCCGGGTGCACGTCATCGAGCGGGTGCTCGTGCAGCAGGTCGACGTGCTGGAGACGATGACGCCGCAGGACTTCATGGAGTTCCGGCAGCGGCTCGCGCCGGCCAGCGGCTTCCAGTCGGTGCAGTTCCGGGAGCTGGAGTTCCTCTCGGGCGCCAAGGACGCGGCGTACCTGCGTCGGTTCCGGGGGCTGACCGCGGAGGAGGAGGCACGGCTCGCCGATCGCCTCGAGGAGCCGAGCCTCTGGGACGCGTTCCTCGCGGTGCTGCGCTCCTTCGACCTGGCGGCCGACAGGGACGAGGAGGTGTCGGCCTCCATGCGCACGGTCGCGCACGACCGGGACCAGTACGCCGTGGTCTGGGCCCTCGCCGAGGCGCTGCTCCAGCACGACGAGCTCGCGGCCAGCTGGCGGGCACGGCACGTGGTCATGGTCGAGCGGATGATCGGCGCCAAGTCCGGGACGGGCGGCTCGTCCGGCGCGACGTACCTCCGCTCGCGGCTGCCGGTGCAGTACTACCCCCTGCTGTGGGAGCTGCGCAGCGCGCTCTGACGAAACGCTGATCCACCCCTGACTGGCCGGTAGCAGACGCCTCGTCCTAGGGTCAGGACTGTGTCAACGGCGACGCATGATGTGGACAAGTCCGCGCTGCTCTCGAGTGCCATCGAGCTGGCCCGATCCGGGCGGGGGAGCGGCGGGCCGCCGCACGCCGAGGTCGAGGCGCTGATCCGGGCGTACTACCGGCACGTCGCCGCCGAGGACATCGCCGACCGCTCGGAGGTCGACGTCTACGGCGCGTTCGCCTCGCACTACAAGCTCGCCGGCAACCGGCCCCAGGGCACCGCCCGGGTCCGGCTCCTCACGCCCGGCCCCAGCGACCAGGGCTGGTCCGCCGACGGCCACTCCGTGGTCGAGGTGGTCGTCGACGACATGCCCTTCCTCGTCGACTCGCTGACGATGGAGCTCTCGCGGCAGCTGCACGACGTGCATCTGGTGATCCACCCCGTCCTCGACGTGGTCCGCGACATCACCGGGTCGCTGCAGAGCGTCCGTCCCGTGGCCGACGGCACCGAGGCCGGCCGCGACGAGGGCGTCGTCCGCGAGTCCTGGATGCACGTCGAGATCGACCGCGTCCCCGAGGGCGAGGACGTCGCCGCGATCGAGGAGGCCGTGCAGCGGGTGCTGCGCGACGTCCGCGAGGCCGTCGAGGACTGGGACAAGATGCACACCCAGGTCGCGACCGTCGTGCAGGAGCTGACGACCGACCCGCCGGAGGGTGTCGATCCCGCGGAGGTGAAGCAGGCCCGCGACCTCCTGCAGTGGCTGGCCGACGACCACTTCACGTTCCTCGGCTACCGCGAGTACCGGCTCGAGCGGCACGACGACGACGAGTACCTGCGGGGCGTCCCCGGCAGCGGGCTGGGCATCCTGCGCGCCGACCAGTCGATGGGCGCGACCTCCGGGCGGCTCCCGGCCGCGGCGGCGGCCAAGGCGCGCGAGAAGACCGTGCTCGTGCTGACCAAGGCCAACTCGCGCTCGACGGTGCACCGCCCGGCGTACCTGGACTACGTGGGCGTCAAGAGGTTCGAGAACGGCGAGGTCGTCGGCGAGCGCCGCTTCCTGGGCCTCTACTCGAGCGCCGCCTACACCGAGTCGTTGACGCGGATCCCGATGCTGCGCGAGCGCGCGGCCGCGGTGCTGCGGCGCATCGGGTTCTCGCCCAACAGCCACGACGGCAAGGCGCTGATGGACACGCTCGAGACCTATCCGCGCGACGAGCTCTTCCACACCACCGTCGACGAGCTCGCGCCGATGGCTGAGCAGGCCATGCACGCCCGGGAGCGCCGGCAGCTGCGTCACTTCATCCGCCGCGACACCTACGGGCGCTACGTCTCGGTGCTCGTCTACCTGCCCCGCGACCGCTACAACACGGCCGTGCGCGAGCGGTTCTCGGAGATCCTCCGCGACCGGCTCGGTGGCGAGTCGGTCGAGTTCACGGTCCGCCTGACCGAGTCGACGACCGCACGCGTCCACTTCGTGGTGCACCCGCCCAAGGGCGCCGAGATCCGGGAGGTCGACCCGGCCGACCTCGAGCGCCGCATGGTCGAGGCCTCCCGGTCCTGGCGCGACGACTTCACGACCGCGGTCCTCGCGTCGTACGGCGAGGAGGCGGGCACGGCCCTGCTGCGGCGCTACCTCGACTCGTTCCCCGAGGCGTACAAGGAGGACTTCTCCCCGCGCGTCGGTGCCGTCGACCTCGGCCGGCTCGAGGACATCCGGTTGAACGACGACGAATCCGGGCGCGACCTCTCGCTCTACGAGGACCTCGACGCCGGCCGCGGCGAGGCGCGGCTCAAGGTCTATCGGGTCGGCCGGCCCCTCTCGCTGTCGAACGTGCTGCCGATGCTGTCCTCGATGGGCGTCGAGGTCGTCGACGAACGGCCCTACCAGCTCGACCTGGAGCGGCCGACGTACATCTACGAGTTCGGGCTCCGGTACGGCGCGAGCCTGCCCGACAACGCCCGCGAGCTCTTCCAGGACGCCGTCCGCGCCGTCTGGGACGGCTTCAACGAGATCGACGGCTTCAACGCGCTGGTGCTCGCCGCCGGGCTGACCTGGCGGCAGGCGACGCTGCTGCGCGCCTACGCGAAGTACATGCGTCAGGGGAACTCGCCGTTCGCGCTCGACTACATCGAGGACGCGCTGCGCGGGAACGTCGACATCACCCGCCTGCTGGTGCGCCTCTTCGAGGTGCGCTTCGACCCGGCCCGCTCGCGCCCGACCGACCAGGGGGAGGGGGACGGCGCCGTGGAGAAGCTCGAGGAGCGGATCAACCGCGCACTCGACGACGTCGCCAGCCTCGACCAGGACCGCATCCTGCGCTCCTACCTCACCCACATCCGCGCGACGCTGCGCACCAACTACTTCCAGCCCGGCGCGGACGACGGGCCGAAGACCTACATCTCGCTCAAGCTCGAGCCCGACGCGATCCCGGACCTGCCGGCGCCGCGGCCGCGCTACGAGGTCTTCGTGTACTCGCCGCGCGTCGAGGGCTCGCACCTGCGCTTCGGCGCGGTGGCGCGCGGCGGCCTGCGCTGGTCGGACCGTCGTGACGACTTCCGCACCGAGGTGCTCGGCCTCGTCAAGGCGCAGATGGTCAAGAACACCGTCATCGTCCCGGTCGGCGCGAAGGGCGCGTTCTTCTGCAAGCAGCTCCCCGACGCGGGTGACCGCGACGCGTGGCTGGCCGAGGGCGTCGCCTGCTACAAGACCTTCATCTCCGGGCTGCTCGACATCACCGACAACCTGGTCGACGGCGAGACCGTGCCGCCCCGCGACGTGGTGCGTCACGACGGCGACGACACCTACCTCGTGGTCGCGGCCGACAAGGGCACGGCGACCTTCTCGGACATCGCCAACGGCGTCGCGAAGGACTACGGCTTCTGGCTGGGGGACGCGTTCGCCAGCGGCGGCTCGGTCGGCTACGACCACAAGGCGATGGGCATCACGGCCCGGGGCGCCTGGGTCTCGGTGCAGCGGCACTTCCGCGAGCGGGGCGTGGACACCCAGGCCGAGGACTTCACGGTCGTCGGCGTCGGCGACATGTCCGGCGACGTCTTCGGCAACGGCATGCTCTGCTCGGAGCACATCCGGTTGGTCGCCGCGTTCGACCACCGCGACATCTTCCTCGACCCGACACCCGACCCGGCGACGTCGTACGCCGAGCGCAAGCGGATGTTCGGGCTCCAGCGGTCGAGCTGGCAGGACTACGACAAGGACCTGATCTCCGAGGGCGGCGGCGTCCACTCACGACACCTGAAGCGGATCCCGCTCAACGACGCCGTGCGCGCGGCGCTCGGCATCGACGAGGGCATCACCGCCATGACCCCGGCCGAGCTGATGAACGCCATCCTCAAGGCGCCCGTCGACCTGCTCTGGAACGGCGGCATCGGGACCTATGTGAAGGCGTCGACCGAGAGTCACGCGGCGGCCGGCGACAAGGCCAACGACGGCCTCCGCGTCGACGGCCGCGAGGTCCGGGCGCGCGCGATCGGCGAGGGTGGCAACCTCGGACTCACCCAGCTCGGTCGCATCGAGTACGCCCGGGAGGGGGGTGGTCGGATCAACACCGACTTCATCGACAACTCCGCCGGGGTGGACACCTCCGACCACGAGGTCAACCTGAAGGTCCTGCTCGACCGCGTCGTCAAGGACGGCGACCTGACCGGGAAGCAGCGCAACCACCTGCTCGCCGAGATGACCGACGAGGTCGCCGACCTGGTGCTGCGTGACAACTACGAGCAGAACCTCGCCCTCGCCAACGCCCTCGACCACGCACCGTCGATGCTGCACGTGCACGAGGAGTGGATCCGTCGCCTGGAGCGTGACGGCGTGCTCGACCGCGAGCTCGAGGGCCTGCCCCCGGCCCGGGAGGTCAGGCGCCGGGCCGACAGCGGCGAGGGGCTCACCGCTCCCGAGCTCTCGGTGCTGCTGGCGTGGACCAAGATCGTGCTGGCCCAGGAGCTGCTGGAGTCCGACCTCCCCGACGACCCCTACCTCGACTACGACCTGCGCGCCTACTTCCCGACCCAGGTGCAGGCGGGCTTCGTCGACCAGGTCCGCCAGCACCCGCTGCGGCGCGAGATCATCGTGACCCAGGTGGTCAACGACCTCGTCAACGGCGCCGGCATGACCTACTGGCCGCGGCTGGCCGGGGAGACCGGCGCGAGCGCTGGCGAGCTGACCCGCGCGAACTTCGTGGCCCGCGAGATCTTCGCCTCGCTCGAGCTCCGCAAGGAGCTGATGACCTACGACAACCACCTCGACGCGGCCGTCCAGACCCGGATGCGTCTGGAGATGCGGACGCTGGTGGAGCGCGCGTCGCGCTGGCTGGTCAACAACCGGCGGCCGCCTCTGGACAGCGAGGGCACGGTCGAGCTGTTCGGCGATCCCGTGCGCCGCACGCTGGCGCAGCTGCCCGAGCTGATGAGCGGGCGCGAGCTCGCGGCGTACGTCGACCGCAAGGAGGCGCTCGAGCGTTCGGGCGTGCCCGAGGACCTGGCGTCGCGGGTGGCCGTGCTGCCACCGGCCTACATGCTGCTCGGCATCATCGAGATCAGCCAGCGCGAGAACCTCGACCCCACCACCGTGGCCCGGGTGCACTTCGCGCTGGGTGAGCGGCTCGGGCTGCCGGCGCTGGTGCAGCGCATCCTCGCGCTGCCGCGGGCCGACCGGTGGCAGACGATGGCCCGAGCGTCGCTGCGCGACGACCTGCACACCGTGCACGCCCAGCTCACCGCGCAGGTGCTGGTCGCGACCTCCGACGACGACTCCGCGCCGGCTCGCGTCGCGGCGTGGGAGGCCGCCGAAGAGGTCATCGTCGCGCGGGCGGCGACGACGCTGGACGAGATCTGCGCCGACGAGCAGGCGGACCTGGCCCGGCTGTCCGTGGCGCTGCGGGTCGTGCGCGGCCTCCTCGCCGCCGGATGAGCGACGCCACCCGATAGCGTCGTCGCCATGACCGACCTCGCCGCGGCCGGAGTGGCCGAGACCGCACGGCTGATCAGGGAGGGCGAGATGACCTCGCGCGGCGTCGTCGACGCCGCGCTGGCCCGCATCGACGCACGCGACCGCGACCTCAACGCCTTCTCGCGGGTGCTCGCCGGCGAGGCGATCGCGGAGGCCGAGGCACGCGACGCCGCGCTGGCCGCCGGCGAGCCGCCCGGGCCGCTGCACGGCGTACCGATCGCCGTCAAGGAGGAGATCGACGTCGCCGGCACGGTCACGACCTTCGGCGGCGAGGGCAACTCCACCCCGGCGACCGCGGACGCCGAGATCGTCACCCGCCTGCGGCACGCGGGCGCGGTGATCGTCGGCAAGACGACGATGCCAGAGTTCGGGGCCTTCCCCTTCACCGAGTCGGTCTCGCGCGGCGTCACCCGCAACCCGTGGGACCGCGACCACACGCCCGGGGGCTCGAGCGGCGGTACGGCGGCCGCGGTCGCGTCCGGGATGGTGCCGGCCGGCCTGGGCGGCGACGGGGGCGGATCGATCCGGATCCCCGGCGCCAGCTGCGGTCTCTTCGGCCTCAAGCCGCAGCGCGGCCGCGTCACGACCGCGCCCCACCCGCACCTGTGGTGGGCACTCGGCACGGCCGGCCCGCTCACCCGCACGGTGCGCGACAGCGCGGTCGTCTACGACGTCATCCGCGGCAACGTCGAGGGCGACCTCTACACGGCAGGAGGCGACGACCCCTTCGTCGACGCGGTCGGGCGCGATCCCGGCCGGCTGCGCGTCGGCTGGTCGATCAAGCCGGTCACCGTCGGCGTGGCGCCCGACCCGGCCCACGTGCGCGCCGTGGAGGACACCGCTCGGCTGCTGACCGATCTCGGCCACGACGTACGCCAGGTGGATCCGCACTATCCCGACCCCACCGCGGCGTTCGTGCCCCAGTTCTTCGCCGGCATCCGGTCCGAGGCCGACCTCGTCGAGCACCGTGAGCGGCTCGAGCGCCGGACGCGGCAGACCTGCCGGCTGGGGGGCTGGGTCACGCCGAAGGTCGTCGAGTGGGCGCTCGGGCAGACCGAGAAGGTGTCGACGAAGGCCAACCGGGTCTTCCACGACGTCGACGTGCTCCTGACGCCGGCGATCGCGCACCGGCCGCCGCCGGTGGGTCGGCTCGACGGCGTCGGCACGATCCAGGCGTCGCTGCGGGCGATGCCCTCGATCGCGTACGCCGCGATCTGGAACGTCGCGGGCAACCCGGCCGCGTCGGTCCCGTGCGGCATCGCACCCGACGGCCTCCCGCTGGCAGTGCAGCTGGTCGGCCGCACCGACGACGAGGCCACGCTCTTCGCACTCTCCGCTCAGATCGAGTCGGCCCGTCCCTGGCCGCTGGTCGCGCCGACGGATCCCGCATGACCGCCGCGATCGAGGTCGCCGGGCTCACCAAGGACTACGGCGACCTGCGCGCGGTCGACGGCGTCGACCTGGCGGTCGACGAGGGCGACTTCGTCGGCATCCTCGGCCCCAACGGGGCCGGCAAGACCACCCTGCTGGAGATGATCGAGGGCCTGCGCGAGCCGACCGGGGGATCCGCCGCCGTGCTCGGGCTGCCCGCGTGGCCGCGCAACCCGGCGCTGCTGCCCCGGATCGGGGTGCAGCTGCAGGCGTCGTCGTTCTTCGAACGCCTCACCGCCCGCGAGCAGATCCACACCTTCGCCTCCCTGTACGGCGTCGCCGCCTCACACGCCGACGAGTGGCTGGAGCGGGTCGGACTGGTCGAGAAGGCCGACAGCCGGGTCGAGGACCTCTCCGGTGGCCAGGCGCAGCGGCTCTCGATCGCCTGCGCGCTGGTGCACGACCCCGAGGTCGTGTTCCTCGACGAGCCCACCTCCTCGCTCGACCCGCAGGCGCGCCGCAACCTCTGGGACCTGCTCTCCGGCATCAACGACTCGGGCCGCACCGTCGTGCTGACGACGCACTACATGGACGAGGCCGAGGCGCTCGCCGACCGTGTCGCGATCATGGACCACGGCCGCGTGCTGGTGCACGACACCCCCGCGGCGCTGATCCACCGCCTCGACGCGCCGACCCGGATCACGCTGGCCGACGGCGAGACGATCACGACACGCGAGCCCGCCGTCGAGATCGCCCGGCTCTCCGAGGCCAACCGGCTCGACGGCGTCCGGGTGCAGACCGGCACGCTCGAGGACGTCTTCCTCGACCTGACCGGGCGGGAGTACCGCGCATGAAGTCTCTGACCCAGGGTCCCTTCTGGGCGCTCTCCCGGGCGATCCTGTGGGGCTTCGTCCGCGACCGGACGGCGGTGTTCTTCGCCGTGGTCTTCCCGCTGATGTTCCTCGTGCTCTTCGGCGGCCTGTTCTCGGACCAGTCGGTCGGCGAGGTGGACATGATCGTGGTCGGCGACGTGACGCTGATCGACGACCTGCCGGACGACGCCGACGAGTCGTTCGACGCGACCTTCGACGTCACCCGCTCCGACGACCTGGACGACGCGATCGCGCAGGTGCGCAAGGGCGACGCCGACGTGGCGGTCGAGCAGCAGGGCGAGACGCTGGTCGCGCACTACACGCAGACCGACCCGGCGAAGGCCGGCATCACCGCCGGGGCACTGCAGGCGCTCGTGGACGGCACCAACCTCGCGGCGACGGGGCAGCCGCCGACGTACTCGCTGGACGTCCAGTCCGTCGAGGACGACTCCCTCGACACGATCCAGTACTTCACGCCCGGCCTGCTCGGCTGGGCCGTCGCGATGAGTGCCGCGTTCGGCGCGGCCGCGACGCTCCAGGGCTGGCGGCAGACCAAGCTGCTCCGCCGGCTCCAGCTCGCGCCGGTGTCGACTCGCACGGTCGTCGGCGCCCGGGTGTCGGTGACCGTGGCGGTGGCCCTCGTGCAGATGGCGATCTTCCTCGGCATCGGGTCGCTGTTCTTCGGTCTCACGCTGACCGGGGCGTGGTGGATGGCGATCCCGTTGCTCGTCGTCGGCACCCTGTGCTTCATGTCGCTCGGCCTCCTGGCCGGCGCGATCACCAAGACCCAGGAGGGCGCGGTGAACGCCGCGAACTTCATCGTGCTGCCGATGGCCTTCCTGAGCGGGTCGTTCTTCCCGCTCGACGCCGCACCGCAGTGGCTGCAGGTGTTCTCGAACGTGCTCCCGCTCAAGCACCTCAACGAGGGCATGCTGGACGTGATGGTCAGGGGCGAGCCGTGGACGGCGGCCCTGCTGCCGATGCTCTTCCTCGCCATTTTCGCGGTCGTGGTCACGCTGATCTCGGCGAAGCTCTTCCGATGGGAGACCACATGACCCTCGCGGGGCGCCGCGTCCTCGTGACCGGCGCGTCGTCGGGGATCGGGGAGGCGACGGCCAAGGCAGTGGCCGCGCGCGGGGCGCGGGTGCTGCTCGTGGCACGCCGTGCCGAGGAGCTCGAACGGGTCCGCGACGCGATCGAGGCGGCGGGCGGGCGGGCGACGGCGTACCCCTGCGACCTCACCGACCTCGACGCCGTCGACGCGCTCGTCGCGCGGGTGCTCGACGAGCACGGCGCGGTCGACCACCTCGTCAACAACGCGGGCCGGTCGATCCGACGCTCGCTCGCGTTGAGCTACGACCGCTTCCACGACGTCGAGCGCAGCATGGCGGTCAACTTCTTCGGGCCCGTGCGGCTCACGCTGGGGCTGCTCCCGGCCATGCGGGCGCAGCGGTTCGGGCACGTGGTCAACATCGTGACGTGGGGTGTGCAGCTCAAGGCGCCGAAGTTCAGCGCCTACATCGCCTCCAAGACCGCGCTCGACGCGTGGAGCCGGGTCGCTGCGCGCGAGTGCTACGGCGACAACGTGCGGTTCACCAACATGCGGTTCTCGCTCGTGCGCACGGCGATGACCGCGCCGACCGAGGCGTACGCCGGGCGCGGCGCCACCCCCGAGCAGGCAGCGGCGCGCGTGGTGCGGGCGCTGGAGCGCCGGCCCGTGCACGTGAACACGGTCGCCGGCACGGTCGGCGAGCTCCTCGGCCTGGTCGCCCCGCGCCTCAGCGACTGGCTCTTCCACCGCTTCGACCGGCGGTTCCCGGACTCCTCGGCTGCTACCAGAGCATCCACACCGCCGCGCTGACGCCGACCACGACGATGAGGCCGCGCAGCAGGGTCGGGTTCAAGCGGCGGCCGACCCGCGCGCCGACGTACCCGCCGACGACGGAGCCGCCCGCGAGCAGCAGCACGGCGGTCCAGTCGAGCTCGGCGACCACGACGAAGATGAGCGCGGCGACGACGTTGCTGGCCAGCACCGCGAGCGTCTTGAGCGCGTTGATCACCCGGAACTCGAGGTGCGACCCCAGGCCGAGCACCGCCATCATCATCACGCCGGACCCGGCGCCGAAGTAGCCGCCGTAGACCCCGACCAGGGTGGCGAACAGCGTCGTGGCGGGGGAGAGGCGGGAGGCGCCGGCGGCGGCCTCCTCGTGCACGCGCCCGAGCCAGCAGCGGATCCGAGGCTGGGCGCCGACGAGCAGGCAGGTGCCGAGGATCAGCCACGGCACGACCGCCTCGAACACGCCCGGCGGCAGCGCCAGCAGCAGGGCGGCGCCGAGGATCGCGCCGGCCGCGCAGGTGGTGATCACCGCGGCCGTCACCCGCGGCTGCTCGCGCAGCTCCTCGCGATAGCCGAACGAGCCGCTGAGCGCTCCCGGCGTCAGACCGACGGTGTTGCTGGCGTTCGCGACGACGGGCGGTAGGCCGACGGCGAGCAGCACGGGGAAGCTCAGCAGCGACGCGACGCCGACCGTCGAGGTCATCACCCCGGCGCCGAGCCCGGCTCCGAAGATCGCGAGGTGTTCGAGACCGGTCACCGGGAAAGGCTAGAGGGAGCGCGGCCGGCGTGACCGGGGTCACTCGGAGCCCCCGCCTGCCGCTTCGAAGGAGTGCCCTCATGGGTCCGGAGTGGGTGGCGATCCTCGCCCTCGTCGCACTGTTCGTCGTCGGCACCGCGCTGCCGATCAACATGGGAGCGCTGGCGTACGTCGCCGCGTGGCTCGTCGGGATGTACTCCCTCGACCTCGACGAGAAGGAGATCGTCGCCGGGGTCAGCGGCGACCTGATCCTGACGCTGATCGGGGTGACCTACCTCTTCGCGATCGCGCGCAACAACGGCACGGTCGACCTGATCGTCCGCACGGCAGTGCGGGCCGTCGGCGGCCGGGTGGCGTTGATCCCGTGGGTGATGTTCGCGGTCACCGGGGTGCTGACCGCGGTCGGCGCGGTCAGCCCCGCCGCCTGCGCGATCATCGGGCCGATCGCGCTCGGCTTCGCCGGCCGCTACGGCATCAGTCCGTTGATGATGGGCATGTTCGTCGTCCACGGCGCGCAGGCCGGCGGGTTCTCGCCGATCAGCATCTACGGCACGATCACCAACTCCGTGATGTCGCAGAACGACCTGCCCAACAGCGAGATCACCATCTTCCTCGCGAGCCTCTTCGTGAACCTGGCCCTCGCCGTCGTCCTCTTCGTCGTGCTCGGCGGGCGCTCGCTGCTCTCACAGCGCATCGATCCCGACGAGGACGACACCCTTGCCGCCGACCTGCACCGCGGCGGGGCGACCGTGCCCGCCCGCGGCATGGGCACCTCGGCTCCGGTCGGCACGCAGGCGCTCGGCGTGCGCCGTGACCAGGTGCTGACCCTGGTCGCGTTCCTCGCCGTCGCCGTGGTCGCCCTCGCCTTCGACAAGAACATCGGCTTCGTCTCGATCACCGCTGCCGTCCTCCTCGCGATGCTCTCGCCCAACGAGCACAAGGACGCGGTCAAGCAGATCGCCTGGCCGACGGTGCTGCTCGTCGCCGGCGTCAGCACCTACGCGACGATCCTCGAGGCGGCCGGGTCGCCGGAGTTCGTGGGCAACTGGGCGGCGGGTCTCGGCACGGCCGTGCTCGGTGCACTCGTGCTCTGCTACGTCGGCGGCGTGGTGTCGGCGTTCGCGTCATCGACGGCCCTGCTTCCCGTGATCATCCCGATCGCGATCCCGCTGATCGCGGACGGTGGCGTCAGCGCCGGACTCTTCGTCGCCGCGCTGGCGGTCTCGTCCACGATCGTCGACGTCAGCCCCTTCTCCACCAACGGCGCCCTGATGCTCGCCAACCGACCCGACTCGATCGAGGAGCAGGTCTACTACAAGCAGATCCTCACCTACAGCGTGATCGTCGTGCTCGTCGGACCGCTGCTGGTGTGGGCGGCGCTGGTCCTGCCCGGCTGGGGATAGCGTTCTGGGGTGGCTCGCCTCATCCACCTCAACGGTCCGCCGGGCATCGGGAAGTCGACCATCGCGAGACGGTACGTCGACGAGCACCCCGGCGTACTCAACTGCGACATCGACGTGCTCCGCACGCTGATCGGCGGCTGGTCGGACGACTTCGGCAACGCCGGCGCTCTCATCCGCCCCGCCGCCCTGGCGATGATCGAGGCCTACCTGGCGAGCGGCCACGACGTCGTCCTGCCGCAGATGCTGGCGAACCCGGCCGAGCTGGCCCGCTTCGAGGCCTGCGCGGACCGGGCCGGCGCCGACTTCGTCGAGCGATTCCTCATGGACGACCTCGACCGCGCGGTGGCGCGGTTCGATCGCCGCGGCGACGCAGAGCCCAACGATGTCTGGCATGCCCAGGTCCGGGCGATCGTGGCGGCGCAGGGTGGATCCGATGCGCTCGTCCACTGGCACGCTGCGCTCGCGCGGCTGCTCGAGCAGCGCCCCTCGGCGGTGGTGGTCCCGAGTGTCGAGGGCGACGTCGACGACACCTATCGGCGGTTGGTCGCGTCCCTGGCGTGAGTGCTGTCTCCCGGCGAGTCACCGCAGCCCCGTGGTCGCTCCACCGGCCTCGATGATCCGGGCCGCGCGGCGGAGATCGGCGCGGACCGCCGGCAGGGCGAGCACCCGCAGCAACGTCGCCGGCAGCTTCCATGCGCCCGTGCCGGCGAAGTCGAGCCGCACCAGGACGTCAGTGGCACTGGGCTCGGCCGCGACCGGGACGAAGGTCAGCGCCAAGGTGGCCGTGAGCCCGCGCCAGCGGCCCTCCTCGCTCCAGACCCCGACGCTTGCCCCGGACGCCGTCGCGGACGGCGACGTCATCGCGGTGATCTCGAGACAGGGCGCCGCGCCGACCATCGTCCGGTCCAGCCATCGTGTCCCCACCGCCGTCGGCCCGTCGGTGAGCACGTCGACTCTCCGCAGACTCAACTGCCACCGAGGCCGGTTCCGCGGCTCTGCCACGTAGTCGAACGTCACGCGCACCGGCGCCGCGATGCGTACGGTCGTCGTCTTCACTCCACCAGTCTTCATGTCCTGCGGTGGAACTGGACCTTGCCGGTGGGGAGGTACGTGGTGTCGTAGTTCGAATCGTGGGCGCGGTTGTGGTGCCAGTGGCAGAGGGACACCCCGCTGTCGAGGTTGGTGGTGCCTCCGTCGGTC
>NZ_JARGER010000032.1 GCF_029210375.1 Nocardioides sp. YIM 152315 | reverse complement strand
CACCACTTCGGCTCCCGCCAACCGCCCTAACTGCGAGATCGGGTCTGACGTCCAGGAGCTCGGCTGGTCGATGGCCGCGGGTGCGACGTACCTCCGCGCGCTCACCGAGGCCGGCCTGAGCGTCGACAAGGTCGCGGGCCTGGTGGAGTTCCGCTACGCCGCCACCGACGAGCAGTTCGCCTCGATCGCCAAGCTGCGGGCCGCGCGCCGGCTCTGGACCCGGGTCCTGGAGCTCTCCGGGGTCTCGACAGGCTCGACCAACATGAAGCTGCATGCGGTCACCAGCCGTCCGATGATGAGCAAGTACGACCCGTGGGTGAACATGCTCCGCACCACGGTCGCGGCGTTCGCCGCCGGCGTCGGGGGAGCGGACAGCGTGACGGTGCTGCCGTTCGACGGCCCACTCGGCCGGCCCGACGCCTTCGGCCGGCGCATCGCCCGCAACACCAGTCACCTCCTCATCGACGAATCGCACGTCGCGCACGTCGCCGACCCGGCCGGCGGCTCGTACGCCGTCGAGAAGCTCACCGACGACCTCGCCCGCGCGGCCTGGGAGTTCTTCGGAGAGCTCGATGACGCGAGCGACCCCGAGCCGGTCCTGAACTCCGCCATCGCCCTGACGAACGTGACCCGCGAGAAGGAGATCGCCACGCGCAAGCGGCCGATCACCGGGGTCACCGAGTTCCCGAACCTCGGCGAGGCGCTGCCCGAGCGCCCGGGAGACGGCGACGACGTCCGCCGCTACGGTGCCACGTTCGAGGCCTTCCGCGACGCGCCGCCGCAGAACCCGGTCCACCTCGCGACGCTCGGCACCGTCGCCCAGCACACCGCGCGCGCGACGTTCGCGACCAACCTGCTCGCCGCCGGCGGCATCGCCGTCAGCGCCGAGCCGGGCCGCGTGGCGTGCGTGGCCGGTGCGGACGCGGCGTACGACGAGCAGGGCGCCGAGACCGCAGCGCGGCTGCGCGAGGCCGGCGCCGAGTGGGTCATCGTCGCGGGCCAGCCGCGCGAGTGGGCCGACGACAACTGCGCGATGGGCACGAACGCCCTCGACTTCCTGATCCGCACGAGGGAGAAGCTCGCATGACGGTTCCGAAGAGCTTCAGCGGGCTGTCGCTGGATGGTGGTTTCGAGACAGGCGCTAGCGCGCCTTCCTCGACCACCGGGGGCGGCGACCACACCTGGATGTCGCCGGAGGGCATCGGGATCAAGCCCGGCTACGGCCCCGAGGACCTGGCGGGACTCGACGCGCTCGACACGCTCCCGGGGCTGAGTCCCTTCCTGCGCGGGCCCTACCCGACGATGTACACCACCCAGCCGTGGACGATCCGGCAGTACGCCGGCTTCTCGACCGCCGAGGAGTCCAACGCGTTCTACCGCCGCAACCTCGCCGCCGGCCAGAAGGGACTGTCGGTCGCCTTCGACCTGGCCACCCACCGCGGCTACGACTCCGACCACCCGCGGGTGCGCGGCGACGTCGGCATGGCGGGCGTGGCCATCGACTCGATCTACGACGCGCGCACGCTCTTCGACGGCATCCCGCTGGACCAGATGTCGGTGTCGATGACCATGAACGGCGCCGTGCTGCCGGTCCTGGCGCTCTACATCGCGGCGGCCGAGGAGCAGGGGGTGAAGCCTTCGCTGCTCGCGGGGACCATCCAGAACGACATCCTCAAGGAGTTCATGGTCCGCAACACCTACATCTATCCGCCGGCGCCGAGCATGCGGATCATCAGCGACATCTTCCAGTTCACCTCGCAGCGGATGCCGCGCTTCAACTCGATCTCGATCTCCGGCTACCACATCCAGGAGGCCGGGGCGACCAACGACCTCGAGCTCGCCTACACGCTCGCCGACGGCGTCGAGTACATCCGGGCCGGCCTCGACGCGGGCCTGACCATCGACCAGTTCGCCCCGCGGCTGTCCTTCTTCTGGGCGATCGGCATGAACTTCTTCATGGAGGTCGCCAAGATGCGCGCGGCCCGGGCGCTGTGGGCCCGGCTGGTCCGCCAGTTCGACCCGCAGAACCCGAAGTCGCTCAGCCTGCGCACCCACTCCCAGACGTCCGGCTGGTCGCTGACCGCGCAGGACGTCTTCAACAACGTGCAGCGCACCTGCATCGAGGCGATGGCGGCCACCCAGGGCCACACCCAGAGCCTGCACACCAACGCCCTCGACGAGGCGATCGCGCTGCCGACCGACTTCTCGGCGCGGATCGCCCGCAACACCCAGCTCCTCCTCCAGCAGGAGAGCGGGACGACGGGGACGATCGACCCGTGGGCCGGCTCCTACTACGTCGAGCGCCTCACCCACGACCTCGCCGAGCGTGCCTGGGCGCACATCCTCGAGGCCGAGCGGGCCGGCGGGATGGCCGCGGCGATCGAGCAGGGCATCCCGAAGATGCGCATCGAGGAGGCGGCCGCCCGCACCCAGGCGCGCATCGACTCCGGCGCGCAGAAGGTCATCGGCGTCAACACCCACCGGCTCGCCACCGAGGAGCGGCTCGACGTCCTCAAGGTCGACAACGACGACGTCTACCGGCAGCAGGTCGCCAAGCTCGAGCGGCTGCGTGCCGAGCGCGACGACGACGACGTACGCCGTGCGCTCGAGGCGCTGACCCGGTCGGCGGAGCGGGGCGGCAGCAAGGGCTCGCTCGACGACAACCTGCTCGCGCTGGCCGTCGACGCCGCCCGTGCGAAGGCGACCGTCGGCGAGATCTCCGAGGCGCTGGAGAAGGTCTACGGCCGCCACCAGGCGGTGATCCGTACGATCAGCGGCGTGTACAGGGACGAGTCGACCACCGGCGAGGGCGGCACGCTCGTGCAGCAGGTGCTCGACGCGACCGCCGAGTTCGAGGAGGCGGAGGGCCGCCGCCCGCGCATCCTGGTCGCCAAGATGGGCCAGGACGGCCACGACCGTGGTCAGAAGGTCGTGGTCACGGCCTTCGCCGACATGGGCTTCGACGTCGACGTGGGCCCGCTGTTCTCGACCCCCGAGGAGGTCGCGCAGCAGGCGGTCGACGCCGACGTGCACATCGTGGGCGTCTCGTCGCTGGCCGCCGGTCACCTCACGCTGCTGCCCGCGCTGCGGACGGCGCTGGAGGAGCAGGGTCGCCCCGACATCATGGTCGTCATCGGCGGCGTGATCCCGCCCGACGACGTACCGACCCTCCGCGAGATGGGGGCGGCGGCGGTGTTCCTGCCCGGCACGGTCATCGCCGAGTCCGCCCTCGACCTCCTGGTCCGGCTGCGGGAGCAGCTGCACCACTGAGGCGCCGGCATGCCTGATGTCGAGGCCCTCCTCGAGGGCATCCGCGCCGGTCGGCGGGCCGCCGTATCCCAGGCGATCACGCTCGTCGAGTCGACCCACCCCCGGCGTCGGGAGCAGGCGCGCGAGCTGCTGTCGACGCTGACCTGCCAGAAAGTTTCGGGCGGGTCGGCGATCCGGGTGGGTATCTCGGGGGTTCCCGGCGTCGGCAAGTCGACGTTCATCGAGGCGCTGGGGTCGCGGCTCACCGGCGTCGGTCACCGGGTCGGCGTGCTCGCGGTCGACCCGTCGAGCGTGCGCACCGGAGGGTCGGTCCTGGGCGACAAGACCCGGATGGCCCGGCTGGCCAACGACCCGGACGCGTTCGTCCGGCCCTCGCCCAGCGCCGGCACGCTCGGCGGCGTCGCGCGGGCGACCGTGCAGGCGATGGCGGTGCTCGAGGCCGCGGCGTACGACGTGGTGCTGGTCGAGACCGTCGGCGTCGGCCAGTCGGAGGTGACCGTCGCGGGAATGGTCGACACGTTCCTCTTCCTGACCCTCGCGCGCACCGGCGACCAGCTGCAGGGCATCAAGAAGGGCATCCTCGAGCTGGCCGACGTGGTCGCCGTGAACAAGGCCGACGGCGACCGCGCGCAGGAGGCGCGGGTGGCCGCGCGCGACCTCTCCGGCGCGCTGCGGATGGTGCGCGGCAAGGGGGAGTGGGTGCCGCCGGTGGTGACCTGCTCGGCCCTGGAGGACTCCGGCGTCGACGACGTCTGGGAGCAGGTGCACGGCCACCGCCGCCACCTCGGGTCGCAGGGGCTGGCCGACAAGCGCGCCCGGCAGCAGCTGGAGTTCACCTGGGCGCTGGTGCGCGACGAGCTCGACCAGCGGTTGCGGCACTCCGCCGGCGTCCGGGCGGTCCGCGAGGAGGTGCGCGCGGCGGTGCTCGCGGGCGACCTCCCGGCCACCGCCGCCGCGGACCAAATCCTCGCGGCGTACGACGGCAGGTGACGCGCGCTATAGCCCAATCGGGTGTTGCGCACGGCATCTGGTCGCGGCAACTGTGGTGCCACCATCAGCGCTCAGGGAGGCACCCATGCGTAGAACCCGGATCGTCGCTGCCACCGCGACGCTCGCCCTCGCGGCCACGACGGCCGTGCTCGTGCCGGCCAGCCAGGCCGCTGCGCCCAAGCCGAAAACCCTCGCGAAGAACCTCGTCGCCCCGCTCAGCGTCGCGATCGACGACGACGGCACGGCGTACGTGACCCAGAACTTCGCCGGGACGCTGTCCCGGGTGGCGCCCGGCAAGAAGCCCAAGACCGTCTACGCCAGCAAGGGCGGCAACGAGGTCGGTGGCGTCTCGGTCTTCCACGGCAAGGTCGTGTTCACCGAGACCAAGAGCGACGCCCAGGGCAACCCGAAGAAGTCGTGGGTCAAGTGGATCACCCCGTCCGGCAAGGTCAAGACGCTCGCGAACGTCCGGAAGTACGAGAACAAGAAGAACCCGGACGGCGACGTCATGTACGGCGTGCGCGGCATCACCGACGAGTGCGCGGCGCAGTGGCCGACGGAGGAGGCCGGACCCGCGACGCACCCCGGCATCCCGGACTCGCACCCGTACTCGACCTACCAGGTCGACGAGGGCACCGTGTTCGTCGCCGACGCCGGCATGAACGCCGTGCTCTCCATCTCCCCGAAGGGCAAGATCCGCACCCTGGCCGTGCTTCCGCCGGCCGCGGTGAAGATCACCGCCCCGCTGGCCGCTGGCGCGGGCATCCCGGACTGCGCCGTCGGCCTGACCTACTACAGCGAGCCGGTGCCGACCGACGTCCAGAAGGCCGGCAAGGGCAAGCTCCTCGTCACCACCGAGGGCGGCGGCCTCGGCGAGATGATGCCGCTGGGTGGGGTCTACCGCGTGCCCATGAAGGGCGGCAAGGCCAAGCAGGTCGCCGGCGGTCTCTTCGCACCGACGGGTCTGGCGGTCGCCGCGAACGGCGACGTCTACGTCGCCCAGCTCTTCGGCGGCGAGATCTCGCGGATCAAGCACGGCACCAAGAAGGTGCGCACCTACGCCAAGGCGAAGCTGCCGGCGGCGGTCGAGTGGACGCCGGACGGGCTCTACGCGACGACGAAGGTGCTCGGACCCGAGGGCAAGCCGCCGACCGGCAAGCTCGTGCGGTTCGGTCGCTGACGCGATCGGCTGAGCACAGCCCGGTGCGGGTCCCGGCCGACGGCCGGGACCCGCACCCCTGCCCCGGGGTGGACTAACCTCGGGGTGACATGCCTTCTGTCAGCCCGGTCCCCGACGCGCCGTCCGGCGCGGTCATCGCCGACGCCGTCTCAGGTGCCGAGGACGAGCTCGTCGCGCTGCGCCGCGACCTCCACGCGCACCCCGAGCTGTCCTGGCGCGAGCTGCGGACGACGGCGGTCGTCGCCGCCCGGATCCGGCAGGCCGGCTGGCGCGTCACCGAGCTGCCCCGCACGGGCCTGGTCGCCGAGATCGGAGACGTCGGCCCGGTCGTCGCGCTCCGTGCCGACCTCGACGCCCTGCCGGTCCCGGACCTGACCGGTGATCCGTGGGCGAGCACCGTCGAGGGCGTCACCCATGCCTGCGGCCACGACGTGCACACCAGCGCGCTGGTCGGGGCCGCGGTCGCGCTCGGCCGGCTGCACGACCGGGGGCTGCTCGCGGGTCGGGTCCGGCTGCTCTTCCAGCCCGCCGAGGAGGTGATGCCCGGCGGCGCCCTCTCGCTGATCGAGCTGGGCGCGCTCGACGACGTCGAGCGCATCTTCGGGCTGCACTGCGACCCCACGCTCGACGTCGGCCGGGTCGGCCTGCGCGAGGGACCGATCACCGGCGCGGCCGACCACCTCGACGTCACGCTCACCGGCTCCGGCGGCCACACCTCGCGGCCGCACCTCACCGAGGACCTCACCTTCGCCCTCGGGAAGGTCGTCACGGAACTGCCGGCGATCCTGTCGCGCCGGCTCGACCCCCGGGCGGGCGTCAGCGTGGTCTGGGGCGTGGTCCGCGCCGGCTCCGCCCACAACGTGATCCCGGCGACCGGTCGCCTCGGCGGCACCGTGCGGATGCTCGACGCGATCGCCTGGTCCGAGGCCGAGAAGCTGGTCCCGCTGCTCGTGGAGCAGATCGTCGCGCCGTACGGCGTGCACGCGCAGGTCGACTACCAGCGCGGCGTGCCCCCGGTGGTCAACGAGCTGGCCTCGACCACGCTGCTCGCCCACGCCGTGGAGGCGGTGCTGGGACCGGACGGTCACGTCCCGACGCAGCAGAGCCTCGGCGGCGAGGACTTCGGGTGGTACCTCGACCGCGTCCCGGGCGCGATGGGTCGCCTGGGGACGCGCACCCCCGGCGGTCCGACGTACGACCTCCACCAGGGGAACCTCCGCGTCGACGACGGCGCGGTCGGGGTCGGCGCGCGGGTGCTGGCGCGGGTCGCCGTCGCGTCCCTATCTCGCGGATGACGCAAAATCTGCCGCTCCGCACGCATCGACTCGGTAACAACTTCGTCAATGCTGTGCTGTGACCGCACGGAGGGCCTAGGGTCTGACCTGTTTTCCGCGCCCTGACGGGCGTCCACAGCTCACGAAGGAGGCGTCTTGCGGCGCACCACCAAGTTTGCTGCAGTGCTGGCGGCCGGCATCCTGGCCCTCACCGCATGCGGCAGTGACAGCGACGGCGACAGCGACGCCGGTTCTGACGACGGCAACACCGCCGCCCCCACCTCCGACGTCAAGGTCGGCATGGCCTACGACGTCGGCGGTCGCGGTGACCAGTCCTTCAACGACTCCGCCGCGGCCGGTCTCGACCAGGCCAAGGAGGAGGGCCTCATCGCCGAGGCCCAGGAGTCCGAGGCCGAGGACGGCGAGGCCGAGTCGGCTCGCGAGGAGCGCCTGCGCACCTTCGCCGACGCCGGCTACGACCCGATCATCGCGGTGGGCTTCGCCTACGCCGCCTCGGTCGGCAAGGTGGCCGAGGAGTACCCCGACATCCACTTCGCGATCATCGACGACTCCAGCCTCGCGGACGTCCCCAACGTCGCCAGCCTGGTCTTCGCCGAGGAGCAGGGCTCGTTCCTGGTCGGCGCGGCCGCCGCGCTGAAGACCGAGTCCGACCACGTCGGCTTCGTCGGTGGCGTCGAGACCCCGCTGATCCAGAAGTTCGAGGCGGGCTACGCGGCCGGTGTCAAGGCGGTCAACCCGGACGTCAAGATCGACGTCAAGTACCTCACCCAGGTCCCGGACTTCTCCGGCTTCGCCGACCCGGCCAAGGGCAAGACGGCGGCCCAGGGCATGTACGACAACGGCGCGGACATCGTCTACCACGCCGCGGGCGGCTCCGGTGGCGGTGTCTTCGAGGCGGCCTCCGAGGCCGGCGCGAAGGCGATCGGCGTCGACTCCGACCAGTACAACACCGCCGACCCGTCCGTGAAGGACGTCATCATGACCTCGATGCTCAAGAACGTGAACGTCGCGGTCTACGAGTACCTCAAGCAGGTCAGCGGGGGCACCTTCCCGAGCGGCGTGACCACCTACGACCTCGCGGTCGACGGTGTCGGCTACTCGACCAGCGGTGGCTTCATCGACGACATCACCGACCAGCTCGACGAGTACAAGCAGCAGATCATCGACGGCGAGATCACCGTCCCGGACAAGCCGTGATCGAGAGCTGAACCACGCACCACCTGGCAACGGGTCCGCGGGGCACACGCCCCGCGGGCCCGTTCCGCGTCCGCGACCTGAGAAGGTAGCGTCACGCTGAACCTGACGAGGAGGTCAGAGATCGTGCCCACCGCGGCCCCGCCCAGTGCTGCCAACGCAGAGGTCGCCGTCCGCCTGCGCGGCATCGGCAAGAGGTTTCCGGGTGTCATCGCCAACGACGACATCAACATCGACGTGCACCGGGGCACGATCCACGCCATCGTCGGTGAGAACGGCGCCGGCAAGTCCACGCTGATGAAGATCCTGTACGGCGTGCAGCCGCCCGACTCGGGCACCATCGAGATCAACGGCGAGCAGGTCAACCTGCACTCGCCGGCCGACGCGATCAAGGCCGGCGTCGGCATGGTCTTCCAGCACTTCATGCTGGCCGACAACCTCACCGTCCTCGAGAACGTCGTCCTCGGCGCCGAGAGGCTCCACGGCATCGGGGCGAAGGCCCGTGCGGAGGTCATGCGGATCTCCGACGCCTACGGGCTCGGCATCCAGCCCGACCGCCTGGTCGAGGAGCTCGGCGTCGGCGCGCGCCAGCGCGTGGAGATCCTCAAGGTCCTCTACCGCGGCGCGCGCATCGTCATCCTCGACGAGCCCACCGCCGTGCTGGTGCCCCAGGAGGTCGACGAGCTCTTCGGCAACCTGCGCGGGCTCAAGGCCGAGGGTCTCAGCGTCATCTTCATCTCCCACAAGCTCGACGAGGTGCTCTCGGTCGCCGACGAGATCACCGTGATCCGGCGCGGCACGACCGTGCAGACCGTCGAGCCCGAGGGTGTCACGGCGCGGCAGCTCGCCGAGCTCATGGTCGGCTCCGAGCTGCCCTCCCCGAGCACCGAGGCGTCCACGGTGACCGACCAGGTGCTGCTCCGCGTCCGCGACCTCGCGCTGCCGAGCGACTATGCCAGCGAGGGAGGCCGGCCGCTGCTCGACTCGGTCTCCTTCGAGATCCACCGTGGTGAGGTGCTCGGCATCGCCGGCGTCGAGGGCAACGGCCAGGCCGAGCTCGTCGAGTCGATCATGGGCATGCGCCCGGCCGCGACCGGCCTCATCGAGCTCGCGGGCGACGACCTCTCCAGCCGCTCCACGCGGCAACGTCGCGAGGACGGCATCGGCTACATCCCCGAGGACCGGCAGCGGCACGGTCTGCTCCTCGACGCCCCGCTGTGGGAGAACCGGATCCTCGGTCACCAGTCCCGCCCGCCCAGCGTCAGCCACGGCCTCGTCGACCGGCGCGCCGCGCGCGACGACACCCAGCGCATCATCCGGGAGTACGACGTCCGCACCCCGGGGCCCGACGTGCTCGCCCGGGCGCTGTCCGGCGGCAACCAGCAGAAGCTGATCGTCGGCCGCGAGATGAGCGGCGAGCCGAGTCTTCTCATCGCCTCCCATCCCACGCGCGGCGTCGACGTGGGCGCGCAGGCCGCGATCTGGAAGCACATCAAGGACGCCCGGCGCAACGGCCTCGCCGTCCTGCTGATCTCCGCCGACCTCGACGAGCTGATCGGTCTCTCCGACCGCATCGAGGTGATCCTCCGGGGTCGCTTCGTCGGCAGCTTCGACCCGGCCGGCGTGACCCCCGAGCGGCTCGGCTCCGCCATGACCGGAGCGGGAGAAACGGCATGAGCACCCCACGAAACTGCACGCTTCGTTCGCTGCGCTCTCTTCGCGCACACTTTCGAGGGGACCCCGCATGACCAAGGCACGTCTGACCAGCATCGGTCTCGGCGTCGCCGCGGCGGCGCTCGCGCTGCTGGCCGCGTTCGTGATCACCAGCCTGGTGCTGCTCGCCGCCGGCGACCCCGTCGGCGACGTGTGGGGCCAGCTGCTGGCCTGGCCCGAGATGCGCAACTGGGCCAACATCATCAACAACGCCTCGGTGCTCTACCTGTCCGCACTCGCGGTCGCGGTCGGCTTCCGGATGAACCTCTTCAACATCGGCGTCGACGGGCAGTACCGCGTCGCGGCGTTCACCGCCGCCGTCGTCGCGGGAGAGGCCTGGCTGCCGGGCTACCTCAACACCGCGCTCGCGATCGTCTGTGCGATGGCGGTCGGCGCGATCTGGGCCGGCATCGCCGGTCTGCTGCGCGCCGCGCGGGGCGTCAGCGAGGTCATCTCGACGATCATGCTGAACTTCATCGCGACCGGCCTCGTGGCCTACCTGCTCCGCCAGGTCTCGGTGCGCGAGGAGGGCAGCAACGAGATCGGCACACGCGAGATCCCCGAGGGCAGCCGCATCGGGGGCATCCCGTTCGGCGACTACGAGATCTACGGCTTCATCGTCATCGCCGCGATCGCCGGCTTCGCCTTCTGGTTCGTGCTCAACCGGACCCGCTTCGGCTTCGACCTCCGCGCCACGGGACGCTCGACCACCGCAGCCGTCGCCAGCGGCATCGACGTCCGGAGGATGACGGTCGCCGCGCTGATGATCTCGGGCGCGATCGCGGGCCTGGTCGGGCTCCCGATCCTCTTCGGCGACAGCTACACCTACGGCTCGACGTTCCAGTCCGGCCTCGGCTTCGCCGGCATCGCGATCGCGCTGCTCGGCCGCAACAACCCGATCGGCATCGCGTTCGGCGCCGTGCTCTTCGCCTACCTCGACGAGCAGTCCAACCCGCTGCAGATCCTCGTCGGCGTCTCGCCCGACATCGTCGCCATCACCCAGGGCGTGATCGTGCTGACGGTGGTCATCTCCTACGAGCTCGTACGCCGCTACGGCGTCCGCCTCGAGCAGCGCGAGGTGGCGCGCGTCTTGGCCTCCTCCCGCACCGACAAGCCCAAGGAGGTGTCGGCATGAGTGCCCCTGCCAGCGCGACCGGAGCGGCGGAGACGCCCGTGGTCGCCAAGCAGCGCAGGCGGCTGCCGCGCTGGTGGTTCGCCGCCGCGCTGGTCGTGGTGCTGCTCGCGCTCTCGGTCCTGGAGGCCGTCACCGGCGCCAACGACCTGGTCTCTCGGGGCACCGTCGCCGCGACGCTCATCGCCATCGTCCCGATCATGCTCGCCGGCCTCGGCGGCCTTTGGTCCGAGCGGGCCGGCATCGTCAACATCGGCCTCGAGGGCATGATGATCCTCGGCACCTGGGGTGCCGGCTACTTCGGCTACCACTACGGCGCCTGGGCCGGCGTCGCCGGGGCGATCCTGATGGGCATGCTCGGCGGGCTCGTGCACGCCGTCGCGACCGTCGTCTTCGGGGTCGACCACATCATCTCCGGGGTCGCGATCAACATCATCGCGCTGGGCGCGGTGCAGTACCTCGCCTCGCTGACCTTCGTCGGTCTGCCCGGCGGCGGGCAGACCCAGTCCCCGAAGATCCCCGACGTCCAGACGATCACGATCACGCCGGTCGGCGACGCGCTCGGCGACGTCGTCGACCAGCAGATCTTCTTCGTCTCGCAGCTCGCGTCGGTGCTCCAGGCGCTGGTGACCAACCTGTCGCTGCTGGTCGTGCTCGCCATGCTGCTGCTCGTGGTCACCTGGTGGGTGCTCTGGCGCACGTCGTTCGGCCTGCGCCTGCGCTCGTGCGGCGAGAGCCCGTCGGCGGCGGAGTCCCTCGGCGTCGCGGTGCTGCGCTACAAGTTCGCGGCCGTGCTGATCTCCGGCGGTCTCGCCGGCCTGGCCGGCGGCTTCCTGGCGATGGTCGCGTCCAGCAACTACCGCGACGGCCAGACCGGCGGTCGCGGCTACATCGGCCTCGCCGCGATGATCTTCGGCAACTGGCGGCCCGGCGGCCTGCTCGCCGGGTCCGGACTCTTCGGCTACACCGAGACCCTCGGCCTGCGCCAGGGCGGCGACTCGGTGCACGCCCTGCTGCTCGCCCTCGCGGTCCTCGCCCTCGCGGCCGCGGTCTGGCAGGCACGCCAGCAGCAGCAGCGCGCCGCGGTCATCACCGGCGTCGTCGCGGTCGGCCTCGGCGTGCTCTACTTCGCGATCGACCAGGTCCCCGGCGACTTCACCAGCATGACGCCGTACGTCGTGACGCTGCTGGTGCTCGCGTTCGCGTCGCAACGACTACGAATGCCGGCGGCGGACGGGCAGACCTACCGGAAGGGCAGTGCCGGGTAGTGACGGCTGCGCAGGACTTCGACTGGGACGCGCTGAAGGCCGCCGCCGAGGAGGCGGTGACCCACGCGTACGCGCCGTACTCGCACTTCTCGGTCGGCGCGGCGGCGACCGTCGACGACGGCCGGGTCGTGACCGGCTGCAACGTCGAGAACGCGGCGTACGGCGTGGCGCTGTGCGCGGAGTGCGGGCTCGTCGGCCAGCTGCACATCACGGGCGGTGGGAGGCTGACCCACTTCGTGTGCGTCAACGGCGAGCGCGAGATCATCATGCCGTGCGGCCGGTGCCGCCAGCTGCTGTACGAGAACGGTGGTCCCGGTCTGCTCCTGTGGACGGTCTCCGGGATCAAGAGAATGGACGAGGTACTCCCTGATGCGTTCGGTCCCGACGACCTCGCTTGACCTGACCGACCCCGACGTCGTCGCCGACCCCTACCCGCACTTCGCCCGCGAGCGCGAGCGGCACGCCGCCACCGGCGGCGTGGCCTGGCACGAGGCGTCGGGGAGGTACTTGACGTTCGCGCACGCGTCGGTGGGACAGGTGCAGCGCGACCGGCGGCTCGGCCGGCTCTGGAAGGACAAGGAGCCGCTCGACCACCTCGAGCCGTTCAACCTGCTGCACCGCAACCAGATGATGGAGAACGAGCCGCCGGAGCACACCCGGCTGCGGCGACCGGTCGCGTCGGCGTTCGCGCGCGGGCACGTCGAGCGGCTCCGGCCGCGCGTGCGGGAGCTCGCGGCCTCGCTGCTCGCCGACGTGGACCCGGCCGGCTTCGACGTCATCGCGGCGTACGCCGAGCCGCTGCCCGTGCTCGTCATCGCCGACCTGCTCGGCGTGCCCCGGTCCTACGCCCACGACCTGCGGGACTGGTCGCAGGCGATCGTGCGGATGTACGAGGTCGCGCCGTCCCAGCAGACCGTGGACGAGGCCGTCCGGGCGGCCACCGACTTCGCGGGGCTGGTGCGCGAGCTCGTCGCCGAGCGCCGCAAGGATCCTGCCGACGACCTGATCACCGACCTCCTGGCGACCGAGCTCACCGAGGACGAGGTGGTCGCCGCCGTGGTGCTGCTGCTCAACGCGGGCCACGAGGCGTCGGTCAACGTCTTCGGCAACGGGCTCACCGCGATGCTGCGGCGCGGGCTGCGCCCCGGCGGCGACGTCCCCGCCACCGTCGAGGAGATGCTGCGCTTCGACTCCGCGCTCCAGCTCTTCGAGCGAACCGCGACCGAGGACGTCGAGTTCGCCCACGGCGAGCAGCGGGTCGTCGTCGAGGAGGGGCAGAAGATCGCCGCCCTGCTCGGGGCGGCCAACCGCGACCCGGCCGTCTTCGACGAGCCCGACGAGTTCCGCGTCGACCGGACGCCCAACAACCACCTGGCGTTCGGGGTCGGCGTGCACTTCTGCCTCGGCGCCCCGCTGGCGCGCATGGAGCTCGCCGAGTCGGTGCCGGCGCTGTTCGAGACGTTCCCGGACCTGGCCCTCACGGGAGAGCCGGTGAGCCGCGGGACCTTCGTGTTGAGGGGGTTCCGTGAGGTGCCCGTGGGAGGAAGCCATGCCTGAGAACGCACACGACGCCGTTGAGGTCATCTCCGCGAAGCGGGATCGGCTGGAGCTGAGTGGGAGCCAGATCGACTGGGTGATCGGCGCCTACACGCGCGGTGAGGTCGCGGACGAGCAGATGTCGTCGCTGGCGATGGCGATCCTGCTCAACGGGATGAACCGTCGCGAGATCTCGCGCTGGACGGGCGCGATGATCGCGTCGGGGGAGCGGATGGACTTCTCCACGCTGTCGCGTCCGACCGCGGACAAGCACTCGACGGGTGGGGTGGGTGACAAGATCACGCTGCCGTTGGCGCCGTTGGTGGCGGCGTGCGGGGTCGCGGTGCCCCAGCTCTCCGGGCGCGGACTCGGCCACACCGGCGGCACGTTGGACAAGCTCGAGGCGATCGCGGGCTGGCGGGCGGGGCTGTCGAATGAGGAGATGTTCGCGCAGCTGGAGTCGGTGGGTGCGGTGGTCTGCGCGGCCGGTGACGGTCTGGCGCCCGCGGACAAGAAGCTGTATGCGCTGCGCGACGTGACCGGCACGGTCGAGGCGATCCCGCTGATCGCGTCGTCGATCATGTCGAAGAAGATCGCCGAGGGCACCGGTGCGCTGGTGCTCGACGTCAAGGTCGGCACCGGTGCGTTCATGAAGTCCGTCGAGTCGGCGCGCGAGCTGGCCGAGACGATGGTCGCGCTCGGCCAGGACGCCGGCGTGCACACGGTCGCGCTGCTGACCGACATGTCCACGCCCCTGGGGCTGAGCGCCGGCAACGCGGTCGAGGTGCAGGAGTCGGTCGACGTGCTCGCCGGGGGCGGCCCCGCCGATGTCGTCGAGCTGACGCTGGCGCTGGCGCGCGAGATGCTGGCCGGCGCGGGACGCGGTGACGTCGACCCGGCCGAGGTGCTGGCGTCGGGGCGGGCGATGGACGTGTGGAGGCGGATGATCCGCGCCCAGGACGGCGACCCCGACGCGCCGCTGCCGCGGGCGCGGGAGTCGCACGTGGTCGCCGCACCCTCCTCGGGGGTGCTGACCCGGCTCGACGCGATGGCCGTCGGCATGGCCGCCTGGCGACTCGGCGCGGGGCGGGCCCGCAAGGAGGACCCCGTGCAGGCCGGCGCGGGGGTCGTGTGGCACGCCCGTCCCGGTGACACCGTCACCGCGGGCGAGCCGCTCCTCACCCTGCTCACCGACGACCCGGAGCGGTTCGACCGCGCCCTGGCCTCCCTCGAGGACGGCTACGACATCGCGCCGGCCGGTACGCCGTACGAACCCACCCCCCTGGTGATCGACCGCATCGCCTGACACGTTGAATCGGGACTTCTGACGGTTCAATCGGGAGTTTCGGCCAGCGCTCGTGTCCAAAAGTCCCGACTCGAGCGTCAGAACTCCCGATTCAACGGGGAGTCAGGGGAGCAACAGGACGACGGTCTCGGCGACGCAGGCGGGCTTGTCGACGTCCTCGATCTCGATGGTGTAGCGGATCGTGGCCTGCTTGCCGCTGGGCAGGTCGGTGACGGCGGCGAGGGCGACGTGGGCGCGGATCCGCTTGCCGACCAGCACCGGATGCGGGAACCGCACCTTGTTGGTGCCGTAGTTGAGCTTGGCGCCCGGAGTCTCGAAGCGCACCACCTGGCTGCCGAGGAAGGGCACCAGCGACAGGGTCAGGTAGCCGTGCGCGATGGTGCCGCCGAAAGGACCGGACGCGGCCCGCTCGACGTCGACGTGGATCCACTGGTGGTCGCCGGTGGCCTCGGCGAACCGGTCCACCCGCTCCTGGTCGATGGTCAGCCAGTCGGAGGTGCCGAGCTCCTCGCCGGTGGCTGCGGACACCTCGTCGAGAGTCGTGAAGACGCGCATGCCTGCGAACCTATCGGTTCTGGTTGGATCGGCACATGACGACGCCGACTCGTGACCAGGTGCTCCGGGCCCCGAAGGTGCTGTTGCACGACCATCTCGACGGCGGGCTCCGGCCGCAGAGCATCATCGACCTGGCCGCAGACTGCGGTCACCAGCTGCCCGAGGTGGAGGGTGAGCTCACGGCCGGGTCGCTGGGGCGCTGGTTCGCCGACGCCGCGGACTCCGGGTCGCTCGTGCGCTACCTCGAGACCTTCGACCACACGGTCGGGGTGATGCAGACCGGGCCGGCGCTCACCCGGGTCGCGCGCGAGTGCGTGGAGGACCTCGCGGCCGACGGGGTCGTGTACGCCGAGATCCGCTACGCGCCCGAGCAGCACGTCGAGACCGGGCTGACCCTCGAGGAGGTCGTCGCGGCCGTCCAGGAGGGCTTCGACCAGGGCGTGGCGGCGGCGGACGGCCGGATCGTGGTGCGCCAGCTGCTCACGGCGATGCGACACCAGGCGCGGTCGATGGAGATCGCCGAGCTCGCGGTGGCGTGGCGCGACCGCGGCGTCGCCGGGTTCGACATCGCCGGCGCGGAGGCCGGCTACCCGCCCACCCGGCACCTCGACGCGTTCGAGTACCTCCAGCGGGAGAACTTCCACTTCACCATCCACGCGGGCGAGGCGTTCGGTCTGCCGTCGATCTGGCAGGCGATCCAGTGGTGCGGGGCCGATCGGCTCGGCCACGGCGTCCGCATCATCGACGACATCACGGTCGGCGAGGACGGCACGGTGGAGCTCGGCCGGCTCGCGGCGTACGTCCGTGACAAGCGGATCCCGCTCGAGATGTGCCCCTGGTCCAACGTGCAGACGGGCGCGGCGGCGTCGATCGCCGAGCACCCGATCGGGCTGCTGAAGAAGCTGCGCTTCCGGGTCACCGTCAACACCGACAACCGGTTGATGAGCAAGACGTCGATGACCCACGAGATGTGGTCGCTGGTCGAGGCGTTCGGCTACGGCCTGCGCGACCTGGAGTGGTTCACGGTCAACGCGATGAAGTCGTCGTTCCTGCCGTTCGACGAGCGGTTCGCACTGATCCAGGACCACATCAAGCCGGCGTACGCCGCACTGCGGGAGGAGCCCGCGGAGTGAGGATCCACGACGTCCCGACCGCGCTGCTGCTCGGCGCCGCCGCGGTGCTGCTCCTGGCCGCGGTCGCGCTGCTCCTCAAGGGGCGGTCGGTACGACGTACGGCCCAGCGGTTCCGCACCCGTGCGGTGACGACGCGGGCGACCGTGGTCGCGCTCGAGGCCAAGGACCTGAGCCTGGGCGGGAGCCCCGACACCCGCTACTTCCCCCGGGTCCGCTTCGTCCCCGGCGGCGCGGACCAGCCGGTCGAGGTGCTGACCCTGACCGACGTGCCGCCCCCGCCACCACGAGTGGGTGACGGGCTCGACGTGGCCTACGACCCCGAGCGCCCCGAGCGGGTCGACGTCGCGGCCACGGAGGACAGCCTCGAGGGTGCCGGGCGCACCTGGCTGCTGCTCGGCTGCGGTGTGCTGCTGCTCGCGTTCGGCGTCGCCGCCGCGTGGCTGGTGCTCGTCTTCGTCGTCTGGACCTCCTGATGCCCGGCGCGGCGGAGTCGATCTTCTGGATCGCGGTCTGCGCGGTGCTGGCTCCGCTGCTGGCCGGGCTGCTGCTCCGTGGCCGGGTGCCGGAGGTCGTGCTGCTGCTCCTGCTGGGGGTGCTGATCGGGCCGAACGTGCTCGAGCTCGCCGTCGCCGGCGAGGGCGTGACCATGCTGCGCGAGCTCGGCCTCGGGATGCTGTTCCTGCTGGCCGGCTACGAGATCGAGGTCGACGAGCTCGTGGGCCGGGGCGGTCGACGCGCGCTGGTCACGTGGCTGGGCTGCTTCGGCGTCGCGCTCGGCCTGATCTGGCTGGTCGGCGCCTCCGACGCGGTCGACGCGGAGATCGCGGTCGCGATCGCGCTGACCTCGACGGCGCTCGGCACGCTGCTGCCGATCCTCAAGGACGGCGGCCTGCTCGGCACCCGCTTCGGCAGCACGCTGATGAACCACGGCGCGTACGGCGAGCTCGGCCCGATCGTGGCGATGGCCGTGCTGCTCGGCAGCAGGGGCCTGGTCGCCTCCGCGCTGGTGCTGGCGGGCTTCTTCGCGCTGGCCGTGCTCGTGCACCGCTTCTCCGCGCGGATCAGCCGGGAGGGCTCGGCACTGCTCGCCGCCGTACGCCGCGGGGCCGAGACGTCCGGGCAGACCCAGGTGCGCCTCGTCGTGCTGCTCCTGGTCACGCTCGGCGTCGCCGCCGCCGTGTTCGACCTCGACGTCGTGCTCGGGGCGTTCGCCGCCGGGTTCGTGCTGCGTGGGCTGCTGCCCGAGGGGCACGAGCGCCTGGAGCACAAGCTGGAGGGGCTGGCCTTCGGGCTGCTGATCCCGGTCTTCTTCGTCACCTCCGGCATGGCGATCGACCCGCAGGCCGTCGCAGACGAGCCGCTGGCGCTGCTGGTCTTCCTGGCCCTGATCCTGCTGGTGCGCGGCGGTGGTGTGCTGGTCGCGACCCGCCTGCAGCGGGAGGGCGGCGTGCCGGTCTTCGGCGGCCGCGAGAGCGCGGCGATGGCACTCTTCGCCGCGACCGGCCTGCCGATCATCGTCGCGGTCACGTCGGTGGCGGTCGACGCCGGGGAGATGACGCCGACGAACGCCTCGGTGCTGGTCGCGGGTGGCGCGCTCACCGTGCTCGTCTGTCCGCTCCTCGCGCAGCGTCTGCTGGGCGAGCGCAGTCACCCGGAACAGGTGAGCCCGCCGCCGCCCGGGCGGGTCTAGCGTCGGCGCGACACCGGGACAGCGCCCGGCATCGACGCACCTGAGAGGAACGTTGTGGACAGCTTCTGGGACTTCTTCTGGTTCACCATCTCCTTCTTCCTGCTCATGGCCTATCTGGTCGTCCTGTTCCAGATCCTCACGGACCTGTTCCGTGACAAGGACACGAGCGGCTGGGCGAAGGCGGTGTGGGTGTTCTTCCTGATCATCTTCCCGCTCGTCACCTCGCTGGTGTACCTGATCGCTCGCGGCAAGGGCATGACCGAGCGCAACATCCACTACGCGAAGGCCGCGCAGGCCGACACCGACGCCTACATCCGCTCGGTCTCCGCCGGCGCCGGCTCGCCGTCGGAGGAGATCGCGCGCGCGAAGGCGCTGCTCGACGCCGGCACCATCAACCAGGCCGAGTACGACGCGCTGAAGGCGAAGGCGCTCGTCTGAGCGGCTCCCGCGTCAGTCCGGCAGCACCGCGAACCACGGGTGCCGCCACCGCGACGCGGAGAGCGGCGCGAGCATCCCCCGGGCGGGGTCGTAGGCGATCGGCTCGCCGGCGCGCGAGTCGAGGACCAGCACGACGTGGCGGGGGAGCCACCGGCCGCCCAGGTAGACCGGCACCGGACGGGGGAGCGCGGCGAGGACCTCCGCGCGCCGATAGCGGCGCACCCGCCCGCCGAGCCTCCGGGAGATCGCCCACGGCGTCGTTCCCAGCGCCCGGGGCCACCACCGGTTGAGCCGGCGGTGCATCGCGAGCACCTCGGTGTCGAAGTGCGGCCATGGGCCCGGCAGCCCCTCGGCGACCACGACGCACGACGGCCCGCAGGTGCGGGAGTCGGGCTGTCGCGGCCAGTCGGTCATCGCCGGGCGCCCCGCCGCACGAGCCGAGAGACCTCGGCGTACGCCTCGTCGGAGGTCACGGGTCGGCAGCCCCGCGCGACGGCATGCGCCACCACGCGCTGCTGGTCGCGCATCAGCGCGAGGCCGCGGCGTACCAGCACCAGCGGCGGCTTGCGGTGCTCGCGCAGATCGCGGGTGAGGCGCCGCCAGAAGGTCACCATCGGGTGCTGGCGCACGCAGTACGCCGCGGCCAGCAGCCCCAGGTCGCCGCAGGGTCCGACGACCTCCTGCGCGAAGATCCCCTCGGCCACGAAGAGGTCGTGGTCGCCCAGCTCGAGCGTCTGCCAGCCGCAGCGGCCGTTCCGGGGGATGTCGTAGACCGGCACCTCGGCCCTGCCGGTGCGACAGAGCTCGTCGAGCGCCGCCATCGCGTCGTCGAGCAGCCAGGACGCGGGGTCGTCCCAGTCGACGATGCCCGAGTTGGGACCCTCGGTGATCAGGGGGAGCGTCGGGTCGCCGCCGCTCTTGTAGAAGTCGTCGAGGCGCAGCACCGGGAGACCGATGCGCTCGGCGAGGCGGGACTTGCCGGCGCCCGACGGCCCGGCCAGGACGATCACCCGGGCGCTAGTGGTCATCGATGGAAGTTCGTCGAGGGTAGCCGTCGTCCAGGTGCGTGCAGCGCAAGGCGGCGGCGCGAAGGCAGACTGGAGTCTTTCGAGCGCTGCCAACGCAGCGATGTGCGTGCCTGGGCGGCGGGGACCCCGACGAACTCACGGAGATGGCCACTAGACGCCAATCGGGTGCCAGACGGTCTTGATCTCGAGGAACGCCGTGATCGGCTCGAGACCGGGGTCGAGCGTCCAGTCCGGCTCCGTTGCCGGTGCCCGGCGGACGCGCTTGAGGTTGTCGGCCGCCGCGACCTCGAGCTCGGTGGCCAGCGCGGTCTCGCCCGCGACGCCGGTCAGGTCGATGGCGTTGACGTCCATGTGGGCGGCCAGCCACGGTGCGATCGTCGCGGCCGATCCGGTGAGGATGTTGACCACGCCGCCGGGCACGTCGGAGGTCGCGAGCACCTCGGAGAAGGTCACCGCCGGCAGCGGCCGCTCGTACGACGACACCACGACGACCGTGTTGCCGGTGACGATGGCGGGCGCGACGACGCTGACGAGGCCGAGCAGGCTCGACGCCTGGGGGGCCAGGACCGCGACGACGCCGGTCGGCTCGGGCGTCGACAGGTTGAAGAACGGACCGCCCACCGGGTTGGCGTTGCCGACGACCTGGGTGACCTTGTCCGCCCAGCCGGCGTACCAGACCAGCCGGTCGATGGCCTCGTCGACGACCTTGTCGGCCTTGCCGGCGGAGAGGCCCTCGGACTGCTGCGTCGCCTGCACGAACTGCGGGCGCCGGTCCTCCATGACCTCGGCGACGCGGTAGAGGATCTGCGCGCGGTTGTACGCCGTGCGGCCGGACCAGCCGGCGAACGCCTTGCGCGCGGCCACGACCGCGTCGCGCGCGTCCTTGCGGGAGGCGAGGGCGGCGTTGGCCACGAACTTCCCCTTGCTGTCGGCGACCTCGTAGGAGTGCCCGGACTCCGAGCGCGGGAACGCGCCGCCGATGTAGAGCTTGTAGGTCTTGCGGACGTCGATCCTGCTCACTTGAGGTAGGCCTCCAGACCGTGCCGGCCACCCTCGCGGCCGTAGCCCGACTCCTTGAACCCGCCGAAGGGGCTGGTCGGGTCGAACTTGTTGAACGTGTTGGCCCAGACGACGCCGGCGCGCAGCTGGTTGGCCATGGACAGGATCCGGGAGCCCTTCTCCGTCCAGACGCCGGCCGAGAGGCCGTACGGCGTGTTGTTGGCCTTCTCGACGGCCTCCGAGGGCGTGCGGAAGGTCAGCACCGACAGCACCGGGCCGAAGATCTCCTCGCGGGCGATCCGGTGGGCCTGCGAAACGCCGGTGAAGAGCGTCGGCGGGAACCAGAAGCCGGTGGTCGGCAGGTCGCAGGCCGGGGACCAGCGGCCCGCACCCTCGGACTCGCCGATCTCCGACAGGTCGCGGATCTTCGCGAGCTGCTCGGCGGAGTTGATCGCGCCGATGTCGGTGTTCTTGTCCAGCGGGTCGCCGACGCGCAGCGTGGACATCCGGCGCTTGAGCTTGGCGAGCAGCTCGTCGGCGACCGACTCCTGCACGAGCAGGCGGGAGCCGGCGCAGCAGACGTGGCCCTGGTTGAAGAAGATGCCGTTGACGATGCCCTCGACGGCCTGGTCGAGCGGCGCGTCGTCGAAGACCACGTTGGCGGCCTTGCCGCCCAGCTCGAGCGTCACCTTCTTGTCGGTGCCGGCGACCGCGCGGGCGATCGCCTTGCCGACCTCGGTGGAGCCGGTGAACGCGACCTTGTCGACGCCCGCGTGGCCCACCAGCGCCTGGCCGGTGGCGCCGGCGCCCGTGACGATGTTGACGACGCCCGGCGGGAGGTCGGCCTGCTGGCAGATCTCGGCGAAGAGCAGCGCGGTCAGCGGCGTGGTCTCGGCCGGCTTGAGCACGACGGTGTTGCCGCACGCGAGTGCCGGGGCGATCTTCCACGCGAGCATCAGCAGCGGGAAGTTCCACGGGATGACCTGGCCGGCGACACCCAGCGGCCGCGGGTCGGCTCCGCGCCCGGCGTACTCGAGCTTGTCGGCCCAGCCGGCGTAGTAGAAGAAGTGCGCGGCGACGGTCGGGACGTCGACGTCGCGGCTCTCCTTGATCGGCTTGCCGTTGTCGAGCGACTCCAGCACGGCGAGCTCGCGGCTGCGCTCCTGGATGATCCGGGCGATCCGGTAAAGGTACTTCGCGCGCTCGCGGCCCGGCATCGGGCCCCAGACCTTCTCGTAGGCCCTGCGGGCCGCCTTCACGGCGGCGTCGACGTCGGACTCGTCGGCCTCGGCGACCTCGGCGAGGACCTCCTCGGTCGCCGGGCTGATCGTCTTGAAGCTCTTGCCGTGGCCGTCGACGAACTCGCCGTTGACGAAGAGGCCGTACGACGGCTTGATGTCGACGATGCTCCGGGACTCGGGAGCGGGTGCATACTCAAAGCCCATTCGTGTCCTCGCTTCGCTCCGGGCACGAACGGGGCCCGCAGATGCTGTGTTGGATGGTGAACTCGCTGCGCTCGTCCACTGGGATCAGTCCAGCGTGAAGTAGTCGGGGCCGCTGTAGCGGCCGGTCCTCATCTTGGTGCGCTGCATCAGCAGGTCGTTGAGCAGCGTGGAGGCGCCGAAGCGGAACCAGTCGGGGTCGAGCCAGTCCTGGCCGGCGACCTCGTTGACCGTCACGAGGTACTTGATGGCGTCCTTGGCGGTGCGGATGCCGCCCGCGGGCTTCACGCCGACCATCTGGCCGGTCTGCTCGCGGAAGTCGCGGACCGCCTCGAGCATGATCATCGTGACGGGCAGCGTCGCGGCGGGCTGCACCTTGCCGGTGGAGGTCTTGATGAAGTCGGCGCCGGCCATCATGGCGAGCCAGCTCGCGCGGCGGACGTTGTCGTAGGTCTGGAGTTCGCCCGTCTCGAGGATGACCTTGAGGTGGGCGTCGTCCCCACTGGGTCGCGCGCACGCCCGCTTGGTCGCCACGATCTCGTCGAAGACCTGCTGGTAGCGGCCGGACAGGAACGCGCCGCGGTCGATGACCATGTCGATCTCGTCGGCCCCGGCCTCGACCGCGTCGCGGGTGTCGGCCAGCTTGACGTCGAGCGCGGCACGGCCGCTGGGGAACGCCGTGGCGACGGCGGCGACGTGCACGCCGGAGGCGCCCCCTGCTGCGCCCAGCGTGTCCTTCACGGTCGCGACCATGTCGGGGTAGACGCAGACGGCCGCGACGGACGGGCAGGAGGGGTCGGCGGGGTCCGGCCGCATCGCCTTCGACGCGAGCGCGCGGACCTTGCCGGGCGTGTCCTGGCCCTCGAGCGTCGTCAGGTCGACCATCCGGATCGCGAGGTCGAGCGCGAACTCCTTGGCGCTGGTCTTGATCGAACGAGTCCCCAGGCCGGCCGCACGGGCCTCCGCGCCGACCTGGTCGACGCCCGGCAGCCCGTGCAGGAACCGTCGCAGCGAGGCCTCCGACCGGGTCGCGTCCTCGAGACCTGGGTCGGGGATGGTGGAAGTACCGCTCACCGACCCAGCATAGGGTTGGCCGAGCCCAGCGTCACAAACCGGAGAGCACGAGATGAGCGACCAGGACGACGACGCGGTCGTCGAGCGCTTCCAGCCCACCAGCGGCCGCATCAGCGGCGTCCTGGGCCTGATCGTCGCGGGGGTCGTGATCGTGCTCGCCCTGGCCGCCTGGGACGCCGGCACGGCCCTCGGCGTGGCGATCGTCGCCGTGCTCGGAGCGGTGCTGGTGTGGGCGGCGCTGCTGCGTCCGGCGCTGTGGGTCACGCGCCGGGACCTGGTCATGCGCGGCATGTTCCACACCGACCGGGTGCCCCTCGCGGCGATCGACCGCGTGCGGGTGACCCAGGTGCTCACCGTCGTCGTGGGCGAGCGCCGCATGGTGTCGCCGGTCGTCGGCTACTCGCTGCGGCAGCTGACCAAGGCGCGCATCCAGACCCGGGGCGGGATCGAGCAGCCGCACCTGGAGCCGCTCGAGGCGAAGGACCCGCAGAGCGGCGCCCCCCTCGAGTCCGCGGTCCACCAGGCCTTCGTCGAGTCCCGGATCGACCACCTGGCCAGGACCGCCCGCGACCAGTCGGGCATCCGCCCGGGCTCGCCGGAGCAGCACGCCCTGGCCCACGACGTACGCCGCACCTGGGCGCTGCCCGAGCTCGCCGCCGCCGGTCTTTTCGTCGTCGCCTTCGTCGTCTGGCTGGCGCTGCACTGACGGCGGCGGTGGGATAGTCCGTCACGATCGGGTTGCCCGACACGGCGTGTCGCCGACCAGAACGTGACGGACTATCCCTGGCGACCCGGGCCCGGCGACCCGGCGACCCGGCGATCAGATGCCGGCGGCGGCCTTGATGCCGGCTCGCAGCGCGTCGAGGCGGCCGGCGGCGGCGATCCGGGCGGCGTCCACGCCATCCTCGGGGTCCACGGGCACGACCACCTCCAGGTAGCACTTGAGCTTCGGCTCGGTGCCGCTCGGGCGCACGACGACGCGGGCGCCGTCGGCGAGCCGGTAGCGCAGCCCCTCGGTCGGCGGCAGGTCGGCGCTGCCCTCGGAGAGGTCGTCCACCTGCTCGACCGCGAGGCCGCCGAGCTCGGTGGGCGGGTGCTCGCGCAGGCGCGCCATCGCGGCTGCGATCTCGCCGAGGTCGGTGACCCGCACGGAGAGCTGGTCGGTGGCGTGCAGGCCGTGGGCGAGCGCGAGGTCGTCGAGGATGTCGACCAGCGTGCGCCCGGCGGCCTTGGCGCCGGCCGCGAGCTCGCAGAGCAGCAGCAGCGCGGAGACGCCGTCCTTGTCCTTCACGTGCTCCGGGTCGACGCAGTAGCCGAGGGCCTCCTCGTAGCCGAACGCGAGATCGTCGACCCGGCCGATCCACTTGAAGCCGGTCAGCGTCTCGGCGTACGGCTGGCCGGCCGCGGCAGCGAGCTTCCCCAGCAGGCTCGAGGAGACGATGCTGCAGGCGTACGTGCCCCGCCTGCCCTTCTCCAGCAGTGCGTGCGCCAGGAGCGCGCCGACCTCGTCGCCCCGCAGCATCCGCCAGCCGTGCGGACCGGGTACGGCGGCCGCGCAGCGGTCGGCGTCGGGGTCGTTGGCGACGACCAGGTCGGCGCCCCGCCGTTCGGCGAGCTCCATCGCGAGGTCCATCGCGCCCGCCTCCTCCGGGTTGGGGAAGGCCACGGTCGGGAACTCCGGGTCCGGGTGCTCCTGCTGCTCGACCACCGCCGCCGCCTCGAAGCCGGCGGCCTCGAGCACGCGCTCGACGGTGGTGCCTCCGACGCCGTGCAGCGGGGTGTAGACGATGTCGAGCTCGCGCGGACCGTCGTCGACGAGCGAGGCGGTCGTGTCGAGATAGCGGTCGACGACCTCCTCGCCGAGCACGGTGCCGCCGTCGCCACGCGGCACACCGCTCACCGGGCCCACGGCGGCGATCCGCGACGCGATCTCGATGTCGGCCGGCGGCACGATCTGGCTGCCGTCGCCGAGGTAGACCTTGTAGCCGTTGTCGCGGGGCGGGTTGTGGCTGGCGGTCACCATGACGCCTGCCGCGCAGCCGAGCTCGCGGATCGCGAACGCGAGCACCGGCGTGGGCAGCGGGCGCGGGAGGACGTACGCCGTGAGCCCAGCCCCCGTCATCACCTCCGCGGTGTCTCGCGCGAAGACGTCGGAGTTGTGCCGCGCGTCGTAGCCGATCACCACGGAGCCGTGCGTGTGCCCGGTGTCGCGCAGGTAGGCGGCGAGGCCGGCCGCGGCGCGGGTGACCACGACCCGGTTCATCCGGTTGGGCCCTGCGCCGAGCTCGCCGCGGAGCCCGGCCGTGCCGAACTCCAGCGTGCCGTCGAAGCGGGCGGCGAGGTCGGCGGTGTCCCCGCCGTCCTCGACGTCGGCGATGACCGACTCGAGCTCGGCACGCGTCTGCGGGTCGGGATCGTCGGCCGCCCAGGCCCGGGCGGCCGCGAGGAGGTTGTTCATGCGGGCACCATACGAGGATGAGCTCCACCTTCGTGTTCCGGGACAGCTGGGAGGTCGCCGCGTCCCCGGCGGCCGTGCACGGCGTGCTCGTCGACCTCGAGCACTACCCGGCGTGGTGGCCGCAGGTCGTCGCCGTCGCGTCCCTCGGGCCGGACGACGCCCGGGTGCTGTGCCGCTCGGTGCTGCCGTACACGCTCGACCTCGTGCTGCACGCCGTCTCGCGCTCGGCCGAGCGACTCGAGGTCGGGGTCTCGGGCGACCTGGCCGGCTCGGTGTGCTTCGCGCTGACCCCGGTCGCGGCGGGGACACGTCTGGACTTCACCCAGGAGGTCAGCGTGCAGGGCTGGCTCGGGGCCGCGGCGTACGTCGCGCGACCGCTGCTGCGGTGGAACCACCGCCGGATGATGCGCGGCTGCCGGCAGGGGCTGGACCGGCTCAGCTGAGGCAGAACTCGTTGCCCTCGGGGTCCTGCATGACGGCGAAGCACGAGTGGTCGTCGATGACCCTGCGCACCACGCTCGCGCCGTCGGCGACCGCGCGGTCGACCGCCTCCTGGACCTCGCGGCGGCGCTGCTCCATCGGCCGCGACTTGTCGCGGCCGCCCGGATAGACGTCGAGGTGCAGCCGGTTCTTGGTGACCGTCTTGCCCTCGGGCACGATCTGGAACCAGATCGTGGGCCCCTCGCCCGCCGGGTCGTGGAGCCGGTCGCAGTAGTCCGGTCCGATGTCGGTCAGCTCCTCCTCGGGCACGCCGACGGAGCGGTACCAGTCCACCCACGAGTCGTGGCCCGCGGGCGGCGGCTGGGGCTCGTAGCCGAGGAGGGGTGCCCAGAACCGGGCCAGCCGGCTCGGGTCGTTGGCGTCGATGGTGAGCTGCCAGGTGACCATGACAGGACCGTAGCTGCCGCCACCGACATTTAGCGTTGGTCCTGGGTCCGCGGGCGGTCATGACCACCGACCGGG
>NZ_JARGER010000031.1 GCF_029210375.1 Nocardioides sp. YIM 152315 | reverse complement strand
GCGCTTCCCCCGCTGCGCTCCTCCAGTGCACGATTTCGCAGGGACCCCGCGTGAAGACGTTCGACGATCTCTGGGCCGAGCTGAGCGAGAAGGCGCGGTCCCGACCCGAGGATTCCGGCACCGTGCGGCAGCTCGACGCCGGGGTCCATGCGATCGGGAAGAAGCTGGTCGAGGAGGCCGCCGAGTCCTGGATGGCCGCCGAGCACGAGGGCCGCGAGCGCGCGGCGGAGGAGATCAGCCAACTCCTCTACCACGCCCAGGTCCTGATGCTGGCGACCGGCATCGAGCTCGACGACGTCTACGCACACCTGTGAGGTCCACGCCATGTCACTTCCTCCGAGACTGCTGAGGATCGCGGTCCCCAACAAGGGGTCGCTGGCCCAGTCGGCCGGCGAGATCCTGCGCGAGTCCGGCTACCGGCAGCGCGACGACGCCAAGCAGCTCACGCTCACCGACACCGAGAACGGCGTCGAGTTCTTCTACCTGCGGCCCCGCGACATCGCGCTGTACGTCGGCGAGGGCACCCTCGACGTCGGGATCACCGGCCGCGACCTGCTCGCGGACTCCGGCGCGAAGGCCGAGGAGGTGCTCGGGCTCGGGTTCGGCCGCAGCCGGTTCCGCTTCGCCGGCCCGAAGGGCGTCTACACCGACCTGACCCAGCTCGCCGGCACCCGCATCGCCACGTCGTACGTCGGCGTGGTGCGGACGTTCCTCGAGGAGCGGTCGATCGACGCCACCGTGGTCCGGCTCGACGGCGCGGTCGAGACCAGCATCCAGCTGGGCGTGGCCGACGTGATCGCGGACGTCGTCGAGACCGGCGGCACGCTGCGCCAGGCGGGCCTGGAGGTCTTCGGCGACACCATCCTCGACTCCGAGGCGGTCGTGGTGACCCGCTCCGGCGCCGTGCCCGACGGCTTCGAGATCTTCAAGCGGCGCATCGACGGGGTGCTCGTCGCGCGCGGCTACGTGATGATGGACTACGACATCCCGACCGCGCGGGTCGAGGACGCCGTCCGGCTGACGCCGGGCATCGAGAGCCCCACCGTCGCGCCGCTTCATCGCGACGGGTGGTCGGCCGTGCGGGCGATGGTCCCGCGCGACGGCGCCCAGAGGCTGATGGACGAGCTCTACGAGATCGGCGCCCGCGGCATCCTGCTCACCGACATCCATGCCTGCCGACTCTGAGCGCCGGCCGGTGCCGCTCCCACACACCTGGCGCCCGTTCGGCGTGCGCCTGGCGGGTGCCGTCCTCGGCGCCGGCCTGCTCGTGATCTGCGCGCTCACCTGGATCGGCTTCGACGACGAGACCCGGGCCCGCTTCACGACGTTCCAGCGGATCACGCTGGCCGCGCTCGGCCTGCTGGCCTTCTCGCTGTGGTTCGCGCTGGTGCGCTCGCGCGTCGTCGCCGAGGCCGGGCGGCTCGTCGTGGTCAACGGCTACCGCCGGCGCGAGTTCGCCTGGCCCCAGGTCGTCGCCGTGCACCTCCCGCCGGGCGCGCCGTGGGTGACCCTCGACCTCGCCGACGGCTCGACCGTGTCGGCCATGGGCATCCAGGGGTCCGACGGCGGCCGCGCGAAGCAGGCCGCCCGCGAGCTGCGCCAGACCGTCGAGCAGCAGACCGCGGCGGGCTGATCGGCGCGGGCTGATCGGCGCGGGCTCAGGACGACCGGCCCACCCCGACGGCGGCCAGGACCGCGGCGCCGCCGTCCAGGGCACCCCGCACCAGCCCGTCGCCCTCGGCCGCGCCCGGTGGCGTCTCGGCGGGGTCGTCGGTCAGCCGTACGTCGCGACAGCCGAAGTCGTCGACGACCACGCCGACCAGGCCGTCGTCGTGGGGGTAGACGACCAGCCACCGGGGCCCGAGGTCCGTGGTGCACATCCGCCCGGCGTCGTCGAACGGCGCGAGGTGGGCCAGTGCCTCGGCGAGGTCGTCCAGGTCCGCGTCGCCGACCACGCGGGGCTCGCCGTGGCGCACCCACGCGTAGCCGGGGCCGCCCTCGGGCCGCTGGCCGGCATCCACCGGGTCGTAGCGACAGGTCCACGCCTGCTCAGGCGTCGGCAGCGACGGTGCCTCATCGGCGTCGCCCGACGTGCCGGATCCCGGAGCGTCGGGGTCGGCCGGGAGAGCCAGCCTCGCCGGGCACAGCTCGTCGATCGGCGGCGCGGCGCTCTCGGTCGGTGGCTGGCTGCTCGGCGCCGGCTCCTCGGATGGCTCCGTGGCCCGCGGCGACGACGAGTCCCCGCAGCCGGCGAGCGTCAGCGCGAGGAGTGGGGCCAGAAGTCCGGTCAAGAGTCCGGCCAGGAGTCCGGCAGGGTCGGTCCAGCGTCTCGAGCACCTCATGACCCTCCGACGATCCCACGCCGCCCCTGGTTCCTCACGTGCCGAAGACGAGGTCCGCCCGCTCCCGGGTGCGGTGCCGGGCGAAGTGCTCCGCCTCGGCGGCCGCCCATTGCTCCCAGTACGGCGCGAACGCCTCGCCGTCGCGCTCGATCCCGCGCCGCATGCGCACGTCGTACGCCGCCTCGATCCAGACCACCACGGTGGCGAGGTCGACCGTGCCCCGCGACCCCGAGCCGACTCCCTCCAGGACCAGCAACGACCCGGGCGAGACCGACACCGTCTCGGCGTACTCACCCCGCTCCCAGTCGTAGCGGCGGTAGCCGCCCGGCCGCCCGGCGGCGAGCGGGCGCAGGAGGCCGTCGAGCTGGGCGTCGATTGTCGGCAGCCCGGACCAGCCCTCGTAGAGGTCGTCCATGTGCACCACGCGCTCGTCGTCGCCGGCCAGTGCCGTCACGGCCCGGGCGAGCGTGCTCTTCCCCGAGCCCGCCCGGCCGTCGATGCAGACCAGCCGCCCGTCGCCGAGCGTGGCCGGCCGGCTCCACGCCAGCTCCAGGACCCGCTCCGCCGACGGCGCCTCAGAAGGCCTGGCCACAGCCGCGGTAGCTCGGCACGGTGTCGACGAACTCGCCGCCCGCGAGCAGGTGCACGTTCACGGCGTGCTCGAACGGCTCGCCGGACTTCGCCGGCCGGAACCACACCAGGTCGCCGACCTCGAGCAGGTCCGCGGGCTGGCCGGTCAGCGGCGTCTGCACCTCGCCGGCGCCCTCGAGCGGGGTGAGCCGGAGCCCGGCCGGCGCCCACGGCGTCGGCAGCCGGTCGGCGCCCGCCTGTCCGGACGCCACGATGCCGCCGCCGTGCACCGTCACCATCCCGGGTGCGGGCCTGCGGACCACCGGCAGCCCGAGGTACGACGCGGGCCGCGGCTCGAACGACGCGTAGTGGTCGAACAGCGTCGGCACCAGCAGGCCCGAACCCGCGGCGATCTCGGTGACGACCGGGTCGGCGGCGGTGGCCTCGACCGACCCCGAGCCGCCACCGTTCCAGAACTCCAGGTCGGCGACCTGCCGGAGGGCCTCGTCGAGCTCGCGCCGGCGCACCGCGAGCTGCGACATCGACAGGGTCTTGAGGCGGCGGAGCACGAGCGACCGCGTGCGCGCCGTCGGCACGGTGTCCTGGAGCCCGGCGACCTGACCCTCGTAGGTCATCGCACCCACCAGCCGGAAGCCGTCGCGGCGGGTGACCTCGCGGGCGAGCGCGACGATCGCGGCGGCGTCCTGCAGCGGCGAGCGCTTGGGTCCGATGTGCTGACCGCCGAAGCGGAGACCGGCATCGATGTCGAGGGCGACCCGCACGTCGACCCCGGTCGGGAGGCGCACGCCGTCGACCACGTCGAGGTGCGCGGTGCTGTCGACCATGATCGTGATGGCGGCGGCCGCCTCCGGCGACGTGACGAGGTCGGCCAGCGCGCCGCGGTCGACGGTGGGGTAGGCGACGACGATGTCGTCGCTGATGCCGTGCCGATGCAACCAGAGCGCCTCGCGCAGCGTGAACGCGAGGACGCCCCGGAAGCCGTCGTGGGCGAGTGCCCGCTCGATCAGGGCCGGAATGCGCAGCGACTTCGACGCGACCCGGATCGGCAGCCCGCCGGCGCGGCGCGCCAGGTCGTCGGCGTTCGCGTCGAACGCGTCGAGGTCCACCACGAAGACCGGTGTCGGCAGGGGAACCCCCTGCTTCGCGACCGCGAGGTTGAGCCGCGACCACAGCAGGTTGCGGTCCACGACGCTGCGCTGCTGGGTCCTCGATGGCGCCATCAGCTGATGCCGCGCTTGCGGAGGAGGGCCTCGATCTCGGCCATCTCGGGGTCGGCCTCCGCGGCCGCCGTCTGCCGGGGAGCCCGACCGGCCGGCAGCTCGTCGGCCGAGCCGCCCTTCGCCGGCGCCTTCCCGAGCTGGCGTGCGCGCATCATGCCGGACACGACGATCAGCGTGATGCCCACGCCGCCGACGATCACGCCGAGCCACACCGTGGGGCTGAAGACCAGCCGCGTCGCCCAGTCGGTGACCGCGTCGGCGATGCGCGTGAACATCTGCAGCGTCTCGGTGAGGTACGCCGCGAGCGGGAGCAGCGTGAACCCGAGGGCACGCAGCCCGGAGGTGAAACCGCGCCGCCGGAAGGCGGCCCAGGTCCAGATGCCGCCGAGCACCGTCAGGCTGAGGGTGAGTGCGGCCCACGCAGCGTCGTCCACGCCTCCAATGTCCCACACGGGAGGTGACCCCCGTCCGGTGGATTGGGCCGGGCGCGCGCCACCGGGGAGGATGGCACCGTGCTGGAACCCGACCCCACCCACTCCCGGGTGATCCCGGACCCGGGCTTCGCGGCCGACGACGGGTCGGCCCAGCCGGAGCTCGTGCGGGCGCTGGCCGCGTGGGAGCAGGACCCCACGACCTACCCCGAGGCGCTCGCCGTGCTGCAGCGCTCCCGGCTCCTGGTGCCCGTCGTCGCGGTGCTGGGCGAGGTCGAGCGCGACGAGACGGGCCTCGCCCATGACAAGTCCAGCGACATGGCGACGGTGCTCGTGCAGGGCGCCGACGGTCGGCTCGCGCTGCTCGCCTTCACCGGCACCGGCCCGCTCACGGCGTGGAGTCCCGAGGCGCGCCCGGTGCCGGTCGCGGCGGACCTCGCCGCCCGGTCCGCGCTCCAGGACGGCGCCGCGGCCCTGGTCGTCGACCTCGCCGGTCCCGCGCGGTTCGTGGTCGAGGGCGACGACCTCCGCGGCCTCGCAGAGGGGTGGACCCTCGCCCGGGTCAGCGGCGGCACCGCCTGGATTCGGCCCGACGGGGAATCTTCGGCTAGCATTCTACGTTGACCGATCAGTTCCGACCCGACCGTGACCGCGAGGCCGCGGGCGAGCCGGAGCAGATCTCACAAGCGGAGGTCAGCACGATCGCCTCCCACCCGCACCGACCGCCGTTGTCGCACGCTGGCAGCACAGGTCGTCGGGTCCGGTCCCGAGGCGCGGCCTCCGGCGTACGACGTCGGCGTTCTCGCCCCGCAGGCACTCCCGCGACGCGTGGGGGGCCGTTCGACTGGCTTCCGCTTGCACCAAGCGGAAGCCATTGTCGATTTCGGACCTCCTCCAAGGGCCGGGCCGGCAGCGGACTTCCGGTCATCTGGCCATCAGGAGGACACATCAGCACCGAGCTGCGCATCAACGAGCGGATCCGGGTTCCCGAGGTCCGGCTCGTTGGACCCAACGGGGAGACGGTCGGCATCGTGCCGACCGATCAGGCCCTGAAGCTCGCCCAGGAGGCAGACCTCGACCTCGTCGAGATCGCGCCGCAGGGCAAGCCGCCCGTCTGCAAGCTCATGGACTACGGGAAGTTCAAGTACGAGAACGCCCAGAAGGCCCGTGAGGCGCGTCGCAACCAGACGAACGTCGTCATCAAGGAGATGAAGCTCCGCCCGAAGATCGACCAGCACGACTACGAGACCAAGAAGGGTCACGTCGTGCGGTTCCTGCGGGCCGGCGACAAGGTGAAGATCACGATCATGTTCCGTGGTCGTGAGCAGCACCGTCCCGAGCTGGGCTTCCGCCTGCTCCAGAAGCTCGCGGAGGACGTCACGGAGCTGGGCTTCGTCGAGTCCGCACCCAAGCAGGACGGCCGCAACATGATCATGGTGCTCGGCCCGCACAAGAAGAAGGCCGACGCCAAGGTCGAGATGCAGGCCGAAAAGGAGACCCGCGCCGCCGAGCGTGCGGCACTCGAGGCGGAGGAGCGCGCCGAGCGCGACGCCGCCCACGCCGCCGGACCGGTCGCGAAGAAGAAGGAGCGTGGCCGCTCCGAGAACCTCGATCCCGAGATCGACGCCTGAAGCTCCCGCAGACGCCCGAGTTCGTCGGTCGAGCCAGCACGAGAGCTCGACCGGCGCGATCTGCAGCAATGAGAGAGAGACACCAATGCCGAAGAACAAGACGCACTCCGGAGCGAGCAAGCGCTTCCGCGTGACCGGGTCGGGCAAGATCCGTCGCCAGAAGGCCGGCCTGCGCCACAACCTGGAGAAGAAGCCCTCCAAGGTCACCCGCCGCATGTCCGGCACCACCGAGGTCGCCAAGGCCGACGTGCCGCGCGCCAAGAAGCTGCTGGGTCGCTGACCCCTTCGCACCCGCACCGAGAACTTTGAGCAACAAGGAGTAAGACAGTGGCACGCGTCAAGCGGGCAGTGAACGCCCAGAAGAAGCGCCGGACGACCCTCGAGCGCGCCGCCGGCTACCGCGGCCAGCGCTCGCGCCTCTACCGCAAGGCGAAGGAGCAGGTCACCCACTCGCTGGTCTACAGCTACAACGACCGCCGCAAGAACAAGGGCAACTTCCGTCGCCTGTGGATCCAGCGCATCAACGCCGCCGCGCGGGCGCAGGGCCTGACCTACAACCGCTTCATCCAGGGCCTGAACCTGGCGGGCGTCGAGGTCGACCGCAAGATCCTCGCCGACCTGGCCGTCAACGACGTCGCCGCGTTCAACGCGCTCGTCGAGACCGCGAAGGCCGCCCTCCCCGAGGACGTCAACGCGCCGAAGGTCTCGGCCTGACGCAGGACGACGCACCCCTGACGGCGGGCGCTCCTCTCACAGTACGGAACGGCCGCCTCAAGGACATCCGGAAGCTCAGCCGCCGCTCGGTTCGCACCGAGCGGCGGCTCTTCCTTGCCGACGGCCCGAAGGCCGTCGAGGGCGCCCTCGCCGTCGCGGGGTGCGTGATCGAGGTCTTCGCCACCACGTCGGCCACCGAGCAGCACGCCGGCCTGGTCGCGGCCGCACCCCGTTGGACACTGGTCGACGAGGCGGCGCTGGCCTCGCTCAGTGACAGCGTGACCCCAGCCGGCGTCGTCGCTGTCTGCCACTTCCTCGACGTCCCGCTCGCCTCGGTGGTTGAGGAAGGCGCCCTGGCGCCTGTCTCGAAACCACCGAACCTCCTCGCCCTCTGCGCCGACATCCGCGATCCCGGCAACGCCGGGACGGTGATCCGGTGCGCCGACGCCGCCGGCGCCGACGCCGTCGTGCTCGCCGGCCACTCGGTCGACCCCTACAACCCGAAGACCGTGCGGGCCAGCGTCGGCAGCCTCTTCCACCTGCCGATCGTGCTCGAGCCCGACCCGGCCGCCGCCGTACGCGCCGCGCGGGCGGCGGGCCTCCAGGTGCTGGCCGCCGACGGGACCGGCGAGGTCGACCTCGAGGACGCGGGGGAGATCCTGGCCGCGCCCACCGCGTGGTTGTTCGGCAACGAGGCCTGGGGCCTCCCCGACGAGCTCGCCGCCCTCGCGGACCACCGCGTCCGCATCCCGATCCACGGCCGGGCCGAGAGCCTGAACCTGTCGACCGCCGCAGCCCTGTGCCTCTACGCCTCGGCGCGGGTGCACCGGCGGAGTTGACCTTCAGGTCACCTGAGCCTCGAGCGTGGCGCCATGACGTCCTCACCACTGCTGACGATCGGTGCGTTCGCCCGCGCCGTCGGCCTGACCGCCAGTGCCCTGCGCCACTACGACGAGTGCGGGCTGCTGCCTCCCGCCGAGGTCGACGACGCGACCGGCTACCGCTACTACACCCCGGACCTGGCGGCCCGGGCCCGGCTGATCGTCTTGATGCGCGCGGCGGGCGTGCCCATCGAGGTGATGCGCCGCGTGCTCGACGGCCCGGCGGGCGAGGCCGGCGCCGTCCTGACCGCGCTGGTCGAGGAGCGGGCCACCGATGCCGCACGGGCGCGCGCGGTGCTGTGCGAGGTGCTCGGCGAGGACGCGGCCACCGGTGCCCGGGCCCGTGTGGACGCGCGGTCCCTGGCGGCCGCGCTGCGCCAGGTTCGTCCCGCGGCGGACGGCGATCCGACGACGCAGCTCAGCACGGTCCTGGTGGACGTTGCCGCCGACGGCGTCGACGTGGTCGCCACCAACCGCTACTGGATGGCGATCCGGTCGCTGCAGTCGGGGGAGGCGGCCGGCAGTGGACGGGTCGTGCTCGGACTGGCCGACGCCGCGCGACTCGCCGACGGGCTCGACGACCACGACATCATCGACCTCGAACTGGCCGACGGCCGCCTCGGCTTCGGTGACGAGCTGCCCGCGGTCGTCGGACGGACGACGCCCTACCCGGCCCACCGGCTGCTCGTGGCCGGACTCGAGCCGGCGATCACGCGCGCCGTCGCGCCCACACGGGGGCTGGCCGACGCAGTCGCCCGCAGCGGCCGTGCCGAGGTCGTCCTGGAGCTGGGAACCGCGGCGATCGCGGTCGCCGCCGACGATGCGCCACGACACGAGCTGGCGGCGGCGGTCAGCGGGCCCGACCTCACGGTGCGAATGGGCAGCGCGCTCCTGCAGCGCGCGCTCGGCGCCTGTCTCGGTGCCGAGGTCCTGCTCGAGGTCGCTGCCGGGGACCGGGCGGTACGGCTGAGCTCGCCGTACCAGCCGGGCTTCCTCGCCCTCGTCATGCCCGCCCCGCGGTGAAGGTCCGCCACCCGTTCGGTGTCTGGCTGGCCGCTGCCGCGCTGTCGTCCACCGGTGACTCGATCTCGTTCTTCGCGCTGGGCTGGGTCGCGGCCGCCCACGGCCCGGCAGCCGTCTCCCTGGTGCTGACGGTCGAGAGTATCCCGCTGTGCGTGCTGATCCTGGCCGGGGGAGTGCTCGGCGACCGCTTCGGCGTTCGCCGCATGATGATCGCCTGCGACGCCGCGATGGCCCTCGTGATGGCCACACTCGCCGTGGGAGCGACCCGGGGCGTGCCGCTGTGGTCGCTGGTGGCGGTCGCGATGCTCTCCGGGATCGCGGCGGCACTGCGACGTCCGGCGGAGGGCGTGTTCCCCCGGCTGTTCCACGACGGCGACCAGCTCGCGAAGCGGATGGCACTGGTCGGCGCCTGCCTCCAGGTCGCGCGCGTGGCGGGACCGGTCGTGGGTGGGGTCATGGTGGCCGCCGGTGGTCTGCCGGTCACGGCGGGCGTCGACGCTGCCACCTTCGCGGTCGTGCTGGTCGTGCTGTCCCTGGTGCGGCCACCGCGCGAGGCCGACCACGTCGCCACGGCGCCGGGCCGCGGCTGGCGCTCGGTCGGCGACGGGCTGCGCGCCGCCGCACGGACGCCAGGTGTGCCGCGCACCGTGATCGCGGTGATGGCCCTCGCCGGCTCCGTGCTGCCGCTGGTGATGCTCTGCGTGCCGGTCGCGGGACGCGATCGCGGGTGGTCGGCGGCCTTCGTCGGTGTCGTCGTCGCGGCGTGGGTGGCCGGCGGACTGGTGGTGACGCTGATCGTCGCGCGGCGAGGAGCGCCGGGTCGGCGTACCGCCCTCGTCGGGCCGCTCCTCGCGGCCGGTGGCGTCATCGTGCTGGCGATCGAGGCCAGCCGCTGGGCGGGTCTGGGCGCCATGCTCGTGGTCGGAGCGGGGACGACGATGTTCACGGCCCACCTCCTGCCGGCGTTCGTGGAGCGCACGCCGCCGGACATGCTGGCCCGCTTCCAGTCGCTGCTCGGCCTGGCTCAGACCGGGCCGGTGCTGGTGGTGACCCCGGTGCTCGGTGCCGGCGCTGCCCACCTCGGTCTCGGCGCGGCGTTGGCCGTCGTCGCCGTCCTGGTGGCGGGAGCGGCGCTGCCGATGGTGGAGCGGACGCGCCCGGGCCGGCTGCGTACGGCGGTCGCGGAGGCGGACCTCCCCGTAGGGTGAGCGTCGTGGATGACCCACTCGACCTGCTCTCCGACGGCGTGGTGCTCGCCGACGGCTCCGGCGTGGTCACCGCGGTGAACCGCGTGGCCGCCGGCTGGCTGGGCGCCGACGCGGCGGCCCTGAGGGGCGAGCCGCTCCGCGAGGTGCTCGCCCTCCAGGACCACGAGGGCCGCGACTGGGTGTCGGTCAACTGCCCGTACGGCGGGCTGTCGACGCGCACGGCCGTGCCCGAGCAGTCGTGGCTCCTGCCCGACGGCACCGAGGTGCTCGTGGTCGCCCGGATCCACCGCGCCTCGCTGGCCGAGCCGGTCAGCGGCGTGGCCGTGAGCATCCGCTCCGGTCGCGGCCGCGCCCGCCTCGACCGCGAGCGCTCCGACCTGGTCGCGACCGTCGCCCACGAGCTGCGGTCGCCGCTGACCGGCGTGAAGGGGTTCGTCCAGGCGCTGCTGAACCGCTGGGACAAGCTCAACGACGAGCAGAAGAAGCTGATGCTCACCACCGTCGCGTCCGACTCCGACCGGCTCAGCCGGCTGATCGCGGAGCTGCTCGACGTGGCCCGCATCGACACCGGCCGCCTCCAGCTCTACCCGCGCCCCTCCGACGCCGCCGTGCTGTCCAGCCGGGTCGTCGAGTCGGTGGCCGCCGGCACCAGCCGGCCGGTCGAGATCGAGGTCGCCGACGGGCTGCCCGAGGTCGACGTCGATCCCGACAAGTTCACCCAGGTGGTGACCAACCTGGTCGAGAACGGCGTCCGTCACGGGGAGGGGACGGTGCGGGTCGTGCTCGCCCACGACGAGCACGCACCCGACGTGCCGGGCATCCGGCTGACCGTCACCGACGAGGGTGACGGGATCTCGCCGGAGCTCCGGCGGCGGGTGTTCACCAAGTTCTGGACCAGCGGCCAGCGCGGCGGGTCCGGGCTCGGCCTCTACCTCGTCAACGGCCTGGTGCGTGCCCACGGCGGGACCGTGACGATCGACGACGGGGAGGGCGGGGGAGCGCGCATCGACGTGCTGCTGCCGGCCTCGGTCGCCGCATCACCCTGACCCGTCCCGCCGACCGGGCTGCGGAACCGGTTCGCGCCGTCCGCGCCCGCCTTCCTAGACTCGTCCTCGTGTCCGGACCCAACACCGACTACGACCCTGTGGAGGTCACCCCGTTGAAGGCCGAGGAGGTCGAGGCCGCGCGCGACGCAGCGCTCGCCGCGATCGCAGCCGCCGCCGACCTCGCCGAGCTGAAGCAGGTCCGGATCGACCACACCGGCGACCGCTCGCCCCTGGCGCTCGCCAACCGGGAGATCGGCGCGCTGCCGCCCCAGGCCCGCAAGGAGGCCGGCCAGCGCATCGGCCGGGCCCGCGGCGCCGTCAACAAGGCGCTCGCCGACCGGCAGGCCGTGCTCGAGGTCGAGCACGAGGAGCGGATGCTGGTCGAGGAGACCGTCGACGTCACCGTGCCGACCGACCGGGTCCCGACCGGTGCCCGCCACCCGCTGACGACCGGCGCCGAGCTGATCGCCGACATCTTCGTCGCGATGGGGTGGGAGGTCGCCGAGGGGCCGGTCATCGAGGCGGAGTGGCTCAACTTCGACGCCCTCAACCTGGGCCCGGACCATCCGGCGCGCACCATGCAGGACACGTTCTGGACCGACCCGGGCGACGACCACCTCGTGCTGCGCACCCACACCTCCCCGGTGCAGGCCCGCACGATGCTGCAGCGCACGCCGCCGATCTACGTCATCTGTCCCGGCCGCGTCTTCCGCACCGACGAGTACGACGCGACGCACAGCCCCGTCTTCCACCAGGTCGAGGGTCTCGCCATCGACGAGGGCATCACGATGGCCCACCTCAAGGGCACGCTCGACCACTTCGCCGCGCAGATGTTCGGCGAGGGCATCAACACGCGGTTCCGCCCGTCGTACTTCCCCTTCACCGAGCCGAGCGCCGAGGTCGACCTGGTCTGCTTCGTCTGCCGCGGCGCCGGCGAGCTCGACGGCTCGTCCTGCCGCACCTGCCGCGGCGAGGGCTGGATCGAGTGGGGCGGCTGCGGGGTCGTCAACCCGCGGGTGCTCGCGGCCTGTGGCGTCGACGCGGAGCGCTACACCGGCTTCGCGTTCGGCATGGGCATCGACCGGACGCTGATGTTCCGCCACGGCATCGAGGACCTGCGGGAGCTCTTCGAGGGCGACGTTCGCTTCACCACCGCCTTCGGAACGGAGCTCTAGATGAAGGCCCCCGCATCCTGGATCCGCGAGTACGTCGACCTGCCGGCCGGGGTGACGACCGAGGAGCTCGCGGCGCGACTGACCGCGCTCGGGCTCAAGCTCGAGGCGATCGTCAGTCCCGGCGACCGGATCACCGGCCCGCTCGTCGTCGGCAAGGTGCTCACGAAGGAGCCCGAGCCGCAGAAGAACGGCAAGACGATCAACTGGTGCACGGTCGACGTCGGTGCCGCCAACGGCACCGGCGAGCCGCAGGGCATCGTCTGCGGCGCCCACAACTTCGCGCCCGGCGACCTGGTCGTGGTGGTCCTGCCGGGCGGCGTGCTGCCCGGCGACTTCGCGATCTCGGCCCGCAAGACCTACGGCCACGTGTCCGCCGGCATGATCTGCTCGGCCCGCGAGCTCGGGCTCGGGGAGGACCACGACGGCATCATCGTGCTGCCCGAGGGCGCCGGCGAGCCTGGTGAGAGCGCCTTCCCGCTGCTCGGTCTCGACGACGACGTCATCGAGTTCGAGATCAACCCCGACCGCGCCTACGCCCTGTCGCTTCGCGGCATCGCCCGCGAGGCCGCGCTGGCGTACGACGCGCCGTACCGCGATCCCGCGGACCGCGCCCTCCCGGAGCCCAACGCCACCGGCCACCCGGTCCGGATCGACGACCCCGTCGGCTGCCCGGTCTTCGTCGCCCGCAAGGTCACCGGCTTCGACCCGACCGCCGCGTCCCCGGACTGGATGGTGCGGCGGCTGACGCAGGCGGGCATGCGGCCGATCTCGCTGGCCGTCGACGTCACCAACTACGTGATGCTCGAGATCGGCCGGCCGATCCACGGCTACGACGCCGACAGGGTCCGCGGGCCGATCGGGGTCCGGCGGGCGCGCGAGGGCGAGCGGGTCACGACCCTCGACGGCGCCGAGCGCATCCTGTCGATCGAGGACCTGGTCGTGACCGACGACTCCGGGATCATCGGCCTCGGCGGCGTCATGGGTGGCGAGACCACCGAGATGTCCGAGACGACCACGAGCATCCTCGTCGAGGCCGCCCACTGGGACGCGGTGTCGATGTTCCGCACCGGCAAGCGCCACAAGATCACCTCCGAGGCCGGCAAGCGCAACGAGCGCGGCGTCGACCCGGTCGTCACCCAGGCGGCCGCCGACCGCGTGGTCGAGCTGCTCACGACGTTCGGCGGCGGCACCGCAGACCCGGGCGTCACCGTGGTGGGTCTGCCGCCGGAGCAGCCGCGGATCACCATCTCCTACGACCTGCCCGCGCGGGTGACCGGGATGCCGATCGACGCCGCGACCACCGTCGCTCATCTCGAGGCGGTCGGCTGCGTGCTCGAGAAGGGCGACACGACGCTCACGGCGACCACGCCGCCGTGGCGCCCCGACCTCACCGATCCCTTCGACCTGGTCGAGGAGGTCGCGCGCGTGGTCGGCTACGACCGGGTGCCGTCGGTGCTGCCGCGCGAGGCCGCTGGCCGTGGCCTGACCAGGGAGCAGCGTCTCCGCCGTCGCGTCGGCCGCACGCTCGCCGGCGCGGGCTGCGCGGAGGTGATCAGCTTCCCGTTCGTCGGCGACGCGACGTTCGACGCCCTGGGGCTCGCCGCCGACGACGTACGCCGTGCGACCGTCCGCCTCGCCAACCCGCTCTCCAGCGAGGAGCCGTCGTACACCACCACGCTGCTGCCCGGGCTGCTGAAGGCGGTCGCCCGCAACCTCGGTCGGGGGGCGCCGGGCGTCGCGCTCTTCGAGACCGGCACGGTGGCGTTCCCGGCCGACCGTGGCCCGGCGCCGATCTACGGCGTCGACTGGCGCCCCAGCGACGACGAGCTCGCCAAGCTGTTCGAGGCGATCCCCGACCAGCCGCTGCACCTCGCCGTGGTGCTGGCGGGTGAGCGTGAGCGTGCCGGCTGGTGGGGCGAGGGTCGCGACGCCGGCTGGGCCGACGCGGTGGGGCTGGTGCGCCGACTGGGCGCGGAGCTCGGCGTCGGCGTCGACGTGGCCGCCGCGCGGCGGATGCCCTGGCACCCCGGTCGCTGTGCCGAGGTGCGCGTCGCCGGACCGGAGACGGGCGTCGTGCTCGGCCATGCCGGCGAGCTGCACCCGAAGGTCTGCCAGGCGTTCGGGATCCCGGCGCGCAGCGCGGCGCTCGAGATCGACCTCGACGCCCTGATGCGGCACGCCCGCGACGTGGTGCCCGGACCCGACTTCTCGACGTACCCGGTCGCGAAGGAGGACGTCGCGCTGGTCGTCGACGCGAAGGTGAGGTCGGTCGCGGTCGAGACCGCGCTGCGCGAGGGCGCGGGAGACCTGCTGGAGTCCGTGCGGCTCTTCGACGTCTACACCGGCGAGCAGCTGGGCGAGGGCAAGAAGTCGCTGGCCTTCGCCCTGCGGTTCCGCGCCGACGACCGCACGTTGACAGAGGAGGAGACCGCGGCAGCGCGTGACGCGGCCGTCGCCCTCGCCGCCGAGCGGACCGGTGCCGTCCAGCGCTGACGGACCGCCGGCTCCCCGGCTCACGGTCCTCGACGACGTCACGTGGTCCGGTGACCCGGTCCCGGGCGAGCGCACGCACGCGCTGCTGCGTGCGCTCGTCGACGCCGGGTCCCGGGGGCTGTCCGAGGGCTCCCTGGTGGAGGAGATCTGGGGCGATGACGTGCCCGCCAACCCCACCAAGGCGCTCCAGGTGGTCGTCTCGCGGGCCCGCTCGGCGATCGGCGCGGAGACCATCGAGCGCACCGCTCGCGGCTACCGGCTCGCGCTGGGCTCGGACGACGTCGATGCGTGGGCGCTGCGTCCCGAGGCACTGCGGCTGGCGGCCGCGGGCGACTACGTCGCGGCGCTGCCCCTCCTGGAGCGCGCCAGTCCCGACGACGAGGTCGTGGCCGCCCTGCTGCGCTCGGTCGCCGGCGTGCACGGCGTGCCGGCCGCGCTCGAGCGCTACGAGGCCTACCGCGAGGACCTCGCCGACCGCCTCGGGGTCGACCCCGGCCCGGAGCTCCGGGCCCTGCACGCCGACCTGCTCGCCCGCGACCATCCCGTGCGCGCGGGGTTGCTCTACGAGGCGTCGCGGCTGATCGGGCGCGCGGACGACGTCGTCGCGCTCGAGGAGATGATCCGGGCGTCGCGGGTCACCTCGATCGTCGGCCCCGGCGGGCTCGGCAAGACCCGGCTCGCCCACCTGATGGGGCGCCTGGCCGAGCAGCCCGTGGTGCACTTCGTCGAGCTCGCCGGCGTCACGTCACCCGAAGGCGTCGCGGTCGAGGTCGGTGACGTGCTCGGCGTCCGCGAGTCGGTCGCCGGCCGGCTCACCTCGGCCGCGGCACGTCGCACCGACCTCGCCGGCCGCATCCTCGACCAGATCGGCGCCGCACCCGCGCTGCTGATCCTCGACAACTGCGAGCACCTCGTCGAGGCGGTCGCCGACCTCGTCTCCGTGCTCGTGCAGCGAACGCCCGACCTCCGGGTCCTGACCACGAGCCGCGCGCCGCTCGGCCTGGCCGCCGAGCGCGTCTACCAGCTGCCCCAGCTCGGGCTCGACGACGCCGTGGAGCTCTTCGGCGAGCGAGCGACGGCCGCGCGGCCCGGCGTACGCCTCGACGAGGACGAGGTCCGTTCGCTCGTCGCCCGCCTCGACGGTCTGCCGCTGGCGGTCGAGCTCGCCGCCGCCAAGGTGCGCGTCATGTCCGTGGTGGAGATCGGACGCCGCATCGAGGACCGGTTCGCCCTGCTCCGCGGCGGCTCGCGCGACGCCCCGGAGCGCCACCAGACCCTGCTCGCCGTCATCGACTGGAGCTGGAACCTGCTCCACGACGAGGAGCGCGTCGCGCTGCGGCGGCTGTCGATCTTCCGCGACGGGTTCTCCCTGGAGGGCGCGGAGGCCGTCATCGACGGCGACCCGCTCGGGCCGCTGTCGAACCTCGTCGACCAGTCGTTGGTCACGGTCACCGAGAGTGGCGGATCGGTGCGCTACCGGCTGCTCGAGACCGTGCGCGAGTTCGGCCAGATGCAGCTCGTCGGGGCGGGGGACGACGCCGAGACGCTGACCCGGCTGCGCACGTGGGGCGTGGAGTTCGCCCTGCGCTGCTCGGAGCGGCTCTTCGGACCGCGCCAGGTCGAGACCATGACCGACATCCGCACCGAGGAGGGCAACCTCGTCGACCTGCTCCGCCGCTGCCTGCGCGGCAGGGACGCCCACGCCGTGGCTGCCCTGATGGCCTGCCTGTCCGACTTCTGGACCATCGAGGGCAGCCACCTCAAGGTCGTCAACGTCTCCGCAGCCGTGGAGGACGTCGTCGTCGAGGCGCAGGTCCCTCCGGAGCTCGAGGAGGCTCTGCGCACGACGCTGGTCGCGATCGCGTTCAACACGATGATCTTCGCCGACTCGCTCGCAGGCCGGGCCTTCGACCGGCTCGAGCAGCTCGGCACGGGGGCGCGGCGCACCCGCAGCGACATCGCGGCCACCGTCCTCCTCACGGCCCGCCGCAGCCTGGACGACAGGCGGCCCGACGGCCTGGAGGCGCTGTGCGCCGACGACGACCGCCGGGTGGCGGCCCTGGCGATGCAGTGGTCGAGCCAATTCCACGAGAACCAGGGCGAGGTCCGGCTGGCGCAGCAGCGCGGGCTCCAGGCGCTGGAGCTCGCCGACGACGCCGAGGGCCCCTGGGGGCCGGCGCTCATCCGCGCCCAGCTCGCCGGGCTCACCATGCAGGTCGGCGACATGGACGAGGCGATGACCTACGCCCGCGACGCGATCCCCGTGCTCGAGGCGCTCGGCGCCGACGAGGACGTCGCCCAGCTCAAGGCGGTGCTCGCCCTCGGGGCGATGGAGGACGGGCGCATCGCCGACGCCGAGCGGATCTTCGACGAGATCGAGGCCGAGGACTCCGGCGCCGGCGTGTTCGGCGCGGCCATCGTGATGCTCTGCGGCCGCCCGGAGCTCGACCTCGCCGCGGGCAGGACCGAGGCGGGCCTGCGCGGATACCGGGACGCCGTGACCACGCTGTCGGCGCGCGCCTTCCCCGGCCTGGAGACCATGATCGGCTTCGAGCCCTGGACGATGTACGCCGAGGCCGCGGCGCTGACCGCCCACGTGCGGCACGGTCGTGCGGAGGCGGTCGCGGGCATGCACCGCGACCTGCTCGGCAAGACCCGGAAGATCCTCGACGACGTGGGCATCGGGTTCCTCGACTACCCCGTCGTCGGCTCGGTGCTGTTCGCGCTGGCCGTGCGGGAGCTGTCCGACCGGCCGGGTCCGGAGCGGGCGGCCCTCGCCGTGCGTCTGCTCGTCCTCGCCGACCGGTTCGGCTACAACCGGCAGCTGCCCAGCCTCGCCTGGGCCCCGGGGCTCGCGCTCGCGGAGGCGGCGCTGCCGGGGGAGGAGGCCCGGGTCCGCGCCGGCCTCGACGGCCGCAGCGCACCGGAGCTCCGCCAGGAGGTCGGCGCTCTCCTGGCGGAGCTCTGGCAGCACGGTGGTTGAGGAAGGCGCCCTGGCGCCTGTCTCGAAACCACCCGAGCGGACCGGTGGTTGAGGAAGGCGCCCCGGCGCCGGTGTCACGGTGGT
>NZ_JARGER010000030.1 GCF_029210375.1 Nocardioides sp. YIM 152315 | reverse complement strand
GACCCGGATCCGCAGGTAGGCGGGCGGCGCTTCGGGGTGTGAACGCAACAAGTGCCCTTCAGATCGGCAAGATCGTGGTTGTTGAGGCCGTGATCGCTGTCGAGTGAAGGGCACCTGTTGGGTGAACAGGCTACGAGGTCGTCGTGGGGTCCGTCATCAAGTCCAGATCGGCGCGTCGGATCCGTGCCTGACACCAGTCGCCGGGATGCTCGCGGTCACCGAGCTGGTCGACCGGATCGGTGTCGTTGATGCGCTCGATGAGGCGGTCGGCCCGATCAAGCAACGCGCTCGTGGCTTGACCGGCGGGGAGTTCCTCGTCGGCCTGGCGTGTGCCCAACTGGCGGGCGAGGACTACCTGATCGGGCTGGACCGACGTCGTGCCGACGTGGCCGGCGGCCGGCTTGCTCCGGTTCCGACCGCGCCGTCGACGACCGCGGCGACACTGGCGAAGCGGTTCGACACCGATCGGTGGCACCGGGTCGAAGCCGCCCTCGGCCACATCGCCGCTCGGGTGATCGGGCGCCTCGACAAGCCGCGCCGCGATGCGCTGCTGGCCGCGCCGACGATCGACATCGACGCCACCGATGTCGAGGTCTACGGCTCCCGCAAGCAGGGCATCTCTTACAACTACAAGGGCCAACGCGCCGGCCGACCGCACCTGGCGACTTGGGCCGAAGCCGGGATCGTGCTGGCCGCCGACCTGCTCGCTGGCGACGAGGATCCACGCGCCGGCGTGGTTGACCTGTTCACTCGTGCACTGGTCGGCCTGTCCGCCGCCACCGCACCTCACGGCGGTCACGGTCGAGTGCGGGTGCGTGGCGACATCGGCTACTTCACCAAGGACCTCGCCGACGCCGTCGTGGCCGCCGGGGCCGACTTTGCGATCGGCGCGAACCGCAACCCCGCTACCTGGCGGGCCGCGGCAGCCGTGCCCGAGGACGCTTGGAGTGACGCTGACGCCATGCCCGGCGCCCAGGTCGCGGTGGCCGACTACACGCCGGGCGGCTGGCCCGAAGGAACGAGGTGTCTGATCCGGCGGGTGCGGCACGAAGCGGCGGCGATCTCGGCCGACCCGCGTGCCCGACGCCGCAAGACCATCCCCGCCGACCAGCTCGCACTGGCCTTGGACGGCGACATCGAGCAGGTGTGGGCCTACTCCTTCATCGTCACCAACCTCGACGTGAGCACTCCGGAACGCGCCCGGGCGGTGGAGTGCTGGTACCGACACCGCACCGACATCGAAGACCGCATCCGCGACGCCAAACACGGTGCCGCGCTACGCCACCTGCCCTCCGGGGACCGGGCCGTCAACACCGCCTGGATGTGGGGCGCACTGCTCGCGACCAACCTCTCGGCCTGGCTCCACGAACTCGCCGGACTCGACCACGGCGACGGCCGCGGCCGCGCCCACCTGAGCCGGCTCCGCCGCGAGCTGATCTGCGTCCCCGGCCGGCTGATCACTCACGCCAGACGCACCGTCCTACGCCTCCCACCCGGACCCAGCCTGCTCGCCCAAGCACTCGCTCGACTTCGAGCGATTCCGGCTTGATTGACCACGCGCCGCTGAGCAGCACCGTCCGGTAGTGATCTCTGCGGCATAGAGCCGAAGAACACTCTGACACCGGCGTTCCGATACTCCCGGTGGCCCGAAGACCAGGAGACCCCCATGGACGCCTTCAGCACCACCTCGACCACCATCGTCGCCGCAGCGGTGCTGATCTTGGCGCTCTGCATCGGCACCGCGGTGCTAATCGCAGCCCTCAAGGCCCCCACCGACGTCACGATTCGACTCGGGCACCACTTCGGCTCCCGCCAACCGCCCTAACTGCGAGATCGGGTC
>NZ_JARGER010000003.1 GCF_029210375.1 Nocardioides sp. YIM 152315 | reverse complement strand
GTAAGGAATCGATCTCCTTGTTCGATTTCTAGGGGTTAGAGGTGGGGGTTGATGCGGTCGGGGTAGGCGATCGCGAGCTGGGCCAGGGCCTGTTTCCAGTTCGTGACGACCTGGCCCTCGACGAGGCGCCCGGCGGCCTTCCGGTCGGCTGCGGGCTTGCCCTTCTCCTTGGCTCGTTCGCGGGCTCGTTTGTCCTCGATGTTGCAGATCGCCAGCCACAACAGCTTCACGACCGCGTCGTCGTTGGGGAAGTGCCCGCGGTTCTTGGTGATCTTGCGCAACTGGTAGTTCAACGACTCGATCGAGTTCGTGGTGTAGATGACGCGGCGTAGCTCGGGCGGGAACGCCAGGAACGGGATGAACCGCTCCCATGCGGAACGCCAGGTCGCGACCGCGTGGGGGTACTTGACACCCCACTTGCCGCCCGCGAACTCCTCGAGCGCCTCTTCGGCGGCCGCCGCGGACACGGCGGTGTAGACCGGCTTCAACGCCGCGGCGACGGCCTTGCGGTCGCCGTAACCCACGAACCGCATCGAGGCGCGGATCAGGTGCACCACGCAAGTCTGGACGGTCGCTTGGGGCCAGGTCGCCTCGATCGCGTCCGGCAGCCCGGTGAGGCCGTCGCAGCACACGATCAGCACGTCGCGGATGCCGCGGTTGGCGAGGTCCGCGCACACGCCGGCCCAGAACTTCGCGCCCTCGGTGTGCTGCAGCCAGATCCCCAGCACGTGCTTGATGCCGTCCATGTCCACGCCGACGGCGATGTGAGCGGCCTTGTTCCGCACGTGGGCGCCGTCGCGGACCTTGACCACGATCGCGTCGAGGTAGATCACCGGGTACAGCGCGTCCAGGGGCCGCGCCTGCCAGGTGAGGATCTCCTCGCACACCGCGTCGGTGATGTTGCTGATCGTCTCGTGTGACAGCTCGGTACCGAGCGTGGCTTCGAGGTGATCGGCGATGTCGCGCACGGTCATCCCGCCGGCGTAGAGGCTGATGATCATGTCGTCGAGCCCACCCAGACGCCGCACGCCCTTGGGCACCAGCCGCGGGCTGAACGTGCCGTCACGGTCGCGGGGCACCCGCAGGTCGACGTCGCCGGCCTGGGTCGCCAACGTCTTGGGCGTGGAGCCGTTGCGGGAGTTGGGGAACGCCGCCGCTTCCGGGTCGCCCTTCTCATAGCCCAGGTGGTCGGTCAGCTCGACCGCCAGACCCCGCTCGAGGCTGGCCTTGATCAGCTCCGTGACGAACCCGCCGTCGCCGGTCAGGTCGAGCTCGCCGCCATCGATCTTGGCGAACAGCCCGTCCAACGCGCCCGACTCCGCCAGCTCACTTACCGCCGCCCGCGCCGGCGAGGCAGCGCGGATCGCGCGGCGCTCGGCCAGCCGACTCGGCCGCTTCGCAGCAGGCATCTCGTTCACGTCAGTCCCAGTGGTCTCGTCCGTCACAGCGGACATCGTGTCGGTCATGGTGGTCCTTCCTCAGGACCGACCCCCTACACAGACCATCTGACACCCCCACACTGGCGCCGCCGGGAGGACGCCAGGATCACTGCCGAGGAGCATCACGCCCGGCCCGACGTACCCGACCACCCTGCGGTGGTTTCGAGACAGGCGCCAGGGCGCCTTCCTCAACCACCGGTGCCACAGGCGCCAGGGCGCCTTCCTCAACCACCGGGGCACATGACAACGGCGAGGAGCCGAGGCTCTCTCGCCACTACCAAGGTATAGCGGACCGGGGGCCTTGCGGCAAGGCCCCCGTCGTGCCGCAGAATCACCGCTTCCGGCCATTCGACGCCCCTGGAGCTGACACTTCGTGATGCCTTTGACGAGCAGTGCGTTCGCGCTGCCCGAGCACCTCGCCCCCAAGTCCGACCCGGCGCTGATCGCCGACGACGAGCGACACTTCGCGGCCATCGCGCGGAGCCTCGAGGAGTCGGTCGCCGACCTCGACGCGCGCCTCGACGCCGCGCGGAGGGCGCCCGGACGCGCCTACCAGGAGGCCCTCGACCGCGACCAGGAGGTTCACCGGCTGACGGCTCGGCTGCGCACGCTGCGCCGCTTCAGCCTCGACCTGTGCCTGGGTCACGTCGTCCGCACCGACGGCGAAGCCATCTACATCGGCCGGCTCGGCCTGACCGACCGCGACGGGCACCGCCTGCTGGTCGACTGGCGCTCCCCCGCCGCCGAGCCGTTCTTCGCGGCCACCCACGCCCACCCGCTGGGACTGGCCAGCCGACGTCGCTACCGCTGGACCGCCGGCCGGGTCACCGACTACTGGGACGAGGTGTTCGCAGCCGACGGGATCGAGCGACACGGCAACGCCGCGCTCGACGACCAGTCGGCGTTCATCGCGACCCTCGGCAGCAGCCGCTCACCGCGGATGCGCGACGTGCTGAGCACCATCCAGGCCGACCAGGACGCCATCATCCGCGCGAGCTCCCGCGGCGCGCTCGTCGTCGACGGTGGGCCCGGCACGGGCAAGACCGTCGTCGCGCTGCACCGCGCGGCGTACCTCCTGTACGCCGACCCGCGACTCGGGGAGCGCCGGGGCGGTGTGCTGTTCGTCGGCCCGCACCGGCCCTACCTGGCCTACGTCGCCGACGTGCTGCCGAGCCTCGGCGAGGAGGGTGTGCAGACCTGCACCCTGCGCGACCTCGTGCCCGAGGGCGCGAGCGCGCCCGCGGAGACCGACCCCCGGGTCGTGCACCTGAAGTCGTCGGCGCGGATGGTCCGCGCGGTCGAGCCGGCGGTCCGCCTCTACGAGGAGGCGCCGACGGCGGGGATGGAGGTCGAGACGGCGTACGCCGACGTCTGGCTCGGTGCCGACGACTGGGCGGAGGCGTTCGCGGCGGCCGACCCCGGCACTCCGCACAACGAGGCGCGCGACGACATCTGGGAGGCGCTCGTCGCCATCCTGATCGACAAGGTCGACCTCGGCGAGGACGTCACCGAGGACCAGTTTCGTCGGGCGCTGCGACAGAACCGTGACCTGGTCGACGCCTTCGACCGGGCGTGGACAGTGGTCGATCCCTACGACCTGGTCGCCGACCTGTGGTCGGTGCCCGCGTACCTGCGCCGGTGCGCACCGTGGCTCGACCCCGACGAGGTCCGCCTGCTGCAGCGCGCCGATCCGCAGGCGTGGACGCTGTCGGACCTGCCGCTGCTCGACGCCGCGCGCCAGCGCCTCGGCGACCCCGAGGCGTCCCGCAAGCGCCGGCAGCGCGAGGCGGCGCTCACCGCACAGGCCGAGGAGATGTCGCACGTGGTCGACCACCTGATCGCGACCGACGACTCCGAGATGCACGTGATGTCCATGCTGCGCGTCGACGACCTCAAGAGCGCCCTGGTCGACGAGAGTGCCGTGGCGCCCACGGACCCCGACCTGCTCGCCGGCCCCTTCGCGCACGTCGTGGTCGACGAGGCCCAGGAGCTCACCGACGCCGAGTGGCAGATGCTGCTGGTCCGCTGCCCGTCGCGCAGCCTCACCATCGTCGGCGACCGCGCCCAGGCGCGGCACGGGTTCGCGGAGTCATGGCGGGAGCGGCTCGCCCGGATCGGCCTCGACCACGTCAACCACGCCTCGCTCACCGTCAACTACCGGACCCCGGAGGAGGTCATGGCCGAGGCCGAGCCCGTCATCCGTGCGGCGATCCCGGACGCGAACGTGCCGACGTCTGTCCGCAGTTCCGGCCTGCCGGTCCGCCATGGGAACGCCGCGGACCTCGACACGATCGTCGCCGACTGGGTCGACGCCCACCCCGACGGCATCGGCTGCGTGATCGGTGCACCGGCGTACCCCGGCTCCGACCGGGTGCGCTCCCTCACGCCCGAGCTGTCCAAGGGCCTGGAGTTCGACCTGGTCGTGCTGGTCGACCCCGAGTCGTTCGGCGAGGACGTGGAGGGCGCCGTCGACCGCTACGTCGCGATGACGCGCGCCACCCAGCAGCTGGTGATCCTGACGAGCTAGTGGTCATCGACGGAAGTTCGTCGAGGGTAGCCGTCGTCCGGGTGCGTGCAGCGCAAGGCGGCGGCGCGAAGGCAGACTGGAGTCTTTCGAGCGCTGCCAACGCAGCGATGTGCGTGCCTGGGCGGCGGCGGCCCCGACGAACGAGCGGAGACGGCCACTAGCCGACGTACGCCGCCGTCGACCCGCCGAGCTCCATGGCCGGCATGCCGAGCTTGCGGTGGTCCCACGACCGCACCCGGTCGGGGTCGAGGCGGATCGCGGCGCGGTTGTGGGCCATGAACTCGACGAACGGCCGCATCTCCTCCGAGTAGGGGCCGTTGTAGCGCTCGAAGATGTTGACGCAGACGTCCCAGACGACGCCCTCGTCCTCGATCACCACGCCGGTGCCCTCGATCGCGACACCCTGGAGCTGGTCGTAGGTGTGGCCGGCCTCGACCAGGAACGAGCACCGCGGGTCGCGGCGCAGGTTGACCGTCTTCTGCGCCTTCTTCTTGGTCTCGAACCAGATGTGGTCGTCCATGACGGCGTACCACATGCCGACCAGGTGGATCTGCCCCTGCGGGCCGAACGTGCCGAGCGTCGACGACCGCTGGCGGTGCAGGAACTCGACCTGCTCGTCGTGGGACATCACGACCTGCGCGCGCTGGTTGGCCATCGGTGGTCAGCCGCCGAAGGCGTGGGTCGCGGTGACCCCGCCGTCGATCGAGATCTCGGCGCCGTTGACGTACGCCGACTCGTCGCTCGCGAGGTAGACGTAGAGCGGCGCGATGTCCTCGGGGTGGCCGACCCGGCGCAGCGGCACCTTCGAGGCGCCGAACTCCATCGCCGCGTCGCCGCCGTGCACCCGGGTCATCGGGGTGTCGATCATGCCGGGGTGGACCGAGTTGACCCGGATGCCCTGAGGTCCGAGCTCCATCGCCGCGCACTTGGTCATGCCGCGGATCGCCCACTTCGTCGCGGCGTACACCGTGCACCCGGCCATGCCGGCGAGCCCCTCGACGGAGGAGGCGTTGATGATCGAGCCGCCGCCGTTCGTCCGCATCGTCCGGGAGACCGCCTGCATGCCGAGGAAGCAGCCGAGCTGGTTGACCCGCCAGAGCAGCTCCACCTCCTCGGCCGGCATCCGCTCGATGTCGCCGAAGCGCAGGATGCCCGCGTTGTTGGCGAGCACGTCCACCGGCCCGAAGCGCTCGTCGGCGTCCTCGACGACGCGCTGCCAGGACGCCTGGTCGCTGACGTCGTGGTCGGCGAAGTGGGCCTCGGCGCCGAGCTCGTCGGCCAGCGCCTGGCCGGGGTCCTTGGCCACGTCGGCGATCACGACCCGGGCGCCCTCGGCGACGAAGGCGCGCACGATCGCCGCGCCCTGACCCTGCGCCCCTCCAGTGACGATGGCGACCTTGCTCTCGAGGCGTCCCATCAGACGGTCAGCTCCATGATCGAGTCGGCCGCGAAGCCGACGCTCGGGTCCCGGTCGCTGAAGTAGCTGCCGAGCTGCTTGTCGAGGTCGTCCGCAGTCCATCGCGTGCCGGCGGTGTCGAACCGCTCCGCGACGGTCGGGGGTGCGACCAGCGCGACCATCCCGCCGTACACGACGAAGACCTGGCCGGTGATCCGCTCGGCCGCGTCGGACGCGAGGTAGGCGACCAGCGGGGCCACGTGCTCGGGCGAGTACGGGTCGACGTCGAGTCCGGAGGTGTCGGCGCCGAAGACGTCGGCGGTCATCGCGGTGCGGGCGCGCGGACAGATCGCGTTGGCGCGTACGCCGGAGCTCGCCAGCGCGCGGGCGGTCGAGACCGTGAGCGCGGCGATGCCCGCCTTGGCGGCGCCGTAGTTGGCCTGGCCCGGTGGTCCGGAGAGGAAGGCCTCCGACGCGGTGTTCACGACGCTGGCGGTGACCGGCCGACCGGTCTCCTTCGCGTGCGACCGCCAGTGGGCCGCCGCGTTGCGCGAGAGGAGGAAGTGGCCGCGCAGGTGGATGCGGATGACCTGGTCCCACTCCTCGTCGCTCATGTTGAAGAGCATCCGGTCGCGGGTGACGCCGGCGTTGTTGACGACGACGTCGAGCCGGCCGAAGCCCTCGACGGCCGCGGCGAGCATGGCGTCGGCGGTGGCCCGCTCCCCCACGTCACCGGGAACGATGCTCGCCTCGCCGCCACGAGTGCGGATCTCCTCCGCCGTACCGTCGGCGCCGCCGGGCAGGTCGTTGAGCACGACCCGTGCACCGGCGTCCGCCAGCGCGAGGGCCTCGGCGCGTCCGAGGCCGGCGCCGGCACCGGTGACGATCGCGACCCTGCCGTCGAGTGAGGTGGTCAAGGGGTTCAGTCCTCCAGGGAGATGGCCGCGCGCGGGCAGGCGGCCACGGCGCGCTTGACGGCGTCGACGTTGTCGGGCGTGGTCTCCTCGGTCCTGAGCTGGAGGAAGTCGTCATCGTCCAGCTCGAAGACATCGGGAGCCATCGCCTCGCACAGCCCGTTGGACTCGCAGAGGTCGAAGTCGACCTTGATCTTCATGGGTTCAGCTCCCTTCACTCGAGTGTCCGGGGAACACGTGGGCGCTCGGGTCGATCACGACCGCCGCGTTGTTGACCGCCGTCGCCGCCTCGCCGAAGCCGACGGCGATCAGCCGGACCTTGCCGGGGTACTCGGTGATGTCGCCGGCGGCGAACACCCGCGGGAGGTTGGTGCGCATCGCCGCGCTCACGACCACGTGCCGCTTCTCGACCTCGATCCCCCACTGCTGGATCGGTCCCAGGTCGGCGACGAAGCCGAGCGCGGCCACGATCGCCTGCGCCGGTCGGGTCGTCGCCTCACCGTCGACGGTGATCTCGACCGACTCGACGGTGCCGTTGCCGTGGATCGCCGAGACCTCGGCCTTGGTCACGATCTCGACCTTCGACGCACGCACGGCCTCGACGGTGCGCTGGTGGGCGCGGAACGCGTCGCGCCGGTGCACGAGGGTCACCGACTGCGCGACCGGCTCGAGGTGGAGCGCCCAGTCGAACGCGCTGTCACCACCGCCGACGATGACGACGTCCTTGCCGACGTACGGCTGGAAGCTCGGCACGAAGAACTCGAGGCCGCGGCCCAGCCATCCCTCGCCGGCCGGCAGCGGCCGCGGGCTGAACTTGCCGATGCCGGCGGTGATCAGCACCGCCTTCGCCCGCACCTCGGTGCCGTCGTCCATGCCCACGGTCACGCCGTCCTCGTCCTCGACCAGCGTCGAGGCGGTCCGTTCGAGCAGGTACGTCGGCTCCGCGACCGAGGCCTGCTCGACCAGTCCCTCCACGAGCTCGCGGCCCTTGACCGTCGGGAACCCGGCGACGTCGAGGATCTGCTTCTCCGGGTACATCGCCGTGATCTGGCCGCCCAGCTCGGGCAGCGAGTCGACGACGGCGACGCGCATGCCGCGGAAGCCCGCGTAGTAGGTGGCGAACAGGCCGGTCGGGCCGGCGCCGATGACAAGGAGGTCGGCCTCGACTGCGTTCTGGGTCACGCGGCGATCCTTCTCCTCTCGAGGGGACGACTCAACTATAACCTGTTCTAATTTCGCGGTGTCTACTTCGTCTCGATGTCGGAGACGAGCCAGCCGTGGTCGGTGCGCACGACGGTCACGAGCGCGCGGTACTGCGCGTAGGCCGTCGCCGGCTTGCCGTCCTGGCGCTTCTCGACGTACTGGTTGAGGAAGAGCAGCGCCTGCACCTGCTTCGGCGAGGCCTGCACGACGCCCTGGGCGACCACCTTCACCTGCAGCTTGGTCTGCTGCTCGATGAACTGGTCCTTGATGCCGTCGGAGGTGGTGCGGTACTCCTCCGCGAACGTGTCGGTCATCTGCTCGGTGGCCTGCTCGACCTGGGCGTCGTAGTCCTGGTACGACGTCGACAGGATCTGCTCGGTCGCCCGGGCCGCCGCGTCGACCGCCGACCGGTGGGTGAGCTCGCCGGTGACGACCGGGCGCGCCGCCGACACCGTCGGCTCCGGGTCGCGCGCGAGGTAGACGACCTCCCCCACGCCGACCAGCGCGAGCACCACGACCGCCGCCGCGAGGATCACCGGCGTCCGCCGCCGGGGTGGTTTCGAGACAGGCGCTCGCCCCTCGGTGGTTGAGGAGGTTGCGCCAGCAACCGTCTCGAAACCACCGGCCGCGTCTTCCCCGTGCGGTGGTTTCGAGACAGGCGACAGCGCGCCTTCCTCAACCACCGACGCCGACTCCCCGGAGGTTGAGGAGGTTGCGCTAGCAACCGTCTCGAAACCACCGGCCCCCTCCTCCTCGGTCGTCGAGGAGGTCTCCGGCGTCTCCGCGGACCGGGATCGGCCGGCGACCTTGCGGGGCCGGCCGGGGCGCTTGCGTGGGGTCTTCATCCGACGAACTCCACGTTGTTGGCCAGCCACTCGTCGTCCTCGCGCACGAGGTCGACCTTGATGCGGAACTGCCGGGCCACGGGCTTCCGGTCGGTCGAGGTGTTGGAGACCGTGCCGGTCGTGGCCACGATCACCGAGGCGCTGTCGCTGTCGGCGTCGACGACGCCGGCCCACAGCACCTCACCGTCCATCACCGACTTCGCGCGGGTCAGGATCTCGAGCACCTCCTTGGTGCTGGAGTCGTACTGCTTGGCGAAGTCACCGGTCGCGCCCGCGGCGACGGCGTCGATGCTCTCCTGGGCCTTGCGGTAGTCGATGTTGACGAACGCCTCGATCTCGTCGCGGGCGGCGGCGAGCACGTCGCCGTACCGCTCCTGCTCGGCCTCGGCGTGCCGACGGTCGTCGCGTTCCTCCACGACCAGCACGGCGCCGAAGACGCACGCACCCGCCAGCAGCAGCGCGAGCGCGCCGAGGGCGAGCGTCAGCCCGCGCCGGCCCGGCCGCCTCACCGGTCCGTCACCGGACCCACCAGGAGCCACTTCCACGCGTCCCCTCCCAGGATCGACAGGTTGCCCTGATCGAGGAATCGTACGGGGCGGCCATGACGGTCCACCGCACCCCGGACGAGTCCGGTGCCGGGGTCGTACGACGTGCGGTAGAGCCGGCCGGGCGACGGGTTGTACTTGCCGCCGGGCACGTGCTGGGAGCCGCGCATCACGAAGGGTGGCCCCTGGGTGCACTGCGCCGGGTAGATCGGGGCGTCCGACAGGTCGGACGTCCCGCGCCAGTCGCCACGCGGCTTGTAGCCCTCGGCGCACGGCGGCTGGGAGTAGTCGAGCTGCATGTTCACGTGGCCGTAGCCGTCGGGCGGGGTGCCGGTGAAGCCGGTCGAGATCACCCGCGGATAGGTGACGAGCAGCTGCTCGAGACCGTCGAGGTGCGAGACGACGACCTGGCTGACGCCCACCGCGTTGCCGAGCAGCACCGGCAGGGTGGGGGCGAGGTCCTTCAGCATCGCGTCGAGCTCGCGTGCCGTGCCGGGGGTGCCGTCGAGGACCTTCTCGAGGTCGTCGTCACTGGCGGCGAGCGAGTCGGTGAGCGTGCGCAGGTCACGGGCGAGCGACCGGATGTTCTCGCCCTGCCCCTGTTGCGTGTCGAGCACCGTCTCGGCCCGGTCGAGCAGCCGGACGGTCGCGTCGGTGTGCGACGACGCCTGGCGGATGAACTCGCTGCCGCTGTCGAGCAGCCGCTGCAGCGGCACGCCGGTGTCGTCGAACATCGTGCCGAGCTCACGCACGACCGTCTCGAGGCTGTCGCGGTCGACGGAGCCGACGAACTGGTCGAGCTCGACGAGCAGGTCGCCCTCGTCGACCGGCAGGGACTCCTGGGTGCCGGTGAGCGTCTCGCCCGCCTCGACGTACGGGCCCTGGTCGTCGGGTGGTTCGAAGTCGAGGTACTGCTCACCGACCGCCGAGAGGTTGTGCACGTACATCGGCGCGTCCTGCGGCAGGTTCGTGCCGTCCTCGAGCGCGAGGTCGAGCGTGACGCCCTCGGTGGTCGCCTGCATCTTCGCGACCTTGCCGATCTTCACCCCGCGGTAGGTCACCTCGCTGCCCTCGAAGAGCCCGCCGGAGGCCGGCAGCTCGGCGTGCACCACGATCCCGCGGCCGAGGACGCGGTCGACCAGGCCGAGGTACGAGCCGGCGATGTAGACGATGCCGACGGCGCTGAGCACGAGGAAGGCGCCGATGCGGATCCGGAGGCCGCTCATGACAGGCCGCCGTAGAGGGCCGACGGGCTCGGAGCCCCGGTGCCGGGGCTCGCGCCACCCACGAGGCCGCCGAGCAGCCCGTCGAGCAGGCCGCCACCGGCGCCCGGGTCGGCGGCCGGTGGCGCACCTCCGGCGCCGGGGAGACCCAGGATGCCGCCGAGGTAGTCGAGCACGCCCGGCAGGTCGAGCCCGTCGCCCTCGCCGGGCAGGGCGTTGACGACCACGCACACCGGGTTGCCGGCGTACTGGTCCTGGTGGCACTCGGTCTTGAGGTTCTTGAAGAGGCGCAGGCTGTCCACGACCGCCAGGCACGCCTCGCTGCGCAGGTCGCCGCTCTCGAGACACTGACCGACCTTCGGCAGCAGGTCGGCGACGTCGGGCAGGACGGGCGGCAGCCCGCCTCCCTCGGAGCCGGTGGGCAGGAAGTTCTCCAGGTTGATGTCGAGGCGGATGGAGGTGTTGGCGTAGTCGCCCTTGACGATCTCCCCGGCCTCCTTCGGGAAGGGGAAGCTGACCAGCAGGTTGAGCCCCGGGGCCAGCGAGTCGCCCGCCTCGTGCAGCCGCGCGAGCACGGGCTGGAGGTGGTCGAGGGAGGCGAGGAGGTCGTCCTTGCTCGCGCCGATCACCCGCGTGCCGACCCTGCCGAGCTCGTCGAGCGACGACAGCATCGCGATCAGCTCGTCGTGCTGCGCGGCCAGCGCCTCGACCGCCGGCCCGGTGGCGTCGAGCGCATCGGTGATCGTCTTCTTCTCCTTGTTGAGCGTCGCCGTCAGGTGGTTGACCGACTCCATCGCCCGGATGATGTCCTCCTTCTGGGCGTCGATCGTGTCCACGACGCTCTCGAGTGACCCGAGCAGGTGGCGCAGCCGGCCGGTGCGGCCGTCCATCACGTTGTTGAGCTCGCGGGTGATCGTGCCGAGCTGGGCGACGCCACCGCCGCTCAGCAGGAACGACAGCGCGCCGAGCACCTCCTCGACCTCCGGATTGCGACCCGTGTCGGCCAGCGGGATCGTGTCGCCACCGGACAGCCGTCCGGTGGACGCCCCCGGCGGCGCCTCGAGCGCGACGTACTTCTCGCCGAGCAGGCTGACCTGGCGGATGTGGGCGACCGCGTTGTCGGGCAGCTCCACGTCGTCCTTGATGCGCATGGAGACGCGGGCGTGCCACCCGACCCGCTCGACCTCGGTGACCTCGCCGACGGTGACGTCGTCGACCATGACCGGCGAGCGCGGGACGACGTTGAGGATGTCGGCGAACTCGGCCGTCACCTCGAACGAGTCGTCGTCGTCGACGGGCGACCCGGGCAGCGGCAGGTCGTAGGCGCCGTCGAACCTGCACCCGCTCGAGAGCACGGCGAGGACGACCACCAGCACGGACCAGCGGAGGAGGTTGGTCACGAGCCACCCCCTCCCATCAGGGCGCCGAGGCCCCGGGGCGCGGGGCGGTTGGCTCGCGGCACACTCTGCGACTGCTCGCGCTGCGCGCCCTGCGGCACCGCGGGCGGGATGGTCGGCAGCTGGTCCTCGACCGGCTCCAGGAGAGTCTTGAAGAGCCCGCACGCCAGGTTGGCGAGGCCGCGGCCGATGCTGGCGTTCTGCACGATCGCGCACAGGAGGCGGTCGGCGTCCCACACGTTGCCGCTGAGCCCGATGCGGGACCCGATCGTCCCCGTCTGGTTGTTGAACGCCAGCGCCAGGTTGCCGATCGCGGTCGGCGCCACCCGGAGAGCGGTGTCGAGGCTGGACTTCTCGGAGTTGATCGTCTGCATCACCCGGGTGAGCTTCTCGATGTCGGTCACCAGGGCGTCGCGGTTCTTGCCGACGAAGGTCTTCACCGTGCCGACGGCGTCGGCGACGGACGCCAGCGCCTGCCGGATCTCGGTGCGCTCCCCCGACAGCTGCGCGGAGACCCCGGCGAGGTCCTTGACGAAGGCCCGGACGAGCCCGTCGTTCTCCGCCAGCGTCGAGGTCACCGTGGCGAGCTGCGTGACGGTCTCGAAGAGCGGACCGCTGCCCTTGCCGAAGGTCTCGGCCGCGGCCGAGAGCTGCTCGAGCATGTCGTTGCCGAGCTCGCCCTTGCCGTCGAGCGCGTGGGCCCCGGCCTCGAGGACGTGGTCGAGGGTGCCGTCCTTGTTGACGCCGTTCGGGCCGAGCGCCTGCGACAGGTCGCGCAGGCTCGCGTAGATCCGGTCGAGCTCGACGGGCACGCCGGTGTCGGGCAGCGGGATGTCGGCGCCGTCGGCCATGACCTCGTCGCCCTCGCCGATGGCGGGCGTGAGCTGCACGAACCGGTCGGCGACCAGCGTCGGGGTGACGATGACGGCCTTGGCGTCCGACGGCACGTCGTACGCCGCGTCGTACGCGATGTCGACCCGCACCGAGTTGCCCTCGGGCACGACCTCGGTCACCTCGCCGATGTTCACGCCGAGGATGCGCACGTCGCTGCCCGGGTAGATGCTGACCGCCCGGGGGAAGTGAGCGGTCACGGACTTGGTCTCGGTGTCGTCGCCGATGGCGAAGAAGTAGATGCCGGAGACGAGCACCAGCGCCAGCACGCCCGCGATCACGCGGCCGGCGAAGGTGTTGAGCTGGTCGGGCAGCGCGGCCATGGTTCAGTCCTCCAGCCTGGTCGGGAGGAACTCACCGGTCGGGATCGCGAGCAGGTTGGACGCGTACGCGTCGAACCAGGGCCCGGTGCCGATGATGTTGCTGAGGATGTCGACGTAGGGGCCGAGGGCGTTGAGCGTCGCCTTCAGCTCCTTCTCCTTGGAGTTCAGCAGGGACAGCAGGCCGTCGACCTCCTGCAGCGCCGGGCCGATCTGGGCCTGGTTGTCCGCGGCCACGCCCTTCAGCTGGCGGGCGAGGTCGCGGGCGTTGACCAGCAGGAGGTGGATGGCCTCCTTGCGCTGCTGCACCTCCTGGAAGACCAGGTCGCTGTTCTTCATCAGCGCGACGATGTCGTCGCTGCGCGCGGCGAGCACCTTGCTGACGCTCTGGGCGCCTTGGAGCAGGGTCTGGATCTGCTGGTCCCGGCTCGCGACCGTGCGCGAGAGCCGCGCGATGCCGCGGAAGCTGGCCTCGATCTCGGGCGCGGCCTGGTTGGTGGTGTCGGCCACCACGTCGAGCGCCTTCGCGAGGCGGCCGGTGTCGATCCGCTCGGTCGTGGTCGTCAGGTCGCCGAAGACGCCGACGATGTCGTACGCCGCCTCGGTGCGTGCGACGGGGATGACGTCGTCCTCGCCCAGCTGTCCGGACCCGGCGGGCTCGAGCTGCAGGAACTTCTCGCCGAGCAGGTTGAGGACCTCGATCGACGCGCGGCTCTCGGTGCCGAACTCCACGCCGCTGTCGACCTCGAAGGTGACGACCACGCGGTTGCTGTCCTCGAGGGTGACGTCCTGCACGCGACCGACGCGGATGCCGCCGACCTGCACCATGTTGCCCTTGTGGATGCCGCTCGCGTCCTTGAATTCGGCCCGGTAGGTGCCGCCGGCGAAGCCGGGGAAGCGGCCCAGGTTGAACGCGGCGGCCATGATCAGCGCCATCACGACGAGCGTGATCGCGCCGAGGCGCAGGACCCGGGCGTCGCTGTACTTTCGTGAGCTCACTCGGTCGCCTCCGCTCCGTTGCAGCGGGGCGCGGTGGACCGGAAGTCGAGGTGGTTGAGCGCGTTCATCAGCTGCTTGATCCCCGGGATGTCACCGAGCCCGTTCGGCAGCGTGATGCGGGCGTTGACCCCGCAGAGGTAGTAGCTGTACCAGCTGCCGTAGGTCCCGGTGCGGGTCTGGTCGGTCATCGACTCGGGCAGCCGGTCGAGCATCTCGATGACCTGGGCGCGGGACTTGTCCTCGTTCATCAGGGCCGCGAGCTTGCGCAGCTTGGCGACGTCGGACTTGATGAGCGGTCGGCCCTCGCGGAGGAGGTCGGCGACGACCACGGTGAGGTCGGAGATGTTCGTCAACGAGGAGCCGATCGTGGACCGGTCGCGGGCGAGGTCGGTCATCCAGTCCTTGAGCCCGATGACGAGGTCGCTGAGCTGTCGGTGCCGGCTGTCGACGGTCGTGAGGGTCTGGGTGAGGTTGTCGACGACCTGGCCGATCAGCTGGTCGCGGTCGGCGAGCGTGTTGGTCAGGGACGCGGTCTTCTGGAGCAGCCCCTGGACTGTGCCGCCCTCTCCCTGCAGGACCTGCACCAGGTTCAGGCTGAGGTCGTTGATCTGCTCGGGGTCGAGCGCCTGGAAGAGGGGCTGGAAGCCGTTGAAGAGCGTCGTCAGGTCGAGCGCGGGCTTGGTCTGCTCGATCGGGAGGGTCCCGCCGTCCCCGAGCGGCCGTGCGGATCGGCCCCCTCCCTCCTCGAGCGCGAGGTAGCGGTCGCCGACCAGGTTGAGGAAGCGGATCTCGGCGCGCGACGACGTCGTCAGCGGCACGTCCGACTGGATCCGGAAGGTGACCATCGCCGCGCTGCGCTGGTAGTGCTCGACCTCCTTCACCTCGCCGACGCTGACGCCGGCGATGCGCACGTCGTCGCCCTTCTCGAGCATCGAGGCGGTGCTGAAGACGGCGCGATAGGTCGTACCGGCGCCGAAGCCGATGTTGCCCATGATCGCCGCGAGCAGGCCGGTGACCAGCAGTGAGACGACCGTGAAGATGCCGAGCTTGACGCCGGCGGCGATCGTGGTCGAGTTGCGGGACATCGCTACCGCCCGCCCTTGGACGCCTCGCGGACCAGCGGGCCGTACATGAGCGACCCGAGCGCGCCGAACTCGTCGGCGCCGGTGCCGGTGCGCTGGGAGAGCAGGGCGTTGACGATCTGCTGCTCCCCCGGGCTGCCCGCGTAGTCGGCGCCGACGCGGTTGAGGCCGAGCAGGTCGGGCACCAGCCGGGTCGGCGGGTGCTCGTCGATGTCGCTGCCCTGGTCGAGCGGCGCGGCGGGGGCGGGCACCGGCGGGTTCGGCAGCCCGGCGCACCACGGGCCGTGGCCGACCTCGCCGTACGTCGGCCGGTCGTCCTCGTCGTAGGCGGAGTACTGCGGCGCGCCCAGCTCGACGTACTGCTTGACCTGGTCGCCCTCGAAGGTGCGGGCCAGGCGCGGGGCGTAGCGGTCCGCGCCCTCGAGCAGGCACGGGAACTCCGGGGAGTAGACCGCCAGCAGGTCGAGCATCGGCTCGGCGAACTGGCCGAGGCGGATCAGGTTGCTCTCGTTGTCGCGGAGGAGGTCGGTGGAGGTGTCGGCGACCCCGCTGAGGTCGGCGAAGAACGTGCCGAGCTGCTTCTCGTTGTCGACGATCGTCCTGCTCGTCGTCGTGACGTTGTCGAGCACGTCGAGCAGGTCGGGCGCCGCCAGGTCGTAGGTGTCGGCGACGTCCGCGAGCTTGACCAGGTCGCGCCGCAGCGTCGGCAGGTGGTCGTCGATCTCGCCCAGGTAGCCGTCGAGCTCGTCCATGGTCTGCCCGAGCTGCTCGCCGCGGCCACCGAGGGCCGTGGCCAGCGCGTTGAGGGTCGCGTTGAGGTCGGCCGGCCGCACCGTGCGCAGCAGTGGGAAGAGCGTGGCGAGGATGCGGCTGAGCTCGACGTTCGTCTCGACCCGGTCCGCCGGGATGACGGCACCGTCGGCCAGGGGCGTGCCGGAGGGCTGGTCTGGCAGCACCAGGGAGACGAACTTCTGGCCGAAGAGCGTCGTCGGCAGGATCTCCACGCCGATGTTGTCGGGGATCTGCTCCGCCTCGTCGGGCTCCAGCGCGACGGTGATCACCGCCTGCTTGCCGTCCTGCCCGACCTTGCGCACCTGCCCGACGAGCGCGCCGTGCAGCCTGACGTCGCCGAACTTCGCGAGCTGCAGGCCGGCCCGGTCGGCCTGGATCGTGACGGTCGTGACCTTGTCGAAGGCCTTGTTGTAGATCGCGATCGAGAGCGCGACGAGCAGCGCGATCACCGTCAGGAAGGCGACGCCCGCCACCAGCAGCCGGGCGTGCTCCCGGCGGCTGTCGTGGTAGATGTTCACCAGCATCGGTGGCGCCTACCCCGTGATCCGCACGGTCGTGGTCGAGCCCCAGATCGCGAAGCTGAGGAAGAAGTCGGCGACCACGATCGTCACGATGCTGGTGCGGATCGCCCGGCCCACCGCCATCCCGACTCCCGCCGGGCCGCCCGAGGCGGTGTAGCCGTAGTAGCAGTGGATCAGGATGACGGCGGTCGCCAGGAACAGCAGCTTGAAGAACGACCACAGCATGTCGACCGGAGGCAGGAACTGCAGGAAGTAGTGGTCGTAGGTGCCCGACGACTGGCCGTAGATGAGGGTGGTGATCAGGCGTGGCGAGAGGTACGACGCGCTCAGCGCCACGATGTAGAGCGGGATCACCGCGATGAAGGCCGCGATCATCCTGGTCGTCACCAGGAACGGGAGCGACGGGATGCCCATCACCTCGAGCGCGTCGATCTCCTCGGAGATCCGCATCGCGCCGAGCCGGGCGGTGTAGCCGCACCCGACGGTCGCCGCGAGCGCGATCGCCGACACGAGCGGCGCGACCTCGCGGGTGTTGAAGTACGCCGAGATGAACGCGCTGAACTTCGCGACGCCGATCTGACTCAGCGACGCGTAGCCCTGGATGCCGACCTCGGTCCCGGCGAAGAACGCCAGGAACGCGATGACGCCGACGGTCCCGGCGATGAGCGTCAGGCCCCCGGCTCCGAAGGTGACCTCGGCGAGCGTGTTCACGATCTCGCGCGGGTAGCGCTTGACGGCCCGCGGCGCCCAGGCGAGTGCCTTGACGTAGAAGAGCAGCTGGTCGCCGTGGTGCTCCAGGGAGTCGCGCCGGCCCTTGACGAAGGCGCCGCCCATCGCGGTGATCGATGCCATCCGAGTCAGAGCCCCGGGGGTGGGACGACCTGGAAGTAGATCGCGGTGATGACGGCGTTCAGGAAGAACAGCAGCATGAACGCGACGATCACCGACTCGTTGACCGCGCGACCGACCCCGTTGGGCCCACCCCCGGCGTTCAGGCCCTTGTAGGCGCCCACGATCGCGGCGAGCCAGCCGAAGACCAGCGCCTTGACCATCGAGATGTACAGGTCGTTGATGCTGGCCAACGCCGTGAACGACGACAGGAAGGCCCCCGCCGACCCGCCCTGCACGATCACGGTGAAGAAGTAGCCGCCCCCGATGCCGGCGCCGATCACGATGCCGTTGATCATCACGGCGACGAACATCGTGGCGACGACCCGCGGCGCGATGAGCCGCTCGAGCGGGTCGACGCCGAGCACTTCCATGGCGTCGATCTCCTCGCGGATCTTGCGGGCGCCCATGTCGGAGCAGATCGCCGAGCCGGCCGCCCCGGCGATGATCAGCGCGGCCGCGATCGGGGCGGCCTCGCGCACCACCGCGAGCACGGCGGTCGCACCGGCGAACGACTGCGCCCCCAGCTGTCCGGTCAGGTTGCCGACCTGCAGCGAGATCACCGCGCCGAACGGGATCGAGACCAGGATCGTCGGCATCAGGGTGACGCTGGTGATGAACCACGCCTGCTCGACGAACTCACGGAACTGGAACGGCCGGGTGAAGATCCGCTTGGTCACCTCGATGACCATCACGGCGATCTCGCCGGGACCGCGTACGACGGACGCAGCGGAGAACGCCACCCTTACCTCCCCAGCACTGGTCTAGACCGCACGCAGACTAGAACGTGTTCTCGTTTCGCGCAACAACGGGGCCAGCGCCTCCCAGCTAGAACCCGTTCTCGTCTGGTCAACGACCGTGATCCCCGGAGGTGACGGCCCGGAAACCTGGCCGGTGGTCGAGGTGCTCTGCAGCGAGGAACGTGCGCGGGGAAACGGCGAGCCCGGCAACCCCCGCACCTCAGCCGCCGGTCCGTGGCCGACCTCCTACGATGGCGGCGTGGACAGGGAGGTCTGGTCGTCGTTCACGCACGACCCGCGGGATCGGCAGTACCAGGCGCTGCGCGCCTCGGACCAGGACCGTTCGGTCCTGCTCCAGGTCCTCTCCGAGGCGTACGCCGACGGGCGCCTCGACCTTGCCGAGTTCGACGAGCGTGGCGACGCCGCGCGGACGGTGCGGACCCTGGGTGACATCGATCCGCTGCTCCGCGACCTGGTGCCGGCGAGGCCGGAGCCCGGCGGCAGCCTCGTCGCGGCGTCGCGGTCCGACCTGGAGCGGATGGCCCACCGCCACTGGCGGTCGAAGCGACGCGAGGCAGTGTTCTCGTTCATCGGGGCCAGCACGCTGACCACCGGCATCTGGTTCGCGACGTCCTTCGCCGACGGCGGATGGGACCCCTACTTCTTCTGGCCGATCTTCGTGATCGTCTTCAGCCTGCTGCACCTGGTGCGCACCGCGGCCTCGCGCCAGGAGATCGTCGACGGCGAGGTCCGCCGGCTCGAGCGCAGGCGCGAGAAGGACCAGCGGCGGAAGAGCTGGGGCCGGTGAGGCTGCACTGGGAGACAGTGCGCACTCACCCGTCGGCCACCCTGCTGGCGGCGCAGCTCGTCGCGGTGCTCGCCTACCCGTTCCTCGACTCGACCGCGTGGGGCCGCGCCGTGGTGGGCGTCGTCCAGCTCGGCATCGTGCTCGCGGCGCTCGCCGCCGTCCGCCCCACGCCGGCGCTGACCTGGATCGCGCTCGTCTTCGGCGGCCCGGCGATGGTGATGACGGTCCTCGAGGCCATCCAGCCCGACAGCGACGGCATCGTGCTGGTCTCCGCGCTCCTGCACGCGCCGTTCTACTTCTACATCTCCTACGCGATGATCCGGTACCTCTTCCACGACGAGCGGGTCACCCGTGACGAGCTGTTCGCGACCGGCGCCGCGTTCACCGTGGTCGCCTGGGGGTTCGCCTACGTGTACGCCGGGTGCCAGGCGATCTGGCCGGACTCCTTCCTCGGCGCAGAGGGGCTGGGCGACCGCAGCTGGTTCGAGCTGCTCTACCTCTCCTTCAGCACGCTCACCAGCGTCGGGCTGTCCGACGTCGTGCCCGTGCAGGGACACGCGCGGTCCTTCGTGATGGTCGAGATGATCGCCGGCGTCTTCTACGTCGCGCTCGTGGTGGCCCGGCTGGTCAGCCTGGCCGTCGTACGCCGGACGCCGTAGCCCGCGCGCCGGAGAGTCAGTCGTCGTCGCGGCCCTCGTACTCGTCCAGCAAGCCCTCCTTGCGCGCCGCGGAGACGATCCGTCGGACGTTGTCGATCGAGCCGCAGTCGGCGTCGATCTGGCTGTTGCGCTCGGTGCAGAACTGCTCCCCCAGGTCGGCGCGCACCTGGGGCCCGACCTCGTCGCGGGCGGGGTTGAGGATGGTCAGCTCCTCCTCGGTGAGGTGGTGGTTGACGACTCTCGCCAGCTCCTCGACGGCGTCGGCGAACGCCTCGGTGTCGGTGCCCTTGAGCTCGAGCACCTTGAGCAGCGCGGCGTTGCCCTCGGCGTGCTCCTCCTCGCCGTGCTCCGCCTCGTGCTCGTCGACCGCGTGCTTGCGCCGCAGCTTCGGATAGACGTACTTCTCCTCCGCCTCCGCGTGGGCGACGTGCAGGGTGGCGAAGGCGTGTCGTACGGCGTCCCGGTCCTGGCTGCTGTCGCGCAGGTCGCGCAACAGGGCCTCGAACCGGCGGTGGTCGTCGAGGATCACGTCGACGACGTCCCCCTGCACCGGACGCCCCAGGTCGATGTTCGTCATGGCCGCAACGTAGCCACCCGCAGCGCCGCCCAAACGTCGGTCAGATGGCGCAGAGCACCTCGGGATCGGCCGTCACCGCGATCGCTCCGGGCTGCGGCTCGGTGCTCGCGGGCTTCGTCGACGACCACGGGAAGGCCAGTCGGAAGACGCCGTCGAGGTCGAGCTCGCCGGATCCCGCGACCTTCAGCCGATCGCCCGGGCGATTCCTTCGAGCTCGTCGCGGTCGACCACGCGACGGGTGCGCACCCGGAAGCGGTAGACCTGCACGAGCCCGAGCGCCCACAGGACGTACTGCGTGCACATCGCCCAGCGGAAGGCCGAGGGCGTGTAGTCGGATCCACCGCCCGGCGTACGCCAGTCGAGCACGATGCCGATCGCGATGACCAGCAGCAGGCTGGCGAGGAAGCCGCCCTGGTTGATGATCCCGCTGGCGCTGGCGAGTCGCTCGTGCGGATTGGAGGTGCGGCCGACGTCGAAGCCGATCATCGACGCGGGGCCACCGACGCCCACGACGACCACGAGCACGACCAGCAGCCCGAACGGCGCCTGGCCGGGCCACGCGAGCACGGCGGTCCACACGGCCACGATGGTGCTGACGACGCCGAGCACCATCGTCGAGCGGTGCCACGGGTGGGCGCCGACCAGCCAGCCCAGGGTCGGTCCGGCGGCCATCACGGCGAGCACCATCAGCGTGAGCAGCAGGCCGGCGGACGCCGACGACTGGTCCTCGCCCCGGACGAAGAACGGGTAGCCCCACAGCAGCGTCAGCGCCGTCGCGCTGAACTGCGTCGTGAAGTGCATCCAGAAGCCCAGCCGGGTCCCCGGGTGCGCCCACGACGCCGCCAGGCTCGTCCGGATCGCCGGCCACGACATCGCGGGGCCGCGGAGGTGTCGGTGGGTCGGCGAGTCCTGGAGCACGAGCAGCACGGCGACCGCGAGGGCGAGACCTATCGAGGCGGCGAGCAGGTACGCCGGCGTCCAGCCGAGCTGGCCGAGCGCCCAGGTCATCGGCGCCGCGGCCAGCACCGCGCCGAGCTGCCCGAGCGTGCCCGTGAGCTGCGTGACGAGCGGGATCCGTCGCGCCGGGAACCAGGTCGCCACCAGCCGGAGGACGCAGATGAACGTCATCGCGTCCCCCATCCCGACGAACACCCGGGCGGCCAGCGCCGCCGGGTAGCTGTCGGCGAGGGCGAAGCCCGTCTGGGCGAGCGTGAGCAGCAGCGTGCCGCAGAGCAGCACGCTGCGCGAGCCGAACCGGTCGACCAGCAGGCCGACCGGGATCTGCATGCCGGCGTACACCACGAGCTGGAGCATCGTGAAGGTCGCGAGCTGGGACGCGGAGATGTCGAAGCGCTCCGTGGCGGCCAGGCCGGCCACGGCCAGCGAGGAGCGGTGGAACACGGCGACCAGGTAGACCAGCAACCCGACGATCCACACCGACCAGGCGCGGACCGTCACGGTCGTCGGCCGCTCAGTCACTCCCCCGATTCTAGGTCGGTGGTTGCCAGGCTCCGGCGCCGGGGCACCCTCGTACCGCACGGAGGCTGAGGCGGTTTCGAGACAGGCGCCAGCGCGCCTTCCTCAACCACCGCCCACGGTGGTTGAGGAGGTTGCGCAGCAACCGTCTCGAAACCGCCTCAGTCGAGACAGAACTCGTTGCCCTCCGGGTCCTGCATCACGACGAAGCCGTTGCTCATCGGCGGGTCCGGCTCGAAGCGCCGCTGGCGGCTGGCGCCGAGGGCGACGAGGCGCTCGCACTCCGCCTCGAGAGCCGTCATCCGGTCGTCGCCGACCAGACCCGGGGCGGCCCGGACGTCGAGGTGGACGCGGTTCTTGGCCGCCTTGCCCTCGGGCACCTGCTGGAAGAACAGCCGCGGGCCGACGCCGTCGGGGTCGACACAGGCGGACGCGCTGTTGCGCTGCGCCTCGGGCAGGGTCTCGGAGAAGGCGTCCCACGACTCGAAGCCGGGCGGGGGCGCAGGGAACACGTAGCCCAGCACCTCGCACCAGAACAGCGACAGCGCGCGGGGATCCGCGCAGTCGAAGGTGATCTGGACCTGCTTCACAGCACTCACTTCGTCGCCTCCATCATCTGTCGCAGCTCCTTCTTCAGGTCGCCGATCTCGTCGCGCAGCCGGGCGGCGACCTCGAAGTGCAGCTCGGCGGCCGCACCCTTCATCTGATCGGTCAGCTCCTGGATGAGCTGGGCGAGCTCCGCGCTCGGCAGGCCGGCGAGGTCCTTCGTGTGCTGCCCGGACTCGCCCCCCGCGGCGCGGGACAGCGCGGGCACGGGGGCCTTGCGGTTCTTCGGGTCCTGGGTCTGCCAGGTCTCCAGCAGCGCCTGAGTGGACTCGTCCTCGCGGGCGAGCATGTCGGTGATGTCGGCGATCTTCTTGCGCAGCGGCTGCGGGTCGATGCCGTGGGCCTCGTTGTAGGCGACCTGCTTGGCACGGCGCCGGTTGGTCTCGTCGATCGCCGACTCCATCGACGGCGTGATCTTGTCGGCGTACATGTGCACCTGCCCCGACACGTTGCGCGCCGCGCGGCCGATCGTCTGGATCAGCGACTTGTCGGAGCGCAGGAAGCCCTCCTTGTCGGCGTCGAGGATCGCGACCAGCGACACCTCGGGCAGGTCGAGGCCCTCGCGGAGCAGGTTGATGCCGACGAGCACGTCGTACTGCCCCAGGCGGAGGTCGCGGAGCAGCTCGATGCGCTTGAGCGTGTCGACCTCGGAGTGCAGGTAGCGGGTGCGGACACCGGCGTCGAGGAGGTAGTCGGTGAGGTCCTCGGACATCTTCTTGGTCAGCGTCGTGACGAGCACGCGCTCGTTCTTCTCGACCCGCTCGTTGATCTCGTGGATGAGGTCGTCGATCTGGCCCTTGGTGGGCTTCACGACGACCTCGGGGTCGACCAGCCCGGTCGGGCGGATGATCTGCTCGACCGTGTCGCCCTGCACCTTGTCGAGCTCGTAGTCACCCGGCGTCGCGGAGAGGTAGATGGTTTGCCCGACGCGGTCGAGGAACTCCTCCCACCGCAGCGGCCGGTTGTCCATCGCGCTCGGCAGCCGGAAGCCGTGGTCGACCAGGTTGCGCTTGCGCGACATGTCGCCTTCGTACATGCCGCCGATCTGCGGCACGGCGACGTGCGACTCGTCGACGACGAGCACGAAGTCCTCGGGGAAGTAGTCGAGCAGGCAGTTGGGCGCCGAGCCGCGCGTGCGGCCGTCGATGTGCATCGAGTAGTTCTCGATGCCCGAGCACGAGCCGACCTGGCGCATCATCTCGACGTCGTACGTCGTGCGCATCCGCAGCCGCTGTGCCTCCAGCAGCTTGCCCTCGCGCTCGAACCTCGCCAGCTGGTCCTCCAGCTCCAGCTCGATCCCCTGGATCGCGCGCTCCATGCGCTCCGGTCCGGCGACGTAGTGGGTCGCCGGGAAGATGTAGAGCTCCTGGTCCTCGGTGACGACCTCGCCCGTGACCGGGTGCAGCGTCATCAGCCGCTCGATCTCGTCACCGAAGAACTCCACCCGCACCGCGAGCTCCTCGTAGACGGGGAAGATCTCGAGGGTGTCGCCGCGCACCCGGAAGGTGCCGCGGGTGAAGGACATGTCGTTGCGGGTGTACTGGATCTCGACGAGACGCCGCAGGATCGAGTCGCGGTCGTGCTCCTCGCCGACCTTGAGGCGGATCATCCGGTCGACGTACTCCTGCGGCGTGCCGAGTCCGTAGATGCAGGAGACGGTGCTGACGACGATCACGTCGCGCCGGGTGAGCAGGCTGTTGGTCGCCGAGTGCCGCAGCCGCTCGACCTCCTCGTTGATCGAGGAGTCCTTCTCGATGTAGGTGTCGGTCTGCGGGACGTAGGCCTCGGGCTGGTAGTAGTCGTAGTACGAGACGAAGTACTCGACCGCGTTGTCGGGGAAGAGCTGGCGCAGCTCGTTGGCGAACTGCGCGGCCAGGGTCTTGTTGGGCTGCATCACCAGCACCGGGCGCTGCAGCTGCTCGGCGACCCACGCCACGGTCGCGGTCTTGCCGGTGCCGGTCGCACCGAGCAGCACGACGTCCTCGACCCCGCCCTTGACCCGCTTGCTGATCTCCGCGATCGCGGTCGGCTGGTCGCCGGAGGGCTGGTAGTCGGAGACGACCTTGAACGGCGCCACCCGGCGCTCCAGGTCGGTCACTGGTCGCATGTCATCGAGCGTAGACGGAGGCACCGACAGTCCCCCGACCCGTCGACGAGGCGACCGGTCGCGCCCGCGGGGCGCTCGCTAGATTGGGCCCGTGAGCCGCGCCCCCTCCCCCAGCCTCGGACGGGTGCTGCGAGTGGTCCGCCGGACCATGCTGACCGTCGTCGGCGTCCAGCTGGCCCTCGCGATCGGGATGTCCCTTGTCGACTCCTACCGGCGACGCGGCAAGCGGCCGAAGCCGTTCCCGGTGACCCCGCCGCAGGAGGTGGAGGTCGGCGACGGCACGCTCACGACGTACACGTTCGGGCAGGACCTGTACGACGCGATGCTCGAGGCGATCGAGAGGGCCGAGCGACAGATCCTCTTCGAGACCTACATCTGGAAGGGCGACGAGGTCGGCGAGCGGTTCAAGGGGGCGCTGGCCGCGGCGGCCGACCGGGGCGTCGAGGTCTACTGCGTCTACGACGGCTTCGCGAACCTCGTCGTCTCACCGCGGTTCAAGCGCTTCCCGCCGACGATGAAGGTGCTGCGCTACCCGGTCTACCCGGCCGGCTGGAAGTTCTACGACCTCGCGCGCTACGGCCGCGACCACCGCAAGATCCTCGTGGTCGACGACGCGGTCGGGTTCGTCGGCGGCTACAACATCGGCACGGCGTACGCCACCGAGTGGCGCGACACCCACGTGCGCATCACCGGGCCGGGCGTCTGGGACCTCAAGCGCGCGTTCGCGGACTTCTGGAACCTCAGCCGCCGGCGCCGGATCGGTACGTCGGAGCGGCCACTGCTGCTCGAGACCGCCTCGACCTGGGAGCCGCGGATCCGGTTCCACCGCAACGTGCCGAGGCTGTGGATGTTCCCGATCCGGTCCATGTACATCGAGGCGATCAACCGCGCCTCGAGCCGGGTCTGGATGACCCACGCCTACTTCTGCCCGGACCAGGACTTCGTCGACGCGATGAAGGACGCCGCGCGTCGCGGCGTCGACGTCCGCCTGCTCGTGCCGCTGAAGTCCAACCACATCGTCGCCGACTGGATCTCGCGCGGGTACTTCTCCCAGCTGCTCGACGCGGGGGTGCGGATCTTCCGGTTCAAGGACGCGATGGTGCACGCGAAGACCTCGACGATCGACGGCATCTGGGCGACGATCGGCACCGCGAACGTCGACCGCCTGAGCCTGCAGGGCAACTACGAGATCAACGTCGAGGTCATCGATCCCGCGTTCGCCGCCGAGCAGGAGCGCATCTACGCCGCCGACGAGTCCAACTGCCTCGAGCTCACCCGCGGCGAGTGGGAGGCGCGGGACCTGCACCGGAAGTTCACCGAGATGATCCTCGCTCCCCTGCGCCCGCTGCTGTGACCGGAGCCGTGCGGCCGGCCGATGACCGCTGTCGCCTCGCACTCACCGTGCCGGTCCCGGCATCCCGCCCGGCAGCCCGACCTCGGTGCGAGGTCCGACGGTGGCGGTCCCGTCGGTCGCGAAGCTGATCGGCAGGTAGCCGGTCTGCAGGCCGGACTCGACGTTCACGTACTGCAGCTGCACGCTCAGGGCCTTGAGCGGGGTCGAGAACGGCGTGGAGAACCTGTTGAAGGTCGGGTTCTCCTCCACGCCGCCGGCGGTGCCGAGCTGGGTGACGACGGTCCAGGTCACCTCGTCACCGTCGGTGTTCCAGATCACCCACGGCCCGGCCGGGTCGTGCAGGTGGCCGTAGGTGATGATGCCCGGGGGCAGGTCCGGGACGCCGTCGTCGACCGGGGTCGTGAGCGAGTCGCCGGCCAGCTTCGCCGCCTCCAGCTCGCCCTCGAGGTAGCCGTCGACCGCGCGCGGCTGGTGCAGCACGACGACGACCGACCCGGCGTCCTCGTCGTCGACGACCTCGCGCAGCGCGGCGCCGGTCTCCTCCTCGGTGGTGCCGGAGTCGTTGACGACCAGTCCGCCGAAGAGCGCCTTGAACGCCGGGTCGCGGGCGCTCGCGATCCGCAGGCCGGCCGCGTCGACGACCTCGGTGTCCGGCACCGTCGCGCCGGCGTCGAGGAGCTGGTCGACCGTGACGTCGGTGTCGTGGTCGCCCTTCGCCGCGACCACCGGGATGTCCGACGACGCGGCCACCTCGTCGTGGACGAAGTCCTTCTCGGCGACGGTGCCGTTGGAGCTGATGTCACCGGCGATCGTGCGCAGCACCACCGAGTCCGGGTCGGCGCCGGCCGCGTCGAGGGCGTCCGCCAGCGCCGCGTAGAGGTCACGGCGTACGTCGGTGCCGACCTCGCTGCCCTGCGGATCGGCCTCGGCGATCACGATCTCCTCCCCCTCCCGCGGAGCCAGCGAGGACAGGTGGTCGGCGAGCTGCTCCCGGACGGAGGTCGCCGACGTCTCCTCGTACCGGCTGTTGCGCTCCCGGATGCGGGTGGTGTTCTTCTCGATGAAGGGCCGGACCTGCTCGGCGATCTCGCGGGTCTGCGGGCTGCTGAAGGAGAGCTCTGGCCGGGTCGGCATCGGGTAGCTCCGCTCGGCGACCTGGCTGCCGTCCCAGTGCCTGAACTCGATGACGGCGGCCGTGGTCGAGCAGCCGGCTGCGATGACGACCACCGCGGTACCGGCGATCCACCGCACCCGCCGGGAGCGTCGCCTCGCGGCGCCGGCGCTCGCGCCCGCGAACAGCACCGTGCCGACCAGCAGGCCGCCGATCACGGCGTACCAGACACCGGTGACGACCACCTGCCGGCGCATCTCGGCGCCGTACGTCGCCGCGAGCCGGTCCGGGCTCTCGAGGAACCTGGCGTTGGCGCTCACGAACTTCGGTGACACGTACGACGCGAGGGTCCCGCCAGCGATCGGCGGCCCGGTCGAGCGCAGCGACGCACCGAACCCCAGGGCCCCGGTGCGCTGCCAGTAGAGCTTCCCGAGGATGCCGGTGTCCAAGGTCGTGTAGCCGTTGTGGGCGAGCCTCACCTGGACCGGCAGTGTGCCCAGGCGGTCGTCGATCCGCGCGTGCTCGACCGCCCGCTCGGCCGCCAAGGGCAGGCTGACGACCACCCCGACGAGCACCCAGGCGAGCCAGCGCAGCCCGATCCGCGCGACCCGCCGCGCACGGATCGGCATCAGCATCCCCACTCGTGTTCCTGTTGCGGCGGGCCCTAGCGCCCTCATGCCCGCCCTGGCTGTCGATCCTACGGGTGTTCGCCGGTCCGCAGCTCGAGGAGGGCGATCGCGCCGGCGACGGTCGCACTCACCACGGCGGTGCGTCGGTGCCGGTGGCTGCCCACCACGAACGGCACCATGCTGGCCGCGTGCGCGGCCTCGATCGCCACGCCGACGCGCGCCGCGCGAGCGCCGGTGATCGCCCAGCCGACGGCCGCCTGCGCGAGGTAGCGGGCTCCGAGCAGGCGCGCGAGCCACCGCACCGTCGGGTCCGCGGCGTCCGCGCCACCGATGGCCCGCAGGACCGGACCCGGCATCACGAGGCAGACGCCGCCGGCGATCGAACGAGCCGCGGTCGCGCCTCTCACGAGCCGATCCGCCGGCGGACCAGCAGCGCGCCGAGCGCGGCGACGGCCGTGCCCGCCGCCGCCCCGAGCACCCCGTGGTGCTGGGAGGCCCACAGCTGTGCCGACGAGGAGCCGGCCTGGTCGTCGAAGGGGCCGTGGGCGCCGTAGTCATGGCCGTGCGGGCCGTCGGCGGGCTCCCAGAGGTTGGCCGGCTGGTCGTCGGGCTTGGGCCGTCCGGTCTGCTGGGAGGCGAACCCGGTGCGGGCCAGGTACCGGTCCAGGACGCCGGGCGCGACGGCGTTCGCGATCAGCGTGCCGGCCGTGCTGCCGCCGACCCAGTACTCCCGCCGGCGCGGGTGGTCGGCGGCGAAGACGACGGCGCGGCCGGCGACCTCGGGCTGGTAGATCGGAGGCACCGGCTGAGCCTGGTGCGGCAGTCGCGAGAGCACCCAGGAGAACTGGGGGGTGTTCACGGCCGGCATCTGCACCATCGTGGTCCGCACCCGGCTGCCGTCGTGCAGCAGCTCCGCGCGGACCGCCTCGTTGAAGCCCTGGATCGCGTGCTTCGCGCCGCAGTAGGCGCTCTGCAGCGGGATCCCCCGGTAGGCGAGGGCCGAGCCGACCTGGACCACCGTGCCGCGGTCCCGGGGCAGCATCCGGCGGAGCGCCGAGCGGGTGCCGTTGACGTAGCCCAGGTAGCTGACCTCGGTCACCCGGCGGTACTCGTCGGCCTCGATGTCGACGAAGCGCGCGAAGACGGACGTGAAGGCGACGTTGACCCACACGTCGATCGGGCCGAGCTCGTCCTCGACCCGGTCGGCGACCTCGTCGAGGGCCGCGGCGTCGGCGACGTCGACGGGGTAGACGCCGGCGCGGCCGCCCAGCCGCTCGACGTCGCGCCGGGCGCCCGCGAGTCCGCGCTCGCCGCGCGCGACCAGCGCCACGTGGTCGCCGTGTGCCGCGAATGCCTGCGCGCTCGCTCGGCCGATCCCACCCGACGCGCCGGTGACCACCACCACGCGGGGTCGTCGGTGCCGTCTGCCGGTGCTCACGTGGTCCTCCTCGGGTCGGGGTCTTCGGTCAGGGCGTGCGCGGCCTCGAGGAAGGCGCCGTGCACGAAGGCCTGGGGCAGGTTGCCGCGCAGCTGTCGCTGCTCCACGTCGAACTCCTCGGTGAACAGGCCCGGCGGCCCGACCGCGGCCCTGGACCGTTCGAACCAGCGGACCGCCTCGACCGGGTCCCCCTGCTGGTGGGTCGCCATCGCCAGCACGAAGCCGCACAGGAGGAAGGCCCCCTCGTCCGCGTGCAGCGGGCCCGGGCTCTGCCGGAAGCGGTAGACGTAGCCGTCCTCGGTGAGCTCGTCCCGGACCGCCTGCCAGGTCGCGACGTACGCCGGATCGTCGGCCCGGACCGCCCCGCGCAGTGCGGGCAGCAGGAGGGCGGCGTCCACGCCCGGGTCGGTCGGCGATCGTTGCCAGCGGCCGCTCGGGTGGCGGCTGTCCCGCTCGACCTCGGCGACCAGACGCTCGGCGAGCTGCTCCCACGACGCCAGGTCGCCGCGCCGGGCGGACATCGCACGCAGCCCGGCGGCGCAGGTCAGCCGGGAGTGTGCCCACCGCTGGGGGTCGAGCTCCCAGATCCCGGCGTCGGCCTCTGCCTGCCGGCGCAGGATGGCGGCCGCGGCGGTCTCGGCGGCGCGCCACCCGTCGGCGTCGAGCACGTCGCGCCGGTCGGCGGCAGCGAAGAGGAGCAGCGCCTCGCCGAAGGCGTCGAGCTGGAACTGCTCCCGGACCCGGTTGCCCGCGCGGACCTCCGGTGCACCGGGATAGCCGGGGAGGTCGAGACCGCGCTGGTCGGGCACCGGCTCGCCGTCGACCGTGTACGCCGGCGTCAGGCGGCCGCCGTCCTCGCGCAACCGGGCGCCGACGAAGTCGACCGCGCACGCCAGGAGCGGGTCGTCGGCGGCGCGCGCCGCCGCCTGTCCGGTGAGGCACTGGTCCCGGATCCACGCGAACCGGTAGTCGTAGTCCCGGCCCTGCTCGGCTCGCTCGGGCAGGCTCGTGGTCGCGGCCGCCACCATCGCACCGCTGCGACTGGTCAGACCACGCAGCACGACCCGGGCGTGCGTCGCGTCACGAGGGGCGAGCGAGCCCACATCGGGCCGCACGGCCGAGTCCCAGGCCCGCGCCGTGGCGTCCCAGGTGCGGGCCGGATCCGGGGGATCCTCGTCGAGGGGGCGCCCGGCGATCTCCAGGACCAGCTCGTGCGATCCACCCGCCGGCACGTCGAGCGCGAGCTCGAGGCTCCCGTCGGCCACGTCGCGGGCCGCCGACACCGGCGCGCCCGTCCACCGCAGGTGGAGCGCGCCGGTCCGGCCGGACCACAGGTCCGGGCCCTCCGGACGCAGGTCCATCCGCTCGGTGCCGAACCCGCCGTGGCAGGCCAGGTGCACGCGTACGGCGGCGTCGCCGCGGACGGCCTCGATGCGACGCAGCAGCACCAGCCGCTCCGGATCCCCCGGGAAGGCAAGGGCGTCCCGGCACTCCACGACGGAGCCGCCCACCACCCAGCGGCTGCGCCAGATCAGGGTGCCGGGCTCGTAGCTGCCGCCCCAGACCATCCGCGGGTCGGCGGGCTGCACGGCGTAGGAGCCCCGCCCGCCGAGCAGGTTGCTGAAGACGGCGTCGTCGTGCCACCGCGGCGCGCAGAGGAAGGCGACGTCGCCGCGAGGACCGATGAGCGCCCCCCGCTCGCCGTCGGCGACCAGCGCATACTGCCGCAGCGTCTCCGGCGGGAAGCGCAGGCCGTCGCCGCCGACCGGGTCGTCGCCCATCACGCGCTCCGGTAGCGCTCGACGTCGGCCGACCGGAGGACCAGGCCGCGGCCGGGCTCCTCGGTCGGGCGGATCGAGCCGCCGGTCGCCACCGGTGCCGGGTCGAAGAACTCGCTCTCGATCCGGACGTGGTCGTGGAACCACTCGAGGTGCCGGAAGTCGGGGGTCGCGATGGCCACCGGCACGTGCAGGCCGGGCGCGCAGTGTCCGGAGACGCTCAGCCCCGACGCCGCCGCGACCGCACAGATCCGCATCCACTCGGTGTAGCCGCCGCACCGGCTGACGTCGACCTGCAGGCAGTCCACGGCGCCGGCCCGGAGCATCGTCGAGAAGTACGCCAGCCGGTCGCCGTACTCGCCGGCGGTCACGTCCGCGTCCACGTGCTCGCGCACGAAGCGGAGCCCGTCGAGGTCCTCGGAGCTCACCGGCTCCTCGAACCAGCCGACGCCGTGCGCGTCGAGCCGCTCGCCGATCCGGATCGCCTGCTTGCGCTCGTAGCCGCCGTTCGCGTCCACGTAGAGGTCCGTGTCGTCCCCGACCACCTGCCGGGCGAACGCGACGCGCTCGAGGTCCCGGTCGGTCCGGCGCCCCCGGTCCTCGCCGATCTTGATCTTGACCCGGTCGATGCCCTGGTCGAGCCACCCGGTCAGCTGCGCGCGCAGCCGCGCCTCGTCGTACGTCGTGAACCCGCCGCTGCCGTAGACCGGGACCGTGTCGCGGGTCGCGCCGAAGAGGCGGTGCAGCGGGAGGTCGAGCAGCCGGGCCTTGAGGTCCCAGATCGCCGTGTCGACCGCGGAGAGCGCCATCATCACCAGGCCGGTCCGGCCGGCGTTGCGCACCGCCCGCGACATCGCCTCCCAACAGCCGGGGACGTCGAGGACGGGCCGCCCCGCCACGGCCGGCCCGAGCAGGCCGTCGACGACGCCGACGGCCGCCCCGGGCGCATAGGTCCACCCGAGCCCGCACGGCAGCGCGGGATCGGACGTGCGGACCTCGACCACCACGATCGTCGTCGAGTCCCACGCCAGCGTGCCGTCCGCCTCCGGTGCGTCGGTCGGCACCGTGTAGGCGCGGGCGGTGACCTCCGCGAGGGTCGGATCAGCCATCGCCGTCGCGCTGTGCCAGCAGCTCCTGCGCCTTGGTCTTGATGCCCTCCTTGATCACGCCCCATCGCGAGGTGTCGCCCTTGATCAGCGCCTCGGCCAGGTCCTTCATCTGCTCGAGGTCGGCGTGCGGCGGGATCGGCGGGACGTCGGGATCGCAGTGGATGTCGAGGACGTACGGCCGGTCTGCCCCGAGGGCGGTCTCCCACGCGCCCGCGAGCTGCTCGGGGTCGGTGACGGTCAGCGCCCCGAGCCCGATCGACGCCGCGAAGTCGGCGTACGACATCTCCGGCAGCGCCTGGGACTCCACGAACGCCGGGGTCCCGCCCATCGCGCGCAGCTCCCAGGTGACCTGGTTGAGGTCGTTGTTGTGCAGCACCGCGACCACGAGCCGGGGGTCGCTCCAGGTCTGGTGGTAGCGCGCGATGGTGAGCAGCTCGGCGAGCCCGTTCATCTGCATGGCACCGTCGCCCTCGAAGGCGATCGCAGGACGGTCCGGGTGCGCGAACTTGGCGCCGACGACGTACGGGACCGCCGGCCCCATCGTCGCCAGGGTGCCCGAGAGCGAGCCGCGCATCGATCCGCGCATCCGGATCTGCCGGGCATACCAGTTGGCCGCGGAGCCGCTGTCCGCGGCGATGATCGCGTCCTCCGGCGCGCGGACCGAGAACTCGCTGAAGATCCGCATCGGGTTGATCGGCTTCGCGGCCACGTGCGCCTCGCCGTCCATGACGTCCCACCAGCGGGCGACGTCGGACTGGATCTTCTCCTGCCACGACCGGTCCTCCTTGCGCCGCAGCAGCGGGATCAGCGCCTCCAGCGTGCGGGCGGCGTCGCCCACGAGGTTGACCTCGTAGGGGTAGCGCATCCCGATCAGGCTGCCGTCGATGTCGATCTGGACGGCCCGCGCCTGGTCGAGGTCGGGCATGAACTGGGTGTAGGGGAAGTTCGAGCCGACCGTCAGCAGCGTGTCGCAGTCACGCATCATCTCGTAGCTGGGACGGGTGCCGAGCAGGCCGATCGCCCCGGTGACGAACGGCAGCTCGTCGGAGAGCACGTCCTTGCCGAGCAGGGCCTTCGCCACGCCCGCGCCGAGCAGGTCGGCGACCTTCTCGACCTCGTCGCGGGCCCCGCGGGCGCCCTGGCCGACCAGCATCGCGACCTTGCTGCCGGCGTTGAGCAGGTCGGCAGCCTGCCGCAGCCCGGCGTCGTCCGGCACGACGCTCGGCCAGCTGATGCCCAGGCTCGACGGCACCATCTTGAAGGCATGGCTCGGCGCGGAGTACTCCAGCTCCTGCACGTCGTTGGGGATGATGATGGCGGTCGGCGCGCGGCGGCTCATCGCGATCCGCATCGCGCGGTCCAGCACGTTGGGCAGCTGCTCGGGCACGGTCACCATCTGCACGTAGTCGCTGGCGACGTCCTTGAACAGGCTGAGCAGGTCGACCTCCTGCTGGTAGTTCCCGCCCATCGCGGTCCGGTTGGTCTGGCCGACGATCCCGACCACGGGCACGTGGTCGAGCTTCGCGTCGTACAGGCCGTTGAGCAGGTGGATCGCGCCCGGGCCGGACGTCGCCATGCACACGCCGGGCCGACCGCCGAACTTGGCGAAGCCGACCGCCTCGAAGGCCGCCATCTCCTCGTGTCGTGCCTGGATGAAGCGCGGCTGGTCGTCGGCGCGGGAGAACGCACCGAGGAGCCCGTTGATCCCGTCGCCCGGATAGCCGAAGACCTGCTCGACCCCCCACTCGCGCAGTCGGGCCAGCACCAGGTCGGCAACCTTGGTCGTCATACCTCTCCTCCTCGGGTGTCTTCCTCCGTCTGTGTCTCCCGGTATCCGCTCGCGAGCAGCTCAGCCAGGTGCATGCCCTCCACCGCACCGGGGCCGAGATCGTGGACCTGCGTGCGGCAGGAGAATCCGTCGGCCAGCAGCCCGGTGCCCGGGTCGGCCTCCCGCAGCCGCGGGAGCAGCGTCTGCTCGGCGATGAGCCGGCTGACCTCGCCGTGGCCGGCGGTGAAGCCGAAGTTCCCGGCGAGCCCGCAGCAACCGGAGTCGAGCCGCTCGACCTCCGCCCCGCAGCGTTCGAGCAGGTCGCGGTCCGCGTCCCAGCCCAGGACCGCGTGCTGGTGGCAGTGCACCTGCGCCATGGCGCGGACACCGTCGAGGCGCGGCGGGGTCCAGCCGTCGGTGTGGTCGCCGAGCAGCTCGGCGAGGGTGACGGTCCGGTCGCGGAGCCGGTGCACGTCCTGGTCGTCGGGGAAGAGCTCGGGCAGGTCGGAGCGGAAGACCGCGGTGCAGCTCGGCTCGAGGCCGACCACGAGGCCGCCGGCGCGCACGTGCGGCGCGAGTCGGCGCACCGTGCGCCGCAGCACCCGGCGCGCGACCGCCAGCTGGCCGGTCGAGATCCAGGTGAGCCCGCAGCACACCGGCCCGGTCGGGATCTCGACCCGCCAGCCCGCCTCCTCGAGCACCCGGACCGCGGCGCGGCCGATGCGCGGGTCGAAGTCGTTGGTGAAGGTGTCCGGCCACAGCAGCACGGTGCCGCGGGTGTCGCCCCGCGCCGGGTGCTCGCGGCGGGCCCACCACTGCTGGAGGGTCTCCTCGGCGAACTCCGGCAGCGTGCGGTCCTCCAGCCCGGCCGCCCGGGTGGCGAGCCGGGCCAGCGGCCGGCGCCGCCCGAGCGCGTTGACCGCCCGCGCCGCGCCCGACCGGGTCACCGCTCCCGCGACCAGGGGCAGCCAGCCGGTGGCGTAGTCGGCGCGGGGCCGCAGCCGGTGGCGGTAGTGCTGGGCGAGGAACTCCGCCTTGTAGGTGGCCATGTCGACGTTGGCCGGACAGTCGGTCTTGCACCCCTTGCACGCGAGGCACAGGTCCAGCGCGTCCCGGACCTCCGTCGACCGCCACCCGTCGGTGACCGGGCCGTCGCCGTGCCCGTCGAGCATCTCGAACAGCAGCCGCGCCCGGCCCCGGGTGGAGTGCTCCTCCTCGCCGGTGACCTGGTACGACGGGCACATGACCGTGCCGCCGTCGTTCTCGTGCTTGCGGCACTTGCCGACCCCGACGCACCGGTTGGCGGCCTGTTGGAACGAGTGACCGTCGTGCGGGTAGCCGAAGTAGAGGCCCTCAGTCGGACGCGGCGACCACGACGCGCCCAGCCGCAGGTGCTCGTCGAGCCGGGCGGGCCGCACGACCTTGCCCGGGTTCATCCGGTCGCCGGGGTCGAGCAGCGCCTTGACCTCCTCGAACAGCCCGACCACCTCGGCGCCGAACATCCGGGGCAGCAGCTCGCCCCGGGTCTGCCCGTCGCCGTGCTCGCCCGACAGCGAGCCGCCGTACGCCGCCACCAGGTCGGCCGCGCGCTCGAGGAACCGCCGGTAGGTCGCGACGCCGCCCGCGGAGAAGAGGTCGAACGGGATGCGGGTGTGGACGCAACCCTGCCCGAAGTGCCCGTAGAGGCTCGGCCCGACGTCGGAGGCGTAGCCGAACTCCTCGTAGAGGCCGCGCAGGTCCCGCAGGTAGTCGCCGAGCCGGTCGACGGGCACGGCGGAGTCCTCCCACCCCTCCCAGGTGTCGCGACGGTGCGGCACGTGGGCGGTCGCGCCGAGGCCGGACTCGCGGACCTGCCAGAGCTCGTCCTCGCGCTCCGGGTCGTCGACGAACGCGACCTCGGGGCCGTGGTCGCTCTCGCCGAGCGCGTCGAGCATCTCCTGCGCCCGGCGGTCCGCCTCGTCGGCGTCGTCACCACCGAACTGTGCCAGCAGGAAGCCGGTCCCCTCGGGCAGCCGGTCGAGCGCCTCGGCGTTCATCCCCTTCAGCTGCTGGTCGCGGATCAGGAAGCGGTCGACGCCTTCGAGGGCGATCGGCTCGTGCTCGACGATCGCCGGCACCGCGTCGGCCGCGGTCGCGATGTCGGGGAAGCCGAGCACCACGAGGCTGCGGGCCGGCACCACCGGCACCAGCTCCAGCTCGGCGCGCAGCACGGTCACCAGGGTCGACTCGCTCCCCACGAGGAGGCCGGCGACGTCGAAGCCGTGCTCGGGCAGCAGCGAGTCGAGGTTGTAGCCGGAGACCCGGCGCGGGATGTCCGGGTAGCGCGCGCGGATCAGGTCGGCGTGCTCGTCGCGGAGCCGCCGCAGCGCGCGGTAGACGTGGGCGCGCCGGTCGCCGCGCCGCTCGATCGCGGCGTAGGTCTCGTCGTCGGTCGGTCCGCACACGAAGCGGGTGCCGTCGTGGAGCAGGACGTCCAGGGAGGCGACGTTGTCGACGACCTTGCCCGTGCGCTGGGCCGTCGCGCCGCAGGAGTTGTTGCCGATCATGCCGCCGAGCGTGCAGTTCTGGTGGGTCGCGGGCTCGGGCCCGAAGCGGAGGCCCGTCGGCGCGAGTTGCCGGTTCAGGTCGTCGAGGACGATGCCCGGCTCCACGACGCAGCGGCGGGCGTCGACGTCGACGGAGACCAGCCGGTTGCAGTGCTTGGAGAAGTCCAGGACCACCGCGGTGTTGGTGCACTGACCGGCGAGGCTGGTGCCCCCGCCGCGGGAGACCACCGGCAGGTCGTGCTCGTGGCACACCGCCACCGCTGCGACGGCGGCCTCGATCGTCCGCGGGATCACCACCCCGATCGGGACCTGCCGGAAGTTCGAGGCGTCGGTCGAGTACGCCGCGCGGGAGCCGGCGTCGAAGCGCACCTCGCCGTCGACGCGGTCGCGCAGCGCCCGCACGGCCGCGTCGGTGGATGGTGTGATCATGGTGGTCACGAAGGACTGGTTCCCGAAGTGAGCATGCGCATGCGCATGTAATCTGGGTCCAGCTGACCCAGGAGGGACGAGCCGATGACCCGGTCGCCGCGCACCCGCGAGGACCTGGAGTCGGATGCCGCCGACGCCGTGCTGACCGCCAGCCGGGCGCTGCTCGCCGTGGCGCTGCGGTCGGTGCAGTCCGCCTCGGTCGACGTCACCGTCGCCCAGCACCGCGTCCTGGTGATCCTGGCGAGCCAGGGACCGCAGTCGGTCGGCGACCTCGCCACCCATCTCGGTGTGGACCAGTCGAACGCGAGCCGGCACTGCACCCGGCTGCACCGGGCGGCCCTCGTCGACCGCCGGCCGTCACCCGACGACGGGCGGGCGGTCGAGATCGCGATCACGCGCGCCGGAGCGGCGGTCGTCGCCGAGGTGACCGCCGCACGCCACGCGGAGATCACCACCGTGCTGTCGCAGATGGAGTCCGCCGACGTGGACGCGACGGTGCGGGGCCTGACCGCCTTCAACGCGGCGGCGGAGGAGCTCTCCGACGACGCCTGGCTGACCTGAGCCGACCTGAGCTGACCTGGCCTCCCCGGACCTAGCCGCGGGTGACTCGGGCGGGCAGGTGCGTCCGCGGGGCCATCCGAGGGCCGCGGCGCGGTCGCCGTCCGGCGGCGAGGCCCAGCAGCACGGGCACCCGTCCGCGGTGCGGCCGCCAGGGCTCGAGGAAGTCGGCGAGCTCGTCGTCGTCGAAGGGACGGCCGGCCACGGCCCAGCCCACGTCGGGGGCCACGTGGTAGTCGCCGAAGGAGACCGCGTCGGCGTCGCCGTGCGCGCGCTGGCGCACCTCGGCGGCCGTCCAGACCCCGATGCCGGGCAGGCTGGTGAGCCGGCGCTCGACCTCGTCGCCGGGCAGGCCGACGGTCCGCTCGAGCGAGTCGGCCACCCGCGCGGCGGTGACCAGCGCCCGCGACCGGGCCGGGTCCACGTGCATCCGCAGCCACTCCCACGACGGGACCCGCCGGATCGTGTCCGCGCCCGGCTGCACCCACAACCGGAGGTCGGCTCCCGGTCCCGGGGCGCGCTCGCCGTACCGGTGCACCAGCATCCGGAACCCCGCGAACGCCTCCTGGCCGGTCACCCGCTGCTCGATGACCGCCGGCGTCAGGGCCTCCATCACCAGGCCGCTGCGGCCGATCCGCCAGTCGCCGTAGCGGCGCCAGCCCTCCGCCACGATCGGGTGCCGCGGCTCGAAGGTCGCGACGTCGTCGTCGGCACCGAGCAGCGCCGGCAGGCCTTCGAGCACCCAGTCGGCGCCGGGACCCCACGCCTCGGCGCGCACGGTGCGCTCACCGGAGCGCGCCTCGACCGCCAGGGTGGCGGCGCCCTGCGGCGTACGGATGCCGCGCCAGTGGCGCTCGCCGTCGATGCGGTACGTCGGGTCGCCGCCGCCTCGCTTGTGGACGGCGAGCACGACCGCGACCGGACACGGCCAGTCCGGGCGCCACACACGAACCCGGGACCCCACCACGGCCCCGACGCTAGTCGACGTCGCCCCCGCCGACCGACCTGGAACATGTTCTACTCTCGGCGCATGTCGCTCCGCATCGAGGACCGCCACCGGGTCCGCACGCTCACGCTCGACCGACCGGACGCGCTGAACGCGTTCGACGAGGCGCTCTACGACGCGACGACCGAGGCGCTGCGGGCCGCCGCCGACGACCCGGGTGTCGCCGTGGTGCTGCTGACCGGCAGCGGCCGGGCGTTCAGCGCCGGCACCGACCTGGTCGAGATGCACGCGCGGGCGACCGACCCCGGCTTCGTGCCGGGCGTGCACGGCTTCCTGGGGCTCGTCGACGCGCTCGTCGAGCTCCCGAAGCCACTGGTCTGTGCGGTCAACGGCGTCGGCCTGGGCATCGGCGCCACGATCCTCGGCTTCGCCGATCTCGCCTTCATGTCGAGCACGGCGCGGCTCAAGTGCCCGTTCACGAGCCTGGGCGTCGCGCCCGAGGCGGCCTCGTCGTACCTGCTCCCCCGGCTGCTCGGGCGCCAGGACGCGGCCTGGGTGCTGCTGTCGGCGGAGTGGATCTCGGCGGACCAGGCGCGCGAGATGGGCCTGGTCTGGCGGGTCTGCGAGCCCGACGAGCTGCTGGCGGAGGCCCGCCGCCACGCGGAGCTGCTGGCCGCCCGGCCGATCTCGTCGCTGGTGGCGGTCAAGCGCGCCATGACCGCGCCCCTGCGGTCGGGGATCGACGCGGCCCGCGAGCGGGAGAACGCCGCCTTCGGCGCGCTGATGGGCGGTCCGGCCAACCTCGAGGCGCTGGCGGCGTTCGCGGAGGGCCGCGAGCCGGACTTCACGAACCTGCCGCCGGGGTGGTGAGCAGACCGATGCGCTCGGCGTGCCGACGTACGCCGTCGCTGTCGGCCGCCAGCACGAACGGGACGTCCTCCTCCCAGGCGTCGGTGACCTGCTCGACCCGGCCGTCGCCGGGGTCCAGCCGCACCTCGCGGATGTAGACGGCCCGGATCCGGCCGGGATGGGCGCGCACGATGTCGGCGTACACCTGCGGGTCCTTCTCCCCCGAGTCGCCGATGAGCACGAACGGCAGCCGCGGGTGCAGCCGCAGCACCTCCTCGATGCGCTCGTGCTTGCGGGCGCGGCCGTCGTGGCCGCCGATCAGGTCGCGCAGCAGCACGGGACCGAGCGGGAAGTCGCGGTGGCGGAGGAAGCCGAGCAGGAACGCGTGCAGGTTCCACGGGCTCGACGAGACGTAGAAGACCGGGTTGCCCTGCCCCGCGGCGACGAGGTCACGGTAGAGCTCCGCCGCACCCGGGAACGGCGTCCGGGTCAGCGCCGAGCCGGCGAAGGTCTGCCGCAGCATCTGCCCGACCCGCTGCACGCCGGTCTCGAGGATCGTGTCGTCGATGTCGGAGACGATGCCGAACCGGGCCTCGGGCCCGGGCACCCGCACCCGCACCGGCGCGCGGTGCCCGGTCAGCCCTCGGTACTCGCCGGCCAGCTCGACCCAGCCCTCCTGCCACGGGCTGACCACGTCGCTCGGGCGCAGCTCGGCGCGGAAGTAGCCCTCGCCGTCGGTGACGACCTCCGCGGTGGCGTCGCCGACGGCGATCCGGAGTGGGACGCCGGGCAGCTCGTCGGTCACGAACTGGCTCACGCTCCGGCGCAGCGCCGCCCCGAGCCCCTCTCCCTCCATGACCGGGGCGGGCGGCGGGTTGTCGAGGACCCGGCCGCGGACCACCACACCCTCGGCTCCGCCGTGACCGAGGTAGGTGTCGATCCGGAAGTGGGCGGGCGTCCGACCGGCTCGTCGGCTGCGGCGCAGCCCATCCCAGCGGCGCTCGGCCTCGAGGAGCAGTCGTTGCCTCCGTCCCACGGCTCCGACACTAGTGTCGTCGGGGTCGGCTTGAATGGACTCCATGCTGCTCGCGGACCTCGTCGCCACCTCCGCGACGGTCGCCGCCACCCGGTCGCGCAAGGCCAAGGTGGCGGCGATCGCCGCGCTGCTGGGCAGCGCCGCCACCAACTCGACCGACGAGGTCGAGACCGTCACGGCGTACGTCGGCGGCACACTGCGCCAGCGTCGCACCGGCCTGGGCTGGCGCGGGCTCACCTCGCTGCCGGATCCGGCGCCGTCGTCGACGCTGACGGTCATGGAGGTGCACGACGCCTTCGACCGAATCGCGGGCCTGTCCGGCCCGGGCTCGCAGAGCGCGCGGGCGGCGGCGGTCGCCGAGCTCTTCGGGCGGGCGACCGCGGAGGAGCAGCAGTGGCTGCGCGGCGTCGTCACCGGAGAGGTGCGCCAGGGCGCGCTCGACTCGCTCGTGCAGGAGGGGCTGGCGACGGCCGCCGAGGTCCCGCTGGCGGCCGTGCGCCGCGCCGCGATGCTCGGCGGTTCGACGGTCGCCGTCGCCCGCTCGGCGTTCGAGGGCGTCGACGCGCTGGCGGCGGTCGGGCTCGAGGTCGGCCGGCCGGTGCTGCCGATGCTCGCCTCGAGCGCGCCGTCGGTCGCCGAGGCACTCGCCAAGGCCGGGGGCGGCGCGCCGGTCGCGGTCGACGTGAAGCTCGACGGCATCCGGATCCAGGTGCACCGCTCCGGCGACGACGTCGTCGTGGCGACGCGATCGCTCGAGGACATCACCGCGCGGCTGCCCGAGGTGGTCGACGTGGCCCGGTCGCTGCCGGCCACGTCGTTCGTGCTCGACGGCGAGGCCCTGGCCCTCGACGAGGCCGGCCGGCCCCGGCCCTTCCAGGAGACCGCGTCGCGCGCGGCCATGGCCGAGGGGGTCTTCGTGACGCCGTACTTCTTCGACGTGCTACACCTCGACGGCCGCGACCTGCTGGACTCGCCCGCATCCGAGCGCGCCGCCGCGCTCGACCGGCTGGTCCCCGAGACACACCGGGTGCCACGCCTGGTGACCGCCTCGCCCGACGAGGCGGAGGCGTTCCTCGGCAACACGATCGGCTCCGGCCACGAGGGCGTGGTGGTGAAGTCGCTGACCGCGACCTACGACGCCGGCCGCCGCGGCGCCGCGTGGGTCAAGGTCAAGCCCGTGCACACCCTCGACCTGGTCGTGCTCGCCGTCGAGTGGGGCTCGGGCCGCCGCCACGGCTGGCTCTCCAACATCCACCTGGGCGCCCGCGACCCGGCCACCGGTGACCTCGTGATGCTGGGCAAGACGTTCAAGGGGATGACGGACGAGATGCTGACCTGGCAGACCGAGCGCTTCCTCGGGCTGGAGATCCATCGCTCCCGACACGTCGTCCACGTGCGGCCCGAGCAGGTCGTCGAGATCGCCTTCGACGGCGTGCAGCGCTCCACCCGCTATCCCGGCGGCGTCGCGCTCCGATTCGCGCGGGTGGTCCGCTACCGCGACGACAAGCCCGTCTCCGAGATCGACACGATCGACACGGTGCGGGGCTTCCTGGGCTGATTCGGGTCGCTCGCCCGATTCCGTGACACGCGTGCAACACGGGGTTGCACGGCTCGTACGATGACGCCATGGCGACTGCTCCCGAGACCGACGGCCGACGTACGGCCGCAGCTGCCCGGCGCCGCGCCCGGGAGAAGGAGATCATCGCGGCGACGCGCGGGCTCTTCGACGAGCGCGGGGTCCGCGACGCCCAGATCGAGGACATCGCGAAGGCGGTCGGGATCAACCGGGCGATCGTCTACCGGCACTTCACCGGCAAGGAGGAGCTCTTCGCGCTGACGCTCGTCGAGTACCTCGAGGAGCTCCGGGTCGCCCTGGCCCGCGCGGTCGAGGGTGCCGCCGACCCGGCGCAGCAGCTGCGCGCGGTGGTCACGGCCTTCGTCGACTACGGCGTCTCCCACCCCGCGTTCGTCGACTGCGCGCAGACGATCATGCGGCGCACCGGCCCCGACCTGCTCGACGAGATCTCCGAGAGTGCGCTCTTCCGGCTCGGCCGCGGCATCTCCGGCTGCCTCTCGCTGCTGACCCAGGTGCTCGAGGACGGTGTCGAGGCGGGCGAGTTCCGCGTCGCGGACCCGGTGCTGCTCGCCAACACCCTCTACGCGAGCGGCCTCGGCGCCCTCCAGCTCGCCCGGGTCGGCATCCTCGTGAAGGAGGTCGCCCCGGGGATCCCCACCGTCGGCGCGATCTCGCCCGACCAGGTGCGCGACTACCTCGTCGCATCGGCGCTGGCCCTCGCCACCCGCTGACCCGCCCGAAACTTTCGGGCGGGTCAGCGCTCCAGGATCGCCACGACGCCCTGACCGCCGGCAGCACAGATCGAGATCAGCGCGCGGCCGGACCCGCGCTCGGCCAGCAGCTTGGCGGCGACGTTGAGGATGCGCCCACCGGTGGCGGCGAAGGGGTGGCCGGCGGCGAGCGAGGAGCCGTTCACGTTCAGGCGCGACCGGTCGATCGCGCCGAGGGGCGCGTCGAGACCGAGCCGCTCCTTGCAGAAGATCGGGTCCTCCCACGCCTCGAGTGTGGCCAGCACCTGCGAGGCGAAGGCCTCGTGGATCTCGTAGAAGTCGAAGTCCTGCAGGGTGAGGCCGTGGCGGGCGAGCATCCGCGGCACGGCGTACGCCGGCGCCATCAGCAGTCCCTCGCCGCCGTGCACGTAGTCGACGGCGGCGGTCTCGGAGTCGACGAACCACGCCAGCGGCTCCAGCCCGCGCGACGACGCCCAGTCCTCCGAGGCGAGCAGCACCGCCGACGCACCGTCGGTGAGCGGAGTCGAGTTGCCGGCGGTCATCGTCGCGGCCCCGCCGCGGCCGAAGACGGGCCGGAGGTCCGCCAGCCTCTCCACGCTCGAGTCCGGGCGGAGGTTGTTGTCGCGCTCGAGTCCCCGGAACGGCGTCACCTGGTCGTCGAGCCAGCCCCGGTCGTAGGCCGCCGCCAGGTGCTGGTGCGACGCGGCGGCCAGCGCGTCCTGCGCCGCGCGCGCGATCTCCCACTCGACGGCGGTCAGCGCGGCGTGCTCGCCCATGGAGAGCCGGGTGCGCGGCTCGCCGTTCTGCGGGATCTCGAGGCCGATGTCGCCCGGCCTGATCGCGCCGAGCGCCTTGACCTTGCCGGCCGTGTCGCGCGCCGCGTTGACCTTCATCAGCTTCCGGCGCAGCCGGTCGCTGATCGCGACCGGGGCGTCGGAGGTGGTGTCGGTGCCGCCGGCGATGCCGGCCTCGATCGTCCCGAGCGCGATCTTGTCGGCGACCTGGATCGCCGCCTGCAGCCCGGTGCCGCACGCCTGCTGGATGTCGACTGCCGGGGTCTCCGGGGCGAGCCGCGAGCCGAGCACGGACTCGCGAGCGAGGTTGAAGTCGCGTGCGTGCTTCAGGACCGCCCCGGCGACGACCTCGCCGAGCCGCTCCCCCTCCAGCCCGAACCGCGCGACGAGTCCGTCGACGGCGGCGATGAGCAGGTCCTGGTTGGAGGCGTCGGCGTAGGCGGTGTTCGAGCGGGCGAACGGCGTGCGGTTGCCGCCGATGACGGCGACGCGGCGGGTGCTGGTGGCCATGGGTTCATCCTGCGTCGGGGGCGGGAACGAGTGAAGGACATGAGTGCCAGGTCACGAAATCTGGACTCGGAGTTGCACGAGGAGTTGCATTGCCGTCATGAGCGATCTCTACCGGGGATTCACCGAGTCCGCCATCGGCCGGCAGGTCAGCAAGCTGCTCGGGCTCCCCCAGCCGGCGGAGCTGGAGCGGTACGTCGCGGGCGCCCCGCTCGTCGACGGCACGGTCGCGGTCGGCGGCCGGGGCCGCCTGGCCGACGACCTGGTCGGCATCCTCGACTCGCTGGGCATCATCGCGACGACCGACACCTCCGGGGAGGCCACGTTCAAGGGCTTGGTGCTCGACGCGACCGGGCTGACCTCGTCCGACCAGCTGGTCGCGCTGCGTGACTTCTTCACTCCGCTGTTGCGCCGCCTCGACCGCTGTCCCCGGGTGGTCGTGCTCGGCACCCCGCCGGAGCAGGCCGCGGATGGGGAGCGAGTCGCCCAGCGGGCGCTCGAGGGGTTCACGCGCAGCCTCGGCAAGGAGATCGGGCGCGGTGGCACCGTGCAGCTGGTGTACGTCGCCGACGGCGCCGAGTCCGCGGTGCACAGCACGCTCGCCTTCCTGCTGTCCCCCAAGTCGGCGTACGTCTCCGGTCAGGTGGTGCGCATCGGCGTCCACGGCGCCACCGACGCGGGCGCGGTGGCCGACTGGACCAGGCCGCTCGAGGGCCGCGTCGCCCTGGTCACCGGCGCCAGCCGCGGCATCGGCGAGCAGATCGCACGCGTGCTCCACCGCGACGGCGCGACGCTCGTCGGCGTCGACGTGCCCCAGGCGGCCAGCGAGCTGCAGGCGGTGATGAAGGAGCTCGACGGCGACCACCTCCTGCTCGACATCACCGCCAAGGACGCGCCGCAGCGGATCTCACGGCACCTGCGAGAGCGACACGGCGGGGTCGACGTGGTCGTGCACAACGCCGGCATCACTCGTGACAAGCGGCTCGTCAACATGACCGAGGAGCGCTTCGAGCAGGTGATCGAGGTCAACCTGGTCGCTCCCGAGCGGATCACCCGGCACCTGCTGGACGAGAGGGTCGTCAACGACAACGGCTCGATCATCGGGGTCGCGTCGATCGCGGGCATCGCCGGCAACGTCGGGCAGACCAACTACGCGACGTCGAAGGCGGGCGTCATCGGCCTCGTGGACTCCCTCGCCGACGAGCTGGCCGACGGAGAGGGCCGCGGCATCACCGTCAACGCGGTCGCGCCCGGCTTCATCATCACCCAGATGACCGCCGCGGTGCCGTTCGCGACGCGCGAGGTCGGACAGCGACTCAACGCGATGGCCCAGGGCGGCCTGCCCGTCGACGTCGCCGAGACGATCGCGTGGTACGCCAGCCCCGGCTCGACGGCCGTCAGCGGCAACGTCGTGCGGGTCTGCGGCCAGATGATGCTGGGTGCCTGACGTGGTCGGCATCCCGCTGCTGCTCAAGGCAGCGCTCCCCAAGGTCCGTCCGGGCGGCGACCTGCCCGACCTGCGCCTCGAGCGCCACGACGTCCTGATCGACCCCGACCACGTCGCGGCGTACGCCGACCTGTGCGGCTTCCCCCGCAAGGACACCGTGCCGCTGACCTACCCGCACCTGCTGGCGTTCGGGCTGCACCTGCGGATCATGGCCGACGCGTTCTTCCCCTTCCCCGCGATCGGCACCGTCCACCTCGAGAACTCCTTCACGCAGCACCGACCGATCGCGCCGACCGAGAGGGTCCAGGTCACCGCCCACCCCGACGGCCTCCGCCCGCACGCCAAGGGCCGGGTCTTCGACCTGGTCACCCAGGTGCACGCGCGGGGCGAGCTCGTGTGGGAGGAGACCTCGACGTTCCTGCGTCGCGGCCACGGGTCCGAGGGCGCGCCGACGGGTCCGACCTTCCCCGAGGCGCCGCCCACCGGCACCGAGTGGAGGCTCCGGTCCGACCTCGGCCGTCGGTACGCCGCCGTGTCGGGCGACCGCAACCCGATCCACCTCTACCCGCTCACCGCGAAGGCGTTCGGCTTCCCCCGCCAGATCGCCCACGGCATGTGGTCGCTGGCTCGCTGCGTCGGCGCGCTGGAGAACCGGCTCCCCCGCGCCGTCACCGTCGCGGCCGCGTTCAAGAGGCCGATCCTGCTGCCGGGCACCGTGGCGTTCGGGTCTCGCCGCGCGCCGGAGGCCGGCCCCGGGGCGTACGCGTTCTCGCTCTCGTCGCCGTCGAACGGCGCTCCGCACCTGGCGGGGGCCGCGACACCGGCCTGAGGGAACCTCAGGCGGCGCCGCGCGGCAGCGGGTCGTCGTCGGGCGTCGACCCCGCCGGCACCAGACGGCGCAGGCCGGAGGCGGCGGCGTACGCCGCGCGCAGGCCGCCCCGCTGCGTGCCGCCCGCCGGGTCGATGGCGTTGGCGCGCAGCGTGTCGCGCAACCACAGCAGCGCCTCGGTGCGCAGCTGCACGACCCGCGCCTCGGTCAGCCCGAGGTCGGCCGCGAGCGCCGCGGTGGCCCGCTCGTCGAGGAAGTAGCCGTCGAGCACCTGCCGGTGGCGCGCCTCCAGGGTGTCGATCGCCCGGCGCAGGCCGGCGAGCCGGGCGTCGGGTGCGACGGTCCCGACCGCGACCGGCTCGGGGCGGGTCGCGCGGAGGTCGGTGGAGCGGAGGACGACGAGGATCTCGCCGCGGACCACGGCGTTGGCGTAGACGAGGAAGTCACCGTCGATCGTCGGGTCGTAGGCGCGGGCGGCCTCCGCCGCCGCGACCAGGCCGACCGAGAGCAGATCGTCGCGGTCGACGCACGACGGGACGCGCGCGGAGACCTCCCCGACGACGTCGTGCACGAGCGGCACCGCCGACAGCGTCAGCTCGTCGGCGCTCGGTCCATGCTGTGGGTACCTCATGGCAGCCCCATCGGCAGGATCGCGGCGGAGCAGCAAGGTGGACCAGACCAGCTCGCGGTCAGGCCGGTGCCCGGTCGAGGCGGACGAGGTCGAGATCGAGCCACTCCGCGAGCGCCCCGATCTCGGCGTCGACCGCCGCCGCGACGTGGCGCGGGAAGGGCTCGTCCTCGTGGACCGCCCGCACGACCAGCGCGCCCTCGGCCCGGTCGGCGCTCGCATCGAGCTTGCCGATCAGCCGGTCGCCGCACAGGATCGGCAGCGCGTAGTAGCCCCACCGCCGCCGGGACGCGGGCTTGTACATCTCGAGCAGGTAGTCGAACTCGAAGACCTCTGTCAGCCGCTTGCGGTCCTGCACCAGTCGGTCGAACGGCGACAGCAGCGCCGCACGCCCGGCGAGGTCCGCGCCCACGAGGTCGGCCAGCGCGGGGTCGACCCGCCAGGTGCCGCGCACCCCCTCGACGACTGCCGGCACGCCCGCCGTGCCCACGTCGTGCTGCTCCCCCGGCGACGCGGCGGCCTTCGGCCGGGCGATCCCGAGGGCGGCGAGCCGCCGCCGGTCGCGCAGGAGCCGGGCCTCCTCGACATCCGGGTAGGGGTCGTCGGGATAGACCCGATCGGCCAGGTCCCACAGCTGTTCGCGTCCCTCGCGCCCGACGCAGGCGACCTCGCCGCGGGAGACCATCAGCATCAGGAGCATCTGGACGTTGCGCGCGTTGTTCCAGCCCGACGACCGCCACGGCACCTCGCAGCTGTCGGGCAGCTCGCCGGTCGGCAGCGGGCCGTCGCGGCGCAGCCGGTCGAGCAGGTCGCGGTGGCACCCGGAGTTGGCCTCGACCCACTCGGCCCGCGCGACCTCCCAGTCCTTGAGCGCACCGGCGCCGGGCCACGCCGCCATCTCGGCTTGGAAGAGCGCCATGTCGGAGGTGGGCCGGATGAAGCCGTGGTGCTCGATCAGCACCTGCTCGTCGAGCGCCTCGCGCAGCGTCGCGACGTCGTACGACGGCCCGAGCCTGCTCCACAGCACCAGGTCGGCACTCGGCGCGATCGCGCTGGTCGGCTCCGCCTGGACGACCGCGAGGTGGCGGACCGTGTCGACGACGTCGCGCGGCCGGTCGGCCGTCAGCAGCTGGGCGCGCACGGCGATGCGACGCGCGTCGGCGCGGGTGAGCCGCAGCGGATCCGGCATGGCGCGAGCCTAGGACGGCCCGGGGACGGCCGGGCGGGCTCAGGGCCGGCGCGGCCGGATCAGTCCCTCCTGGGCGGCCGTGGCGACGAGCGTGCCGTCGGCGGTGAAGATCCGGCCGAAGGCGAGGCCCCGCGCGCCCTGGGCCGAGGGCGACCACTGGTCGTAGAGCCACCACTCGTCGGCCCGGAACGGCCGGTGGAACCACAGCGTGTGGTCGAGCGAGGCCATCTGGGTCTTCGAGGGGTTCGCGTCGTGCACCGACAGGGTCGCGCCGAGCAGGCTCACGTCGCTGGCATAGGTGAACGCCGCGGCGTGGATCGCCGGGTCGTCGGGCAGGCCGTCGCGCAGCCGGACCCACATCCGCGCCTGGGAGACGTGGCCGTCGTCGGGGTCGAGACCGAACCGCGTGTTGCCGAGCCAGCGCACGTCGAGGGCGCCCCACTCCTTGCCGAGCGCGTCGGCCTCGGCGTCGCCGCCACGGCGCATCACCTCGAGCAGGTCGAAGCCGGTCTCCGGGGCGCCGACCGAGGGCATCGCGTCCTGGTGCTCGAAGCCGTCCTCGGGCCGCTGGAAGTTCAGCGACTGGTAGTAGATCGGGCGTCCGTGCTGGCGGGCGACCACGCGGCGCGTCACGAACGAGCGACCGTCGCGGGGGCGCTCGACGTCGTAGACGATCGGCACCGAGTAGTCCCCACCAAGCAGGAAGTAGGAGTGCAGCGAGTGCACGACGTACTCCTCGGGCACGGTGCGGATGGCGGCGATCAGCGCCTGGGCCGCGACCTGGCCGCCGTAGACGCGGGCGCGTGCCGACTCCGGCTGCTTGCCGCGGTAGAGGTCGACGTCGAGTTCCTCGAGATCGAGCAGGTCGACGAGCTCCTCGGTCGGGGTGAGCTCGGCCATCAGGCCCCCTTCCGGGGCCGGAGCACGGCCTCCTGCGCGACGGACGCCACCAGCGACCCGTCCCGGCTGAAGACCCGGGCGATGACCAGGGTCCGTCCCGAGGTGGCCGCCGGCGACACCTGGTCGTAGAGCCACCACTCGTCGGCCCGGAACGGCCGGTGGAACCACACCGCGTGGTCGAGCGAGGCGACGAACGCGTCCCCCCTGCCGAAGCGGATGTCGTGGGGGGCCATCGCCGCCCCGACCAGCGTCATGTCGGAGAGGTAGGTGAAGGCCGCGCGGTGCCAGAACTGGTCCTCGGGCAGGGGCGAGGACACCCGGAGCCAGACGCGCTGCCGCGCCGGGTGCCGGGGGTCGGGCTCCAGCCCTGACGCCGACGAGCCGATGAAGCGGATGTCGGCGACGCTCCACTGGTCGGCGTGCAGCTCGTCGCGTTGCTGCCGGGTCACCGGCCGCACCGACTCGTGGTCGGGCCCGGGGACGTCGGGCATCGACTCCTCGTGCTCGAGGCCGGGCTCGGAGAGGTGGAAGTTCACGGTCTGCGCGTAGATCGGGCGGCCGTGCTGCTGCGCGAGGACGCGGCGGGTCACGAACGATCGGCCGTCGCGGAGGTTCTCGACGTCGTAGATCGTCGGGACGCTCGGGTCCCCCGGCTGGAGGAAGTAGGAGTGCAGCGAGTGCGCGGTGTACGGCTCGTCGACCGTGCGCGAGGCGGCCACCAGCGCCTGCGCGGCCACCTGGCCCCCGAAGACCATCGACCGGGTCGTCGGCATCTGGGCACCACGGAAGAGGTCGTCGTCGATCCGCTCGAGGTCGAGCAGCTCGAGGAGCTCGTCGGCGTCGCGCGGCACGTCAGTCGCCCTCCTGGTCGCCGTCGCGCGGCTCGTCGGGACCGTCGAGGCCGGCGAGGAACTGCTCGAACTGGCGGCCGATCTCCTCCCCGGTCGGCAGCGGCTGGTCGGCCGCGAGCAGGTTGGAGCCGCTGTCCTCGGCGCGCTCGAACGCGTCGTACTGCCGCTCCAGCGCCGCGACCACCTCGGCGACGTCCTCGTTGGCCGCGAGGTAGCCGGCGACCTCGGCGTCCTTGTCGTCGGCCTCGGCGCGCAGGCCCGAGAGGTCGATCGTCAGCCGACCGGCGATCTCCACCTGCTCGAGCAGGGCGGCGGCCGCCAGCGGGTAGTCCATCTGCGCGAGGTAGTGGGGGACGTGCGCGACGAACCCCATCGCCTCGTGGCCCCACTCCCCCAACCGGATCTCGAGCAGGGCCTGGGCGCTGCTCGGGATGCGCAGCTCGCCGCGCCACGGGCTCGCGCCGGTGAGCAGTGCGGGGTCGTTGGCGTGCGGGGTGAGCGTGATCGGCCGGGTGTGCGGCACCGCCATCGGCACCGACCCGATCCCGATGACGCGGGTCACGCCGAGCCGCTCGACGACCTCGCGGACCGCGCGGCAGAACGCCTCCCACCTGGTGTCGGGCTCGGGTCCGTGCAGCAGCAGGTACGGCGTGCCGCCGGCGTCGCGCAGGAGCCGGACGACTAGCCGCGGTGCGTCGTACGACGCGTAGTGGTCGCGCACGAAGGACATCGGTGGCCGGCGGGCGCGGTAGTCGTGGAGCTGGTCGACGTCGAACGTCGCGACCACGGGCCCCTCCGACAGGTCGACGAGGTGCTGCGCCGCCCGGGCGGCCGCGTTGCCGGCGTCGAGGAACCCGTCCAGCACCAGCACCATCGTCAGGGACGAGCCGTCCTCCGGCTCGGGGACGTCGTCGACGATGTGCACCAGGCGGTCCGGCATGGGGCACAGCGTAGTGAGGGTCGTCGTCGGCATGGTGCACCGCCGGGCGAGGGGGAGGTCACACGCCCGCCGTTATTACCCGCTGGTAACGTAGCGGCGTCCATCGCATCCCTCCCGAGGAGAGCCCCTCACCATGGGTAGACCCCGACAGTCGCGAGAGGTCGTCTTCGTCGACGGCGTCCGCACCCCGTTCGGCAAGGCCAAGGGCCAGTACGCCGAGACCCGTGCCGACGACCTGGTCATCAAGTGCATCCGCGAGCTCCTGCGGCGCAACCCGTCGCTGCCGCCGGAGCGCGTCGACGAGGTGGCCGTCGCCGCCACTACGCAGATCGGCGACCAGGGCCTGACCATCGGCCGCACCGCCGCGCTCCTCTCCGGACTGCCGCAGAGCGTCCCCGGCTACGCCATCGACCGGATGTGCGCCGGCGCCATGACCGCGGTGACGACCACCGCCTCCGGCATCGCCTTCGGCGCCTACGACGTCGCGATCGCCGGCGGCGTCGAGCACATGGGCCGCCACCCGATGGGCGAGGGGGTCGACCCCAACCCGCGCATCCTCTCCGAGCGACTCGTCGACCCCGACGCCCTCGTGATGGGCAAGACCGCGGAGAACCTGCACGACCGCTACCCGACGATCACCAAGGAGCGCGTCGACGCGTACGCGGTGCGCTCGCAGCAGAAGACGGCGGCGGCGTACGACGCCGGGAGGCTCCAGCCCGACCTGGTGCCGGTCGCCACACGCTCCGCCGAGGAGGGCTGGGGCCTGGCCACGATCGACGAGCCGATGCGCCCGGGCACGACCCTGGAGTCGCTGGCCGTGCTCAAGACGCCGTTCCGCCCGCACGGCAAGGTGACCGCCGGCAACGCCGCGGGCATCAACGACGGCGCGACCGCGGCGCTGCTCGCCGACGAGGAGACCGCCCGCGAGCTCGGTCTCCCGGTCAAGATGCGCCTGGTGTCCTACTCCTTCGTCGGCGTCGAGCCCGAGGTGATGGGCGCCGGCCCGATCCCGGCGACCGAGAAGGCGCTCAGGCAGGCCGACCTCACCATCGACGACATCGACGCGTTCGAGGTCAACGAGGCGTTCGCCGTGCAGGTGCTCGCCTTCCTCGAGCACTTCGGGATCGCCGACGATGACCCGCGGGTCAACCCGTACGGCGGCGCGATCGCGATGGGCCACCCGCTGGCGTCCTCCGGCGTGCGGCTGATGACGCAGCTCGCGAAGGCGTTCGAGGAGCGCCCCGAGGTGCGCTACGGCCTGACCACCATGTGCATCGGCATCGGCATGGGCGGCACCGTCATCTGGGAGAACCCGCACTGGACCGGAGAGGCCGCCTGATGAACGACCTGACGAACCTGCTGACCCGCGCCCAGGAGATCTCCTCCGACGCCGAGCGCGTCACCCGGGCTCACCTGCGCAAGATCGCCCTCCCCAGCGGGGCGATCTTCGGCCTGATCACGCTCGACAACGGCGAGGACCACACGAAGCCGAACACCTTCGGCCCGCGCTCGCTGCTCGCCCTGAACGAGGCCGTCGACGCCGCGCTCGCCGACGACGAGATCACCGCGATCGGCGTCACCGGCAAGCCGTTCATCCTCGCGGCCGGCGCCGACCTGACGTCGATCGCCGGCGGCGGCCCCGACGGCGTGCGCGTCGTGGCGGAGCTCGGCCACGCGGTCTTCCGCAAGCTCGGCCGAGGAACGGCAGGGGGCGGCAAGCCGTCGTTCGGGTTCATCAACGGCCTGGCCCTCGGTGGCGGCCTCGAGGTCGCGCTGCACTGCACCTACCGCACGGTGATGGACAGTGCCCCGGCGCTCGGCCTGCCCGAGGTCATGCTCGGCCTGATCCCCGGCTGGGGCGGTGCCTTCCTGGTGCCGAACCTGGTCGGCGCCGACAAGGCGGTGACCGCGATCCTCGAGAACCCGCTCAACAACGGCAGGACGCTGGGCGGCGCCGCGGCGTACGAGCTCGGCCTCGCCGACGCGGTCTTCTCCGGTGCGGACTACCTCGAGCAGTCGCTGCTCTGGGCCGACGCGGTGCTCCGCGGCGAGATCGTCGTCCAGCGGCCGGAGGTCGACCGCGGTGCGGCGTGGGACGCCGCCGTCGCGCGCGCCCGCGCCCTCGCCGAGTCGAAGACCGGCGGCGCGAGCCCGGCCGCGCTCAAGGCCGTCGAGCTCATCGACGCCGCTCGCGACGGCGACCGGGACGCCGGCTTCGCGCGCGAGGACGAGGCGCTCGAGGCGCTGTCGCGTACGCCGGAGCTGCTGGCCTCGCTCTACGCGTTCGACCTGGTGCAGAAGCGCGCCAAGCGCCCGGCCGGCGCGCCCGACAGGGCGCTCGCCCGTCCGGTGACCAAGGTCGGCGTCGTGGGCGCGGGCCTGATGGCCTCGCAGCTGGCGCTGCTCTTCGTGCGCCGCCTCGAGGTGCCGGTCGTGCTGACCGACCTCGACCAGGAGCGCGTCGACAAGGGCGTCGGCTACGTGCAGGCCGAGATCGACAAGCTGCTCGACAAGGGCCGGATCAAGCCCGACCGGGCCAACCGGCTCCGGACGCTCGTCACGGGTGCCGTCGACAAGAGCGAGTTCGCCGACGCCGACTTCGTGATCGAGGCCGTCTTCGAGGAGATGTCGGTCAAGAGGTCGGTCTTCGCCGACGTCGAGAAGGTCGTCTCTCCCGAGTGCATCCTGGCGACCAACACCTCGTCGCTGTCGATCACCGAGATGGCGGCCGACCTCGAGCACCCCGAGCGGGTCGTCGGCTTCCACTTCTTCAACCCGGTCGCGGTCATGCCGCTGCTCGAGATCGTCAAGGGCGAGCAGACCTCCGACGAGACCCTGGCGACGGCGTTCGCGACCGGCAAGGCGCTGAAGAAGACCACGATCCTGGTCAACGACAGCCCGTCGTTCATCGTCAACCGGCTGCTGGGCCGCTTCATGGGAGAGGTCGGCCGGATCGTCGACGAGGGCACCCCGGTGCCGGTGGTCGACGGCGCCTTCGCGGGCGTGGCGCCGATGCCGCCTCATCAGCTGCTGGCGCTGGTGGGCCCGGCGATCGCGCTGCACAACGTGGAGACGCTGCACGGCGCGTTCCCGGACCGCTTCTACGTCTCCTCCGCGCTCGAGCGGGTGGTCGCGGCGAGGAAGGCGTCGTACTACGGCCCCGACGGCGACCTCGACCCCGAGGTCGAGTCGCTGCTGGAGCGGCCCGCGTCGCCGGTGGTGCTCACCGCCGACCAGGTCCGGGCCCGCGTGCTCGCCGGCCTGGCGGACGAGGCGCGGCGGATGCTCGACGAGGGCGTCGTCGTCGCCGCGGAGGATCTGGACCTGGCGATGATCACGGGTGCAGGATTCTCGTTCTGGAACGGCGGTCTGACGATGCTTCTCGAGCGGGAGGGACTCGGGAAGTTCCACTGACCGTCGCAGGCCCGACCCGGTGCTAGCGCGCCGGGTCGGGCCGTTCGTCCAGCGCGACGAGCAGGTGCACCGGGACCGCCCCGCTCTTGCCCTTCAGCTCCAGATCGCCGAGCGGCACCGTCGTCGCGCCCGGGAGCAGTGCCTTGGTCGCCGAGCCGACCGCCACGCCGCCGACGGGCGCCCTGCCCTCGATGCGCGAGGCCGTGTTGACGACGTCACCGATCACGGTGTGCGTCCGACCACCGGCGGTGCCGAGCAGGCTCACGGCGACCGGTCCGGTGTTGATGCCGACCCGGAACCGCGGCCAGTCGGGGTGCTCGGCGTGCACCCGCGCGGCCGCGGCCTGCAGTGCCAGTCCGGCGGCCGCCGCGCGCCGCGGGTGGTCGCGCTGGTCGCCGCGCTTGTTGAACGTCACCATCAGCGCGTCGCCGACGATCCGGTCGACGTCGCCGCCGTGAGGGTCGACGACGGCCGGGACGGTCGCCGCGAAGTAGGCGTTGAGCATCGCGGTGACCTCCTCGGGTTCGTGGCCCTCGGAGTAGGTCGTGAACCCCTGCAGGTCGGCGAAGAGCACACTGATCACCCGTGTGCCCGACGTCGTCGCCGGCAGGTAGAGGTCCGCGAACCGCTCCTCGTGCCACGAGGCGCGTGCACCGAGGGCCACGAGCACGAACGCGGCGAGCAGCAGCAGGTGCCACTCCCACCAGGCGAGGTGCCAGTTGTCGGCCAGGGCGATCGCCACCATGGCCTCGGCGAGCAGCACGAACGCCGACAGCATCGCGAGCAGCACCACGGCCGGGCGGCGCAGCCAGAGCTGTACGTAGCGGGCGGCGCCGAGCAGGTAGAGCACGATCGCGACCAGTGCGAGCAGGTCCGTGGCCAGGTCGTCGGCGGTGGGCGGCCGGTCCAGCGGCGGCAGCCCGACCAGCGACCACGCTCCCCACACCGCCATCGCGACGAGCAGGGCGACGCGCATCGCGCGCCCGCGGCGTACCTCCACCTGGGCCCGCTCCCCGGGGACGTCGCGGCAGGAGAGCACGACGAAGACGGCCCCGACCGCGATGCCGACCGGCGTGGCGAGCTGGAAGCCCAGGTTGGCGGTGCCGAGCAGCATGCCCGGCGTCGCCAGCGCGTGGAGCGCGAGGAACCCGGCCGAGGCGAGGAACGTCAGCGACACCTGCAGGACCCGCGCGTCGCCGCGCCGGATCGCGGCGTCCCCGGTCACGTACGCGAGCCCCGCCGCCACCGCGGCCGTGGCGAAGACCACCCAGAAGTGCGCGGGATGGTGCTCCCAGCTCACGTCGAGCTCGGGCCGGGTGAGCAGCAGCACGAGCCCGAGCATCGGCAGCAGCAGGGCGAGCACCCCGCTCACGAGTCGCGCGGGTGCGGGTGGCCGCCGCTCAGCCATGGGCGGTGCTCAGGTGGGTGTGGACCTGGGACACCACGACCGAGCCCTCGCCCACGGCCGAGGCGACCCTCTTGACCGAGCCGCAGCGCACGTCGCCGACGGCGAACACCCCCGGGAGCGTCGTCTCGAACGGCTGCGGCGGCCGCTCCAGCGGCCACGCCTCCGACCGCGCCGCGTCGGCGCCGGTGAGCAGGAAGCCGTGGCCGTCGCGCCCCACCTCGGCCGGCAGCCAGTCGGTCCGCGGCTGGGCGCCGATCATCACGAAGAGTCCGTTGAGTGCGACCTCGCGCTCCCGGCCGCTCGCCCGGTGCCGGATCCGGACCCGCTCGAGGCGTCCGTCGCCGGACCCGTCGACGACCTCGCTCTCGGTGAGCACCTCGATGACCGGCTCCGCGTCGATCGCGTCGATGAGGTAGGCCGACATGCTCTGTGCCAGGTCGGCTCCGCGCACGACCAGGTAGACCCGGGAGCAGTAGCGGGCGAGGTGCAGCACGGCCTGCCCTGCCGAGTTGCCCCCGCCGACGACCGCGGCCACCAGTCCGGTCAGCGCGTGGGCCGCGGACACGTTGGCGCCGTAGTAGACACCCCGCCCCGCGAGCTGCTCCAGAGCCGGCACCTCCAGCCTGCGGTAGGAGACACCGGAGGCCAGGATGACGGCGCGCGCCGACACCTCGCCGATGTCGGCGATCGTGAGCACGAACCGGTCTCCGGCTCGCCGCAGCCCGCCCACCTCGCGCATCAGCACGAACTGTGCGCCGAAGACCCACGCCTGTTGGTAGCCGCGCTGCGTGAGCTCCGAGCCCCGGAGCCCGCGGGAGAACCCCAGGTAGTTGCGGATCAGGGAGCTCGTGCCGGCCTGGCCGCCGAGCGCCTCACGCTCGACCACGAGCGTGCGCAGTCCCTCTGACGCGGCGTAGACCGAGGCGCCGAGCCCGCCCGGCCCTGCCCCGACGACCAGCACGTCGTACTCGCGATCGTCGTCCGGCAGCCGGGTCGACATCCCCCAGGCCTCGACGATCTCGAGGTCGGTCGGGTCGGCGAGCGCCCGGCCGCCGAGGGCGCGCAGCCAGACGACGACCTCGGTCCCCGGGGCACCGAACCGGTCGAAGACCTGGCGTCCGGTGTCGGAGTCGCGGGGGCGGAACGAGTAGGGGATGCGGTTGCGGCTGAGCAGGTCGCTGATCGCGAACCCGCGGGCGGAGGACCGGTCCGCGACGACCACCACCTCGCGGAAGCTCTGGGGCTCGTTGCGCGACCAGTCCTGCACGAACTCGGCGATGGTCCGGTGGAAGAGCTCGTCCCGGGGGGTCCACGGCTTCAGCACGTAGTAGTCGATGTCTCCGACCGCGACGCCGCGCAGGATCCGCTGGGCGGTGCCGCGGTCCGCCCACGAACCCCACGGCACGAGCATCGCGCGCCGCGCCTCGGGGTGCAGCGTCCGCGCGGCCGCGAAGATCCGGCTCCGCTCCTCGTCGGGAAGACCGGCGTCGACGAGCACGACCGCGACGCGCTCCGACCTCGCGTGGGCGCCCTCGAGGGCTGCGACGGCGTCCACGCAGCGCAGTTCGCCACGGATCCCGTAGTCGCTGCCGAACGCCCGCTGCAGCTCGCCCTCGATCCGGTGCAGGTGCACCGGCTCGGTGTCGACGGCCAGCAGGAGCGGACGGTCGCCCCAGTCCGCGCCGAGCATGACCTCGACGCTAGGCCGCCCGTCGCGGCGCCGCGTCCCCCAATTGGATGACCGGCTCGGTGCGGTCCGCGCTCAGCTCGCTTCAGCTGATCTCCGGCAGCTCCTGCGCGGCGCCGAGCAGGGCCCGGAACGGGTCGCCGCGCTCGACCAGCCGGTCGAGCACCGTCCGGATCGTCCAGCGGTCCGTGCGGAGGCCGGGGTCGTCCAGCTCCGACCAGGCGATGGGCACCGAGACGGGCGCGCCCGCCGCCGGACGCGCCGAGTACGGCGCGACGAGCGTCTTGTTGATCGCGTTCTGCGTGTAGTCGAGGCGCGCGAGTCCCTTGCGCTGCTTGACCTCCCACTTCCAGCTGATCAGCTCGGGCACGACCTTGCCGACGGTCCGGGAGACCTTCTCGACCCACGCCCGGGTGTCCTCGAACGTGTAGCCGGGGGTGACCGGCACCCAGATCTGGATGCCGCGCCGGCCGGTCACCTTCGGCCGGGCGGTCACGCCGAGGTGGTCGAGCGCGGTGCGGTGCAGTCGCGCGAGCGCGAGCAGGTCGTCCCACGTCGTCCGCTCGCCCGGGTCGAGGTCGATGAGCGCGTACGTCGGCTCGTGCGGCGACTCGGCCCGCGAGGTCCACGGGTGCCACTCGAGGGCGCCGAAGTTGGCGACCCAGACCAGCGCTGCCGGCTCGTCCGGCACGACGTACGCCGTGGTCTCGCCCTCGTCGGCGTCGGGGTTCTCCCAGCAGCGCAGCCACCCGGGTGCGTGCTCGGGCCGCTGCTTGTGCCAGAAGCCCTTGCCGCCGACGCCGTTGGGGTAGCGGTGCATGTTGAGCGGCCGACCCGCCAGGTAGGGCAGGGCCACCGGCGCGACGCGGGCTGTGTAGGCGAGCAGCTCGCGCTTGGTGACCGACCGGCCACGATCGTCGGCGGGGAAGAGGACCTTGTCGAGGTTGGTCACCTTCAGCCGTCGCCCGAAGACCTCCCAGGTGCCGCCCGATCCCAGCGACTCGAGCTCGTCGATGGCCTCGGCGGGCAGGCTCTCCGGCAGCAGGGAGACGCTCGCCTCGGCGGCGGGGGCTTCGGAGCGCCAGATGCGGTGCGGGTCCTCGACCACCTCCTCGTTGGTGCGGCCGCTGAGCACGGAGCGCGGGTGCTCCTCCGGGTCCCAGCCGCCCACGGCGTGGTCGTCGTGCTTGTGCAGCAGCATCCACTCGTCGCTGCCCGCCCCGCCCCGGTCGTCGCGGCGCACCAGCACAAGACGCCCGCGCAGCTTGTGGCCGTGCATCTCCGCGTGCAGCTCGCCGTCGCGGACGGCCGCGCCGGGGTCGTCGGTGTGGACGGGCTCCCACGTGCCGGTGTCCCACACGATGACGTCGCCGCCGCCGTACTCCCCCGACGGGATCACGCCCTCGAAGTGCAGGTACTCGACCGGGTGGTCCTCGACGTGCATCGCGAGTCGGCGCGCCTTCGGGTCGAGCGTCGGCCCCTTGGGCACCGCCCAGCTCACCAGGACTCCGTCGATCTCGAAGCGCACGTCGTAGTGCAGGCGACTGGCCCGGTGCCGCTGCACGACGAACCGGCGCTCCCCCTCTGCCCCACCCACCGCACCGGCCGGCTCTGGCGTGCGCGAGAAGTCGCGCATCCCGCGATAGATGTCGAGCTTGCCGGCCATGACCGGAGGGTTCCCCCGTTGACGCGGCGCATGTCGCTCTCCACCCCGCCGTCACGTGCGTCGGTGGAACTGGACCTTGCCGGTGGGCAGGTACGTGGTTTCGTAGTTCGAATCGTGGGCTCGG
>NZ_JARGER010000029.1 GCF_029210375.1 Nocardioides sp. YIM 152315 | reverse complement strand
CGATGCTCGTCCGCGACCACGGCTGCACCGCCGAGGGCTGCGACCGCACCACCGGACTCCACGCCCACCACCGGATCCGCTGGACCGACGGAGGCACCACCGACCTCGCCGACGGCACCCTGCTCTGCCACTGGCACCACAACCGCGCCCACGACCCCAGCTACCAGACCACCTACCTCCCCACCGGCAAGGTCCAGTTCCACCGCAGGACGTGAGTCGCAGGTCAGAGCGCGTAGAGCAGGCGCAGCACGGCAAAGACGACCGGCAGGCCGAAGATCACCAGCAGACCCCACGCCGCGATCCGGTGGGCCGGCTTGGTGGCGTCGAGCCGGCGGCGAAGTCGAGGATCGCGCCCTCGGGGACGTGATGGGTCAGCCCCATGGCGCGGGCGTCGGGAGGCAGGTGCTGGCCGGGGAACCAGTACGGCGGCGCGTCGGGGTCGTCCGGCTCGGGATCCTCGGCGTACGGATCAGCGACCTCGCCCTCCCTCATGCCGCAACGGTACGCCCGAACTCGCTGGGCCGCGCGACTCCGCTCCCGTAGCATGGACGAGCACGATCACCTACGGAAAGGCAGCCCGTCCGGGCCTCATGACTGACTCGCAAGCGACCAGGCACACCACCAAGCACACCGTCGTGGTCCCCAACAGCATCAACATGGTCAGCCTGCTCGGACCCGGTGACGAGCACCTCGACCTGATCGAGCGCTCCTTCGACGCCCAGGTCCACGTCCGTGGCAACCGCATCTCCTTCGACGGCGACCCCGGCGAGGTCGCCCTCGCCGAGCGTCTGCTCGAGGAGCTGGTGGCGATCATCCGCACCGGACAGGGCGTCACGACCGAGACCGTCGACCGCGTGCTGGCGATGCTGCGCGCCGAGACGACCGAGCGCCCCGCCGACGTGCTGAGCCTGAACATCCTCAGCAACCGGGGCCGTTCGATCCGCCCCAAGACGCTCAACCAGAAGCGCTACGTCGACTCGATCGACAAGCACACGATCACCTTCGGCATCGGCCCCGCCGGCACCGGCAAGACCTACCTCGCCGTCGCCAAGGCCGTGCAGGCACTGCAGTCCAAGCAGGTCAACCGGATCATCCTCAGCCGCCCGGCCGTCGAGGCGGGGGAGAAGCTGGGCTTCCTGCCGGGCACGCTCACCGAGAAGATCGACCCCTACCTGCGGCCGCTCTACGACGCGCTCCACGACATGCTCGACCCGGAGACGATCCCCAAGCTGCTGGCGGCCGGGACGATCGAGATCGCACCGCTGGCGTTCCTGCGCGGGCGCTCCCTCAACGACTCGTTCATCATCCTCGACGAGGCGCAGAACACCACGCCCGAGCAGATGAAGATGTTCCTGACGCGGCTCGGCTTCGGCTCGAAGATCGTGGTCACCGGCGACGTCACGCAGACCGACCTGCCGAGCGGGCAGAAGTCCGGCCTGCGCGCGGTGGAGGAGATCCTCGACGAGATCGAGGACATCTCGTTCAACCGGCTCACCAGCCACGACGTCGTCCGGCACAAGCTGGTCGGCCGGATCGTCGCGGCGTACGACGACCACGACGCGCGCGCGAGCCTCAGGCACGCGAAGTCATGAGCATCGAGATCCTCAACGAGTCGGGCCGCGAGCTCGACGTCAAGCGGCTGGCGGAGCTCAGCCGCTTCGTCATGGACCGGATGCGCGTGCACCCGCAGGCGGAGCTGTGCATCAAGGCCGTCGACGAGCCGACCATCGCCGAGCTCAACGAGCAGTGGATGGAGAAGCAGGGGCCGACCGACGTGCTGGCCTTCCCGATGGACGAGCTGCGGCCTGGCCTGGTCAACGAGGACCCCGAGGAGGGCGTGCTCGGCGACCTCGTGCTCTGCCCCGTCGTCGCCGCCCGTCAGGGCGAGACCGCCGGGCACGGCACCGAGGCCGAGATCGAGCTGCTGACGGTGCACGGCATCCTGCACCTGCTGGGCTACGACCACGCCGAGCCGGAGGAGCACAAGGAGATGTTCGGGCTCCAGGACGAGCTCCTCGTCGCGTGGCGCGCGCCGCACGCGGGTTGAGTCCGGTGATCGATCCGTGAACGGCGGAGACATCTGGCTGCTCGTCGTCGCCGCCGCGCTTGTCGTCCTCGCGGGCCTCTTCTCGGCCGCCGACGCCGCGCTCGCGTCGTTCTCCCGGGCCCGCGCCGAGGAGCTGCTCGCCGAGAGTCGCCCCGGCGCCAAGCGGCTGGTGGCGCTGCTCGAGGACCCGCCTCGCTACCTCAACACGGCGCTCCTGCTCCGCCTGCTGTGCGAGATCTCCGCCATCGTCCTGGTCGCGCTGACGATCGACGACGCGTTCGACGGCGCGTGGTGGCCGGCCGTGCTCACCACGATCGCCGTGATGCTGGTGGTCTCGTTCGTCGCGATCGGCGTCGCACCGCGGACCGTCGGCCGCCAGCACTCCGAGCGGATCGCGCTGCTCTCGGCCGCGCCGGTGTCCTTCATGACCGCCGTGCTCGGCCCGTTGCCGCGGCTGCTGATCCTCGTCGGCAACGCGCTGACGCCGGGCGAGGGCTTCCGCGAGGGTCCCTTCTCCACCGAGACCGAGCTGCGCGAGCTGGTCGACCTGGCCGAGGCCTCGTCGCTGATCGAGTCCGGCGAGCGGAAGATGATCCACGACGTGCTCGAGCTCGGCGACACCATCGCCCGAGAGGTGATGGTGCCGCGCACGGACGTCGTCTACATCGAGCGCCACAAGAACCTGCGCCAGACGCTCTCGCTCTTCCTGCGCAGCGGCTTCTCGCGACTCCCGGTGATCGGGGAGAACCTCGACGACGTCGTGGGCATCGCCTACCTCAAGGACATCGTCCGCCGCGACTTCGAGGCACCCGACGTAGAGTTCACCCAGCGCATCGACGAGGTGATGCGGCCGGCGCACTTCGTGCCCGACTCCAAGCCGGTCGACGCGCTGCTCTCCCAGATGCAGGCCATGCGCCAGCACATCGCCGTCGTCGTCGACGAGTACGGCGGCACCGCCGGACTGGTCACCATCGAGGACATCCTCGAGGAGATCGTCGGCGAGATCACCGACGAGTACGACGCGGAGGAGGTCGACGTCGAGACGCTCGAGGACGGCGCGGCACGGGTGTCCTCCCGCTACCCGATCGACGACCTCGACGAGCTCTTCGGCTTCGACGTCGAGGAGGAGGACGTCGACAGCGTCGGTGGCCTGATGGCCAAGCACCTCGGCCGGGTGCCGATCCCCGGCTCGGTGGTCGAGGCCCACGGGCTCCGCTTCGAGGCCGAGGCGGTCACCGGCCGACGCAACCGGATCGGCACGGTGCTGATCGCGCGGGTCGTGGACGAGGAGCAGGAGGAGGACGGCGATGACTGACCTTGTCGGCGAGGACCGGAAGCTGGTGACGCTCGCCCGCGCGACCCGAGCCCGCACCGGCGCGGCTGAGGGAGCGGCGGTCCGCGACCGTGACGGCCGCACGTACGCCGCCGCCACCGTCGACCTGCCTTCCCTGCAGGTCTCTGCGCTCGGCGTCTGCGTCGCGATGGCCATCGCGTCGGGCTCGCGAGGACTCGAGGCCGCCGTCGTCCTCTCGGAGGTCGACGGCGTCCTGCCCGCCGACCTCGACGTGATCCGCGACTTCGCCGGCGCCGGCGTCGTGGTCCACCGCGGCGACGTCAAGGGCGCCATCGCGTCGACGCTCACGACCTAGCCCGGGGGACCCCGGTGTGGACGGGGGGACCCCGGAGGGGAGTAAGTTCTTCGGATGTGAGTCTGCGTGGCTGGGGAGCACACGAGGGTGCGGTCGAGCGGTTGCGTTCGTCGTACGCCGCGATTGGACCGGGTTCGCCGGTGCGGCTGGCGAAGAAGACGTCCAACCTCTTCCGACCCCGTGCGGCGACCACGAGCCCAGGTCTCGACGTGTCCGGCCTCGACGGGGTCATCACGATCGACGTGGACGCGCAGACCGCCGACGTGCAGGGGATGTGCACCTACGAGGACCTCGTCGACGCGACGCTGCCGCACGGGCTGATCCCCTACGTCGTCCCGCAGCTGCGCACGATCACCCTCGGCGGTGCGGTCACCGGCCTGGGCATCGAGTCGACCAGCTTCCGCAACGGGCTGCCGCACGAGTCGGTGCTGGAGATGGACGTCTTCACCGGTGCGGGCGAGGTCGTGACGTGCCGCCCCACCGGCGACCACAGTGACCTCTTTGACGCGTTCCCCAACTCCTACGGCTCCCTGGGCTACGCCACCCGGCTGAAGATCCGGCTGGAGAAGGTGCCCGGGTTCGTCGCCCTGCGCCACGTGCGCTTCGACGACGCCGACCTGCTCGCCAAGTCGATCCGCGAGGTCGCCGAGACCGCGACGTACGACGGCGCCCGCGTCGACGCCTTGGACGGGGTCGCCTTCGCGCCGGGGGAGTACTACCTGACGCTCGCGCGGTGGACCGACGATGGCGGCGCGACCAGCGACTACACGGGCATGGACGTCTACTACCGGTCCATCCAGCAGCGGGCCGGCGCTGGGTCTGGCGGAGACCTGCTCACGACCTACGACTACCTCTGGCGGTGGGACACCGACTGGTTCTGGTGCTCGGGCGCCTTCGGCGTCCAGAACCCCACGGTGCGGCGCCTCTGGCCCAAGCGCTGGCGGCGCTCTGACGTCTACCACCGGCTCATCGGACTCGACCGGCGCCTCGGCTTCGCCGACTGGCTCGATCGGCGCAAGGGCAGACCGCTGCGCGAGCGCGTCATCCAGGACATCGAGGTGCCCGTGGAGCGACTGCCGGAGTTCCTCGACTGGTTCGACGACGAGGTCGGGATGCGGCCGGTCTGGCTCTGCCCGTGCAAGGCCGAGCGCGACTGGCCGACCTACCCGCTGGAGCCGCGCAAGCTCTACGTGAACGTCGGCTTCTGGGGCACCGTGCACGTCGGTCCCGAGGCCGTCGACGCCCCGCGCAACCGCGCGATCGAGGCGAAGGTCCACGAGCTCGACGGCCACAAGTCGCTCTACAGCGAGGCCTTCTACGACCGCGAGACCTTCGACGAGCTGTACGACGGCGCCAACCTCGCCGCCGTCAAGGGTCGCTACGACCCACAGGACCGGTTGACCACCCTGTACGACAAGGCGGTGAAGAGACGATGACCAGCATGACGATCGCCCAGGCCTTCGACTCCCTCTTGAGGGAGCCCCTGCCCCTGCGCTTCACGGCGTACGACGGGAGCGCGACCGGGCCGGAGGACGCGCCGTTCAAGTTCCACCTGCGCACCGAGCGCGGCCTCGCCTACCTCGTCACCGCTCCCGGTGACCTGGGCCTGGCGCGGGCCTACGTGAGCGGGGACCTCGAGATCGAGGGCGTGCACCCGGGGGACCCCTACGAGGCGATGCGCCTGCTCCAGAAGGGGCTCAAGCTGCGTCGACCGGCCCCCGGCGAGCTCGTCTCGCTGGTGCAGGCGGTCGGGCTGTCGAGCCTCAAGCCGCCGCCCCCGCCCCCGCAGGAGTCCACGCCGCGCTGGCGTCGTGTGCTCGAGGGCCTGCGCCACTCCGAGCGTCGCGACGCCGACTCGATCCACCACCACTACGACGTCTCCAACACCTTCTACGAGCACGTCCTGGGTCCCTCGATGACCTACACCTGCGCGATCTTCCCCACCGAGGACGCCACGCTGGAGGAGGCGCAACACACCAAGTACGACGTCGTCGCCCGCAAGCTCGACCTCCAGCCGGGCCAGCGGTTACTCGACCTCGGCTGCGGCTGGGGCGGCATGGTGCGCCACGCTGCCCGGGAGTACGGCGTGCACGCCCTCGGCGTGACGCTGTCGCGCGAGCAGGCGACCTGGGCTCAGCAGCGGATTAAGGAGGAGGGCCTCGACGACCTCGCCGAGGTCCGCCACATGGACTACCGCCACGTCGAGGAGTCCGGGTTCGACGCGGTCTCGTCTATCGGGCTCACCGAGCACATCGGCATCAAGAACTACCCGTCGTACTTCTCCTGGATCCGTGACCGCCTCAAGCCGCAGGGACGGCTGCTCAACCACTGCATCACCCGCAGCGACAACAAGTCGCGGGCCAGCGCGGGCGCGTTCATCGACCGCTACGTCTTCCCCGACGGCGAGCTCGCGGGCTCCGGCACCATCGTCGCGGCCGTCGAGGACGTGGGCCTCGAGGTCCAGCACCACGAGAACATCCGCGTCCACTACGCCAAGACGCTCGCCGGGTGGTGCCACAACCTCCAGGAGAATTGGGACGCGTGCGTCGACGAGGTCGGCCTCGGCACCGCCCGGGTCTGGGGCCTCTACATGGCCGGCTCGCGGCTGGCGTTCGAGCGCAACGAGATCCAGCTCCACCACGTGCTCGCCACGAAGACCGACGACCAGGGCACCAGCGGCTACCCCCTCCGGCACACCTTCTGAGCGCCACCGGCGGTGGTGGGGGAAGGACGGAGTCCTGTCTCGAAACCGCCACCGGTAGCGTGATCCCGTGAGCACGAGGGCCCAGCAGTACGACGCGGAGGTCCTGCGCCGCGAGCAGCTCTCGGAGCACCTGGTGCGGCTGACGCTCGGTGGGGCCGGGCTCGCGGACTTCAGGAGCACCGGCATCCCCGACGAGTGGGTCGGCCTGGTGGTGCCCGGGCAGTTCCAGAGCCGCTACTACACCGTGCGGTCCTGGGAGGGCGCCGAGATGGTGCTCGACGTGGTCGTGCACGAGGTCGGCCTCGTCACCGAGTGGGCGCGCCGCGACGTGGTCGGCGAGACGGTGACGATCACCGAGCCCAAGGGCTCGTTCGACCTGCCGGCCGGTGCGCAGTGGCTGATCCTGGTCGGCGACCTCACCGCGATGCCGGCGATGGCCCGGATCGCCGAGTCCGTCGACCTGAGGACCCACGTGATCGCCGAGGTGCCGGACGAGCTGCCGGGCTACCTCCCGTCGGGAGCCCACGTGACCTGGTTGCGGCCGGTCGACGGCCGGTCGCGGCTCGCGCCGGTCGTGGAGGGGCTGGACTGGCCCGAGGGCGACGGCTACTTCTGGATGGCGGGGGAGTCCGCGCAGATGCGGGCGATCCGCAAGCACCTGATGCGCGAGCGCCGGCTCCCGAGCTCGGCGTACGACGTGATGGGCTACTGGCGAGGCGGCCAGCGCCAACCGCGCGCCGTCGACCCCGGCCCGATCTGGCGGGCGGGCCAGGCGGCGGGGAAGAGCGACGAGCAGATCTGGGCGGAGTACGACGAGGCGAGGGATGCGCATGGCTGAGCACAGGAGCGGGTTCGTCTCCTTCGTGGGACGCCCCAACGCCGGCAAGTCGACGCTGACCAACGCCCTGGTCGGCCAGAAGGTCGTGATCACCTCCGACAAGCCCCAGACCACGCGCACGGTGGTCCGCGGCATCGTGCACCGCGACGACGCCCAGCTGATCCTGGTCGACACGCCGGGCCTGCATCGCCCGCGCACGCTGCTCGGCGAGCGCCTCAACGACCTGGTGAAGACGACGCTGGCCGAGGTCGACGTCGTCGCCGTCTGCTTCCCGGCCGACGAGAAGATCGGGCCGGGCGACCGGTTCATCGCGACCGAGATGGCGAAGATCAAGCGGACCAGGAAGGTCGCCGTCGCGACCAAGACCGACCTGGCCTCGGGGGAGCAGATCGGTCGGCACCTGCTCGACATCCAGGCGCTGGGCGCCGACATCGGCATCGAGTGGGCCGAGATCGTCCCGGTGTCCGCGAGGGCCGGCGACCAGGTCGGGCTCCTCCAGGACCTGCTGGTGGCGCTGCTGCCCGAGGGCCCGCAGCTCTACCCCGACGGAGACCTCACCGATGCTCCGGAAGAGATCCTGGTGGCCGAGCTGATCCGCGAGTCCGCGCTCGACGGCCTGCGTGACGAGCTGCCGCACTCGGTCGCCGTCGTCGTCGAGGAGATGCGGCTGCGTGCGGACCGGCCGGAGGACAGGCCGCTCGTCGACATCCACGCGAACGTCTACGTCGAGCGCGACTCCCAGAAGGGCATCATCATCGGTCCGAAGGGGTCGCGGCTGCGCACGATCGGGGCCACGGCGCGCACGCAGATCGAGGCGCTGCTCGGCACACCGGTCTACCTCGACCTGCACGTCAAGGTCGCCAAGGACTGGCAGCGCGACCCGCGCCAGCTGCGGAAGCTGGGCTTCTGAATCAGCTCGGAGCCCAGCAGATCCCGTAGTGCTGGCCGTCGCGCCACTGCTCGGCGCTGGGCCACTCGTAGCCCCACCGGTAGTCCAGCGCTCCGTCGGCCGCCTCCGCTCCGGCGTCCCGGCAGGGCTCGTCGCCCGCCGAGCGGACCTCGTCGACGCCGGGGTAGGAGGCCTGCTCGAACGGGACCGTGTCGACCGCACGCCAGGTGTGCCTCGTCGAGCAGATGACGCGCTCGAACCGCGCAGTGCCCGGCTCCGCCGTCCCACACATGCCGTAGCGGTCGCGACCCTTCGGCCGTCCGAGCGCCCCGCGCAGCTCGCCCCTCAGGTCGGCGAGCCGTTCGTGGCCCGCGAGCGCCACGGCGTCGCAGCGCCACCACGATGCACCGGCGTCGCGCGCCTCCTCGGTCGGCGTGAACCACACCGGCCGCAGCATGCTGAGCCGCCGGTCCCGGGTCGAGCCGCCGACGTACGACGAGAAGCGCCGCGGGCACTCGCGCGCGGCCCGACGACCATCACCCACCGCGACCGTCCGCGCGGTGTGGCGACGCCGGCAGGGGACCGGACTCGCGTCGTTGCTCGTGGCGATCGCCTCGTCGTAGTCGAGCCGGTAGCAGGCGTCGCGCTCCGGCGGCGGAGGCGGCGTCGGCGCCTCGGCCTTCGCCTCGGGCGAGGGCGACGAGGCGGGCTCGTCGGGCTGGTCGACGCCGGTGCACGCGCCGAGCAGCAGCGTGCCCGCCACGACCAGCGCTGCCGCAGCCCTCATTGGGCCGTCTTGGCCCAGCACACGGACCGCCGGTTGCCGGCCTGCCACTCGGCCTCGTGGAACCACGTGTAGCCGAAGTCGTAGTCCACGGGGTAGTTGAGCCAGGCCCCGACCGACTTCGAGCAGAAGTCGCGTGTCGTCACCTCGACCATCCGGTCTCCGGGGTAGTCGTCCTTGCGCTCGCCCAGCGAGATCGTGGTGACGGCCCGCCAGGTGTGCGCCTCCGTGCACGGCACCTTGACGGATCCGGCGACCGTGGCGCCGTCGGCGCAGACCATCCAGGAGTCCTTCGGCCGGCCGAGCAGCAGGTCGCGGGCGCTCGTTGGCAGGTCGACGTACTCCTTGCTCTGCTCGCCGCCGCCGACGACGTCGCAGCGGAACCAGCGGGCACCCTCGTCCCAGGCGTCCTGCGACGGGCGGAACCACGCCCAGCTGACCACGGTGCGCATCACGAGGCTCTCATCGGCGCCGAGGAACTCCCGGAACCCGTCCGAGCACTTCGCGTACGCCCAGGCGCCGAGCTCAGAGTCGTCGTAGTCGACGTCGTCGAAGTCGCTCGGCAGGTCGCCGACCGCGTAGGTCTCGGCCGTGTGGGCCTCAGCGCACGGCACGGGCGCGGTGTCGTCGGCCGGCTGGGCGACCTCGTCCGAAGTGAGCACCCGGCACGCCCCGAGCTCCGGCGCCTCCATGTCGGCGGGCTCGCCGTCACGGTTGCCACAGGCGGTGAGGGACAGCGCGACCGCGAGAGCGAGCACGGCGAGGCGCACGCGTTCTCCTCTCAGGCTCGGCGGCGGTCCGCGCGATCGTACCGCTGTCGCTCAGGTCAGCAGTGCGGCCAGGGTCCCGCCGAGCTCGTACGCCGCCTCCCGGTGCCGGTCCTCGACGTCGCCGACGACCTCGAGCACCTCGGCCGCCTGGACCCAGGGCAGCGCGCCCACGATCGACTGCACGGACCGGACCGCACCCGTCACGTCGTACCGCCCGTGCACCCAGAGCCCGTACGGCTTCTTGCCACCCGTCTCGGTCGCGGCCGCCGAGCCGTCGTCGGAGAGCGCCCCGCCCGCCTCGAGGAAGATCGTGTCGAAGAAGTGCTTGAGCGCCCCGCTCATGTACCCGAAGTTGGCGGTCGTCCCGAGGAGGTAGCCGTCCGCCGCCAGCACGTCCTCGGCGCGCGCGTCCAGGGCCTCCCGCTCCACCACCTCGACGCCGTCGATCTCGTCGTCGTGCGCCCCCGCCAGCACCGCGTCGGTCAGCGCACGGACGGTCGGGGTCGGGGAGTGGTGGACGACGAGCAGCCGGGACATGCCCTCAGGCTGGCACAGCGCCGTCACCGGTGCTCGACCACCGGATGGCGGACGACCGGAGACGCGAGGAGGGCGGGTGGGCTATCGTGGCGCACGTCATGATGCGCCAGCTCCTCCTTCGCTGCCGCAGCGAGGTCTGAGCCCCACGGTTGGGAAGAGTCCGGACCCCCTCGCTGCGGAGTGATCGCGTGCGCCGGCCCCGAAGCCAGAGCCCCACACCGAGCGAGGACCCATCATGACCCACCAGACGAACTTGGCCGAGCAGAAGCCGAGCGGCATGCCCGTCGAGCGCTACCGCCCGTTCCCGCCCATCGACCTGCCCGACCGCACCTGGCCGTCGCGCACGATCACCGAGGCGCCGCGGTGGCTCTCGACCGACCTGCGCGACGGCAACCAGGCGCTCATCGACCCGATGAACCCGGCCCGCAAGATGGCGATGTTCAACCTGCTCGTGCAGATGGGCTACAAGGAGATCGAGGTCGGGTTCCCGAGCGCGAGCGAGACCGACTTCGCGTTCGTGCGCCAGTTGATCGAGGGAGACCACATCCCCGACGACGTGACGATCTCGGTGCTCACCCAGGCGCGCGAGGACCTCATCGAGCGGAGCGTGGAGTCGCTGGTCGGCGTACCCCGCGCCAACATCCACCTCTACAACGCACTGGCCCCGCTCTTCCGCCGCGTGGTCTTCCGCGCGAGCAAGGACGAGATCAAGGACATCGCGGTGCGCGGCACCGAGCTGGTGATGAAGCACGGCGAGGCCCGCCTCGACATGACCGTGATCGGCTACGAGTACAGCCCCGAGATCTTCACCAGCACCGAGCTGCCGTTCTCGGTCGAGGTCTGCGAGGCCGTCAGCGACGTGTGGCAGCCCGAGGACGGACGCGAGATCATCCTCAACCTGCCCGCGACCATCGAGGTCGCGACGCCCAACGTGTACGCCGACCAGATCGAGTGGTTCGGACGCCAGCTCACCCGGCGGGAGAGCACCGTGATCTCGCTGCACCCCCACAACGACCGCGGCACGGCGGTCGCCGCGACCGAGCTCGCGATGATGGCCGGCGCCGACCGGGTCGAGGGCTGCCTCTTCGGCCACGGCGAGCGCACCGGCAACGTCGACCTGGTGACGCTGGGCATGAACCTCTTCAGCCAGGGCGTCGACCCGATGATCGACTTCTCCGACATCGACGAGATCCGGCGCACGGTCGAGTACTGCACCAACCTGCCGGTGCACCCGCGGCACCCGTACGCCGGCGACCTCGTCTACACGGCGTTCTCCGGCTCCCACCAGGACGCGATCAAGAAGGGCCTGGAGGACCTCGACCGACAGGCCGCCGAGCAGGGGGTCCCGGTCGGGACGCTGCCCTGGGAGGCGCCGTACCTTCCGATCGACCCCAAGGACGTGGGCCGCACCTACGAGGCGGTCATCCGCGTCAACAGCCAGTCGGGCAAGGGCGGCGTCGCCTACATCCTCAAGGCCGAGCACAAGCTCGACCTGCCGCGCCGCGCGCAGATCGAGTTCAGCCGCGTGGTCCAGGAGCGCACCGACGCCGAGGGGGGCGAGATGACCCCGGAGGCGATCTGGGAGGTCTTCTCCTCGGAGTACCTCCACCGCGAGACGCCGCTCAAGCTCAACTCGGTGCACACGTCGTCGGCGGCAGGGGCGAAGGACGCCCTCGACGTGAACGTCTACGTCGATGGCGAGCTGACCAGCCTCCACGGCGAGGGCAACGGACCGATCGCGGCCTTCGTCAACGCGATCAACGAGCTCCCCGCGCCCGAGGGGCAGGCGAGCTGGGACGTCCGGGTGCTCGACTACGCCGAGCACGCGCTGTCGGCCGGCGGCGACGCCCTCGCCGCGGCGTACGTCGAGTGCCTGGTCAGCGACCAGGTCTACTGGGGCGTCGGGGTCGACGCCAACATCGTCACGGCGTCGCTCAAGGCCGTGATCAGCGCGGTGAACCGGAGCCGACCCGGGCCAGCGGCAGCCTGACGGTGAACGTGGTGCCCTCCAGGTGGGCGGACCGCACGTCGATGCGCCCACCGTGGGCCGCCACGATCGCCGCGACGATCGACAGTCCCAGCCCGGTGCCCTGGATCGCGCGCTGCTGAGCCGTCGACGAGCGGAAGAAGCGCTCGAACAGCCCGGACTGCTCGTCCTCCGGGATGCCGATGCCGGTGTCGGCGACGGCGAGGATCGCCTCGCCGTCGCGCACGTCGATGGTGACCTCGATCCGGCCGCCGTCGTCGGTGAACTTGATGGCGTTGCTGAGCAGGTTGGTCAGCACCCGCTCGAGCTGTCCCCGGTCGCCGAGCACCGGCACCGGCGGGTCCGCCGTGGTGACGACGAGCTCGAGGTCGCGGCCGACCAGCTGGGCGCGCAGCGCGTCCTCGGCGCCGACGACGATCGAGGTCAGGTCGAGGGCGCCGCGCTCCCAGGCGACGGCGCCTGAGTCGAGCCCGCTCAGGGTCAGCAGGTCGTCGCAGAGCAGGATCAGCCGCTGGCCGTTGCGGGCGATGCTCGCCAGCAGCGGCCGCTGCTCGGGTGCCGGATCGACCAGTGAGCCGTCCTCGAGGATCTCGGTGTAGCCGACGATGCTGGTCACCGGCGTCCGCAGCTCGTGGCTGACCGTGGAGACGAAGTCGTTCTTGGCGGCGTCCACCTCACGCATCCGCTGCACGGCGAGGCGCTCCTTCTCGAGTGCCGCGATGAGCATCTCCTGGCCGGCGCGCGCCTCGGTGACGTCGCGGCCGACGCACAGGAAGCCGTAGCGCGCGGTGAGGCTGTCGGTGACCGCGCTGAGCGTCATCGCGACCGTGTGGCGATGGCCGTCGGCGCCGATCCACACCCAGTCGCGGGCCGCGGTCTCGCCGAACGCCTCGACACCGGCGACGAGGCGGGCGAACGCCGTCTCGCCCGGGGTGTCGGCCGTGCGCTGGGCGAGCTGCTCGCGGTCGAGGAGGTCGATGAACGGCGTGCCGACGATGTCCTGGGCGTCGTGGCCGAGCAGGTTCACGGCACCGGAGTTGAAGACCGTGATCCGACCGTCGGTGTCGATGCCGATGAGCGCCGTGGTGATGGCGGCCTCCAGGATGTGCCGGTTGAAGCCGGCGGCCCGTCGCTCCTGGGTCAGGTCGGTGCCCGTGATCACCACGTGCGTCGGACGGTCCCGCTCGTCGCGCACGTAGCCGGTGTTCCACAGCACCCTCCGGCGCTGCCCGAGGTTGGTGATGAGGTTGGTCTCCCGGCTGACCTGGCTGTCCGCCTCGTCGGGAAGGCCGGCGGGGTAGCCGGTCGACCCCGGTCCCGCGAACGGCATCTCCCAGATCGGGCGCCCGACGAGGTCGCTCTCGACGTAGCCCGTCACCGCCGTGGTGCCGCCGTTGATCCGCACGACCACGCCGTACAGGTCGGTCACGAGGATCATCGTCGGGATCGTGTCGAGCGTGGCGTTGGTGAGCTTCTCGCTGCGGGCCAGGTCGCGGATCAGCCGGCGTCGCTGGTCGACGGCGACCGCGAGCGGGATCGTGAGCAGCATCGCGCAGAGCAGGTAGCCCTGGACGAGCGCGCCCATCACCGACGCGCTGATCGCGCCGCGCTCGTAGTCGAACCCGAACGGCCCCCAGCCCTTCGCGCTGAGCAGGGTCACCACGATGCTGAAGGCGACCAGCTCCCACGTGAGCGCTCGCAGATCGAGCCGCAGCGCCGCCCAGACCAGCACGGGCAGCGGGAGGAACGTCGCCGACAGGTCCTGCTCGGGCGAGAAGACGACCAGGGTCAGCGCGAGCAGGGCGACGGTCTGCGCCGCGAGCTCCGCCTGGCGCTCCAGCGGTCGGCGCCGCTCCGGCGCGGTCAGCAGGGCAGGGACGACGATGAGCGTCGCGGCGGTGTGGCTGGTGAAGAACGTCCGCGCGATCGAGAGGGGGTCGGCGACGCCGGTCAGGGCGACCGACACCGTCGCCACGACCGTGACCGCGAGGCCGCCGAGGACCGCGGCGACCAGCAGCCGGAGGAGGACGTCGGTGGAGTCGAGGCGGGGCGCGCCGTCGCGGTCGTTGCCCCGCCGCAGCACGCTCGCCGCGACGAGCGCCTCGGCGGCGTTGCCGATCGCGAACAGCACCGTGATCCCGACGTCGCGACCACCGGTGATGCTCGCCAGGGCCGTGAGCACCACGATCGCGCACGCCAGCAGCGGCCAGCGCCGGCGCGGCTGGACGACCAGCAGCCCGACCGACAGCCCGGCCGCCGGCCACCACGCGGCCACGCTGTCGGCCTGCGGCGCGAAGGCGACCGCGTTGACCCCCGCGACGTAGGCGAGCGCGAGGAGGACGACCGCCGCCGGCCAGGTCGCGAGGCGGCCCGAGAACGACATGCCGCACAGTCTCTGACACGCGGGCCCCTACCGGCGAGTACACGCCGGGCGCGACCGGCTCGAGTCGCCGGAGGCGGCGGTCGCGCTCGCGCAGCGCTGCCGAGGCGCGCCGCGCCGCCGCCGTCGTACCGGATCCCGATCCGGCCCGGCACAATTGGACGGTGCTCTACCGTGACGAGGCGATCGTGCTGCGCACCCACAAGCTGGGTGAGGCCGACCGCATCATCACGCTGCTGACCCGCCACCACGGGAGGGTCCGGGCGGTGGCCAAGGGCGTACGCCGCACGACGTCGCGCTTCGGCTCCCGGCTCGAGCCGTTCACCCACGTCGACCTGCAGCTCGCCGAAGGCCGCAACCTCGACACGATCACCCAGGCCGAGACGCTCGCGCCGTACGCGAAGGGCCTCGGGCTCGACTACGACCGCTACACCGCCGGCACCGTGATGCTCGAGACGGCCGACCGGCTGGTGCCCGAGGAGCGGGAGCCGGCGCTCCAGCAGTTCCTGCTGCTGGTCGGCGGGCTCCGCGTGCTGGTGGCGGGCGAGCACGGACCGGGCCAGGTGCTCGACTCCTACCTGCTGCGCTCGCTCGCGGTCGCCGGGTACGCCCCGTCGTTCGAGCACTGCGCACGGTGCGGCGCGGTGCCGAGCCCGGGAGCGGGGCCCCACCGCTGGTTCAACCCGTCGATGGGCGGGATGCTCTGCGTGACGTGCCGCGTCCCCGGCTCCGCCAACCCGGCGCCCGAGACCGTGGACCTGCTCGCGGCGCTGCTGACCGGCGACTGGCCGGTCGTCGACGCCGCCCACCAGCGCCACCTCCGGGAGGCGGGCGGCCTGGTCGCGGCCTACCTCGCCTGGCACCTCGAGCGGGGCTTGAAGTCCCTCGAGCACGTCGAACGCTGACGGAGCGCCCAGGACTCTCAGGACGATCCCGGTGGTGCCGATAGCACGGAAGGAGCGAATCCAGGAGGCTAGGTGCGGAGGCTCGGGCGACGCCTGCGGTGGGTGGGCAATCAGCTGGCATGGCATGACGAGCTGCCCGACCCACGCGTGCTCCAGAGTGCCTTCGCGGTCACCCTGCTGGGCATCGCCGCGGTCCGGGCCGTCGATGGTGGACTGAGCGACCCCGTCTCCTGGCCGGTCGCAGGGATCCTGCTGACCGTGGCCGCGGCCGTGGTGCTCGTCCTGCGTCCGTCGCTGGCCGAGGTCGCCTCTGTACGGCGGGGTGCCGCCGTGCTCGACATCGCCGCGGTCGGGATGCTCGCCGCCGGCCCCGATCTCGGAGGCGCCTCACCGCTCGTCGTGCTGCCGGCGCTGTGGCTCGGCCTGGAGCTGGGGCTGCCCGGTGCCGGGCTGGCGGTCGTCGCGACCCTCGCGTCCGTCACCGTCCCCGGACTCCTCGTGCACGGCACCGGCCCGGTCACCGTCGAACGGCTCGTGACGCTGCCCATGATCGCCGGGATCGCGGCGGCCGCGATCACCTTCGGCGTCCGAACGGCCCGGTCGGCCCAGGCACGCGCGGAGGCCCGGGAGGCCGACCTGGTCGCGGCGATGAGCGTGATCGAACGCAACCGACGGTCGGCGAACGCGATCTTCGAGGCCGTCCCCATCGGCCTCGCGCTGCTCGACGCGGAGGGTGAGGCGGTGCTGGTCAACCAGCGCCTCGCCGAGTTCTCCGAGCTCGCCTACCCGGGCGGCGACCTCTCGAACCCGTGGGTGTTCGACGAGAGCGGCACGGATCGTCTGGAGCTCGACGACGTGCCCACGGCGAGGGCCAGGCGTGGCGAGGACTTCAACGACGCCCGGGTCTGGATCGGCGAGGACGAGGCAGCCCGGCGGGCGATGTCGGTCTCGGCGCGCCGGGTCGAGGACGACGACGGCAACCTGATGGGTGCCGCGGTGTCCTACGCCGACGTGACCCAGCTGATGCGCGCCCTCCAGGTCAAGGAGGAGTTCGTCGCACTCGTCTCCCACGAGCTGCGCACCCCACTGACGTCGATCATCGGGTACGTCGCGGTGGCGCTCGAGCGCGACGACCTGGACCCGGGCCTGCGGCGGCACCTCGAGGTCGTCGCGCGCAACGCTCATCGCCTGCACGGCCTCGTCCGCGACCTGCTCGACCTGGCGCAGCCCACCGGCCGTGCCGCTCGACAGGCCGAGTGCGCGACCGACCTGGCGACGATCGTGCACGAGTGCGTGCTCGCCGCCCGGCCCCACGCCGAGCGTGCCGGGGTCGACCTGCACGTGGTCGCACCCACCTCGCTCGCCTACTCGGGAGACCCACGACGCCTGGCGCAGGTCGTCGACCACCTGGTGTCGAACGCGATCAAGTACACCGAGCGAGGTGGGCGCGCGTCTGTCCAGGTCGAGCACACCGAGTGCCGTGCCGTGATCCGGGTGCGTGACACCGGCATCGGCATCAGCTCCGACGACCACGGCCAGCTCTTCAACCGGTTCTTCCGCACCCGCGAGGCGACGCTGCGCGCCATCCAGGGCGTCGGTCTGGGGCTCGCCATCGCCAAGACGATCGTCGAGAGCCACGGCGGCGTCATCGAGGTCGAGAGCGAGATCGGTCGCGGCAGCGAGTTCCGGGTCGTGCTGCCGATCCGGGCGGCCGAGCTCGTCTCCTGAGGGAGGTGTGGAGGTGGGACGTCGCCGGTCGCTGGTGACCGCCGTGGAGCCGCGCGTCCGCGACACCCGGTTCCGCGTGACGCCGCCCGTGGAGGGAGTCGCATGACTAGTGTCGTGCGTCGGATGTTGTTGAACGGTTGGCGTGCTCAGGGTGCGTGCGCTGCAAGGCGCCGGAGCGACGCCATACCCGCCCGTCTCGCGAGCTTCGGCAACGTAGCAGAGCGCGTGCCATGTGTGCGCGAAGCGCACAGAAACTTCCGACGCGCGGCACTAGGCTCGCGGCCGTGAGACGCGACGTACGCCGACCGACGCCGCACCCGTCCGGGGCGCGCCCGCCGGCGATCCCGAAGTCGCTGGTGCCCGGGCACGTCGCGATCGTGATGGACGGCAACGGGCGCTGGGCCAAGGAGCGCGGGCTGCCGCGCACCCGGGGCCACGAGCAGGGTGAGCACTCGCTCTTCGACGTCGTCGAGGGCGCCATCGAGATCGGGGTCAAGGCGATCTCGGCCTACGCGTTCTCGACCGAGAACTGGTCGCGCTCGCCGGATGAGGTGAAGTTCCTGATGGGCTTCAACCGCGACGTCATCCGTCGCCGCCGCGACGAGATGCACGAGCTGGGGGTCCGGGTCCGCTGGGCGGGCCGCACGCCGCGGCTGTGGAAGTCGGTCGTCGACGAGCTCCGCACGGCCGAGGAGCTGACCCGGAAGAACGACGTGCTGACGCTGACCATGTGCGTCAACTACGGCGGTCGCGCCGAGCTCGCCGACACCGCCCGCAGCATCGGCCGCGAGGTCGCCGCCGGGCGGCTCGACCCCGAGAAGATCAGCGAGAAGACGTTCGCCCGGCACCTCTATGTGCCCGAGGTCGCCGACGCCGACATGGTGTGGCGCACCTCGGGCGAGCAGCGGCTCTCGAACTTCATGCTCTGGCAGGCGGCGTACGCCGAGCTCGTCTTCACCGACGTGCTCTGGCCCGACGTCGACCGCCGCCACCTGTGGCAGGCGGTCGAGCTCTACGCCCGGCGCGATCGGCGGTACGGGGGCGCCGTACCGAACCCGGAATGACGACGCCGGGGGATCGCGGGGTCGCGCGGCCCGGCGCGTGGTGGCGCCTGGGGCCGTTCGTCGAGCCCGCCACCTTCCAGGTCGCGTTCACGATCTTCTACGCCCTCGACGCGGGCTTCCGGGTGCTGTTCGGCTACCGCTTCGGCCTCCTCAGCGGTCCCGGCCTCGGCGCGGTCGCCGCCGGCGTCCTCCTGGTCGTCGCCCTGGTGGTGCCCTGGGAGCGACTGGATCCCCGGCTGTCGCTGGTGCTCCCGGTCGCCGACATCGCCGTCGTCGGCGTGACCCGGCTCAGCCCCGAGGGTGGCAACGGGATGCTGCTCGTCTTCCCTGCGCTGTGGCTCGGGCGCACCTGGGGCCGGATCGGGGTGTGGACCACGGGCGTCGCCACGCTGCTGCTGGTCACCGTGCCCGCGCTCCTCTACAGCGCGCCCGACCCGATCCTGATGGGCCGCGCGGTCTTCTTCCCCCTGGTCGCGGGCGCCGCCGCCCTGGTGATCGCCGACGGCATGGAGCGCGTCCGCCTCGGGCGTGCCGAGGCGGAGCGCCAGCGCGACCGGCTCGCCGAGGCGCTCGAGACGATCGACCACCAGCAGCGGGTCAGCCAGGCGATCTTCGACACCACCGACGTGGGCCTGATCCTGCTGGGCCGCTCGGGGGAGTACGCCGGGATGAACCGGCGGCACCGCGAGTTCCTGGAGCTGGCCTTCCCCGAGGGCCACCGTGGCCGCGCCGGGCAGCTGGGCAACGTCTTCGCCGCCGACGCGCGGACGCCCCTCGAGATGGAGGACATGCCGAGCTACCGCGCCAGCCAGGGCGAGGAGTTCGACGACGTGCGGATGTGGGTCGGTGACGACCCCGCGGAGCGGCGGGCGCTCTCGGTGTCCGCCCGGACCGTGCGGGCGGAGGACGGCTCGTTCGCCGGCGCCGCCCTCGCCTACCACGACGTCACCGACTTCATGCGCGCCCTGCGCGTCAAGGACGAGTTCGTGGCGCTGGTCTCCCACGAGCTGCGCACGCCGCTGACCTCGATCGTGGGCTACGTGCAGATCCTCGAGGAGGACGAGACCCTCACGCCGCGCGCGCAGGACCAGCTCCAGGTGGTGCACCGCAACGCCGAGCGTCTGCGGCGCCTGATCGCCGACCTGCTCGACACCGCGCAGCGTGACGGCCGGCCGATGCCGATCAACCGGACGACGGCCGACCTCGCCGCGATCGTTGTCGAGTCGGTCGAGGCCGCGCGACCAGCGGCCGACCGCGCCGGGGTCGGGCTCACGCTGTCGGCACCGGACCGGCTGAGCCTGGGCCTGGACCCGCAGCGGATCGCCCAGGTCGTCGACAACCTGGTCTCGAACGCCGTCAAGTACACCGAGGACGGCGGGCACGTCGCCGTCCGGCTGTCGGTGGACGCGGACCGCGCCGAGATCGAGGTGACCGACACCGGCATCGGCATCTCGGCACCCGACCGTGAGCGCCTGTTCACCCGCTTCTTCCGCACCGCCGACGCCGCCAGCCGCGCCGTGGCGGGTGCCGGACTCGGGCTGAGCATCACCAAGGACATCGTCGAGAGCCACGGGGGCCGGATCGAGGTCGAGAGCGAGCCGGGCCGGGGCAGCGTCTTCCGAGTGCGTCTCCCGCTGCAGGCCTGACCGGCGCCGCGGCGTACGACGTCAGGCGCAGGCGGGGCAGGTGCCGAAGATCTCGAGCGTGTGGCTCACCTCGGCGTACCCGTGCTCGGCGGCGATGCTCCGGGTCCACCGCTCCACGGTCGGGCCCTCGACCTCGACGGTGGCGCCACAGGAACGGCACACGAGGTGGTGGTGGTGGCTCTCCGAGCAGCGTCGGTAGATCGCCTCGCCCTCCTCGGTGCGCAGCACGTCGACCTCGCCGGCCTCGGCCAGGCGCTGGAGGGTCCGGTAGACGGTGGCCAGGCCGACCTGATCGCCGCGCTCGCCGAGCAGCTCGTGGATGTCCTGCGCCGACCGGAAGTCGGCGAACGACGTCATGGCCTCGACCACGGCCCGGCGCTGGCGGGTCGGCCGCAGCGGCGGCGTGGGGTCAGTGCTCGTCATAGTGCCTCCCGTGGGGCGCGTGGCGGTGTCCGTCGTGCACGTAGTCGACGTGGTCGCCGTGCGGCACGGCCATGTGGCCGCAGTCCTCGCCGTGCTGGTGCGGGTGCGGGTCGGTCTCCTGGTGCGCCGCGGCGGGGACGACGGGGAACGGCTGCCGCAGCCGGCGCCTCCGTCGCATCCAGATGCCGACCGGCCAGGCCAGGACGAAGCCGGCGAGCGCCAGCAGCACGATCGTCGGACCGGGCGCCACGCGCGCGTCGAAGGAGAGGTACGCCGACAGCAGCAGGCCACCCACGGACGCGGCGGTGCCGAGCGCCATCGCCGCACCCAGGGTGGTGCGGAAGGAGCGGCTCAGCTGCTGGGACGTCGCGACCGGGACGACCATCAGCGCCGAGACCAGCAGCAGGCCGACGGTGCGCATCGCGACCGTCACCGTCACCGCAGCGAGCACCGCGACCAGCAGGTTGTAGGCGCGGATGTTGAGCCCGGCGACCCGGGCGAACTCCTGGTCCTGTGCGACCGCGAACAGCTGCGGCGCGAGGCCGACGCAGATCAGGATCACCACGGCCGCGAGGGCCATCGTGACGATCACGTCGGTCCTCGAGATCGTGGTGATCGCGCCGAAGAGGTACTGGTTGAGCCGGGCGCCGCTCTCGTTGGCGAGACCGGTGATGAGGACGCCGCCCGCGAGGCCGCCGTAGAAGAGCAGGGCGAGCGCGACGTCGCCGTTCGCGTGGCCGCGCTCGCGGATCACCTCGATCGCGATGGCGCCGGCGATCGCGACGAGCACAGCGGTCCAGGTGGGCGTGGCGCCGGTCAGGAGGCCGAGCGCGACGCCGGTGACGGCGACGTGGCCGATGCCGTCGCCCATCAGCGCCATCCGCCGCTGGACCAGGTAGGTGCCGATCGCCGGCGCGGCCAGGCCGGTGAAGACCGCGGCCAGCAGCGCGCGTTGCATGAAGTCGTAGGAGAGCAGGTCCCAGTAGGTCATCGGTCGCCTCGCTCGATGAGGGACGAGACGTGCGGCGCGTGATCGTGGTGCTCCGGCTCGTGGTGGTGATGGTGGTGGTGCCCGTCCAGGTGCGCGGTCGCGACCTGCTCGCTGGCGAGCGGCGGGCCGTCGTACGCGATCCGGCCGTCCCGCATCACGACCGCCCGGTCGATCAGCGGGGCCATCGGTCCGAGCTCGTGGGCGACCAGCACGATCGTGGCGCCGCGCCCGGACATCGTGCGGAGGGTGTCGGCGAGCACCTGCTGGTTGGGCAGGTCGACGCCGGCGGTCGGCTCGTCGAGGAAGAACAGCTCCGGCTCGCCGGCCAGCGCGCGGGCGATCAGCACTCGCTGCTGCTGGCCGCCCGACAGCGAGGAGACGCTCTCGCCAGAGCGGTGCGCGAGCCCGACCACGTCGAGGGCGTCGGCGATCGCGGCGCGGTCGGCGCGCCCCAGCGGGCGCAGCAGCTTGCGCCGGGTCAGTCGGCCGGACGCGACGACCTCCCACACCGAGGCGGGGACGCCGGAGGCGGCAGTGCCGCGCTGGGGGACGAACCCCACCCGCTGCCAGTCGTGGAACGACCCGAACGGCGTGCCGAACAGGCTGAGCGCGCCGGTCGCCAGCGGCCAGAGCCCCGTGAGCGCGCGGACCAGCGTCGACTTGCCGGAGCCGTTGGCGCCCATCAGCGCGACGAACTCGCCGGACCGCACGGTCAGGTCGATGTGCCGCAGGATCGGGCGGCCGGCGATCGCGACCGCGCCGTTGTCGAGCTCGACGACGGGACTGCTCAACAGCCGTTCGCCTCCTCGAGGGCAGCCAGGTTCTGCTCCATCAGGGAAAGGTAGTCCTCGTCGGCCGTCTCGTCCGACAGGCCCTCCACCGGGTCGAGCACGGCGACCTTCGCACCGGTGTCGCTCGCGAGCTGCTCGGCGATCGCCGGGCTGACCAGCGACTCGTAGAAGACGGTCGTCACGCCCTCCTCCTCGATGACCTCCTGCAGGTGCGCGAGGTCGGCCGGGGTCGGCTCGGCATCGGGGGAGAGACCCGCGATCGGCTCGAACTCGAGGCCGTAGCGGCTCAGGTAGCCGAACGCGTCGTGGGCCACGACGACCGCGTGCCGCTCGCACCTGGCCAGTCCATCGGCGTACGCCGCGTCGAGCGCCTCGAGGTCGCCGCGCAGGTCGGCGGCGTTGTCGCGGAGGTCGCCGGCGTGGTCGGGGTCGATCTCGGCAAGCCGGTCGGCCAGCTCGTCGCCGAGGTCGGCCATCAGCAGCGGGTCCTGCCAGAAGTGCGGGTCGGTGTCGCCGTGGTCGTGCTCCTCGCCCTCCTCCTCGCCCTCGTCCGCGTGCTCGTGGTCGTGGTCGGCCGCGCCCGCCGGGCGAAGCTCGACGGCCTCGGACACGTCGAAGGTCTCGCCCTCGGCGGTGGTGTCCACGGCGTCGTCGACCGACGGCTGGAAGCCGTGCAGGTAGACGACCAGGTCGGCCTGGGCGACCTGGGCGGTCTCCTTCACGGTGAGCTCGAGGTCGTGCGGCTCGCCACCGGGGGCGGTGAGGTTGTCGACGGTCGCGTGCGCGCCGGCGACCCGCTCGGCGACGTACTGGAGGGGGTAGAACGCCGCCGCGACCTCGACCCCGTCGGCGGAGGTGGCGGAGTCGTCGAAGGCGGAGCAGCCACTCAGTGACCAGGTGAGGGCGAGCACAGTGCCTGTGGCCGCGACGGCGAGTCTCTTCATGAGAACCATTCTCAGATCAGTTGAGAACGATTGTCAAACCGGAGGCGCGGCTACGCTCGCCCCGTGCTCGTCGTGTACCGCTTCGGTGTCCCCGCGGCCGAGGGGGAGTCCTTCCGCGCCGACCTCCAGACCGCCCGGGAGGCGCTGGCCGCGTGCGCCGGCTACGTCGGGGGCGAGGTCGGTCGCAACGTCGACGACCCGGAGCTGTGGGTGCTCAGCATGCGCTGGGAGAACGTCGGCAGCTACCGACGCGCGCTGTCGTCGTACGACGTGAAGCTGCGGGCGGTCGCCACCCTGTCACGGGCGATCGAGGAGCCGTCGGCCTACGAGCTGGTCGAGCCGGGAGCCACCCTCAATATCGAGTCGCCGCGGTCGATAGGCTGAGACCTCTCAGTCTCACGATCCGCAGGAGCTCCGCCGTGGCCAAGCCGCCGCCGTCCACCGTCGACCACGTCGTCTCCCTCGCCAAGCGGCGGGGCTTCGTCTACCCGTGCGGCGAGATCTACGGCGGCACCCGCTCGGCGTGGGACTACGGTCCGCTGGGCGTGGAGCTCAAGGAGAACATCAAGCGCCAGTGGTGGAAGTCCATGGTCACCATGCGCGACGACATGGTCGGCCTCGACTCGAGCATCATCCTGCCGCGCCAGGTGTGGGAGGCCAGCGGCCACGTCGACACGTTCACCGACCCGCTGACCGAGTGCCAGTCGTGCCACAAGCGCTTCCGCGCCGACCACCTCCAGGAGGAGGTCGCGGAGAAGAAGGGCATCGACGATCCCGACGACGTCGACCTTGCGACGGTGGCGTGCCCCAACTGCGGCACCCGCGGCGCGTGGACCGAGCCCCGCCAGTTCTCGGGCCTGCTCAAGACCCACCTCGGCGTCATCGAGAACGAGGAGGGCCTCCACTACCTGCGCCCCGAGACCGCGCAGGGCATCTTCATCAACTTCGCCAACGTCGTGACCTCGAGCCGCCAGAAGCCGCCGTTCGGCATCGCCCAGATCGGCAAGAGCTTCCGCAACGAGATCACGCCCGGCAACTTCATCTTCCGCACCCGCGAGTTCGAGCAGATGGAGATGGAGTTCTTCGTCAAGCCGGGTGAGGACGAGGAGTGGCACCAGTACTGGATCGACGAGCGCACCAGGTGGTACGTCGACCTCGGCATCGCCCCCGACAACCTGCGCCACTACGAGCACGCGCAGGAGAAGCTCAGCCACTACTCCAAGCGCACCGTCGACATCGAGTACCGCTTCCGGTTCGCCGGCTCCGAGTGGGGTGAGCTCGAGGGCATCGCCAACCGCACCGACTTCGACCTGTCGACGCACGCAAAGCACTCCGGCCAGGACCTGTCGTACTTCGACCAGGCCAACAACGAGCGCTACACGCCGTACGTCATCGAGCCGGCCGCGGGCCTGTCGCGCAGCCTGATGACGTTCCTCGTCGACGCCTGGACCGAGGACGAGGCCCCCAACACCAAGGGCGGCGTCGACAAGCGCACGGTGCTGCGCCTCGACCCGCGCCTCGCGCCGGTCAAGGTGGCCGTGCTCCCGCTGAGCCGCAACGCCGACCTCTCGCCCAAGGCGAAGGACCTCGCGATGCGGCTGCGCTCCGCCGGCTGGAACGTCGACTTCGACGACTCCGGCGCGATCGGCCGTCGCTACCGCCGTCAGGACGAGATCGGCACGCCGTACTGCGTCACGGTCGACTTCGAGACCCTCGACGACCAGGCCGTGACCGTCCGCGAGCGCGACACCATGCAGCAGGACCGGATCGGCCTCGACGGGGTCGTGTCCTACTTCGCTGAGCGTTTCGTCGGTTGCTGACGCCTCGGCGCAGGCACAATGACGACATGAATCGGCGCCTCCTCGGATCCGCGGCGCTGACCGTCGCGTTGGCCGCGGCCCTCGCGGGCTGCTCGGACGACGGCGACCCGCAGAGCTCGGGGGACTCGGACACCCCGACGGCGACCGAGAGCGCCTCGCCGTACCTGCCGGTGCCGGACGGCGTCACGCTGACGCCGCAGGGCACCCACCTCGAGGTCGGCGACCAGGGCGTGGTGGCGTGGGAGCCGCGCCAGGACGAGGTCGGCGTCCTCGACCTGACCGTCACCGAGATCGAGCGGACGACGACGCGCAAGACGCTCTCCGCCTGGCAGCTGAGCAAGGAGCAGGAGGCGTCGACCCCCTACTTCGTGCACGTGACGGTCGAGAACGTCGGCGACACCGACCTCGGCGGCCGCCGGGTGCCGCTCTACGTCGTCAACGAGGAGAACCTGCTCCTCGAGTCGACGCCGTTCGCGAGCTCCTTCACGCCGTGCCCGAGCACACCGCTGCCGAGCAAGTTCGGCCCCGGCGCGCACGAGGACGTCTGCCTCGTCTACCTCGCGCCCGACCACGGCACGCTGGAGGCGGTGAGCTTCCGCCCCGACGAGTCCTTCGACCCGATCATCTGGACCGGTGAGATCGAGAAGTACGTGCCGCCCAAGCCCGAGAAGAAGAAGCCGAAGGGCAAGAACAAGAACAACGGTGGTTGAGGAGGGACGAAGCCGCGCCGACCGGTGGTTGAGGAGGGACGAAGTCCCGTCTCGAAACCACCGATTCGGCGCGGCGCAGCCGCTCGCGGACAATGGGGGACATGACCACGCTGCCGACCTCGCCGACCCGGAGTCTGACTCTGGGGTCGCTGACGGTCGACGTCCCGGTCGTGCTCGCGCCGATGGCGGGCATCACCAACGCGGCGTACCGCCGGCTGTGCGCCGAGCAGGGCGCGGGACTCTACGTCTGCGAGATGATCACCAGCCGCGGCCTGGTCGAGGGTGACCAGCACACCCGCGACATGCTGGTCTTCGACGAGCTCGAGACCGTGCGCTCGGTGCAGCTCTACGGCACCGACCCCGTGTATGTCGGCAAGGCCGCGGAGATCCTCTGCGCGGAGTACGGCGTCGCGCACATCGACCTCAACTTCGGCTGCCCGGTGCCGAAGGTCACCCGCAAGGGGGGCGGCGGGGCGCTGCCGTGGAAGCGGGGGCTGCTCGCCGAGATCCTGGAGCACGCCGTCGCCGCGGCCACGCCGTACGACGTGCCGGTGACGATGAAGACCCGCAAGGGCATCGACGACGACCACCTGACCTACCTCGACGCCGGCCGGATCGCGCAGGAGAGCGGCTGTGCCGCGATCGCGCTGCACGGCCGCACGGTCTCGCAGGCCTACTCGGGCGCGGCGGACTGGGACGCGATCGCAGCGCTGGTCGACCATGTCGACATCCCGGTGCTGGGCAACGGCGACATCTGGGAGGCCGCGGACGCGTTGCGGATGGTCGAGCAGACCGGTGCGGCCGGCGTCGTCGTGGGCCGGGGCTGCCTGGGCCGGCCGTGGCTGTTCCGCGACCTCGCCGCCGCGTTCCGCGGCGAGGACACCGCGACCCTCCCGACGCTCGGCGAGGTGACGGCGATGATGCGCCGGCACGCCGAGCTGCTGTGCCAGCACATGGGGGAGGAGCGTGGCTGCAAGGAATTCCGCAAGCACGTGACCTGGTACCTCAAGGGCTTCGCCGCCGGCGGCGAGATGCGGCGTTCGCTGGGCCTGGTCCAGACGCTCGCCGACCTCGACCGGCTGCTCGCCGACCTCGACCCCGTCGAGCCGTTCCCGGTCGGCGAGCTCGGCGCCCCGCGGGGTCGCCAGGGGTCGCCGCGCGCCCGCGTCGTGCTGCCCGAGGGCTGGCTCGACGACGTCGACGGCGCGGGCTGCCACCTGCAGGAGGACGCTGTCGAGACGACCGGCGGGTGACCGGAAATACCCCACCCGGTCCGTTTGAAGATTGCACGACCCCGGGAAGCGTGTGGTTGACTCGACCGTCGTTGCCGTTTCGTGACCTTCCCCCGAGCGGTCCGGTGACACCGACCTGACAGCAACCCGCAAAGGATCAGCGCTGTGGCAGAACACCGCCACAAGCGGGAGACCAGCGCCCGCCGCCTGCCCAGGGCCGCCCTCGTGGCGGCACCGATCGCCCTCCTGGCGACCGGCTCCGCCGTGACCCTGGGTGTGGTGTCCAGCGATCCCGTGCCGGACCTCCCGGTCGCCCAGGACGCCGCCAGCGTCTCGGGCGCGGCACGCGAGTCGACCGCCTCGCGGAGCGAGTCGCGGCTCGACACCCGCAAGGAGCGCAAGGCCTTCCAGAAGGCCGTCGACCGCAGCGCGCGGGTCGTCGCGACCCGCTCGGCCGTCCGCACCGCCGACACCCGCCGGTGGACCACGGAGGTGCTCAACCTCTGGACGGGGTCCGGCGAGTTCGCGACGAAGGACGGCGAGATGAAGTCCGCCAAGCGCGTGCTCGTCACCGGGCGCCGTGCCTCCGGGCGGGTCGAGATCGTCGTCGACGGCAACTCGCGGTGGGTGTCCGAGGGCTACCTGAGCGAGGAGAAGCCGGTCGCCGCGGCCGCCGGACTCTCGATGGCGCCCTGCCCGGACCCGGGCGTCGAGGGTGGCCTCACCGACGACGCGGTGTACGTCTACCGCTCCGTGTGCCACGCCTTCCCGCAGATCACGTCGTACGGCGGCTGGGACGCCCACGGCGAGCACTCCTCGGGGCGTGCGCTCGACATCATGACCAGCGACGTCGAGCTCGGCGACGCAATCGCGGCGTTCCTCCAGGAGCACGCCGCGGAGCTGAATCTCTACGACATCCTCTGGCGGCAGCGGATCTGGACCCCCGTGCGGGCCGGCGAGGGCTGGCGGTCGATGTCCTCGCGCGGCTCGGCCACCGCCAACCACTACGACCACGTGCACGTCGCCACCAACGGCTGACTCCGAACAGTTGCATCGGGTGATGCATTCACGGGTTCGGTTGTGCCTCGGTGCGGACCAGGTCGTTCTCCCGCCACCCCTGAACGAGCTGATCCGGCGCGGTGGGTCCCGTCGTCGATCCGGGCGTCGATCATCCGGACGGTCGCGTCCACGGTCGCCAGGGTGGAGGCGTCGTGGGAGACCAGCAGGGTCGCCGCGCGTGTCTCGCGGGCCAGGCCGGTGATCAGTTCGACCACGCGGGTGCCGCGTTCGTGGTCGAGTGCGGAGGTGGGCTCGTCGACGAGCAGGACTTCGGGTTCGCCGATGAGGGCACGGGCGATCGCGACGCGTTGCCGTTGCCCACCGGACAGGTGTGCGGGCCGCTTGTGGCGGTGGTCGGCGACGCCGACGGCGTCCAGGAGTTCCAGGGCACGCCTGCGCACGCTGGCGGGCCGGCGGCCGCGCAGGTGGGCGTCGAGCTCGAGTTGCTCGAGCGCGGTCAGCGAGCCGAGCAGCTGCGGTGACTGGAAGACCATCCCGATCCGCTCGAGCCGGACCCTGGTTGCCTGCGCGACTGTGGTGGTCGGGGTAAACACGATCTCCGCACCGATCCTGACCTGCCCTCCGCGGGGTGGGGTCAGCCCGGCCGCGACCGCCAGCAGGCTGGACTTGCCCGCGCCGGAGGGACCGAGCAGAGCGGTGGTGGTGCCGGCGGGCACGGTCAGGTCGACCTCGTCCACCGCGGTGAGCGTGGTGTCCCCGTCCGGGTAGATCAGGGTGATGTTCTCCAGGCGCAGGTCCATCGGAGGCTCCTTCCAGAGCCGGCCGCCGGGGGCGGCCGGTCAGCGGGTGGTCACGGGGTGTCAGCGGGCGGCGAGGGCGGTGTGCGGGTCGATCCGGGTGATGCGGGCCACCGAGATTCCGGCGCCGAACAGGCCGAGCAGGACCAGCGCGGCGGCCGGCATCAGGGTGGTGAAGCTGGTGATGATCACCGGGACCTCGTCCGGCAGCAGCGAGGCGAAGGCGACGGTGAGCCCGGTCCCTGCGGCGACACCGCCGACCAGTAGCAGCGCTGCCTGGCCGAGTGCGTCCCGCAGCAGGTACCCGGTGGAGGCGCCCAGTGCCTTGAGTACCGCGATGTCACCGGAGCGGCTGATCGTCCAGACCGTGAAGAACGCCCCGACCACCAGCGCGGAGATGACCAGCAGGAAGGCCTGCATGGTCCTCAGCGAGGTGCTCTCCCCGGCGAAGGACGGCACCGCCGAGCGTGCGTCGGAGGTGGTGACGGTCGTGGTGCCGAGGTCATCGTCGGCTGCCGTGAACGTGGCGTCGTGGGCTCCGTCAGTGGACAGCGCTATCACGCTTGCGACCTGGCCCGCTGGCCGGTCGGCAGCGGTTCGCGCCCCGATCGACTGCCAGTCATCGAGGCTCGTCCAGACGACGGGGGTGTGGGAGAACGACTCGTCGGTGTCGGTGATCGTGGTCACGGTGAGGTCGCTGCCACCCAGCGTCACGGTGTCGCCGGCCCCCGCGCGGAGCGCCTCGGCCGCGGACGGGGTCAGGACCACGGCCCCGGGGGCGACGCCGCCTTCGTCCCAGGGCACCAGCTGTGAGCCTTCTCCCACGCCGAGAGCGGTGACCGCGGCGGTCGTGCTCTCCGACTCCGCTCGGGTGGTGGCCAGTCCGAGCGGTTCGGCGGACTCGACACCGGACACGTCGGCCCAACCCTGCCACTGCTGGGCGGTGACGCTGGAGGCGGTGAACTCGGGCGCGTCGTCCCCAGACGGCATCGAGAACGCGATGTGGTCGGCCGGCAGATCCGTGATCGCCGAGGTGGACTCCCGTGCCAGGCCGGCGGTCAGGGAGGCGATCATGGTGACCAGCAGGGCGATGAGCACGATCACCACCGACATCAGGGCGAAGCGGCCACGGGCACGCTTGAGATCGCGCAGCGCGACGAACACGGGGAACCTCCACAGGAATGCTGGACTTCTTCCAGCATCCGCGCGCGCAGCGTCGTGAGCATCGCGACCCGGAGTGATCCTGTGGCGCCGAACGGTGGCCGTCGGGATCAACCTTTCGGACGATGCGTCGCCGCGGATCGCGGCTACCTTGGCCAGGTGAACTCGCACCCGCTTCCCTCGCCGACCCGTGGCCTGACCGTGGGTCTGGACGTGCTGTTCGCGATCCTCATCGTGGTGGCGGTCGTGCAGGCACCCTCGGGAACCATCTGGGTCGCCGCGCTGAGCGCGGGGCTGTTCGCAGCGGTCTATGCGTGGGGGCGCGTGGCCATGCGGGTGTACGAACGGTCGGTCGAAGCCTCGCGGGGAGGCTGGTGGCCTGACACCGCCTGGATCGCCGTCCTCACCGTGCTGTGGGCGGTCTCGCTGTGGATCACCCCGGCGGCCCTGTGGATCGCCTTCCCTCTCATGTTCCTCCAGATGCACGTGCTGGGACCCCATCGCGGCCCCATCGCGGTCCTGGTCACCACCCTCGCCGGCGTCGCCGAGGGTGTTCTCGTCCAGGCCGGCCCCGGCGATCCGTGGACCGGATTCGTCCTGGGTCCGGTGCTCGGAGCCGGCGTCGCCGTCGGCGTGGTGCTCGGCATCGAGGCCTTCGTCCGGGAGTCACAGACCCGCCAACGCACCGTGGACGAACTGACACAGGCACGCCGACACCTCGCCCAGGCCGAACGCGACCGGGCCGTCACCGAGGAGCGAGCCCGCCTGGGCCGCGACATCCACGACACCCTCGCGCAGTCGCTCTCCGCGATCGAGCTGTTGCTCCGCACCGCCGAGAACACCACCGGCACCGACAGCGAGCAGACGCGGATGCTCATCGGCCAGGCACGCGAAGCAGCGCGCGACGGGCTCGGCGAGGCACGTCGCGTGGTCCAAGACCTCACCCCCGGCGATCTCGATCGGACCACGCTGCTCGACGCCCTGCACCGCGTGGCCGAACGCACCGCGACCACCAACAACGGCACCGACGCCGGAGGTTCACGACCCCTCGCCGTGTCAGTGCACAGCAACGGCGCCGCCGTCCCCCTGTCGGTGCCGCTGGAGACCGCGCTGCTCCGCATCGCCCAATCAGCGCTCGCCAACGTCACCGAACACGCCGAGGCCACGCGCGCCCGGGTGACGCTCAGCTACGAGCCCGACCTCGTCACGCTCGACGTCGTCGACGACGGCAAGGGATTCGACCCCGCCATCATCGACGGTCAGGCTGGCGAGCGCGGATTCGGGATCCCCGCCATCCGCTCGCGAATCCGGGCACTCGGAGGAGCCGTCGCACTCGACACCGCGCCCGGAGACGGGACCGCACTCGCCGTCACCCTGCCCACCCACCCAGCCGAGACCACCCGATGATCGACGTCGTGCTCGCCGACGACCACCCGGTGGTCCGCGCCGGACTACGCACCGTGGTCGACAGCCAGCCCGACATGCACGTCATCCACGAGGCCTCGACCGCAGAGGACCTCCTCACCTGGCTCGACGAGAGCGGCCGAGCCGACGTGATCCTCCTCGACCTCCGGTTCGGCGACGCCCGCATGTCAGGTGCCACCGCAACCGACACCGTCGTCCGCCGACACGGCACCCCCGTGCTCGTCGTGACCACCTACGGCACCGACGCCGACATTCTGGCGGCGATCGAAGCAGGAGCCACCGGCTACCTCCTCAAGGACGCCCCCACCCAGGACCTCGCCCGTGCCATCCGTTCGGCGGCCGCCGGAGAAGTCACCCTCGACGCCGAAGTGCAACGCCGACTCCTGGGCCGCATGCGCGCCCCGACCCGCAACCTCAGTGCCCGCGAACTCGAGGTCCTCCGCCTCGCATCGGGCGGGAAGTCCAACGAAGCCATCGCGCGCGAACTGTTCGTCTCCGTCGCCACCGTCAAGTCCCACCTCGCACACATCAACACCAAGCTCGGCACCCAGTCCCGCACCGAAGCGGCGGCCGCCGCCCGCGACCGCGGCATGGTCTGACACCAACAAGAACAGGTCCTCGAACCAGACGCCGGTAGAGCCGCGCCGGTCGGTGGAGGTCGCGCTGCTCGAGGCCGGTGGCCCGCCCGCGGCGGCCGCGAGACCGTGCGGTCACCCGACTCACTAGGCTCGCGATGCGATGAAGATCCAGGACCTGTACGACGAAGCCGCGCGTGAGCGGATCGTCGAGGAGCCGCCCAAGCGGGTGGACGCGCCGATCCGCACGCCGTTCGAACGGGACCGGGCCCGACTCGTGCACGCCGCCTCGTCGCGCCGGCTGGCCGCGAAGACCCAGGTGGTCGGCCCGCAGAGCGACGACTTCGTGCGCAACCGGCTCACCCACAGCCTTGAGGTCGCGCAGGTCGCCCGCGACCTCTCCCGCGCGCTGGGCAGCCAGCCCGACATCGCCGAGACCGCCGCGCTCGCGCACGACCTCGGCCATCCGCCGTTCGGCCACAACGGCGAGCGGGTGCTCGCCGAGGTGGCGGAGGCGTGCGGCGGCTTCGAGGGCAACGCGCAGACGCTGCGGCTGCTCACCCGGCTCGAGGCCAAGACCGTCGACGCGTCCGGCACCTCGGTCGGGCTCAACCTCACCCGCGCGACGCTCGACGCCTGCACGAAGTACCCGTGGCCGCGGACCGAGGTCACGCCGAAGTTCGGGGTCTACGCCGACGACCTCCCGGTCTTCGCCTGGATGCGCGAGGGCGCGGTCGGCAGCCGGCAGTGCCTCGAGGCGCAGGTCATGGACCTGGCCGACGACGTGGCCTACTCGGTGCACGACGTCGAGGACGGCGTCGTCGCCGGCCGGGTGGACCTCACGTCGTTCGACACGGCGGCCGTCTGGGAGGCCGTCCGCGACTGGTACCTCCCCGACGCGACCGACGACACCCTCGACGCCACGCTCGCCGACCTGCGCGCAGTCGGCAGCTGGCCGAGCGCGCCGTACGACGGGAGCCGGCGGTCGCTCGCCGCGCTGAAGAACCTCACCAGCGACCTGATCGGGCGCTTCTGCGGCGCCGTGCAGCACGCCACGTTCGCCGCCGGGCCCGGACCGTTCGTCCGCTATCGGGCCGACCTGGTGGTGCCGGCGGAGACCCGGCTCCAGATCGCGGTGCTGAAGGGCATCGCCGCCCACTACGTGATGCGCACCGACGACCGGGTCGCGCTCATGGAGCGCCAGCGCGAGCTGCTCGCGGAGCTCGTCGCGGCCCTGACCGACCGCGGTCCCGACGCCCTCGACCGGCCGTTCGCCGACGACTGGCGCGCCGCGTCGGACGACTCGGCCCGGCTCCGGGTCGTCGTCGACCAGGTGGCCTCGCTGACCGACGCCAGCGCGGTCGCCTGGCACGAGCGACTCTGCCGAGGTCGACTCGTCTAGCGTGGGCGCCGTGACCGACCGACTCGTCTGGCTGCCCTTCGATCCCGCCGAGCTGGGTGACGGGCTGGGGGATCCGCCCGACGGGCTCCGCTACGAGGTGGTCGACCCGACCGAGCACGTGCCCGACAGCGTCGGCGACGTCCGGTTCTACGTCCCGCCCTACCAGGTCGGCTCGCGGATCGCCGAGGTGCTGCCCCGGATGAGGGGCCTGGAGGTGATCCAGACGCTGACCGCGGGGGTCGACAACATCCGCCCGCACGTCCCCGACGGGGTGCTGCTCTGCAACGGCCGCGGCATCCACGACACCTCGACCGCCGAGCTCGCGCTGACACTGATCCTCAGCAGCCTGCGCGGCGTGCCCCGCTTCGTCCGTGACCAGGACTCACACCGGTGGCGCCCGGGCTGGCGCCCCGCGCTCGCCGACAGGCGCGTGCTCATCGTCGGGTACGGCGCGGTCGGGGAGGCGATCGAGCGACGGCTGCTGCCCTTCGAGACCGAGGTGGTGCGGGTCGCGCGCCGCGCTCGCGACGGCGTGCACGCCATCGACGAGCTGCCGACGCTCCTCCCGGCCGCGGACGTCGTGGTGCTCGTCGTACCTCTCACCGACGAGACCCGCGGCCTGGTCGACGCCGGCTTCCTGGCCGCGATGAAGGACGGCGCGCTGCTGGTCAACCTGGCCCGTGGGGCCGTCGTCGACACCCCTGCCCTGATCGAGGCGCTCGACAGCGGGCGGATCCACGCGGCGGTCGACGTGACCGACCCCGAGCCGCTCCCCGAGGACCACGCGCTCTGGGACGCGCCGCACCTGCTGATCACCCCGCACGTCGGTGGCGCGAGCAGCGCGATGTGGCCGCGGGCCTACCGGCTGGTGCGCGAGCAGCTCCGCCGCTACGCCGCCGGCGAGGAACTTGTGAACGTCATGTCCGGCGACTACTGACCCCCACATAGACTCCGCGACGTGGCAGGACGGATCCGCGAGGAGGACATCGCCGAGGTGCGCGAGAAGGCGCGCATCGACGACGTGGTCTCGCAGTACGTCACGCTCCGCAACGCCGGAGGCGGCTCCCAGAAGGGCCTGTGCCCCTTCCACGACGAGAAGTCGCCGTCGTTCAACGTCAACCCGGGCCGCGGATTCTTCCATTGTTTCGGCTGCAATTCGGGCGGCGACGTCATCACGTTCCTGATGAAGATCGACGGCCTCAGCTTCGGCGAGGCGGTCGAGCGGCTCGCCGACAAGGTCGGCGTGGTGCTGCGCCGTGAGGACGACGGGCCCGGCGGCCACGACGACCGGCCGAAGGGGCCGCAGCGGGGCCGGCTGATCGAGGCGCACAAGGTCGCGCAGGTGTACTACGCCGAGCAGCTCGGCACTCCTGACGCGCTCGTCGCGCGGCAGTTCCTCGCCGAGCGCGGCTTCGACCAGGCCTCGGCCGAGCGCTTCGGCATCGGCTTCGCGCCCCGGGAGGGCGAGGCGCTCTTCCAGCACCTGCGCGGCCGCGGTTTCTCCCAGGAGGAGGCCGTCGAGGCCGGCCTCGTGGCCGTCGGGCGCTCGGCGTACGACCGCTTCCGCGGGCGCCTGCTGTGGCCGATCCGCGACGCGAGCGGCGACACGATCGGCTTCGGCGCCCGCCGGATCTTCGACGACGACCGCATCGAGGCCAAGTACCTCAACACCCCCGAGACCAGGATCTACAAGAAGTCGCAGGTGCTCTACGGCCTCGACCTCGCCCGCCGCGAGATCGGCCGGTCGTCGCAGGCCGTGATCGTCGAGGGCTACACCGACGTGATGGCCTGTCACCTCGCCGGGGTCGGTACGGCGGTCGCCACGTGCGGCACGGCGTTCGGCGACGACCACGCCCGAGTGCTGCGGCGCTTCCTCAACGACCACGAGGAGTTCCGAGGCGAGGTCATCTTCACCTTCGACGGCGACGCCGCCGGGCAGAAGGCGGCGCTGCGCGCGTTCGGCGGCGACCAGAACTTCGTCTCCCAGACCTACGTCGCGGTCGAGCCCGACGGCCTCGACCCGTGCGACCTGCGCATCAAGCACGGCGACGCCGCGGTGCGCGAGCTGGTCGCCCGCCGGGTGCCCCTCTACCGGTTCGTGCTCTCCAACGTCGTCGGCAAGTACGACCTTGACCGTGCCGACGGTCGGGTCGACGCGCTCCGTGAGGGCGCTCGCCTCGTGTCGAGCATCCGCGACCGGTCGAAGGTCGACGCGTTCGCCCGCGAGCTCGCCGGGATGGTCGGCGCCGACCCCGACGAGGCGCGTGCCGAGGTACGCCGCGCCGCGAACCGGCGGCCCGGCCAGGCCCCGGTCGCGACGTCCGCCACGCCGCCGCCGCGCTCGAACGTGCCGAGCATCTTCGACCCTCGCTTCGACAAGGAGCGCGAGGCGCTGATGCTGATCATCCAGCACCCGATGTCGATCGGACGTCTCAGTGCGGCGCTCGGGCCCGACGACTTCACCCACCCGGTCTTCCGTGCGGTGTGGGGCCTGGTCGCCGCCGCGGGTGGGATCGGTGCCGGAGTCGGCGACCCGAACTGGGCGACGCGTCTGCGCGATGCCGCAGACGACCCGGCGGTGTCGTCCGCGATCAGTGCCCTGGCGGTCGAGCCGCTGAAGAAGGCACCGGATGCCGCGTACTTCACCGAGTACCTGCTGCGGCTCCAGGAGCTGACGGCTGCCCGCCGGATCGCCGACATCAAGTCGAAGCTCCAGCGCACCAACCCGGTCGAGAACCCGGACGCCTTCAACCGGATGTTCGGCGAGCTCGCCGCGCTCGAGGCGCATCGGCGTACCCTGCTCGACCAGCTGACCGGGACCGTGCAGTGAGGTTCCGCCGGGAGCGTCCACCGGTCCGAGTCGAGCGCGGCGAGAAGCTGCTCGCCGACGCGGCCGCGGACGACGCCCACCTCGGCGGCACCCGCGACGCCCTCTACGTCGTCCGCCGACTCGGCCACGACCGGCTCGGCCTCGAGGAGACCGTGCGGATCCCGTGGGAGGAGGTCCAGGCCGCCGACTGGGACAAGGACTCCGCCACGCTGCGGATCAGCGAGGTGGGCGCGTGGGGGGAGCAGCGCCCCGAGCACGTCTTCGCCCTCCCCGAACCCGGTCGGCTGCTCGAGCTCGTGCGGGAGCGGGTGACCGCGAGCGTCGTGCTGCAGCGGCACGTGCCGGTCGACGGCCGGCGCGGCCTCCGCGTGATCGCCCGCCGGGCGCCCAGCGGGGACCGGCCGATCGCGTGGTTCTACGAGTACGACGAGGGCGTCGACCCGGACGATCCCGACGTCCGGCGGGCCGCCCAGGAGGCACTCGCGGCGGCGCGCGCCGAGGTCGGTCCGGACTGAACCCCTCAATTTCTGTTGGCGTCGCCCGATTGCTAACCTGTGCGGGCTGCACCCGATCCCCTGTAGCTCAACTGGCAGAGCATTCGGCTGTTAACCGGAGGGTTGTTGGTTCGAGTCCAACCGGGGGAGCAGAGAGAGGGCCTTTGACCTGCGGAAACGTGGGTCAGGGGCCCTCAACGATTTGGGCTTGGTTACCCCGCGGGTTCACCGCTTCAAGTGTCGCGGCAGTGAGAACACCGCGTCCGACCTGGATCGGTCTCTGTGTGATGGTGGGGGGGATGTCTCGGACCGCATCACGACTCCTGTCGCTGTTGTCGCTGCTCCAGGGACCGCGCGTGCGCAGCGGTCCCGAGCTGGCGGAACGTCTCGACGTCACCGTCCGCACGGTGCGCCACGACATCGAGCGACTGCGCGATCTCGGCTACGACGTCGACGCCGTACGCGGCAGCGCCGGCGGCTACCGGATGGGATCGCCGGGGGACGACGGCGTCTCGCCGTTGCTCCTCGACGACGACGAGGCGATCGCCGTTGCCGTCGGCCTGCGCACGGGGGTGAACTGCATCGTGGGCGGGATGGAGGACACCTCGCTGCGTGCGCTCGCGAAGCTCGAGCAGGTGCTGCCCACCCGGATGCGCGCGCGCATCCAGCGGCTCAACCACTTCATCGCGCCCATGCCGAGCTCGGCCCCGATGTCCATCGTCGACCCGAGCCTGCTGCTGTCGCTGGTGAACTCGTGCGCCGAACGACGGCGGGTCCGGTTCCGCTACGCCGACAGCGAGGACCTGGCCGGCGTCGAGGTGGAGCCCTACCGGCTGATCAGCAGCGGGCACCACTGGTTCCTGCTCGGCTACGACGTCCGTGCCGAGGAGTGGACCATCCACGACGCGGAGGGGATCGACCTCCGCACCCCGGGTGGGCCGCGGTTCGCGGCGCGGCGCCTGCCCGCCGACGACCTGGAGGCCTACGTCGCCGAGCGCGTGCCCCGGGCCCAGCTCTGGAGCCACCTGGCACGTGTCGTGGTCGACGCGGCTCCGGAGCACATCCGCCGGGTGCTCGCGCCCGCCGAGTGCATTGTGAGCAGCGGTGGTCAGGGGCGCTGCGACGTCCTGGTCGGCGGCACCAGCTGGCGGATGGTCGCGATCAACCTGCTCCGGCTGGACGCGGACTTCACCGTGACGGACCAGCCCGAGCTGGCCAAGGAGGTCGTGCGGGTGGCGGAGCAGTGCCGTTCGGCCGTGAGCTGAGAGCCGATCCATCAGGAACGAGCCGTTCCTCGTTGCCGGGAACCATCTCCACTCCAGCGCGAGCGCCCCAGAACGCCGCTCCCGCGATCCCTGAGAGAGGAGACATCCATGTCCACGACGACCCGCAAGCGCCTCGTCACCGCGGGCATCACCGCCGTCCTCGCGACGTTCACGGTGCCGCTCGCCGCCCCGCCGCCCGCCTCGGCCGCTCCCCTGTGCCGGGACGGATCGGTCTGCACCTGGACCGGCAACGACTTCACCGGCACCAAGCGGACCAGCGGGCTGAACCCCGAAGGTGGTTGCTACCCGTGGGGCGGGAAGACCGTCTCCAACCAGAGCGGCCACACCATCACCGTCTACAGCAAGGGGTCCTGCTACGGCAAGCGCGTCCAGATCGCCGACGGCCATTGGGGCCAGACCAAGCCCGGCGCAACCATCCAGTCGATCGCGGTCAACGGATGAGGGGGACCAGGCTCGCCCTTCGAGCAACCATCCTCGCCTGCGCGGCGGCGCTAACCGCCGTGCCGGCGGGGCCGGCCGGGGCGGATCCGGTCCAGCCGGGCCCGGTCGACGAGGCCGGTCTCCGGGGCGCGGTCGTGGACCTGCCCACCCCGGCCGCGACTGCGGCGTTCGCGCGCGTCCGGGACGGTGCCCGACAGGTCACCGTCCGCGGAGGCGCCCGCAAGCTCGGCTCCGCGCACCAGGGCTCACCAGCCTCGCGGTTCCGGATCGCGAGCGGCACCAAGATGTTCACCTCGGTGCTGGTCCTCCAGCTCGCTCGGCAGGGTCGGCTGCGCCTCGACGCTCCGGTCCAGCGGTACCTGCCGGGGCTGCTGCCGTCGTCGTACCCGCACGTCCCCGTGCGCACCCTGCTGGACCACACCAGCGGTCTGCCACACTCGACCGAGGACGCCGGGTGGGAGGATCCCGCCACCTTCGTCGCGCACCGCTTCGACCGATTCACACCCGAGCAGGTCGTTGCGACGGCGACCAGCCAGCCGATGGCCTTCGAGCCGGGCACCCGGCAGGAGTACAACGGCGTCAATCACTTCATCGCCGGCCTGCTGGTGGAGCGGGTCACCGGCGCGTCGTACGGCCACGTGCTCCAGCGACGAATCCTGCGACCGCTGCGTCTGCGCGCGACGCGCCTGCCCGAACCCGAGGACGCGACCCTGCCCAAGCCGCACGTGCACACCTACCTGCGCGTCGACGACGAGCCGGTGGACGTCACCGAGCAGAGCCCGTACGGCTGGGCTGAGAGCGGACTGGTGTCGACCACACGAGACCTGGACAGGTTCCTGCACGCCCTGATCAGAGGCCGACTCCTCGAGCGGCGCCAGCAGCGACTGCTGTTCCGGGTGCCCGACGTGCCGTACGTCGGCGACGAGTGCCCACATCACCGGGCCTGCTACAGCGCCGGCCTGCAGCGCACCGAGCTCCCCGGCGGTCTCGTCGTCTGGGGAAAGTCGGGATCCGTGCCGGGAACGAGCTCAGGCACCTTCACGACACGGGACGGACGGCGTTCGCTCACCTACGCGATCCACCCCCTCGGCAACCGTGACGGCTCCGAAGGCGAGGTCCTGCAGCGGCTCGTCACCGCCGCGTTCGGACTCTGATCCGCGGACATGGGTCCGCAGGTCAGGCCCGTCAACGTCTCGGCGTCGCGGTGGCTCAGACGCGGAACCGATCGAACATGCGGTACATGAAGGCGGTGCCCTTGCGCAGCGCGTCGACGTAGATCCCCTCGTTGTTGCCGTGCATCGCGACGAGCTGGTCGTTGTCGATGACGTAGGGGTAGACGCCGTAGCCCGGGATGTGGTGCTCGCGCCAGGGTTGCAGGCTGGTGCCCGCCTCGAAGAGTGCCGGTGCGAACACCGCGTGCGGGTAGGTCGCGGCTGCCGCCTTCTTGATCGCGCGGTAGAGGGGTGTGTCGAGGTCGGCGGGCCGGGTGGCCCAGGACTTGTCCAGCTGGTCGAGGTACTCCGCCTCGGAGGTTCCCTCGGGTCTCGCGAGCGCCACCCTGACGTCCCGGTGGGCGAGCTGCGACCGGACCTGCTTCAGGAAGGCTCGTGGCTTCTGCCCTCCCGGGATGCCGCGACAGTTGACCCGCACGTGTGCGGTCGAGGGGATGACGTTCTCCTTGTAGCCGGCGTCCTCGATGACGAACGCGGTCGTGGTCCGCAGCAGTGCCGAGTGCAGCCACGGGTAGTCCGAGCGCGCCACGACCACGCGCGCCGCCCGCTCCCGCGTGTCGTGCGAGCGGGCGTGGAGCAGCATTCTGATGGCCTTGGCGAAGGCCCGGTCGTGGGTGGCCCGGGCGAGGGCTGCGAAGTACTCCCTCGTCACCGGGGTCAGGTGGATCGGCGCGAGCCAGCCGGCGAGTTCGTCGACGGCACGCGAGAGCTTCACGATCGCGGCGTTCGGGTTCGGCTTCGAGGAGTGCGTCGCGACACCGCGCGCGGTGAGGTCGAGGTTGAAGTACACCTTGTCCTGACGCGTCACGGTGATCAGCATCGGTGTCGTCCGGTCGTGCTGCGCCAGGAACCAGCCGCCCTCGGTGAGCACCATGCCCGCGTCGAGCTTGTCCCAGTGCTGCTCCGCAAGCCAGCTCGACCCGTACTCGCCGGCCTCCTCGTCGCAGTCGGTGAGCACGATGATGTCGCGCTCGAACTGACCACCCTCGTCGATGTGGCGCAGCAGGGCCGACACCGACGCGGCATCCATGCCCTTCATGTCGAGTGCGCCGCGACCGAAGATCTGGCCCTTCCTGACGGTGCCGACGAACGGATCGGTGCGCCACCGCTCCTTCTCGACCGGCACGACGTCGGAGTGCCCCAGGATCAGCACCGGCGCCGCCGAGGTGGTGCCCTTGATCCGAGCGACCAGGTGGACGTTGTCCGGCTGCGGGGTGGGGATGATCTCCGTGGAGACGCCGGCGGCGTCCCACACCCCCTTGAGCATCTCGGCGAACGGTCGCGTCTTGCCGCCCGTGCCGAAGTTCTGGGTGTCGTAGGAGATCATCCGCTTGAGCAGATCCAGGGAGTCCAGATCGGCTGGAGCAACATTGACCGCCGGCGGGCTGGCCAGAGCACTGGAGCCGTCGAAGACCCGGCTCCCCGTGAGTCCGACTGCGCCCACCCCGGCCAAGCCGCCCAGGAGCGAACGACGGCCGAGCATCTGGTTCGAAAGTAACCGCCCCATCTTCATTGCCTTCCCGAGAAGAGATGTGGAACTCCACAGGAACCAACGGGCGGCGTCCCCGTCAACGCGACGGCCCTCCCCATTCTGCGAGTGGTCGCTCGGGGCCGACCAACGGACCACCTCGACGGTGGTCGTCCGGGCCGGAGCTCGCGGCCGGGCGCGTCAGTCGAGGTTCAGGCGTACGTTCAGGCGTACGGCGATGGTGGTGCTGCCCCGTCGGCTGTCGAGACGGACGGCGCCCCCGTGTGCGGTCACGATCGCCTGGACGAGGGCGAGCCCCAGGCCGGCACTGCCGTCGCGATGGCGGGCGGCGTCGCCGCGGGTGAACCGCTCGAACGCCGTGCCGACCAGCTCGGGCGGGAAGCCGGGGCCGTCGTCGTGCACGTCGAATCCGTCGGGGTGCGCCGTCACGGTCACCGTCGTGCCCTCGGGGGTGTACTTGCGCGCGTTGGTCAGCAGGTTGGTCACGACCTGGTGGAGCCGCTGGGCGTCGCCGGTCACCTCGACCGGCTCGCCGTCCGCGGGCAGGGCGACCTGCCACCGGCGTCCCGCGTCGACCACGCGGGCGTCGTCGACCGCCTCGACGAGGAGGCGGGAGAGATCCACGCGGTCGTGGGAGAGCGGTCGGCCCGCATCGAGACGCGCGAGCAGCAGCAGGTCCTCGACCAGCGCGGTCATCCGCCTCGACTCGTCCTCGACCTTCGCGAGGGCGGTCCGGGTCGTGGTGGCGTCGCCGTGGCGCCGGGCGAGCTCGGTGTAGCCGGCGATCGTCGTGAGCGGGGTCCGCAGCTCGTGGGAGGCGTCGGCGACGAACTGCCGGACCTGCTGCTCGCTGCGGTAGCGCGCGGAGAGCGAGCTCTCGACGTGGGCGAGCAGGGTGTTGAGCGCCGTGCCGACCCGGCCCACCTCGGTGCGCTCGTCGGTGAGGTGGTCGGGCACCCGCTCGGTGAGGTCGACCGCGCCGGAGTCGAGCGGGCGCTCGGCCACCGCGTTCGCGGTCGCCGACACCTCGCGCAGCGGCCGCAGCTGACGGCGTACGACGACCAGCGCGGTGCCCGCCGCGACGAGCACCGCGAGAAGGGCGAAGAGCACCTCGAGCGACACCAGCCGCGTCAGGGTGTTGTCGACCTGCTTGTCGGGCAGCCCGGCGACGACGGTCCCGCCGGGCACGTCCTCGGCCCGGACCCGGTAGCCGCCCAGGTCTGCCACGTCGACGCTGTGGGCGTGCCCGTCTGCAGGGACGTCGGTGAGGTCGGCGATCTGGTCGTCGGTCAGCTCCACGAGCCGGCCCCGGCCGTTCGCGCCCGTCTCGGCAACCACCCCGCTCGGGTCGCGGTCGTCCGGCAGCTCGACCCGCAGGGTGCCCAGCCCGGTCCCCGGCCCGCCGGGAGGCGTCCGGAGCGCCTGCTCCACCTGCTGGTCCAGCTGGTCCTGGAGATAGCTGCGCATCGCCAGCGTGGTGGCCGCGCCGATCAGCACCGAGACGGCGAGCACCAGGACCACCGTCGTCAGCACCAGCCGCGAGGTGAGTGAGGCGAGGTGTCGTCTCATGTCGCCGGCTTCAGCACGTAGCCGGCGCCGCGGACGGTGTGGATCATCGGCTCGCGCCCGGCGTCGATCTTCTTGCGGAGGTAGGAGATGTAGAGCTCGACGACGTTCGCCTGGCCGCCGAAGTCGTAGTTCCAGACGCGGTCGAGGATCTGGGCCTTGCTGAGCACGCGACGCGGGTTGCGCATGAGGAAGCGGAGGAGCTCGAACTCGGTCGCCGTCAGCTGCACCTCGGCTCCGGCGCGCGTCACCTCGCGGCTGTCCTCGTCCAGCACCAGGTCGCCGACCACCAGGGCCGGGCTGCCGTCGGCCGCCACGGCCACGCCGGCACGACGTACGAGGGCGCGGGTGCGGGCCACCAGCTCCTCGAGGGAGAACGGCTTGGTGACGTAGTCGTCCCCGCCGGCGGTGAGCCCGGCGACCCGGTCCTCGACCGCGTCGCGCGCCGTCAGGAAGAGGACCGGCACGGTGGGGTGCGCGGCGCGGATCCTGCGGAGCACCTCCAGGCCGTCGAAGTCGGGGAGCATCCAGTCGAGCACGACGACGTCGGGCCGCTCGGCCCGCGCGGCGCCGACCGCCTGGGCGCCCGTGTGTGCGGTGTCGACCGACCAGCCCTCGTACCGCATCGCCATCGTCACGAGCTCGGCGATGTTGACCTCGTCGTCGACGACGAGCGCGTGCAGCGGCGCACCGTCGGCGCGGGTGAGCGGAGAGACGGCAGGGTCGTTCGCGGGCACGGCCCGAGTCTGCCGGTGGTTGCTGTGAGCCCGCTGTGTGCCGCCTGTGGGTACGGCGCCGATCAGCCGGCCGCACCCGGGGCGACGAGCCCGGACTGGTAGGCGAAGACGACCAGCTGGGCGCGGTCGCGCGCGCCGAGCTTGGTCATCGCCCGGCTGACGTGCGTCTTGGCGGTCATCGGGCTGAGCACCATCCGCTCGGCGATCTCGTCGTTGCTGAGGCCGTGCGCGACCAGGGCGACCACCTCGCGCTCCCGGTTGGTGAGGACGCCGGGGTCGGCGGAGTCCAGCGCGGTCGCCGGGCGGGTGGCGAACTCGCTGATCAGCCGCCGGGTGACGCCCGGCGAGAGCAGCGCCTCGCCGCGGACCGTGACCCGCAGCGCCTGCAGCAGGTCGGCGGGCTCGGTGTCCTTCACCACGAACCCCGAGGCACCGGCGCGCAACGCGTTGAAGACGTACTCGTCCAGCCCGTAGTTGGTCAGCATCACGACCTGGACGTCCGCAAGCCGGTCGTCTGCGACGATCCGGCGGGTCGCCTCGATGCCGTCCATCGCCGGCATCTGCACGTCCATCAGCACGATGTCGGGCCGGTGCTCGACGGCGAGCTCCACCGCCGCCCGACCGTCGCCGCCCTCGGCGACGACGGCGATGTCGTCCTCGGCGTCGAGCAGCGCCCTGATCCCGCTGCGGATCAGCGGCTGGTCGTCGACCAGCACCACCCGGATCACCCTGCTCACCCGGCCACCGGCAGCTCGGCGAGCACCGCGAACCCCCGGATCGCGCCGGGCGCCGCCGTCAGCGTGCCGCCGAGCGCCGTGACCCGCTCGCGCATCCCGATCAGACCGTAGCCCGGCACCGGCGGCTGTCGCGACCCCGCGCCGTCGTCCTCGACCAGGACGGTGAGGCAGTCCGACCCGTAGGTGATCTGCACCGACGCGGTCGCGTCGCCGGCGTGCCGGGTGACGTTGGTCAGCGCCTCCTGCACGACGCGGTACGCCGCCTGGTCGACGTCGACCGGCAGCGGTCGCGCCTGGCCGCGGACCGACAGGGTGGTGCGCAGGCCCGACGACTGCGCGCGCTCCACCAGCGCCGGGACCCGGTCGAGCCCGTTGCCGTTGGCGTCGTCCTCGCGACGCAGCACCTCGAGCGTCGAGCGCAGCTCGCGGACGGCGTCGCTGCTGGCCTCCTCGATCGCGAGCAGCGCCTCCGACGGCTCCTGGCCGCTCTTCCTCGCCAGGTGGGTCGCGACCCCGGCCTGCACCTTGATGACCGAGATGCTGTGGGTGAGCGAGTCGTGCAGCTCGCGCGCGATCCGCAGGCGCTCCTCGACCGCGTGCCGGCGCGCGACCTCGTCGCGGGTCCGCTCGGCCTCCTCGAGACGGCGCTCGACCTCGCGCACGTAGACGTGCCACTGCACGAACGAGAGGACGCCGACGACCCCCGAGACCAGCCAGCCGATCCCGTAGAACCGGCGCCATCCACGATCGGTGCGCATGCACCGAAGCGTAGGGCCGATGAGCGGATCGTGCGTCCGGCCGGGGGAGTAGCTCGTGGCTACTCCGCGGGCGGTAGGGACGCGGTCGCCACCGGCCCGTCAGGTTCGTCGCCGCTCGATCGTCGTAGGGATGTGACCGACGAGCGCCGCGCGGAACGGCGCGGGAGTACGCCGCGGCGCCTCCCCGCGTCGTACTCGCGGCTCGGCGTCGCACCCGCGAGAGGAGCGCGGAGTGACGCCCCACGGGCGACGCGGTCACGGTGCCGGTCGCGACACGATCGGCGGACCGAGCAGACGAACGAGGAGAGAGCGATGAGTGTGTACGAGACCGACCTCGGCACCGACGTGGTGCGGCCCGGCGACCCCGGGTACGACGACGCGGCCCGGGTGTTCCTGGCGACCGGAGAGCCTGCCTGCATCGTGCGGCCCCGGGGCCCCGACGAGGTCGCGGCCGCCGTCGCCCACGCCGCACGCCACGACCTGGCGGTGTCCGTGCGTTCCGGCGGCCACAGCCCGGTGGGCCACGGCACGAACACCGGCGGCATGGTGATCGACCTGACCCACCTCGGCGCGGTCGAGGTGCTCGACACCGAACGTCGCCTCGTGCGCATCGGTGGCGGAGCGACCTGGGGCCGGGTGGCCGCCGCCGTGGAGCCGTACGGTTGGGGGCTGACCGCCGGCGACACCAGCGACGTCGGCGTCGGCGGGCTGACCCTGGGCGGCGGGATCGGCTGGATGGTGCGCCGGCACGGCCTGGCCATCGACAACCTGGTCGGCGCTCGGGTGGTGACCGCGGACGGCCGGCTGCTGACCGCCTCCCACGACGAGCACCCCGACCTCTTCTGGGCGCTGCGGGGCGGAGGGGGCAACTTCGGGATCGTCGTCGACTTCGACTTCGTCGCCCAGGAGGTGGCCACGGTCCACCACGGGACCGTCACCTACCAGCTCGACGACGCCGGCCGGCTGATCCGCCGCTGGCGCGACGTCATGCGCGCCGCGCCGGAGGAGCTCTCCAGCACGCTGGTGCTGGCGCCCCGCATGCCCGACGTCCCGCCCACTGCGATCCTGCTGCTCTGCTACGCCGGAGATCCCGGCAGCGGGCAGAGCGAGGCCGACGCCGCGATCGAGCCGCTGCTCGAGCTGGGCGAGGTGCGGGAGGCGAGCATCACCGAGCGGCCGTACGCCGAGATCCTCGAGCACGCCCAGCACCCGCCCGGTCTGCGGATGGTCGCGCGCAACACGCTGGCCCGGGAGCTGGGCGAGGAGGTCATCACCGCGATCGCCTGGGCCCACGCCGGCGCCGCGCCGACGGCATTCGCGCTGCGCAGCCTGGGCGGGGCGTTCGGGCGGGTGCCGGCCGACGCGACCGCGTTCGCCCACCGCGACGCCGAGGCGATGGTCGTCTGCGGTCTGATGCTGCCGGCCGCCGCGTCGGAGGAGGACGTCGACCGGGCGCTCCGGCCCTGGCGGTCGGTGGCCGCGCTCGGCGCCGGCACCTACGTCAACTTCCAGGGCTCGGCCGACCCCGAGGACGTGGCGGCGGCGTACCCGCCGGCGACGTACGACCGGTTGGCCGCCGTCAAGCGCCGCTACGACCCGGGCAACCTCTTCGCGCTCAACCACAACATCGCGCCGGCGACCACGGACGAGGCCGAGGGGCCGGCGGCGTGAGGACGCCTACTCTCCCCAGCCCATCGGGAAGACCTCGAACGACGCGGCGAGCGCCGTGCCGAGCCGCTGACCGGTCTGCCGGGAGAATCCCTCCAGGAACTCCCGGGGATCCCAGTTCTCCCAGCCCAGCCCGTCGATGTAGGCGCGGTGGGCCTCGAGCGAGGCGACGCCCGCGTCGAAGGTCTCGGTCGTGTCGACCGCGTGGGTCGCCTGCGGCGAGCCGGCCGCCCACACCGCGCGGACGCCGCCCCACGGCTCGAGCCCGTCGGTGAGCTGCTCGGGGAAGACCCATCGGTTCCCGGCGTCGCGCACCGCGTCGACGACGGCGCGGCCGGTCGCGATGTGGTCGGCCTGGTTGAGGTTGAGCCCTCCCCAGGTGTCGCGGAAGTTGCCGGTGATCACGATGTCGGGGCGGTGCCGGCGCACGACCTCGGCGATCGTGCGCCGCAGCGGCACGCCGTACTCCACGATCCCGTCGGGCTGGCCGAGGAACTCGACCTGCGACACCCCGACGATGCGCGCCGACTCGATCTGCTCGGCCTCGCGCACGCGTCGGCACTCGTCGGGCGACATCGCGTCGATGCCGGCCTCGCCGGAGGTCACCATGCAGTAGACGACGTCCTTCCCCTGCCCGGTCCACCGGGCGACCGCGGCCGCCGCACCGAACTCCAGGTCGTCGGGGTGGGCCACCACGCACAGCGCCCGCTCCCAGTCCTCGGGCAGCGCTTCGAGCTTCTCGGGTTCCATGACACGAGCATGGCAGGCCACGGGCAGCGATCGGTACGGCTTGACATGCAGCCAAATGGCTGCATGTAATGGTGGCGTGGACCCGGTGTTCAGGGCGCTCGCCGACCCGACCCGCCGAGCACTCCTCGACCGGCTCGAGGAGCGCAACGGTCAGACCCTCGCCGAGCTGTGCGACGGGCTGGCGATGGCGCGGCAGTCGGTGAGCAAGCACCTCCGCCTGCTCGAGGACGCCGGCCTCGTGACCACGCACTGGCGCGGCCGGGAGAAGCTGCACTTCCTCGATGCCGCGCCGATCAACGCCATCGCCGATCGGTGGCTGAGCCGCTACGACCGCCGACGCGCGCAGGCGCTGGCGGACCTCGAGACCGCACTGGAGGCAGCACCGATGAACGAGTTCGTCTACACCACCTACATCCGCACGACCCCCGAGACGCTGTGGGAGGCGCTCACCGACCCGGCATTCACGAGCCGCTACTGGGGCGTCGAGCTGACGTCCGACTGGCAGGTCGGATCGGTCGTTTCGTGGCGGTTCTCCGGCGTGACCATGGCCGACGAGCGGGGTGTCGTCGTCGAGTCCGACCCGCCGCGGCGGCTCGCCTACCACTGGCACCCGATCACGCCGGAGTTCGGCAAGGCCATCGACCTCAGCGACGACGACGTGACCCGGCTGGCCGCGGAGCCGCGCTCGCTGGTCACCTTCGACCTCGAGCAGCAGGGCGAGCTGGTCCGGCTCCGCGTCACCCACGGCGGGTTCGCGGAAGGCAGCGAGCTCCTGCCGGGCATCAGTGAGGGCTGGCCGGCAATCCTCGCCAGCCTCAAGACGCTGCTCGAGACGGGCAAGCCGCTGCCGGCGTGAGCGGTCCTCGACTGGGTACCTCCCGTCCGTGGGTGAGGTGCGCGTCGGCATCTCCGGCTGGACCTATGCCGGCTGGCGCGGCGACTTCTACCCGCGCGGACTCCGCCAGCGCGACGAGCTCCGCTACGCCGCCGAGCGGCTCGGCACGGTCGAGATCAACGGGTCGTTCTACTCGCTGCAGCGGCCCACGTCGTACGCCACGTGGCGGGACGCGACACCCGACGACTTCCTCTTCGCCGTGAAGGGCGGTCGGTTCGTCACCCACATGAAGCGGCTGCGCGACGTCGAGACCCCGCTCGCCAACTTCTTCGCCTCCGGCGTGCTGGCCCTCGAGGGACGTCTCGGCCCCGTGCTGTGGCAGCTGCCCGAGAGGCTGCCCTACGACGCCGATCTGCTCGCGTCGTTCTTCGACCTGCTGCCGCGCACGGTCGGCGCCGCCGCCGCCCTCGCCCGGCGTCATGACGGCAAGGTGCGCGAGGACCGCGCGCTCACGCGGGCGCCGCGCGGTCACGCCGACCGGCCGATCCGGCACGCCCTGGAGTTCCGCCACGAGTCCTACTGCACCGACGAGGCCTTCGCACTGCTCCGCGAGCACGACATCGCGTCCGTCGCCGCCGACTCGGCGGGCCGCTGGCCGCGGGCCGAGGTCGTGACCAGCGACCTCGCCTACGTCCGGCTCCACGGCGACCAGGAGCTCTACGCCAGCGGCTACACCGACCGCGCCCTCGACACCTGGGCGGAGAAGATCGCGTCCTGGTCCCGCGACGCCGACGTCGTCGTCTACTTCGACAACGACGCCAAGGGCCACGCCCCGCACGATGCCCTACGCCTCATCGACCGCCTGGACGCCGGTGGTTGAAGAAGGGGCGCCAGCGCATGTCGAACCCGGTGGTTGAGGAAGGCGCGCCAGCGCCTGTCTCGAAACCACCGCCCGGGGCCACACACTAGGCTCTGCCGCGCGAGGGCCCAGCCCTCAGCGGGGCGGTAGCTCAGTCGGTCAGAGCAGAGGACTCATAATCCTTGGGTCGTGGGTTCGAGCCCCACCCGCCCCACGCGGCCAGCGTGAAGCCCGAACACCAAACCCGGACACCAAGCCCGGACATGCGTCAGCCCGCTGGCGTCTCGGGTCACCAGCGGGCTGACACGACAAAATGTACCGACCCCGACCAAAGTCGGCGGCGCCTTGCGCAAACCTTGCGCGTACGTCGGCCGGCTGTACGGATCGACGGAGACCGCGCCGAGACTTGTGCGGCACGACGAACATCCACCGGGGTCGCGTTCCTACGGTGGGGCGCCATGAGCACCCTGCCCGAGGTGAAGGCGTGGATCGCCGAGCAGCTGCCGGCGCTGATCGAGAAGTACGACGTCCCCGGCGCCGCCGTGGCCGTCCTCGCGGGAGGCGAGGTCGTCGACCACGCCGCCGGCATCCTGAACAAGGCGACCGGGGTCGAGGCCACGGCCGACTCGCTCTTCCAGATCGGGTCGGTCACCAAGCTCTGGACGAGCACGCTGGTGATGCAGCTCGTCGACGAGGGCAGGGTCGACCTCGACGAGCCGATCCGCACCTACCTGCCGGAGTTCGCGATCGGCGACGAGGGTGCCGCCGCGGTGATCACCGTGCGGATGCTCCTCAACCACACCTCCGGCTTCGAGGGCGACATCTTCACCGACACCGGCGTTGGTGACGACTGCGTCGAGAAGTACCTCGGGGTCCTCGGCGAGGTGCCGCAGCTGTTCGCGCCGGGGGAGCAGTTCTCCTACAACAACGCCGGCTACTGCGTGCTGGGCCGGCTGGTCGAGGTGCTGCGCGACAAGCAGTACGACGCCTGCCTGCGCGACCACCTCTTCGCGCCGCTCGGGCTCACCCACGCCGCGGCCAGTCCCTACGAGGCGATCATGTTCCGCGCCGCGATGGGCCACGTCGAGCTCGAGCCGGGCACCGGATTCGAGCCCGCACCCGTCTGGGCGCTCGCCCGCTCCAACGCCCCGGCCGGCGCCATGCTCGCGATGCGCCCGCGCGACCTGCTGAGGTTCGCCGAGATGCACCTGGCCGACGGCAAGGCGGCCGACGGGACCCAGGTGCTCGCGGCCGGCACCGCCGCCCGGATGCACGCCCGCGAGGTGGACCTCCCGTACCTCGGCGTCATGGGCGACTCGTGGGGGCTCGGCTTCGAGCGGTTCGACACCCCCGACGGGGAGATCATCGGCCACGACGGCAGCACGATCGGCCAGAACGCCTTCCTGCGGATGGTGCCCGACGCCGGCGTCGCCGTCGCGCTGCTGACCAACGGCGGCGACACCGTCTCGCTCTACCACGACATCGCGGGACACGTCCTCGCTCAGCTCGCGGGCGTCGCCCTGCCGCCGCTGCCGAAGCCGCCGGCGTCGCCGGAACGCATCGACGCGAGCAGGTACGTCGGCACCTACTCCGCCGAGGTGGCCGACCTGGTCGTGAGCCAGGACGACGACGGCCGGATCTGGCTCGAGCAGACCCCGAAGGGGCTCTTCGAGGAGCTCGGCGAGAAGCCGGAGCGACGCGAGCTCGTCCACTTCCGCGGCGACAGCCTCATCAACGTCGAGCCCGAGCAGGGTATGCACATCCCGCACGCGTTCGTCGGTGACGACGGCGCCGGCCACGCGCTCTACCTCCACATCGGACGCGCCGTCCGGCGCGCCGGCGCCTGACCAGACACCTGAGAGCAAGGAACCGCCATGAAGCTGCAGACCGCACTGGGCAGGTCGCTGGGCACGTCATTGGCCCTCGGCGTCACCGCCGCACTCCTCGCCGGCTGTGGTGGGAGCGACGGCGACTCCGACCCGGGCGGGGACGGGAACGGGGCCAGCCAGTACGCCGACGGCGGCACCTTCACGATGGCGCTCAAGGGCGACCCGGGGAAGCTGGACCCGCAGTCCTCGGCCAGCAGCCAGCTCTTCACCGTCAACCAGCTCGCCTACGACAACCTGCTCTCGGTCGACGCCGAGAGCGGTGAGATCGAGTCGCAGCTGGCGACGGAGTGGGCCGTCGACGGCAAGACCGTCACGCTGACGCTGGCCGACGGCATCACGTGCGCCGACGGCAGCGAGTTCACCGCGTCCACCGTGGCCGACAACATCGCCTACGTGGGCGACCCGAAGAACAAGAGCGCCTACCTCGGCGTCTTCCTGCCGGCCGGCGCGACCGCGAAGGCCGACGACGCGGCCGGCACGGTGACGCTCCAGCTGGCGCAGCCCGCGCCGTTCGTCCTCAACGGCCTGGCGAGCCTGCCGATGGTGTGCGACTCCGGCATGAAGGACCGCAAGTCGCTGGCCGACTCGACCGCCGGCACCGGCCCCTACGCGCTCACCGAGGCCGTGCCCGGCGACCACTACACCTACGAGATCCGCGACGGCTACACGTGGGGGCCGAACGGCGCGACGACCGACGAGGAGGGCATGCCCGACACCGTCGTGATGAAGATCGTCGAGAACGAGGGCACCGCCGCGAACCTGCTCGTCGCCGGTGATGTCAACGCCGCGCAGGTCATCGGACCCGACGTCAAGCGCCTCGACGCCCAGGGCCTGTTCGCCGCGGAGACGCCCGCGCTGCAGGGCGAGCAGTGGTACAACCACAACGACGGGCACGAGACCTCCGACGCGCAGGTGCGGATGGCGCTGACCCAGGCGCTCGACCTCGGCGAGCTCGCTTCGGTGTCGACCGCCGACGCGGGCACGCCGGCGACCACGCTCGCGGCCATCGAGCCGGTCTCCTGCCCCGGTGACTCGGTCTCCGGCTCGCTCCCGGCCCAGGACGTCGACGCCGCCAAGGCCGTGCTCGCCGGCAAGGAGTTCACGTTCCTCTACTCCAGTGCCGCCGGCAGCGCGGTCGCCGCGGCCGCCGAGCTCGCGGTCCAGCAGTGGGAGGCCGCCGGCGCCGAGGTGACGGCGAAGGGCGTCGACGAGACCGCGCTCCAGGGCGCGATCTTCGGCACCGGTGACTGGGACATCTCGTGGGTCCCGCTCAACGTCAACAGCCCCGACCAGCTCGTTCCCTTCCTGTCGGGACCGGGCCTTGCCGACGGTGGCACCAACTTCTCCGGGATCGACAACGCCGACTACGCCGCGGGCGTCGAGGAGGCGAGCGCGCTGCCGGGCTCGGAGGGCTGCGACGCCTGGCTCGCCGCCGAGTCCGCGCTGGTCGCCGCCGCCGACATCGTGCCGTTCGCCAACAACCTGGTGAAGACCTTCGGCAACGGCGCGGAGTTCGAGACGCCCGGCCAGCTCGTGCCGACCAGCATCCGGATGCTGGCCCAGTGACGGACACGGTGAGCCGGAGCAACGCATGACCCTGGCGGGCTCGGTCGCCCAGGCGCCCCGGTTGGGAGTGTCCTCCCACCCGTGGGTCCGGTTCGGGGTACGCCGCGTCGGCCGCCTGCTGGTCTCGCTGTGGGTGCTCGTCACGGCCTCGTTCCTGATGATCCACCTGATCCCGGGAGACGCGGTGCGTGCGGCGCTCGGGCCCACCGCGCCGGCGTCGCTGGTGGCGGCCAAGCGCGAGGAGATGGGCCTCGACGACCCGATCCTCGTGCAGTACTGGCACTATCTGCAGCACCTCGTCACCGGTGACCTCGGCACCTCGATCGTCTCCCAGCTGCCGGTCTCCGACGTGGTCTCGCAGCGCCTGCCGGCCACGCTCCAGCTGGCGCTGCTGGCGTTCGTGGTGGCGGTCGCGGTCGCGGTCCCGCTCGGCGTCACGATGGGCGTGCTCACCCGGCGCGGTCACGGCCGCCGCACCGAGCTGGGCTTCACGACCACCAGCGTGGTGCTCGGGACCATCCCCGACTTCCTCGTCGGCGTCGGCCTGGTCTACGTCTTCGGCGTCAACCTCGGCTGGCTCCCCGTCGCGGGCAACGACACGCCCTCGGCGTACGTCCTGCCGGTGCTGGCGCTCGCCATCGGCCCCGCCGCGATCCTGTCCCGCATCATCCGGGTCGAGATGGTCGCGGTGCTGGAGGCCGACTTCGTCCGCACCGCGCGCGCCAAGCGCCTGCCCGCCCGCACCGTCTACCTCCGCCACGCGCTGCCCAACGCGCTCACCGCGTCGCTCACGCTCGGCGGCCTGATCCTCAGCGCGATGGTCGCCGGCACCGTGCTGGTCGAGAACGTCTTCGCGTGGCCCGGCCTCGGCAGCACGATCGTCTCGTCGATCCTCAACAAGGACTACCAGGTGGTGCAGGCCATCGTCCTCGTGTACGGCGCGGGCGTGCTGCTCGTGAACACCGTCGTCGACGTCGCCCTCGCGCTGCTCGACCCGCGCTCGATGATCCGGGAGGACTGAGCGTTGAAGCGCTGGTTGAGCGTGCTGCGCACACCTCTGGGACTCACCGCGTCCGTGCTGTCGGCCGGGGTGCTCGTGCTCGCCGTTCTGGCTCCGATCCTGTGGACCGACGACGCGAACGCCGTCGACACCGGCAACATCCTCGCCGGGCCGTCCGCCGACCACTGGGCGGGCACCGACAACCTGGGCCGCGACATCTTCTACCGCACCCTGGTCGCCACCCGGCTGTCGGTCGAGCTCGCGCTGGCCGCCACCGCCGTCGCCGTCGTCGTCGGCCTGCTGCTCGGCACCGCGTCGTTCCTGCTCGGTCGCCGGATCGGCCGGCTCGTGAACGCCGCGGTGAACATCGCGGTCGCCTTCCCGGGCATCCTGCTCGCGCTGTTCTTCGCCGTGATCTTCGGTGTCGGCGCGACCGGCGCGGTCTTCGCGATCGGCCTCGCGGGCGCCCCGGCGTTCGGGCGCCTCACCCAGACCCTGGTCGCCTCCGTCGGCGCGCGCGACTACGTGTCCGCGGCCCGCGTCGCCGGGGTCGGGCGGGTGCGGCTGCTCTTCCGGCACGTGCTCCCGAACGTCTCCGAGCCGCTGGTCGTCAACGCCACCATCGGCGCGGGCGGCGCGCTCCTGTCCTTCGCCGGCCTGTCGTTCCTCGGCCTCGGCGTCCAGCAGCCGCACTACGACTGGGGCCGGCTGCTCTACGACGGCATCAGCTCGATCTACGTCAACCCCTATGCCGCGCTCGCCCCGGGCGCGGCCGTGATCGTCGCCGGTCTCGCCTTCAACCTCTTCGGCGAGTCCGTCGCCAAGGCGCTGGGCGTCGGCGTCGTGGGTGGCGTGCCGGCGCTGCCGCCGAGCCCGGACGCCCTCGAGGTCGAGGAGCGGCCCGCGGAGCGACACCACGACCACGACGACGTCGTGCTCGACGTCCGCGACCTGACCGTCACCTTCCCCGGCCCCGAGGGTCCGATCCACCCGGTCCGCGGCATCTCCTTCGCCGTACGCCGGGGCGAGGCGGTCGGCGTCGTGGGGGAGTCGGGTTCGGGCAAGTCCCTGACCGCGCTCGCCGTCTCGCGGCTGGTCGGCGACCCGGGCCGGGTCGAGGCGAGCCGTCTCGAGCTGCTCGGTGCCGACCTGCGCGCCTCCGATACCCGGGCGCAGCGACACCTGCTCGGCACCTCGCTGTCCATGGTGTTCCAGGACCCGATGACCTCGTTCAACCCGACCCAGCGGATGGGTGGTCAGCTCGCCGAGGTGGCCCGCCACCACCAGGGCCTCGGCCGCCGGGCGGCCCTGGCCCGCGCCGTCGACCGCCTCCGGTCGGTGCGGATCACCGACCCGGAGCACCGGGCGCACCAGTACCCGCACGAGTTCTCCGGCGGCATGCGCCAGCGCGCGATGATCGGCATGGGCCTGATGGGGACACCGGCCCTGATCGTCGCCGACGAGCCGACGACCGCGCTCGACGTCACGGTGCAGCAGCAGGTGCTCGACCTGCTCACGTCGATCCGCGCGGCCGAGGACGTCGCGCTGGTGCTGATCAGCCACGACGTCACCGTCGTCGGCGAGGTCTGCGACCGGGTGTTGGTCATGTACGCCGGCACCATCGTCGAGGACCTGCCCGCGGCCGACCTCGCCGCCTCCGCCCGCCACCCCTACACCCGGGCGCTGCTCGCCGCGGTACCCGACATGCACACCGACCTCGATGCGCCGCTGGCGACCGTCCCGGGCCGGCCCGTCGACCCCGCCGACGTGCCGGTGGGTTGCGCCTTCGCCGCCCGCTGCCCGCTGGCCACGGACCGGTGCCTCGCGGAGCAGCCGCCGCTCGAGACCGACGCCGCCGGCCTCCGGGTCGCCTGCTGGCACGCCGGCGAGCCCATCGACATCGCGATCCAGGACCGAGAGCAGGTCGACGCCAGATGACTCACCCGATGAGGGAGCTGCGCTTCGAGGACGTCACCGTCCGCTACGGCCACACCACCGCGGTCGACGGCGTCAGCCTCACGGTCCCGGCGGGCCACGTCGTCGGGCTGGTGGGGGAGTCGGGATCGGGCAAGTCGACCCTGGCGCGCGCCGCGGTCGGCCTCGCGCCGATGCACGGCGGCCGGATCCTCCTCGACGGGGAGCCGGTGCCGACCCGGGGGCGCAACCGCCCGCTGCAGATGGTGTTCCAGGACCCCTACTCCTCGCTCGACCCGCGGATGAGCATCGGCGAGAGCGTCGCGGAGGCGATCCCGCCGGGCGCCTCCCGCGCCGACCGGCGCGCGGAGGTCGGGCGGCTCCTGGAGCTCGTCCACCTCGACCCCGCGCGCGCCGCGGCCCGCCCGTCGGAGCTGTCGGGCGGCCAGCGGCAGCGCGTCGCACTGGCCAGGGCGCTCGCGGGCCGCCCGGCGGTGGTGATCGCCGACGAGATCACCTCGGCCCTCGACGTCTCCATCCAGGGCGCCGTGCTCAACCTGGTGCGCGAGCTCCAGCGCGAGCTCGGTCTCTCGATGCTCTTCATCTCCCACAACCTCGCCGTCGTGCGGTACGTCGCCACCCACGTCGCCGTCATGCACCACGGCCGCATCGTCGAGGAGGGCCCGACCGCGCAGGTCCTGGCCGCTCCCGACCACGACTACACGCGCGAGCTGCTCGCCGCCGTCCCAGGAACTCAGCACACGAAGGGGAGCCCCCGATGACCCGACGCCTCACCATCGACGACCTGACCGCGCTCGCGGTCCCGTCTCAGCCCGCCGTCTCGCCCGACGGGTCGCGGGTCGTCTACGTGCTCCGCACCCTGGACGGCGAGCAGGACCGCAACGTCGATCAGCTCTGGACGGTCCCCACCGCCGGCGGCACACCACGGCGGCTGACCGGCGGCCCGGACGACACGGCCCCGGCCTGGTCTCCCGACGGCACCCGCCTCGCGTTCCTGCGGGAGGGACAGGTGCACGTCCTGGCGGCCGACGGCGGCGAGCCGGAGCGGGTCACCGACCTGCCGCTCGGCGCCGGCGCCCCGGTCTGGAGCCCGAACGGCGAACGGCTCGCCTTCTCCGCGCCCGTCGACCCGGCTGGCGACCGTGGCGGCACGGGGCCGCTGGTCGCCAGGCGCGTCGACTACCAGGCCGACGGCTCCGGCTTCTTCGGTGCGACCCGCCGGCAGCTGCACGTCGTCGACGTGGCGAGCGGCGACTGCCGCCAGATCACCGACGGCGACCACGCCGGCCAGCCCGCCTGGTCGCCGGACGGCCGCACCGTCGCGTTCACCCGCAGGGCCGGTGCCGACAGCGACCTCACCTACCAGACCGCGGTGCACGTCGTCGACGTCGACGACCCGAAGGCCCGGCCGCGCGTCGTCGCGCTCGAGGACGGAATCGCCGGCACGGTCTCGTTCACGAACGACGGGGAGGGCCTGCTCGTCGTCGGCCACCCGGAGCTCGCGCTCGGTCACGCCCACCTCTTCCGCGTCCCGCTCGACGGCGGCGCCCCGACCGACCTCAGCGGACACCTGGACCGCAACGTGATGCCCGGTGGCCCGGCGTACCCCGGCGCCCGCCCGGTCGAGACCGCCGACGGCCGCGTCCTGTTCACGATCCGCGACCGCGGCTGCTCCCATCTCCACGACGTGGACGGGCCCGTGCTCGCGGGCGCCGGCCGCGTCGTCTCCGGCCTCTCCGTCGCCGGCACCACCGCCGTCGTCGCGCTGGCCACGCCCACGTCGTACGGCGAGATCGTGGCGCTCGACCTCACGACCGGTGCCGAGACCGTGCTGACCGACCACGGCATGCCCGACGTCGAGCTGTTCGTGCGCGAGGAGCGCACGTTCACGATCTCGGACGGGACCGAGGTGCAGGGCTGGCTGGTCCGCGACCCGGCGACCGACGTGGAGCGCGACGGTCCGCTGCCGCTGCTGCTCGACATCCACGGCGGTCCGCACAACGCGTGGAACGCGGCCGCCGACGAGATGCACCTCTACCACCAGGCCCTGGCCGCCCGGGGCTGGGCGGTGCTGCTGCTCAACCCGCGCGGCAGCGACGGCTACGGGGCGGCGTTCTACGACGGCGTCAACGCCGGGTGGGGGGTCCACGACGTCGACGACTTCCTCGAGCCGCTCGACGCCCTGGTCGCCGAGGGCCTCGCCGACCGCGATCGGCTCGCGGTCACCGGCTACAGCTACGGCGGCTTCATGACCTGCTGGCTCACCGGGCACGACGACCGCTTCAAGGCCGCGGTCGCGGGCGGCGTCGTCAGCGACCTCACCAGCGAGTTCGGCTCCAGCGACGACGGCGTGCTCATGGGCCGCTACGAGCTCGGTGGCACGCCGTGGGAGGCCGCCGAGCAGTACGCCGCGATGTCGCCGATCACCCACGTCGACGAGGTCACGACGCCGACGCTGGTCCTGCACGGCAAGGACGACCTGACCTGCCCGGTCGGCCAGGCCCAGCAGTGGCACACGTCGCTGCGCCGACGCGGCGTCCCGACCGAGCTCGTGCTCTACCCGGACGCCTCCCATGTCTTCATCCTGCTCGGCAAGCCGTCGCAGCGGCTGGACTACAACCGCCGCGTCGTCGCGTGGGTGGAGCAGTACGCGGTCCGCGGTGGCCGCCCGCGCCTCGACGTCGCCCACTGGCAGCGTCGCCTCGAGGTGCTGGCGCGCCGGCACCACGTGCCGGGCGCCCAGCTGGGCATCCTCGACGGCGACGACCTCGCCGAGGCGGCGTACGGCGTGCTCAACAACCGCACCGGCCAGCCGGTCACGACGGACTCGCTCTTCCAGATCGGCTCGATCAGCAAGGTCTGGACGGCGACCGTCGTCATGCAGCTGCTCGACGAGGACAGGATCGCGCTCGACACGCCGGTCATCGAGGTGCTCCCCGAGCTCCAGCTGTCCGACCCGGACGTCACGAAGCAGTTGACCGTCTGGCACCTGCTCACGCACACGAGCGGCATCGACGGGGACGTCTTCACCGACACCGGACGCGGCGACGACTGCCTCGAGAAGTACGTCGCGCTGCTCGCCGACGTCGCGCAGAACCACCCGCTCGGTGCCACCTGGTCCTACTGCAACTCCGGCTGGTCGCTGCTGGGCCGCGTGATCGAGAGGCTCACCGACCAGACCTGGGACCAGGCCATGAAGGAGCGGCTGTTCACGCCCCTCGGCCTGGACCACACCGTGACGCTCGCGGAGGAGGCGATCCTCTTCGCCGCCGCGGTCGGCCACGTCGACGTGGAGGGCGAGCAGGTCCCCACCCCCGTGTGGGACCTGCCCCGCTCGGTCGGTCCGGCCGGCCTGATCAAGTCGACGGTGCGCGACGTGCTCGGCTTCGCGAGGATGCACCTCTCCGGCGGCCGCGCACCCGATGGCACCCAGGTGCTCTCGTCGGAGTCGACCGAGGCGATGACCCGCCACGAGGCCGATCTGCCCGACAAGTTCATCCTCGGCGACTCCTGGGGTCTGGGCTGGATCAGGTTCGGCTGGCACGGCCACCGGCTGATCGGCCACGACGGCAACACGCTCGGTCAGGCCGGCTTCCTGCGGCTGCTGCCCGGGCAGGACGTCGCGGTGGCGCTCCTCGCCAACGGCGGCAACACCCGCGACCTCTACGAGGACCTCTACCGCGAGATCTTCGCCGAGGTCGCCGGCGTCGAGATGTCCGCGCCGTTCGCCCCGCCGGCCGAGCCGGTCGAGGTCGACGTCGCGCCGTACGTCGGCACCTATGCGCGCTCCTCGGTGCGCATGGAGGTGCTCGCCGACGGCCCGACCCTGCGCACGACCGTCCTCGGCCCGCTCGCAGAGATGGTGCCGGACCCGGTGGACGAGTACCCGATGGTGCCGGTCGGGCCGGCGCTGTTCGCGGTGCGACCCCCGGAGGCGGACACCTGGGCGCCGGTGACCTTCTACGAGCTGCCGACCGGCGAGCGCTACGTGCACTTCGGCGTCCGGGCCACCCCACGGGTGGACTGATGGACTCCCACCCGATCCTGGCCGACCTCCTAGCCGACGTCCGCGCGCTGGTCGAGTGCGAGTCGCCGTCGGCCGACCTGGCCGCGGTGGCCGGCTCGGCCGACGTCGTCGCGCGCATCGGGGCCGGACGTCTCGGCGTGGAGCCCGAGCGGATCGTCCTCGACGGCCGCACGCACCTGCGCTGGCGGCTCGGCACCGGCCCCTCCCGCGTGCTGGTGCTCGGCCACCACGACACCGTGTGGCCGCTCGGGTCGCTGGCCACGCGCCCGTGCACGGTCGAGGGCGGCGTGCTGCGGGGACCGGGCTGCTTCGACATGAAGGCCGGGCTGGCGATGGCGTTCCACGCCCTCGCGGGCGCGGAGGGCGTCACCCTGCTGGTCACCGGTGACGAGGAGCTGGGGTCGCCGAGCTCGCGCGGGCTGATCGAGGACGAGGCACGCGCCACACGGGCCGCCCTGGTGCTGGAGGCGTCGGCCGACGGCGGCGCGCTGAAGACCGAGCGCAAGGGCGTCTCGCTGTACGACGTCCGCGTCGCCGGGCGGGCCGCCCACGCCGGGCTCGACCCGGAGCGCGGCGTCAACGCCACCCTCGAGCTCGCCCGCCAGGCGCTCGCGGTCGCCGCGCTGGCCGACCCGGCCGCCGGCACCACCGTGACGCCCACCACCGCCCGGGCCGGCACGACCACCAACACGGTGCCCGCCGAGGGCTCGTTCGCGGTCGACGTCCGCGTCCGCACGGTCGCCGAGCAGGACCGGGTCGACGCCGCCATGCGCGCGCTCACACCGGTGCTCGACGGCGCGGCCGTCACGGTCCTCGGCGGCCCGAACCGGCCCCCGCTCGAGGCCCGCTCGTCGGCCGCGCTGCTGGCACGGGTGCGCGCCGTCGCCGGTCGGCTCGGCCTGCCCGAGCCCCGGGCGGCCGCGGTCGGCGGCGCCTCCGACGGCAACTTCACCGCCGGCGTCGGGACTCCCACGCTCGACGGCCTCGGTGCCGTCGGCGGGGGAGCGCACGCCGAGGACGAGCACGTGCTGGTCGACCACCTCGTCGACGGCACGAGGCTGCTCGCGGGGCTGGTCGCCGACCTGCTGGCGGAGCCGACGAACGTCCCCGTCCCGACTGGTGCGGCCCGACCATGACGAGCCCGGAGAACCTCAGCAGCATGAGCCGCGTGACGAACCCAGCCCTGGTCGACCCGGCCACCGATGCGCACCGCGCCGTGCAGGTCGCCGACGCCGCCGCGCTCGCGGCGGACGTCGCGGTCCGCGAGATCACCGACCTCGCCGAGCTCACGGCCGTCGTGCAGCTCTACGCGACGATCTGGGGCCGCTCCGACAACCCGCCGATGACGCTGGAGCTGCTGCGCGCCTTCAGCAAGGCCGGCAACTACGTCGGAGGCGCGTTCGAGGGCGACCGGCTGGTCGGCGCCTGCGTGGGGTTCTTCCACGCACCTGCCGAGGACGCGCTGCACAGCCACATCGCGGGCGTCGCGGCCGACCTGAGCGGGCGGCACGTCGGCTTCGCGCTCAAGCTGCACCAGCGCGCCTGGGCGCTGCTGCGCGGGGTCTCGGAGATCGCCTGGACCTTCGACCCGCTGGTCAGCCGCAACGCCTACTTCAACCTGGTCAAGCTCGCCGCGCGCCCGGTCGAGTACCTGCCGAACTTCTACGGCGCGATGGCGGACACCATCAACGGCGTCGACGAGTCCGACCGCCTGCTGGTGCACTGGTCGCTGCTCGATCCCGCGGTGGTCGAGGCCTGCTCGGGTGGCGCCATCGGATCGCGGGCCGACGACGAGCTGGCCGCCGGAGCCGTGGTGGGCGTGGGCATCGGCGCCGACGGCGCGCCCGTGCCCGGTTCGCTCGAGGGCGACGTCGTCCTGGTCGCGGTGCCTGCCGACATCGGCGCGACCCGGGCCGTCGACCCCGCGCTCGCCGCGCGATGGCGCGCGGCCGTGCGCGAGGCGCTGACGACGCTGGTCGCCGACGGCGCGAGGATCTGCGGCTTCGACCGCAACGGGTGGTACGTCGTCCGGAGGGGGAGGAACACATGAAGCTGACCGGGGTCGAGCTGCGGCGGATCACGATGCCGCTGGTCTCGCCGTTCCGCACGTCGTTCGGCACCCAGACCAGCCGCGACATCCTGCTGGTCCGCGTCGTCACCGACGAGGCGGAGGGCTGGGGCGAGTGCGTCGCGATGTCGGACCCGCTCTACTCCTCGGAGTACGTCGATGCCACGGCCGACGTGCTGCGCCGCTTCCTGGTGCCCGCCCTCGTCGACGCGGCGCACCTCGACGCGAACGCGGTCGGGCAGATCCTCGCGCCGTTCAAGGGCCATCGGATGGCGAAGGCGGCGCTCGAGATGGCGGTGCTCGACGCGGAGCTGCGTGCCGAGGGCCGGTCGTTCGGCCGCGAGCTCGGCGCCGTCCGCGAGCGCGTGCCCTGCGGCGTCTCGGTCGGGATCATGGACAGCATCCCGGCGCTGCTCGACGCGGTCGGCGGCTACCTCGCCGAGGGCTACGTCCGCATCAAGCTCAAGATCGAGCCCGGCTGGGACGTCGAGCCGGTGCGGGCGGTGCGCGAGCGGTTCGGGGACGACGTGCTCCTGCAGGTCGACGCCAACACGGCGTACACGCTGTCCGACGCGCGGCACCTGGCCCGTCTCGACCCGTTCGACCTGCTGCTGATCGAGCAGCCGCTCGAGGAGGAGGACGTGCTCGGCCACGCCGACCTGGCGCGTCAGCTCCGCACGCCCGTGTGCCTCGACGAGTCGATCGTCTCGGCGCAGTCCGCGGCGGCGGCGATCCGGCTCGGCGCGGCCGCGATCGTCAACATCAAGCCGGGCCGGGTCGGCGGCTACCTGGAGGCGCGGCGCATCCACGACGTCTGCGTCGCCGCCGGGGTGCCGGTCTGGTGCGGCGGCATGCTCGAGTCCGGCCTGGGCCGGGCGGCGAACGTCGCCCTCGCTGCCCTCCCCGGCTTCACGCTGCCCGGCGACACCAGCGGCTCGGGCCGCTACTACCGCACCGACATCACGACGCCGTTCGTCCTCGACGACGGCCACCTGACCGTGCCGACCGGGCCGGGGCTCGGTGTGACGCCGCTGGAGGACGAGCTCGCAGCGGTCACCACGAGCACGGCATGGCTCGGGGGCGGATCGTAGGCTCCATGCCGTGACCTCACCCCCTGCGGGCGGCCCCGATCCGCGCCCGCGCGCCAGCCTCGGCCGCGTCGTCGACGGTCTCGGCGCCACGCTGCTCGACCTCGTGCACGGTGATCCCGAGGGGGCCGAGGACGTCGGAGGCGTGGTCATCCACGACCCGGTCGACGCGCCGGTGCTCCCACGGGGCGCGCTCGTCCTGGGGGTCGGCGTCGACGCCGCCGACGAGGTCGTCGCACTGCTCGACGTGCTCGGGCGGGCGCACGCCGCCGCGCTCGTCGTCCGCGCGCCGGTGCCGCTCACGCCGGAGGTACGCCGCGCCGCCGACGCGGCGGGTGTCGTGCTGCTCGGCCTCAGCCGCGGCGCACCGTGGGCCCACCTCGCGGCGATCGTCCGATCGCTGCTCGCCGAGGGCGACGTCGGTGTCGCCGAGCGCGAGTCGCTCGGCGGGCTGCCGTCGGGCGACCTGTTCGCGGTCGCCAACGCCATCGCCGCGCTGCTCGACGCCCCGATCACCATCGAGGACCGCAGCTCGCGGGTGCTGGCGTTCTCCGGGCGCCAGGACGAGGCCGACGCGTCCCGGGTCGAGACGATCCTGGGGCGGCAGGTGCCGGAGCGCTACGCCCGGATCCTCAACGAGCGCGGTGTGTTCCGCGACCTCCACCGCAGCGACCAGCCGGTCTTCATCAGCCCGCCCGCCGCCGAAGGGAGCGACGCGTTCTCCGTGCCCCGGGTCGCGATCGCCGTGCGGGCCGGCGACGAGGTGCTCGGCTCGATCTGGGCCGCCGTCCGGGGGCCGCTGAGCGAGGAGCGCACGATCGCCCTCCAGGACTCCGCCAAGCTCGTCGCGCTCCACCTGCTGCGCGTGCGCGCCGGCGCCGACGTCCAGCGCCGGCTCCGTGCCGATCTGCTCAGCTCGGCCCTCGAAGGAGGGGCGGGCGCCCGCGCCGCCCTCGACCGCCTCGGCCTCACCGGTCAGCCGCTGATGGTCCTCGGCGTCGCGGTGTCCGGCGTCGAGGCCGACCTCACGACGAGCGAGGGCGCCGCCCTGACCCACGAGCGCGAGCGCCTCGGCGACGCCTTCGCGCTGCACCTGAGCGCCGCGCACCCACGCGCGGCCGCCGCCCTCGTCAGCGGCGTCGCCTACGGGCTCGTGCCGGTGACCGGACCCGTCGTGGAGGGCGAGGAGCGTGCCGTCCGCATCGCCCACGACTTCCTCGACCGGGTCGGCGACCGGTTCCGCCCGGTGATCGGCATCGGGCCCATCGCCGAGGATCTCGCGGGCCTGACCCACGCCCGCATCAGCGTCGACCGGGCGCTCCGCGTCCTGCACGGCAGCGGCGGCGTACGCCGCGTCGCCCGCCTCGACGACATCCTGGTCGAGTCGCTGATGCTGGAGCTGCGCGACCTCGCCGCCGCGCGGGGCGACCGGCCGACCGGCTCCCTGGCGCGGCTGATCGACTACGACCGACGTCACCAGAGCTCGCTCGTCGAGACCCTCGGCGCGTGGCTGGAGGCGTTCGGCGACGTGACCGCGGCCGCCGAGGCGCTCTACGTGCACCCGAACACGTTCCGCTACCGCCTCCGCCGCGTCGCCGAGGTCGGTGGGATCGACCTGACCGACCCCGAGCAGCGCTTCGTCGCGATGCTGCAGCTGCGGGTGCTCTCGCGCGGCTGACCGATGAGCCGCCGGCGGTCGCCGGGTCACCACTCCCATGCGCAGGCTCATCGTGACCCAGAACATCACGCTCGACGGCTCGATCGAGATGATCGGCGACTGGTTCGACCCGAGCGCCCAGGACGCGGACCTGACCGAGGAGATGCGCCGCCAGGACGAAGGCGTCGACGCCCTGCTGCTGGGGCGGCAGACGTTCGAGGACTTCCGCGGCTACTGGCCCGCCCAGGTCGGCACCGACACCACCGGCGTCGCCGACTACCTCGACCGGGTGCAGAAGTACGTCGTCTCGTCCACGCTGGTCGATCCGGGGTGGTCGCCCACGACCGTCCTCGGCGGTGCCCCGAGGACGAGCGTCCGCGACCTCAAGGAGACCGAAGGCGGCGACGTGGTCGTCACCGGCAGCATCCGGTTGACCCACGCCCTGCTGGCCGCGGGCCTCGTCGACGAGCTCAGGCTGTTCGTGTACCCGGTCGTGCAGGGCCGCGGACGGAGGCTGTTCCCCGACGGCGTCGAGCGGCGCCTGGAGCTGCTCGAGACCCGCGCGTTCGGCGGGGGAGTGGCACTGCTCCGCTACGCGTGACCCGCGACCGGGTGGGGGTGATAGGCGGCGCCGAGCTCCTCGAGATCCGCCTCCGACAGCGACAGCTCGGCGGCGGCGACGGCGTCGGTCAGGTGGTGCGGCTTCGTGACGCCCACGATCGGCGCCGTCACGGTGGGCTGGTGGAGCACCCAGGCGAGGCCGACCTGGGCCCGGGGCACGCCGAGTCCCTCGGCGACCCGGCCGACGGCGTCGACGACGGAGCGGTCCTCGTCGCGGTAGAGCCTCGCGCCGAACTCGTCGGTCTCGGACCGGGCGGTCGAGTCGTCCCAGTCGCGGGTGAGGCGCCCCCTCGCCAGCGGGCTCCACGGGATGACGCCGACGCCCTGGTCGGCGCACAGCGGGAGCATCTCCCGCTCCTCCTCGCGATAGATCAGGTTGTAGTGGTTCTGCATGGAGACGAACGGCGTCCACCCGTGGCGCTCGGCCACGTGCTGGGCCTTCGCGAACTGCCACGCCCACATCGACGACGCCCCCAGGTAGCGCGCCTTGCCCGCCCGCACGACGTCGTGCAGCGCCTCCATCGTCTCCTCGATCGGGACCTGCGGGTCCCAACGGTGGATCTGGTAGAGGTCGACGTAGTCGGTGCCCAGGCGCCGCAGCGACTCGTCGATCTCGTGGAGGATCGCCTTGCGCGACAGGCCCGCGCCGTACGGTCCCGGCCGCATCCGGCCGTTCACCTTCGTCGCGATGACGACGTCCTCGCGCCGGGCCAGGTCACGCAGCGCCCGGCCGGTGAACTCCTCGCTGCTGCCACCCGCGTACACGTTGGCGGTGTCGAAGGTCGTGATCCCCGCCTCGAGGGCGTCCTCGATGATCGACCGGCCCGACTCCTCGTCCAGCACCCACGGGTGACCGCCGCGGGAGGGGTCGCCCCAGCTCATGCAGCCGAGGATCACGCGGGAGACGTCGAGTCCGGTGTTGCCGAGCTTCGCGTAGCGCATGACCACAGCCTTGCACGTGGTCGCCGCGGGCTACCGTCGAGACGTGGACCGACGTCGACGTCACCGCACGTACTTCTGGCTGATGGGCACGTGCGTCGTGCTCATCCTGCTCGCCTGGAACGTCGTGCGGCTGTGGTCGACCACGGCCGCGATCGTCATGAGCGTGATCGCCGCCGCGATCCCGCCGGTCGCCGCGTTCGTCGGCAACCAGGGCGCCCTGGACGAGTCGCAGCCACCCGCCGGTGACGAGGAGCGCTGAGCGTCACTCGGAGGGCTGCGGGACGTCGACCTCGCAGTCGACCTTCGGGTTGACGCCGAAGTAGTTCAGGGGACCGGCGACGATGGTCAGCACCGTGTCGCCCGTCGTCTTGCAGTTCACGTCGCGGTCGTCGCCGAAGTAGCCCCGCTGGAAGGCCGCGATCGCGCCGATGACCAGCCACACCACGACGACGAGCCCGATGATGGTCTTCATCCCCGGGTCGTACCCGCCGTGACGCCGCGGTGAACCCTACGAGTTCGTCGAGTACGTCGCCTGGTAGGCCAGCAGGGCCGCGCGGCCCTCCTCGAGGTCGCGCTCGAGCCGGTCGGCGAGCTCGGCCGTGCCGGCGGTCGTGCCGGTGTCGGCCGCCAGCTCGATCTGCTGCGCGGTGCGGCCGGCCGGGGTGACCCCGAGGTTCAGCGCGCCGCCGGCGAGCTTGTGCGAGACCTGCTTGAGCGTCGGCGCGTCGTCGTCGGCGATGGCCCGGCGGATCGACTCCAGCGTGTCCGGCGTGTTCCGCACGAAGTTGCCGATCGCCCGGTCCAGGTAGGTCGTATCGCCCGGGTCGAGGTCGCGCAGCTCGTCGAGGCGCTCGAGTGCGAGGCCGTCGGGGGGCGTGGGGGCGTCGCCGGTGTCAGACACGGTCGGCAGCGTACTGGGCGCGGACGACGACTGCGTCGCTTCCGCATCGCCGACCCAGCGCTGCAGCGCGCTGCCCAGTGCCGCGGAGTCGACCGGCTTGGTCAGGAAGTCGTCCATGCCCGCCTCGAGGCAACGGTCGCGCTCGCCCTCCACGGCGGCGGCCGTCATCGCGATGATCGGGACCTTCCATCCCTCGGCCCGGATGGCCCGCGTCGCGGCGTACCCGTCCATCCTCGGCATCTGCACGTCCATCAGCACGGCGTCGTAGTCGCCGGTGCGGACCTCCGCCACGGCCGCCTCTCCGTCGTCGGCCGTGGCGCAGGCGTAGCCCAGGGCGCGGAGGAGGCCCACCGCGACCAGCTGGTTGATCGGGTTGTCCTCCACGACCAGCACGCGGTGTGCGGCCTCCTGCTCGTCCGCGGGCTCGAGCCGCCCGTCCGTGCGCGGCTCACGGCCGGCGAGCTGGCGCAGCATCGCCGTGCGCAGCTCCGCGGCGAGCGCGGGCTTCACCAGGCAGGCCTCGATGCCCGCCGCCTCGAGCTGGTCGGCCGGCGGCGCCTCCGACGAGGTCAGCATGACCAGCCGCAGCCCGGCGTTCGCCGGATCCGCCTGGAGCGCCCGCGCCAGGTCGAGCCCGTCCCGGTCGGGCATCGACAGGTCCAGCAGCACGCCGTCGAACGGGCTGCCTGACGCGCGCGCCGCGGCGACCGCCGCCTCGGCCGCGTCGGCGTCCGGGGCGCTCTCCACGCCCACCTGCCAGCGTGCGAGCTGCTCGCCGAGGATCAGCCGGTTGTGCGCGTTGTCGTCGACGACCAGCACCCGCTTGTCGGTGAGCCACTCCCGGGCGTGCTCGTCGTCGGGATCCACGGCCGAGCCGCTCGGCGTGTCGAGGTCGGCGGTGAACCAGAAGACCGTGCCGCCGCCGGGGTTCGGGTGGAGCCCGATCTCGCCCCCGAGCGCGGTCACGATCTCGCGGGAGATGGCCAGGCCGAGGCCGGTGCCGCCGTACCGCCGGGTCGTCGAGGCATCGGCCTGCGTGAACGCCTCGAAGAGCGTGTCGACGTCGCCCTCCGGCACGCCGATGCCGGTGTCGGCGACCGTGACGTGCAGGCGGGTGCCTCCGGCGGGGCGGGGGACGGCGGTCGCCCGGATGAAGACCTCGCCCTTCTCGGTGAACTTCACGGCGTTCGAGCCGAGGTTGGTGAGCACCTGGGCAAGCCGGGTCGGGTCCCCGCAGAGCACCTCGGGCACGTCGGGATGGCACGAGACGATGAGCTCGAGGTCCTTCGCCCGCGCCGACTCCCCGAGCATGCTGGCGATCTGGTCGAAGACCGCCCGCACCTCGAAGTCGAGGCGCTCGAGCTCGAGCATGCCGGCCTCGATCTTCGAGAAGTCGAGGACGTCGTTGATGATCGCCAGCAGCGCTCGGCTCGCGACCTGGACTCCCGACGACAGCCGCAGCTGGTCGGGGTCGAGGCGCGTGCGCAGCAGGAGGTCGTTGAGGCCGATCACCCCGTTGAGCGGGGTGCGGATCTCGTGGCTCATCGTCGCCAGGAACTCCGACTTCTGGCGCGACGCCTCCATCGCGGCGTCGCGGGCGTCCGCGAGCACCTGCTCGGCGCGCTCGCGCTCGGCGACCCGGCCGAGCTGCACCGCCACCTGCTCGACCTTCGACTGGATCATCGCGAAGCGGTGGAGCGGCGGTGCCGAGGTGATCGTGATGACGGCGACCACCTGGGCGGCGTAGGACACCGGGCACGCGATCGTCAGCATCGAGTCCGACCACACCGACCGCTTCTCGCGGAAGGCGCGGTTGGCCAGCTCGAGCTCCATCGCGGTCTGGTCGGGCGTCTCGGCGTCGGCCAGCACGTCCTCCTCGGTGATGAAGAGGGGCAGGACGCGCTCGGCGGTCTCGTCGGGCACGAACGCCCGGCCGCGCTCCCAGTCGTCGTGCAGCAGCACGAGGTGGCGGGCGTGGGTGAGGACCTCCTCGAGGGTGCGCGCCTCGTTCGCGGCCACGGCCACGGCCTGCATCAGCGTGTTCTGGCGGACCTGGTCCTCGAGCGCGAGGTCGGCGAGCTTGGTCTCGGTGATGTCCTGGTGCGTCCCCGACATGGACACGACCCGACCGGAGTCGTCGGCGACCGAGACGCCCCTGCCGCGGGTCCACACCCAGTCGTCCTCACCCTTGATCCGGGCCACGAACATGAAGTCGGCGGGTCGCTCCCGCGCCGAACGCACCGCGGCGTCGACGTCGGCGAGGTCGTCGGGATGCACGATCTGCAGGAAGTCGTCGTACGTCGCGGGGAACGACTCGGCGTCCAGGCCGTAGAGCGCGCACAGCTCGTCGGAGGCGTAGATCTCGTCGGACGTGAGGTCCCACTGCCAGCTCCCGAGCCGCGCGATGCGGTGCGCGTCCGCGAGCTGCTCGCGGCTGTCCCGCAGGGCGTCCATCGCCTGGCGGCGCCCGCTGTAGTCACTGATCCGGTGGGTGAAGCCGACGACCACCCCGTCGTCGTCGCGCTGCTCGATCTCGCTGATGATCACCCAGAGCGACGTCCCGTCGGCGCGCCAGAAGAGCACGTCGACGTCCTGGGCGTTCCCGCCGTCGCGCCGGAGGACCTCCAGGTGCTCGGCGAAGTCCTGCTTGCCCCGTTCGTCGAGCGAGTCCCACACGGTGACGTCGGCCATCGCCGCGGCATCGACGCCGTAGAGCTCGCACATGGCCGGGTTGGCGTAGATGGTGCGCCCCTCGATGTCACACACCCAGATCGCGTCCGGGGACCTCTCGACGATGTCCCGGTACAGCGCCGTCAACTCCATCAACCAGCCTCCTGCGTCAACCCTAGAGTGCGCGGATCAGCTCTCGGCCGCGATCCTGAAGTTGCCGTCGGTCCCCTCGAGGGTGAGGGTGACGTCGTCGGTGCTGCTGTCGCCACGGTCGTGCTCGTAGGCCACCGTGTAGCTGATCTGCATCGACCCGGGGTCCGGCCGCGCCGACACCAGCTCGGCGGACCGGAAGCCGCGCCAGAACTTCTGGTACTGCCCGAAGTTCCCGCTGGCCTCCTGGAACGCCGGCGTCAGCTCCTGCCAGGCGGCCGCGGGGTCGGTGGTGACGGTGGCGAGGTAGGTCTCGACGAAATCCCTCATCCCGTCGGCGGTGACCTCCGGGGTCGCCGAGCTCGTCGGCGTCGTGGGCGCGCTGGAGCCGCCCGAGGGTCCGGCGCCGCCCGGGTCGTCCTCACCGGTCCCCAGCATCCACGCCACGACCGCCAGCACCACGATGACCACCGCCGCCCCGGCGATCGCGAGCGGCCCGCCGCGCGAGCGGCGACCGACCGCGGCCGCCTCCGCGACCGGCGCCGCCGGGGCGGCAGGCATCCGGGACATCTGCCTCGTCGGCTCGCGCTCGGCGGCCGGCACCGACGCGGACGCCACGACCGGAGCCGCGACCGGGGCCGCGACCGGGAGCGGCGCCGGCAGGCCGTCTGCCGGGCCGCCGGTCAGGAAGTCGCGGACCTGCGCCGTCGACCACCTCGAGGCCGGGTCGGTCGACATCGTGGCGACGAGCACGGGGGCCAGCCACCCCGCGTCGGCCAGCCGCGGCGGCGGCTCGTTGACGATCCGGTAGAGCGCGCCGAGCACGTTCTCGCCGATCTCGTACGGCGGACGCCCCGCGAGCGCGTGGAAGAGCGTCGCGCCGAGCGACCAGACGTCGCTGGCCGGCTGCGCCGTCTGGCCCGAGGCGACCTCGGGGGAGAGGTACGCCGGGGAGCCGGTCACCAGCCCGGTCTGGGTCAGCGACGCGTCCGCCTCCGCGCGCGCGATCCCGAAGTCGGACAGCTTCACCTGGCCGTCGGGGCCGACGAGGATGTTCGACGGCTTGACGTCGCGGTGCACGATCCCGGCTGCGTGCGCCGCCGCCAGCGCGTCGGCGGCCTGTCGCACGATGGGAGCCGCGGCGTCGGCGGACAGCGGTCCGTCGCGCTGCACGAGCTCGGCGAGGGTCGCGCCCGCGACGTACTCCATGACGAGCCACTGCTCATCGCCCTCCACGACCAGGTCGTAGACCGCTACCACGTGCGGGTGGTTCAGGCGTGCGGCCAGGCGGGCCTCCCGCTCGGCCCGGGCCAGGTCGGGCGTGCTGCCTCCCGGCGCCCAGCCGACGCGCTTGAGCGCGACCTCTCGCCCGAGCACCTCGTCGCGGCCCAGCCACACCGCGCCCATGCCGCCGCGACCGATCTCGCGCTCGAGCGTGTACCTGCCTGCGATCAACGTGTCCCCTTCCCGGTCCGACGAGCGTAGTCAGAGGGCCCCATGGCACGCTTGACCCGCACAAACCGATGAGAAAGGTTCCCCGTGACCGTCGATCCCACCCTCCTCGACGATCTCGAGTGGCGCGGCCTGATCGCGCACTCCACGGACCTCGACGCCCTGCGCCAGGCCCTGGCCGAGGGAAGCGTCCGGTTCTACGTGGGCTTCGACCCGACGGCACCGAGCCTGCACATGGGTCACCTCGTCCAGGTGCTCACGGCCCGGCGGCTGCAGCTCGCCGGCCACACGCCGTACGCCCTGGTCGGCGGCGCGACCGGCATGATCGGGGACCCGAAGGAGTCGGGGGAGCGGACCCTCAACAGCCTCGACACGGTCAAGGACTGGGTCGAGCGCGTGCGTCGCCAGATCGAGCCGTTCCTGACCTTCGAGGGCGAGAACGCCGCCACGATGGTCAACAACTACGACTGGACCGCGAGCCTGTCGACGATCGACTTCCTGCGCGACATCGGCAAGCACTTCCCGGTCAACCGGATGCTCGCGCGCGACGTCGTCAGGACCCGCCTCGACGCCGGCATCAGCTACACGGAGTTCAGCTACGTGCTGCTCCAGTCCCTGGACTACCTCAACCTCTACCGCGACCACGGCGTCACCCTGCAGTTCGGCGGCTCCGACCAGTGGGGCAACCTCACCGCGGGCGTGGAGCTGATCCGTCGCGCCGACGGCGGGCACGCGCACGCCATCGCCACCCCGCTGCTGACCAAGGCGGACGGCACGAAGTACGGCAAGACCGAGGGCGGGGCCCTGTGGCTCGACCCGGAGATGATGTCGCCCTACGCCTTCTACCAGTTCTGGCTCAACGTCGAGGACGAGAAGGTCGGCGAGCTGCTGCGGGTGTTCACCTTCCTCTCCCGTGCGGAGATCGAGGACCTCGAGGCGCAGCACGCGGAGAAGCCCTTCCTGCGCGCCGGCCAGCGGGCGCTCGCCGAGCACGTCACCACGCTCGTGCACGGGGCCGACGAGACCGAGCGCATCGCGCAGGCGTCCGCGGCGCTGTTCGGGGGCGGTGAGCTCGCGACCCTGAGCGCCGCGACCCTCGGCGCCGCGCTCCGCGAGGCGGGGAGCACGGTCGTCGACGGCGACGCGGGGATCCCCCCGATCGCCGACCTGCTCGTCGCCACCGGGCTCGCCAAGAGCAAGGGCGAGGCCCGACGCACCGTTGCCGAGGGCGGGGCCTACCTCAACAACGAGCGGGTCGCGGACCCCGAGCTCGTGCCCGGGGACGACGACCTCGTCGGGGGCACCTGGCTCGTGCTGCGCCGCGGCAAGAAGAGCTTCGCGGGAGTCGAGGTCCGCTGACGCGCCGTGGCCCGGGCGCCGGCGGGGCACCAAACCGCCCCTGACCTGCGCAGACGCTCATGTGCGCGCCGTCACGTTTACTCGATTTGAACTCGGCCGCGCCGTCCCCTAATGTTCTCCGGGTCGCCAGGGAGCGGCGGGAGGCAAGACCGGTCAGGTCGGGCCTCCGGCCCCGGCGGCCATCTCGACTCTCACTTCACCTCACCGGTGGCGAAGCGCGCCCCTCGCTGGGCCCTCCAAAACTGGCGGGAAATGTGCTGTGCATGGTGCGGGATGAGGCGGAAGGGCCCGGATTTGCGCCGGGATAAAACAATCCGCTAAGTTAGACGAGTTGCCCCGGAGCGGGAGGTCCGAAAGGCCGATCGCGCGGTGTGCGTCTGATGTTTGAGAACTCAACAGTGTGTCATAGTCGACGAATTAGTTTGTTTGT
>NZ_JARGER010000028.1 GCF_029210375.1 Nocardioides sp. YIM 152315 | reverse complement strand
CGACCCGCCAGCTGAACCCGAGGCCGAGGGCAAAGTCACCGGAACCTTCCTTACAGACGGGACTTCGTCCCTCCTCAAACCACCGCGGCCCGGTCTCGGTGGTTGAGGAGGTGGCGCAACGCCGGCGACACGGTGGTTGAGGAGGTTGCGCAGCGCCGGCGACACGGTGGTTGAGGAGGTTGCGCAGCAACCGTCTCGAAGCCACCCCCGGCGGTCGACGGGCCGACCTGGCCCCTCGTCCCGGGTCGTCTCAGTAGTCCCCGGCTGCCTTCCGCACCGGCGCCAGCAGGCTCGACAGCGACGCCAGGTCGCCGTCGGAGAGCGCACCGAGGGCGAAGTCGGCGGCGACCAGGTCCTTCGTGGCGAGCTCCACCAGCTCGCGGCCGGCGGGGGTGATCTCGGCCAGCACGGCCCGCCCGTCGTCGGGGTGCGCGCGGCGTACGACGAGGCTCGCCGCCTCCAGACGCCGCACGATCGAGGTGACCGAGGTCGGGTGCACCTGCAGCCGCTCGCCCATCTTGCCGAGGGGCAGCGAGCCGCGAGAGGAGAAGGTCAGCAGCACCAGCGCCTCGTAGCGGGCGAACGTGAGCCCGTGCGGTCGGAGGATCGCGTCGAGCTGGCCGATCACCAGCTGCTGCACGCGCATCAGCGAGGTGACGGCGTGCATCGCGGGCACGCCCTCCCAGCGCTTTCCCCACTGGCGGGCGGCTTCGTCGATCGGGTCGAAGGGAAGGGCCACGGAGAGAGGCTAGTGGTCATCCCCGTTGATTCACCAAGGATCTGCGCACCCAGCGCACGCACCTCGCTGCGTTGGCGACGCTCGGTAGACAACCCGGTATGCCGTCACGCCGCCGCCTTGCGATGCACACACGCCGAGCACGGAGACCCCCGACGTATCAACGGGCACGACCACTAGCTAGTTGACCCGGTTGCCGCGCAGCCCGGAGCGCTGTACGACGCGCTGGATCGCGAGGTCGCGCTCGTAGGGCCGGCCGACGTACCGGACGTCGCGGACGCCCTGCTCCTGGGCGGCCGACTCGAAGCAGAAGTGGCCGAAGCCGAGGAGCCGGCCGTGGAGCGGGCGACGCACGGTGATGTCGAGGATCCGGGTGAGCGGCATCGTCGCGAGGCTCTGGCTGAGCACGCCGTGGACCCGGAAGACGCGCATGTTGGTGATCACGAAGCGGTCCCGGTGCTCTCGGAGCGCGAGCCACGCGGCGTGGAGCAGCGCGGCGAGCGCCAGGAGGATCGGCGCCCACGCGACGTCGACGGGTGCGACGGCACTGATCGCCAACAGGCCCGCGGCGGCGAGCGCCTCGAGCGCTGGGCGCACGTAGGCGCACCAGTGGTGGCGGACCTCGTCGACGATCACCTCGCCCTCGTCGCGCAGCAGGTGCTTGGCGATGTCGGGGTCCGTCCAGCCACCGAGACCCATGGTCGCGGCTACTCGCCGAGCTCGCCGGCGAAGTCGATGAGCGCCTCGAAGAAGTCCCCGGTCGCCGAGACGGCCTGGCCGCCGGCGTCCTGGGAGGTGTCGGCGAGGCTGCGGGGGTTGGTGAACATCCAGAAGCCGAGGAAGAGCACGACGGCGACGAGGACGACCTTCTTCATGGGGGAAGCTCCATCTGCGGTGACACCCGGAGTCATGACATGGACCTGTCCGGTGTCTACCGGCTCCGGCACCGACCATGCACCCCGACACGCCGGTCTAGACCAGATCGGGCACGTCACCGCCGGACCGGCCAGCAGACCTCCGTGGCGTGGTCGAGCAGGTCGCCCTCGTCACCGAGCGGGAGGTAGCGCTCCACGACCGGGCCGTCGGCCGCCAGTGCCTGCTCGGTCACCGTCCGCCCGAGCACCGAGTAGGCGCCGTCGAGGTCCACCATGGGGCCGTCGTACGTCGCGACCGCGTAGCGCCCCGCCGGCCGCTCCACGACCTCGACCCGACCCCCGACGGTGGCGGTCGAGGTGACCGGCACGAAGACGACGACCTCGGCGCTGCCCTCGGTGAAGAACTCGGTGGGGAAGACCGCCCCGTCGGGGCCGGCGCGCTCGGCGCCGGACGTCCGCAGGGCGCGGTGCAGCTCGGCGAACGCCTCGAGCCACCACGACACGGCGACGTCGCCGCCGACGACACCGCGGATCGCGAGCGTCAGCACGGCCGCCTCGTCACGCCGCACCACCGCCAGGCGCTCCTCGTCGCCGGAGAGCAGCCGTCGCAGCGAGTCGACCGTCTCCTGGGTCTCCCGCAGCTGTCGGCTCATCCGATCCAGGTGAGCGACGATCACCGCGTTGCGGCTCTCGTCGTCCGGCGCGTCCAGCACGGCGCGCACGTCGTCGACGGGCAGGTCGAGGTCGCGCAGCCGACGGATCAGCCGGGCCGGGGCGACCTGCTCGGGCCGGTAGAGCCGATAGCCGCTGTGCGGGTCGATCCGCGCCGGCTCCAGCAACCCCACGTCGTGGTAGTGCCGCAGCGCCTTGACGGTCAGGAACGTCATCCGGGAGAAGTCGCCGATGCTCAGCAGGCCGTTCATGGCGCCCAGCCTGCACCCTCCCCCCGGGGGAGAGTCCACGACGACTCCTGCTCGCTTCCGGCCTTGACTCTCCCCCTGCGGGAGGCCGGAGAACTCCTGCCATGACCATCCCCCACCTCGACTCCGACACCACCTTCAGACGGGGCCCCCTCGCGGTCCTGCTGACCGGCATCTTCCTGATCGTCCTCGACTTCTTCGTCGTCAACGTCGCACTGCCGTCGGTGCGGCGCGACCTGCACGCCGGCAGCACCGCGCTCGAGTGGGTGGTCGCCGGCTACGGCCTGACCTTCGGCGGCCTGCTGCTCGTGGCCAGCCGGATCGCCGACCGCTGGGGCCGCCGCCGGATGTTCGTCCTCGGCGTCGCGCTGTTCGTCGTGAGCTCGGCCGCGTGCGGCGTGGCCCCCGACGTCGAGACGCTGGTCGTCGCCCGGCTCGTCCAGGGAGCGGCCGCCGCGGCGATCGGCCCGACCGTGCTCTCGCTCATCGGTGACGTTTACGACGGGCCGCACCGCACCCGGGCGCTCGGCGCCTACGCGACCGTCATGGGCGTCGCCGCCGCGCTCGGCCAGCTCCTCGGCGGCCTGCTCATCCACCTCGACGTGGCGGGCACGGGCTGGCGCTCGATCTTCCTCGTCAACGTGCCGATCGGCCTGGCCGCGCTCGTCGCCGCACCCCGGCTGCTTCCCGACATCCGCTTCCGCGCCGCGCCTCGCGTCGACCCGACGGAGGCCCTGCTCGTCGTCGGGACGCTCACCGCGTTGGTGCTCCCACTGGTCGAGGGCCAGCGTCAGGGCTGGCCGCTGTGGACCTGGCTCTGCCTGGGCTCCGCAGCCGTGCTGGCCGACCTCGCCTGGCTGCGCGGCCGGGCGTTGCGTCGCCGCGGCACCACGCCGCTGGTCGACCCCGGTGCGCTGCGACACCGGCCGGTCGGCGTCGGCCTGCTCGGGCAGGCCGCGCTCTTCACGGGCATGGCGGCCTACTTCCTCGTGCTCGCGCTCTACCTCCAGGACGGCCGTGGCCTCGGGCCGCTGGCTTCCGGTGCCGTGTTCACGATCGTCGCGGCGACGTACATGATCGGCACCCGCGACGCCGCCACGCTGCTGGTCCGGTACGGCGCCCGCGCCACCATCGGCGGCGGCGCACTCGTCTTCGGGGCCGGTCATCTGCTGCTGCTGGCGGCCGTCGAGCACGCCGGCGGCGCCGTGCTGTGGCTCGTGCCGGGACTGGCCGTCGGCGGCCTCGGCATGGGCGTGGCGCTCTCGGCGCTCATCGGCACCGTGTTGGGCGCGGTCGACCCACGAGACGCCGGCACCGTCTCGGGCACGGCGTCGACGGTGCAGCAGGTCGGCAACGCATTGGGCGTGGCACTGGTCGGGATCATCTTCTTCGGCCGTGTCGAGGAGGGCATCGTCGAGGCGTTCGCGGCGAGCCTCGTCTACCTGACCGCGACCACCGTGGTGGTGGCCGTCGCCGCCGCGTTCCTCCCCGGCCTGTCGGGTGCGCGTCAGTCGGCGAACGCGTCCAGCAGCTCGTCGGCGGCGGCGTAGGGATCGGTCTCGCCCTCGACCACGGCCGTGGCGAGCTCGTCGAGCTCGGAGCGGCCGTGGACGTCGCCCCAGCGCGCACGGAGCGCGGTGACCGCGATGGCCTCGATCTCGTCGCGGGCCCGGCGGGTACGGCGCCGCGCGAGCTCGCCGCTCGACGCCAGCCACGCGCGGTGCCGGTCGAGTTCGCCGACGACCTCGTCGAGCCCCTGCCCCTGCTGGGCGACCGTCATCACGATCGGCGGCCTCCACGCGTCGTCGGTGCGGTCGGCCAGCGCGAGCATCGAGCGCAGGTCGCGGCGTACCTGCTCGGCACCGTCGCGGTCGGCCTTGTTGACGACGTAGAGGTCGCCGATCTCGAGGATGCCGGCCTTGGCGGCCTGGATGCCGTCGCCCATGCCGGGCGCGAGCAGCACCATCGTGGTGTCGGCGAGCCCGGCGATCTCGACCTCGCTCTGGCCGACGCCGACGGTCTCGACCAGCACCACGTCGCAGCCGGCGGCGTCGAGCACCCGAAGTGCCTGGGGGGTCGTCCACGCCAGGCCGCCGAGGTGCCCCCGCGAGGCCATCGAGCGGATGTAGACGTCACGGTCGAGCGCGTGGTCCTGCATGCGCACCCGGTCGCCGAGCAGCGCGCCACCGGAGAACGGCGAGGACGGATCGACCGCGAGCACGCCGACGCGCTTGCCGGCCCTGCGGAGCTCGGTCACCAGCGCGCTGGTCGACGTCGACTTGCCGACGCCCGGCGAGCCGGTGATGCCGATGACCTGCGCGCTGCCGGTGTGCGGCGCGAGCGCCGCCATCACCTCGCGCAGCAGCGGGGACTCGTCCTCGACGAGCGAGATCAGCCGGGCGACCGATCGGGCATCGCCCTCGCGGGCGCGCTCGACCAGTCGCTCGACGGAGTCAGGCCGTCGGGACACGCACGATCAGGGCGTCGCCCTGCCCACCGCCGCCGCACAGGGCCGCGGCACCGACGCCGCCCCCGCGCCGCTTGAGCTCGAGCGCGAGGTGCAGCACCACGCGCGTGCCCGACATGCCGACCGGGTGGCCGAGCGCGATCGCGCCGCCGTTGACGTTGACCTTGGCGTTGTCGAGTCCGAGCTCGCGGGCCGAGGAGATGCCGACCGCGGCGAACGCCTCGTTGAACTCCACGAGGTCGAGGTCGGTCGGCGCGATGCCCTCCTTCTCGCAGGCCTTCGCGGTCGCGGCGGACGGCTGGAGCTGAAGGGTGGAGTCGGGGCCGGCGACCTGGCCGTGCGCGCCGATCTCGGCGAGCCAGTCGAGCCCGAGCTCCTCGGCCTTCGCCCTGCTCATCACGACGACCGCGGCGGCACCGTCGGAGATCTGGGACGACGAGCCCGCGGTGATCGTGCCCTCCTTGGAGAACGCCGGACGCAGCTTGCCCAGCGACTCCGCGGTGGTGTCGCCGCGCACTCCCTCGTCGGTCGCGAACTGGATCGGGTCACCCTTGCGCTGCGGGATCTCGACCGGCACCACCTCGTCGTCGAAGACGCCGTTCTTCCACGCCACGGCGGCCTTCTGGTGCGACTGGGCCGCGAACTCGTCCTGCTCCGCGCGGGTCAGGTTCGCCGCCGCGGCGTTGCACTCCTCGGTGAGCAGGCCCATCGCCTGCGAGGTGAACTGGTCGAAGAGCGCGTCGTAGGCCATCGAGTCGACGAGCTTCACGTCGCCGAACTTGATGCCCTCGCGCGACTTCGGCAGGAAGTGCGGGGCGTTGGTCATCGACTCCATGCCGCCGGCGACGACGACGTCGACCTCGCCGGCGCGGATCAGCTGGTCGGCGAGCGCGATCGCGTTGAGGCCCGACAGACAGACCTTGTTGATCGTCATCGACGGGACGCTCATCGGGATGCCGCCACCGACGGCCGCCAGCCGGGCGGGGTTCTGCCCGGCCCCGGCCAGGATCACCTGGCCCATGATCACGTAGTCGACCTGCTCGCCGGAGACCCCCGCCTTCGCGAGCGCTCCCTTGATCGCGACGCCCCCGAGGTCGGCGGCCGAGAAGTCCTTGAGGCTGCCCGACAGGCGGCCGATCGGGGTGCGCGCCCCCGCGACGATGACAGACGTACCGGACATGGAAGGCCTCCAAGACTCGTGGGTCGATCTCCGGCCGACCTTACCCACGCTCCCGGACCCCGGCGAGGGTGGAACATCTCACACGTGCTCGCCGCCGCGCCCGCGGCGTACGACCATGTCGGCCATGAGCCTGGAGATCCCCGAGCACCTCTTCACCGCGATCGACCACGTCGGCATCGCCGTGCCCGACCTGGACGCCGCGATCGCCTTCTACCAGGAGATGTACGGGATGCGGCTGGCGCACCAGGAGGTCAACGAGGAGCAGGGTGTCCGCGAGGCGATGATGGCCGTCGGCGACCCCGAGCAGCCCCACTCCTGCATCCAGCTCCTCGCCCCGCTCGACGAGCAGTCCACGATCGCGAAGTTCCTCGACGCCAAGGGGCCGGGCATCCAGCAGATGGCCTATCGGGTCACCGACGTCGAGGCGGTCAGCGCGATCCTGCGCGAGCGCGGCCTGCGTCTGCTGTACGACGAGCCGCGTCGCGGGACCTCGGACTCGCGGATCAACTTCATCCACCCCAAGGACGCCGGCGGCGTGCTCGTCGAGCTCGTGGAGCCGGCCGTCGCCTCCCACTGAGGAACAGGTCACAGGGGCTGGCTGGCCCCGGTTACCGATGGGTAATCTCCCGCCAAAGCCCAGCCGCTCGACCCAACCAGGAGCCGACGTGCAGCACATCCTCGACGCGATCCAGGCAGGCGACACTGCCGCAGGTGACTTCGCGACCCTCGAGATCCCCGACCACTACCGGGCCGCGACCGTCCACAAGGACGAGGCCGGGATCTTCGAGGGCATCGCGACCAAGGAGAAGGACCCCCGCAAGTCGCTGCACGTCGAGGACGTCGCGCTGCCCGAGCTCGGCCCCGGCGAGGCGCTGGTCGCCGTCATGGCGAGCGCGATCAACTACAACACGGTGTGGACGTCGATCTTCGAACCGGTCTCGACCTTCGGGTTCCTCGAGCGCTACGGCCGCCTCTCCCCGCTCACCAAGCGGCACGACCTGCCCTACCACGTGGTCGGGTCCGACCTGTCCGGCGTGGTCCTGCGCACCGGCCCGGGCGTCACCAGGTGGCAGCCGGGCACCGAGGTGGTCGCCCACTGCCTCTCGGTCGAGCTCGAGGACCCCGACGGCCACGACGACACGATGCTCGACCCGCAGCAGCGGATCTGGGGCTTCGAGACCAACTTCGGCGGCCTCGCCCACGTCGCCCTGGTCAAGGCCAACCAGCTGATGCCCAAGCCGGCCCACCTGACCTGGGAGGAGGCCGCCTCCCCCGGCCTGGTCAACTGCACGGCGTACCGCCAGCTCGTCTCCAAGAACGGCGGCGACATGAAGCAGGGCGACAACGTGCTGATCTGGGGCGCCTCCGGCGGCCTGGGCGGCTTCGCGACCCAGTACGCCCTCAACGGCGGCGCCACCCCGGTCTGCGTGGTCTCCAACGAGGAGAAGGCCGAGATCTGTCGCTCGATGGGCGCGAAGCTGATCATCAACCGCTCCGAGGAGGGCTACCGGTTCTGGAAGGACGAGCACACCCAGGACCCGAAGGAGTGGAAGCGCCTCGGCGCGAAGATCCGCGAGCTCACCGGCGGCGAGGACATCGACATCGTCTTCGAGCACCCCGGCCGCGAGACCTTCGGCGCCTCCGTCTACGTGACCCGCAAGGGCGGCACCATCACCACCTGCGCCTCCACCAGCGGCTACATGCACGAGTACGACAACCGCTACCTGTGGATGAACCTCAAGCGCATCATCTCCTCGCACTTCGCCAACTACCGCGAGTCCTGGGAGGCCAACCGGCTCATCGCGAAGGGCAAGATCCACCCGACCCTCTCGAAGACCTACGCCCTCGACGACGTCGGCCAGGCCGCCCTCGACGTCCACCAGAACGCCCACCAGGGCAAGGTCGGCGTCCTCTGCCTCGCCCCCACCGAGGGCCTCGGCGTCCGCGACCACGAGATGCGCGAGCAGCACCTCGAGGCGATCAACCGCTTCCGCGGGGTCTGACCGACGCCGACCCGCCCGAAACTTTCGGGCGGGTCGGCGCGTCCCCCGGGTGTGCCGGGCTGGGATCGGCCGGCCCGATCGGCAAGACTGGGCCGCACACACCAACGCGAAGGAGTTGCGCCGCGATGAGCGACCAGGGACTGTCCATCTTCGACGACAACGAGCCGGAAGAGGACGAGACCCGCGCCGCCGCCGCTGACGACGCCGACGCCACGCAGGTGATGCCGGCCGTGACGCCGCGGCAGACCGCGCCGGGGACCGAGCGCCCCCGCGCCGGGTCGGCCCCCGCCGCCCCGGTCACCCCGGCGACGACTGCGGCGGCCCCGAGCCCCACGCCGCCCCGCGCACCGGCCCCGGCCCCGGCGCAGACCCGGGCGCAGACCCAGTCGCAGGCCCAGGCCCAGGCTCCCGCGGGTGCGCTCCCGGTCGTGCGTCGTGGCGGCTACGACCGCGACGCGGTCGACACCCGGCTGCGCCAGCTCGCGAGCGAGAAGGCTGGCCTCAGCGCGAGCCTGACAGAGTCCGAGCGCCGCGCGGTCGACCTCGAGCAGCAGGTGACCACGCTCCGGGGCGAGCTGGAGGAGAACAAGAACCCGTCGTACGCCGGCCTGGGCGGGCGGGCCTCGGCGATGCTGCGGCTCGCCGAGGAGGAGGCCGCGGAGGTCCGCGAGACCGCCGAGCGCGACGCCGCGGAGATCCGCGAGCAGGCGTCCCGCGACGCCCGGGCGACCCGGGCCGACGCGGCCCGCGAGGCCGAGGACATGCGCCTGGTGCAGCTCAAGGAGCTCGACGAGCACCGCAGCCGGCTCGTGGCCGACGCGGAGCAGGAGCGCGCCCAGGCGCGCAGCGAGGCCGAGGACCTGCTCGCGACCGCGCAGCGCGAGGCCGCCCAGCTCCGGCTCGCCGCGGCGCAGGAGGCCAACGAGCTGCGCACCTCCGCCAAGCGGGAGGCCGAGCAGCTGCGCGCCGCCGTCGACCGGGAGGCCCAGGAGGCGCGGCGCACGCTCGCGGTCGAGAAGGAGCGGCTCGCCCGCGAGGCCACCGACCACCACGCGAGCGCGACCGCGGAGACCCGCCGCCTCGTCGAGGAGGCCGAGCAGCGCGCGGTCGCGGCCGAGCAGCGCGCCCAGGCGGCATCGGCCCAGGCGGCCGAGCACCGCGGCCAGGCCGCGACCGAGGCCGAGGCCCTGCTCAGCCGGGCCCGTCGCGAGGGCGAGCAGATCGTGGCCACCGCACGCACCCAGGCGGAGTCGCTGACCTCGAGCGGTGCCGCCGAGGCCGAGCGCGAGCTGGCCGCGATCAGGGCCGAGGTCGACCGGATGGCCAAGCGTCGCGATGCCATCACCGCCCAGCTCGCGTCCCTGCGTGACGTCGTGGCGGGCTTCGCCGAGGACGACGAGTGAGCATCCCGGTGAAGGATCCTGCATGAGCGACGCCGCGGAGGCGCCGGCTGCCGAGCCGGCCGACGCCTCCGGGGACGCGTCGCCGGGCATCCCCGTCGACGACGACTATCTCGGCGAGCCCGGCCCCCCGCTGGACCACCACGCACCGTTCTTCGTGGGCTTCGTCGGCGGGCTCGGCGTCCTGGTCGCCGTCTGGCTGGCCACGCAGATCCAGGCGATCGGCTCGACGCTGATGTTGATCGTCGTGTCGCTCTTCCTCGCGGCCGGGCTCGACCCGGCCGTGCGCTGGTTCGAGCGCCGCGGCCTGGGCCGGTCGTACGCCGTCCTGACCGTGATCCTGGCGTTCCTCGCGGCACTCGCGCTCTTCATCGTCGCGATCGTGCCGGTGATCGCGGACCAGGTGCGGTCGCTGACGGACAACGTCCCGCAGTGGCTGGACCAGCTCCAGCGCAACCGGCAGGTGCAGCGGCTCGACGACGAGTACGACATCATCACGAAGATCCAGGACTACGTCACCAACGGTGACTTCGCCGGCGCGATCTTCGGCGGGGCCGTCGGCGTCGGACTCGCGGTGCTCGGCGCGCTCTTCAACGGGTTCATCGTCATCGTGCTCACGCTCTACTTCCTCGCGTCGCTGCAGACCACGACGTCCGCGATCTACCGCCTCGCGCCCGCGTCGCGCCGCGACCGGGTCTCCCGGCTCGGCGACCGCATCGTGCGCAGCGTCGGGGGCTACGTCTCCGGCGCGTTCATCGTCGCGATGTGCGCCGGCATCTCGTCGCTGGTGTTCCTCTTCGTCGTCGGGCTCGGCGAGTACGCCGTCGCGCTGGCCTTCGTGGTCGCGCTGCTCGACGTGATCCCGATGATCGGCGCGACGCTCGGCGCCGTCATCGTCACGGCGATCGCCTTCGCCGAGGACTGGAGGATCGGCCTCGCCTGCGCGATCTTCTACCTCGTCTACCAGCAGGTGGAGAACTACGTGATCTACCCACGGGTGATGTCGAAGTCCGTCGACGTCCCCGGCGCGGTCACCGTGATCGCCGCGCTCGTCGGCGCCGCCCTCTTCGGCGTCGTCGGCGCGCTGCTGGCGATCCCGACCGCCGCCACCGTCCTGATGCTGGTGCGCGAGGTCTGGGTCCGGCGGCAGGACACCCGGTAGCCAGGACACCCGAGAGCTAGGACACGCGAGAGCTAGGGCAGCTCGCCCGCGGCCGGTGCCGCCGCCGTGGCCCGCTCGCCCAGCTTCACTCCGACCACGCCCGCCAGGATCAGCACCCCGCCGACCAGCTGCACCGGCCGGGGCAGCTCGTCGAGCAGCAGCCAGGCGAACACCACGCCCGCCACCACCTCGAGCAGCGCGACGAACGACGCGAGCCGCGACCCGAGCCGCCGGCCGGCGGCGATGCCGGTCGTGTAGGCGACGGCCGCGGTGACGACTCCGAGGAGCAGCAGCGGGACCCACCAGGTCACGGCGGCGCCGGCGTACGTCACGTCGGCCGTCGCCCCCTCCATCGGGAGCACGCCGACCAGGCCGGCCAGGCCGAGCACCGTGGCGCCGACGAGCAGGCCACCCGCCGCGAGCGCCATCGGCGGCAGGCCGTTGGCCTCGTCGGCGGAGATGACGAAGTACGTCGCGGCGCCGACCATCGCGGCGAGCGCCCAGAGCACGCCCACCGGGTCGAGGTCTGCACCGGAGACCAGGTCGAGCACGAGCACCAGGCCGAGCGCGGCGAGACCGGCACCCACCAGCGTCAGCGGGCCGGGGCGCTCGCCGTGCCGCAGCCACATCCAGACGACGACCGCGGCGGGGGCCGTGTACTCGATCAGCAGGGCGGGCCCCACCTGCATGTGCTGGACCGCGGAGAAGTAGCAGAACTGGGCGCCGGCCACCGCGAGCGTGCCGTAGAGGACGATCAGGCCGGCGTTGCGGCGTACGACGCCGCGGTGTCCCCGCAGCGCCAGCAGCCCGAACGGCAGCACCACGAGCGCCGCGAGGGAGATCCGGATCAGCACGATCGCGCCGGGGCTCCAGCCGGACTCGAGCAGCGGCCGGGCGAGCGGCCCGGAGAGCCCGAACGTCGCGGCCGAGACGACCGCGAAGGCCAGGCCGGCGGCGAGCCGGGAGCCCGGCGGCACCGTCGGCGTGGTCACGGACGCGTCGTCGGCGAGCTTGGTCACGGCTGATGGTACCCAGTGTCCCGAACCAGGAGTTCGTGCGCGCGCATTGCGGATGAACCTCCGACTCGGAAGACTCGGCAATCTTCTACGAATGTCGCGACGGCCCGGTAATATGTCAACATGTCCTTGGCGAATGACACGACGACGACCCTCCAGGCCGCCGTGGTGCTCGCCAACTCCGCCATCGGCGTCGACGGCCTGACCAGCGTCGATCAGCTCGACGAGTGGTACGCCGAGTACCTGCACACCGAACGCCGGTCGGCGACCGCCGACGAGCTCGAGGCGGTCCGCGCCGTGCGACCGATCCTCCACGACCTCCTCGGCGCCGACCGCGACCGCGCCGCCCAGCTCGTCAACGAGCTGCTCGCCGAGTCCGGGACGGTCCCGCAGCTGGTGCGCCACGACGACTGGGACTGGCACCTGCACGGCGTCTCCCCCGATGCCGGACCGGCGACGCGGATCATCGTCGACACCGCGATGGCGATGATCGACTTCATCCGCGAGGACGAGATGTCGCGGCTGGGCATCTGCGCCGACGAGGCGTGCACGGGCATCGTGCTCGACCTCTCCCGCAACCGCTCGCGCCGCTTCTGCTCCACCGCCTGCGGCAACCGCAACGCGGTCGCGGCGTACCGCGCGCGGCAGGCTCGGGGCTGACCGCACCCCACGAAATGCCCCGAACGGGCCATGCGACCCGCGGGTCCCCGTGGCTACCGTGCTGGGGGCTCGGGTTCCACATCCACAGCGGGAGATCTCGGCATGCACGCAGGTCCGGTCCACGCGACACCCAGATCAGACGACGCGCACGAGTCGGACCATCGACCCGACGACCTCGTGGTGGGTGCGGCCGACGACCGCGCCGAGCTCGAGGCGGACGCACGGGCCAACGTCGTGATCGCGCGCCTCGCGGCCGCCCGCACGGGAGGCGGGCACGCCGACGGTGCCGGGCACGTCCACGAGCACGGCGTACGCCGCTCCGCGGGTGCCGAGACCGGCGCGATCGGGATGGCCGGTGGCGCGCTCGACGCCCCGACGCAGCAGCGGGTCGGCGCGCGCCTCGGCCGCGGCGCCGCCCTGGACGCCCCGGTGCGGCGCCGGATGGAGGGCGCCTTCGGCAGGTCGTTCTCCGACGTGAGGGTGCACACCGACGGCGAGGCGGACTCGCTCTCCCGGCTGATGTCGGCCACGGCGTTCACGGTGGGCACCGACCTGTTCTTCGCCAAGGGGGCCTTCCGTCCCGGCGACGCGTCGGGCGACCGGCTGCTCGCCCACGAGCTGGCGCACGTCGAGCAGCAGGGCGGAGGCGCCCGCCGGATGGTGCGTCGCGCGGTCGGCTTCGAGTTCGAGACCAACGTCATCGTCAAGCGTCGTCGCAAGACCCTTCGCAAGCGCTTCGAGCCGTACGGCAAGACCGCCGTGCTCAAGCAGTACGACGGCTTCCGGATGGAGGCCGACGAGCACTCCGACTACGGCTCGGCGATCGAGTTCGTCGTCGATCCGCCGCTCGGTGAGGACGACCGCGACAAGCTGGCCGCGATCATGGACGCGATGGTCGCCGACGTCGACCGGATCGTCGCCGCCGCCGGCAGGAAGGTCGTGAAGAAGGCGGACGACAAGTACACCGAGAAGTTCGACGAGGCCCACCAGGAGTACCTCGCGGAGGAGAAGGCGCTCGGCGACCAGGGCAAGGACCGCGACGAGATCCTCGACGAGATCGGCTCGTTCAAGATGCCCGACCGGGACCCGTCGGTGCCGATGTCGGACGTCGGCATCAAGGGTGCGGATCCCGCCGCCTGGATCCATCCGACGCGAGGCCTGACGGCCAACCCGCAGGTCACCGGGGGCGTGGCGTTCGACAAGCTCCTCGAGTTGATGTCCGAGATGGGCGGCGCCGGCAACCAGACCAACCTGTCGGAGGAGGGCGCCACCGGTGCCAAGAACCTCGACAAGATGAGCGGCATGAAGGGCCCGGCGATCTTCGCGGGCAGGGTCGAGACCGTCGCTCCGCCGCGCAACCTCACCGGCGAGCCGAGCAAGGAGCTGAAGTCGCTGGTCGCGGTGCTCGCGATGTACCTCGACAACGGCGCCCTGGTCGACGCGCAGAGCACGCCCCCCCTCAGCTACGCGAAGCTGCTGTCCGGCTCCATGCTGATGCGCACCGACTTCGCGTCCATGTTCAAGCGCCTCAGCGAGATGGAGCGCCAGGACGTGCGCATGGACCCCACGGCGTTCGTCGACTGGGTGCTCGAGGTGGCCCAGCTCAGCGGCACCGGCGGGGCCAAGGTCTACGAGCGCGGCATCCTCAAGGATTACCACCAAGGCAGCAAGGGCGGGGTCGACGACACCCCGGGGCTCCAGATCAGCCGCAACGACTGGCTGCTGGGGATCCTGGTCGGCAGGGACGACCTCTCCGCCAAATCCAACCCGGCGATCAAGGACAAGCTCGAGGGGCTCGGCCGGCTGGGCAACAAGTTCGACACCGTCGGCGACGAGGGCGGCTCGTTCGCGAAGCCGTCCGGCGTGATCATGGAGTTCCGCAACATGTCGCGCAACGTGCCGCCGAAGAACTGGACCGCCCTCGCCATGTCGATCTACGACTACCTCGTCAGCGTCAACGAGCGCTCGCGCGCGAAGGTGTGACGGGCGGTCACCGCAGGAAGCGGCGCAGCACCTCGGTGAAGACCTGTGGCTGCTCCGAGTGCACCCAGTGGCCGGCGTCCTTGACGGTCACCCGCCGGTTGCGGGGGAACCAGTGGTCCATCGCCGCGGCGTACTCGTCGCGCACGTAGTCCGAGCGCTGTCCCGACACCCACAGCGTCGGCTTCTCGTACGGCGCAGCGGCGGCCAGCTCCGCCTCCGGCCAGCCGCTCAGCGAGGCGATGTCGCGCCCCAGCACCTCGAGGTTGGGCTGCCACGACCATCCGTCGTCACCGCGGCGCAGGTTCTGGAGCAGGAAGCTGCGGACGGTCGGGTCGGGGACCGCCTCGGTGAGCGCGGCGTCGGCGTCGCGGCGGTGCTCGAGGCCGTCGAGGTCGAGGGCGAGCATGGCGGCGATGTAGCCGGTGAACTCGCTCGCCGACTCGTAGTCCACCGGAGCGACGTCCACGACGCAGAGCCGCTCGACGACGTCGGGGTGCCGCAGCGCCAGCACCATCGCGGCCTTGCCGCCCATGGAGTGGCCGACGAGCGCGACCGGGTCGTCGGCGCCGAACAGCCCGGCCACCCGGTCGGCGACGTCGACGTAGTCGAAGCGCTCGGGCCAGGACGACCGCCCGTGGTGGGGCATGTCGACGAGCAGGACCCGGTGGTCCTCCGCGACGACCTTGGCGATGCTGGTCCAGTTCTTGCCCTGACCGAAGAGTCCGTGGCAGAAGGCCACCAGCGACCCGCGCTCCCCCAGCGTCGTCGTGTGGAGGGTCATGGCGCGAGGGTAGTTCAGCACCAGGCTCGTACGCCGCGGGGGCTCAGGTCGCGGTCCGGGGCGGCTAGTGTCGTGCGTCGGATGTAGTTGAACGGTTGGCGTGCTCAGGGTGCGTGCGCTGCAAGGCGCCGGAGCGAAGCCATACCCGCCCGTCTCGCGAGCTTCGGCAACGCAGCAGAGTGCGTGCCATGGGTGCGCGAAGCGCACAAGAACTTCCGACGGGCGGCACTAGAAGTCGAAGCCGTCGAACACGTCGCCGATGCCGTCGCCGATGCCACCGATCGCGTCGCCGATGCCGTCGCCGAGGTCGCCGATGCCGTCGCCGATCGCGCCGATGCCGTCACCGAGCATGTCGAAGCCGCCGAGCCCGCCGAAGAGCAGCCCGGCGAACATGATCTCCATCGGCCCGAACGCGCCGAAGTAGCCCTGGGCGTAGGGACGGTAGGCCCCGCCGGCCTGGTAGTAGGGCACCCGCTGGGCTCCGGCCATCACCATCCGCGAGTCCGGGTCGGCGCCGGCCTGCACCCGCTCGGCGTCGAGCGCGCAGGCCGGGACGTCGCGCGGTGCGCCACCGGGCGGCGCCCACATCACGTCGGTCACCGACAGGCCGTGCCGCGGGTCGAAGAAGCACGGCGGTCGACGGGTCGGCAGCGGCTCGCCGGCGACCCGGGCCTGCACGCACGCGATGGCGTAGCGGCCGTCGTCGAGGATCTGGGTGACGTGGCGCACGTCGTCGGGGCGGGTCATCGAGTCCGCCGCCGTCTTCGCCGACTCGTAGGCGTCGAGAGCCCGCTGGTAGTCGGCGTTCTCGCCCTCCGTCAGCTGTCGGCCCGCCAGCTCGAGGTCGAGCTCCTGCAGCTGCTCACCGAGCGCGGTGACGTCCTCGAAGGTGAGCTTGCGCACCGGTGCCAGCTCGGCCTCGCGGCGCTCGAGCTCGCGCGCCTTGGACCGGCGGCTGGCCACGACGATCGCGGCGATCGCCGCCGCGATGACGAGCAGGATCAGGAGGCCTTCCATGGGCCCAGCGTACGTGGCGGGCCGTAGCCCGGGGCGGCTCAGGTCTGAGCGCGCTCGCCGGCGTCGTCGGCCGGGTCCTCCGCAGTGAGCGGCTGGGCGATGCTCTCCAGCGACCGCCCCTCCGCCCGGACGCCGAGGAAGGCGGCGACGATGCCCGCGCCGACCATCAGTACGGCGCCGATGAAGTAGCCGGCCGCGATGCCGGTGATGTCCTGGTCGGCCGACGCCCGGTCGATCAGCCAGCCGAAGAGCAGCGGACCGCTGATGCCGCCGGCGGCCGTGCCGATCGCGTAGAAGAACGCGATGCACAGCGCGCGGGTCTCCATCGGGAAGACCTCGCTCGCGGTGAGGTACGCCGCGCTGGCCCCGGCCGACGCGAAGAAGAAGATCACGGCGCCGAGCACCGTGAGCGAGACCGCCGTGACCGACCCGAGGAAGAAGCCCGTCACTCCGAGCAGCGCTCCGGAGAAGACGTAGGTGAACGTGATCATGCCGACCCGGCCGATCCTGTCGAAGAGCGGACCGAGCGAGAGTGCGCCGATGAAGTTGCTGAGCGCGAAGATCGCGAGGTACCACCCCGTCTGCTCGACGCCGAGGAACGTCGACAGCGTGTCGCCGTAGGTGAAGAAGAAGGCGTTGTAGAGGAACGCCTGTCCGACGAAGAGCGAGAAGCAGAGGACGGTGCGCTTGGGGTAGAGCGTGAAGACCGTGCGCGCGATCATCCGGAACGGGATCGCCTTGCGCTGCCGGACGGTGATCGTCTCGTCGACGTCCGCGAGCCGCTCCCCCGCCTCGTCGGAGACGGTGTCCTCGATCGCGCGGACGATCCGCTCGGCGTCGTCCTCGCGGCCGTGGATGAAGAGCCAGCGCGGGCTCTCCGGCACGTTGCGACGCACCAGCAGGATGCCGACCGCGAGGATGGCGCCGAGCCCGAAGGCCAGCCGCCAGCCCCACTCGGCGTCGACGACGGTGGGGTCGAGCAGCGGGATCGTCAGCAGGGCGCCGCCGGCCGCGCCGATCCAGTAGGAGCCGTTGATCGCGATGTCGACGCGGCCGCGGTACCTCGCGGGGATCAGCTCGTCGATGGCGGAGTTGATCGCGGCGTACTCACCACCGATGCCGAAGCCGGTGACGAAGCGGGCCGCGAAGTACCACCACGGTGCCATGGAGAACGCCGTCAGCACCGTCGCGCAGGTGTAGACGACCAACGTGACGATGAAGAGCCTCTTGCGGCCGAACCGGTCGGTCAGCTGCCCGAAGAACAGCGCACCGGCGCAGGCGCCCGCGACGTAGACGGCGCCGGCGAAGCCGACGTCCCAGCTGCTGAGCCCGAGCCCGGTCTTCGGGTCCTTGAGCGCGTCGGACATCGATCCGACGATCGTGACCTCGAGGCCGTCGAGGATCCAGACCGTGCCGAGCCCGACGACGACCAGCCAGTGCCATCGCACCCACGGCAGCCGGTCGAGCCGGGCGGGGACGTCCGTGGTGATGCGTCCGGTCTCTGCTCCCACGCGCTCGACGTACCCGGGGCCGACGGCCCCCATGCTCGCCGCGCCCGCGGGCCGGGTCAGTCGGACCGGCGCCTGGCCAGCCGGACGAGGACGAGTACGCCGGCGGCCGGTGACACCAGCGCCAGCAGACCCCACCGGGCCGGGAAGACCTGCTCGCCGTACTCCTGCGCGCCGAGGAGGGCGCCGGCCAGCGCGACGCCGACCGCGATCGCGAGGCCGGTCAGGAGGGCGGCCCACCTGCTTCCGACCGAGGCACTGCGGAGCACGGCCGCCCACAGGACGATGTTCGCGCCCGCGACGCAGTAGATCAGGCCGTAGAGCAGGTCGGCGCTGACGGCCTCCCCGTGGGACCGGTAGGCCTCGGTGGCGTGGTCGACGAGGGCGCGGCCGCCCGCCTGGTCGACGACGGCCGCGACCGCGAGCCCGATCGCGGCGAGGAGCGCGAGCGCAAGGCCGGCGTACGGCACCCGACGCGCCGTCGGGGTCGCGAGGGTCGGCGTGTCTGAGAGTGACTGTCTCATGGCAAGTGACTGTACGAGACGAGACAGTCACTTTCAAACGGACGGTGACTTGCTCCGGTGGTCGTGGGTCCCTACGCTCCCCCCATGGCACCGGGCATGCGGGAGCGATGGCGGACCGACGCGATGCGGAGCATCCGGCGGACCGCGCTGGACCTCTTCGACCAGCGCGGGTTCGCGGCGGTGAGGATCGACGACGTCGCCGCGGCGGCCGGGGTGTCCGCGTCGTCGATCTACCGCTACTTCGGCACCAAGGAGGGCCTGCTCGTCGCCGACGAGTTCGACAGCATGAGCGAAGCCGAGGTGCGGGAGATCTTCGACCCCGAGGATCCCGTGGGCAGCATGGTGCGGGCCGTGCAGCGCTACGAAGCTGCGCCCGACCCGGCGCCCGACCTGGCGTCCGACCCAGCGTCCGGCGGCGTCTCGACGGCCGCTCGCCGGATCCGCTACTTCTTCGACGAGCCCTCGGTGCGCCAGGCCCTGTTCGCGTCCCTCGACCGGGCCGCGCAGCGCATCGCGCCGCTGATGGTCAGCGACACGACGAGCGTGACCCAGGCACGCGCGGCCGCCCATGCACTGGCGTTCGCCTACTTCGGCGCGCTCGAGCAGTGGTACGTCGACGGCGGCCAGCGCCCCATCGGCGAGTACGTCGAGGAGGGGCTGGGCCCGCTCCGTCGCATCTGGTCACCGGTGACCTGACGACCGCCAGGTCACCGGGCGCCGTAGTCCCGGAAGCCGCGGCCGGTCTTGCGGCCCAGGTAGCCGGCCGTCACGAGCTGCTCGAGCAGGGGGGCCGGGGCGAAGCCGGGCTCGCGGAACTCGAGGTAGAGCTCGCGCTGGATCGCCAGCGACACGTCGTTGCCGACCACGTCGAGCAGCTCGAACGGCCCCATCGGCAGGGCGCAGCCCTGCTTCATCGCGGTGTCGATGTCGTCGGCGGTCGCGTAGTGCGCCTCGAGCATCCGCACGGCGTCGTTCAGGTAGGGGAAGAGCAGCGCGTTGACGATGAAGCCCGCCCGGTCGCCGCAGGCGACCGCGACCTTGCCGACCTCCCCGCAGAGCGCCCGGGTGGTCTCGGCGACCTCGTCGGAGGTCACGACGGTCGTGACGACCTCGACGAGCTTCATCACCGGCGCCGGGTTGAAGAAGTGCATCCCGACCACGTCCTGCGGCCGCGAGGTCGCCCGGGCGCACGCGATGATCGGCAGGCTCGACGTCGTGGTCGCGAGGACGGCGCCCTGGCCCCCATTTCCATGCCGACAGATCTCGTCGAGGTTCGCGAAGAGCGTGGTCTTCACGTCGAGGTCCTCGGCGATCGCCTCGACCACGATGTCGACCTCGGCGAGGTCGTCGAGCGAGGTGCTCCCGGTGAGCCGGGCGAGCACCTCGGCCTTGGCCTCCTCGGTGGCCCGGCCGCGCTGGATCTGCTTGTCGAAGCTCCGGGTGATCGCCGCGACCACCCCGTCGACCTTCTCCCGGCTGCGGCCGACGAAGGTCACGTCGTACCCGGCCTTGGCGAAGACCTCCACGATGCCGCTCGCCATGGTGCCGGTGCCGACGACGCCGACGAGCCTGAGGTCGTGACGCAGCCGGGGCGCGGCGTCGGCGGAGGGCGTCTGGGCGTCCGCGACCACGACCGGGCTGTCGGGCGCCTCGTAGGTGTAGAAGCCCCGACCGGTCTTGCGGCCCAACCAGCCGGCGGTGACCATCTGCTTCAGGATCGGTGCCGGCGCGTGGAGCCGGTCGCGACCCTGGCGGTACATCGTCTCGAGGATCTCGTAGGCCGTGTCCAGGCCGATCAGGTCGAGCAGCGCCAGCGGGCCCATGGGGTAGCCGCAGCCGAAGCGCATCGCCGCGTCGATGTCCTCGCGGGTGGCGTAGCGGGCCTCGTACATCGAGACCGCGTGGTTGAGGTAGCCGAAGAGCAGGGTGTTCGCGATGAAGCCCGCCTTGTCTCCGCAGACGACCGGGGTCTTGCCGAGCTGGTCCATCAGCGCCCGGACGTCCTCGAGCACCTGCTCGTCGGTGACGACGGTCCGCACGATCTCGACGAGCCGCTGGACGGGAGCGGGGTTGAAGAAGTGGATGCCGACGACGCGCCCGGGGCGGGAGTTGGCCGTCGAGATCTCGGTGACCGACAGGCTCGAGGTGTTGGTGGCGAGGATCGTGTCGGCGCCGACGATCCCGTCGAGCTCCCGGAAGAGCTCCTTCTTGGTGTCGAGCGACTCGACCACGGCCTCGATGACCAGGTCGGCGCCGGCGACGTCGGTCAGCGAGGTCGTGAAGGTGATCCGTCCGAGCAGCTCGCTCTGCTCGAGGTCCGTCATCTTCTCGCGCTTGACCGCCCGTGTGGTGGAGTGCTCCAGGTACTGCCGACCGCGGGCCAGCGAGTCGTCGTCCTGCTCCACGCCGACGACCGAGTAGCCCTGCCGGGCGAAGACCTCGGCGATGCCGGCGCCCATGGTGCCGAGGCCGAGGATGCCGATCGTCGTGAAGGTCCGCGAGGGTGCCGGTGCGCTCGTCATGGCGCGCATCGTGGCACGGCGTCACGGGGCGCGCAGTGAACTGGTTCACTCACCAGTAACTTAGGAACGATCCAATCGCCCGCCGCCGTCCGGCGGCGGCCGTCCCGGTAGATTCCACGCCCGTGAGACTCGTCGTAGCCAGGTGCCAGGTCGACTACGCCGGTCGGCTGACCGCCCACCTGCCGATGGCCACCCGGGTCCTGATGATCAAGGCCGACGGCTCGGTGCTCGTCCACTCCGACGGCGGGTCGTACAAGCCGCTGAACTGGATGTCGCCGCCCTGCACCCTCCGCGAGGGCACGACCGAGGACGGTCAGGTCGAGTGGACGGTCACCAACCCCAAGAGCGACGACACGCTGCGGATCCTCATCGAGGACATCCACCACGAGTCCCACCACGACCTCGGCATCGATCCCGGGCTGCGGAAGGACGGCGTCGAGAAGCACCTGCAGGAGCTGCTCGCCGAGCACCCGGCCACGCTCTCCCCCGGCCTGACCCTGGTGCGCCGCGAGTTCCCCACCGCGATCGGCCCGGTCGACCTGATGTGTCGCGACTCCGACGGCCACTCCGTGGCCGTCGAGATCAAGCGCCGCGGCGAGATCGACGGCGTCGAGCAGCTGACCCGCTATCTCGAGCTGCTCAACCGCGACCCTCTGCTCTCCCCCGTCCGCGGAATCTTCGCGGCCCAGGAGATCAAGCCGCAGGCGCGGGTCCTCGCCACCGACCGCGGCATCGCCTGCGCGGTGGTCGACTACGACGCCCTGCGCGGGCTGGACGACCCGAGCCACCGGCTCTTCTAGGGCTCCCCCGTGAGGATCTTCCACATCGCCGCGCTCGCCGACTGGGAGGCCGCCCAGGAGGACGGCGCGTACCGCACGTCGACCCGCGGAATGAGCCTCGACGAGGTGGGCTTCATCCACGCCAGTCGCGCGGACCAGTGGGAGGGCGTCCGGGCGGCGTACTACGCCGGCGCCACCGAGCCCCTGGTGCTGCTCGAGATCGACACCGACCTGCTCGACATACCCGTCGTCGAGGAGCCGCCCGGGCCGGGCGTCGACGAGACGTTCCCGCACCTGTACGGCGAGCTCGACCCGGCCGCGGTCGTGGGCGTCACCCCGCTGTAGCCGCCGTCTCGTCGTCGCCGACGACGTGCGGGAGTGCGACGCGCACGACGGTGCCGACGCCGACCTCGCTCTGGATGTCGACCCAGCCGCCGTGGGCCTCGACGATGGCCCGGACGATCGACAGTCCGAGGCCCGCGCCCTGCACCTGGTTGGCGATCGCGTGCGGGCCCCGGTAGAGGCGCTCGAACAAGCGCGCCATCTCCTCGGGTGGCACGCCGACGCCTGTGTCCCTCACCTCGAGCACGACCATCGTTCCCTGCTCGGAGAGGCTGAGGTCCACCCGACCCCCGCCGGCGGTGAACTTGATCGCGTTGTCGACGAGGTTGTCGACCACCTGGACCAGGCGGTTGAAGTCGCCGACCGCGGGCTCGCTCTCCCCGCCCGCGAAGCCGAGGCTCAGCCCGTGCTCGCGCGCGCTCCCGGCATGGTCGTCGACCACGCGTTCGCACACCTTCGCGAGGTCGACCTGCTCGCGCAGCATCTGCAGCCGGTCGTCGTCGAGGTAGGCCATCGTCAGCAGGTCGTCGACGAGCTGCAGCTCGCGCACCGCGTTGCGCTCGATGACGCCGAGCAGCTTGCGTGAGCGCCGGCTGAGGTCACTCTCGCCGAGGTCGGCCATCAGCTCGGCGTAGCCGATGATCGAGGTCAACGGGGTGCGCAGCTCGTGGGAGACCGTGGCGATCAGGTCGTCGCGCAGCCGCTGCGACTCCGCCTCCAGGCGGCGCCGCTCGGTGACGTCGCGCAGGGAGATGATGACGAGCAGCCCGTCGACCGTCTCGAGCGGCGAGAGCGAGAGCTCGACGGGGACCTCGTGTCCGTCGCGGTGACGGATGCGGAACTCCTGCGTGTAGCCCATCGGCACCGCCTCCGGCTCACGCAGGTAGGCGCCGAGACGCCGGACCACCTCTGCGGGTCCGGGCGTGGCCGCCAGGACGCCGACGGAGCATCCCACCAGCTCGTCGCGCTCGTAGCCGAGCACCTCCCGCACCCGGTTGTTGACCAGCACGACCGTCGCCGAGGTGTCCACGATGACGGTCGCATCGGGGGCGGTCTCGAAGACGCCGCGGAAGAGCGCCTCGGCGGGCTGGTCCACCCGCTGACAGTACCGGCTTCCCGGGCCGACGGGGCTGGCTCAGGCGCCGGCCTCGCGCGGCGCGGTCGGGTCGTCGCCCCCGGAGCGCTGCTCGCGGGCGACGTACTCCTCGATGTCCTCGACGTCGTCCACGTTGCGCTGCACGACGGTGAGCAGGTCGCTCATCGTCGCGACCTCCTCGACCTGCTCCTTGATGAACCACTGCATGAACTGCTCGGAGGCGAAGTCGAACTCCTCCCGCGCGATCCGGAGCAGTCCGTTGATCTGGTCGGTGACGCGCTTCTCCTGCTCGAGCGCCAGCGCGACGGGCGCGACCACGTCGGCGAAGTCGCCGACCGGCGCCGGTACGGCGGGGATGGTCACCGGGCTGTCGGTGTCGAGGAGGTACTGGACCATCATCGCCGCGTGCGCGCGCTCCTCGAGTGCCTGCGCGTAGAAAAACGCGGCCATCTGGGGCATCGTGAGGGCGTCGTAGTGGACCGCGCAGGCGAGGTACTGGTTGTGCGCGGCGAGCTCGTTGCCGATCTGGGTGTTGAGCTGCTCGGTGAATCGCGGTGCGGCCACGGGGTCTCCTGGTCGGGATGGGCGGGTCAGGCAGCCTTCGCGAGCTTCTTCTTGGTGACCTTCTTGCCGTCCACTCGCACGAGCTTGCGCTTCCTGACGGTATACCCCTCGGGCAGCGTGCCCTCCTTGAGCATCCGCAGGGGGCAGCGCCCGCACTTCGTCCTGGACTCGCAGCACTCCAGCTTCGGCAGCTTCGCCACCTGCCGGGAGTCCTTCTTCTTGCCCACGGCCGGAACCGTAGCACGGGTTTTAGGGCAGGCTAACCTTCGTCCAGGTGGTGCGCGGCGCGGATCACGTCGACGATGCCGCCCATGATCTCCGTGAGCCCGAAGTCCTTAGGCGTGTAGACGGCCGCGACGCCGAGCTCGGTCAGCCGGCGGGCGTCGGAGTCGGGGATGATCCCGCCGACGATCACGGGCACGTCGTCGAGCCCGGCCTCGCGCAGGCCGTCGAGCACCGCCGGCACCAGCTCCATGTGCGACCCGGACAGGATGGAGAGCCCCACGCAGTGCACGTCCTCCGCGACGGCGCCGGCGACGATCTGCTCGGGCGTGAGCCGGATGCCCTGGTAGACGACCTCGAAGCCCGCGTCGCGGGCGCGCACGGCCACCTGCTCGGCACCGTTGCTGTGCCCGTCGAGCCCGGGCTTGCCGACCAGCAGCCGCAGGCGGGTGCCCAGGGAGTCACCGGTCTCCCGGACCCGCTCGCGGACGGCGGCCAGCTCGGCCCCCGCCTCCGCGACCACCGCGCCGCTGACGCCGGTGGGGCCGCGGTACTCGCCGAAGACCTCCCGCAGCGTCGCGGCCCACTCCCCGGTGGTCGCGCCCGCCCGGACGGCGGCCAGCGTGGGTCCCATCAGGTTGGTGTCCGTCTTCGCCGCCGCCGCGAGCGCGGTCAGCGCCTCGGCGACCTCGGTCTCGTCGCGTCCCGCCTTCCACGCCCCGACGCTGGCGACCGCGGTCTTCTCGGCCTCCGGGTCGGGGGCCATGATCGCGCCCTCGAGGTCCGCGGTCAGGGGCGAGGGCTCCGTCGTCTCGTACCTGTTCACGCCGACGATGACCTCCTCGCCCGACTCGATGCGCGCCCGGCGCGCGGCGTGGGAGGAGACCAGCTCGGACTTCATGTGCTCGACGGCGGCGATGGCCCCACCCAGCGCCTGGATCCGGTCGATCTCGGCCTTGGCGCCCTCGACCAGCTCCGCGACCTTGGCCTCGATCACCCGGGAGCCGTCGAAGATGTCGTCGTACTCGAGGAGGTCGGACTCGAACGCCAGCACCTGCTGCAGCCGCAGCGACCACTGCTGGTCCCACGGGCGCGGCAGCCCGAGCGCCTCGTTCCACGCGGGGAGCTGGAGCGCGCGCGCACGCGCGCTCTTGGAGAGGGTCACGCCGAGCATCTCGAGCACGATGCGCTGGACGTTGTTCTCGGGCTGGGCCTCGGTCAGCCCGAGCGAGTTGACCTGCACGCCGTACCGGAACCGGCGCATCTTCGGGTCCTGTACGCCGTAGCGCTCGCGGGTGATCTCGTCCCACAGCTGCACGAAGGCCCGCATCTTGCAGGTCTCCTCGACGAACCGCACGCCCGCGTTGACGAAGAACGAGATCCGGCCGACAACCCGTCCGAAGTCGTCGGCGGAGACCTGGCCGGAGTCCTTGACGGTGTCGAGGACGGCGATCGCGGTGCTCAGCGCGTAGGCGAGCTCCTGCGTCGGCGTCGCTCCCGCCTCCTGCAGGTGGTAGCTGCAGATGTTGATCGGGTTCCACTTCGGCACCTGGTGGACCGTGTAGCAGATGACGTCGGAGATCAGCCGCATGGAGTGCTCGGGCGGGAAGGCGTAGGTCCCGCGCGAGAGGTACTCCTTGATGATGTCGTTCTGGGTGGTGCCGGCGAGCTGCGCGGCCACCTCCTCCGGCGAGCGGTCCGGGTTCTGCTCCTCCGCGACGACCTGGTACATCGCCAGCAGCCACATGGCGGTCGCGTTGATCGTCATCGAGGTGTTCATCTCCGTGAGCGGGATGTCCTCGAAGAGGTGCCGCATCTCGCCGAGGTGCGGCACCGGTACGCCGACCTTGCCCACCTCGCCGCGCGCCAGCGGCGAGTCCGGGTCGTAGCCGGTCTGGGTCGGCAGGTCGAAGGCCACCGAGAGGCCGGTCTGGCCCTTGGCCAGGTTGGTGCGGTACAGCGCGTTGGACGCGGCCGCCGTGGAGTGACCGGCGTACGTGCGCATCACCCAGGGTCGGTCCTTGGGGTGGCTCGCCTTCTCGCTCATGGACCGAGAGTAGGGGTGGGCCTACCGATTGGTAACCGGCTGTGGGGTATCCGACATCAGGCGCTCAGGCGCTGATCGTCTCCCGCTCGACCTCCATGACCCGCCCGAGGCGGGAGAGGGTCAGCATCCGGCGGACGGCCGGCCCGCAGCCACGCAGCGTCAGCCGGTGACCGTCGCGGGAGGCCTGCCGGGTGGCGACCGCGAGCAGCCGCAGCGCGGTCAGGTCGATCGTGGTCACGTCGGTCAGGTCGACCACGAGGTCGACCTCGTGCCCGCGCAGCTGCTCGTAGATCGCGTTGCGCGCCTCCATCGTGCTCCGCACGTCGAAGTCGCCGCTGAGGTAGAGGGTCGGTCCGTCGGTGCTGATGTCCATCTGTGGATCCCCCGTCCTCGGAGCCCCGCGCCCCGATGAGCCGTCCTCGGCCTGTCACCCACTATGACGCCGCCCACGCCCGGATGGTTGCCTCGGCCTCCGGACTTTCCGTCGTGTCGCGTCCGGATGGGTGGCACCCGCCGGACCCGAGCCCGGTCCCGCACCCGGCTACGCTCGCGCTCATGGTGAACCTGACCCGGATCTACACGCGCACCGGCGACGCCGGGGAGACCCGGCTCGGCGACATGAGCACGACCACCAAGACCGACCCGAGGCTCGCGGCGTACGCCGACGTCGACGAGGCCAACGCCCACCTCGGCGTGGTGCTGGCGACGAGCGGGCTCGACGAGGACGTGGAGCGCGTGCTGACCCGGATCCAGAACGACCTCTTCGACGTCGGCGCCGACTTCTGCACGCCGGTGGTGGCTCCCCAGGATCCAGCACAGCCGGAGTACCCGCCGCTGCGCATCGAGCAGGAGTACGTCGACCGCCTCGAGGCGTGGTGCGACCACTACAACGAGGACCTGCCGAAGCTGCGCTCGTTCATCCTCAACGGCGGCGCCCCCGCCGCCGCGCACCTGCACGTCGCCCGGACCGTGGTGCGGCGCGCGGAGCGCTCGGCGTGGGCGGCGTACGAGGTCCACGGCGAGTCGATGAACGTGCTCGCGATCAAGTACCTCAACCGGCTCTCCGACCTGCTGTTCATCCTGGCCCGGCACGCCAACCGGGTGAACGGCGACGTGCTCTGGGTGCCCGGCGGCGAGCGGCGGTAGCTCCACCTGTGGACGAGCGCCGCGGTCCGTCGACGCGCGGTGCCACGATGGCCGCACGATGAGCATCCTCGCCGCACTCACTCCCGCCGCGCTCGCCGGGTTCTTCGACGCGCGCACCCTCGCCCGCGGCTTCGAGTACGCCCGGTCAGGGCGGGTCGGGGAGCCGGAGCTGGTCAAGCTCACAGAGACCACGGCGACCGCGACCGCGACCGTCTCCGGCGCGGCACCTGCGCCGTACGCCGTCAACCTGTACGCCGAGTACGTCGACGACCAGTTCTGGATGACCACGACGTGCTCGTGTCCGGTGCACATCGACTGCAAGCACGGGGTCGCGCTCGCGACCACGCTCTGCTCCCCCCAGGAGCGGCCGCCCACCGAGCCCGCGCCGTGGCATCGCGCGCTCGACGAGGCGCTGCGCGACCTCGTGAACGCCGACCGGGTCGCGAGCCGGACCTCCGATCCGGTGCCGCTGGCGCTGGAGATCGGGCTCGAGGACTCCTGGCGGCACCGGCGCTACCGCACGACCGGTGACCCGCGGACGCCGGTCCTGCGACCGATGCGGCTCGGCGCGCGGGGGGCGTGGGTGAAGACCGGCGCCGAGTGGAGCTCGCTCAACGCCGCCGCGACTCGTGCGAGGCATCCCGCCGACCAGGTCGACGCGCTGCTCGACCTCCTCTCGGCACTGCAGGCCCAGGACCCCTACTGGCGACACAGCGTCGGCTCCCCCGCGCTGGCCGGCTTCGGCCACCGCCTCGTCCCGCTCCTGCACCGCGCCGTCGCAGCGGGCGTGACGCTGGTGCCGGGCAACGAGCTGGACGCCGTCGCCCTGCTCCGCGACCCCCGGGCCGTCGTGTGCGACGTCACTCGTGACGGGGAGGAGCGGCCGACCCTCCACCTCGGGGTGACGCACGCGGGCCGCCTCTGGCAGGGCGACGACGTCGTGGTGATCGGTGCGCCCGCCCACGCCGTGGCCCTGCTCGGGGGCCGCACCCTGACGCTGGCGGCGACGACGCGCCCGGTGCCGTCCGCGGTGGTGCGGCTGCTCGATGCCGACATCACCGTGCCGGCCGACGACGCGGCGCGGCTCGACGACTACCTCCGGCCGCTGTCCCGCGCGCTCGACCTGACCTCCTCCGACGGCTCGATGGAGCTGCCCGAGCCGATCCGGCCGCTGCTCGGGCTCGAGGTCCGGTGGCGGTCGTCGACCGACGCGGAGCTCACCTGGTCCTGGCGCTACGGAGACCGCTGCTGCCGGCTCGACGGTGACGAGCCGCTCGGCGGCCTGCGCGACCGCGACGCCGAGCGGCTCGTGCGGGCGCGGGTGCCCGCGGAGCTGCTGAAGATCACCCGGGCCACGGGGGGTGACGCCCTCGCGCTGGCGCTCCACGACCTGCCGTCCCTGCGGGAGCTCGACGACGTCATGGTCGTCGAGGAGCAGCGGCCGGAGTTCCGCGAGAGCGACCAGGGGCCCGAGATCAGCTTCGACCTCCTCCCACCTCCCCCTGCCGAGACCGACACCCACACCGACTGGCTCGACCTCGAGGTCACGATCACCGTGGAGGGTGAGCGACTCCGGCTCCCTGACGTGCTGAGGGCGCTGACCCTCGGCGAGGAGTTCCTCGTCCTCCCCAGCGGGCTCTATCTCCGCACCGATCGCCCGGAGCTCGAGCGGCTGCGCGATGCCGTGCGGTCGGCCGGCGAGCTCCGCGAGTCCGACGGCGAGACGGTGAGCGTCGGGCGCCACGACCTGGGGGTCTGGGCGCAGCTCGCCGAGCTCGGCCTCGTCGACGCCCAGGCCGGCGAGTGGGTACGCCGGGCGCGGGCGTTGCGCGACCTCGCCGACCTGCCGCGCCCCGAGCCGAGCGGACTCACCGCGGAGCTGCGCCCCTACCAGCGCGACGGCTTCCACTGGCTGGCCTTCCTCTGGGAGCACCGGCTCGGCGGCATCCTCGCCGACGACATGGGACTGGGCAAGACGCTGCAGGTGCTGGCCCTCATCGCCCACGCGACCACCTGCGGCGAGCGACGGCCCTTCCTGGTCGTCGCGCCCACGAGCGTCGTGACCGCCTGGGAGTCCGAGGCCGCTCGACACACGCCGGGCCTGCGCGTCCGCACCGCCCGCCGGCGGGCCGACGACATCTCCGCCCTCGCGGCCGACGCCGACGTGGTCGTCACGACGTACGCGCTGATCCGCCTCGCGCAGGACCGCTACGCAGGCGTCGCCTGGGGAGGGATGGTGCTCGACGAGGCGCAGCAGGTGAAGAACCACCGGAGCAAGACGTACGGAGCAGTGCGGCTGGTCGACGCGCCGTTCCGGCTGGCTGTCACCGGCACGCCGTTCGAGAACCGGCTCATGGAGCTATGGTCGCTGCTCTCGATCGTCACGCCCGGCCTCTATCCGTGGCCGCGCTCGTTCACCCGACACGTCGTGCGCCCGGTCGAGAGCGCCGGCGACGAGGGTGCGCTGCGCCGGTTCCGACAGCGCATCCGGCCGTTCATGATGCGCCGAACGAAGGAGCTGGTCGCCGCCGACCTGCCGCCCAAGCAGGAGCAGGTGCTGCGGGTCGAGCTGGCGCCGAAGCATCGTCGGATCTACGACACCCACCTCGCGAAGGAGCGTCAGCGCATCCTCGGTCTGGTCGACGACTTCGAGGAGAACCGGATCGCGATCTTCGCGGCGCTGACCAGGCTCCGCCAGCTCGCCCTGGACCCCGGGCTGGTCGACGCAGACCACGACGCGATCGGCTCGGCGAAGGTCGACCTCTTGGTGGAGCACCTGCTCGAGATCTTCGAGGAGGGCCACCGGGCGCTGGTGTTCAGCCAGTTCACCTCGTTCCTGGGCCGGGTCGGGGCCCGGCTCGAGGAGGAGGGCATCGCCTCGACCTACCTCGACGGCTCGACCCGCGACCGCGCGGCCGTCATCGAGCAGTTCCGCAGCGGCGCCGCCCCGGTCTTCCTGATCTCGCTGAAGGCCGGTGGCGTGGGTCTGACGCTCACCGAGGCCGACTACGTCTTCGTCCTCGATCCGTGGTGGAACCCCGCCACGGAGGCGCAGGCGGTCGACCGCGCCCACCGCATCGGCCAGACCCGCCCCGTGCACGTCTACCGGCTGATCGCCGAGGAGACGATCGAGGAGAAGGTGATGGAGCTCAAGGGCCGCAAGGCCGAGCTGTTCGCGAACGTCGTCGACGGCGACGGGTCGTCGGCCGCCGGCATCACCGCCGACGACATCCGGTCGCTGTTCGACGGGTGAGCATCCGGCCCCGGTCGGACCAGCGTCGCTCAGAGTCGGGCGCGGCCCACCGGCTGGTCCGGCTCGGCCGGCGACGGACGGCGCTCGCGCGCCGCGAACACCGTGGCGGCGGCCGGGATCATCAGGGCCGCGATCACCAGCAGCGTCTCGAGCGTGCCGACGTGGTCGGCGAGCAGGCCGAGCAGCGGCGGGCCGGCCAGGAACGCGGTGTAGCCGATCGTCGAGACCGCGCTCACCCGGCGGGCCGCGCGCAACGGGTCGTCCGCGGCGGCGCTCATGCCGACCGGGAAGCCGAGGGAGGCCCCGAGGCCCCAGACGACGATGCCGAGGCCGACGAGCACGACGTGCGCGCCGAAGACGACGAGCAGGATGCCGACGAACGCCGCGGCGGAGGAGGCCCACAGCACCGGCGCGCGGCCGTAGCGGTCGAGCAGGACCGGCCCGTAGAGGCGGCCGGCCATCATCGAGCAGACGAACACCGTGAAGCCGGTGACGCCGACCCAGTGGCGCACGTCGTACCCGTCGATCAGCGCGAGGGCGAGCCAGTCGTTGGCGGCGCCCTCGGTGAGCGCGAACGCGAGCACCATCACGCCGATCGCGAGGGTCCGCGGCTCGCGCCACGGCGAGAAGGGCTCGACCTGCCGCTCCTCGTGGGCCTCCCGTGCGGGGAGGTACGTCGCGGCCGCGCGCCAGGTCGCGAGCCCGGCGAGCAGCGCGAAGCCCGGCACGTGCAGCATCAGCGGCGCGTGCACGGCCGCCATCGGGATGCCGATGGCCGCGCCCGCGAAGGAGCCCAGGCTCCAGCCCGCGTGGAAGCGCGGCATGATCGTGCGCTCGAGCCGGCGCTCGACCTCGGCGGCCTCGACGTTCATGGAGACGTCCCACACCGCGATGCCGACGCCGTCGAGGAAGAAGCCGACCGCGGTCAGGGGCAGCAGGTCGGTGACCACCCCGAGCATGCCGACGCTCAGCCCCACCACGACCAGCACGGCGCCGAGCCGCGTCACCCAGGTCGCACCGAAGCGGTCGATGAGCCGGCCGCTGAGCGGCAGCGCGATCACCGATCCCACGGAGATCGCGAGCAGCAGCAGGCCGAGCGCGGCGTTGTCGAGCTCGAGCCCGCTGCGGATGTCGGGCAGCCGCGAGACCATCGTGGCGAAGCAGAAGCCGTTGAGCGCGAAGCTCAGCGCGACCGCGTTGCGGGTGTGGAGCAGGGACGTCACCGCCCTAGCGTTCCCGATCGGGGGCTGCTCATCCAAACCGGTTACTTGACCGGTCCAGATGGCGGGACGGGCCGACCTCAGAACCCGCGCGTACGCCGCTCCTCGGCGAACCATCCGGCGAACAGCGGGATCCCCCACTCGACCGCCTTCCGGTCCGCCGCGTCGGCGTGACCGGTCGCGAGCTCCGTCTCGCCGACGGCGGCGGCCGCCAGCGCCAGGTAGGCGTCCACGGGTCCGAGGGCCAGGTCCGAACCGACGCAGCACGAGTACCCGGCGTACGGCGCGATCCGCTCGTAGGCGTCGGCCGCCAGCTGTCGCTCCCCCAGGTAGAGCGCGAGCTCGGCCGCGTGGCACCAGGCCAGCAGCGAGAGGTCGACCTCGTGCTCGAGCGGCGCGCCGTGCTCGGCGAAGTGGGCGCGGGCCCGGTCGTGCTCACCCGCTCGCCACAGGTAGACGGCGAGGCTGGCGTCGAAGGGGTAGGGCGTCGGACCGAACCGCTCCAGCGCCGGCACCATCTCGATCGACCGGCCCTGCCACAGCCGCAGCGCGAGCAGCGAGCTGAGCACGGAGTCGTCGGCGTCGTTGTGCGAGATGCGGGAGGCGACCTGCCGGATGTTGTCGACGAGCCGCTCGGCCTCCTCGAACCGCCCGGCCATCGCGTGCCACGGCACCAGGATGCCGTCGAGCACGGTCTCGCCGAAGGCGATCCGGAGCCGCTCCACCTCCGGCCGCGCGACGTCGACGGCGGCGAACATCTCCGCGGGCCGACCCAGCTCGCCGAGCACCGCGACCCGCAGGCAGGCGGAGACGACGAAGCTGCGCTCGCTCCCGGTGCTCCGCGCGAGCTGCATCGACTCGGTGACCAGGTCGAGGCGCTCCGCGGCCGTCCGCGTCAGCCAGAGCGCCACGAAGACGGTCTGGCAGGCATCGAGCAGCAGGACCGGGTCGCCGAGGCGACGCGCCATGGCGAGACCCTCGTCGCACAGCGCGCGCCGCTCCTCGTAGGACGCGGTGTCGGAGAGCTCGTTGGCGAGGGCCAGCATCGCGCGGCAGCGCAGGGCGCTGTCGTCCGGCGGCAGCAGGTCGAGGCTCCCCCGCAGGGCACCGACGACGGCCTGGTTCACCAGGCCCGGCGGGGCCGAGCGCCACAGCACGCCCTGCGTGGTCGAGATCGCGGCGCGCGCGACGGCCTCGGCGTCGCGCATCAGCTTGCCGACCTCGATCGCCTCCTCGACGGCGCCCACCAGCCGCGGCAGCTGCGCGGCCCAGCGGTACTCGTCGATCAGCGCCATCAGCAGGTCGTAGCGCTCCCGCAGCCCGGCGTCGGCGTCGCCCTCGATCGAGACCAGCGCACCCCGGATCAGCTCGGCGGCCTCGTCGTAGGCGTAGAGGCGCCGCGAGAGCGCCGCCGCGTCGACCGCGGCGCGCCACGCCCGGTCGGCGTACGACGGCCCGGCCTCGCGCCAGTGCCGGGCGACCTCGGTCTCACGTCCGCGGGCGCCGTCGAGCGCCTCCGCGACGCGGGCATGGGCGCGAGCCCGCCGGCTGGCGCTCAGGCCGCCGCGCAGGGTGTCGCGGACGAGCGCGTGCGCGAAGAGGTACCGATCGATCCCGTCCTCGCGCACCAGCCCGGCGGCCTGCGCGGGCTCGACCACGTCGATCAGGTCGTCCTCGTCGATGCCCGTGACGGTCGCCAACGTCTCCACGTCGAACATGCGCCCGATCACCGACGCCGACCGCAGCGCGCTCACCGTCGAGTCGGGCAACCGCGCCAGGCGCTGGTTGAGCACGTCGGTGACGGCGCCCGGCAGCTCGCCGGCGTCCCCGCCTCGGCTGCCGAGCCGCGCGAGCTCCACGAGGAAGAACGGGTTGCCGTCGGTGCGCTCCCGCAGCGCGTCGGCGCCGGCGTGGTCAAGCTCGCGCGACGCGATGCTCGCGAAGACCGCCGCGGCCTCGCCGGGCGCGAGCCCGTCCAGCTCGACCCGCACCGCGTGCATCCGGGCCAGCGACTCCGAGACGTCGGCCAGCAGGCCGGTCGGCTCCGGGCGCCAGGTGGTGACGACGAGCAGACGGGCCAGGTCCGTGGTCTCGACCAGCAGTCGCAGCACGCGGAGCGTCGAGGCATCGGCCCAGTGGAGGTCGTCGAGCACCACGACCACCGTCCGGTCCCGGGCGGCCGCGCGGATCGTCTCGACGATGCGCTCCCAGGCCCGGAACTGCTCGCCGTCGCCGGCGCCACCGGCGGCGTCGTCGAGCAGGGTGGCGCCGAGCCCCTCGAGCACGGACTTCCACGGCCACAGCGGCGGCGCGCCGTCGTCCTGCGAGCACCGGCCGACCAGCGTCAGCAGCCCCCGCTGCCGCACCCGCGCGACCAGCTCGGCCGCCAGCCGGGACTTGCCGATGCCCGGCTCGCCGCTGAGCACGGCGTAGGACGGCGCGCCTGCCTCGGCCCGATCGACCAGCGCGAGGAGCGTCGTGAGGTCGACGTCGCGCCCGACCATCGGCCAGGGCGCGACCTGGTCGACCGGGGGCGCCGCTGCCGTGGGCTCGGGCGCCGCCTCGACGGCCGACGGAGTCGCCGGCGCCGCGACGCCCCCGGCGGGGCGCGCCCACTCCAGCCCGGGATCCTGGCGCAGCACCGCGGTCTGCAGCTCACGCAGCTCGACCGACGGCTCGAGACCGAGCTCCTCGTCGAGGATGGTGCGCTGCCGGGCGAGCGCGTCGAGGGCGGCGGCCTGGCGGCCGCTGCGGGTCAGCGCGACCGACCAGAGCGCCCACAGCCGCTCCCGGAGCGGATGGGCGCTGGTGAGCGCCTCGAGCTCGGCCGCCACCGTCGCGTGCCGGCCGAGGGCGAGCTCGACGACCGCCCGGTCCTCCACCGCGACCAGCCGCAGCTCCTCGAGCCGCGCGCGTTCGGCCCCGGCCGCGTCGGCCTCGCCCAGCTCGGCGTACGGCGTGCCCCGCCACAGTCGCAGCGTCTCGTCCAGCGTCTTCGAGAGCAGGACGAGATCGGGCTCGCCCAGCGGCGAGGCGCCCCACGTCGGCATCGGTTGCAGCCGTCGGTGCACGTCGGTGATCGCCTGCTCGAAGCGGTGGGCGTCCACGTCCCCGTCGGGCACCCGCAGCGCGTAGCCCGGCGCGACGGTCACGAGCACGGTCGCCGGCGCCCGACGCTGCCGCTCCGGCTCGAGCACGCGCCGCAGCTGGGAGACGTAGCCCTGCAGGGTCGCGGTCACCCCGGGCGGGGCGTCGTCGCCCCAGAGGAGGTCGACGATGCCGTCCACCGACACCGGCCGCCCGCGCGAGAGGGCCAGCGCCGCCACGAGCGCACGCTGTTTCGGCGTACCGAGGTCGACGGTCCCGTCCGCGAGCCGGACCTCCACCGTGCCGAGCACCGACACCTCCACGGTCGGCAGCGTAGGACGTGCCGTCCGACTCCGCTCCCAGTCGGCTCAAAGTCACCTCCAAGAGGCGAGGTGCAGGGTCCTACCACCCGATCGAAACCGCCTCCCCAGGAGTCACCAACCATGACCATCGAGCTCAACGCCGACCAGCGCGCCACCACCGGCGCCGCCACCGCCCTCCGCGGGCTGCTCCCCGGCCGCCTCCACGTCCCGGGCGACGAGGGGTACGACGCCGCACGCGTCGCCTGGAACCTCGCCGTCGACCAGCGGCCGGCCGCCGTCGCGCTCCCCCGCACGGCCGCCGAGGTCGCCACCGTCGTCCGGCGCGCCGCCGAGGCGGGCCTGCGCGTCGCGCCGCAGAGCACCGGCCACAACGCCGGCCCGCTCGCGGCCCGCGGCCTCGACGACACCGTCCTGCTGCGCACCTCCGAGCTCAGCTCCGCGATCGCCGACCCGGCGCGCGGCGTCGTTCGTGTCGAGGGCGGCACGGTCTGGGAGCCCGCGGTCGACGCCGCGGCCGCCCACGGCAAGGCGGTGCTGCACGGCTCCTCCCCCGACGTCGGCATCGCCGGCTACAGCCTGGGCGGCGGCATCGGCTGGTACGCCCGCACGCTCGGTCTCGCGGCCAACAGCCTCACCGCCGTCGAGATCGTCATCGGGGACGGCACGCTGGTGCGCGCCGACGCCCGCACCAACGCCGAGCTCTTCTGGGCCGTGCGCGGGGGCGGCGGCAACTTCGGTGTCGTCACCGCGCTGGAGTTCCGGATGTACGAGATCGAGACGGCGTACGCCGGGTTCCTCATGTGGGACCTGCGCGACCTCGAGCCGGTGCTCCGCGAGTGGGCCGCCTGGGCCCCGGACGCGCCGGACGAGATCACGACCGCCTTCCGCGCGATGCGGCTGCCCCCGATGCCCGAGCTGCCCGACTTCCTCCGCGGCAGGGAGCTCGTGATCATCGACGGCGCCGTCCTCGGCTCCGACGCGCGCGGCGAGGAGCTCCTCGCAGGACTGCGTGCCCTCAAGCCGACCATGGACACCTTCGCCCGGGTCCCCGCCAAGTCGCTGGTGCGCCTGCACATGGACCCCGAGGGCGGCGCGCCGTTCGCCTCCGACACCGCGATGCTCCGCGCCTTCCCGGACGCCGCCCTCGACGCGTTCGTCGCGGAGGCCGGCCCCGATGCGCGGACCTCGCTGCTGATGGCCGAGCTCCGGCAGCTCGGCGGCGCGCTCGGCCGCCCGCACGAGGGAGGAGGAGTGCTCAAGCAGCTCGACGCGCAGTTCGTCACCTTCGCCGGCGGCATCGCCATGACGCCCGAGATGGGCGCGCAGACCCACGCCGACGCGGTCCGGTTCACCCAGGCGCTGGCGCCGTTCCAGAGCGGCCGCCAGTACGGCAACTTCGCCGAGACCCCGGTCGACGCCCGATCGATCTACGGCGACGACACCTGGACCCAGCTCACCGGGATCCGCAGCGCGGTCGACCCGCACGGGGTCTTCCTCGCCAACCACCCCGTCCCGCGCCTCTACGAGGGTCAGGCGACCTCCTGACCACGGAGCCCCGACTCCGGGACGGTCGGCAAGGTCCCTACTTCTCGGGCAATCCCTGACGTTCTGGGGTGACGCAACGGCCGAGAAGCGCAGGAATCCCCGGTGCACCGGGTATTCCTGCACTTGTCCCCGGGTCCGGGTCAGCGCGGCGGCCGGGTCCAGTCGGTGCCCGGGGGGCCGGACTCCAGCCAGGACTGGAAGCCCATCAGCGACGCCGGGGACATCGCGAGCTCGACGGCACCGGTGGGGGTCCGGCAGGAGATCACGACGTGCTCGGGGTAGAGCGACATCTGCTCGGGGCCCTCGGGCTCGCGGCGACCGGTGAAGGTCACCTCGGACCGCTGGAGGACCCGCTTAGGCCCCGGCCAGAGCGAGAAGTAGCGGAACCACTCCAGCCGCTCGCCCGAGTAGCGGCCGAGCCCGAGAAGCCAACCGCGTCCGACATGTTCATGTCGGACGCGGTAGCTGAGCTCGAAGGTGCCGCCGTGGCGAGAGAGCCACCGGCGGCGGACGACGAGGCCGAGGCCGTAGCACAGGACGAGGAGCAGGAGCGCACCGGCTGCGTCGAGCAGCCACTGCCACACCGGCATCCACGCCCTCCTTCCGGTCCCTCGCCGAGGGTGCACACCCTAGCGGCACCCCGGCGACAGCCCGGCGGCGGGTCGGCGGTGGGTCGGCCCGGTCAGGAGGCCTTCTCGACCGCCCGGATCCGGGCCTCGGCGCGACGGGCGCGCTCCTGGGCCTCGTCGGAGTCCTCACCCTGCGCGGCCTCGAACTCGGCGCGCGCTGCCTCGACGTCGATCTCGTCGGCGAGCGCGGCGTACTGCGCGAGGATCGAGACCCGGTTGTTGGCCACCGAGAGGAACCCTCCGTCGACCGCGGCGTACATCCGGTCGCCGTCGACCGGGTCGACCGAGATGACGCCGTCGACCAGGAGCGAGAGCACCGGCATGTGGTTGCGCAGCACGCCGATGTCGCCGTCCGCCGTCTTGGCGATGATCATGGTGGCCTGACCGGACCACACGGTCCGGTCGGCCGCCACGAGCTCCACCTGGAGCTGGTCGTTGTCTGCCATCGGAGCCTCAGAGGTTCTTCTGGATCTCGGCCCACTTCTGCTCGACGTCGTCCAGACCGCCGCACATGAAGAACGCCTGCTCGGCCACGTGGTCGTACTCGCCGTCCGCGATCTTGTTGAACGCCTCGATGGTCTCCGAGACCGGGACCGTCGAGCCCTCGATGCCGGTGAACTGCTTGGCCACGTAGGTGTTCTGCGACAGGAAGCGCTGGATGCGGCGGGCCCGGGACACGATGATCTTGTCCTCTTCGGAGAGCTCGTCGACACCGAGGATCGCGATGATGTCCTGGAGCTCCTTGTTGCGCTGCAGGATCTGCTTGACGCGGATCGCGCAGTCGTAGTGGGCCTGACCGATGTACTGCGGGTCGAGGATCCGCGAGGTCGAGGTCAGCGGGTCCACCGCCGGGTAGATGCCCAGCGACGCGATCTCACGCGAGAGCTCGGTGGTCGCGTCGAGGTGCGCGAACGTCGTCGCCGGCGCCGGGTCGGTGTAGTCGTCCGCGGGCACGTAGATCGCCTGCATCGAGGTGATCGAGTGACCACGCGTCGAGGTGATCCGCTCCTGGAGCGTGCCCATCTCGTCGGCGAGGTTCGGCTGGTAGCCCACCGCGGACGGCATGCGGCCGAGCAGGGTGGACACCTCGGAGCCGGCCTGGGTGAACCGGAAGATGTTGTCGATGAAGAGCAGCACGTCCTGGTTCTGCACGTCGCGGAAGTACTCCGCCATCGTGAGCGCGGACAGCGCGACCCGCAGGCGGGTGCCCGGCGGCTCGTCCATCTGGCCGAAGACGAGCGCGGTCTGGCCGATGACCCCGGCCTCCTCCATCTCCACGATCAGGTCGTTGCCCTCACGGGTGCGCTCGCCGACACCGGCGAACACCGACACACCACCGTGGTCCTTCGCGACGCGCGCGATCATCTCCTGGATGAGCACGGTCTTGCCCACGCCCGCGCCACCGAACAGGCCGATCTTGCCGCCCTGCACGTACGGCGTGAGCAGGTCGATGACCTTGATGCCGGTCTCGAACATCTGGGTCTTCGACTCGAGCTGGTCGAACGCCGGCGCCTTGCGGTGGATGCCCCAGCGCTCCTCGACGTCGAGGGTCTCGCCCTCGTCGAGGTTGAGCACGTCGCCGGTCGCGTTGAACACCCTGCCGAGGGTCGCGTTGCCCACGGGCACGGTGATCGGGCCGCCGGTGTCGGCCACCTGCGCGCCGCGGACCAGGCCGTCGGTCGGCTTCAGCGAGATGGCGCGGACCATGCCGTCGCCGATGTGCTGGGCGACCTCGAGGGGCAGCACGGTGGTCTCACCACCGAGCGTGACCTCGCTCTCCAGCTTGTTGTAGATGTCGGGCATCGCGTCGACGGGGAACTCCACGTCGACCACCGGGCCGATCACCCGGGCGATGCGACCGACACCGGCGGTGCCCGTCTCCTGGGTCTCGTCGATCGTTGCAGTCATGTCTTTCACTTCTCCGCTTCAGTCTTGGCCGGCTTGGGCGTCGGCGAGCGCGTTGACGCCTCCGACGATCTCGCTGATTTCCTGGGTAATGCCGGCCTGGCGGGCCTGGTTGGCGATACGGGTGAACTTCTTGATGAGCTCGTCGGCGTTGTCGGTCGCCGACTTCATCGCCTTCTGCCGAGCCGCGAGCTCGGAGGCGGCGGCCTGGAGCAGCGCGAAGAAGATCCGGCTCTGGACGTACTGCGGCAGCAGCCCGTCGAGCACCGCCTCGGCCGACGGCTCGAACTCGTAGAGCGGCAGCACCTCTGCCCGGTCGGGCTTCTCCTCGCCCTCGACGACCTCGAGCGGCAGCAGCCGCACGTCGGTCGGCTCCTGGACGAGCATCGAGCGGAACCGGGTGAAGACGACGTGCACCTCGTCGACGGCGTTCGGCTCGCCCTCCTCGGCGAGGAACGCGTCGATCAGGGTGCGGCCGATCTCGTGGGCGGCGTCGTACGACGGCTGATCGGAGAAGCCCGTCCACGACGCGACGACGGGACGACCACGGAACTTGTAGTACGCCTCGCCCTTGCGGCCGCAGATGTAGGTGTCGATCTCCTTGCCCTCGCCGCGAAGGCGCTCGGCGAGGCGCTCGGCCTCCTTGAGCACGCTCGACGAGTAGGCACCGGCCAGGCCGCGGTCGCTGGTCACGATGAGCACGGCGGCCCGCTTCGGGTCCTCCGGCTCGCGCGTCAGCGGGTGGTCGACGTTGGAGTAGGTCGCCACCGCCGAGACGGCACGGGTCAGCTCGCGGGCGTACGGCGCGGCCGACTGGGCCCGCTGCTGCGCCTTGATGATGCGGGACGCAGCAATGAGCTCCATGGCGCGCGTGATCTTCTTCATCGACTCCGTCGACTTGATCCGCGCGCGGTACTCACGCAGCGATACGGCCATGCCTCAGCCCCGCTTCTGCCGGACGATCTGCTCCTGCTCGACCTCGTCGTCCTCGAGGGCCTCGGCCTGCGGCTCGTGGCCGACCTTGATCGACCCGCCCTCGGAGGTCTCGAACTGGTCGAGGAAGGAGTCGTAGGCCTGCTCGAGCGACTGCTCGGTGTCGTCCTCGAACTTCAGCGTCTCCCGGATCGCCGAGAGGATGCCGTCGTGCGAGCGCCGCAGGTAGTCGAGGAACTCGCGCTCGAAGCGGGCGACGTCGTCGGTCGGGACCCGGTCGAGGCGGCCGGAGGTGCCCAGCCACAGCGACACGGTCATCTCCTCGACCGGGTACGGGGAGTACGCCGGCTGCTTGAGGAGCGCCATCAGTCGCTGGCCGCGGTCGAGCTGCTGACGCGAGGCCGCGTCGAGGTCGGAGGCGAACATCGCGAACGCCTCCATCGCGCGGTACTGCGCCAGGTCGACCTTGAGCGATCCCGTGACGGCCTTCATCGCCTTGGTCATCGCCGAGCCGCCCACGCGGGACACCGACACACCGACATCGATCGCCGGGCGCTGGTTGGCCGCGAAGAGGTCCGACTGCAAGAAGATCTGGCCGTCGGTGATCGAGATGACGTTGGTCGGGATGTACGCCGAGACGTCGTTCGCCTTGGTCTCGATGATCGGCAGACCGGTCATCGAGCCCGCGCCCATGTCGTCGGACAGCTTCGCGCAGCGCTCGAGCAGCCGGCTGTGCAGGTAGAAGACGTCGCCGGGGTAGGCCTCACGGCCCGGCGGGCGACGCAGCAGCAGCGACACGGCACGGTAGGCCTCGGCCTGCTTGGTCAGGTCGTCGAACACGATCAGGACGTGCTTGCCGTCGTACATCCAGTGCTGGCCGATGGCCGAGCCGGTGTACGGCGCGAGGTACTTGAAGCCCGCGCTGTCGGACGCCGGGGCGGCGACGATGGTGGTGTACTCGAGCGCGCCGGCCTCCTCGAGGGCGCCACGCACGGAGGCGATGGTCGAGCCCTTCTGGCCGATGGCGACGTAGATGCAGCGGACCTGCTTGGTCGGGTCGCCTGACTCCCAGTTCTGCTTCTGGTTGATGATCGTGTCGATCGCGATCGTGGTCTTGCCGGTCGCGCGGTCGCCGATGATCAGCTGGCGCTGGCCACGACCGATCGGCGTCATCGAGTCGATCGCCTTGATGCCGGTGGCGAGCGGCTCGTGCACCGACTTGCGCTGCATCACCGTGGGCGCCTGGAGCTCGAGAGCACGACGACCCTCGGACGCGATGTCGCCGAGGCCGTCGATCGGGTTGCCGAGCGGGTCGACCACGCGGCCCATGAAGCCGTCGCCGACGGGGACCGAGAGGATCTCGCCAGTACGGCGGACCGTCTGGCCCTCCTCGATCTTGTCGAAGTCACCGAGGATGACGACGCCGATCTCGCGGGTGTCGAGGTTCAGCGCGATGCCGAGCGTCCCGTCCTCGAACTCCAGCAGCTCGTTGGCCATCGCCGAGGGCAGGCCGGTGACGCGGGCGATGCCGTCGCCGGCCTGCGCGACCGTGCCGACCTCTTCCTTGCTCGCCGCCTCGGGCTGGTAGTCGGCGACGTACTTCTGCAGCGCGTCGCGGATCTCCTCCGGACGGATCGAAAGCTCCGTCATCTTCGTCCCTACTCTCTTGGTTCTCTACTGAAGTTCGTGTGGATGAGCCGGTTGCGGTCAGCCGACCAGCTTGCGCCGGGCGTCGTCGAGGCGGCTGGAGACGGTGCCGTCGATGACGTCGTCCCCGATCTCGACCCGGAGGCCACCGAGCACGCCGGGGTCGACGACCTCGTTGAGGTGCACCTTCTTGCCGTACTGCTTCGACAGCGCGTCTGCGAGGCGGTCGCGCTCTGCCTTGCCGAGCGGGCTGACGACGCGGACCGTGGCCACGGCCTCGCCGTGCGCCTCGGCGGCGACGTTGCGGTACGCCGCGAGCGCCGCGCCGATCGTCCGGTAGGTGCCGCCGAGGGCCTGCTTCGCGAGCGCGGCCGTCGCGTCTAGCGCCTTGCCCGTGAGCAGCGTGTCGAGCAGCGCAGCCTTGTCGTCGCGCGAGCGCGCCGGGTTGGCGAGCGCGTCCCGCAGCTCGGGGTGCGCCGCCACGGTCTGCCCGAGGGCGAACAGCTCGTCGGCGAGCCGGTCCGAGTCGCCGCCCACCGAGGTCACCCAGGTGAGCTCGCTGAGCTTCTCGATCGCGTCGGGCAGGTCGCGGGTCGCGGTCCAGCGACGCGCCGCCGCGCTGGTGACCAGCGCGAGCGTCACGTCGTCGACCTTGCCGTCGAAGACCTGCTTGGCGAGGCCCTGCTTGGCCTCCGGCGGCAGCGACGCGTCGGTCGCGAACCGGCGCAGGGCCGGCTCGGCCCGGAGCAGCGAGGCGACGTCGAACAGCTCGCCGGCGACACGCTCGGCGTGCTGGCCGGCGCGCAGCGCCCCGTCCAGCTCGGCGGTGAGCTCCCGCAGGGACTCGGCCGACGCTCCACGCAGGTCCATCAGTTGGCGCCTTCCAGATCCGAGAGGAAGCGGTCGACGACCCGGCTCTGCCGGGCCTCGTCGTCGAGGGACTCCCCGACGATCCGGCCGGCCAGCGTCGTGGCGAGCGTGCCGACCTCGGCGCGCAGGGACGCGGCCGCAGCCTTGCGGTCGGCCTCGATCTGCGCGTGCGCGTGCTCGACGATGCGGGTGGACTCCGCCTGGGCCTGCTCACGCATCTCCGCGATGATCGCGGCGCCCTGCTCGCGCGCCTCCTCGCGGATCCGCGCCGCCTCGTGGCGCGCGTCGGCGATCTGCGACTTGAACTCCTCCTCGGCCGCATTGGCCTCGGACTTGGCCTCGTCGAGCTCGGCGAACTGCGCGCGGATCGCGTCCTGGCGGCGGGTCATCGCACGGTTGATCGGCGGGATGACGTACTTCGCCAGCAGGAACAGCAGCAGTGCGAACGCCGCGAGCTCGACGAAGAACGTCGCGTTCGGGACGAGGAAGTTGCTCTCCATGGGAGTGATCGCAACGCTTGCCATCGAATGGGTTCCTTTGCTTGCTTCTGGCTAGGTGGGGCGAGTGCCCCGGATCAGCCGAGGACGAAGACGAACAGCGCCATGAACGCGAGGTTGATGAAGAACATCGCCTCGACCAGACCCACCGTCAGGAAGAAGATGGTCTGCAGGCGGCCCTGGGCCTCCGGCTGGCGCGCGACGCCCTCGATGTACGACGAACCGGCCAGACCGTCACCGATACCGGCGCCGATCGCGCCACCCGCGAGGGCGATGCCACCACCGACGAAGGCGCCGGCCAGGGTCACGGCGTCATCAGTTACTGCCATTGTGATCTTTTCTCCTTGGTTTCGCGCCGGGGAGCGGCGCATCGGTTACCTCTGTGAACGACCGACCTCGTGGGTCAGTGCGCTGGTACGGGGGCGGCCTCGTCCGCGTGCGCGGCGTCGGCCTTCTTGCGTCGCTCCTCCTCCTCGTACTCCTCGTGGAGCTCGTGCTCCTCGTGGCCGGCTCCGGCCATCGCGAAGTAGAGGACGGTCAGGAGGGCGAAGATGAATGCCTGGATCGCGCCGATGAACATGTCGAACGCCTTCCAGATCAGGTTGGGCGCCCAGAACGCGTAGATCGGGATGAGCCCGATCAGCGACAGCATGATGCCGCCGGCGAAGATGTTGCCGAAGAGTCGCAGCGCGAGCGTGATCGGCTTGGTCAGCTCCTCGAGGATGTTCAGCGGCAGCAGCACCGGGAACGGCTCGAGGAAGTGCTTGAAGTAGCCCTTCGTGCCCTTCTGCCGGATGCCGTAGGCCCAGACGCTGACCATCGTCACGGCGGCGAGCGCGTAGGTCAGGTTGGTGTCGGCCGTCGGCGCGGGCAGCAGGTGCGCGTCGTCGTTGAGCCTGGTCGGCACCAGCTCCAGCCAGTTGGCGAAGAGGATGAAGAAGAACAGCGAGATCGCCAGCGGTGCGACGTACGGGTGCACCTTGCCGAGGTTGTCGTTGACCTGCTTGTTGACCTCGCCGACGACGGACTCCCACAGGATCTGCGTCTTGGTCGGGACGTGGTCCTCGGTCTGCTTGTTCATCTGGCGGACAACGACGAAGCCCAGGATCAGCACCAGGGCGCCCGCGACCAGCGTCGAGATGATCGTGTCGGTGTTGAACGTCATCCCGAGCCACTCGGCCGTGCGGTGGTGGCCGATCTGGATCGTCGACTCCTCTTCCTCGTGCCCCTCGGCGGCCAGGGGCAGGAGGCCGGTCAGGGAGATCAGGCCGGTCATGGGTTCTTGAGCTCCTTCAGCAACGGGAGGGTGGTCATCACCAGGGCGATGAGCCGGAAGATGGCCAGGCCGAGCAGCAGCCCGATGCCGTCGGGCCACAGGATCACGGCGGCGGCGATCGCGACCACCGTGAGGAAGGTCAGGCGGACGATCGTCGCGACGATCATCTGACGGCGGGTCGGCTGCTCCCCCGACGTGATCGTCTTGAGCAGCCAGTACTCCGTCGCCAGGTGGTTGACCAGGCCGAGCAGGACGCCGCCCGCGATGCAGCCCGCGAGCAGCCAGGTGTCGACCTGGGCGACGATCCACAGGCTCGCGACCATCAGGGCGAGGGCGACCAGGCCGACCTTGCGCTGGTCCTTGACCACGCGCCAGACGGAGGCCCTGGCCGGCGACGGACCGGGTTCCCGGGCGGGCTCGGACATCGGAGTGCTCATCTCGGTGCTCATCTCGGTCGCGGTCACCGCGGCTCACCCCCGCAGGGCGGCCCGGACCTTCGCGACGAAGCCGACGCAGCCGGCGAGGACGCCGAGGCCGATGCCGATGAGCACGCCGATGGGCGCGCTGCCGGCCGCTCGGTCGACCAGGAGGCCGACGACGAGGCCGAGGACCACGGACCCGGCGAGGAGACCGCCGAGACCGATGAGGTCGCGGCCTCGCAGCCCGGCTCCGGGGCCGGCACCACCGCCGGCTTCGGAACGCTCATCGACCATCCACCCAAGTCCCATTCGTCGGCACTGTCATCGGCAGGCTTGAAGACGCCGGAACGAAGGCCACGGACTCGGACCCGCGTGGCACCCGGCGACTGCGCGAAACTACCACAGCCAGACAGGCCGGTCTTCGGGGCGGTACCCGGGGTCCGGATGGTCGCGGTCGTCATCGTCGGCGGCCGTTCTCTCGTGGCTGGTACGGGCGGTGCTGGGGTGCTTGTGAAAACTAGCACAAGCGCTGTGCGCGGCCGAAACCGGCCCCCAAGGGGTCGGCGGACAGTCTCTCAGGCGCCCTCGGGCACGGACTGTCCGGGGGGACTCCCGGGGTCGACGCCCGTCGGCGGACCCGTCGGCGGGCCCGGCGCGGAGGTCGGACCGTCGGGCCGGTGCAGGCGCGGCAGCAGGAAGGTGGCCGCGATCGTCACGGCGGCCATCACGCTCACGACGGTCCACATCCAGGGCTCGTCGCTGTAGAGGCTGATCAGCACGGTGCCGAAGGCGACCAGCGCCGCCCAGAGGTACATGATCAGCACGGCGCGTCGGTGGGAGTGCCCGATCTCGAGCATCCGGTGGTGGAGGTGCTGCTTGTCGGGGGCGAACGGCGACCGGCCGGCGCGGGTGCGGCGTACGACCGCCAGGACCAGGTCGAGGATCGGCACGATCAGCAGCGAGACCGGGAGCAGCACCGGCAGCAGCGTCGGGAGGAAGCTCGCCTGCGAACCGGCCGCGCCCTCGGTGATCTGGCGGGGCGTGAACTGTCCCGTGAGCGTGACCGTGCTCGCGGAGAGCACGAGACCGATGAGCATCGAGCCGCTGTCGCCCATGAAGAGGCGTGCGTGGTGGAAGTTGTGGGGCAGGAACCCCGCGCAGGCCCCGGCCAGCGACGCGCTCAGCAGCGCACCGGTCGTGGCGAGCGTGACGTTGTTGAAGCTCGAGAGCTGGTAGCAGTAGACGAAGAACGCCGCGGCGCCGAGCCCGACGACTCCCGCGGCGAGCCCGTCGAGACCGTCGACGAAGTTCACCGCGTTCACGGTCGCGACCACCACGAAGCCGGTCAGCAGCGCCCCCTGGGCAGAGTCGATCGTGTACTGGACGTTGTCCGGGCCCGGGAAGAAGAAGAACTGGATGCCGAACGCGATCAGGAAGCCGGCGGCGAGGACCTGGCCGCCCAGCTTGGTGAGGGCGTCGATCTCGAAGAGGTCGTCGAGCACGCCGACCGCACAGATGAGGGCCCCGGCGATGAGCACGATGCCGGCGTCGCGGAAGACGAACGGCTGGCTCGTGGAGAGGAACGGCAGCTCACGGGCGACGACGTAGGCGGTCACCAGCCCGCCGAGCATCGCGAGGCCCCCCAGGTACGGGATCGGCACGGCGTGCACGTCGCGGTCGCGGACCTTCGCCACCGCGCCCGTGCGCAGCGCGATCTCGCGCGCGATCACGGTGAGCAGGTAGGTCGCCGCCGCGGCGACGAGGAAGACGAGGAGGTACTCCCGCATGCGCCGTCCGCTAGCCCTCGTCGGTGAGGGTCGCTCCGAGAGGCTCGAGGACCTCGTTGAGCCGGTCGAGGGAGAGCGCCCCGCGCCGCAGGATGCGCCCCTGGTCGCCGGTGCAGTCGACGATCGTGGACGCCTCTCCCCCCGGGCTCTCCCCGGCGTCGACGACGACCGAGACCTCGTCGCCCAGCATCTCGACGGCCTGGTCGGCGTCGGTGGCGGCGGGCATGCCGGTCTTGTTGGCGGAGCTCACCGCGAGCGGGCCGGTGCGCTCCAGGAGCGCGATCGCGACCGGGTGGTCGGGCATCCGGACGGCGACCGTGCCACGGGTGTCGCCGAGGTCCCACTGGAGCGAGCTCTGCTGGTGGCACACGACGGTGAGGGGTCCGGGCCAGAACGCCTCGACGAGCGCCCGCGCGTAGCCGGGCACGCGCACGGCGAGCGCGTCGAGCGTGGTCGCGGCGCTCACCAGCACCGGCGGCGGCATCTCCCGCCCCCGGCCCTTGGCCGCCAGCAGGTCGCGCACCGCGACGGGGTCGAAGGCGTCGGCCCCGAGGCCGTAGACGGTGTCGGTCGGCAGCACGACCAGCTCGCCCTGCTGCACGGCCAGGGCCGCGGCCTCGACCGCAGCCTCGCGCTCCTCCTCGGTCCCGGTGGGGTAGCGGCCACTCACTGCTCGGTCCTCACGAAGGTCATCGTGCCAGCCGGGCCGTCGTGAATCGCGCACGACCTGCCAGGTCGAGGTGGTCGCGGACGTCGACCCAGTGCCCGGTGGCGGCGAGCACGCCGGGCGCGGACTCGCCCTGCACGTCGGCGTGCTCGAAGCCGAGCACCCCGCCCGGGCGCAGCAGCTGCGCGGCGCGGCGCGCGAGCACCCTGATCGCGTCGAGGCCGTCGTCGCCCGAGAAGAGCGCCAGGTGCGGGTCGTGGTCGCGTGCCTCCGGTGCGACGGACTCCCAGGCCTCGAGCGGGATGTACGGCGGGTTGCACGTCACCACGTCGACCGTGCCGCGCAGGTCGTCGAACGCCGTCGCGAAGTCGCCGTGCCGCAGGTCGACGCCGGTGCCGACCAGGTTGCGCTCGGCCCAGGCGTGCGCCGGGTCGTCCAGCTCGACGGCGTGCACGGTGGCAGCCGGGACCTCGTCGGCGATCGCCTTGGCGACCGCGCCCGATCCCGTGCACAGGTCGACCACGACCGGCGCGTCGAGCAGCGCCGCCCGGTCGATCGCCCACCCCGCCAGCAGCTCGGTCTCGGGCCGTGGCACGAACACGCCGGGGCCGACGAAGAGCTCCACGTGCCGGAAGTGGGCGACGCCGGTGAGGTGCTGGAGGGGCACCCGTGCGGCGCGGCGCGCGACCAGCGTGTCGTACTCTCCCAGCAGGTCGAGGGGCACGTCGTCGACGAGCGGCAGCCGGCTCCTGGCGGTGCCGAGCACGTGCGCGAGCAGCTCGGCGGCGTCGTGCTCGGGGCTCGCGACCCCGGCCTCGCCCAGCCGCGTCGCGGCCCCGGCGAGCACCTCGCGGGGTCGCGTCACTGCGGCCTCACTGCTCGAGCGCCTCGAGCCGGGCGGCCAGGTCGGCCTCGACGCAGGAGTCGAGCACCGGCTGGAGGTCGCCGTCGAGCACCTGGTCGAGGTTGTAGGCCTTGTAGCCAGTGCGGTGGTCGGAGATCCGGTTCTCCGGGAAGTTGTAGGTGCGGATCCGCTCGGAGCGGTCGACCGTCCGCACCTGGCTGCGGCGCGCCTCGCCGGCCTCGGCGTCCGCCGCGTCCTGGGCGGCCTGGAGCAGGCGGGAGCGCAGGATGCGCAGCGCCTGCTCCCTGTTCTGGAGCTGGCTCTTCTCGTTCTGGCAGCTGACTACGATGCCGGTCGGCAGGTGGGTGATGCGGACCGCCGAGTCGGTGGTGTTCACGCTCTGCCCGCCCGGGCCGCTGGAGCGGAAGACGTCGATGCGCAGGTCGTTGTCGTCGACCTGCACGTCGACCTGCTCGGCCTCCGGCAGCACCAGCACGCCGGCGGCGCTCGTGTGGACCCGGCCCTGCGACTCCGTCACGGGCACCCGCTGCACCCGGTGGACGCCACCCTCGAACTTCAGCAGGGCGTACGGCGCCTCGACGGGGCTCTGCGTACTCTGGTGCGCCCCCTTCGCCTTGACCGCGACCGTGACCGACTTGTAGCCGCCCAGGTCGGACTCGGCGGCGTCGAGGACCTCGACCTTCCAGCCGCGCGCCTCGGCGTACCTGGTGTACATGCGGAGCAGGTCGCCGGCGAACAGCGCCGACTCCTCCCCACCCTCCCCGGACTTCACCTCGAGGATCGCGTCCTTGTCGTCGGCGGGGTCCCGGGGCACGAGCAGGCGACGCAGCCGCTCTTCGGCGTCGTGGTGGCGCGCGGCCAGTGCCTCGGCCTCCTCGGCGAACGCCGGATCCTCCCCGGCGAGCTCGCGGGCGGCGCCGATGTCGTCACCGAGCTGCTGCCACTCCCGCCAGGCGCCGATGATGGACGACAGCGCGGCGTACCGTTGGTTGAGCTGCTTCGCCAGGCGCGCGTCGGCGTGCGTCTCCGGCTCCGCCAGCCGGCCCTCCAGTTCGCTGTGCTCGGCCAGCATGCCCTCGACGGCTTCGAACATCAGGTGCCTCCCTCGACGCGCATCCTCCGAACAGACGACGAGCGCCGGCCCTGCCACGGGGGCAGGAGCCGGCGCTCGGAGACAGCTACTTCTTGGCGTCAGCGGCCTTCTTGGCGTAGCGGGCCTCGAAGCGGGCGACGCGGCCGCCGGTGTCGAGGATCTTCTGCTTGCCGGTGTAGAACGGGTGGCACTGCGAGCAGACGTCGGCGTGGATGACGCCGGAGGTCGCGGTGCTGCGGGTGGTGAACGAGGCGCCGCAGGTGCAGGTCACCTGGGTGTCCACGTACTCCGGGTGGATGTCCTTCTTCATGGGGTGTCCTCTCGATGGCCGCCGGGTCGCCCACTCCCTGCGAGTGTGGCGTGAACCGGAGCCGACAGACGATTGTGGCATGGGCTGCAACGCCGCGGTAATCGGTGGCATTCCCGCCGTGCGGGGACCCCCTTCCGGGAGAGCGACTGGGTCTCGACACGCCGGTCGCGACCGCGCAAGCTCAGCTGGAACGGGTGAGCAGCGCCTGCACGCGCGAGGCCAGCTCGCGGGGGCTGAACGGCTTGGTGATGTAGTCGTCGGCGCCCGAGTCGAAGCCGGTCTCGACGTCGGACTCCTGGGCCCTGGCCGTCAGCAGGATCACCGGCAGGTCCGCCAGCGCCGGGTCGGCGCGGATCGCGCGGATCGCGTCGAGGCCGGACACGCCCGGCATCATCACGTCCAGCACGGCGAGGTCCGGGCGCTCGGCCTGGCAGGCATCGATCGCCGCCGCGCCGTCCGCCACGGCGACGACGTCGTGCCCGAGGGTCGAGAGCTTGAACTCGACGAGCTCGCGGATGTCGACGTCGTCGTCAGCGACCAGGATCCGAGCCACGCGGCTCCCCTTCCGTTCTCATGTGCGGTGTCACCCTAGCCGGAGACGGCGCACCGGCGCGCACGATGGGCCACGCCGGACGCGGAGTGCCGCGGCGCTCCTCACTCCTCCCGACCGGACACGGTCGGCGTGCTCTGCTGGACCTGCCTGAGGAACTCGATGTTGGTCTGCGACTTCTTCAGCCGCTCCAGCAGCAGCTCGAGCGCCTGCTGCCCGTCGAGCGAGCTCAGCACGCGGCGCAGCTTCCAGACGATCGCGAGCTCCTCCTTGCTCATCAGGAGCTCCTCGCGACGGGTGCCGGACTGGACCGCGTCGATCGCGGGGAAGAGCCGCTTGTCCGCGAAGTCGCGGCGCAGCCGGATCTCCATGTTGCCGGTGCCCTTGAACTCCTCGAAGATCACCTCGTCCATCTTCGACCCGCTCTCGATGAGCGCCGTGGCGAGGATGGTGAGCGAGCCGCCGTTCTCGATGTTGCGGGCCGCGCCGAAGAACTTCTTCGGCGGGTAGAGCGCGGCGGAGTCGACGCCACCGGAGAGGATGCGGCCGCTGGCCGGGGCGGCCAGGTTGTACGCGCGACCCAGCCGGGTGATGCCGTCAAGCAGCACCACCACGTCGTGCCCGAGCTCGACCAGGCGCTTGGCCCGCTCGATCGCGAGCTCAGCGACCGTCGTGTGGTCGCTGGGCGGCCGGTCGAACGTCGACGAGATGACCTCGCCCTTGACCGACCGCTCGAAGTCGGTGACCTCCTCGGGCCGCTCGTCAACCAACACCACCATCAGGTGGCACTCGGGGTTGTTGGTCGTGATCGACTTTGCGACCGACTGCATGACCATGGTCTTGCCGGCCTTCGCCGGAGAGACGATCAGGCCGCGCTGGCCCTTCCCGATGGGCGCGGCGATGTCGATCACCCGGCCGACGAGGTTGTCGGGACCGGTCTCCAGGCGGAGCCGCTCCGAGGGGTAGAGCGGGGTGAGCCTGGAGAACTCCACCCGGTTCCTTGCGGTCTCGGGGTCAGCACCGTTGACGGCGTCGATGCGGACCATCGGGTTGAACTTCTCCCTGCGCTCGCCCTCCCTGGGCTGGCGCACCTGGCCGACGATCGCGTCACCGCGACGCAGCCCGAACTTCCGCACGATCGACAGCGAGACGTAGACGTCGTCGGCGCCCGCGAGATAGCCGCTGGTGCGCACGAACGCGTAGTTGTCGAGCACGTCGAGGATGCCCGCGGCCGGCACCAGGACGTCGTCCTCGAGGATCGTCGTGTCGGGCTCGTTGCGCCCGCCGGCCGGGCGGTTGCGATCGCGGCCGCGGCGACGCCGGTTGCGACGGCTGCCGCCCTCTTCGTCGTCGCCGTCGTGGTCGCTCTGCTGATGCTCCTGCTGCCGGTCCTGCTGCCGGTCCTGCTGCCGGTCCTGCTGCCGGTCCTGCCGCCGGCCCGTCTGCTTGTTGTCGTCGGACCTGTCCTGCTGCCGGTCGCGCTGCTTGTCCGGCTGCTGCTTCTCCGGCTGCTGCTTGTCCGGCTGCTGGCGCTGCTGCTTGTCCTGCTGCTGGCCCTGTGCACGGTCCCTGCGGCCCTGCTCCTGCGGGGCCCGGTCCGAGGACCTCTCCCGCGGCTGGTCGCCGGACGAGTCCGGCGCCGCGCTCTCGGGGGTCTGCTGCGGCCGGTCCTGCGACCTGGCCTGCGCGGGGCCCTGCGACCTGGCCTGCGAGCGGGTCCGGGTCCTGACCTGGGGCTTGTCCGGCGCGCTGTCCGGCGTGCTGTCCTGCGTGCTGTCCGGCGTGTCGTCCTGGGGCTTGGCCCGGCTGGAGCCCCCGCCCTGGTGGGCCTTGATGGCCTCGACCAGCTGGGCCTTCTTCATCGAGCCCGCACCGGCGATCCCCATGCCGGCGGCCATCGACTTGAGGTCCGCGAGGAGCATGGAGTTGAGCCCGCCGCCGCGCTTGGTCGTCGGCTTCTTCGCCGGCTTCCGGTCGGCCGCGCCGCCCTGGTCGCCCGCGCCGTCGGCGTCGCCCGCGGTGGCTCCGATGGTTTCCGTCACGTGAGGTCCTTCCCACGTATCAGCGCCGGCCGGCGTCGGGCCGGCGGCTTCTGGTCATTGGCTCCTCGCCCGTCGTCGCTCTCGTCACGAGGCGGCCAGGGACAGGACGGCGGCCCCCATGAACACGGGACAGCGCCGCCGATCGAGGAAGAGGGTGCACGATGCCGGTGACTGGACCGGCGGTGCCACGCCGAGTGACCGGCGCGGCTTCAAGATACCACCGGCTCAGGCGATGCGGGCCCCGACCGTCTCGATGCCGAGGGCGTGGCACGCCCAGCCCTGCGGACACCGCCCCCGCATCCCTTCGGCGCCGGCGGCATCGGTGAACGCGAGCACGGTGGGCCCGGCCCCCGAGACCAGCGCCGGTACGCCGTCGCCGCGCAGCCGGTCGACGAGGTCGACGGATTCCGGCATGGCGGGGCGGCGGTACTGCTGGTGCAGGTAGTCGCGCGTCGCCCGCAGCAGCTGTTCGGGCTGGCCGGCCAGCGCCGCGACGAGCAGCGCGGTGCGGCCGGCGGCGGCGGCCGCGTCGGCGTGCGGTACCTCCGCGGGCAGCAGCCCTCGGGCGACCTCGGTCGAGACCGGGGTCGGCGGCACGAACACGACGGCCTGCACCCGCGGGTCGACGGGTGATGACACCGTGAAGAACTCGCCGTCCTCGTCGCGGCCCGAGATGGTGAACCCGCCGAGGAGGGCCGGCGCGACGTTGTCGGGGTGGCCCTCGAGACGCGCGGCCAGCCGGAAGAGCGCGTGATCGTCGGCCAGCAGCGACCCGCCCGCCACGAGGCCGCGAGCGAGCGTCACGCCGGCGACGATCGCGGCGGACGACGACCCGAGACCGCGTGCGTGGGGCACGACGTTGGTGCACGTCAGCCGCAGGCCCGGCGGCTGCGCGCCCATCAGGTCGAACGCCGCGCGCATCGACCGGACGACCAGGTGCGACTCGTCGCGTGGCACGTCGGCGGCGCCCGCGCCCGTCACCTCGACGTCCAGTCCCCCGCCGGTCACCTGCGCGGTGAGCTCGTCGCGCAAGGAGAGCGCCAGGCCGAGCGAGTCGAAGCCGGGGCCGAGGTTGGCGGAGGTCGCGGGGACGGTGACCCGCACCGGGCCGTCGACGAAGGTCGCCACCGGCGTCAGGTCAGACCGGCGGCCGCGGCCGCCGCCGTCACGTCGGCGTCGACGACCGTGTCGACGATGCTGTGGCCGCTCTCCGTGAACCCCTCGAGAGCGGTCGCGATGTCCTTGAGCCCGTGGCCCGTGACCGTGATGGCGACGGTGCTGCCGCGGTACGACGTGCCGCCCGCGAGCTCCTGGAGCAGCCCGGCGACACCGGCCGCCGAGGCCGGCTCGACGAAGACACCGTCGCGGGAGGCGAGCTCGCGCTGGGCCGCCAGGATGTGGTCGTCGCTGACGGCGGCGAAGGCACCGCCGGACTCGTCGCGGGCCGCCTCGGCGAGCTTCCACGACGCGGGGTTGCCGATCCGGATCGCGGTCGCGCGGGTCTCGGGGTCCGGGAACGGCTCGCCGGTCACCAGCGGCGCCGCACCCTCGGCCTGGAAGCCGCGCATCACCGGGGTCCGCGTGGCCAGGCCGGCGTCGGCGTACTGCGTGTAGCCGAGCCAGTACGCCGAGACGTTGCCCGCGTTGCCGACCGGCAGGAGGTGGTAGTCGGGGGCATCGCCGAGGAAGTCGACGATCTCGAACGCCGCCGTCTTCTGCCCCTCGAGGCGCACCGGGTTGACCGAGTTGACCAGCGCCACGGGGTAGTCCCAGGAGAGGCCCTTCGCCATCGCGAGGCAGTCGTCGAAGTTGCCGCGCACCATGATCACCTGCGCGCCGTGCAGGATCGCCTGCGCCATCTTGCCCGCCGCGATCTTGCCCTCGGGCACGAGCACCAGCGGCTTGAGGCCGGCCCTGGCGGCGTACGCCGCCATCGAGGCCGAGGTGTTGCCGGTGGACGCGCAGACGACCGCCTGCGCGCCGTCGTGCTTCGCGACGGAGATGGCCGCGGTCATGCCCCGGTCCTTGAACGACCCGGTCGGGTTGTCGCCCTCGACCTTGAGCCAGACCTCGGCGCCGGTCAGCTCCGACAGCCATCCCGAGTGGACCAGGGGCGTGCCACCCTCGCGGAGGGTCACCGCGGCGGTGCCCTCGGGGATCTGCAGCAGCGGGCGGTACTCCTCGATGACGCCGCGCCACTGGCGCGTCTTCTCGATGGTCATTCCGCGATTCCCTCCACCCGCATCACCGAGGTGACCTCGCGGACCGCGTCCATGCCGCTCAGCGTCGCGACCGTCGCCGCGAGCTGGGCGTCGGACGACTCGTGCGAGACGACGACGAGCTGCGCGTCCTCCCCGCGGCCCTCCTGCCGCACGGTCTGGATCGACACGCCGTGCTCGGAGAAGGCCATGGCGACGGCGGCCAGCACGCCGGCCCGGTCGTCGACGTCGATCGCGACGTGGTAGCGGGTGACCGTCTCCCCCATCGGCAGCACGGCCCGGTCGGCGTACGCCGACTCGCCGGCGCCCCGGGTCTCCGCGAGCCGGTTGCGGGCGACCGTGACGAGGTCGCCGAGCACGGCCGAGGCGGTGGGGGCTCCGCCGGCGCCCGGTCCGTAGAACATCAGCTGGCCGGCGGCCTCGGACTCGACGAACACCGCGTTGTAGGCCTCCCGGACCGAGGCGAGCGGGTGCGACCGGGGGATCATCGCCGGGTGGACCCGCACGGCGACCGCACTCTGGCCGTCGTCGGTGGGTCGCAGCTCGCAGATGGCGAGCAGCTTCACGACGCTGCTCATGTCGCGGGCGGAGGCGACGTCGGCTGCCGTGACCTCCGAGATGCCCTCGCGGTAGACGTCGTTGGCGGTCACCCGCGAGTGGAAGGCGAGCGAGGCGAGGATCGCGGCCTTGGCGGCGGCGTCGAATCCCTCGACGTCCGCGGTCGGGTCGGCCTCGGCGTACCCGAGCTCCTGGGCCTCCTCGAGCGCCTCGGCGAAGCCGGCGCCGGAGGTGTCCATCCGGTCGAGGATGAAGTTGGTGGTGCCGTTGACGATGCCCAGCACCCGGGTGACCTTGTCGCCGGCGAGCGACTCGCGCAGCGGGCGCAGGATCGGGATGGCGCCGGCGACCGCGGCCTCGTAGTAGAGGTCCCGGCCGACCTTCTCGGCGGCCTCGAAGAGCGTCGGGCCGTCCTCGGCGAGCAGCGCCTTGTTGGCGGTGACGACCGACTTGCCGCTCTCGAGCGCGGCGAGGATCAGCGACCGCGCGGGCTCGATGCCGCCGATCACCTCGACCACGAGGTCGACGTCGTCACGCGTGACCAGCCCGGTGGCGTCCGTCGTGAGGAGCCCGTCGGGGACCTCGACGTCGCGCGGGGCGTCGAGGCGGCGTACGGCGACGCCGGCCAGCTCGACCGGCGCCCCGACGCGGGCCGCCAGGTCACGTGCCTGCTCGTCGAGCAGCCGCACCACCTGCGAGCCCACCGAGCCGCAGCCGAGCACCGCCACCCGCAGTCGATCGGGCAGAGCAGGCTTGTCGCTCTCCATCACGTATCACCCATGTCCGTCGCCAGCAGGTCGTCCTCAGTCTCGCGGCGCACGACGACGCGCGCGACCCCGTCCCGCACCGCGACCACCGGCGGGCGCAGGACGTGGTTGTAGTTGGAGGCCATGGACCGGCAGTAGGCGCCGGTGGCCGGCACGGCCAGCAGGTCGCCCGGACGCACGTCGCCGGGGAGGAACTCGTCCTTGACCACGATGTCGCCGGCCTCGCAGTGCTTGCCGACGACGCGGGCCAGCACCGGCGGGGCGTCGGAGGGGCGGGAGGCGATCGTGCAGGAGTAGTCGGCGTCGTAGAGCGCGGTGCGGATGTTGTCGCTCATGCCGCCGTCGACGCTGACGTAGGTGCGCACGGCGCCGCCGTCGAGCTGCACCCGCTTGACCGTGCCGACGGTGTAGACGGTGCACATCGCCGGACCCACGATCGCGCGGCCGGGCTCGATCGAGAGCCGGGGCTCCGGGATCCCGAGCGCGCGGCACTCGTGCTCGACGATCTTGCTCATCTCGGTCGCGAGCTGGGCCGGGTCGGACGGGTCGTCCTGGGTCGTGTAGGCGATGCCGAACCCGCCGCCCAGGTCCATCTCCGGCAGCGTGACGCCGAGCTCGTCGCTCACCCGGGCCTGCAGGGCGAGCACCCGGCGGGCCGCGACCTCGAACCCGGAGGAGTCGAAGATCTGGCTGCCAATGTGGGAGTGGAGCCCGAGCAGCTCGATGCCCGGCGCGTCCTGCAGCCGGCGTACGGCCTCGAAGGCGTCGCCGCTGGTGATCGAGAACCCGAACTTCTGGTCCTCGTGGGCGGTCGCGATGTACTCGTGGGTGTGTGCCTCAACCCCGGCGGTGACGCGCACCATCACCCGGGCGGACATGCCGGGCTCGGCCGTGATCGTCTCGAGCCGCTCGATCTCGTCGAACGAGTCGACGATGATCCGGCCGACGCCCGCGGCCACCGCGCGGCGCAGCTCGGTCAGCGACTTGTTGTTGCCGTGATACCCGATCCGCGCCGGGTCGAAGCCGGCCCGCAGCGCCACGGTCAGCTCACCATCGGAGCACACGTCGAGGCAGAGCCCCTCCTCCTGCACCCACCGCGCGACCGCGGTGCACAGGAAGGCCTTGCCGGCATAGAAGACGTCGTACGCCGCGAACGCGTCGCGGAAGGCACGGGCGCGGGACCGGAAGTCCTGCTCGTCGAGCACGTACGCCGGGGTGTTGACGTTGGCGACGAGGTCGGGGACCGCCAGCCCGCCGACGCGCAGCTCGCCGTCGACCTTGTGGGCGGTCTGCGACCACAGGTGCGCGACGAGGGCGTCGGGATCGGTCGGCTCGCGCAGCCAGGCGGGCCCCCTCAGGGCGCCCGGCGCGTGCGCCCAGCCTGCTTCGTGGGACATGCGGCTACATCCGCTCCGGGGCCGACACGCCGAGCAGGCCGAGTCCGTTGGCGAGCACCGTCTGGGCGGCGACGGTCAGCACGAGCCGCGCCCGGTTGATCGGCGCGACCGGCTCGTCACCCTGCGGGAGCATGCGGCACTCACGGGTGTCGTACCACTTGTTGAACACCGCGGCGAGGTCCTCGAGGTACCGCGCGACCCGGTGCGGTGCGCGCAGCTCGGCGGCCGCGGACACGACGCGCGGGAGCTCCGCGAGAGCTCGCAGCAGGTCGCCCTCGCGCTCGTGGGAGAGGAGCGCGGGGTCGAAGGACGCCACGGCGTCGGCCAGCGACATGCCCAGGTCGGCGGCGTTCTCCACCATCCGGCAGGTGCGCGCGTGCGCGTACTGCACGTAGTAGACCGGGTTGTCGTTGGTCGCCCTGGCCCACAGCTCCAGGTCGAGGTCGATGTTGACGTCGGTGGAGTAGCGCGAGAGCGCGTAGCGGGCGGCGTCGACGCCGATCGCCTCGACGAGGTCGTCGATCGTGACGACCGTGCCGGCGCGCTTGGACATCCGCAGCGGGGCGCCGTCGCGGAGCAGGTTGACCAGCTGGCCGATCAGGATCTCGAGGTTCCTGCCGGGCTCGTCGCCGAACGCGGCGCACATCGCCATCATCCGGCCGACGTAGCCGTGGTGGTCGGCGCCCAGCATGATCAGGCAGCGGTCGAAGCCGCGTTCGCGCTTGTCGAGGTAGTAGGCGAGGTCGCCGGAGAGGTACGCCGGCTGCCCGTTGGACCGCACGACGACCCGGTCCTTGTCGTCGCCGTACTTCTCGGTGCGCAGCCAGAGCGCCCCGTCCTGCTCGTAGGTGTTGCCGAGCTCGGTGAGCCGGGCGATGGCGCGGTCGACCGCTCCGCTGCGGTGGAGGTTGTTCTCGTGGAAGTAGACGTCGAAGTCCACGCCGAAGTCGTGGAGGCTCTTCTTGATCTCCTCGAACATCATCTCGACGCCCTCGGCGCGGAAGACCTCCTGGGCCTCCTCGTCGGTGAGGGTCAGGACCTGAGGCTCCTTGGCCACCACGGCGGCCGCGATGTCGTGGATGTAGGTGCCGCCGTAGCCGTCCTCGGGCGCGGGCTCGCCCTTGGCGCTGGCCAGCAGGGAGCTGCTGAACCGGTCGATCTGGGCGCCGTGGTCGTTGAAGTAGTACTCGCGGGTGACCTTCGCACCGGACATCTCGAAGACCCGGCCGAGCGCGTCGCCGACCGCGGCCCACCGGACGCCGCCGATGTGGATCGGGCCCGTCGGGTTGGCCGAGACGAACTCCAGGTTGACCTTCTCGCCCGCGAACGAGTCGTTGGCGCCGTACGCCGCGCCGGCCTCGACGATCCGGGCCGCGACGACGCCCTGGGCGCCGGCGGAGACCGAGATGTTGAGGAAGCCCGGTCCGGCGATCTCGACCGCGGCGACGCCCTCCACCTGCTCCAGGCGCCGCTGGACCAGGGCCGCGAAGTCGCGCGGGTTGCTCCCGGCCGACTTGGCGAGCTGGAGGGCCACGTTGGTCGCGTAGTCTCCGTGACCCTTCTGTCGCGGGCGCTCCACCGTCACGTTCGTCGGGACCCCGTCCGGCAGGGTGATCGCACCCTCGGCGGACAGGGTCGTCAGGACGTCGACGATCGCGGTGGAGAGCTGCTCGGGAGTCACCGGGCAAGGGTATCGGCGCGCCCGGCCCGCTCCCGCATCGGTTTCCGGGGTGGGACGGCCGGGCCGATCACCCGACCGATTGCACCCTCCCCGCGGGTCGGCTGTAGGGTTCTGCGCAGTCCCGTCGCGGCGGGGCGATGCCTCCGTAGCTCAGGGGATAGAGCACTGGTTTCCGGTACCAGGTGCCGCAGGTTCGAATCCTGCCGGAGGCGCCCATCGACGACCCGGCCTGGACGACGAAGCTCTCGCCCCCGTCAGTACTGGATCACCCCGCGCAGGTTGCGGCCGGCATGCATGTCCTCGTAGCCGAGGGCCACCTCGTCGAGCTTGTAGGTGCGCGTCACCAGCTCGTCGAGCTTGAGGCTGCCCTCGCCGTAGAGCCGCAGCAGCTTGAGGATGTCCGTCTTCGGGTTGGAGGCGCCGAAGAGCGAGCCCTGGATGCGCTTCTGGAAGAGCGTGACGTCCGCGAGGGAGATGGGTGCGCCGATCTCGGCGATGTTGCCCAGCCCGGTCACCACGACCGTGCCGGCCTTGCGGATCGCCGCCATCGCCTGGGCGAGGTGCTCACCGGTGGTGACGCCGACGGTTACGATCGCCGAGTCCGCGCCCTGGCCGTTGGTCACCGAGTGGGCCAGCTCGGTCGCCTCCTCCATCGTCGCCACCGCGTGCGTCGCGCCGAACTCCAGGGACCGCTCCCGCTTGAGCTCGACCGGGTCGACCGCGATCACCATCGACGCCCCGGCGTGCGCGGCACCCTGGACCGCGTTGATGCCGATGCCGCCGATGCCCATCACGACGACCACGTCGCCGGGCCGCACCTCGGCCGAGTTCACCGCGGAGCCCCAGCCGGTGCCGACACCGCACCCGATCAGGCACGCCTTGTCGAGCGGGACGTCGTCGGGGACCTTCACCGCGGAGTCCACGGCGACGGTGGTGACCTCGCAGAAGGTCGAGATGCCGCACATCTGGCCGACCGGCCTGCCCTCGTACGAGAGCCGGAAGTCCTCCGGGTCCTCCCAGCGGGAGCCCACGAGCAGGGTCGCGCCGAGGTCGCAGAGGTTCTGCATGCCGCGCGAGCACCACGTGCACCGGCCGCACGACGGCAGGAACGAGAAGACGACGTGGTCGCCCTCCTTCCACCCGGGCGTGTGCGGACCGACCGCGGTCACGATCCCGGCACCCTCGTGGCCGCCAGCGAACGGATAGACCCCGACCGGGATGTCCCCCGTCGCGATGTGGTCGTCGGAGTGGCACAGCCCCGAGGCCACCATCTGGACCTGGAGCTCGCCCTGCCTCGGGTCGTCAACCTCGAGGTCGACGACCTCGTAGGTGCCGGGTGCTTCCTTGATGATCGCGCCGCGTGTGTGCATGGGTCCTCCCGGGTCGGTGTGACGGGCGTCACCCCGATCGTGGACCTTGCCCGTTGGCGATCGGTTGGTCGCGGGGCCCTCAGCTCGTGACGAACCAGATCGCCCGCACGAGCGAGTCGGTCTCGTTGCGCAGCCGGTGCGGGACGTCACCCCGCATGTGGATCGACTCCCCGGCCTCGAGCTCCCGCCGCTCCCCGTCGATGTCGATCGTGAGCGTGCCCTCGAGGACGTAGCCGTAGTCGTCGCCCGGGTGGTGCTGCGGTGCGCCCTCGGGTGCGGAGTCCGAGCCGGGGTCGTACTCGGTGAGCAGGAACTGCACGTGGTGCTCCGGGGTCGTGTTCGCAAGCCGCTTCCAGCGGACGCCGCTCTGGAAGGAGAGGTACTCCTGGAACGCCTCGGCGTCCTCGCGGCTGAGCCTCCCGTTCCGCGATCCCTCGCGATCGACGTCGTTGCCCAGCAGGTCGTCGAGGGACAGGTTCAGCTCGGTGGCGATCGCGAAGAGCGTGCTCACCGCGGCCTGGCTCTGGCCCAGCTCGAACTGCGAGAGGAACGAGGCCGAGACGCCCAGACGGCGCGCGAGCTCGCGCACGGAGATGCCGAGGCGTTCGCGCTCGGCGCGGACGTTCTGGCCGACGGACACTCCGAGCCCGCCACCGCGGCGCTCTCCCGACGTGGCCATCTCAGAATCCCCCTTCTGACTCGGACCGCCGTTCCGGCGGAGGCTGCGCACCGATCCGACCGCGAAGCAGGAATTTTTGGACCTTACCACTGGAGGTCCGCGGCAACGCGTCGATGACGACCACCCTCTCCGGAGCCTTCTGCACGGCCAGCCCGTGCGCCACGAGATGTTCGCGAAGCGTCGCGACGTCGGGTGCTGCGCCGTTGCGCGGCACCACGAACGCGCACGCTCGCTCGCCCAGCTCGGGGTCCGGGAACCCCACGATCGCGACCTCCTCGACGTCGGGATGGTCGAGCAGGGCGAACTCGACCTCGGCGGCGCTGTACTTCTCACCACCCCGGTTGATGATCTCCTTGATCCGCCCGACGACACGCAGCACGCCGCCACGGATCGTCGCCGTGTCGCCCGTGCGGAACCAGCCGTCGTCCGTGAACGCCGCGGCGTTGAGCGCGGGGTCGAGGTAGCCCACGAAGAGCTCGGGCGCCCGGGCCAGGAGCTCGGGCACGCCGGCCTCCGACTCCCGCAGGATCATCTCGGCGCCGCACATGACGTGCCCCTCGACGTCGGGCAGGGCGGCGCCGCGGTCGAGCGGCACCATCGCCAGTGTGGGCAGCTCGCTCGACCCGTAGGTCCGGAGGACCGCGCAGCCGAGCACCCGCTGCGCCTCCTCGACGAGCTCGGGCGGGATGTCGGCCCCGCCGCACACGAAGGTGCGGAGCGCCGAGCGGGTGCCGCGCTCGGCGTACGCCGTCGTGAGGCCGCGCAGGAAGGGTGTCGCGCTCACGGTGAAGCGGCACTCGTGGCGCTCGACCACGTCCACGGCGACCGCCGGGTCCCACCGGTCCATCAGCACGGAGGTGGCGCCGAGGCCGGCCGGCAGGAGCACGCCGTACGAGATCCCGGTGACGTGGGTGAGCGGCGATGGCATGAAGACCCGGTCGTCGGGGCCGAGCTCGCAGTGCTCACGCATCGCCGCCAGCTCGGCGAGCAACGTGCGGTGGGTGTGGAGCACGCCCTTGGGGTCGGCGGTCGTGCCCGACGTGTAGAGCACGAGGGCGACGTCGTCCGGCCCCGGCTCGGGCGCGGGGTCGTCGCGGGCGGGCGCGCTCGCCGCCAGCGCCTCGAACGCGTCCGGCTCGCCGCCCGGCCCGCGGACAACGACGACCGTGGCCGGGACGCCCGCCTCGGCGAGCACCTCGCGCAGCAGCGCCGCGTGGCGGTGGCCGCGATGCCCCTCGGGTGCGACGGCGACCCGTGGGCGCACCTGGCGCACCACGAAGGAGAGCTCGTGGCGACGGTAGATCGCGACCACCGGCAACACGACGCCACCCGCGAGCCAGGTGCCCCAGGCCGCGACGACGGTCTCCCACCAGTTTGGCAGCTGGAGCAGGGCGACGTCGCCGGCACCGAACCCTCGTTGGCGCAGGCCCGCCGCGAACGAGCGGGCCCGCGCGTACAGCTCGTCGTAGGTCAGGATGTGGTCGCCGTCGACGACGGCGGGGGTCGCGTGACGGTCGCTGGCCACCCGCGACAGCAGGTCGCCGACCAGGCCGTCGCTGCCCGGCGCGGCGACCCCGTGCGGTCGGGTCGGAGTCAGCACGCGACCACCCGGCGGACAGCGGCCGCGATCTCGTCGGGGCCGGCCTCCCAGGCGTGTTCCAGCACCGGCGCGTACGGCGCGGGGCCCGGCCGCGCCCCGACGCGCACCACCGGCGCGTCGAGCGACCAGAAGCCCTGGTCGACGGCGAGCGCGGCCACCTCCGCGCCGACCCCGAAGTCGCTGACCGCCTCGTGCGCGACCACCATCCGGTTGGTGCGAGCGAAGGACGCGAGCACGGTCTCGCGGTCGAGCGGCGCGATGGTCCGGAGGTCGACGACCTCCGCCTCGACCCCCTCGGCCGCCAACGTCTCCGCCGCGGCCAGGGCGTGATGCACCATGCGCGACCACGCGACGACGGTGACGTCGGTGCCTGGCCTGAGGACGGCCGCCTTGCCGATCGGCACGCGGTGGCTCGGCGGTGGCACGGGCGACTTCTGGTCGTAGAGAAGCCGGTGCTCGATGAACACCACGGGGTTGTCGTCCTCGATCGCCGCTCGCAGCAGGCCGTAGGCGTCCGGGCCCGAGCTCGGCATCACCACGGTCAGCCCGGGCAGGTGGGCGAGCAGCGCCTCGAGGCTCTGGGAGTGCTGACTGCCCGATGAGCGACCCGATCCGAACTGGGTGCGCAGGACGAGCGGCACACTCACCGCGCCGCCCGTCATGAAACGCAGCTTGGCTGCCTGGTTCATCAGCTGGTCAAGGCAGACGCCGACGAAGTCGAGGTACATCAGCTCCACGACAGGCCGCAGACCCGACATCGCGGCGCCGACCCCGAGGCCCACGATCGCGGTCTCAGCGATCGGGGTATCGAGCACCCGGCCGGGGTGAGTCTCCGCGAGGCCGCGGGTGATGCCGAAGACGTTGCCGCCGGCGACGTCGATGCCGGCGAGGAAGACGCGCCCGTCGTCGGCGAGGGCGTCCCCAAGGGCTGCGCGGAGGGTGCGCGACTGGTTCTGCAGCTCACCGTCGGGTGTCAGCGGCGCCTCGACGACGGGGTGGCGCGGAGCGACCACGTCGTCGAGCACACCGGCGGCGTCGGGCAGCGGTGCCGCCCGGGCGAACGCCTCGGCGTCGTCGACAACCTCCGTCGCCCGGCGCTCGGCCGCGGCGACCGACTCCTCCGGCACGCCGCGCGCGAGCAGCCGACGCTGCGCCAGATCGAGGGGGTCGACCGCCGCCTCGTCCCGTCCGTCGCGGTAGCGCTGCGGGTCACCCTCGTAGTGCCCGCGGACGCGGAGGGTGAGCGCCTCGACGAGCACGGGGCCACCACCGCTCCTGACGTGCGCCAGCACCTCGGCCATCGTGCCGGCGACCGCCTCGACGTCGTTGCCGTCAACGTGGCGGTAGCCGATGCCGTAGCCCCGGGCGCGCTGGGAGATCGGCACGGGGTGCTGGTCCGACGCCCTCGAGAACTCGGAGTACTGGTTGTTCTCGCAGAAGAGGACCAGCGGCAGCCGCCAGAGGGCGGCGAGGTTGGTGGCCTCGTGGAACGCCCCGGTCGCCACGGCGCCGTCGCCGAAGAAGGCAACCGCCACGGCCCCGGCACCCGCCGCGGCTCGAGCGTAAGCGGCGCCGACGGCGATGGGGAGCCCGGCGCCCACGATGCCGTTGGCGCCCAGGATGCCGAGCGCGGGGTCGGCGACGTGCATCGAGCCGCCGCGACCGCGACAGGCGCCCGCCTCCTTGCCCATCAGCTCGGCGATCATGCCGCGCGGCGACAGGCCCTTGGCGAGGACGTGGCCGTGGCCGCGGTGGGTCGAGGTGATCGCGTCGTCGGCCCGGGCGTGCCACAGGGCGCCGACCGCGCTGGCCTCCTGGCCGACCGACGTGTGCACGAAGCCCGGGATCGCGCCTTCGGCGTACAGCTTGGCGACCCGCACCTCGAGGTGGCGGATCAGGCACATGCGCTCGTACGCCGCGAGCAGCTCGTCGTCGTTCATCCGCGCACGCTCCCGTCCCGGTCGATGGAGCATCCAGTCCCGTCGACCGCTGTCCAGTGATGCTTTACGCTAGCGTGAATCGCCACTTAACAGAAGTGTCCAGTGCCACTTGACACTCGAGGGTGACCGTCGTCACGATGGAGCCCGCTCGAGACCGCGATCCGGTCACGGATCCGCGGCCGGGCCCCGACCACGAACGGCTCACGACGGAGGGCCCATGCAGCGAGAAGACGTCGAGTTCCAGAGCGAGGGCACCACGGTGCGCGGTTGGCTCTACCGGCCGGACACGGACGGTCCGACTCCGGCCGTCGTCCTCGCCGGCGGGTGGTGCTACGTGCGCGAGCTGGTGATGCCCTACTACGCCGAGGCCTTCGCCGCGGCCGGCATCGCCGCCCTGGTGTTCGACTACCGCAACCTCGGCGTGTCCGACGGCGAGCCCCGCCAGCACCTCGACCCCGTCGCCCAGGTGCGCGACTACCAGAACGCGCTGAGCTTCCTCGAGCGCCAGCCCGGCGTCGACGCCGAGCGGCTCGGCGCCTGGGGCATCTCCTACTCAGGCGGACACGTGCTGATCCTCGCGGCGACCGACCCGCGGGTGAGGGCGATCGTCAGCCAGATCCCGGTCGTCGACGGCTACCGCAACATGCGGCGCGTCCACGGCACGATGGGCTACCGGCGGCTGTGGGACGCGATCCTCGAGGACCGCCGGCTGCGGTTCGACGACCAGGCGAAGCGGCTCTACCTGCCGCACGCGACCGAGGACCCCGAGCACGAGCTCTCCGCGTGGCCGTTCCCGGAGACCCTGCGCACGTTCGCCCAGCTCCAGGCCACCGAGGCGCCGCTCTACCAGAACCTCAGCACGATGGAGTCGGTCGACCTGCTGCTCGACTACGACGTCAACTACTTCGTCCCGCGGATCTACGACACGCCGACCATGATGATCGTCGCCGAGGGCGACGACCTGACGCTGTGGGACCTCGAGATCGAGTCGTTCAACGCGATCCCGACGTCGAAGAAGGAGCTCGTCGTGCTCCCCCACACGAGCCACATGACCCTCTACAGCGATCGCGACAAGCTCGGGCGCGCCGCCAAGCACGCGACGGAATGGTTCGTCGCGCAGCTGCTCACCCCCGCCACCCACACCTGACGGGCACCACTCCACCACTCCTCTCCGGCCGGCCGTGCGCCGCCCGTCAGTCCCAAGGAGGGACCCATGGCTTCCACCGAGTCCAAGCTCGTCGACTTCGCCAAGAACGCGCCGTTCCCCCACCCTCTCTCGCGACGGTCGTTCCTCTCCGCGATGGCGGCCGCGGGCATCGTCGTCGGCGTCTCCGCCTGCGGGGACGACAGCGCGTCGGGCTCCGGCGGCACCGGCGGCTCCGGATCGACGGTCACCGACCCAACCTGGTGTCAGGTGACGACCCTGTCCAACGACTTCTTCGTGGCCTTCGCCGACGGCGGCAAGCAGGCGATGGAGGCACTCGGCGTCAAGACCAACACCGTGGAGGACGGCGGCAACGTCAACACCGCGATCGGCCAGGTCGGCAACGTGCAAGCCGCCGGCGGCAAGTCGATCTTCGGTACCCCGGCGACCGAGGCGCAGGCCGCCGCCGTCACCAAGGCGTGCCAAGCCGCGGGCATCCTCTACGCGAGCTCCTACACCGCCCCGCCTTGGTACACCCCGGCCGACGCCGACAAGTGGATCCGATTCCTCACCCCACCGTCGGTCAAGATCGCCGAGGCGACCGCCCGCGCGCTCTTCGATAAGGTCGGTGGCTCGGGCACCGTCATCCACGTCCCCGGCCAGAAGGGCTCCTCCGCCGACGACCAGCGGACGGCCGGCATGCGGACGGCGCTCAAGGACTTCCCGGACATCGAGATCGTCACCACCTCGCCGGGCAACTGGACGTCGGAGGACGCGCGCAAGGCCTTCGAGAACACGCTGCCCTCGGTCTCGGACTTCGTCGGCGTCTTCGCGCAGAACGACAGCGAGGCCGCGGGCGTGATCGCCGCCCTCGACGCGCAGGGCATCAAGGGAAAGTTCGTCACCGGCTTCGACGGCAACCAGCAGAACGTCGAGTACATCGCCGAGGGCAAGCAGTACCTCACGAGCGCCACCATCGGCGGCCTCACCGCCGGCCTGCTCGGCATCACCGCCTTCGACGCGCTGAACGGTGTGGAGTTCAGCCTCCCGGAGCGGTTCATGTCGCAGGGCGCCCTGCTGGTCGACCCCGACTCGGCCGACACCGTCCTCAAGACGATCTACGGCGGCCAGCTGCCGTTCGAGTGGGAGAAGATGAGCCGGGTCCTCAACCCCGACAGCTGGGACCCGCAGACCCTGCTCAATCCGATCGACCCGAACGAGTACTACGCGGGTGTCGCGCAGGACGAATACCAGCTCAACTCGGCATGGGACGACGCCGACATCGCCGGCGTGCGCACGACGTACGAGCAGGCCTTCAAGTCCGGCCCCCTCTTCGAGTTCAAGGACTCGCTGGTCGCATGACGGCTGCCCCGACCCTCCACCTCACCGGCGTCTCGAAGTCGTACGGCCCCGTCCGCGCGCTGCAGGACGTGTCGCTGGAGGTCCGGCCCGGCGAGGTGCTCGGCCTGATCGGCGAGAACGGCGCCGGCAAGTCCACGCTCATCGGGGTCGTCGCCGGCACCGTGCGACCCGACGCGGGCGTGGTGCGCGTGCACGGGCGGGACGCCCCGCTGGGGGACGCCCGCGCGATGAGCGCGTCGGGCGTCTCGGTGGTCGTCCAGGAGCAGGCACTGGTCGAGTCGCTGCGGGTCTACGAGAACCTCTACCTCGGCCGCGAGGTCGACCTCGTCGGCCGAGCCCCGGGGCGCGGGCGCCGCCTCCGCAGGCTGGCCCGCACCCTGCTGGCCGAGCTGCACCTCGACGAGATCGACGCCGACGCCGTCGTCGCCGACCTCACCTATCCCCAGCGCCAGCTGGTCGAGATCGCGAAGGCGTTCGCGATCGCCGGTGGCAGTGACGCGCCGCCGATCATCCTGCTCGACGAGCCCACCAGCGCGCTGACAGAGCACGAGGCCGAGATCCTCTTCGACCTCATCGCCCGCTGGCGCGACCGGGTCGCGTTCATCTACGTCTCCCACATCCTCCAGGACGTGCTGCGGCTCAGCACCAGGCTGCTCGTGCTCCGCGACGGCCGCGTCGTCGACACCCTCGCCAACGACGAGGTGACCGATCAACAGCTCCACGCGCTGATGGTCGGCCGCGCGCGCAGCACCGACTACTACCGCGAGGAGGAGCAGTCCGGCGCACAGGACGACACCCCGGTCGCCGAGCTGCGGTCGGCGTCGAGCGCGGCGGACTTCACCCAGGTCGACCTCGTGGTCCGGCCCGGCGAGATCGTTGGGCTGGCCGGCGTCGTCGGCTCGGGCAAGTCGTCGGTCGCGGCCGCGATCGCCGGCGCCCTCCCCCTCTCCGACGGCGAGGTGGTGATCGCCGGCCGGACCCGGCGACGGTGGAGCGTGAGCCACGCCGTCCGGCAGGGCGTCCTCTACGTCCCACCGGAGCGGGCCCGCGACTCCCTCTTCCCCAACGCCTCCGTGCGCAGCAACATCACGATTGGGTTCCTCGACCTGCTCGCCCGACGCTCCGTGCGGCTGCTGCGGATCCGCGACGAACGGGCCCGGGCGACGGAGCTGAGCCGCCGGCTGGCGGTCAAAGCCAGTTCGCTGTCGGTGCCGGTGCGCGAGCTGAGTGGGGGCAACCAGCAGAAGACCGTCTTCGCCCGGTGGATCGGGCGCGGCCACTGCCAGGTCCTCGTCCTCGACGACCCGACCCGCGGCATCGACGTCGGCACCCGTGAGGAGATCTACGGCCTGATCCGCTCGTTGGCCGCCGACGGCATCGGTGTGGTCCTGTGCACCGAGTCGCTAGAGGAGGTGATCGGTCTCGCCGACCGGGTCGTCGTCATGCGCGACGGTCGGGTGAGCGCCGAGATCGACGCCCCCGGATCCACCAAGCCCACCGAGATCGACATCGTCGAGCACATGATGTGAGGACCGGATGACCCAGAACCTGATGGACGAGACGGCGACGGCCCCACGGCAGTCACGCGGCTCCGGCGCCCCGGGCGGCGGGCCGCTCGCGGTCGCCGGGAGCCTGTGGGGGCGATACCGGAACATGCTGGTGCCGGTCCTCGCCCTGGTGGGCCTCGTCCTCTACTTCCAGTCGCAGTCGCCCGCCTTCGTCTCAGAGGGATCGGCGCAGAACATCCTGCGCCAGATGGCCTTCCTGACCGTCCTCGCGCTGGCCGGCACGTTCGTCATCCTGATCGGCGGCATCGACCTGTCGGTCGCCGCCAACGCGACCCTCGCGGGCATCCTGATCGCCACCTGGATCGACGACTACGGCGGCGCGCTCGCGATCGCGATGGTGATCGCGGTGGGCGCGCTCGTCGGCCTCGCCAACGGGCTGATCACGACGGTGCTCAAGGTGCCGTCGTTCCTGGTGACGCTCGGCATGATGTCGATCCTCAACGGCATCTCCAACCAGATCTCCGACGGCGGCCCGGTCTCCTTCGCCTCCGGCCTGCTCCAGACCCTCGTCAACGAGTCGACGGTCGGGAGCATCCCCAACGGCGCCCTGATCGCCATCGGCCTGACGGTGCTGCTCACGGTGATCGCGTTCGCGACGTCCTACGGCCGGCACCTGTACGCCGTGGGCGGCAACGAGCGCGCCGCCGCGCTGAGCGGGATCCGGGTGCGCGCGGTCAAGCTGTCGGTCTTCGCGCTGGCCGGTGCGATCGCGGCGATCGCGGGGATCATCTTCACCGGACAGGCGAGCACCGGTGTGCCGATGGGCGCCGATGCCAGCCTGCTCAACTCCATCGCGGCCATCGTCGTCGGGGGCACCGCGCTGTCGGGCGGCATCGGCGGCCCGCACCGCACGCTGCTCGGGGCGCTCGTCATCGTCATCCTCGGCTCCGGCATGGACATCACCGCGGTCGACCCCTACACCCAGCTCGTCGTGAAGGGCATCGTCGTGATCGCCGCGGTGGCGCTGACGATCGACCGGCGACGCTACGGGGTGATCAAGTGAGCACGCGGACCGGCCGGGTCGCCGGCCTCGTCGCCCTCGTGACCGGCGCCGCGCGCGGCCAGGGCCGCAGCCACGCCGTACGCCTGGCCGAGGAGGGTGCCGACGTCATCGTCGTCGACGTCTGCGCCGACCTGCCGGAGGTGCCCTACCCGCTCGGCACCCGGGCCGACCTCGAGGACACTGTGGCGGCCGTCGAGGAGGCAGGCGGCACGGCGATCGCCCGCGTCGCCGACGTCCGCGACGGTGCCGCGCTACGCGAAGCGGTGGACGACGGCGTCGGCGCCCTCGGGCGCCTCGACGTCGTCTGCGCCAACGCCGGAGTCAACGCGCCCGGACCGGCCCACGAGCTGTCCGAGGAGACCTGGCAGTGCGTGGTCGACGTCGACCTCTCCGGCACCTGGCGCACCGTCGCGGCGAGCGTGCCGCACCTGCGGGCGGGCGGGCGGGGCGGGTCGATCGTGCTGACCAGCTCGGCGGCGGGGCTCACGGGCTACGCGAACATCGCCCACTACACCGCCGCCAAGCACGGGGTGAACGGGCTGATGAAGACGCTCGCGCAGGAGCTGGCGGCCGACCGCATCCGGGTCAACAGCGTCAACCCAACCCAGGTCGACACCCCCATGATCATGAACGACCCCATGTACGCCCTCTTCTGCCCCGACCTCGAGCACCCCGGGCGCGAGGACTTCGCGCCGGTCTCGCAGGCCATGAACGCCCTGCCGGTGCCGTGGGTCGAGGCGAGCGACATCAGCGACGCCGTGCTGTTCCTGGCGTCGCCCGAATCGCGCTACATCAGCGGCGTGGCGCTGCCCGTGGACGCGGGCGTGCTGGTCAAGTGAGCGTCGTCACAGGAGCGTGAGACAACCCCGGGGACCCTGGGGTCCGAGCAGGTCCGCAGCAACCATCCCAACGAGCAGCACCCGACTGGAGGGACGAGAACAATGGCAGGACGCGTCGAAGGCAAGGTCGCATTCATCACCGGCGCAGCGCGCGGCCAGGGCCGCAGCCACGCTGTCCGCCTGGCGCAGGAGGGCGCCGACATCATCGCGGTCGACGCGATGAAGGACATGGACACCGTCCCCTACCCGATGGCCACCGAGGACGACATGGCGGAGACGGTGCGCCTGGTCGAGGCGCTGGGCCGCCGCATCGTCACGGCCCACGCCGACGTCCGCGACTACGACTCGCTCAAGGAGGCCGTCGACACCGGCGTGGCCGAGCTCGGCCACCTCGACATCGTCTCCGCGAACGCCGGCATCCTGTCCTTCGGCTCCGTGGAGGAGCTCGATGAGGCCACCTGGGGGCAGATGATCGACATCAACCTCAGCGGCGTCTGGCGCACGGCGAAGGCCGCCGCGCCCGTGATGGTCGCGCAGGGCACGGGTGGCTCGATCGTGCTGACGTCGTCGGTCGCCGGCCTCCGCTCGTACGGCGGCGTCGGCCACTACGTCTCGGCCAAGCACGGGGTCGTCGGCCTGATGAAGACCCTGGCCCAGGAGCTCGCCGAGCACCGGATCCGGGTCAACTCGGTGAACCCGACCCAGGTCGACACCGAGATGGTCCAGCACCAAGCGATGTACGACCTCTTCTCCCCCGACCTGGAGCACCCCACGAAGGACGACTTCGCCGCGGCCTCCGGCGAGACGATCCTGCTGCCGATCCCGTGGGTGGAGTCCATCGATGTGAGCAACGCCGTCCTCTTCCTCGCCTCCGACGAGTCGCGGTTCATCACCGGCGTCGCGCTCCCGGTCGACGGCGGCGTCCTGGTCAAGTAGGCGTCCGCTCAGCAGGCGCCGAGCATCTCCTCCAGGCCCGCGACCTCGCTGCGGTCGGCGGTGAGCGACCAGGTCGACTTCACCGCGACCCAGCGCGCGGCGTACTCGCACTGGAAGGAGCGGCGCGGGCGCCAGGCCGCGGGGTCGTCGTCGGACTTGGCGGCGTTCGTCGGCCCGTCGACCGCGAGCAGCACTGCGAGGTCGTTGGCGTAGGCCTCGCGGCGTCGCTCCGACCACGACGCGGCGCCGGAGCGCCAGGCCTCGGCGAGCGGGACGACGTGGTCGATCTGGATCGCCTGCGCCTGCGCCGGCGCCTTGAGGTCGTCGAAGGTCAGGGTGCGGCCGGTGTAGGGGTCCGGCCAGGAGCCGGCGAGCACGTCGTGGTCGCAGGCCCCCTGCGTCGCGACCGTGACGGTGCCGGGCAGCGCGTCGCGCAGGAGCACGTCGTCGCGCTGGTTGCAGCCGTTGCCGTCGGTGTCCGCCCATGCAGTGCCGAAGGCGTCGCGGTCGTACGCCGGGCCGGCGGCGGAGCGCGGCACGACGTCGAGCCGGTCGAGCGCCCGTGTCGCCTCGGCCGGCCGGATCGCCCCGGCCGGCGCGGGATCGCCCGCCGGCGCGGTCTCGCCGCCGGTCACCGTGCACGCCGCGAGCAGGAGCACGCCCGCGGCAGCCGCGGCGACCCGGGTCAGCACCGCTCGATGGTCGCGTCCTGGCGGGCCGCGTCGCCGTAGCGGCGTGCCTGGTCGACGTTCGGGATCACGACGCTGGCGCCCCCGACGTTGCCGATGCCGCCCTGGACCACGCAGTTGGTGATCTTCGCGGGCACCACCTGCGCGGCCGCCTGGGCGAGCCGGAAGAGCTCGGCCGGGGACAGGTCGGTGTGCATGTGGGCCATCACGGAGAGCACACCGCGCTCGATGAAGCCGGGGACGGCCGCACGGGCGCGGATCTTCCCCTGGATGCCGCGCAGCACCCGCTGCTGGTTGGCGGACCGGTCGAAGTCGCCGCCGATCAGCTGGTGCCGGCTGCGCGAGAACGCCATCGCGGCGTACCCGTTGAGGTGGATGCGGCCCTTCTTGAAGCCCTTGCGGTTGAGGTTCTCGTCGAAGAACCACCGCGGGTTGGACACCTCGATGCCGCCGATGTCGTTGACCATGTCCTCGAAGAACGGGAAGCGGGTCACGAAGACGTAGTCCGGCTGGACGCCGACGAGGTCGCCGACGGTCTGGCCGAGCAGCTGCGGCCCGCCGTACGCGAGCGCGGCGTTGATGCGGCTCGACCCGTAGCCCGGGATCGACACCCAGGAGTCCCGCGGGATGCCGATGGCGGTGGCCGCACCGGTCTTGGTGTTCATCCCGACCAGCTGGAGGGCGTCGCCGCGGGTCCGGGTCATGTCCTCGCCCGGCCGGGCGTCGGAGCCCACGGCCAGGATCCAGACCACGTCGGGGGTGAGGTCGACGCCGTCGGCGCGCTGCACCTTCACCAGCTCGACCTCGGTGCTCTTCACCGCCGAGTCGGGGATCACCAGGCCGGCGACGGCGAGCACCGCGCCGATCGCGACGACGCGGAGCACGCGGGGGAACCGGGCCCTCATCTAGATCGCCTCCTTCGTGACGTCGTAGCCGAAGACCTGCCAGCCCTGGCCGCCCTTCGTGAGGTAGAGCCGCCCGGCGACCTTGACCCGCTCGGAGGTCGCGCCGGTGGTGTCGAACTTGAGGATCACGTGCGCGGTCACGCCGACCGGCTTCCGCTTCACGGCGAGGACGTCGATGCGCACCGCCCGGCCGACCGGCTCGACCCCGTCGATGTCGGCACCGAGGTCGCGGTTGCTCATCAGGCCGGCGTCGCGCTTCGCCTCGGCCCGGGCGCCGGACGTGAAGCCCGGCCACGCCTGGTCGAAGTCGGTGCGCGGGTAGTCGCCGCCGACGTACGCCGCGTCGAGCCAGCCGTCGACGACGGCCTGGACGTCGGCGGACAGCCGGTCCCGGCGGGCACCGCCCAGCTTGCCGGTCACCTCGCCGAAGGACACCTGTGTCTCGACGGCGGGCGCGTCGTCGGCCCCCGTCGAGGCGGTCGTCGCCCCGTCCGGCGCACCGGCGGGATCATCGTCGCCACCGCTGCAACCCGCCAGCGCGAGGGTCGCCGCGAGCGCGGTCCCGACCGTCGCCGCGACCGCACCTGACCTGCGTCGGACTCTCTGACTCATGCTCCGAAGCTCTCCCCGGGAATTGGATCCGTCTCTGCCGATCCGGACGAAGTCTGCAACGTCACCTTGTGGCCCTCGGCACACCACGCCGAATTGCCCTGCGGGCAGTCTGCATTTGCTGGGGCGGGGGTCTAGCCTTGACGTCTGACACTCCCCCGCGCACGTACCGGAAGAGGCGAATCAACCCGTGCCGCAGTCCCCAGGTAGTCAGTCCGAGCTCGCGTCTGCCGACTTCGGCGCCAACGAGTGGCTCGTCGAGGAGATGTACGAGCAGTACCAACGGGACCCGGACAGCGTCGATCCGACCTGGAAGAAGTACTTCCAGTCCAACGGCACCCAGTCCGCCAGCACCGAGGCCGGAGCCGGCGCCGCCAACGGTACGACGCAGACCGCCCCCGAGAGCAAGTCGACGGCGTCGCCAACGCCGGCCGCGAAGCCCGCCCGGCAGTCCGCTCCGGCGCAGGAGCACAAGCCGGACCCGACGCCGACCCCCGCCCCCGTCGCGAAGCCGCGCCCGGAGTCGAAGGCCGCCGAGCCGGCGAAGGGCACCACGAGCCCGGTGCCGAAGGAGTCCCGGCCGGCCGCTCCGGCCCCCGCGAAGGACGAGCCGACCTACACCGTGCTCCGCGGCGCGCCGGCCCGCACGGCCCAGAACATGGACGTCTCCCTGTCGGTCCCGACCGCCACCTCGGTGCGCTCGGTGCCCGTGAAGCTGCTGTGGGACAACCGCACGGTCATCAACAACCACCTCGCCCGCGCCCGCGGCGGCAAGGTCTCCTTCACCCACCTGATCGGCTACGCCCTGGTCCAGGCGCTGAAGGCGATGCCGGAGATGAACGCCGGCTACGACGTGGTCGACGGCAAGCCCAACCTGATCACCCCCGCCCACATCAACCTCGGCCTGGCGATCGACGTCAGGAAGTCCGACGGCAGCCGGCAGCTGCTCGTGCCGAGCATCAAGGCCGCCGAGACGATGGACTTCGCGGCGTTCTGGACGGCGTACGAGGAGATCGTCCGCAAGACCCGCGACAACAAGCTGACGCTCGAGGACTTCCAGGGCACCACGATCTCGCTGACCAACCCGGGCGGCATCGGCACGGTCCACTCGGTGCCGCGCCTGATGAAGGGCCAGGGCGCGATCCTCGGCGTGGGCGCGATGGAGTACCCCGCCGAGTGGCAGGGCGCGTCGGCCGACGCGATCGCCCGCAACGGCATCAGCAAGGTCATGACGCTGACCTCGACGTACGACCACCGGGTCATCCAGGGCGCGCAGTCAGGCGAGTTCCTCAAGCGGCTCCACGAGCTGCTGCTCGGCGGAGACGACTTCTTCGACGAGATCTTCCGGTCGCTGCGGATCCCCTACCAGCCGATCCGCTGGAACGCTGACATCGCGACCTCGCACGACGACGAGATCTCAAAGCAGGCGCGCATCCTCGAGCTGATCCACGCCTACCGGGTCCGCGGCCACATGATGGCCGACACCGACCCGCTGGAGTACCGCCAGCGCACCCACCCCGACCTCGAGGTGGAGTCGCACGGGCTGACCCTGTGGGACCTCGACCGCGAGTTCGCGACCGGCTCGTTCGGCGGCGAGGGCCGGCGCTTCATGAGGCTGCGCGACATCCTCGGCATCCTGCGCGACTCCTACTGCCGCACCACCGGCATCGAGTACATGCACATCATGGACCCCGAGCAGCGCCGGTGGATCCAGGAGCGCGTCGAGCAGCCCCACACCAAGCCGCCCCGCGAGGAGCAGCTGCGGATCCTGCTCAAGCTCAACCAGGCCGAGGCGTTCGAGACCTTCCTGCAGACCAAGTTCGTCGGCCAGAAGCGCTTCTCCCTCGAGGGCGGCGAGACCACGATCCCGGTCATCGACGAGATCTGCGAGGCGGCCGCCGAGGCCGGCCTCGACGAGGTCACGATGGGCATGGCCCACCGCGGCCGTCTCAACGTGCTCGCCAACATCGTCGGCAAGAAGTACAGCCAGATCTTCCGCGAGTTCGAGGGCAACATCGACCCGCGCACCGTCCAGGGCTCCGGCGACGTGAAGTACCACCTCGGTGCCGAGGGCGCGTTCACCGCCGGCTCGGGTGCCGAGATCAAGGTCTCCGTCGCCGCGAACCCCTCCCACCTCGAGGCCGTCGACCCGGTCCTGGAGGGCATCGCCCGCGCCAAGCAGGACGTGCTCGACCAGGGGGCGGCGTACCCGGTGCTTCCCCTGCTGGTGCACGGCGACGCGGCGTTCGCCGGCCAGGGCGTCGTCGCCGAGACCCTGAACCTGTCCCAGCTGCGCGGCTACCGCACCGGCGGCACGATCCACGTGGTCGTCAACAACCAGGTCGGGTTCACCACCTCGCCGGGCTCGTCGCGCTCGTCGCTCTACTGCACCGACGTGGCGCGCATGGTGCAGGCGCCGATCTTCCACGTCAACGGCGACGACCCCGAGGCCTGCATCCGGGTCGCGCGGCTGGCCTTCGAGTACCGCCAGGCGTTCAACAAGGACGTCGTCATCGACCTGGTCTGCTACCGCCGACGCGGTCACAACGAGGGCGACGACCCGTCGTACACGCAGCCCCTGATGTACGACCTGATCGAGCAGAAGCGCTCGGTGCGCAAGCTCTACACGGAGTCCCTCATCGGTCGTGGCGACATCACGATCGAGGAGGCCGAGCAGGTCCTGCGCGACTACCAGCAGCAGCTCGAGCGGGTCTTCACCGAGGTGCGCGAGGCCAGCAGCCAGCCCTCGGAGTGGACGACGGTGCCCGACTACCCGGACAAGCCGATCGGCGAGACGCGCACCGTCGTGACCATGGACGTGATGAAGCGGATCTCGGACGCCTACGTCACCCCGCCGGAGGGCTTCACGGTCCACCCGAAGGTGATGCCGCAGCTCCAGCGCCGCGCCGCCGCGATCGCCGAGGGCCCGATCGACTGGGGCACCGGCGAGATCCTCGCCTTCGGCTCGCTCCTCATGGAGGGGCGGCCCGTGCGCCTGGCCGGCCAGGACTCGCGTCGCGGCACCTTCGTCTCGCGGTTCGCGACGATCATCGACCGGCAGAACGCCGACGAGTGGACGCCGCTGGCCAACCTGACCGAGGAGCAGGCGAAGTTCTACGTCTACGACTCGCTGCTCTCGGAGTACGCCGCGCTCGGGTTCGAGTACGGCTACTCCGTGGCGCGTCCGGAGGCGCTCGTCCTCTGGGAGGCGCAGTTCGGCGACTTCGTCAACGGCGCGCAGACCGTGATCGACGAGTTCATCTCGTCCGGCGAGAGCAAGTGGCGCCAGCAGTCCGGCGTCGTGCTGCTGCTGCCGCACGGCTACGAGGGCCAGGGTGCCGACCACTCCTCCGCCCGGATCGAGCGGTTCCTGACGATGGCCGCCGACGAGGCGTTCGTGGTCGCGCAGCCGTCGACGCCCGCGTCGTACTTCCACCTGCTGCGCCAGCACTCGCTCGGCGAGGAGCACAAGCCGATGATCGTCTTCACGCCGAAGTCGATGCTCAAGCGCAAGGAGGCGGCGTCCCGCCCGGAGGACTTCACCGAGGGCGCGTTCCGGCCGTTCATCTCCGACGCCGCCGCCGACGCCGAGAAGGTCGACACCCTGCTGCTCTGCTCGGGCCGGGTGACCTGGGACCTCATGGTCGAGCGGGCCAAGCGGGAGGACGGCGAGCGCTTCGCGATCGCGCGGGTCGAGCAGCTCTACCCGCGCCCCGAGGCCGAGATCCGCGACGAGATCGCCCGGTACCCGCACCTGCGGACCGTGCGCTGGGTCCAGGACGAGCCGCAGAACATGGGCGCGTGGCCGCACTACGCGCTCACTGTGTGGCCGCACGTCGACGCGCGGGTCGAGCTGGTCTCGCGCCCCGAGTCGTCCTCTCCCGCCGTCGGCACGATCAAGCGTCACGGCGAGGAGCAGAAGGACCTCGTGGCCCGCGCGTTCTCCTGATGTACTTCACCGACCGAGGCATCGAGGAGCTCGAGAAGCGCCGGGGCGACGACGAGGTCACCCTGGCGTGGCTCGCCGAGCGACTCCAGGAGTTCACCGACACCCACCCCGAGTTCGAGACCGCCGTCGAGCGGTTCGCGACCTGGCTGGCCCGGCTGGACGACCCGGAGGACTGACGCCGGGCGTCGCGGGGGCGGAATACCCGGTTCACCGGGTACTCCCGCACTTCTCGGCCGTTGCAACACCCGAGGAGTGCGGGTTCTGCCCGAGAAGTCCTCACGCGAGGGATCGGAAGCCCTGCTCCACGATCTCCGGCAGCGACCCGCCGTCGTCGACCCAGGTCGCGGTGGAGGCGCGGAACACGGCGAAGCCGACGGCCGCGAGCGTGCGGGCGGAGACGTCGTCGCCGAGCTCGCGCGCCACGACGTGCTCCCACGAGTGGAACGTGTCGTAGAGCCTGCCCCGCAGGAGTGGCGAGGTGGCAGCCGCGCGCTGGCGCAGCAGGACGCGCTCACGGTCGGACTCGAAGCCCCGGGCGAGCTCGACGACAGCCGTGCGTACGACGTCGAGCGGGCCGAGGTCGGTCGTCGCCAGCTCGCGGATCCGGCCGCGCAGCTCGGCCTGCCGCTCCGCGCGGCCCATGTCGAGCACCTCGTCCTTGGTGGCGAAGTAGCGGAAGAAGGTGCGGCTGGACACACCGGCGTCGGCGGCGATCGCGTCGACCGACGTGTCGTCGTACCCCTCGTCGGCGAAGCGCCGCAGCGCGGCGTCCTCGAGCGCCCGGCGGGTGCTCGCCTTGCGGGCCTCGCGGCGACCCGTCGCCTGCTCAGTCACCGGCCAGCGCCACCCGCAGCTCGGCGCTCCGCGCCGGCCCGGCCCCCGGCCGCCCGCTGCGCAGCTCGACCCGCCGCAGCGCGCCGTTGAAGGCGAAGGGCGGGCGGTAGTCGGGGCTCACCGCGAGCCCGCGGTCGCGGCCCACCAGCATGCCCGCGCCCGACGAGCCGAGGTTGGGGAAGAACAGCAGGCCGGGCAGCGGAGCGTCAGCGACGTCCGACCCGTCGACGGCCAGCACCAGCCGTGCCTCGCGGCCGGGCTCGTACCGCACCGACAGCACGTGCTCCCCCGCCGGCACCGGGTCGGGCGCGGCGAGCCGGGTGGACCGGTCGAGCAGGGCGAAGGTGGCGACGAGCCGGCCGCCGAGGAGGTACGTCGCCCAGCCGCCGTGGCGGTCGCCGACCGCCGTGATGACGCCCTCGGTGCCGCCAGCCGGCACCTCGACGTACGCCGTGAGCTCGAAGCCGCCCATCAGCGCCGGCAGCTGGCTCTCCTGGATCGGTCCACCGCCGGGTGCGTAGGTCCCCATGGTCGGTGGCGGGAACTCGCCCGGGTGCATGTGGGCCATGGAGCCCGGGAACTCGAAGAGCGGCAGCACCTGGTTGCGACCCGCCTCGGCCCACCACAGCGCCTCCATCCGGCGCACCTTCTCGGGGTGCCGGTCCGCGAGGTCGCGGGCCTGCGAGAAGTCCTCGGCGACGTGGAAGAGCGACCAGCGGTCGGTGTCGTGGTCGAAGCTGCCGGTCAGGTGGGCGCGCTCGTCGAACTGGTTGGCGACGTGGTCGGTCACCGCCATCCAGCCGTCGTCGTAGATGCCGCGGGAGCCGAACATCTCGAAGTACTGCACCTGCCGGTGCTCGGGGGCCTGCGCCGCCGCGAAGCTCGGCAGCAGCGAGGCGCCCTCGACCGGTTGCTGGGTGACGCCGTCCACGGTCTCGGGCACGCCGATGCCGGCCGCGTCCAGCACGGTCGCGTAGAGGTCGACCGCGTGGCAGAACTGCGGGCGTACGCCGCCGAGGCCGCTCAGGCGGTCGCCCCAGCGGATGACGAGCGGCGTGCGCACCCCGCCCAGCCAGGCGTAGCGCTTCCAGAGCCGCAGCGGCGCGTTGCCCGCCCAGGCCCAGCCGAAGGGGTAGTGGTTGTAGGCGTCGTGGCCGCCGATCTCGTCGATGCGCGCGATGGACTCCCCGACGTCCTCGGCCATGCCGAGCCAGCCCGCGGCCTCGTTGAGCGTGCCGGCCGGGCCGCCCTCGGCGCTGGCGCCGTTGTCGGAGAGCACCATCACCATCGTGTCGTCAGCGATGCCACGCTGCTCCAGGTGGTCGAGGAGCCGGCCGAGATGGTGGTCGGTGTGCGTGACGAAGCCCGCGAAGACCTCCATGTAGCGGGCGAACAGCCGGCGCTGGTCGGCCGGGAGCCCGTCCCACTCGGGGATCCACGGCGGTCGCTCGGGCAGCTCGGTGTCGGCCGGGATGATGCCCTCCGCGACCTGTCGGTCGAAGGCCCGCCGCCGCCACGCCTCCCAGCCGTCGTCGAACTGTCCGCGGTAGGGCTCGACCCACTCCTGCGCCACCTGGTGCGGGGCGTGCGCGGCGCCGGGTGCGAAGTAGAGGAAGAACGGCTTGCGTGCCTCCGCCTGCTGCTGGTCCTGCACCATCCGGATCGCCTGGTCGACCAGGTCCTCGGTGAGGTGGTAGCCCTCCTCCGGCGTGTACGGCGGGTCGATGTGGGTGTTGTCGCGGACCAGCTCCGGCGCCCACTGGCTGGTCTCGGCGCCCAGGAATCCGTAGTAGCGCTCGAACCCCTGGCCCAGCGGCCAGCGGTCGAACGGCCCGGCGGCGGAGTACTCGTTCTTGGGCGCGAGGTGCCACTTGCCCACCGCGAGCGTGTTGTAGCCGTGGTCCCGGAGCACCCGGGCCAGGGTCGCTGCCGAGCGCGGGATCCGCCCCGTGTAGCCCGGGAAGCCGAGCGCGGCCTCCTGGGTGACGCCCATGCCGACCGCGTGGTGGTTGCGTCCGGTCAGCAGCGCCGCGCGGGTCGCGGAGCAGACCGAGGTCACGTGGAAGCGGTTGTAGCGCAGGCCCTGCGCGGCCAGGCGGTCGATGTGGGGGGTCGCGATGCCGGAGCCGAAGCACCCGAGCTGGGCGAACCCGACGTCGTCGAGGACGATCATCAGCACGTTCGGGGCGTCCGGCCGGCCGGGCCGCGGGTACTCCGCGAACCGGGGCTCCGACGCCGTGGCCCGCGTCGTGATCCGCTGAGTCTGCACGAAGGCATTCTGTCAGTTGACTGACACTTTCGCCAGCACGCCGGGTGCGGCAGGATGCCCGCATGACCATCGAGTGGGTGGCGTCCCGGGACGCCGAGGTGTCCTATCCCGCGGCGCCGTGGCACATGGTCGGCCAGCTGTGGCTGTCGATCCTCAGGCTCGCGACGCCGGTCGACGGGCTGCGGCCCGCCGGCGTGTACGGCGCGGCGTTCGTCTCGTACGAGCCGGGCAGCCCCCTCACCTACTCCGAGCTCCTCGTCGCCCGCCTGGTGCCGACGGAGCGGCACGGTCGGTGCGTCTCCATCACCGACATCTGGGTGGACTCGCCCGCGTCGGTGGCCGGGGGTCGCGAGCTGTGGGCGATCCCGAAGGGGCTGTGCGACTTCGACCTCGACACCAGGCGCCGCGGTCCGCTGTCGTCGACCGCGTGGTCCACGTCGGTGGAGCGGCGGCCCATCGCGAGCGCGTCCTTCACCGACGTGAGCCGGGCGATGGTGCGGATCCCCTTCAAGGGGATGACCTGGCAGCCGGGCATCGACGACACCGACGGCGAGGAGCGCACCGCGACGCTCCGGGGTTCGTCGAAGGCGCTCCCCTGCCGTGGTCGCTGGGACTTCGCCGCCGACGGCCCCCTGGCCTGGCTGCGCGACGCGCGACAGCTCGCGTCGTTCCGCCAGGCCGACTTCCGGATGTCCTTCGGCTGACGCGCACCGTGCCGAGACGCATCGAGCCCGAGGTCGAGGTCGTACGCCGGATCGGCGCGATCACCCGGCGGCTCCCGGAGGTCCGCGAGGAGGAGGCGTGGACCGGCATCCGGTGGCGGATCCGGTCGAAGACCTTCGCGCACGTGATGGTCGCGCAGCCCGGCTACGAGTCGGCCTACCGTGACATCACGGGCGACCACTCGATCCGCACCGTGCTCACCTTCCGCGCGGTCGGCGACGAGCTGCTCGCCCTCACCCACGCCGGCCCGCCGTTCTACCAACCACCGTGGTCGCCCACGGTCGTCGGCATGGTGCTCGACGACGACACCGACTGGACCGAGGTCGCCGAGCTGGTGACCGAGTCCTACCGCGACTGCGCGCCTCAGAAGCTCGTGCGACTCCTCGACGACTGAGACGTCGAGGTCAGTCGCAACCCCACCCGTCGCCGTCGGCGTCCAGGTCGTAGATGTCGTTGCCGATCACGCGCACCGGACCCTGGGCATAGGCCGGTCCGTTGCCGCTGCCTCCCGCACAGTCGACGTCGGACGCGATCGGGACGCACCCGCTGTAGTTCGGATCGCACCGCTTCGTCGGCTGCGGTGCCTTGGTCCCGTGGAGAACCAGCCTAGTGACCGGCTTGCGCTTGACGACGTTGTTCACGAGCCTGCGGTCGACCCGCAGCCCGTCCTCGAGCGTCAGCCGGAACACCTTGACCCGCAGCCCGGGCCGGCCCTGGCGAGCCACCTTCGTGACGCCCTTCTTGAGGGAAGGCGCCTTGCGGTGCACGGTCCGGAAGGGAATCTTGATCGCCTTCCGGACGCGCTCGTGCGTGACGACGACCTCGACGCCCGGATCTGGCTGCGCACTCGGGCTCTCCGTGGCGACGGCACCAACCGGAGCCGCGGCGATCCGGTCACTCTGGCCGCAGCCCGCCAGCCCGAACATCGTCAATGCCGTGGCCGCGACCGCCACCATGATGCGCTGTCGTCCCATCGTCCCTCCCGGTGTGTGCACTGATGGCGAGGGTAGAGAGCGTTCGCTCCGGGCGAGGCGAGTTGGACCAGAGGCCCGGATCGGTCTAGACCATGCCGGCTGCAGAGAGCCGGCTCAGCCCGCCGGCCGCACGGTCACGTCGGTGATCGTCGCGTCGCGGGGCAGGTCGACCACGCGCACGATCGCGTCGGCGACGGTCTGGGGGCGGATCCAGTCGCCGGCGTCGTACTCCTTGCCCTCCTGGGCGTGCACCTTCTGCTGCATCGGGGTGGCGGTGCGGCCGGGGTAGACCGTCGAGACGCGGACGCCGTGCGCCGCCTCCTCCGAGCGCAGCGAGTCGGCGAGGGCGCGCAGCCCGTGCTTCGAGGCCGCGTAGGCCGACCACCCGGGGTGGGCGACCAGGCCGGCGCTGGAGTTCACGAAGACGACCGTGCCGCGCGCCGACCGGAGCGCGGGCAGGGCGACCCGGGTGAGCGCGGCGGGTGCGACGACGTTGACCCGCAGCTGCGCCGCCCAGTGCTCGATCGACAGGGTCGAGACCGGGCCGAGCTCGACGACGCCGGCGGCGTGCACCACCGAGTCGAGCGAGCCCGGCGGCGTCAGCGACTCGACCGACTCGGGGAACGCCAGGTCGGCGACGAGCACCTCGGCGCCGTCGTACGTCGCCCGCAGCTCCTCGGCACGCGAGTCGGAACGCGCGACCAGCACGACGTCGTCGCCGCGGTCGAGCAGGGTGCGCGCGACGGCCGCCCCGATGCCGGAGCCGGCCCCGGTGACGAGGTGGGTCGTCATCAGCGCGTGAAGACGATCTTGCCGAACTGCTCGCCCTCGAGCATCGCGGCGAAGCCGTCCCGGGCGTCGGTCAGCGGCAGCGTGCGGTCGATCAGCGGCCGGGCGCCGGTGGCGTCGAGCATGGCCACCAGGCCCGCGAGCTCGTCGCGGGTGCCCATCGTGGAGCCGATGACGCTCAGCTGGAGGAAGAAGATCCGGGTGAGCTCGGCGTCGTCGAGGTTCGGGCCGGACGTCGTGCCGGAGGTGACGATCCGGCCGCCCGGCCGCAGGGAGCGGATCGAGTGCGACCAGGTCGCGCGGCCGACGGTCTCGATGACGGCGTCGACCTTGACCGGCAGCCGCTCCCCCGACTCGAACGCGTCGTGCGCTCCGAGCTCGAGCGCCCGCCTCCGCTTGGCCTCGTCGCGGCTGGTGACCAGCACCCGCAGGCCCGCGGCCCGGCCGAGCACGATCGCGGCCGTGGCCACGCCGCCGCCCGCACCCTGGACGAGCACGGTCTCGCCCGCCCGCAGCTGGCCGCGCGAGAAGAGCATCCGGTACGCGGTGAGCCACGCGGTCGGCAGGCAGGCGGCCTCCTCGAAGGAGAGCGACGACGGCTTCGGCACCACGTTGCGGCGCGGCACAGCGACCTTCTCGGCGAACGTGCCCTGGTGGCGCTCCGAGAGCAGCGAGCGCCTCGGGTCGAAGGTCTCGTCGCCGGTCCACGAGGGGTCGCTGATCACCGCGTGGACGACGACCTCGTTGCCGTCCTCGTCGTGGCCGGCCGCGTCGCAGCCGAGGATCATCGGCAGCGACTCCTCGCGCAGCCCGACCCCCCGCAGTGAGAACAGGTCGTGGTGGTTGAGCGACGCCGCCTTGACGGTGACCGTCGTCCACCCGTCCGGTACGTCGGGGTCGGGCCGCTCCCCCACCTGCAGGGCGGAGAGCGGGTCGTCCTTGGAGAACCGGTCGGCGTAGACGGCGAGCATTCCTCGAACCTACCGGTGGTTTCGAGACGGGCGCAGAACGCCCTCCTCAACCACCGACGAACGGTGGTTGAGGAAGGACGAAGTCCTGTCTCGAAACCACAGTCACCGCAGTCGCGCCACACCGTCCCGGCGTGCGGCATCGGCCACAGCGGCCGCGACCGCGGGCCCGACCCGCGGGTCGAACGGCGAGGGGACGACGAGGTCCTCGGTCAGGTCGTCGCCCACCAGGTCGGCCAGCGCCTGCGCCGCGGCGAGCTTCATGCCCTCGGTGATCGCGGTGGCGTGCACGTCGAACGCACCCCGGAAGATGCCGGGGAAGGCCAGGACGTTGTTGATCTGGTTCGGGAAGTCCGAGCGACCCGTCGCGACCACGCGGGCGTGCCGGTGGGCGACCTCGGGGTGCACCTCGGGGTTCGGGTTGGCCATCGCGAAGATGATCGCGTCGGGTGCCATCCGCGCGACGTCCTCCTCGGGCACCGTGCCGCCCGAGACGCCGAGGTAGACGTCGGCGCCGTCGAGCACGTCGGCGAGGCTGCCAGTGCGCCCCGTCTTGTCCGCAGTCATCTCGGCCAGCGCGCGCTTGACCGGCGTGAGGTCGTGGCGCCCGGAGTGCACCACACCCTTGCGGTCGGTGACCGCGATGTCGGTGATGCCGGCCTCGAGGAGGATCTCCGCGATCGCGACGCCAGCCGCTCCGGCCCCGGAGATCACCACGCGGGTGGTCTCGGCGGCGCGGCCGGTCAGGCGCAGCGCGTTCTGCAGCGCGGCCAGGGCGACCACCGCCGTGCCGTGCTGGTCGTCGTGGAAGACCGGGATGTCGAGCCGGTCCTTGAGCCGCGCCTCGATCTCGAAGCACCGCGGCGCGGAGATGTCCTCGAGGTTGATCCCGCCGAAGCTCGGCGCGAGGCGCACGACGGTCTCGATGATCTCCTCGGTGTCGGTGGTGTCCAGGCAGATGGGGACGCCGTCGACGTTCCCGAACTGCTTGAAGAGCACCGCCTTGCCCTCCATCACGGGCATCGCGGCGGACGGCCCGATGTCACCGAGGCCGAGGACGGCGGTGCCGTCGGTGACGACCGCGACGGTGTTGGGCACCCACGTGTAGTGCTGGGTCATCGCCGGGTCCTCCGCGATCGCCTCGCAGACGCGCGCGACGCCGGGCGTGTACGCCAGCGACAGGTCGTCGGCGCCCCCGAGCGCGACGGTCGACCGCACCTCCATCTTCCCGCCTACGTGCAGGTCGAAGACGGGGTCGCCGGCGTGCGGGTGGGAGCGGTCGAGGGTCATCGCGAGACCTGGCTTTCCAGACGAGGGGCGTGCAACGAAGGGGGTCCGGTTCGACGCGCGGGGTGTGCGCGGATGGTCTCGGACCGCGGGGGATCTCCCTCGTCGTCAGTCTCGCACAGGGGCGCGGGCGAGGAGACGAGGCCGCGGCCAGATCCGGGCAACGGTGACCGCCCTCACGTCGCCGTCGGCCACGACGCCACGGTGGCGCGAGTCGACGCCCGCCCCCGCGTTGTCGCTGAGCAGCCACCATCCCGGGGCGCCCGCCCGCGTCGTACGACGCTCGGCGGCGCGCTTCACGGCGACGGTCCCGTCCGCGAACCTGGCGACCACGACGTCGCCCACCCGGGGACCGCGACGGTAGGAGACGAGCAGCCGGTCGCCCGCCCGCAGCGTCGGCAGCATCGAGTCGCCCCGCACGACGGCGAGGCCCCACCGGCGGGTGTCTCCCGGCGTGGACCGGGTACCTCGTTCGTGCTGCGGCACGCGGAGTAGTGTCGCAGCCAAACGCCTCCGTGAAATCACCGGTGGCACCGAGGACAACCGAAGACGAGAGGACCCGCATGTTCGCGCGACTGTTCGCACCCACCCTCGAGGTTTCCGCCCACTGCGACCTTCCCTGCGGCGTCTACGACCCGGCGCAGGCGCGCATCGAGGCCGAGTCGGTCAAGGCCATCATCGCCAAGGTCGCCGACAACGACGACCCCGACTTCCGCTCTCGGGCGATCCTCATCAAGGAGCAGCGCTCCGAGCTGGTCAAGCACCACCTCTGGGTGCTGTGGACCGACTACTTCAAGCCGCCGCACTTCGAGAAGTACCCCCAGTTGCACACCCTCTTCAACGAGGCGACCAAGCTGGCCGGTGGAGGCGGCGGCACCAAGGCCGTCTTCGACGCCGACGTGGCCGACCAGCTGCTCGCCAAGATCGACGAGATCGCCGAGATCTTCTGGGAGACGAAGAAGGCCTGAGCGAAGCGAAGGCCTTCGAGTCTCAAGCGCTACTGAGCGAAGCGAAGTAGCGACCGTCCACCGCAACCAAGGACGGCGTCGAAGCGAAGGCTTCCCGCTCTCAGGGCACACCCCATGGAGGTCACTCCCTGGAGGTCACTCCCTGGAGCGCACTCCCTGGAGCGCACGCCCCCGGATCGCCCTGGGTGCTGGGACCGCCGTCGGTGCGCGGTCTCCGGCCACCCGGCGTCGCGACGGACCACCGGACGGCAGGCGGATCAGACCAGCGGTTAACGGGACCGGTCCCGCGGGTACGACAACCCGCAGGGGCCGGTCCCGCTACATTGCGCAGGGCCGGGTCCCCCGGCCTGACGACCCAGCCCCAAGGACGACACATGGCATCGATCGGCGCGACCACCGGCCCGACCGCGACGGAAGGGGTGCGCCGAGCCGACGTCGAGCTCCGGCTGCCGGCGGACCGGGCGTACGCCTCCGTGCTGCGCACCACGACCGCCGGCCTGGCCGCCCGTCTGGACTTCCCGATCGACGACATCGAGGACCTGCGCATCGCGATCGGCGAGGCGAGCGCGATGGTCCTGGGCGAGGCGGCGCCGGGCACGGACCTCGTGTGCCGCTTCTACCAGTCCCCGGGCGAGCTGGCCGTGGAGGTGTCGGCCAGCGTCGACGGCGCCGTCGAGCCCGACACCGACAGCTTCGCGTGGCAGGTGCTCACCACCCTCGCCACCACCGCCTCCGCCGACTCCGACGACGACATCTTCACCGTGACGCTCACGATGGTGTCCTCCCACCAGGAGCCCGGTCTCTGACATGGCGATCTCGCTCGACGACGACGGGACGACCGACGGACCCACGGGCGTCGAGCTGACCCGTCAGCGCAGCGCGGCGCTGTTCGCCGTCTTCGGTGACGACGAGGGCTCCGCCGCCAGCCGGGAGTCGGCGCGCGAGTCCCTCGTGCACCTCCACCTCCCGCTGGTCGAGCACTGCGCCCGGCGCTTCCGCAACCGTGGCGAGCCACTCGAGGACCTGGTGCAGGTCGGCACGATCGGGCTGATCAAGTCGATCGACCGCTTCGACTCCGACCGGGGCGTCGAGTTCTCCACGTACGCCACGCCGACGATCATCGGCGAGATCAAGCGCTACTTCCGCGACAAGGGGTGGGCGATCCGGGTGCCGCGGCGGCTGCAGGAGCTGCGGATGCAGATCGGTACGGCGAGCGCCGAGCTCACCCAGTCGCTGGGCCGCTCCCCGACGCCGCGCGAGCTTGCCGAGACGATCGGCTGCACGGTCGAGGAGATCGTCGAGGGCATCGAGTCGAGCAACGCCTACTCCACGCTGTCGCTCGACGCCAGCGACGACGGCGACGACGGCGCCGCCACCATGCTCGACGCGATCGGCGTGGACGACGAGGGCCTCGAACACGTGGAGATCCGCGAGTCCATCAAGCCGCTGCTGGACCGTCTCGCGCCCCGCGAGAAGAAGATCCTGCTGCTGCGGTTCTTCAAGAACATGACGCAGTCACAGATCGCCGAGGAGATCGGCGTCTCGCAGATGCACGTGTCCCGGCTGCTCAACCGGACGCTCGAGCAGCTGCGCACCTCGCTGGACGAGGAGTCCTCCTAGCCCACTCCTGGCCCACTCCTGGCCCACTCCTGGCCCACTCCTGGCCCACCCCAAGCCCGGCTACCCGCCCGGCTCCTCCTCGGCCGCCAGCGCGGCCAGGCTCGCCGGGTGGAACACGCCGACCAGCACGATCACCGCGACCGCCGCGACGGCGACGGCCACCGCGGTGGTCTCGCCGCCCCAGAAGCTCCAGGCGACCCCGAGCTGGATCAGCTGGGCCAGGACGACCGGGCTGCGTGCCCAGGAGCTGAGCCGGGAGAGGGCCCACGCGCAGCAGAGCAGACCCCCGCCGTACAGCGCGAAGAACACCGTGGTTGTGAGCGCCACCTCCGCGCGGTCCGCGTCGAGGCTGACCAGCTCGAGCACGGCGTACCCGAGCAGCAGCAGCGCCTCGACGGCGACCAGGGAGACGGCCACGATCAGCGGGGCCGGCGTGTTGGCGGGGGGACGTAGGCTCACCGGTGCAGCCTAGAAGAGGCCGCGGGCCGGCTCGACACGCGCGCGACCCCTGTGACGGACAAGACCATGTCAGGGGGTTGTTTAACGGTAAAAAGATTGCCAGTCTTGGTGAAGAACGCGTGAACTTGCGCGTGTTTCGTCGTGCCCATTGCGCACCGGCAGTCCGGGATCACCCACCGGCTTGCCCACCTGTTCGTTGAAGAAAGAGGGATCGCCCAGCCATGGATTGGCGCCACCGTTCCGCGTGCCTCGACGAGGATCCGGAGCTGTTCTTCCCGATCGGCAACACCGGTCCGGCCATCCTCCAGATCGAGGAGGCCAAGCAGGTGTGCCGTCGCTGCGAGGTGCGCGAGCAGTGCCTCGCGTGGGCGCTCGAGGCCGGGCAGGACCACGGGGTGTGGGGCGGTCTCAGCGAGGACGAGCGGCGCGCGCTCAAGCGTCGCAACGCTCGCGCCCGGGTGCGCACCGCCTGAGCCAGCTATTCGAGAGGTACGTCGAGCGCCGCCCGCGTGCCACGACCGCCGGGCGCCGGTCCGAGCTCGAGCTGGCCGCCCAGCTCGGACTCCACCAGCGTGCGGACGATCGAGAGGCCCAGGCTGCTGGAGCCGTCGAGGTCGAAGTCGCCCGGGAGCCCGAAGCCGTCGTCGTCGACGGTGACGTGGAGCCGTCCGACCAGGCGCCGCGCCGACAGCACGATCTCGCCGGTCAGGCCGGCGTCGGCCGGGTCGTAGCCGTGCTCGACGGCGTTCTGGAGCAGCTCGGTGACCACCATCGCGAGCGCGGTCGCGGCTTCTGAGGGCAGCTCGCCGAACGATCCCGACCGCCGCACGCGCACCCGGCCCCCGACCGCGCTCACCTCGGTGACCATCCGGCCGAGGGGGTCCACGACGTCGTCGAAGTCGACCCGCTCCTCCACCGCCTGGCTGAGGATCTCGTGGACGATGGCGATCGACCCGACCCGGCGTACCGCCTCCTCCAGGGCCAGCCGCGCCGACTCGTTGTCCATCCGGCGCGCCTGGAGCCGCAGCAGCGCGGCGACGGTCTGGAGGTTGTTCTTCACCCGGTGGTGGATCTCGCGGATCGTCGCGTCCTTGGTGACCAGCTCGCGGTCGCGACGGCGCAGGTCGGTGACGTCGCGGACCAGCACGAGGGCGCCGATGTGGTCGCCCTGCGGACGCAGGGGGATCGAGCGCACGATCAGCGCGACCTCGTCGGTGCCGATCTCCGTGTCGCGGTGCGCCCGGCCGCCGAGCGCCGCGCTCAGGGTCTCCTCGTCGGGCCTGCGGCGCGGGGGCACCAGGTCGCGCGTGGTCTCGGCGAGCGACAGCCCGGCGAGGTCGCCGGAGAGCCCGAGACGACGGAAGACCGACAGGGCGTTCGGGCTCGCGTAGGCGACCCGACCGGCCGCGTCGACGCGCAGGAAGCCGTCTCCGACGCGCGGGGTGTCCGCATGGTCGCTGCGCTGCCCCGTGGCCGGGAAGTAGCCGTGGGCGATCATCTGGGTCAGGTCGGCGGCGGTCTGCAGGTAGGACAGCTCGAGGCGGCTCGGCGTGCGCACGCCGAGCAGGTTGGTGTTGCGGGCGACCACCGCGATGATCCGGCCGGCGCGCCGCACCGGGATCGTCTCCACCCGCACCGGCACGTCGTCGCGCCACTCCGGGTCGCCCTCGCGGACCAGCCGACCCTGGCCGTACGCCGCGTCGATCAGCGGTCGCCGGCCGACCGGCACGAACGTGCCGATCACGTCGTCGACGTACGCCGTCGGCCCGGTCGTCGGCCGCATCTGGCCCCCCGCCCAAAAGCCCTTGCCCTCCCGGTCCGGGAGCCACAGCACCAGGTCCGCGAAGGACAGGTCGGCGATGATCTGCCAGTCCGCCATCAGCAGCTGGAGCCACGCCACGTCCTCGGCGTCCAGATCGGTGTGGCTGCGCACGAGGTCGCTCAGGGACGGCACGATCGCAAGGGTAGGGCGTTCCGGGTGCCCCGCCGCCACACGGGAGTGGACCGCCTCTGGACGAACGGCCAGGCTTTCGTAGGATCGCCCCTATGTCCGGGTCATACTGGCGGAACGTGCATGCAACGGGGCTGGCGGTCCCGTCGGATCGTCCGCTCGACGATCTCACCGCCGAGCTGACCCGGATGCTCGGCGACCCCGACCCGGCCCTGCGCGACGGCACCGCCTATCCCGCCCTGACGACCTGGGTCGAGCGCGGCGTCTACGACGACCTGCTCTCCGGGCTCGGCGACGGGATGGCAATGGGGCTGCTCGTCGGGCTCGGCGAGCGCGGCACCGACACGGTCTTCCGGCGCAGCTTCTCGGCGCTCGTCCTGGGCGAGTGCATCGCCCGCGACAACACGCGGCCGCTGCTGCCCGGCGGCAAGATCCTCGAGTGGGGCGACCGGCTCACGACCTGGCTGCTGCGCGAGCGCGACCTGCGCGGCTGGGTGCGCGGCAACGGCTGGGCGCACGCGGTCTCCCACGGCGCCGACACCCTCGCGATCCTGGCCCGGTCGCCGCACCTGGCGACCCCCGAGCTCACGGTGCTGCTCGACGTCATCGCCGATCGGCTGCTGCTCCCGGTGGACCGGCTGTTCAGCAACGGCGAGCCCGACCGCCTCGCGTTCGCGACGATGGCGGTGCTGCGCCGCAACGTGGTGCCGCTGCGGGTGCTCGAACCCTGGGTGGCGCGGATCGCAGCCGGCGCGGGGACGCGGTCGACGTACGACGACCGCGACCCCTACCTGGCCGGCGGCAACGCCGAGGCCTTCCTGCGCGCCCTCTACCTGCAGCTGTCGCTGGGCAGCCGACCGCCGCAGCTGCGCTCCGACCTGCTCCTCGTCGTCGTGGACGCGCTGAAGTCGACCAACCACGGGTACCTCGTCACTACGGGTGAGTAACCTGCGGGCATGCCCGACGACGTGAACCCGACCGACGTCCCCCCGGACTCCGACACCGACCTGAGCGGCCACGCCGGCGAGCTCGCGGTCGCGGTGGCGCGCGCGCACGGCGTCGAGACCATGTTCACGCTGTCGGGCGCGCACGTGTTCCCGCTGTACGACGGGGCGGTCAAGGCCGAGCGGCCGATGCGACTGCTCGACGTACGCCACGAGCAGACCGCCGCGTTCGCCGCCGAAGCGACCGGCAAGCTGACCCGGGTGCCGGGCCTCGCGGTGCTGACGGCCGGTCCCGGCGTGACCAACGGGCTGAGCGCGGTCGCGCAGGCGCAGTTCGCGGGGTCGCCGATGGTCGTGGTCGGCGGCCGGGCGCCCCAGGGCCGCTGGGGCACCGGGGCACTCCAGGAGCTCGACCAGCCGCCGATCTTCGCGCCGGTCTCGAAGAAGGCGCACACGATCCCCGCGGCGGGCGCCGTGCTCGACGGGATGCACGACGCGTTCGCCACCGCCGGCTCGCCACACCGCGGACCGGTCTTCGTCGACGTCCCGATGGACGAGCTCTTCAACAGCGCGGCCGGGCCGCTGCCCCGGGTGGCCCCCCTGCGCGGCACCGACCCCGACCCCGACGCGATCACCGAGGTGGCCGAGCTGCTCGCCTCCGCCGCCCGCCCGGTGCTCATCCTCGGCACCGACGTGTGGGCCGACCACGCCGAGGAGGCCGCGCTGCGCTTCGTCGAGGCCGTGGGCGTCCCGACGATCACCAACGGGATGGGCCGCGGGGTCGTGCCCGGCGGCCACCCGCTGCTGGCGACCAAGGCCCGCGGTCAGGCGCTCAAGGGCGCCGACCTGGTCGTGGTGGTGGGTACGCCGCTCGACTTCCGCCTGGGGTACGGCGTGTTCGGCGACGCCCAGGTCGTGCACGTCGCCGACTCCCCCGGGCAGCTCTCCGGCCACGCCCAGCTGGCCGCCTCCGTCTCCGGGGACCTCACCTCGGTGCTCGACGGGCTGCTCGCGGCGATGGACCAGGTCGTGCGCCGGCCGGACTGGTCGACCTGGGTCGGCGACCTCCAGGGCGCCGTGTCGGCCGCCACCGCGCGCGACGCGGAGCTGCTCGGGGCCGAGGCCGATCCCATCCACCCGGCCCGCATCTACGGCGAGCTGCTCCCCCGGCTCGCCGACGACGCGGTCGTGATCGGCGACGGCGGCGACTTCGTCAGCTTCGCCGGCAAGTACGTCGAGCCGCGGCGCCCCGGCGGGTGGCTCGACCCGGGCCCGTACGGCTGCCTCGGCGCGGGCCTCGGCGCCGCGATCGCGGCCCGGATCGCCCGGCCGTCGGCGCAGGTGGTGCTGCTGCTGGGCGACGGCGCGGCGGGCTTCTCGCTCATGGACGTCGACACGCTGGTGCGCCACGACCTGCCGGTCGTCATGGTGATGGGCAACAACTCCGCGTGGGGCCTCGAGAAGGGGCCGATGCAGATGCTCTACGGCTACGACGTGATCGCCGACCTCGCCCCGCGCACGGCGTACGACGAGGTCGTGCGCGCGCTCGGTGGCGCCGGCGAGACCGTGACCGACCCGCGGCAGCTCGGCCCGGCGCTGGACCGGGCCTTCGCGTCCGGCGTGCCCTACCTGCTCAACGTGATCACCGACGTCGAGGCCGTCTACCCCCGGAGCAGCTTCGGTGTCTGACGTCGCCCCCGATGTCACCGTCCGGCGCGCCCGTCCCGCCGACCTCGAGGCGGTCGGCGAGGTGACCGTCGCCGCCTACACCGAGTTCACGCTCGGTCCGGCCGACCCCTACATCGTCAAGCTGCGCGACGCCGCCAGCCGCGACCGCGGGGCCGAGCTCTGGGTCGCCGAGCTCGACGGCGAGGTCGTCGGCACCGTCACGATCGCTCCCGAGGGCTCGGCGTGGCGCGAGATCGGTGAGCCGGGCGAGGGCGAGTTCCGGATGCTCGCGGTCGCACCGTCGGCCCGGCGTCGCGGCGTCGGCGAGTCGCTCATGCAGCTCGTGCTGGACCGGTTCCGCGAGCTCGGCGCCCACGCGGTCGTGCTCTCCAGCCTGGCCGAGATGACCTCCGCGCACCGCGTCTACTCCCGGCTCGGCTTCGTGCGCCTTGCCGAGCGCGACTGGTCGCCGCTGCCGGGTGTGGACCTGATCGCCTTCCGGAGGGAGCTCTGATGGAGGCCACGCTGCTGTTCGCCGTCACCGACGCCGACACCGCGAGCGCGGTCGGCTCGGGCACCCTGCCGGTGCTCGGCACTCCGCGGCTCCTCGCCTGGTGCGAGGCCACCACCTGCGCGGCCCTCGAGCCGACCCTGCCCGACGGCTCGACGAGCGTCGGCACCCGCGTCGAGCTCGAGCACCTCGCCGCCAGCGCCGTCGGCCAGGAGGTCGAGGTGACCGCGTCCCCGACGTACGTCGACGGGCGGCTCCACCGCTTCACCGTCGCCGCCCGCAACGTGGGCGGGAAGGTGGTCGGCACCGGCGAGATCACCCGGGTGGTCGTCGATGCCGCGCGGTTCATGTCGCGGGTGTGAGTGGCTTGCGGAATACCCGGTGCACCGGGTATTCCTGCTCTCCTCGGGCGTTGCAACACCCCAGAAGAGCAGGAAGTGCCCGTGAAGTCCGGGCGGCACTCGATTTCTCTCCGGCCGGCACCTTTGAGAGGATGGGCGATGGCCTTCGGGTCAACGACGTTCCGATCAGGAGGAAATCATGGGCAAGACCGGCCGCAAGCGCCGCGCTCGCAAGAAGAAGGGCGCGAACCACGGCAAGCGCCCCAACGCCTGAGCGCAGAAGTCCAGAACCCCCGAACCGTCCGGTTCGGGGGTTCTTGCCGTGATGGGCGTCGACGCGGGTCAGGACTCGCGGATCAGGACTCGCGGATCTGGACCTGGACCTCGCGGATCCGCAGCAGCACGCGCTGGCGCAGCTCGTCGGGAGCGACCTCGGAGCAGGAACGGGCGACGACGGTCTTCACCGTCCGCTGGAGGTCGTACTTCTCGAGGCACGGGTTGCAGCTGTCGAGGTGCAACCGCACCTCGGAGCAGTCGGCCTCGTCGAGCTCGTTGTCGATGAAGTAGACGATGCGCTCGAGGAAGTCCGCGCAGTCACCGGGCGTCGGCTCGCCCGCGTGGGCCGCGTGGCCGGAGTGCTCGTGGCTCACGACGCACCCCCCTTGCGGCCGGCGGTCATCAGGTCGTTGTCACGCACATAGTCGGAGAGCATGTCGCGCAGCTGTCGCCGGCCCCGGTGCAGCCGGGACATGACGGTGCCGATCGGGGTGTCCATGATCTCGGCGATCTCCTTGTAGGCGAATCCCTCGACGTCGGCCAGGTAGACCGCGAGCCGGAACTCCTCGGGAAGTCGCTGCAGCGCGCTCTTCACCTCGGAGTCGGGCAGGTGCTCGAGCGCCTCGGTCTCCGCGGACCGCAGGCCCGTCGACGAGTGCGACTCGGCCCGGTGCAGCTGCCAGTCCTCCACGTCCTCCGACATCGACTGCTGCGGCTGACGCTGCTTCTTGCGGTAGTTGTTGATGAAGGTGTTGGTCAGGATGCGGTAGAGCCAGGCCTTGAGGTTGGTGCCGGGCTTGAACTGGTGGAAGGAGGAGTACGCCTTGGCGTAGGTCTCCTGCACCAGGTCCTCGGCGTCGGCCGGGTTGCGGGTCATCCGCATCGCGGCCGAGTAGAGCTGGTCGAGGAAGGGCAGCGCCTCCCTCTCGAAGCGCGCGGAGCGCTCCGCCTCGGTCTCCGTGGCCAGGTCCACGACGGGGTCCACGACGGGGTCGACGGCCTCGGGGGTCGTCTCTGCAGGGTCGGTCATCACGTCCCAGCCTAGCCCTGCGGGGCGATCGAGCACTGCCAGCATGGTGGTGGAACGCCCGCCCTCGGCGCGTCATTCCCCGTACGGCGAGGCCGCGGCGGCGTCTCAGGCGGGCGCCTGGGCCCCGGCGATCTCGCGCACGATCCACTCGAGCGTGGACTCCACGATGATCTCCATCGCGTCGGCCTCGGTGACCTCCCCCCGCGCCGGCACCTTGAAGCCGTGGTCGGCGCCGGGGATGACGGCGAGGTCGGTGTCGCCGGGGAACTCCTCCGGCCGGCCGAAGGCGTCGCGCTCGCCCTGGATCACCAGCGTCGGCACTCGGGAACCGCGCAGCTCGTCGAGCCGGGACGACTCCGGCTTGCCGGGCGGGTGCAGCGGGAAGGAGAGCGCGAGGCAGCCGGACGCCGCCAGCCGTGTGGCGCACCGGGCCGCCGAGCGGGCACCCGCCGAGCGGCCGCCCACCACCAACGGGGTGCGCGTGCGGAGGCGGTTGGCGGCGGCGACGAGCCCGGCGTCGAGGGTGGCGGGCGGGGTGGCGACCCGGCGACCGGCGACCCTCCACGGCTGCTCGAACCGCACGACGGTGACGTCGTTGCGCGGCAGCCGCTCGGCGAGCGCAGTGAGGTCGCGGGTGTCGATGCCGTTGCCGGCTCCGTGGCTCAGCAGCAGCGTCGCGATGGGGCCGCGCGCCTGGTCGACGACCAGCCGGCCCTCCCCGTGGGGGGTGTCGACACGGCGTTCCTGCCTCGTCACGTCGGCACCTCGGCGGCGCCGGGCTCCAGCGGCAGGGGCTCGATGAGCTCACTGCCGTTGTTGCGCACGTTGCTCACCAGCGCCGACACGGGGTAGGCCTCCAGGCGCCCGGGCGCCGCCGGCTCGAGCACGTCGAGCAGGTCGGGTCCCTCGACGCGCGGGTCGAGCCACGCGCTCCAGCGCGCCCGGTCGACCATGAGCGGCATCCGGTCGTGGATGTGCCCGACGGAGTCCTCGGCCTCGGTGGTGATCACCGTGCACGTCCACCGGAAACGGTCGGGATCGTCGTCGGCCCTCGTGGGATCGCGCCAGATCTCGTAGAGCCCGGCCATCGCCAGGACGCCGTGGTCCTGCGGCCGGATGAAGAAGGGCTGCTTGCGAGGCTTGCCGCTCTTCGTCCTCTCCTCCGTCGGGTACCACTCGAAGTAGCCGTCCGCCGGCAGCAGGCAGCGGCGCCTGGCGAAGGCCCGCTTGTACGCCGGCTTCTCGGCGACCGTCTCCATCCGGGCGTTGATCATCCGATTGCCGATCGAGGGATCCTTCGCCCACGACGGCACCAGCCCCCAGGTGACCACGCGGAGCTGGCGCTGCGGCGGCTCCGCGCCCTCCTCGGAGCCGGTCGAGCTCCGGGGCGGCCGCTCGACGACGGCGTAGACCTCCTTGGTGGGCGCGACGTTGTAGTCGGCCTCCAGTGCGTCCTGGATGCGGCTCTCGACGATGTCGAACTCCTCGACGAGATCCTCGGGGCGTCGGCTGGACGCGTAGCGGCCGCACATGCGGCCACTCTAGAGGGGCCAGCCGACGCCGAGAGGTGAAGCGCAGCGGGTCAGGCGCAGTAGGCGCTGGGCTGCACGAGCCTGCCGCTGACGCTTGCTCCCGCGCCCGCGGTCATCCGGACCGTGACCTGCTGCATCGGATCGCCGCTGATCTCGATCGGACCGGTGCCGCCACCCGCCGACAGGTTCCAGCTGTCCATCGGCTGGCCGTCGACGCGGAGCGACATGGTCGCCGTCCCGCTGGCGAGCGTCATGCTCTGGAATCGGACCGTGGTGCAGGTGCCCGGGAGACCCCAGGCGACCTCCACGTGGTCGCCTGCATGCGTGTCGCAGGCCGGCGTCGGCGGACTCGGACTGGCGGGCGTGCTCGGGAGGGACAGGACGATGTCGGCACCCGCAGCGGAGGCGCCCGGCGCGCAACCTGCCTTGGAGGTGACCGTCAACCCGGCTCCAGATGTCGGCGGTGTCGAGTTCTGGAAGACCATCACCATCGTCTCGCCGGTGAGGTCGCCGCTCGTGCCGCGGTAGAAGATCATCCCCGGCTGGGCGCTCGAGTCGGGGAGGGTGACCACGCCCCTGTTGTTGGTGGTGACGGTGCCGAACGCCGTCCACGGTCCGTCGTCGACGCGCTTCTGGATGACGACCGTGCGACCCGGCAGCGGATCCTCACCCCGGACCGTCTCCGCGGCGACCGTGTAGGGCTGCCCGACGGTCACGTCGAGGCTGTTGGCGCTGACGCTCATCACGAGCTCGGGCTTCGCGGGGGCCGGCGTCTTTCCGCCGCCGCCGCCTCCTCCGCCGCCACCCTTGCCGCCGCCCTTGCCGTTGCCACCGCCGCCCTTGCCGTTGCCACCGCCGGTGCCGCCGGCAGCGCCCTTCGCTTTGATCTTGATGCGGTCGACACGGGACATCTTCGTGCCCATCTTGACGCGGAAGGCGTACCTGCCCGCCTTCGCCTCGCGCCGCTTGAACGACGTCATCCTGGTGTCCTCATCGACCTTCTTGGCGGCGACGTTGCGCCACTTCCCTCCCGGCGCGCGGCGCTGGAGCTTCACCCATCCCTCCTGCGCGCGCGGGTTGACGAGCACCTTGAAGACGGCGCCCTGGCGTGCGGCCGACGGCACCGCGATCCTGGGATCCTTGGTGATGGCGGCCTCGGCGGCGCCGTGAGCGGCGGCGAGGCCCGCGACGGTCAGCGCGACCACGGCCGCGCCGGAGACGAACTTCCTGAACATGGCTCTTCCCTCCGACCGAGCCGGTCGGGCGGCAGCTCCCGAGCGCTGCCGCCCGAGACGGTCAGCTGACGTTGACGGTCCGGGCCTTCAGGAAGGCGAAGTAGTGACCCGAGGGGTCCTCGGTCTTGAAGACCACGTTGCGCACCGCGGCCTGGCCCGCCGACCAGTCGTAGCCACCGGTGGGGCGGCGGACCGGGATCGTGATGGTCTCCTCGGCGCCGGTGCACTCGAACGCACCGAGCGAGATGACCGCGCTGGTGGCGGTCTGGGTGCCACCGGCGGGGTTGGTCTGCGAGACCTGGGCCGACACGAAGGCGTCCGTGGTCTCGTCGGGGCAGACCACGGTCACCCGGACGTTCATGATCATGCCGGACGGGGAACGCGAGGCGTTCTTCTCGATGCTGATGGCCGTGTTGTCAGCGTTGGCGGCCACGTCCGTGGCCACGACCAGCCCGGTCGCGGCGATGACCGTCGCGAAACCGGCGGCCAGGGTTCTCTTGAGCATGACTTTCCCTCCCTGGGGGATGACTGCCGGGCCGTCTACCCGACGTCGACCCACGGTCCGCTCACCCTCGCCGCTTGGCGTCGCCCCGATTGGGTAATGGGTGTTGATTTGTGGACGAGAACGTGCTATGTCCGAAATTCCCTTGCGGCGCTCAGGTGCGGGTGAGCTCGTCGAGGAGCGCCACCACGGAGTCGTCGGTCTCGGGCAGGCCCTCGATCCAGGCGCGCGGACGCGGCGGGTCGCCGGCGTCGATCATCCGGAGCAGCAGGTCGAAGCGGCGCAGCAGCAGCTCGTCGCGCCGGGCGAGGACGGCCAGCCGACCCGGGGCGAGGTGACCGATGGTCTCGACACCCGCGAACACACCGCGGACGGTCGCCCCGAGCTGGGCGTCCTCCATCGCGCGGGCGAGCGGCTCGCCGTACTGACGGGTGCCCTCGACGGTCTCGACCGTCACGACCACCAGGGCGTGGGTCTCGTGGACGGGGCCGCCGCGCCGCAGGTCGGCGATCACCGTACGCAGATGGGCGAGGCTGGCGAGCCCCGTGAGCGGGTCCTCGCACGAGACCCCGTGCAGGTAGCCGAGCGTGGCCTCGCCCCAGGCGACGGCGAGGGCGCGCGACTCGGGATGCGCCGGAGCCTCGCCGCGCACCAGCTCCCAGGTGCGGGCGAGGTCGTCCAGCGCCTCGGCCAGCGAGACTCCGTCGCGGGCGAGGATGCCCCCCAGCACCTCGCACGCGACCACCGAGCCCGATCCCGAAGCCAGGGCCTCCCCCACCGCCTCGAAGCGCGGCGGCAGCGCCGCTCGCAGCTCCTTGGTCAGCTCCTGCCCTGCTCCGGGACCGGCCGTGGTCGTGCTCCGCCTGCGCGTCGCCATCCAATCCACGGTCGGCTCCCCCTCTGGTCCGGTCTTGCCGGTGGTGTGACGGGGTCGCGGGAGCACCATGACGCGATCTCGCTCACATCTTCCGAATTCTTTTTCGGACCGTGGCGTCGCCTTTCGCGAGGACGTCCGTTGGTCCTGTGTGGGCCCCTCCGTGTCGACACTCGACGGGCGCAGCGACGCCGAGCTGATCTCGGCGGTGCGCGCCGGCGACGTCGCGGCGTACGGCGAGCTCTTCGCCCGGCACGTCGACTCCGCCCGACGGCTGGCGCGCCAGCTGGTGCCGGGGCCCGACGTCGACGACCTGGTCTCGGAGTCGTTCGCGAAGGTGCTCGGGGTCCTGCAACGCGGCGGCGGACCCGATCTCGCCTTCCGGGCCTACCTGCTGACGGCCGTCCGACGCGTCCACGTCGACCGGATCCGCGCGACGGCGCGCTTGCACACGACCGACGACCTGACGCCGTTCGATCCCGGGGTGCCGTTCCGCGACACGGCGGTCGAGGGCTTCGAGAGCGCGGCCGCGGCCCGCGCCTTCGCGTCGCTGCCGGAGCGCTGGCAGCTGGTGCTCTGGCACACCGAGGTCGAGGGGCAGAAGCCGGCCGAGGTCGCCCGTCTGCTCGGCATGACACCGAACGCCGTCTCCGCGCTCGCCTACCGGGCGCGCGAGGGGCTGCGCCAGGCCTACCTCACGATGCACGCCGCCGACGTCAGCGACGACGCGTGCGAGCGCACGCGCGCCGAGCTCGGTGCCTACGTCCGCGGCGGACTGGCCCGCCGCGATGCCGCCCGGGTCGAGCAGCACCTCGAGCAGTGCCGACCGTGCACCGCCCTCTACCTGGAGCTGACCGAGGTCAACTCCAACCTGCGCGCCGTGCTCGCGCCGCTGCTGCTCGGCGGTGCCGCGGCGGCCTACGCCGCGACCGGAGGCGGTGGGGCCGTCGCGGGGATCGCGATGCTGCTGGGGCGGGCCCGCGACCTGGTGCTCGCCCACGGCCCGACGGCGGCCGTCGCCGGCGCGGCGGCCTCGGCGGTGGTCGCCGGGGCGGCGATCACGCTGCACCAGGAGCCGCCCGAGGCACCCTCTGCCGAGCCTCCGGACATCTCGAGCACCCCGTCGGTGCTGGAGAGCGACCCACGGCCCCTGCGGCTGCGGGCGGCCGACGTCGGCCCGACCGACGCGGTCTCCGACGCGCCTGCCGTCGAGGCGCCGCCGAGCGTCCCCGGCACCGAGCCCGACCCGACCGCGCCAGCCACACCCACCGAAGAGCCCACCGGCGGGCCCGCCGACGCGCCCTCGGAGGACCCGAAGCCGTCCGACGACCCGGCGCCGTCGGACGCACCCGACCCGAGCCGGCCTCCCGAGCCCGAGCCGAGCGCGCCACCGCCGACCGTCCCGACCACCGTCCCGACCACCGGGCCGACCACCGGGCCGACCACCGGGCCCACCGCCGGCCCCCCGACCGCCGAGCCGGCCCCCACGCGACCTCCGCTGGTCGGGCTGTCGGCGAGCGTGTCGATCGGCGCCGACGGAGCCGAGGTCGGGCTGGAGCTCGGCCTCGGCGGCGTACCCGTGATTTCGGAGACGACGCTGGGAGTGCCGCTCCCGGGGTCCGGGTAAACAGGAGGGCATGACCGTCAGCAGAATGATCGCCCGCCCGATGCTCGCGTCGATCTTCGTGGTCGGCGCCGCGACCGCCCTCAAGAACAGCGCCGGCACGGCCGCCAAGGCCGATCCCGTGACGTCCCGCCTGGTCCCCCTGCTGCAGAAGGCGGGGGTCCCGGTGCCCGAGGACCCGGAGACGCTCGTGAAGCTCAACGCCGGCGTCCAGATCGCCGCCGGGCTCGCCCTCGCGACCGGCCGCGCGCCGCGACTGTCGGCGGGGGTGCTCGCCGCCTCGCTCGTGCCGACGACGGCGGCCGGCCACCGGTTCTGGGAGGCTGACGACCCGGCGCAGCGCACCCAGCAGAAGCTCCACTTCTTCAAGAACGTCTCGCTGATCGGCGGGCTGATCATCGCCAGCGGTGACACCGAGGGACGACCGGGCGTCGCCTGGCGGGCCCGCCGCGCCGCGAAGGACGCCCGGCGCGAGGCCGGCCGACTCGCCCACGACGCCCGGCGCGAGGCGAGACTCGCGGCCGCCCGGGTGCACTGACCCCACTACGCTGCTGGTCGTGACGGACGCTGCCGAAGCCCGGGCCGAGCCCTGGCCCGCCCCACGCGCGGCGCACCCCGTCGACGCCGTGGTCACGCTGCCCGGCAGCAAGTCGTTGACGAACCGGGCGCTGCTGCTGGCCGCGGTCGCGGACGGCCCGTCCGTCGTACGCCGGGCGCTCCGCTCCCGCGACACGACGCTGATGGCGGACGCGCTGACGGCTCTCGGCTCGACGGTCGACGCCTCCGCGGACGACTGGACGGTCACCCCCGGAGCGTTCGGCACCGCCGCCACGGTCGACTGCGGACTCGCGGGCACCGTGATGCGCTTCGTGCCGCCGGTCGCCGGGCTGTCGACGGGCAGGATCTCCTTCGACGGCGATCCGCACATGCGCAAGCGGCCGGTCGGCGAGGTCCTCGCGGCGCTGCGGTCGCTGGGGGTCGAGGTCGACGGTGACGCGCTCCCCTTCGCGGTCCGCGGCACCGGCTCGGTGCCCGGCGGGACGGTCGTCGTCGACGCGTCCGCGTCGTCGCAGTTCATCTCCGCACTGCTGCTGGCCGGCGCGCGCTACGACGCCGGGGTCGACGTACGCCACGACGGGCGCAGCTCGAATTCTGGGCAGGTCCCCTCCCTCCCCCACATCGACATGACGGTCGCGATGCTGCGCGAGCACGGTGTCGAGGTCGACAACGGCGATGCCAACCGCTGGCGGGTCGCCCCCGGGCCGGTCCGTGCCGTCGACACCGTGATCGAGCCGGACCTGTCCAACGCGGCGCCCTTCCTGGCGCTGGCGGCGGTGTCGGGGGGCTCGGTGACCGTGCGCGACTGGCCGCGGTCGACCACGCAGGCCGGCGACGCGCTGCGCGAGATCCTCACGACCATGGGCTGCGAGGTCGAGCTCGCCGACGAGGGCCTGCGGGTCACCGGCTCGGGCACGCTGCTCGGCATCGACATCGACCTGCACGACGTCGGCGAGCTCACGCCGGCGGTCGCCGCGCTGTGCGCCCTGGCCGAGGCGCCCTCGCACCTGCGCGGCATCGGGCACATCCGGGGCCACGAGACCGACCGGATCGCCGCGCTCGCCACCGAGCTCACCGCGCTCGGCGCCGACGTCACCGAGCACGCCGACGGGCTGACCATCGAGCCGACGGCACTGCACGGCGGGGTCTTCCACACCTACGCCGACCACCGGATGGCGCACGCCGCCGTCATCATCGGCGCCGCGGTGGACGACGTGCTCGTCGAGAACGTCGCCACCACCGGCAAGACCTTCCCCGACTTCGCCGGCTTCTGGTCGGGCCTCATCCGGGGATGACCCGACCGAGATGAGCGGGCGCTACTCCGACCAGGACGTCGAGCACTACGAGCGCCCCCGTCGACACACCCGCCCGCGCACCAAGGAGCGGCCGTCGTACGACGACGCGCGCGACGGCATGGTCATCACCGTCGACCGCGGTCGGTACACGCTGCTCGTCGAGGACCGGGCCGTGCTCGCGATGAAGGCGCGCCCGCTCGGCCGCAAGGGCGTCGTCGTCGGCGACCGGGTGCGGGTGGTCGGCGACACCTCGGGCACCGAGGGCACGTTGGCGCGCATCGTCGAGGTCGCCGAGCGCACCACGGTGCTGCGACGCACCGCCGACGACGACGACCCGGTCGAGCGGGTGATCGTCGCCAACGCCGACCAGCTGGTCGTGGTGACCGCCCTCGCCGACCCCGAGCCGCGACCGCGGCTGATCGACCGGGCCCTGGTCGCGGCGTACGACGCGCGGATGCAGCCGCTGCTGTGCCTCACCAAGGCCGACCTCGCCGACCCGGAGACGCTGCTCGCGACGTACCGCTCCCTGGGGGTGCCGTGGGTCGTCACCCAGCGTGGCGGCGACCTGTCGGACCTGCAGGCCCGGCTGCGCGGCCGGATCAGCGTGCTGGTCGGCCACAGCGGCGTCGGCAAGTCCACCCTGGTGAACGCGCTGGTCCCCGATGCGGGCCGCGAGGTGGGTCGCGTCAACGCGGTCACCGGGCGCGGCCGGCACACGTCGACCTCGGCGATCATGCTGGCGATGCCGGAGGGCACCGGATGGATCGTCGACACCCCCGGCATCCGGTCCTTCGGGCTCGCCCACGTCGAGCCGGAGCGGCTGATCGAGGCCTTCCCCGACCTCGACGAGATGACCGAGGACTGCCCCCGGGGCTGCACCCACGGTGCCGACGAGCCGGAGTGCGGCCTCGACGAGGCGGTGCGCACCGGCGCGGCCGACCCCGAGCGCGTGGAGTCGTTCCGGCGGCTGCTCGCCGCACGGAGCGAGCCGGCGTACTGAGCCCGGCGCCGGCCCGGGGACTCACCCGAACTGGCGAGTTTGGGCGCCGCCGACCGCGGTACCGAATCCTTGGAAGGGGAGAGGACGCGATGGGTGGCGACGTCGAGACGTACTGGGTGGACGACACCTGGCGCAACCGGATGGTCGGCGGGCACGAGCCGCTGCCCGGGGAGTACCGCACCCGCGAGGCGGCCTCGGAGGTCGCGCGGGTCGAGGCGAGGATCCGGGGCGTCGAGCACATCATCCGCCGCAAGGACGGGACCGTCGCCGACCGGCGCCGCTACCCGCGCCGATCCGAGGAGCTCCCGGGCTGACGCACCGATAACCGGTGGCACCTGCCCCGCCTGCCACGACAGGCTCGACCCATGACCAGCAGCGACTACTGGGACGCGGAGACGGCGGCGGCGTACGACGAGAGCTCGGCGTTCATGTTCGAGCCGGGCGTGCTCGACCCGGCGGTGGACTTCCTGGCCGGGCTCTCCGGCGACGGACCGGCGCTGGAGCTGGCGATCGGGACCGGTCGGGTCGCGATCCCGCTGGCCGAGCGCGGCGTGGCGGTGACGGGGATCGAGCTGTCGCAGCCGATGGTCGACGAGCTGCACCGGAAGCGGCCGGACCTCCCGGTCGTCGTCGGCGACATGGCGACGAGCACGGCGCCGGGAGAGTTCTCGCTCGTCTACCTCGTCTGGAACACCATCGGCAACCTGCGGACCCAGCGCGAGCAGGTCGCGTGCTTCCGCAACGCCGCGCGCCACCTGGTGCCGGGCGGGCACTTCGTGGTCGAGGTCGGCGTGCCCGCGCTGCGCAGGCTCCCACCCGGGCAGACGGCCGTGCCCTTCCACGTCGGCGAGCAGCACGTCGGCTTCGACACCTACGACCTGGCGACCCAGCAGGGCACGTCGCACCACTACTCGCGGCAGTCCGACGGGACGTTCGCGTACGGCGTGCACAACTACCGCTACGTCTGGCCGGCCGAGCTCGACCTGATGGCCCAGCTCTCCGGACTCGAACTCGAGCGTCGTACGGCCGACTGGCGCGGGGCCCCGTTCACCGGCGACAGCGAGAGCCACGTGTCGGTGTGGCGCAAACCGGGCGGCGGCTGAGCAGGTCAGCCCCAGACGGCGCGGGAGCCGGCGTCGCCCGTGAGCACGACCATGACCAGGACCGCGACGGCGGCCACGGCGAGCAGCACGTCCAGCAGCACCCGCACGCCACCGGACCGCAGGCCCCACCCGCCGGAGACGATCGCCACCACGCCGAACCCGAGCGTCGTCCACAGCAGGATCCCGGCGCGGTCCTGGTGCGTCTGCAGCGCCGGGATCTGTTCCAGCTCGGGCTTGCTGTCGAGCAGGTCGTTGCCCGAGAGGTAGGCCAGCACGACCGCTCCGGTCGCGATCACCGCGGCGACCAGCATCGGCCAGCGCACCCGGCCGCGCCAGCGCGGCACCAGGTAGGCGAGAGCGGCCACGGCGGCCAGCGGGCCGAACACCACGGCGGCATGGACGACGAGCGGGTGCAGCGGCAGGCCGTTGATCTCCATGCCCTCCCTAACGGTGCATCTTCCCGGATCGTTCAGTCGCAACCCCTAGGCTGACGGCGTGCCGACCGACTACACCGACGACCTGCGCCTGGCGCACGTCCTCGCCGACGACGCCGACTCGATCACCGAGAGCCGGTTCCGGTCGCTGGACCTGCACGTGATGAGCAAGCCCGACCTCACGCCGGTCACCGACGCCGACCAGGCGGTCGAGGAGAGCATCCGGCGCACCCTCTCTCGCGTCCGCTCCCGGGACGCGATCACCGGCGAGGAGCAGGGCTCGACCGGTCACAGCCAGCGCCGCTGGATCATCGACCCGATCGACGGCACCAAGAACTTCGTGCGCGGCGTGCCCGTCTGGGCGACGCTCATCTCGCTCGCCGTCGACGACGAGGTCGTGCTCGGTGTCGTCTCGGCTCCGCTGCTGCAGCGTCGCTGGTGGGCGTCGGCGGGCAACGGCGCCTGGACGGGCCGCTCGCTGCTCAAGGCCACGCGCTGCCAGGTCTCCGACGTACGCCGCCTCGAGGATGCCTCGCTGTCCTACTCCTCGCTCTCGGGCTGGGACGAGCGCGGCCGGCTCGACGACTTCCACTCGCTGATGCGCCGGTGCTGGCGCACCCGGGCGTACGGCGACTTCTGGTCCTACATGCTGATCGCGGAGGGTGCCGTCGACATCGCCGCCGAGCCCGAGCTCGAGGTCTACGACATGGCGGCGCTCGACGTGATCGTGCGCGAGGCCGGCGGCCGGTTCACCTCGCTCGACGGGACCGACGGCCCGTTCGGCGGGAACGCACTCGCGTCCAACGCTCACCTGCACGACGCGGCCCTGGCCTTCCTCGGCTCGCTCCCCGACGACGATGACGACCCCGACTCCCCCCGCTCCGGGCCGGGCTCGGTCTCGGACCTGCGGCTGCACCGCCCGCGCGACTAGCGAGCACGGCCGCGGTCCTGGACGGGCTCTGGCCCTGCGACCGCACGCGCGAGTACCGTCGATCCATGCGGATCGCAGACGTCCTCCAGGCCAAGTCCAGTCGCGAGGTCGTGACGATCTCACCGGACGCCGGCGTACGCGAGTTGATCTCCAGCCTCGCCGAGCACAACGTCGGAGCGCTGATCGTCAGCAGCGACGGCACGACGGTCGAGGGCATCGTGAGCGAGCGCGACGTCGTGCGGCACCTGCACCACGACGGCACGGTCATCAACAACACCGTCGGCGCGATCATGACCGACGTCGTCGAGACGTGCGACGAGGAGACCGTGCTCGACGACCTGATGAAGATCATGACCGACCGCCGGATCCGCCACGTGCCCGTCGTCACGGACGGACGCCTGGTCGGCATCATCAGCATCGGCGACGTGGTCAAGCACCGCATCGGTCAGCTCGAGTTCGAGCGCGACCAGCTCGACAGCTACGTGCACCAGACCTGACGGACCCGCTCTGGATCAGCGTCCCTCACACTCGGCGAGGACGAGCGCCATGTCGTCGTGCAACGCGTGCCCGGCGTACGCGAGCAGGTGGGCGACCAGCCCGTCGAGGGCCTCCTCGACGGTGCCGTCGCCGAGCTCGGCGGCGTAGTCGTCGAGCGAGAAGAACTCGCCGCGGTCGTCGCGGGCCTCCACGAGGCCGTCGGTGTAGAAGAGCATCCGCGCGCCCCGCGGCCACGGGTGCTCGCTGAGCGTCGGGACCGACCCCATGCCCAGCGGCACCGTCGGCTCACCCGTGTCGACGGTCGTCGCCGAGCCGGACTGCACGAGCACCGGCGGGTGGTGGCCGCAGTTGGCCAGCGTCACCCGGTCGCCCTCGAACTGCCCGACGATCGCGGTCACGAACTCCTCGTCGCCGAGGATCCTGCTCATGGTCTCGTCGATGCGCATGGCGAGCGCACCCGGGTCGGCCTCGGTGAAGGCCGCGGCGCGGAAGGCGCCGAGCACGGTCGTCGCGGTCTGCACCGCCTCCAGCCCCTTGCCGCGGACGTCGCCGACGATCACGCGCACGCCGTACGGCGTCTCCGCGACCTCGTAGAGGTCGCCGCCGACGAGCGCCTCCGCGTTGGCGGAGACGTACCTCGCGGCGAGGCCGACCGACCCGATCGCGGTCGGCATCGACCGCAGCACGGCGCGCTGCGCGGTCTCGGCGATCACCGTCATCCGCTCCAGCCGGTCCTCGCGGCGCGCGCGCAGCGCGGCGTTCTGGACGGCGACCAGCCCCAGCACCGCGCACATCAGGATGCGCGCGAACCAGTCGAACGTGCCGGCGTTGTCCTGCCAGGCCGCCGACACGAACGCCGCGAGGAGGGCGGCCACGGCCACGACGGCCGTCCTCCGGACGGTGGTGAGCAGGCTGGCGACGATGCCCGCGCCGGCGAAGATCCCGATCAGCTGGGCGGGCGTCGCGATCGACAGCGCGATCATGACCGCCAGCACGCCGAAGCCGGCGACCAGCCCACGGTCGAGGTCGCGGGCGGACGCGGGGAGCAGGGGCACCCGCACATCCTGACAGCCGCGCCCCCCGAGGGAGGGCAGAACGGGTCGGCCGACCCCGGGGAACGGCTCACACTAGGGTGAAGGCCATGGACAAGCCCGAGATCGACTTCCCCGACTTCGACCCGCCCGCCGACCTCGTCGTCACCGAGCTCACCGAGGGCGAGGGCCCCGAGGCGACGTCCGGCTCGACCGTCTCCGTGCACTACGTGGGCGTCGCGCACTCCACGGGCGAGGAGTTCGACGCGTCGTACAACCGGGGCACGCCGCTGCAGTTCCGCCTCGGCGCCGGCCAGGTGATCGCGGGCTGGGACCAGGGCGTGCAGGGCATGAAGGTCGGCGGCCGCCGCCAGCTCGTGATCCCGCCGCACCTCGGGTACGGCGACCGCGGCGCCGGTGGCGTCATCAAGCCGGGCGAGACCCTGATCTTCGTGGTCGACCTCCTGGACGTCGGCTGAGACGACGCCTCACCAGGGCAGGTCGTCCTCGAACGACCCCGCGTCGACCACCCGGGCGGCCTGGCCCCGGACGGCCACCACGTCGCCCGGCCCCAGCTGTCGGCCGCGGCGCGTCTCCACCTCGCCGTTCACCCGGACCTGGCCGTCCTGGACGAGCGGCTTCGCCTCGGCCCCGCTCTCGACGAGGTTCGCGAGCTTGAGGAACTGGCCGAGCCGGATCGAGTCGTCGCGGATCGGGACGTCGTACGGCTCGGGCATGGACCATGCTCCCACGCGGACCTTGCAGAACCTTTCGGCTCTCCTGATCCGTGCGTGGGTCCGGACGATCGCCGCGGGTCGCACGCGGTGGTTGCCGGTGCCCTGCGGGTGCGCCGGGCCTGCGACCGACAGGCAGCGAGGCGGGTACGGCGGGCGGGTGGTCGCCCGCGCCGGCCGGGCTGCGGGCCGTGGGCGGGCTGCGGTGGGTTTGGCTCCGTTCCGCGACGGTCAGACCGAGCCGTAGTCACCGCCGCCCGCCGACCGGGCGACCCGGCGGTGGGTGCGGCTCGGTTTCGCCCACCGCGAACCGAGCCAAAGTCACCGCCAGCCCGGCCGTCAGCCCGTCAGCCCCGGCCACGAACGACCACCGCACGCGACCCGCGGGCCACGCCCAGCACCCACACATGAGTCACCAGACCCGAACTTTTTGCCGCCTCAGCGGATCAGCACCGACACCGTGTGGATCAGCACGCCGACGAGGCCGCCGACGATGGTGCCGTTGATCCGGATGAACTGCAGGTCGCGGCCGACGTGCAGCTCGATCCGCCGCGCGGCCTCGCGACCGTCCCAGCGCTCGACGGTGTGGGTGATGACGGCGGTCACCTCGGCGCCGTAGCGGTCGACGGCGAAGACCGCTGCGTCGGCGGCGAGCCCGTCGAGGCGCGCGCGGAGGCCGGCGTCGCCGACCAGGCGGCGGGCGAACGCCGTGAGCTCGTCGAGCAGGCGGCGGCGTACGGCGCCGTCGGGGTCGGACAGCGAGCCTTGGAGGCTGCGGCGCAGCGCGTTCCACAGCGAGACGCCCGAGGCGACCAGCTGGGGGTGGTCGAGCAGGCGCTCCTTGAGCCGCTCGGTGCGCTCCTGGGTCGCGGGATCGTGCTGGAGGTCGTGGGCGAGCTGGCCGAGCATCGAGTCGAGTGCGAGTCGGGCGTGGTGACGGGGGTCGTCGCGGATGTCGGCGACCCAGCTGACGAGCTCGCGGTGGAGCCTGGAGATCACGACCTCGTTGAGACGCGTCGGCGCCCACCAGGGCGCGCGCTCACCGAGGATCTCAGCGACGGTGTCGGGGTTCTCGACCAGCCACCGGTGGACCTCGTCGAGCGCCAGGTCGACCAGGCTGTGGTGCAGGTCGTCGCGCACCGTCTCCTGGAGCAGGGTGCCGAGCACGGGCGCGATCGGCTCCTCGCGGAAGCGCGGCACGAGCGCGTCGCGGACCAGCTCCTCGACGTGCTCGTCGCGGATCCGCCCCAGCGCGAGCACGGCGACCTCGGCGACCTCGTCGGCGGCGCGCTTCGCGTGCTCGGGCACCACGAGCCAGCGGCCCACCCGCAGCGAGATCTCGGCCGCGGCGACCCGGTCGCGGATGATCGCCTCCTGGAGGAAGTTCTCCCCGACGAACTCCTCGAGCGACCGGCCCAGCTCGTCCTTGCGACGCGGGATCAGCGCGGTGTGCGGGACCGGCAGGCCCAGGGGGTGCTTGAAGAGCGCGGTGACCGCGAACCAGTCCGCGATCGCACCGACCATCGACGCCTCGGCGCCGGCGTTGACGAAGCCCCAGAAGCCGTCCTGGCCGCCCTCGAGGCTGAGCGTCACGACGTACACGACGGCGGCGAAGCAGAGCAGGCCGACGGCGAGCGTGCGCATCCGGCGCAGGCCCTGTCTACGGCGCTCGTCGGCGTCGGGATCGGGCGTGATCATGGTGAGGGTGGCGCTCACGTGCGCCATCCTCCCCTATTCGTCCCAACCCCCACCGGGGTGAGAGGATCGCCCGCATGCCTCGCACCGTCATCACCTTCGGCACGTTCGACGTCTTCCACGTCGGACACCTGCGGGTGATCGAGCGTGCCGCCGCTCTCGGCGACCGCCTCGTGGTCGGTGTCTCGGCCGACGCGCTCAACCTGCGCAAGAAGGGCCGCGAGCCGGTCTTCAGCCAGGCCGAGCGACTGGCGATCGTGGCGGCGCTCAAGCCGGTCGACGAGGTGTTCGTCGAGGAGAGCCTCGAGCTCAAGCGCGACTACATCCACAAGTTCGAGGCCGACGTGCTCGTCATGGGCGACGACTGGGCCGGGCGCTTCGACGAGTTCGAGGACATCTGCGAGGTCGTCTACCTCCCCCGTACGCCGGCGATCTCCACCACGGCGCTGATCGAGAAGATCTCGGGCGGCTCCTGATCCCCGGCCGGGCCGGCCCCGTCGTGGCGACGTCTATGGTGCGGCTCGTGTCCCGCTCGTTTCGCCCGCTCGCGTACGCCGCGGCCACGGCGGTGGTGTCGACGGGGCTGCTGGTCCTGGCCGTGCGCCACGGCTGGCTCGGCGACGACGTCGGGCGGGGCGCGAACTTCTGCGAGGCGGCGCGCGACGGGCTCGTCAAGCAGCCCGCGAACTCCTTCTCCAACCTCGGGTTCGTCGTCGCGGGCCTGCTGGTCGCGTGGCGGGCGGGGCGCCCCGACCGGCTCGGCGACGTGCTGCCGCGCCACGCCGGCCTGGCCACGGCGTACGGGTGCGTGGTGGTGCTCCTCGGCCCGGCGAGCGCGGCGATGCACGCGACCCAGTCGGACCTGGGCGGCGACCTCGACATGGTGAGCATGTACCTCGTCGCGTCGTTCGCGGCGGCGTACGCGCTGATGCGACGGGTCGGGCAGGGCCGGCTCTTCTTCTGGCAGCTCTTCAGCCTCTTCGTGGCGGCGTGCGAGCTGGTCGGTCTCTACGACGGCGCGGTCCCGGTCGTGACGTACTCCGGTAACCTGGCCTTCGCGGCACTGCTCCTCACCGCGGTGGTGGTCGAGGCGCAGTTGTGGCGGCGTCCCCGGCCGACGCGGACGGACCTGCGCTGGGGCGCGGCCGCGCTCGGCACGATCCTCGTCGCGTTCGCCGTCTGGAGCCTCACCAAGTCGCGGTGGTGCGACCCGCACTCGCTCGTGCAGGGCCACGCCGCGTGGCACCTGCTGGACGCGGTGTCGGCGTACCTGCTCTTCCGCTTCTGGATCAGCGAACGGGATCCGGCGCGCCCGTAGCCGGGACCGGCGGGTCGGCGCGCAGCTCGTGGCGGCCGGCGACCAGCAGCCACACCGCGAGGGTCGCGATCAGCAGGATCGGCAGCAGGTCGACGTCGGGCACCACCGTGGCGGCGAGGAAGAGCGAGAGCCAGCCGCTGCGGGTCGCGGCGATCGTGATGCCGAGCGCTCCGGCAGCGACCACCACGGCGGGCGGCGCGCTGTCGAAGACGCCGGTGACCGTCCACCCGGCGACGACCCCGACGAAGACCGCCGGGAAGATCCGGCCGCCGCGGAAGCTGGAGGCGGCGGCCACCAGCAGGGCCGCCAGCTTCACCACGACCATCAGCGCCAGCTCGCCGTTCGAGTAGTCGGCGACGTGGTCGGTCACCGACTTCATCTCGTCGAGACCCTTGAACAGGGTCTCGCGGCCGCCGAGCACCCCGAGCCAGCCGAGCACGAACCCGCCGACGGTGAGCGCGAGCACCGGGTTCGTGATCCGCTGGAAGAGCCGGTGCAGCGGCGTGATGAGGTACGACGCGGCCAGCCCGAGCAGGGCCGTCAGCAACGCGACCGCCACGGCCCAGGCGACGTCGCCGAGGTGGAATCCCTCGTAGCCCGGGACGTCGAGGTGCATGTCCATGTCGGAGAGCAGCAGCATCGTCGCCGACCCCGACGCGGCGGACACCAGCGGCGCGAAGAGCCGGTTCCACAGCGGGATCCGCGGGTCGCCCGGCTGGGCCTCGGTGAGCATCAGCGCGGCGGCCACGGGCGTGCCGAACATCGCGCCGATCGTCCCCGCGACGCTCCACGACAACCACTCGGGTGGGGCGACGCGCGGGAGCAGCTTCAGGCCGATCAGCACCGTGAGCGAGCCGTTGACGAGCATGATCGGGTTCTCCGGCCCCAGGCTGACGCCACCGGCGAGCATGAGCACGAGCGCGGCGGCGACGCCGGGCAGGGCGGACGCCGGGAGCGGCGACGAGATCAGCTCGGCCGTGGCGGGATCGGGGCCGGCGTGTCCGGGAGCGAACCTCACCACGAGCCCGACCAGCAGGCCGGTCGCGGTGAGCACCGCGACGATCCACCACCACGTGTCGGGATCCACGCCGAGCGCGCCGGAGAGGTCGTCCCAGACCAAGTCCTGGAGCAGCTCGGCGAGCAGGGAGAGCCCCAGCAGCGTCAGGCCGCATCCGACCCCCACGACGATCGCCGCCGGAGTCTGGCGCAGCAGGTCGAGGCGGCCCGGCAGCGCGCGCTCCGGCGTACCCGTCACGCGCAGCACCGTAGGCGAGCCGGTCTCGCCCGGGTTCACCCGACGTGGGTGAGTCGAGGGGACCCGTAGGGTTTCGCCCATGAGCGCGAGCCCGGCCAGCCGGTTCCACTGGACGACGCTCGCACCGCCGATCGCGCTCGTCGTGCTCGCGTTCTCGTGGGGCCGCCACCCGGGGCTCGTGGCCGCGCTAGCGATCGGCATCTTCCTCATCGGCGCGGTGCTCTCGGCCGTGCATCACGCCGAGGTGGTCGCACACCGGATCGGCGAGCCGTTCGGGTCGCTGCTGCTGGCGGTCGCGGTCACCGTCATCGAGGTCGCGCTGATCGTCACCCTCATGGTCGGCGGCACCGGCAACACCTCCGCGCTGGCACGCGACACCGTCTTCGCCGCCGTGATGATCACGCTCAACGGCATCGCCGGGCTGTCGCTGCTGATCGGCGCCCTGAAGTACCGGATGGCGGTCTTCAACCCCGAGGGCGCGGGCTCGGCCCTGGTCACGGTCGTCGCGCTGGCGACGCTGACACTGGTGCTGCCGCGCTTCACCACCAGCTCGCCGGGCCCGGAGTTCTCCTCGGCCCAGCTGGCCTTCGCCGCGGTCGCGTCGTTGGGTCTGTACGGCATCTTCGTCATCACCCAGACGGTCAAGCACCGCGGCTTCTTCCTGCCGGTGGAGGCAGGGCGTGGACAGGAGATCCCCGAGGGACACCGCGACGAGGACGACGATGGCCACGCCGATCCGCCGAGCACCCGCGCCGCCCTGGCCAGCCTCGCCCTGCTGCTGCTCGGCCTCGTCGCCGTCGTCGGGCTGGCGAAGGTCGAGTCCTACCCGATCGAGGACGCCGTCGACGCGGTCGGCTTCCCGCACTCCTTCGTCGGCGTCGTGATCGCCCTGCTCGTGCTGCTGCCCGAGTCGATCGCCGCGGCCCGGGCGGCCGCCCGCAACCGCGTGCAGATCAGCCTCAACCTCGCCTACGGTTCCGCGATGGCCAGCATCGGCCTGACGATCCCGGTGATCGCGGTGGCGTCGATCTGGCTGGAGGGGCCGCTCGTGCTCGGTCTCGAGCCCACGCAGATGGTGCTGCTGCTGGTCTCCGTGATCGTCGCGGTCCTGACCGTCGTTCCCGGCCGCTCGAAGGCGCTCCAGGGCTTCGTGCACCTCTCGCTGCTGGCGGCGTTCGTGTTCCTGGCGATCAATCCCTAGTACCGCGACCGGCAACCTTCGTCCGCTGCGCGCCGCCCATCACGCACTCTCGCTGCGTTGCCGTCGCTCGGAAGACGGTTCGGTATGACTTCGCTCCGGCGCCTTGCGAGAGCACGCGCTGGACGACGCTCGCAGGGCAAGGGTTACCAGTCGCGGCACTAGGAGGCGCCCCGCACGGCGAGCACCCGCGGCGGCGCGAGCCGGGCGGCCGGCGCCGCCTGCGCGCGCAGGTGGATGTTCTGCAGCAGGCCGACGGCGAGCATGCCCGCGAACATCGAGCTGCCGCCGTACGACACGAACGGCAGCGGGACGCCCGTGACGGGCATGATGCCCAGGCACATGCCGATGTTCTGGAAGGCCTGGAAGGCGAACCAGCAGGCGATCCCGGCGGCCGCGAGCCGCCCGAACAGGTCGTCGGTGCGAGCGGCGATGACCAGCGCTCGCCAGATCACCAGGCCCAGCAGGACGACCAGCAGCGCGGCGCCCAGCAGCCCGAGCTCCTCCCCCGCGACCGTGAACACGAAGTCGGTGTGCTGCTCGGGGACGAAGCCGGCCCGGGTCTGCGAGCCGTCGAAGAGGCCCTCGCCGAAGAGGCCGCCGCTGCCGATCGCGATCCGGGCCTGCTCGACGTTGTAGCCCGCACCGCGCGGGTCGAGGTTCGGATCGGTGAAGGCCAGGAAGCGGTCGACCTGGTACTGCTTGAGGAAGCCCGCCGCGACCGCGGCGACCGCGGCCGTGACGCCACCGGCCACGAGCAGCGCGAGCCAGCGGCGCGGCGCCCCGGAGACGGCGACGACTCCCAGCACGGTCGCCGCGAGGACCAGCATCGTGCCGAGGTCGGGCTGCAGCAGGATCAGCGCCGCGGGCAGGCCCGCGATCGCCAGCATGCCGACGACGTCGCCGATGCCGCCGTTGCCCCGGGACGACCGCCCGCGCCGCGCGTCGGCCCGCTCGGCCACCCACAGTGCCATCCCGATCACCACGGCGAGCTTGGCGAACTCCGATGGCTGGATCGTCATCCCGCCGAGCTGGAGCCACGACCGCGACCCGTTGACCGCGGTACCCATCGTGAGCACCAGCACCAGGCCCGCGATCGACGCCACGTAGACGAGTGGCGCGACGATCCGCACCCACCGGTGGTCGGTGGCGACGACGACGGCCATCAGCACGACGCCGATGACGATGTTGACCAGCTGCTTGCGCAGGTACGCCGACGGGTCGCCGCCGGTCAGGTCCTCCCGCTGACTGGTCGCCGACCAGACGAGCAGGGTGCCCAGCGTGACCAGCGCCAGGACGGCGACGAGGAGCACCCAGTCGATCCGGGGCAGGCGCATCTCAGTCCTCCTCCCGCGCGGGCGGCAGGATCGTGCCGTCCCGGGTGAACGTGGGGAGCCCGCCCGGCGGCGTGGTGCCCGGGATCGCGGCACGGTCGGGGCTCACGGTCATGCCGTCGACGCCGTAGAGCCTCTCCCAGATCTTGCGGACGGCCGGTCCCGACGTGCCCGAGCCGGTGCCTGCCTGGGCGACCATCATGATGACGACGTAGTTCTCGTCGAACGACGCGATCCACGAGGTCGACTGCTTGCCGTGCACCTCGGCGGAGCCGGTCTTGCCACGGATGTGGACCTTGTCGAGCGGGAACCCCCCGAACTTCCACGCCAGGGTGCCGGTCCTCGGCGTGCCCAGCAGCGCCTGGTTGACGTAGTCGATGCTCTCCTTCGAGGCGTCGAGCTTCCCCTGCACCTTCGGCTTGATCAGCCTCTGCAGCCGGCCGTCGGGGCTGACGATCGCCTTGCCGATCCGCGGCTCGTAGAGCGTGCCACCGTTGGAGATCGCGGCGTACGCGCGGGCGAGCTGGAGTGGCGTGACGATCGTGTCGCCCTGACCGATCGAGTAGTTCACGGCGTCGCCGGCGCGGTAGTAGTTGCCCTCGAGGCAGAACTCGTGGGCGAAGACGTGCAGGAAGTCCTGCTTCCCCGAGCCGTCCTCGTCGATCTTGCAGTAGTAGTCCTTCATGGACTTCCAGTACTCGAGCTTCCACTTCCGGTCGGCGATCCGCCCACTCGCCTCGCCCGGGAGGTCGATGCCGGTCTCCGATCCGAAGCCGAAGTTCTTGGCCTCCTCGACGAGCGGGTCCTTGGCGTCGACGTTCGTCGGGTCGGTGCCGTACTGCTGCCAGTACGACAGCCCGACCCGGTAGAAGAAGGTGTCGCAGGAGAGCTGGAGGGCCTGGTCGAAGCCGATCATGCCGTACGACGCGGACTCGTAGTTCTTGAACCAGCGGTTGCCGACCTGCAGGCCCGAGGAGCAGTTCAAGCGGGTGGCGGGGGTGAAGCCGTTGTTGAGCGCCCCGACCGTCATGATCGGCTTCCAGGTCGAGCCCGGTGCGAACTGGCCCTGGGTGGCGCGGCCGAGCAGCGGGTTGCCCGCCTCGTCGGAGTAGAGCCGCGCCAGCTGCTTCTTGCTGATCCCGCCGACCCAGGTCTCGGGGTCGTAGGTCGGCTGGCTGGCCATCGCGACGAGGCGCCCGGTCCGGGCCTCCATGACGACCGCGGCACCGGAGTCGGCGACGTAGTTCTTGTGCGTGACGGGGTCGTAGGTCTGCCGCGCGGTCCGGATCGTCTGCGCGAGCTGCTGCTCGACGACCGACTGGACCTTGGCGTCGATGCTGGTGACCAGCGTGTCGCCCGGCGTGCCGGCGACCTCGCCGTCGTCGCCGAGGACCCGACCCATCGAGTCGACGGCGACGCTGCGGTAGCCGGGCATGCCGCGCAGGAACTCGTCGTACTCCTGCTCGATGCCGGCGCGGCCGACGACCGAGGCGCCGTTGACCGACCGGTCGTCGTCGTCGCGCGCGGCGTCGAGCTCGTCCTCGGTGATCGGGCTGAGGTAGCCGAGCACGTGGGCGAGGTTGATGCCGAACGGCCGGGGGTAGGCGCGCACGCTCTGCTGCTCGGCGAGCACGCCCGGGAAGTCCTCGGGCTGCTCGAGCACGCGCAGCGCCACCGTCTTGGTCACGTCGGAGGCGACGGGCACGGGCTGGTACGGCGAGCCGTTCCAGCACACGCCCGGCTCGGAACCGTCCTCGCCGCAGGTGACCAGCGACCTCCGGATCCGCCCTGCCGGGACGTGGACGACGTCCGAGACCCGCTCGACGAGCAGGTCCTGCTGGTGTGGGGTCAGCTTGCCGAGCACGGTGCGGTCGATCGAGACGACCCAGGACGTGCGGTTGGCGACGAGCGGACGGCCCTGGTCGTCGACGATGAGGCCCCGCTGCGGCTGCACGACGATCTCGCGCACCGACTGCGACGCCGCGCGGGCGTGGTACTCGTCGCCGCCCACGACCTGGAGGTAGTAGAGCCGCACGAGCAGCGTCGCGAACAGGGAGAAGACCAGGACCTGGATCACGACCAGCCGCAGGCGGCCGGTGCGCGGCGCCGACTGACGAGCCGCCATCAGGCGAGCGTCCGGTCGGGCTCGAGGTGGCGGAACATCGCCATCACCGGCGGGAGCACGAGCGGCGTGAGCAGCACGTCCCAGAGCACGCCGACGAGCACGACCTCGAGCAGCTCGGGGATGCCCATCACCGGGTCCTGCAGCAGCAGCCCGGAGAGCGCGAAGACCGAGGTGCCGACGAACGACGACGCGGCGACCGTCGCGAGCACCGTGCCCGGGGTCGGGCGGGCGTCGCGGCGCACGCGGCCGGCGACGTACCCGACGACGACCAGTGCGAGCGCCCACCGGCCGGCCACGTGGTCGGCGGGCGGCGCGAGGTCGAGCGCGAGGCCGGCCGCGAAACCGAGCACCGCCGCGAACTGCGGACCTCGGGCGAGGGCCGCGCCGACGACGACGAGCAGCACCAGGTTGGGGACGATGCCGTCCCAGGCGAGGTGGGGGAAGAAGGAGACCTGGAGCGCCAGGGCGACCGCGACGGCGGCGGCGGCGATGGCGGCGCGAGCGGCGTTCATCGTCTGGTCACCTCAGTCCCCCGTCGGCCTCGATGACGGCGCGGTCGCTGTCGGTGCCGCTGGGGACGACGACGCCGACGAGGTCGAGCGCGCCGAGGTCGGCGTACGGGTCGACGACGGCGCGCTGGGCGCTGTCGCGCACGCTGGTGTAGACGCTGGTGATGCGACCGATCGGCACACCGGAGACGTAGGGCCCGGAGGCCTCGCTCCCCCAGGTCACGACGGTGTCCCCCTTGGACGGCACGGCGCTGTCGTCGACGAGCTCGAGGTCGAGGCGACCGTCGCTGCCGAGCACGCCGCGGCCGTGCACGAAGCCGACGTCCATGCTGCGGCCGACCCGGCCGCCGACGACGGAGTCGGGATCCACGACGAGCAGCACCGTGGCGGTCGTGCGGGTCACCCGCAGCACCCGGCCGACGAGCCCGTCGTTGTTGACGACGGTCAGGTCGGGGTGGATGCCGGCGTCGGAGCCGGCGTCGATCGTGACGGTGCTCGAGAACGACTGCGAGGGTCCCAGCCCGACGACCCGGGCGGGCACCAGGGAGTAGCCGATGCTGCGGGCGGCGGCGGTGAGGCCGTCGTACTCCTGGAGCCGGTTGCGGTTGTAGTCGTCGGTTGCCAGCTGCGAGCGGAGGTCGGAGTTCTCGGCCTGGAGGTCGAGCAGGTCCTGCTGCATCGCGTCGTGGGAGCGGAACCAGTCGGGCACGGCCGTGAACGGCCGGATGGCGCTGGCCGTGGCGACCTCGATCGGCCCGAACACCTCCCCGACCGCACGGCGCGCCGGGTCGACCGGCGACGAGGTGCGGGAGTCGAGCGTGATCAGCGTCAGGCTCGCGAGCACGAGCGCGACGAGCACCGAGGTCTTCTGGCGCCGGCGGTCGGGATCGCGACCCCAGGGCCGGCGGTCGCGCGCCATCAGCCGCGCCTCCGGTCGCCGACCAGCACCTGCTGGAGCGCCTCGAACTCCTCCACGCACTTGCCCGCGCCCAGGGCGACGGAGGTGAGAGGGGCCTCGGCGACGTGGACCGGCATGCCGGTCTCGTGGCGCAGCCGCTCGTCGAGCCCGCGCAGCAGGGCGCCACCACCGGTGAGCACGATGCCGCGGTCCATGATGTCGCCGGCCAGCTCGGGCGGAGTCTGGTCGAGCGTGGTGCGGACGGCGTCCACGATCGCGTGCAGCGGCTCCTCGAGCGCCTGGCGCACGTCGCTGGTCGAGACGGTGACGGTGCGGGGCAGGCCGGAGACCATGTCGCGGCCGCGGATCTCGGCCTCGGGCTCGTCGAGCATCGGGAACGCCGAGCCGAGCGTCATCTTGACCTCCTCGGCGGTGCGCTCGCCGAGCATCAGCGCGTGCTCCTTCTTCATCCACGCGACGATCGCCTGGTCTAGGTCGTCGCCGGCGGTCCGGACCGACAGGCTGGTGACGATGCCGCCGAGCGAGATCACGGCGACCTCGGTGGTGCCGCCGCCCACGTCGACGACCATGTTGCCGGTGGGCTGGTGCACGGGCAGGCCGGCGCCGATCGCGGCGGCCATCGGCTCCTCGACGATGTAGACGCGGCGGGCGCCCGCCTGGTAGCCGGCCTCCTTGACGGCGCGCTGCTCGACCGCGGTGACGCCGCTGGGCACGCAGATGACCATCCGGGGCTTCGCGAAGTAGCGGCGCCGGTGCACCTGCGCGATGAAGTAGCGCAGCATCTGCTCGGTGGCCTCGAAGTCGGCGATGACGCCGTCCTTGAGCGGTCGGATCGCGGCGATGTTGTCGGGGGTGCGCCCGATCATCCGCTTGGCCTCGTGACCGACGGCCAGCACCTCGCCGGTGGTGTCGTTGAGCGCGACCACGCTCGGCTCGTCGAGGAGCACCCCCTTGCCGCGCACGTAGACGAGGGTGTTGGCGGTGCCGAGGTCCACGGCCATGTCGCGGCCGATGAAGCTGTTCGCCATGTGACGCCCTGTCGCTTTCGCACCCCCGGCGCTGGGTGTCGGGTGGTGCTGGTGGGGAAGGAGTGACAACAGGCTACGAACGACGGGCACGCCTCATCGGCAGGACACGCTGGGTGACCTGCGGATTCCCCGACCCGCCCGAAACTTTCCGGCGGGTCGGCCCAGAGTTCGTGGCGGTCAGCCCAGGCTGGGGAACCAGATCCCGATCTCGCGGGCGGCGGACTCCGCGGAGTCCGAGCCGTGGACGAGGTTCTCGCGGTTGGACAGCGAGTGGTCGCCACGGACGGTGCCGGGCGCGGCCTTGCGCCCGTCGGTGACGCCGTTGAGCGCACGCACGACCTCGATCGCCTCGTCGCCTTCGAGCACCAGCGACACCAGCGGTCCGCTGGTCACGAACGCGCGCAGCGGCGGGTAGAAGTCGCGCTCCACGTGCTCGGCGTAGTGCTGGTCGGCCAGCGCGCCGTCGATCGTGCGGTGCTCCATCGCGACGATGGACAGCCCCTTGGCCTCGTAGCGGGAGAGGATCTCCCCCACCAGGCCGCGGCGGACCGCGTCGGGCTTGAGGATGACAAAGGTGCGCTGGGTCATGTGCCGAACCCTAGCCGGGGCGCCGGAGCCTGGAGATCGGCCGCCCGGCGCACGACGTCGGCCGGGACCGGCCCCGCGGCGTCCTTGTCGGGCACGGGCGCCCCGACCACCCGCCGCAGCGGGATGTGCCCGCCCCAGACGCCGGCCTCGACGTCCGAGGGCTCGTCGACCGGTCCGCCGGACCGGGCCTTCATCGACGCCTCGTGGAGCGGCACGGCCAGCACGGCCGTGGCGGCGAGCTCCTTGCGGGTCGAGGCGCGCAGCGTGGCGGACCGGCCGGGGATCATGTGGTCGACGATCAGGTCGAGGGCGCGCCGGCGCTCGCCGGGGTCGTCGACCGGGCGGGCGGTGCCGATCACGACGGCCGACCGGTAGTTCATCGAGTGGTGGAAGGCCGACCTGCCCGCCACCAGCCCGTCGAGCTCGGTGACCGTCACGCAGACGGTCGCGTCCTCCGACGCGCGCAGCCAGCCGGCGGCCACCGAGCCGTGCAGGTAGAGCGTCCCGCCCTCGTCGGGACCGTCGAGGTCGACGCCGTACGCCGTGGGCAGCACCAGCGGATGGCCGACGCCGTCCCGCGACACGGTGACGCCCAGGTGCGCGACCAGCGCGTCGGCCAGCAGGGCGTGTAGCTCGGCGCGGTCGTCGACCATCCGGTTGCGGCCGCGGCCGACGGTGGTGCGTGGAGTGGGCGAGAGCGGCGCGGTCGTGGTCACGGGAGTAGCCTGTCGGAGAAGTGGCCTGTGCGCACGGGCCAATCCCCGACCAGTCTGGCAGGCCAATCTGGTGTCCACGCTTCCCGTCGTCCTGGACCGCACCGCACCGGGCTCGCTGGGCGTGCAGCTCTCCGGCCGCATCCGCGACCTGGTCGTCGCCGGCACGCTGGCCCGCGGCGACCGGCTCCCGAGCAGCCGCGCCCTCGCCGCCGAGCTCGGCGTCAGCCGCTCGGTCGCCGAGCAGGCCTACGAGCAGCTGCTCGCCGAGGGCTGGCTCGAGGCGCGCCGCGGCGCGGGCACGTTCGTGGCCGCGGACGGCGCGGCCCGGGACGCCGTGCCCCTCCCCCGCCGCGCGCCCGCGGAGCGACCGCTGGTCCGTCTCGACGCCGGCACCCCGTGGATCGACCCGCGGCACGCCGCCGGATGGCGCCGCGCCTGGCGGGAGGTGTCGACGGCCCGACCGCCGCGCGGGTACGACGACCCGCGCGGGCTGCCCGAGCTCCGGGCCCTGCTGGCCGACCGGATCGCGCGCACCCGCGGCGTGCCCGTCGACGCCGACGAGGTCGTGGTCACCTCCGGCACCACCGACGGGCTGCGCCACCTGCTGACCGTGCTGCCGCCGGGACCCGTCGCGCTCGAGGACCCCGGCTACCGCGCCGCGGTCGAGACCGTGCGCGGCTGCGCGCGGGAGGTGCGCGACCTGCCCGCGCTCCGGCCGGTCACGGACCTCGCCGGCGTCGCGGCGGCGTACGTCACGCCGGCGCACCAGCACCCCCTGGGCCGCGTGATGCCCGGCCCGGACCGGATGGTGCTGCTCGACGCCGCGCGCGCGGCCGGGGCGGTGGTAGTCGAGGACGACTACGACTCGGAGTTCCGCTACGACGTCGCCCCGGTGCCGGCGCTCGCCAGCCTCGACCGGACCCGGGTCGCCTATCTCGGCACCGCCGCCAAGTCGGTCTCGCCCTCGCTGCGTCTCGGCTGGCTGGTCGCGCCTCCGGACGTGCTCGGCCCGCTCAACGCGCGCCGCGTCGTCACCCACGAGGGCGCGCCGTGGCCGGTGCAGCGGGGGTACCTGGCGCTGCTGCGCGACGGGTACGTCGACAAGGTCGTGCGCACCGCGCGCCGGGTCTACGCGGAGCGTGCGCCCCGGGTGGCGGCCGCGCTCTCGCCGTACGCCGAGCTCGCCGGACCGCTCGCCGGCATGTACTCCACCTGGCTGCTCCCCCAGGCCGACGCCCTGCGCGCCCGCGACGCCGGTCGTCGCGCGGGGTTCGAGGTCAACCTGCTCGCGGACTACTGCCGGTCCGCGACGCTGACCGGCCTGGTGGTCGGCTTCGGCGGCGTCACCGACGAGGAGCTCGACCGGGCGCTGGCGGCCGTGACGTCAGCCCTCTGACTGCTGCTCGTCGTACGCCGCGTACGCCGCCGCCCGCTCGCGCTCGATCTTGCGTCCGAGCAGGTAGGCCGTCCCCCACAGCAGCGCGAAGATCGCGCCGAGGAGGAACATCAGCGGGATCACGAACCCCAGCCCGATCGCGGCGGCCTGCACCACCCAGCCGAGCGTGTAGGCCCACTCGGCACGCAGCATCCCGGCGAGCACCAGGCAGGCGGCCGCGAGGCCGAGGCCGACCGCGACCGCGACGCCGGTGTCGACGTCGGCGATCGTGATGAGCACCGGCGTGGTGAGACCCAGCGTGATGGCCTCGAGGCTGAGCACCGCCGCGCACATGCCGCGGCGCGGGGAGCGCTCGGGCCGGGCGGACGGCTCGGACGGCTCGGACGGCTCGACGTGACTCATCGGGCCCCCCGCTCCGGGCGGACCAGCAGGGTGCGCGCCTCGCCGACGGTGACGACCGATCCGGTGACCAGCACCGCCCCGGACCCCACCGACGCGGCGGCGCCCGCCTCCGCGAGGGCGGCGGCCTGGTCGATCGCGTCGGACAGCCGTGGCGTCACGGTGACCCGGTGCTCGCCGAAGATCTCGCGGGCGGCTCCCGCCAGCCGCTCGGCCGACATCGCCCGATCGGTGGAGTTCTGGGTGCACACGACGTGCGCCAGGTGCGGCTCGAGCGCGGCCAGCAGCCCGTCGGCGTCCTTGTCCGACATCACGCCGATGACGCCGACGAGCGGGTCGAAGGTGAAGGAGTCCTCGAGGGCGGCGCCGACTGCCTCCGCGCCGTGCGGGTTGTGAGCGGCGTCGAGCACGATCGTCGGGCTGCGCCGCACGATCTCGAGGCGACCCGGCGACGTCGTCTCGGCGAACGCCGTGCGCACCACCTCGTCGTCGAGAGGCTCGCCCTGCTCGCCGACGAAGGACTCGACCGCGGCCAGCGCGACCGCGGCGTTCTGCGCCTGGTGGGCGCCGTAGAGCGGCAGGAACACCTCGTCGTACCTGCCCCGCAGGCCCTGCAGCGTGACGACCTGGCCGCCGACGGCGGGCACCCGCGACACGACCCCGAACTCGACGCCCTCGCGCGCCACGGTCGCGCCGACCTCGGCGGCCCGCTCGAGCAGCACCCGGGCGACGTCGGGCTCCTGCTGCGCGAGCACCGCGGTCGAGCCCGCCTTGATGATCCCGGCCTTCTCGAGGGCGATGTCGGCGGGCGTGTCGCCGAGGTAGCGGGCGTGGTCGACCGCGACGGGCAGCACCACCGCGACCTCGGCGTCGGCGACGTTGGTGGCGTCCCACGTCCCACCCATGCCGACCTCGACCACGGCGACGTCGACGGGAGCGTCGGCGAACGCGGCGTACGCCATGCCGACGACGGTCTCGAAGAACGACAGCGGGTGATCCTGGCTCACGTCGACGAGGTGGGTGTACGGCGCGACGTCGTTGAACGCGCGCACGAACTCGTCGTCGGACAGCGGCTCGCCGTCGACCGAGATCCGCTCCGGCATCCGCTCGACGTGGGGGCTGGTGAACCGGCCGGTGCGCAGGTCGAGCGCGCGCAGCAGCGTGTCGATCATCCGCGAGGTGGAGGTCTTGCCGTTGGTGCCGGTCAGGTGGATGACCGGGTAGGCGCGCTGGGGATCGCCGAGCAGCTCGGTGAACGCGAGGATCCGGTCGAGGGAGGGCTCCAGCTTCGTCTCGGGCCAGCGGGACAGCAGCGCGTCCTCGACCTCCTCGAAGGTCTCGGCGAGCCGGGGTGCGGGTACGTCGCTCATCTCGCCGACGAGTCTAGGAGGTCGACCCGCCCGAAAGTTTCGGGCGGGTCAGCGGGTGATCAGCAGGTTCACCATGTCGACGACCGCGCGGTAGCCGATTGTCTCGTAGACGTGGTTGGAGACCGGGTTGGCCTGGTCGGTGAAGAGGCAGCAGCGCACGCCCCGCTCGACGTACTGCCACGAGACCTCGGCGACCGCGCGGCTGGCGTAGCCGCGACCGCGCTGCTCCTCGGGCGTGTAGACGGGTCCGATGCGGGTGACGCCGTGGGCGGGCACGTTGGCGGCGGTGAGGTGGACGGTCGCACCGGTCTCGTCGTCCCAGAGCCAGACGATCTCGTCGGCGATGCGGGCGAGCATGTCCTCCGCCGTGAAGCTCTCGGCGGCGCTGCCGTGGGGCTCGGTGCGCCCCGCCTGCTCGGCCGCGGCGCGCCCGAAGTCCTGGAACCAGGCCAGGCACAGGTCCGCGTCCTCACGGCGCGCCAGGCGGAGCCCGCCCGCCGGCGCGGCCGGGACCGTGAGCTCGCCCAGCTCGAAGAGGCGCAGGTGCTCGTGGACCGACACCTCTCCCCCGGCCAGCCGCGCGTACTCCTCGGCGACCAGCCGCGACGCCGGCAGCGCGCCGTTCACACCGCCGAGCGCCTCGCCGCGCTCGTGCACGGCCCGGGCGAGGGCGACGGCGGCCTCGTCCGGCATCGGCAGCACGTACGCCGGGTAGGGCTCGAACGGGGCGGTGCGCATCGCGACGCCGACCACCCGGTCGGCGTCGTCGCGGGCGATCGCCCACCAGCGGTACGGCGCCGCGCCGTAGCTCGCCGTGCCCTGCTCCGCCATCCGCGCGGTGACCGTCGCGATCACCGTGGTCACCACCGGCGCGGCCGCCAGGTGGGCACCCGCCTCCGCGAGGAAGCGACCGGGGTCGTCGGTGAGCTCGATGCGCAAGGACATGACCGAAGTCAGCCACCGGGGGCGCCCCCGTCACAACCGGTTTCTCCGCCTGACGCCGCGCACCCTAGGATTTCTCCATGACTGACACGCAGGCTGGCCAGGCGACCGAGACGACGACCGCTTCGCGGCGCGTCGTAGCGGTACCCGACAAGCCTGCGCTCGAGGGCCTCGAGGCCACCTGGAGCGGGCGCTGGAAGGAGCAGGACACCTACGCCTTCGACCGCTCCCGGCCGCGCGAGCACGTCTACTCGATCGACACCCCGCCGCCCACCGTGAGCGGCAGCCTGCACGTCGGGCACGTCTTCTCCTACACCCACACCGACCTGATCGCCCGCTTCCAGCGGATGCGGGGCAAGTCGGTGTTCTACCCGATGGGCTGGGACGACAACGGCCTGCCGACCGAGCGGCGCGTCCAGAACTACTTCGGTGTGCGCTGCGACCCGTCGCTGCCCTACGACGCCGACTTCACCCCGCCCGAGAAGCCCGACGCCAAGAAGCAGGTGCCGATCAGCCGGCCCAACTTCATCGAGCTGTGCGAGCGGCTGGTCGAGGAGGACGAGCAGGTCTTCGAGCAGCTGTGGCGCACGCTCGGTCTCTCCGTCGACTGGAAGCAGCACTACACGACGATCGGACCCAAGTCGCAGACGGTCAGCCAGCGCGCGTTCCTGCGCAACTTCGCCCGCGGCGAGGCCTACCTGCAGGAGGCGCCGACCCTCTGGGACGTCACGTTCCAGACCGCCGTCGCCCAGGCGGAGCTCGAGGCGCGCGAGTACGCCGGCGCCTACCACCGGGTCGCGTTCCACAAGCCGTCCGGCGAGAAGGTCCACATCGAGACCACCCGTCCCGAGCTGATCCCGTCGGTGGTCGCGCTGATCGCGCACCCCGACGACGAGCGCTACCAGCCGCTGTTCGGCTCCACCGTGACCAGCCCGGTCTTCGGCGTCGAGATCCCGGTGCTCGCCCACCCGGCGGCCGAGATGGACAAGGGCGCCGGCATCGCGATGTGCTGCACGTTCGGCGACCTCACCGACGTCCAGTGGTGGCGCGAGCTGGACCTCCCGGTCCGCACCGTGATCGGCCGCGACGGCAGGATGTCGCGCGAGACGCCGGAGTGGCTCGCGCACGAGCCCGCGGCCGCGGCGTACGAGGATCTCAAGGGCAAGACCGCGTTCTCGGCCCGCGAGGCCGTCGTCGCCAAGCTGCGGGAGACCGGCGACCTCGACGGCGAGCCCACGCCGACGCAGCGGATGACGAACTTCTACGAGAAGGGCGACAAGCCGCTCGAGATCGTGGCGACGCGGCAGTGGTACATCCGCAACGGCGGCCGCGACGCCGCCCTGCGCGGCGAGCTCCTCGACCGCGGCGCCGAGATCCAGTGGGTCCCGGCGCACATGAAGCACCGCTACGACAACTGGGTCGGCGGCCTCAACGGCGACTGGCTGATCTCGCGGCAGCGCTTCTTCGGGATCCCGTTCCCGGTCTGGTACCCGCTCGACGCCGACGGCGAGCCCGACTACGACCACCCGCTGCTCCCCCGCGAGGAGGAGCTGCCGGTCGACCCGTCGACGGACGCGCCGTCGGGCTACACCGAGGGCCAGCGCGGCGAGCCGAACGGCTTCGTGGGCGACCCCGACGTCATGGACACCTGGGCGACCTCGTCGCTGACCCCGCAGATCGCGGGAGGCTGGGAGTCCGACGACGACCTGTGGCAGCGGGTCTTCCCGATGGATCTGTGCACCCAGGCTCACGACATCATCCGCACCTGGCTGTTCTCCCGGGTGGTGCGGGCCCACTTCGAGAACGACGCCGCGCCGTGGTCGCACGCGCTCGTCTCCGGGTTCATCCTCGACCCCGACCGCAAGAAGATGTCCAAGTCCAAGGGCAACGTCGTGGTCCCGACCGACGTCCTCGAGAAGTTCGGCGCCGACGCCGTCCGCTGGCGAGCGGCGATGGCCCGGCCCGGTCTGGACTCGCCGTTCGACGAGACCCAGATGAAGGTCGGCCGCCGCCTGGCGATGAAGGTGCTCAACGCCTCCAAGTTCGTGCTCGGTGGCGTCGGCGCCACCGGCGTCAACGCCTTCGAGGTGTCGGAGCCCGTCGACTGCGCCCTCCTGGGGCGGCTGGCGAACGTCGTGACCGCCGCGACCGACGCGTTCGAGGCCTACGACTACACGACCGCCCTGGAGACCGCCGAGAAGTTCTTCTGGGAGTTCTGCGACGACTACCTCGAGCTGGTGAAGGAGCGGGCGTACGCCGAGGACGGCGGCGCCGCCACCGTCTCCGCCAAGGCGACGCTCGCGATCGCCCTCGACGTCCAGCTCCGGCTCCTCGCGCCGTTCCTGCCCTACGTGACCGAGGAGGTCTGGTCGTGGTGGCAGGAGGGGTCGATCCACCATGCGTCCTGGCCGAGCGTCACCGAGCTCGGCTCGGCGGCCGCGAGCGACCCGGTCACCCTCGACGCCGTGGCGGCCGCGCTGGTCGGCATCCGGGGTGCGAAGTCCAACGCCAAGGTCTCGATGCGCGCCGAGCTCGCCCGCGTGGAGCTCCGGGGCCCGGCGTCACTCGTCGACGCCGCCCGGCAGGCCGAGGACGACCTGCGCAAGACCGGCAAGGTCGTCGGCGACCTCGTCTTCACCGTCGATGCGGCGGCCACGGAGCTCACGGTCGAGGCGGAGCTGGCCCCCGTCGAGGGCTCTCCCGTCGAGGGCTGAGCACGCAGGCCGGCTCGGCGCACCGGCGCCGGGTCGGGTCCTGCTCAGCGCCAGCCGCGGTAGCCGTCGTCGCTGTCGTCGTCGCGGTCGTCCCAGCTGCCGCCGTCCCAGCCACGGTCGTCGTGCCAGCGATCGTCGGTGGCGCCGGTGCCGGCGAGCAGGCCGCCGACCAGGCCGGCGACCACGCCGCTGACCACGCCACCGCGCGTGCTGCTGCCGCTCGGGGGGCTGCTCGGCAGGCCGCTCGGCAGACTGCTCGGCAGGCTGCCCTGGCTGCTGCCCCGGCCGATCGAGGTCGCGACCTCGACCACGCCCTTGATGATCTGGTCGACGTCTCCACGGCTCCCGCGGCTCGAGCCCTGGCTCGTCCCGTGGGAGTTGTCGCGGCCCCAGCCCCAGCCGTTCCCGCGGTCGTCGTCATCGTCGTCACCACGGCCCCAGCCGTGGTGGTCGCCGGACCCCGAGCCGGCGCCCGTGGCGGGGGCCGGCGGGGTGGCCGGGGTGGCCGGGGTCGCCGGCGTCGCCGGAACGGCGGGCGTGGCGGGGACGGCAGCGACCGGGGGGTTCGGCGCAGCGGGGCCGGAGGGAGCGTGGTCGGAACCGCCCCGCTTGCCCGGGTGTCGGCCTTCCTGCTTGCCGTCGCGGGCGCCGGAGTGGGCGCGGTCCGGGGTGGTCTTCGTCGTCTCCGAGCCGGAGGCGTGGCGCACCGGGTCGGCCGCGTGGGCGCCCTTCGAGGGCGCGGCGTCGTCGGCCACCTCGTCGGTGGCGACGACCGTCGGCGCCGCCTGCGGGACCGGCGCCTCGGTCGGAGCCGGCTTCGGGTGCACGACAGGCGCGGCGAGCAGGGCGCGGTGGATCGGCCCGACGAGGCCGCCGAGGGCATCGGTGCGGACGGAGTGCGCCAGCACCGCGATGCACGCCAGGACGACGACGATCGAGGCAACGAATGGTGCGCGGTGCTCGGAGCGCATCCAGATCCCTTCCCGAGAAAATCGGACGGGATCAGTCTTCCCGCTGTCGTGAGCCGGGGCCAAACCCCCGAGGGCCAAATGGTCGGAAATGGCCCAGGTGGACTAGTCAGTGCGGGCCAGGGATCGCCTGACGGCCCCGGCGCGATGGCCCGGGCGGGTCAGGCGCGGCCGCCTACGCGGACTTCTTCTTCTTCGCCTCGGACTCGCGCGGGACCAGGGTGGGCGCCACGTCGTCGGCCACGACCTCGCGGGTCACGATCACCCGGGCGACGTCGCCGCGGGACGGCACGTCGTACATCACGTGGAGGAGGACCTCCTCGATGATCGCGCGCAGGCCGCGGGCGCCGGTGCCGCGCTCCATCGCCTTGTCGGCGATCGCCTCGACGGCGTCCTGGGCGAACTCGAGCTCGACGCCGTCGAGCTCGAAGAGCTTCTGGTACTGCTTCACCAGCGCGTTGCGGGGCTCGGTGAGGATCTGGACGAGGGCCTCGCGGTCGAGCTTGGTGACGCTGGCGATCAGCGGCAGGCGACCGATGAACTCCGGGATCAGGCCGAACTTGGTCAGGTCCTCCGGCCGGACCTGGGCCAGCAGGTCCTCGGCCTCCCGCTCGGCCTGGCCGCGGACCTCCGCGGTGAAGCCGAGGGTCTTCTTGCCGACACGCTGCTCGACGATGTGCTCCAGGCCCGCGAAGGCCCCACCCACGACGAACAGGATGTTGGTCGTGTCGATCTGGATGAACTCCTGGTGGGGGTGCTTGCGACCCCCCTGCGGCGGCACCGAGGCGGTGGTGCCCTCGATGATCTTCAGCAGCGCCTGCTGAACGCCCTCGCCGGAGACGTCGCGCGTGATCGACGGGTTCTCGGCCTTCCGGGCGACCTTGTCGATCTCGTCGATGTAGATGATGCCGGTCTCGGCCTTCTTGACGTCGTAGTCGGCCGCCTGGATCAGCTTCAGGAGGATGTTCTCGACGTCCTCACCCACATAGCCGGCCTCGGTGAGCGCGGTGGCGTCGGCGATGGCGAACGGCACGTTGAGCATGCGGGCCAGGGTCTGCGCGAGGTAGGTCTTGCCGCAGCCGGTCGGGCCGATCACGAGGATGTTGGACTTCGCCACCTCGACGACCTCGTCCTTGCTGTGCTTGCCCGGACCGCTGGCTCCCGCGGGCTGGAGGCCGGCCTGCACCCGCTTGTAGTGGTTGTAGACGGCGACCGCGAGCGACTTCTTGGCCTGCTCCTGGCCGATCACGTAGGAGTTGAGGAACTCGAAGATCTCACGCGGCTTCGGCAGCTCGTCGAGGCTGACCTCGGAGCCCTCGTTGAGCTCCTCCTCGATGATCTCGTTGCACAGGTCGATGCACTCGTCGCAGATGTAGACACCCGGACCCGCGATCAGCTTCTTGACCTGCTTCTGGCTCTTCCCGCAGAAAGAGCACTTGAGCAGGTCGCCTCCGTCACCGATACGTGCCACGGGCGGTCATCCTCCGGTATCTCGAGCCCGATCTGTCGAGCCCCATCTCTCATGCCCGATGTGCCGGGCCGGTCCTGCGGGTGGTGCGGTTCGAGGGGCCGAGCGCCTCTCTGACGGTACCGCGTCCCACCCCCGTCGCGGGGAGGGACACGAGGAACCTCGGGTCGGACACGCTCAGGCGAGTGCCGGAGCACCCTTGCGCGACTCGACCACGGTGTCGATCAGGCCGTACTCGACGGCCTGCTCGGCGGTGAGGATCTTGTCGCGCTCGATGTCGCGGCTCACCTGTTCGATCGGCCGACCGCTGTGGTCGCTGATCATTTTCTCGAGGAGCTCGCGCATCCGCAGGATCTCGTTGGCCTGGATCTCGATGTCGGAGGTCTGGCCGAAGGTGCCCTCGGTGTAGGGCTGGTGGATCAGGATCCGGCTGTTCGGCAGCGCCAGACGCTTGCCCACCGCCCCTGCGCCGAGCAGGATCGCCGCCGCCGATGCCGCCTGGCCGATGCAGACCGTCTGCACGTCGGACTTGATGAAGTTCATCGTGTCGTAGATCGCGGTCAGCGCGGTGAACGAGCCGCCGGGGCTGTTGATGTAGATCTGGATGTCCTGGTCGGGGTTCATCGACTCCAGGCACATCAGCTGCGCGATGACCGCGTTGGCGACGTCGTCGGAGATCGGCGTGCCGAGGTAGATGATGCGGTCCTCGAAGAGCTTGGCGTAGGGATCGATGCGCCGGAAGCCGTACGACGTGCGCTCTTCCCACTGCGGGATGTAGTAGTTCATGCGGTGCCCCTGTTCAGCTGTTCTTGTGGGCCGGGCGGCCGTCGTCGGCGGCCTCGCGGGCGCTCTTGATGACCTGGTCGACCAGGCCGTACTCCTTCGCCTGGTCGGCCGTGAACCACCGGTCGCGGTCGGCGTCGGCCTCGACCTGCTCACGCGCCTGGCCGGTGTGCTCGGCGATCAGGTCGAGCAGGATCTGCTTGATGTGCAGCGACTGCTGCGCCTGGATCTTGATGTCGGAGGCCGAGCCGCCCATCCCGGAGGACGGCTGGTGCATCATGATCCGCGCGTGCGGGAGCGCGTAGCGCTTGCCCTTGGTGCCGGCGCAGAGCAGGAACTGGCCCATCGACGCGGCCAGGCCCATGCCGACCGTGGCGACGTCGTTGGGGATGTAGTTCATCGTGTCGTAGATCGCCATGCCGGCGTCGACCGAGCCGCCCGGGCTGTTGATGTGCAGGAAGATGTCGGCCTCGGGGTCCTCGGCGGAGAGCAGCAGCAGCTGGGCGCAGATCGCGTTGGCGTTCTGGTCGCGGACCTCGGAGCCGAGGAACACGATGCGCTCGCGCAGCAGGCGCTGGTAGATGTGGTCGTCGAGGCCGTTCATCCCGCCGCCGCCGTTGAGCTGCGGCTGCTGGGTCCCCGAGTGGGACGCGGAGCTGGAGTACTGGGTCACGGAAGCGACCCTAGCCGGAAGCGCCGACACATCCACGGCTCACACCCCCCTGTTCGCCGACAGCGGATTTCGGGTCCTGCCGACATCTCTCCGGTTGGCGTGACGATGCGTGGGTGCGGCTCGTCGGGTGGCCAGGGGAAGCGAGTGCGACACGCCGGGGGATGCGGCGTGTCGCCCTCGGATCGCCTGACCCCCCGTGCTGGTGCCCCGTCACCGCCGAGGTGATTCCTCGGTCGAAATGCCCGCGACCCGCCCGAACGGGTCGGGCGGGTCGCGGCGTACGACGTGCGGGGGGATCAGGCCTCGGCCTTCTCCTGCTCGCTCGAGCCGTCGGCGGCGTCGGCGTCGGCCTCGACACCCTCTTCGGCCTCGTCCTCGGGCTCACCGATGGTGCCGTCGGGACGCAGGTTCTTCAGGTCGAGCACGTTGCCCGAGGCGTCCTTGACCACGGCGGCCTCGACGATGCGGGCCAGCGCCTTGCCGCGCAGGATCTCCTGCACCAGCTCGGGGACGTGGTTGTGCTCGAACATGTGGTTCGCGAACTCCTGCGGGTCCTGTCCGGACTGCTGGGCGCGGCGGACCATGTGCTCGGAGAGCTCCTGCTGGTCGATGCCGAACTCCTCGACCCGGGCGATCTCGTCGAGGAGGAACTGCGCGGTGACCGCGTCACGGACCCGGCGCTCGAGGTCGGCCTCGAACTCGTCCTGGGTCTGGCCCTCGTCCTCGAGGTACTTCTCCATGGTGAGGCCGGCGTAGGAGAGCTGCTGCTCGAAGCTGCTGCGGCGTGCGTTGAGCTCGTCGGTGACGATCGTCTCCGGCAGCGGCACCGAGACCTTCTCGAGGAGCGCCTCGAGTACGGCGTCGCGGGCGGCGGCGGCCTGCTCGAGGCGGCGGCCGCGGCCGAGCCGCTCGCGGACGTCCTCGGTCAGCTCGGCGACCGTGTCGAACTCCGAGGCCATCTCGGCGAACTCGTCGTCGAGCTCGGGGAGCTCCTGCTCCTGGACCTGGCTCACCGCGACGGCGACGTCGACGCCCTCGCCGACCAGGTCGCCGCCCACGAGCTGGGAGGTGAAGACCTTCTCGTCGCCGGCGGCCATGCCGACCAGCGCCTCGTCGAGCCCGTCGAGCATGCCACCGCGGCCGACGCGGTAGGACATGCCGCTGACCTCGGCGCCCTCGACGGGCTCGCCGTCCTGGGTCGCCTTGAGGTCCATGACGACGAAGTCGCCGTCGGCCGCCGGGCGCTCGACGTCGATGAGGGTCGCGAAGCGCTCACGCAGGTTCTGGACCTGCTCCTCGACGTCCTCGTCGCTCAGCTCGACGTCGTCGACCTCGGCGGTGACGCCGTCGTACGACGGCAGCGTGATCTCGGGCTTGACGTCGACCTCGGCGGTGAACTCGAGCGCGTCGTTGTCCTCGAACTTCGTGACCTCGATCTCGGGCTGCGCGAGCGGCTGGAGGTCGTTGGCCTGGAGCGCCTCGACGTACTTCTGCGGGACGACCTCGTTGATCGCCTGGTCGAGGACCGCGCCGCGACCGACCTGGCGGTCGATGACGGCCGGCGGCACCTTGCCGCGGCGGAAGCCGGGCACGTTGATCTGCTGGGCGATCGTCTTGTACGCCTTGTCGAGGCTCGGCTTGAGCTCCTCGAAGGGCACCTCGACGGTCAGCTTGGCCCGGGTCGGGCTCAAGGTCTCGACGGCGCTCTTCACAGGGTTTCTCCTCGTGGTTGCTCGGTGTGGTGGTGCGTCGGTGCTGTCTGGGCTGAGTCGGGGCGACAGGACTCGAACCTGCGATCTCCTGCTCCCAAAGCAGGCGCGCTAGCCACTACGCTACGCCCCGCCAAGTGGGGCCCGGCCCGGTGCCGGAGCGCCGGCGGACCCTGCTTGGAGCGGATGACGGGAATCGAACCCGCGTAGCCAGTTTGGAAGACTGGGGCTCTACCATTGAGCTACATCCGCGCGCTCCGGGCAGTGCTGCCCAGAGCGGGTGCAATCGTGCCACATCGCGGGGCTCGCGCCCCAACCGGGACCGCCGGGCTCAGCGGCGGTGGACGAGCACGAGCGCGCGGTCGTCGTTGTGCGACCCGAGTGCGTCGACCAGCCGGTCGGCGCCTCCCTCGAACTTGCCGCGCAGCAGACGCTCCGCCTGGCCGAGCATCCGGTCGATGCCCATGCCGATCTCGCGCCGGGCCGTCTCCACCATGCCGTCGGTGTAGAGCAGCATCGCGTCCCCCGCGCGCATCTCGCCGACGCGGGCGGGGAAGTCGACGTCCTCGATGAGGCCGAGGACCGGCCCCTCCCCCTCGTGCACGCTCCAGCGTCCGGCGCCGGCGTGGAGCTGGGCGGCGGGCGGGTGACCGGCCGTGCGGACCTCGAAGGCACCGGTGCCGAGGTCCAGGGAGAGGTGGACCGCCGTGGCGAACCCCTCCTCCCAGCCCTGGCGCAGCAGGTAGTCGTTGGCCGCCGGCAGGAACTCCGCCGGCTCGAGCGCGCCGAGCAGGCCGCCGAAGGCTCCGGAGAGCAGGAGCGCGCGGGTGCCGGCCTGCTCACCCTTGCCCGAGACGTCGACGACGACGATCTGGAGCCGGTTGGACCCGCGCTGCACGTCGGCCACGACGAAGTCGCCGGCGAACGGCGTGCCGCCGGCCGAGCGCAGGGCGTCCTCGGCGAGCCAGCCCGCGGGCAGCGAGGGGAGGCCGCCCTGGCTGAGGATCCGGTCGCGCAGGTCGACGAGCATCGACTCGCCCTGCACCCCGGCGACGCCGAGCCGGGACCGCCGGAACGACGTCGTCAGCACGATGAAGCAGAGCGCGTAGAGGATCGTGATCGTGAGGACGACCCGGGTGGTGATCTGCGGCTGACGCGCGATGGCCAGCATCAGCATCACCATCACGAAGACCACGAACCACGGCAGCTGGCGCGGGCCGAGCATCAGGCTGCCGAGCAGCAGCGGGACCATCAGCACCGACATCGGCGCCGTGTCCGGCCAGAGCAGCACCAGGGCCGTGGCGACGACGGTCATCGCGATCAGCAGCACGAGCGGACGGTTGCCGCGCGGCAGGAGGCGCCGTCGGCGGCGCACGGTGCGCGGCCGGGAGGGCCGGGCGGCCCGCTCCGCGCCGGTCCGTGCGGTCATGGTCGTCCGTCCTCGTCCTGGGGTGCGCTCACTGTAGTGCTCGCGATCGGTACCTGCGCTGACATTGCGCACACCAGAAGAGGTTGCGTCCCTGCAGCTCGGCGGTGCGCACGACACGCCCGCAGACATGGCACGGCATGCCGTTGCGGCGGTAGACGTAGACCTCGCCGCCGTGGTCGTCGCGCCGCGGCGGTCGGCCCATCGCCTCGGGGGTGTGCTCGGGCCGGACCGTGTCGATGCGACCGGTGCGCACTCCCTCGCGCATGAGCACGACGAGGTCGTCCCACATCGCCTGCCACTGCCCGACGCGCAGGGTGTTCCCGGGCCGGTAGGGGTCGATCCGGTGGCGGAACAGCAGCTCGGCGCGGTAGACGTTCCCGACGCCGGCGAGCACGGTCTGGTCCATCAGCAGCCCGCCGATCGGTGCGCGGCTGCGCCGGATCCGGGCCCAGGCGACGCCGGGGTCGGCGTCGGCGCGCAGCGGGTCGGGCCCGGAGCGAGCGACGACGAGATCGCGCTCGGCCCGGGTCAGCAGCTCGCAGGCCGTGGCACCGCGCAGGTCGGCGTACGACAGCGCCGGGTCACCGCCGACGAGGACCGTCTCGGCGACCAGCCGCAACCGCACCTGTCCGACCGGGGCCGGCACGACGGGCACCTCCGCGTGCACGTCGAGCTTGCCGTAGAGGCCGAGGTGGACGTGCACGAAGCGATCGCCCGGGAACGAGACGAAGAGGTGCTTGCCCCACGCCTCCGCGCCGGCGAGGACCTCGCCGTCGAGGAGCGCCGCCGACTCCGCGAACCGGCCCTGCGGGCTGCTGACCCTCACGACACGGCTGCCGAAGGTCGCGGTGAGCTCGCCGGCCAGTCGGTGGAGGGTGTGCCCCTCAGGCATCCGGGTCGGCGGCGGGGCGCTCGGGCAGCGGCGGCAGGGTGCCGTCGGTCTCGTACGTCGCGAGCTGGGCGATCCGCCGCGCGTGGCGCTCCGCGCCCGAGAACGGCTCGGCGAGGAAGAGCTCCACGAACCGCGTCATCTCCGCCAGCGAGTGCATCCGGCCGCCGATGGCCACGACGTTGGCGTCGTTGTGCTGGCGGGCCAGCAGGGCGGTCTCCTCCGACCACGCGAGCGCGCAGCGGACGCCATCGACCTTGTTGGCGGCCATCTGCTCGCCGTTGCCGGAGCCGCCGATCACGATGCCGACGCTGTCCTGCCCGCCCGCCCGCTCTGCGGCGACCGCCTCGGCGGCCCGCAGGCAGAAGACCGGGTAGTCGTCGTCGGCGTCGTACCAGAACGGTCCGTGGTCCACGGGCTCGTGGCCGTGCTCGGTCAGCCAGGCGGTCAGGTGTTCCTTGAGGTCGAGTCCGGCATGGTCGCAGCCGAGGTGCACGCGCATGCCCGCCATCCTCTCAGCCGTGCTGGTCGATGAACGCGGCGGACTGGCGCAGCAACGCCTCGGCCGCAGGGAAGGCCGACGCGTGTCGCCAGAAGCCGTGCAGCTGCCCCAGGTAGCGGGTCGCGGTCACCGCCACGCCGGCGTCGGCGAGCAGTCCGGCGAGGTCCTCCCCCTCGTCGCGCAGCGGGTCGTGCTCGGCCGTGACGAGCAGCGTCGGAGGCAGCGTCGCGAGCCGATCGGAGCGCAGCGGCGCGAGGTCGGCGTGCTCGAGATCGGCCGGCCCCGCGGCGTACTGCCGCCAGTACCAGGCGGCCTCCCGGGGGTCGAAGCCGTCGGTGGCCGTCCGGTACGACGCGAAGCCGGCCGTCGGGTCGAGGAACGGGTAGATCAGCACCGTCGCGACGAACCGGCCCGGGTGCCGCAGGGCCGCGACCAGGGCGAGGTTGCCGCCCGCGCTGTCGCCGTGGACGACGGTCGGGCCCTCGACGCCGAGCGCCGCGGCCTCGCGGTCGAGCCAGCCGACGACGGTCGACACGTCGTCGGGCGCCGCCGGGAACCGGTGCTCGGGCGGGCGTCGGTAGTCGACGCTGAGCACCGCGCGCCCGGTGCGGTTGGCCAGCCGGCGGGCGGCCGGGTCGTGCACGTCGACGTCGTGGAAGACGAAGCCCCCGCCGTGGAGGTGCACCACCAGGCCGGGCGCGGCGCCGGCGGGCCGGTAGAGCCGGGCCGGCACGCCGTCGGCGTCGACGTCGCGCACGTCGGCGACGTCCTCGCGCGGCTCCGTCGCGGCCGAGGCCCGCGCCTCATCGCGGGCGGCGGCGATGTCGTAGCCGTCGCTCCAGACCGGGGTCTCGTCGGCCACCGGCTCCAGGGCGCGGCGCGCTTCGGGGAAGAGCATGCGGGAACGCTAGCGGCCCGTGCCGCGATCCGCCGTTCGGCCCATGACCGGTGGAACTCGTGCCACGATGCGCGGCATGCAGATCTCGCGGGCGCGGGCGGCCACCGCTGCCGCCTTCCTCACCCAGGGCATGATCCTGCTCAGCCTCACCACCCGGCTGCCCGAGATCCAGGACAAGTGGGGGTTCTCCGACGTCACCCTGTCCCTGGTGCTGCTGATGATGGTGTTGCTCGCCGGGGTCGGGTCGGTGGTCGCCGAGACGCTCGCCAAGCGGCGCGACAGCGCACTGCTGCTGCGGTCGGGCCTGCTGCTGATCGCGGTCTCCGTGCCCGTCCTGTGCCTGGCTCCCGCGGAGGGCGCATTCGTCGCGGGGATGGCCGGCTACGGCATCGGGCTCGGCATGGTCGACGCCAGCACCAATATGCAGGCCGTCGCGCTCGAGCACCGGTACGCCCGGCCGATCCTGCCGTCCTTCCACGGCGCCTGGACGCTCGGTGGCGTCGTCGGCGCGCTCGTCGGCCTGGCCACCGCCTCGGCGCCGGTCGAGGTCAACGCCGTGGTCGGAGTGCTGCCGCTGGTGGTGGCGTTCGCGCCGTTCCTGCCCCGCGACCAGGGTCCGACCGAGCTCCCGGAGGCGCTCGCCGTGCCGTGGCGGCCGATCATCCTGGTCGGCATCGCCATGGTGCTCTTCTACATGGTCGACACGGGCGTGCAGACCTGGGGCCCGCTCTTCCTCGACCACACGTTCACGACGCCGGAGCGGTACGTCGCGCTCGCGGCGCTCGCCTACCTGCTCGCCAGCGGCGCGGTCCGGCTGGCCGGCGACCGCCTCGTGAGCCGGTACGGCGCCGTGCTCGTGCTGCGGGTCGGCGCGCTGGTCGGGGCGGCGTCCCTGGCGGTCGTGGTGTTCTCCCCGGGCTGGCAGGTCGCGGTGTTCGGGTTCGCGCTGCTGGGCGCAGGAGTGGCCGTCGTCGCGCCGCTCAGCTTCTCCGCGGCCGCCCGGATCGCCGGAGGCGACGGCCTGGAGCCCGCGGTGCGCCAGGCCAGGGTCGACGCCGTGATCGCGCGGTTCAACCAGTTCAACTACGTCGGCGCGCTGCTCGGCTCGGTCATGACGGGCCTGGTCGGCAGCGGCTCGCTGCGGATCGGCTTCGCCGTGCCGATGGTGCTGGTCCTCGGCATCATCCCGCTGGCGACCGCCTTCGCCCCGAGGGTCGGGTCGCTGGTCAGTGCACCCCGGCCATCAGCCTCCTGATCGGCCGGACGCACAGCAGGAGCACCACGCCGACGGCGATCGCGACCAGGCCGATGATCAGGAAGTAGCCGGTCTCGTCGTCGGGGTCGTAGTACTCCGCGAGCCGGCCCGACATCGCGGTGCCGAGGGCGATCGAGAGGAAGTACAACGCCACCATCTGGGTGTGGTAGCTCGCCGGCGCGAGCTTGGTGGACAGCGAGAGTCCGGGCGGCGAGATGAACAGCTCGGCCAGCGTGAACACCAGGAGCACGCCGGCGAGGGCCCAGAGGTTGACGGTGTTCTCACCGGTCGGCATCGGGAGGAAGAGCAGGAACGCCGCGCCCATCAGCACCGTGCCGACGCCGAACTTCACCGGCGTCGACGGCTGGCGGGGGCCGAGCGAGGTCCACACCGCGGCGAAGACCGGCGCCAGCGCGATGATGAAGACCGGGTTGATCGATTGCACCCAGGAGACCGGCATCTCCCACCCGAGGAAGTCGCGGTCCACGCGCTCGTCGGAGTAGATCGTCACCACCGTGAACTGCTGCTGGTAGAGCGACCAGAAGACGGCGTTCGTGATGAACATCGGGACGAACGACCACACCCGGCTGCGCTCGATCGCGGAGAGGCGCGAGCTGGTCAGCATCAGGAGGAAGTAGCCGATCGAGGCGGCGACGGTGATCCAGATGACCCAGTCGGACAGATTGCCGGCGTCCATCCAGCCCAGCGCGACGAGCGCCCCGACCGCCGCGAGGAACGCGACGAGCGCGCCGACGTACCGGATCCGCTCCGCGGGCGCCAGCGGGTTGGGCACGACGCGCGTGGAGTCGGGCAGCCGGCGACGTCCGATGGAGTACTGCACGAGGCCGAGGAACATGCCGATCGCCGCGAGCCCGAAGCCCCAGTGGAAGCCCTGGTTCTCCTGGAACCAGCCGGTGAGCAGCGGGCCGACGAACGCGCCGATGTTGATGCCCATGTAGAACAGCGAGAACCCGGCGTCCCGGCGCTCGTCGCCCTCGGCGTACAGCGAGCCGACCAGCGAGGTCGCGTTGGCCTTCACTCCGCCGCTGCCGAGCGCGATCAGCACGAGACCGATGCCGACCCCGGCGAGGTCGGGCACCAGCGCCAGTGAGACGTGCCCGAGCATCACCACGCACGCGGCGTAGAAGAGCGTTCGCTCGGCGCCGATGACCCGGTCGGCCAGCCAGGCGCCGAGGATCGTGGCCAGGTAGACCGCGCCGCCGTACGCGCCGACGATGCCGGTGGCGGTGGCCTTGTCGATGCCGAGCCCGCCGTCGCCGGCCGAGTAGTACAGGTAGATCAGCAGGATGCCCTGCATGCCGTAGAAGCTGAACCGCTCCCACATCTCGACGCCGAAGAGGTTCGCGAGCGGCCAGGGCTGGCCGAAGAACCCCCGGTCGAGCTCGCCGGTCGGGCCGTGCTGCGTCGAGGTCGTCACCTGCTCACGGTGCCCAGGGTGGGCCCAGGCACAACGTGCGGCAGGAGCTCAGTTCGCTGCGCCCGGCCAGTTCCTGTCCGGCTGCGGCACCGGACGACCGGGCTGCTCGCCGCCCCGCGCCTCGAGGTAGTTCTGCTTCGGCACCATCACCTTGCGGCGGAAGATGCACACGACCTTGCCGTCCTGGTTGTAGCCGATCGTCTCGACGTGCACGACGCCGCGGTCGTCCTTCGACGTCGACTCCCACTTGTCGAGCACGGTGGTCTCGCCGTAGAGCGTGTCGCCGTGGAAGGTCGGTGCCACGTGGCGCAGCGACTCGATCTCGAGGTTGGCGATCGCCTTGCCGGAGACGTCCGGGACGCTCATGCCGAGCAGGATCGAGTAGACGTAGTTGCCGACCACGACGTTCTTGCCGAACTGCGTGGTCTCCCCCGCGTAGTGCACGTCCAGGTGCAGCGGGTGGTGGTTCATCGTGAGCAGGCAGAACAGGTGGTCGTCGTACTCGGTGACCGTCTTGCCCGGCCAGTGCTTGTACGTCGCGCCGACCTCGAACTCCTCGTAGCTGCGTCCGAACTGCATGCGCACACTCTGCCCGTACGACGCCGGCCGGCGCACCGGGTGCTACGCGTGGGTAATGTCACCCTCCAGCAGCGGGTGTCGCTGCAGCCGAGCCCGCCTCAGGAACCGCCGCCGCCGGCCTTGCGCCGGTGCATCTGCGGCGCGGCCCCGCCGGCCACCTCGGAACCGTGGGCCTTCTCCCGGAGGGGAGCGTCCTGGTGGACGCCCTTCTCCTTGGAGTTCTTCCGCTCCAGCGCCTCCCGCATCTTGGCCTTGAGCTCGTCGTTGCCGTGCGAGTCCGTCATCGTTCCTCCGCGCAGGGTCGGGCCGGTCAGGTCTCTCCACCCTCGCACGCGGACCCGGACGCCGTCGACCGACTAACGCGCGACCGGCTCGGGCGCCTCAGGAGAGCTTGTAGTCCTTGAGGAGGCTGCGGCCGATGATCATCTTCTGGATGTCGGAGGTGCCCTCGCCGATGAGCATGAACGCGGCCTCGCGGTAGAGGCGCTCGATCTCGTACTCCTTGGAGTAGCCGTAGCCGCCGTGGATCCGGAACGAGTCCTGGACGACCTCGTTGCAGTACTCCGAGGCGAGCATCTTGGCCATGCCGGCCTCGACGTCGTTGCGCTCGCCGGAGTCCTTCTTGCGGGCGGCGCGGACCATCATCGCGTGGGAGGTCTCGACCTTGGTCGCCATCTCGGCGATCCGGAAGAGGATCGCCTGGTGCTCGGCGATCGGCTTGCCGAAGGTCTCCCGCTGCTGGGCGTAGGCGACGGCGAGCTCGAACGCCCGGTTGGCGATGCCGCAGGCGCGCGCGGCGACGTTGACGCGGCCGACCTCGACGCCGTCCATCATCTGGTAGAAGCCCCTGCCGGGCTCACCGCCGAGGACCTGGTCGGCCGAGACCCGGTGGTCCTCGAAGACCGCCTCGGTGGTGTCGACGCCCTTGTAGCCCATCTTGTCGATCTTGCCCGGGATGGTCAGGCCCGGCGCGGTCTCGCCGAAGCCCGGCTCCTTCTCGACCAGGAACGTCGTCAGGTTCTTGTAGACCGAGCCACCCGACTTCTCGCCCTCGTCGGTCTTGACCAGCACCGCGACCAGGTTGGACGTGCCGCCGTTGGTCAGCCACATCTTCTGGCCGGTGATCGAGTAGTCGTCGTCCTGCTTGGTCGCCTTGGTCTTGATGGCCGACACGTCCGAGCCGAGGCCCGGCTCCGACATCGAGAAGGCCCCCCGGATCTCCCCGGTCGCCATCCTCGGCAGGTACCTCTTCTTCTGCGCCGGCGTGCCGTGCTTCATCAGCATGTAGGCCACGATGAAGTGGGTGTTGATCACACCCGAGACGCTCATCCAGCCGCGCGCGATCTCCTCCACGCACAGCGCGTAGGTCAGCAGCGACTCCCCCAGCCCGTCGTACTCCTCGGGGATGGTGAGGCCGAAGATCCCGAGCTCCTTGAGCCCGTCGACGATCTCCTGCGGGTACTCGTCCGCGTGCTCCAGCTCGGTCGCGACGGGAAGGATCTTCTCGTTGACGAAGGTCCGGACCGCCTTGAGGATCTCGCGCTGGTCCTCGGTCAGTCCGTCGGTCTCGCACAGCCGGCCCATGAGTGTCCTTCCGCGTCGGGGTGACTCATCGGTAACTTACTCGGTCGACGCGGGCTCCGAACCGTGAGATACCGCACGCGCCCGGGTCGGGCCCGAGGCGCGGGGCTTCAGCCGCGCCTGCCCGGCCCGCGCACGATCCGGGCGAGGGCGTCGACCGCCGCGTCGAGCTGCTGGTCGGCGTCCACGGCGTCCGGGTCCACGCCGGGTACGTCGAGCGGGACGAGCTCGGCCAGGTCGCCGACGATCCGTACGCCCGTCGCCGCGAGGTCGGCGCTGCGGGCGTCGGACCGCTTGCGCAGCCAGCCCGGCACCACGAACCCGATCGGCTCCTCCGCGCCCTTGCGGGCGGCCAGCACCTGCTTGGCGAGCCGCTTCTTGACCGCCCTGTTGTAGACGGCCTTGTCGACGTCACCGAGCGCGGCGTTGAGCCGGCCGAGCAGGAGCGCCGAGGCGGCGCCGAGGGACTCGTTCGCACGCGGGGCGGCCGCCCAGGTCGCGGGCGCCAGGCCGACGACCGCGCAGAAGCGGTCCCACAGCTGCTCGGAGGGCGCACCCGCGGGTGGGACCGTGATCACCGTGACGCGGTCGGGGCCGAGCACCTTGGCCCAGCGCCTCGCGATCTTGCCGAGATCCTGCTGCCGCCAGAACCGCTTGCCGACCGTGCCCGACTCCGAGCGCACGGCGCGCTGGAACTCGCCCCATCCCCAGCTGCGTCGGTTCTGCAGCGTCTCCTGCCACATCGCCGGCACCACCCGGCCCAGGTCGCGGACCGTGATCACGGCCTCCACCCGGGCGTCGGGGAAGTCGGCGAGCACGCGGCGGATCCGGTCCTCGGCGATCGGCGCCATGAACTCCATCGAGACCAGCACGGTGCCGGGGTGGTCGCGCACGTCGTCGACGAGCCGGGCCCAGGCCTTCGCTCCGGCACTCGACGACGCGAGGTCGGTGACCGCGCGCACCTGCCGCGACCACGGGGTCGGGAACAGCACTCCCTGGCGGTCGAGCTCGTCGAGATTCGCGCCCAGCCGGGCCTGCACGAACGTCGTACCCGACTTCAGCAGTCCGACGTGCAGGACCAACCGATCAACCATGGCGACCTACTCGTCGCGCCATTCGGGGCTGTCGAAGCCGTACTTCTCGGTGACGATCATCCGCGGCAGGTCGCCGGAGGGCGCCAGCGCGGCCATCGACATCATCAGGCGCGCCGGGAACGGCGGGTCGGTGTCGTCGGCGGAGCCGCTGTGCGGCCGGTAGCCCACCGCGCGGGTGCGGTGGTCCCACATCCAGTTCCAGTGCCTGAGGTAGGCCTTGTAGGTCTTGCGGCCCGGGATCATCAGCACCATCTCGTCGCCGGTGAGGCCGGAGTCCTGGTAGTTGCTGGACCCGGTGATCGAGATCCGGGCGTTGGTCCGGTCGCCGTAGTGACCCGAGATCAACAGCTCCTTCATGTGGCTGTAGAGGTCGATCTCGCCGTCGCTCTCGCCGTCGGGGCCGCTGTGGTCGGTGTCGAAGCCGTTGGAGCGGACCGGGACGTAGCCGCGCTTCGTCGGGTTGCCGAAGACCTCGCGGACGTTCCGTCCGGCCATGCCGTACTGGATCTTGACGTCGCAGCCCTGGGCGTAGAGGTTGCGGAAGCGCTGGGCGATGTAGCGGCCCCGGCTGCCGTCCCACGCGTGCATGTTGACGCGGATGACGGTGCGGCCGCCGTTCCTCTTCGCGCCCTTGCACTGGACCGGACGCAGGAGGGTCATGATCGGGTCGTCGTACGGCGCGCCGTGGAAGGGCGTCTCCATCAGCCGGTACTTGCCGATCTGCTCGTCGATGTACGGCTTGCGGACGGGCTTGTCGAGCTTCATCTCCTTGAAGAGCGCCTCGAGGCGCTCGTAGAGCCTCGTGGAGTCGTTGGTCGTCCAGAGGTCGTTGTACTGGTTCTTCGCCCCGTTCATCTTCATGTTCACGGAACCGACCATCACGACGTCGCGGGCGGCGCCGGTCTTGGAGAACAGGATGAACTTGGAGTGCAGCACGTCGCCGTTGGAGCGGCAGCCCTTGTAGCACTGGGCGACGAAGTTCTTCTTCTTGCGGTTGGTGCCGACGGCCTTGCGCATCTTGCGCTGCGCGGGCGTCATCTCGTGGTCGTTGATCAGCACCTGCACCTGCACGCCGCGCTTGCGGGCCTTGATGAGTGCGTCGGCGACCGGGAACCGGTCGAAGGAGAACATCGACATCCAGATCCGCGAGCCCTTCTTGGAGTGCCGGATCGCCGACAGCACCTGGCGCTCGATGCGGAACTGGGTCTCCGGCCTGGAGCGCGGGACGTTGAAGACCGGGCCCTCGGCGGGCGTCCACTTCGGCTTCTTCGGCTTCGCGGCGTGGGCCGCGACGGTCGGTGCGGCCGCGGCGGGAGTGCCGACGGAGCCACTGCCCGCCGTGGCGAGGACGATGAGACTCAGTGCCGTGGCAAGCGCACGGGCGCTGGATTTCACGCGACGGACCTTTCGACGAGGGAGCGGGGCACGCTAACACAGCAGCTCGAGCGGCGGCTCATTCCCGGCGGCGCCGCCAGCGCGACGGTCTGGCGTCCAGCACCGGCACCTCCCCGGCCCGCTCGGCGGCCGCGCGGAGGTCGGTGAGCAGGGCGGCCAGGGCACCGACGGCGACCGGCAGCAGCTCGGTCTCGGTGGCCTCCGACGGATGCCGGCGCGCCGAGATGTCGGCGGAGCGCAGCAGGTCGAGGTCCCCGCGCAGGTCGAACCCGCCGGTCTCCAGCAGCGACCGCATGCGCTGCTCCCGCTGGTGGAGTTCGGCCAGCTTCTGCTCGGAGGGCCGGTAGCGCTCGGCCCCGTCGTGCACGAGCGTCCGCTCGCCGAGGTGGCCGCGGATCCAGCGTCCCCGGTCGGTGGGGGACGTGAAGCCCTTCAGCTCCGCGTTGGTACGCCGCAGCACCTCCACCTCGGCCAGGCCCAGGGAGGTGTTGGCCGGTTGCTCCTCGGCCTCGAGGCCCTCGGACCGCTGTCCGCAGACGTCGAGGAAGGTGTCCCACAGCCGGCGCGGCCCGCCGCCCCTGGCCAGGGGGACGACGTGGACCCGGGCGTGGTCGAGCACGCTCCCCCACCGCTCCAGGACGTCGCCGAGGTCGAAGCTGGCCCAGCCCCAGGCGCTGACGCCCTTGGGTTGGGGCGGGTAGGAGTCGATGGGCAGGTGGTTGCCGTTCTTGACCCACTCCTGCCAGCGGGAGGTGAACAGGTCGACCATCGGCCGGGCCGTCACCACGACGTGCAGCTCGGCGTCCGGGAAGGCCGCCCGCGCGCGCTCGACCTGGGCCGGCGTCGCCGAGGCGAAGAACTCGTGGCTGATCAGGGCGTCGCCGCCCTTCCTCCGAAGCCGGGTGTTCACGAGGTCGACCAGATGGGTCCACGGGTGCTCGACCTGCCGCGGCCGGTTGGCGAGTCCGGGGTCCTCGCGCAGCTCCAGGGACGCCAGCAGGTGCTGACGGCGGGCACCCGGGAGGTAGAGGCCGCGCTCGGCGAGCCGGTCGCGGTTGAGCCAGAGCGCCTCCTGCAGGTACGTCGTCCCCGTCTTCGGCAGTCCGATGTGCAGGAAGACCCGGGAGCGACTGCTCACCGCGAGCCGTCCGACCCCGGGCCCTTGGCGCTGACCCCCGCCCGGTAGCGCTCGACGGCCGCGGCCACCCGCGGGTCGTCGGTGTCGGCGAGCACCACGAGGAGCTCCGAGACGAGGTCGGTCACCTCGGCCAGTCGCAGGTTGAGCTGGCGGCACTCCTGGACCTCGGCCTCGAGCTCGGTGATGCGCTGGCGGAGCCGGGCGAGGTCACGGATGCGGGAGCGGATCATGGCCACTGGACCACCAATCTTGTGAGGTACGGCGCGGCGTCCGGCGTGCTCGCGTCGATGCGGGGTCGGACGCGCACGGAGTCGCGGGTCAGGTCGTGGCGTGCGACGACCCGGCCGCCCGAGCGCCCGATCTCGTCGAGGAACGCGTCGAGGTCGAGCGGGCGCACGCCGTACGGCAGGTCGGGCGAGGGGGCGGTCGCGACCTGGAGGTAGAGGCGGCCGCCGTCGAGGGACATCCGCGCCAGGCGCAGCAGGTTGGCGCGTCCGAACGCCGTCGTCGCGTCCGCGACGTGGCGGGCGAGCATCACCTTGGCGCCGGACGTCCGGGAGAGCTCGACGCCCATCGGCAGCACCGAGCGCAGCTCGGTGAGGCTCATCCACTGGTAGCTCAGCGGCAGCGATCCCCGCCGGGCCCGCTTCGCCCGCCGCCCGAAGGCGCGTCGTGCGTAGTCGAGGCCGAGCGTCGCGGTGCCCTGCCTGGCGAGGAAGGCCGCGTCGGCCCCGGCGCCGCAGCCGACGTCGACCGCCAGGTCGGCGCCGCCGCGCTCCCGGCGCACCACCCAGCGCACGAACGCGCTCGGCTGGGTCGCCTGCCCGTGGGTGCGCAGGTAGAAGGGGTCCCACACCCGCTCGCGGTTGGCCTGGGTGCCGCGGAACCAGCCGCTGAGGCGGCGGTAGGTGCTCGGCGGGGTCTCGAACTTGTATGCCGGGTCGGGGACCCGCCAGCTCGCGCCGTACATGGCGGCCAGCAGGTGCTCGGGCTCGTGCGGCGCGGGAAGCGAGCGGCCCTCGAGCGTGGTGGTCGAGGTGGGGTACATCCACTCCATCCGGAACGGCGCGCGCACCTCGCCCATCAGGTGCAGGTGGCCGTCGCGGAGGAAGCCGCCGAAGACGTCGAGGCCGCGCATCCGCCCGTCGCCCTCGCGGACGCCGACCTTGAACGCGATGCCGCTGTAGCGCGTGACGGGATAGCCGAGCTCGACGAGCGACCGCTGCAGCCGGAAGGACTCGAGGACGACGTCGTAGGGGTGGTCGTGGTCGCTGACGTAGCCGAGGTCGGCGTCGGAGTCGTGCCCGATGAGCGCGCCCTCGCGCACCGCGCCGAGCAGCGTGCCGTAGGCGATGAACGGGCGCACGCCGGCCGCGGTCAGGGCGCCGATGACCTCCTCGATCGCGTCGAGCAGCGGCTCGGTGTGCTCGGCGCTGCGGCTCGCGAAGAGCCGGCGCAGCCGGTTGGACTTGTCGAGGCCGAGCGGGTTGCCCTTGGGGTCGACGACGCTGATCCGGTCCGCGCCGGAGCCGAGGGTGACCTCGACGGCGCCCAGCGCGGCCTGGCTGACGTGGTCGAGCACCGTGACCGTCGTCGGGCCGTCCAGGTACGGGCGCAGCGCGTCCGGCCAGCGCCAGAGCCGGCCCGCGCCGCCGGCGACGGCGTGCTCGACGGTGTCGCGCTGGGTCCAGAAGGAGCCGATGCGCTGCTCGTCGAACCGGACGTCGACCGAGCGGTCCTCGGTGCCGCGGAAGGCGATGCCGTCGTCGTCGACCGTGAGCGCGCTCAGCAGGTCGGCGGTGGGTGGTGCTGCCACCGGCGTCCGTCCTCCTTCCGAGCGATCCCGTCACCCGTCGGAGGGGCCGGCGCGTGCGGTCGACCCTTCATCGACTCGGTGTCGACCGCGCAGACGTGCTGTACTCTGCTGTCACACTAGCAACTCTGTCCTCAGCACTCGCCTGCCGCCTCAGCGTCATCCGCGCGGGCCGCGCAGCGACATCTTGGGCGATGACAGAACGGGAGAATAACGCAGATGCCAGTGCCTGCCCTCGTGCCCCCACGACGTCGCTCGGTCCTGGCCGCGCTCGTCCTGACGCTCGCGACCGCGGTCGCCGCCGGCTCGCTCGCGCTGCCGGCGCCGCCGACCGCTCAGGCCGCGGCCGCGGCGAAGAAGCGCGCGGTGGTCACCGTGCAGCCCCCGGGGGCCACCAGCTTCCGGATGGCGTCGTTCAACGTCCTCGGCGCCGACCACACCGACGGCAAGCACCCGCGCAAGGGCTTCGGGACCTCCGCGGAGCGGCTCCCGCTCGCGAAGCAGGTCCTCGAGAACAACGGCGTCCAGGTCGTCGGCTTCCAGGAGCTCCACTGGGAGCAGGCGGAGCTCTGGAACTCGCTGGCGCCCGAGTGGGGCACCTTCCCGGGCACCACCCGCAGCGAGCCCGCGGCGCACAACTCGATCAGCTGGCGCCTCGACTCCTTCACGCTCGTGCAGGCCAACGTCTTCCTGGTGCCCTACTTCCGGGGCAACCCGCTGCCGATGCCCTACGTGCAGCTGCGCAACAACGCCACCGGTCAGCTCGCGTGGTTCGTCAACGTGCACAATCCGGCCGACACCCGCGGTCCGGCCCAGCACTGGCGTGACGAGGCGGTGCGGATCGAGGGCGACCTCGTGAACTCGCTGCGCGCCGCCGACCCGACCTCGCCGGTCTTCCTCACCGGCGACATGAACGACACCAGCGACTTCTTCTGCCCGATCGTGCGCACGACCGAGCTCGAGGCCGCCAACGGCGGGTACGCCGACGACAAGGCCTGTCAGCCGCCGAGCCCGGCCCGCATCGACTGGGTCACCGGCACCTCCGACGTGACGTTCTCGTCGTTCGTCGAGCAGCGCACCCCGCTCGTGCAGCGCGCCAGCGACCACCCCGCGATGGTCGCGACCGCGACGATCCCGCCGATGTCGGCGCGGGCCGCCGGCATCACCAACGTCGTCGTGGTCGCGGTCGACGGGCTGCGGTCCAACGCCTTCAACTCGGCGTCCGACGCCGACCGCACCAAGCACCTGCGAGAGCTCCGGGCCGCCGGCGCGTCGACGATGAACGCGCGGCTCGCCTACGAGCGCTCCACCCCGCTGCCCAACACGCTCTCCCTGCTGACCGGCCGGCCGGTGGTCAAGAAGCGCGACGGGCACGGCGTGAAGTACGACGAGGACCGCGGCAAGAACCTCGACCAGACGGCCGGGCAGTACATCTCGGGCGTCTTCGACCGGGTCCACAACGCCGGCAGCCGCACCGCGGTCTACACCAGCAAGCCGAGCGCCACGATCATGAAGCGCTCCTGGAACAAGAGGAACGGCGGCGTCGACCCCGTCGGTCGCGACAACGGCCGCAAGAAGTTCAACCGGTTCGTGCTCTACCGCGACAAGGACAAGCGAGTCGTCAAGCGCGCCATGCAGGAGCTCGGCTCCCGCCCGGCGACCTTCAGCTACGTCGAGCTCAGCTCCCTGCAGCGCATCGGCGACAAGACCAGGTACGGCGGCCCGAAGTACGCCGCGGCGCTCGGCCGCGTCGACAAGCAGGTGAGCGGCATCGTGCGCACGGTCTCCCGCAACCCCGAGACCGGTGGCCACACGATGGTCGTCATCGTCGGCGGGTCGGCGGGCGCGAAGGCGGGCAACCACAAGCCGCCGAGCTACACCGCCCCCCTGGTCGTGTGGGGCCCCGGCGTCGTCGCCGGCGCCGACCTCTACGACCTCAACCCGGCCTGGTCCAACCCGGGCAGGTCCGAGGTTCCCTACCGGAGCAACCCGATCTTCACCGGTGTCGTGGCCAACCTCGCCCTGGGCGCGCTCGGCCTGGCACCGCTTCCGGGGTCGACGCTGAATCCGACCTCGACGTTCAATGTCTTCGTCGACGGCCCGGTCGTCCCGTAGCGTCCGCGGGCCGGCGCGGCTGGCCGTGGCCGCGGTGCTGAGCGGCTCGGTCCTGGTCGCCGGCTGCACCGACGACGGCGAGCAACGAGGGGCGCGCAGGCCGGCGTACCACGCCCCCGAGCGGAGCGCGCCGGTGCGCGCCCCCGCCGCGCGCGACGGCGTGCTCACCGAGCGCGCCACCCCGGCGCCGCTCGAGGGCGTGCGGGAGCGCCCCAACCTGCTGATGATCACGCTGGACGACGCGGCCTGGGAGGACATGGAGTACCTGCCGCACGTCCAGGAGCTGATGGCCGACGGCGGCATGACGCTCGAGCAGGGCCTCTCCCCCACCCCGGTCTGCGTCCCGGCCCGCGCCACGCTCCTCACCGGCCAGTACGCGCGGAACCACGGCGCGGTGACCATCAACGGAGAGGGCGGCGGCTTCACGGCGTTCGAGGACGACGACACGCTTCCGGTGGCGCTCCAGGAGGCCGGCTACGACACGCTGTTCCTCGGCAAGTACCTCAACGGCTACACCGAGGAGCACGTCGACCACGAGCCGCCCGGGTGGACCGTGTGGCGGCCGACGGTCGACTTCAGCACCTACAACTTCGAGAATCCACGGCTGCTGGTCGACGGCGACGTCGTCGACACCCACACCTACTCCACGACGCTGCTGAGCGACCAGAGCACCGAGCTGCTCGAGGACCCCGAGCGGTCTCAGCGGCCGTGGTACCTGTGGCTCAACTACGTCGCGCCCCACCACGGCGGGCCGGTCGAGGACGACGACCCCGAGGTCGTCTTCCCCGACGACGAGCATCCGCTCTCGACCACGGTCCCCGAGGACCGCGACCGCGACACGTTCTCCGACCTGGAGCTGCCGGACAAGCCGAACGTCTTCGAGGAGGACCCCTCCGACAAGGTCATCGTCTCGAGCGCCCGCGAGACGGTGTCGCAGATGCGCCGCGCCGAGATGCGCGAGGCCCACCAGCAGCGCGTCGAGGCCCTCCAGTCCGTCGACCGCGCGGTCGCGCGGACCTTCGACACCCTGCGCAGCACGGGCGAGCTCGACGACACCTACGTCGTGCTGACCTCCGACAACGGGTTCGTCCTCGGCGAGCACAACCTCGAGGGCAAGCTCTGGTACTTCCGTGACATCGTCGGCGTCCCGATGTACGTCCGCGGCCCGGGCATCCCGGCCGGCACGGTCAGCCGGACCCCGGTCTCGAACGCCGACTGGGCCCCGACGTTCGCCGCCCTCGCGGGTGCGACGCTCGGCCGCGACGTCGACGGCGTCGACGTGCTGCCGTGGCTCGATGCGCGAGCCACCCGCCGCGTCGTACCCATCGCCGGCTGGCCCATCAAGGGCGGTCTCCGCCCGCTCTACACCGGCGTCGTGGTCGGCCCGTGGACCTACGCGGAGGGAAGGCGCGGCCAGCCCGAGCTCTACTACCGCTCGGTCGACCCCTACCAGCTCGACAACCTCGCGACCGACCCGCGCTACCGGGGGAAGGTCAAGGAGCTCCGCCGGATGTCGCGGCACTACCGCGACTGCGCCGGCAGCACCTGCCCCACGGAGTTCTACCGCTGAGGCGGCCGGCCCGCGGTGGCGCTCCATCAAGGGATGAAGGTCAAGCCGCGCTTCCCCCGACGAGCTCGGCACGGGAAGCGCGGTTCGGCCCACATCCCGTGATGAAGCACCCACGCACGCAGCACGACCGGCCGACGCGCTCGGGCTACTGGACGCTGACGTCGGCGACGATCACCGGGTGGTCGGTGATCGACTCGATCGAGCCACCGTCGAGCTCCTGGTAGCCCGAGAACGCCACTGGCGTGGAGCCGAGGACCCAGTCGACCCGCGGACCGGGCGGCACCGAGCAGGGCGGGCCGGGCAGGGCGCCGCTGGCGCTCTTCATCATCGGCGCGAGGCCGGCCAGCCGGCAGTAGAACTCCGCGTGCTCGTTGAAGTCGCCGGTCATCAGCACCGGCACGCCGGTGCTGTGGAGCTCCGTGGCGAGTCCGGCCTCGAGCTCCGTGGCCCGCACGCGCCAGTGCTGGGCCGCGCCGTGCACGTCGGCGGGGTTGTGGAAGTTCGCGAACCAGAAGCGCTGGCCGCTCGACCTCTGCTCGAGCAGCACGTAGGGCATCTGCACGGTGCGACCGCCGAAGTAGGGGATCGCGATGGTCTCGGCCTGCACCAGCTCGAAGAGCGTGTTGTTCCAGGCGATGCTGTTGGTTCCGTCGATGACCGAGAGCGACTGGCCGGGGAAGACGGAGAAGTTCGGGAGCCGGGAGAGGAACACCGACTGCTGCACCGGCTCGAACTCCTGCGCCCCGACGACGTCGATGCCGAGCGAGGAGACCAGCGACGCGGCCTGACCCGCGCGGGTCGCGCCGTTGGCGAAGTGGGCGCGTCGACCCTTCCCGTTGGTGTGGCTGGCACCGAGCATGTTGAAGCTGGCCATGCCGAAGGTCTCCGCCGGGACGACCGGGAGGCCCTGGGCGATGCGCTCGGCCCGGGTGACCAGTGAGGACCCGCCCTTGCCCTTGCCGCGGCCCTTGCCCACGCCGTCGCGCTTGGCTGCGGACGCCTTCTCGAGGACCAGCTTGCTGGCCGGCACGATCTCCTGCGCGTCCGGCGGCGGCGTCGGCACGACGGCGCGTGCGCCGACCGGGCGGGTGACGGGCTCGGTGGCCTCGCCGCTGTCGAGGACCCCGTCGGACTTCAGCTGCGCGACGCCGGTGACCAGCAGGCTGAGGACCACGATCGCACCGACAGCGGTGGCCGCGAGCCGGCCACGGTCCCGGCGCTTCGTCGTGTCGATGCGCGCGCCGCCGCGGCGTCGGGAGGACGGATCAGGTGTCTCCACCGGACTCCACCTCCTGGCTCTCCCACGCCATCCGGCGGGCTCGGTCGAGGGTAGCAAGGCCACCCGGGGGCAGGGCATTCACCGCGTGACCACTTCTCTGACACCCTCCCCCAGTCTGCCTCGGCCGGAAACGCGCGAACCTGAGGAATCCGGGCTACCCGGTCCGGACGTCGCCGCCCGGTAGCGTGTCTGCGTGAACACCCCGCGGGACTCCGGATGAGCACGGCCCCCCCGCGCGTCTTCGTGGCCCGACTCGTCGGGCTGCCGATCTTCGACCCCCAGGGCGACCAGGTCGGCAAGGTGCGTGACCTCGTGGCGGCGGTGCGTTCGGAGGTGCACCAGCCGCGGGTCCTCGGGATGGTGGCCGAGGTGTTCGGCCGCCGCCGGATCTTCGTGCCGATGACCCGCGTCACCAACATCGACAGCGGACAGGTCTACACGACCGGGCTGCTGAACATGCGACGCTTCGAGCAGCGCCCCACCGAGACGCTCGTCATGGGGCAGATGCTCGACCGCACGGTGCGCATCCCGAGCACCGACGTGTCTGGGACCGTCTACGACGTAGGCATGGAGCAGGCCCGCAACCGGGACTGGGTGCTCTCCCGGGTCGCCATCCAGGAGCCTGCGAAGGGCCTGCGTCGCCGCGGTCAGACCCACGTCGTCGAGTGGCGCGACGTCGAGGGCCTCACCACGCGCGAGGAGGCCCAGGGCGCGACCCACCTGATCGCGGCCCTCAACGAGATGCGGCCGGCCGACGCCGCCAACGTGATCCACGACCTCCCCCAGGAACGCCGCGCGGCCGTCGTCGCGGCGCTCGACGACGAGCGGCTCGCCGACGTGCTGGAGGAGCTGCCCGAGGAGGACCAGGTCGAGATCCTCGAGCACCTCGACTCCGAGCGCGCGGCCGACGTCCTCGAGGAGATGTCGCCCGACGACGCCGCCGACCTGATCGCGGACCTCCCTCCCGAGACGGCCGAGGCGCTCCTGGGGCTGATGGAGCCCGAGGAGGCCGAGGACGTGCGGCGGCTGCTGTCGTACGTCGAGAACACCGCGGGCGCGATGATGACGCCCGAGCCGGTCATCCTCGGCCCCGACGCCACGATCGCCGACGCGCTCGCCCACGTGCGCAACCCCGAGCTCACGCCCGCACTGGCGGCGCTGGTCTACGTGTGCCGCCAGCCCCTGGAGCCACCGACCGGGAAGCTGCTCGGCGTCGCCCACATCCAGCGGCTGCTCCGTGAGCCGCCCTCGACGCTGGTCGCCGGCGCGCTCGACGACACGATGGAGTCGCTGCGCCCGGAGGCGAGCATCGACGAGGTCGCGGCCCACCTGGCGACGTACAACTTGGTGGCGGCGCCCGTCGTCGACGAGAACGGCCACCTGCTCGGCGCCGTCACGGTCGACGACCTGCTCGACCACATGCTGCCCGAGGGCTGGCGGGACCGCGCGGTCCGATCGGCGGTCCCCCAGTGAGCGACCGCACTCCCCGCCTCGACACGCCGAAGGACCTCGGTCGCAAGCCGCTGGTGCGGCGCCCGTCGTACAACGCCGACACCTTCGGAGTCTTCGCGGAGGGCTTCGCCCGCTACATGGGGACCGCCCGGTTCCTGATGTGGATGACCGCGGTCGTGGTGTTCTGGATCGTCTGGAACGTCGCCGCACCGCGGGACCTGCGCTTCGACGACTACCCCTACATCTTCCTGACGCTGGTGCTCAGCCTGCAGGCGTCGTACGCCGCACCGCTGATCCTGCTCGCGCAGAACCGGCAGGAGGCGCGCGACCGAGTCATCGCCGGGCAGGACCGCCAGGCCGACGCCCGCGCGCACGCGGACATGGAGTTCCTGGCCCGCGAGGTCGCGTCGCTGCGGATGGCCGTCGGCGAGGTCGCGACCCGCGACTACCTGCGCTCGGAGCTGCGCAGCCTCCTGGCCGAGCTCGAGGAGCGTGGCCAGGAGCGTGGCCAGGAGCGTGGCCAGTCTCACCCGGGCGACGACGATCCGCAGGAGACCCCCACGTAGACTCGGGCATCATGAGCAGCCCCCTTCTCGACCAGGTCGACGCCGCTCTGGCGACCGTGAACGACCCCGAGATCAAGCGTCCGATCACCGAGCTCGGCATGGTCGACTCCGTGGAGATCGACGACGCGGGCGTCGTCCACCTCACCGTGCTGCTGACCGTCGCCGGCTGTCCCCTCAAGGACACCATCACCCGCGACGTCAACGCCGCGGTCGGCCGGGTCGACGGCGTCACCGGCGTCGACCTCAGCCTCGGAGTGATGACCGCCGAGCAGCGCTCCGGGCTGCAGCAGACCCTGCGCGGCGGGCAGGCCCAGCGCGAGATCCCGTTCGCCCAGCCCGGCTCGCTGACGAAGGTGCTCGCCGTCGCGAGCGGCAAGGGCGGCGTCGGCAAGTCCTCGGTGACCGTCAACCTCGCGCTCGCGCTGGCCAAGCAGGGGCTCAAGGTCGGGATCGTCGACGCCGACATCTACGGCCACTCCGTGCCGGCCATGCTCGGCGTGGCCGACGAGCGGCCGACGCAGGTCGAGGACCTGATCATGCCGGTCCCGACCGCGAGCGGCGTCTCGGTCATCTCGATCGGGATGCTCAAGCCCCGGCGGGACCAGGTCGTCGCGTGGCGTGGCCCGATGCTCGACCGCGCGCTCGTGCAGATGCTCGCCGACGTCTACTGGGGCGACCTCGACGCACTGCTGCTCGACCTGCCTCCGGGCACCGGCGACATCGCGATCTCCCTGGGGCAGCACCTGCCGGGCGCCGAGGTCGTCGTGGTCACCACGCCTCAGGAGGCCGCCGCGGAGGTCGCCGAGCGCGCCGGAACGATGGCCTCGATGATGCACCAGCGCGTCGTCGGCGTCGTCGAGAACATGAGCTACCTCCCCTGCCCCCACTGCACCGAGATCGGCACCGACCACCGCCTCGAGATCTTCGGCAGCGGTGGCGGCGAGCGGGTCGCGAAGACGCTCTCGGCCCGGTTCGGCTACGACGTCCCGATGCTCGGCCAGATCCCGATCGACACCTCCCTGCGCGAGGGCGGTGACGTCGGCAAGCCGATCGTCGACGCCGACCCCACCGCCCCTGCGGCGACGGCGCTGACCGCGATCGCGACCCACCTGGCCGGTCGCGGGCGCGGACTCGCGGGCATGCAGCTGGGCCTGACGCCCACGAGCAAGTTCTGACCCAGTAGGTTCTCCCACGTGTTCGGGGTCGGCCTGCCGGAGTTCGCGGTGATCGCGTTCGTGGCCGTCCTCGTGTTCGGCCCGGACCGGCTGCCCGACCTCGCACGCCAGGCCGGCCGGATGGTGCGCCAGATGCGGCGGCTCGCCAACAACGCCCGCGACGAGCTGCGCGCGGAGCTCGGGCCCGACTACGCCGACCTCGAGCTGCGCGACCTCGACCCCCGCGAGATCGTGAAGCGGCACATCGCCGAGGCGCTCGAGGACGACGACGAGCCGGTCCGGCCCCCCCGACGCGGCAAGCGTCCGCTGGCCGACGGCGAGACCCCGCCGTACGACGCCGACGCGACCTGACCCGGCCACGCCGCGGACCCCGCCGGGTCGCTACTCCCGCGACTGCACGGCCGCGATCCGGTCGAGCGCGACGAGCGCCTCCCGGCCCTCGCCCACGACGACCTCGACGAAGTCGGACCCCACGCGGCGCAGCACCGCGTCGTACGTCGTGCCCGAGCGCAGGTGGAGCACGCACCGCTCCCCCGCGTCGGCGATCCGGCGCAGCGCCGAGCCGAGGCCCAGCCGGGCGACCGGGGGCCAGGCGAGCTCCGGCACCGAGCGTCCCGACGCGCCGTGCACCGCCGCGACCGCGGGCAGGCAGACCACCCAGTCCTGCGCGGCGCCGCTCACCACGCACCACCCGTCGGCGACCCGGTCGAGCACGCCGACGACCGCGCCGACGCCGGCGACCTCGAACCGCACCTCCGCGCCGACCGTCGCCATCAGCCGGCTGGCGAGCGTGACCTCCCGGTAGGCCGCACGGCTGCGGTCGGCGAGCTCCCATCCACGCTCGGCGTCGTAGAGCGCCTCCGCCTGCTGCTCGAGGTCGTCGAGCAGCGCGAAGAGCTCCTCCTCCCAGGACATGCGCCGACTGTGCCCGCACGGCCGTCGCCGTCAAACCGCCCGCGGGCGCCATCCGTGGGCCCTGTCGGTCGCGACCCGCACGCCTCCCGCCCCCGTCCGAGGCCCTTGTGGATGGACGGTTGACTCTGACGTTAAAGAGGGGTTATCTCAGTCAAACGGACGTAAACGTAAGGATTGGCCTCGGGATGCCTCGTTCACTGCCTCGGTCACTGCCTCGGTCACTGCCTCGGTCACTGCCTCGGTGCCTCGCCGTGTGGACGGGCGTCTCCGCGGCCGCGGCCGTCGCCGCGGCGTGGTTGCTGCCGGTGGTGGCCGCGCCCGCCGACCGCTTCGACGAGGTGCTCGTGCGCCTCTGCGCGGCCCTCGCACTCCTGGCGACGGCGTGGCTGTGGCTGACCACCGGGATCACGATCGCCGCGGCGCTGCAGGGGTACGACGCGCGCGGCGTGCCCGCCCCGGTGCGGCGAGCCGTGCTGGCGGCGTGCGGGGTCGCGCTGACCGCCGGCCTCCTGGCCGCACCGGGCCACGCCACTCCCGGCCGTCCCCATGAGGATCGGGTCGTCCGGCCGACGAGCATCGTGGCCGGACTGCCCCTCCCCGACCGTGCCGTCCCGGACCGGGCGACGTCGACACCCGGTCACGTCATGGCGGTCGACCCCGGCGACTCGCTGTGGACGATCGCCGCGCGCCATCTCGGCCCCGGCGCCACCGACGCCGAGATCGACACCGAGTGGCGCCGCATCTACGCGCTCAACCGCCTTGAGGTCGGCCCGGACCCCGACCTGATCCAGCCCGCCCAACGTCTGCGGATGCCCATCTCGGAGGTACTGCCATGACCCACCAACCTGCTCCCGGCGTCTTCCCGTTCCGCCCCACCGGGCCCGCGGTGCCCGTCGCCAGCGTCCAGGGCACGCTCGCCCTCGACCTCGAGCCGCGCCGGGAGCCGCCCCTGGCGCGGGTCATCCCCATCGAGGGCACGGCCCGCAATGGCGTCGAGGGCTGGGCACGCCGCTACGCGCAGGCGGCCGTCGAGATCGTCGGCGGCGACCGTCCGGCGACCCAGCTGCTGCGTTGGAGCTCTCGCGAGGTCTACGAGGACCTGCAGCGCCGTGCGGTCCTGGTCGCCCGAGCCGGCCGCCACCACCCGGGCTCCGGCCGCGTGCAGCCGGTGCGCCCCCGGGTGGTCAGCGTGCGCTCGTGCTTCCTGACCCGTGACACCGTCGAGATCAGCATGCACGTGCGCTACGGCGAGCGCTCCCGTGCCCTCGCCGCCCGGTTCGAGCGGGTGCGGGACCACTGGCAGTGCACCGCGCTGGACTTCGCGTAGAGACGCCGCAGGACGGTGCGGAAGGCGGGCTGTGCCGGTGGTTGAGGAAGGCGCGCGGGCGCCTGTCTGTAAGGAAGGTTCCGGTGACTTGGCCCTCGGCCTCGGGTTCAGCGGGCGGGTCGGAGGTCGACCTCGCGGCCGA
>NZ_JARGER010000027.1 GCF_029210375.1 Nocardioides sp. YIM 152315 | reverse complement strand
GTCGTCCAGCGCGTGCTCTCGCAAGGCGCCGGAGCGAAGGCAGACCGAATCGTCTTTCGAGCGACGGCAACGCAGCGAGAGTGCGTGATGGACGGCGCGCAGCAGGCCAGAATCGGGAGCCACGCCCTAAGCGGCCATCGCCGGGCGAGCCCCGCCCCGGCTTCGAAGCACCCCGTCACCTCACGCCACGAGGGCGAGGCCGTAGACGGCGGCCGATCGGGTGACGGGGTGCTTCTTTTGTCGCCCCCAGGGAGGGGCGGCCAGGGTGGCCGGACCCGGCCATGCAGTGACCGTACGCCGTCAGCGTCGTCGGCGCCGTGGGATCCGGACAATTGCGGTCCAGTAGGCGCCGCGGCACCCTCAACGACTCTCAGAGGCTGACCCACTCCCGCCAAGAGCCAGGTCGACGCTTGGCGTGGACCCGGTAGGGAAATCCGGTCAGCCCTTGGACCGCACTACCGGCTCGCGGTCCCACCCAGGCAGGACCGCCCAGGCTTTGGGATCGTCGACTGCCGGCTCGATCGTCGAGCGGACGGCATCGACGAATCTTTCGCCGACGCCAGGCTCGCGACCGTCGTACCAGTCCACGTCAGCGATCAACTCCGCCCGGGCCTCCGGGTGGAAGTCAAGGTCGAGGGTCATGCCTCACGGGTGGACCGTCGCGCAGCGATCTCGGCGAAGACCTGTTCGCCCGGAATCGTCTCGACATCCCCGGCGACGACCTCGTCGACGCACGAGCCGATCTCCCTGCCCCACGCCTCGTCGACCGCCTCCTGGTCCGCGACCTCGAGCGACTCGAGCAACCGAAGTGCCACGTCCTTGCGCACCGACGGAGGCAGGGCCATCCCGGCCTCGTAGAACTCCGATGCGCTCGGCGACACCACGTCAGTCTGCGACTCGCTCTCGCGGCGACCGGTTCACGACCGTGAACATCACCGAGATCAGGGGCACATTCGGTGAACACGGTCGACGATCCCGACCACGTCCTGCAGATCTCCGCTGGTCAGGACCGTTGTCCACATGGAGCCGCCTGTCGGAATCGAACCGACGACCTATTCATTACGAGTGAATCGCTCTACCGACTGAGCTAAGGCGGCGCGCTGCCCGCGTGGGCAACCCGAGGAAGTATAGGGAGCCGGGGCCCGCCCGCGAAAACGGGGCGGCGAAATGCGAACTGCCCGGATCTGTGGATCCGGGCAGTCGACGGACCCGGCCGTGCGGCGAACGCGACAACGCCGTCGGCCGGGCAGTCCGGGTCAGGCCGCGAGCGTGACCTTCGAGGAGGAGACGGCCTTGTTGCCGGTGACCATGGTCTGGTCGGCCCCGCACCAGCAGGTGAAGGACACGACGATGCCGTGGTCGGTGTTGGCCATCCCGGTGATCTGGCTCGAGAAGATGAGCTGGCGCTTGCGGCACGCGGTGCACTGGTGGTCGAACATGGGATGACCTCCCTCTCACGGTCTTCGTCGCCCGGTCGGCGAACGTCTCCACCACCATGGTCCGCCAACCCAAGCCATAGGGCTAGCCTTACTTTCCTAGAGAAACTAGAGGCTTGACCTAGAGTTGGGCGATGCTCTCGCTGCATCAGCTCACCTGCTTCCTCGCGACCTACGAGCACGGCTCGCTCACCGCGGCGGCCGAGGAGCTCGGCTACGCCCAGCCCTCGGTGTCCGAGCAGATCCGGGCGCTCGAGAAGTCGCTCGGCGTCCAGCTCTTCCGGCGCGTCGGGCGCGGCGTCGTCCCGACGACAGTGGCCGACACCCTGCGCCCCCACGCCGAGCGGGTGCTCGCCACGGTCGACGAGGCGCGGCAATCGGTGCAGCGGGTGAAGAGCTTCGAGACCGGGACCATCCGGTTCGGGATGTTCGGCACCGCGCGGCTGTACGCCGGGGCCGGGCTGGTCGGCGACGTGCTCTCGCGCTACCCCGGGGTCCGCGTCGAGCTCATCGGCCAGAACTCGATGGACGTGCAGGAGGACCTGCGGCGCGGCCGCATCGAGGCCGCGATGATCGCGGTCCCCCAGGTCGACAGCGAGGGGCTGGAGGTCACGCCGGTCGCCCGCGACGAGCTCGTCTACATCAGCGTCGACCCCGGCCGACTCGAGTCGCCGGTGAACGCGCACCGGCTGTCCCTGGCGTCACTGGTGATGCCCGAGACGACCTGGCGTGCGGACGACTCGACCCGGCGGGTGCTGCGCCGGATGCTGCACGAGACCGGCCGCAACCCGCAGACCCGCATCGAGGTGGAGGACGTCGAGACCGCGGTCGAGCTCGTGGGGATGGGCTACGCCGACTCCGTGATCCCCAAGGGCGCGGCACTCCAGCTGCTCCCACGGCTCGCCCCGGACGCCGGCTGGGTGTCGCTGCGGCCGCGTCAGTACGACACGTTCGCGATCGTGCACCGCGCCGGCGCCACGCTCTCCCCCGCCGCCCAGCTGATGATCGAGCTCGCCACCACGCGGATCCAGGCGATCGCCGACCCGCTGTGACGGCGCCGAGTCAGTGGGCGACCAGCGTGGCCCGGAGCAACTGTCCCTCGAACGGGGCGAGCGCGTCGTCGCCGGCCTCGATGACGACCTCGCGCAGCGCACCGGTGAACGGGAAGCCGCGACCGGGCCCGTAGTCGGCGGTCACCGGGGTGCCGCGGTCGAGCCCGACGTCGAGGGTCTGGTCCATCGAGTAGAAGAACGGCAGCGTCCGCGCGACGCGGCCCGCGCCGGCCAGCTCCTCGTCCACCAGGAGGCGCACCTCGCCGCCGCGGCCGGGCCGCCGCCGTCGTAGGCGAAGAGCACCTCGACGAGGTGGTCGCCCGCGAGGAGCGGGGTGGTGGCGCGGACGTGGGTGACCCGCGACCGCGCCGAAGCTGTAGGCGTAGGTCAGCAGGCCGTCCTTGACGCAGCCCGGTCGAGATCTCGATGCCCGCGTTGTCCAGCCTCAACGAGCTGATCAGCTGACGCAGTCGCCACGATCCGAGGCCCCGGGGACGCACCCTCCCCGGGGCCTCAGCACGTCAACCCGTCGTCGGGCACCGCACCGTCGAGCAGGTAGCCCTCGACGGCATCGTCGACACAGTCGTTGCCGACGTTGTATCCGGTGTGACCGTCGCCGTCGCGGCTGACCAGCACGCCCGACTCGAGCTGTTCGGCGAGGTGGACCGCCCACTGGTACGGCGTGGCCGGGTCGCGGGTCGTGCCGACCACCACGATCGGGTCGGCGCCCGCGGCGCGGACCTCCCGCGGAGGCTCGCTCGACTCGACCTGCATGCCGCCGCAGTTCGTGAGGCCCCACGCGAAGACGGAGCCGAAGGTCGGTGACGCCCGCTCGAAGTCCGCCAGGTTGGCGGGCACCTCCCCGGGCGGGATCGACCAGGGGTCGTCGAGGCAGTTGATCGCATAGATGGCCTCGGCGCTGTTGTCGGTGTAGCCCTCGCGACCTCGCGAGACGTAGAGGTCGGAGAACTGCAGCAGCAGCGTGCCGTCGCCGTCGATCGCCGCGCGCAGCCCCGCGCCGAGCGCACCCCAGAAGTCGGGGCTGTAGAGCGGCAGCACGATGCCGTAGAAGGCGTTGCCGACCTCGAGGTCGCGGTCGGAGTCGGTGGGCAGCGGCGCGACGTCGACCCGGTCGAGCAGCTGGCGGATCCGGGCGACCGCGGCGTCGACGGTGTCGCCGAGGAAGCAGTCGCCGTCGTCGACGCACGCCCCGGCGTACGCACGCAGCGCGGTCTCGAAGCCCTCGGCCTGCTGGAGGCTGAGCTCGCGCGACGCGATCGACAGGTCGACGGCTCCGTCGAGCACGAGCCGACCGACGCGGTCGGGGAAGAGGTCGGCGTACGTCGCGCCGAGCTTGGTGCCGTAGGAGGCGCCGTAGTAGGTCAGCGCGGACTCACCGAGGGCGGCGCGCAGCACGTCGATGTCGCGTGCGGCCTCGACGGTGGTGACGTGGGCCGCGAGGTCACCCGACCGCTCGGCACAACCGCGGCCGAGCCGGTCGACCCAGTCGCCGTAGGTCGCGGTCTCCGCGTCCGTGTCGGGGTCGGGATCCTGGGCGACGTAGGAGTCGAGCTCGTCGTCGCTCAGGCAGTCGACCGGCGCGCTCGAGCCGGTGCCCCGTGGGTCGAAGCCGACCACGTCGTAGACGTCGAGCACCGGCTGTCGGAAGACGGAGGAGGCGCTCGCGGCGTAGTCGGTGCCGGGGGCGCCGGGACCGCCGGGGTTGACGACGATCGAGCCGAGGCGCCGATCGGGGTCGGCTGCCGGGACCTTGAGCAGCGCCAGCTCGATCGTCTCCCCGCGGGGCCGGCGGTAGTCGAGCGGCACCTCGAGCACGGAGCACAGGTCGCCGCCACGGCACGTCTCCCAGGTCAGCCGCTGGCCGTAGAAGGGGGCGAGGGCGGCATCGGGTGCCTCGGTCGCGCCCGGCGCGGGCGTCGTGGTGGGTGCCGCGGTCGGCGCGCCGGGGTCTCGGTCGTCGGCGAGGAGCGCCAGGGCCGCGACGCCGACGGATCCGAGCACGAGGGTCAGGACCACGAGCAGCACCATGGCCCGCTGCATCGTCACTTCTCGCGCACCTCCGGTGCCACGAGCCCGAGCATCAGCGACTCGAGCGCGAGGGCCGGCTGGACGTTGAACTCGAGCATCTGCTCCCGCGCCTCGAAGATCGCGGCGATCCGGCGGAGCTGGACCTCGGGGGAGCCGGTGCGCGCGAGCCGCTCGACGTCGCCGCGGATCTCCTCGTTGACGAGCATGCCGGGCGCGCCTGCGGACACCGCGATCGCGTCGCGGTAGACCGAGACCAGGTCCATCAGACCGCGGTCGACGACGTCGAGGTGGCGACGCTTGGCGCGGGACCTCTGGTCCTTCTCGAGCTCGCGCAGGGCGGGGGCGTACTCGCGCGGACGGCGGCCGCGCTCGACCACGCCGTACGCCGTGTCGAGGTCGGCCTTCTCGCGCGCGTCGAGGTCGGAGGTGATCGCATCGGCCTCCTCCTTGGTGACGTCGGCGAGCCGGGCGGCCTTCGTCATGCACGCCCCCAGCGAGGTGAGGGACACCGGGATCGCCACCACCTCGCGTCGCCGGTCGCGGGTCGCCTCGTCCCTGGCGAGCGCCCGGGCCCGGCCGATGTGGCCCTGGCTGGCGCGGGCGGCGTAGGACGCCAGCGCGGCGCTCGCCCCGTCGGTGCGCGCGAGGAACGCGGCGACGTCGTCGGTCGTCGGGGTCGCCAGGGTGACCAGGCGGCACCGCGACCGGATCGTCGGCAGCACGTCCTCGACGGTCGGCGTGCACAGCATCCAGACGGTGCGCTCGGCCGGCTCCTCGATCGCCTTGAGCAGCGCGTTGACCGCGTGCTCGGTGAGGCGGTCGGCGTCCTCGACGATGACGATCTGCCACCCCCGGCCGACCGGGCTGAGCGCGGAGCGGCGGACCAGCTCGCGCACCTCCTTGACGCCGATCGAGAGGCCCTGGGTGCTCACGACCGTCACGTCGGCGTGGCTGCCGGCGAGCACGGTGTGGCACGCGTGGCAGGTGCCACACCCGCGCGGCTCCTCCTCGCACTGCAGGGCCGCCGCGAACGCGACCGCCGCGTTGGAGCGCCCCGAGCCGGGCGGACCGGTGAAGAGGAACGCATGGCTCATGCCGTGGCCGTCGGCCGCGGCCCGGAGCACCTCGACGGCGCGATGCTGGCCGACGAGGCCGTCCCAGACGCTCTCGGTGGAGGACACGGTCATCGGCGCACCGCCTTCTCGAGCAGCGGCGTCACCGCCGCGCGGACCCGCGCGGTGATCTCGTCGACGTCGGCGCGGGCGTCGACCACCAGGTAGTGGTCGGGGTCGGCCGCGGCCATCCGCAGGAAGCCCGCGCGCACCCGCTGGTGGAACTCCAGGGACTCACCCTCGATGCGGTCGCGCTCCTCGAACCGGCCGAGACCGTGCTCCGGCTCCAGGTCGAGCACGACGGTCAGGTGGGGGCGCAGGTCGTGGGTCGCCCAGCGTGCGACGTCCTCGACCTCGTCGAGATCGAGCGCGCGGCCGGCGCCCTGGTAGGCGAGCATCGAGTCGACGTAGCGGTCGGTGATCACGACCTCGCCGCGATCGAGCGCGGGCTGCACGACGGTGTCGACGTGCTCGGCCTTGTCGGCGGCGTAGAGCAGCGCCTCGGTGCGGTCGGAGATCGCCCCGGTCTCGGGGCTGAGCACGATCTCTCGGAGCTTGCGCCCGACCTCGGTGTCGCCCGGCTCGAACGTCAGCACCGCGACGTAGCCCTCGTCGGCCAGCCACGCCGCCAGCCCGCCCGACTGGGTCGACTTGCCCGAGCCCTCGCCGCCCTCGAAGCACACGAACACGCCGGTCTCGGCGTACGCCCCAGGTCGATGCTCCACGGCGTACACCCTAGGCGCGGGCACCGACCGCGACCTGCGGAGGTGCGCCGGCGCGGACGGGGAGGGCGCCCGGGGCCTGCGCCCGTCGCGGCTTCATCAAGGGATGAAGGTCAAGCCGCGCTTCCCGGGACGTGCTCGCCGTGGTAGGCGCAGTTTCGCCCGCATCCCTTGGTGAGACGTCGCCACGCCGACCCCGCCCGACGCACTCGCGGTCACAGCGACAGCGTGACGACCTCGCCGTTCTGCGGGTCGATCTCGTCGGTGTCGTCGCCGGCGATCAGGCCGATCACCACGAAGATCCCGAGCACCACGACGATGATGCCGAGGACGACGAGGGCGACGGCCCGGTAGCGCGTGGTCTGTTCCGGCATGGCCGCCCCGTACCCAGTCGGCGCGACGCAATGCTGTCAGGACTTCTTGGTCGCGGCCTTCTTGGTGGTCTTCTTCGCCGTCTTCTTGGCGGCCGACTTCTTGGCGGCCGACTTCTTCGCGGTCTTCTTGGCCGGCCTCTTCGCGGCCTTCTTGGCGGGACCCTTGGCGCGCCGCTCGGCCAGCAGCTCGGCCGCGCGCTCGATCGTGATCGACTCGACCGAGTCCTCCTTGCGGAGGGTGGCGTTGTACTCGCCGTCGGTGACGTACTCACCGAAGCGGCCGGCCTTCACCACGACGGGCTGCTTGGAGACCGGGTCGGCGCCGAGCTCCTTGAGCGGGGCGACCGCGGCGGCGCGGCCGCGCTGCTTGGGCTGGGCGTAGATGCGCAGCGCCTCGTCGAGGGTGATCGTGAGGAGCTGGTCCTCCGAGGTCAGCGAGCGGGAGTCGGTGCCCTTCTTCAGGTACGGCCCGTAGCGACCGTTCTGGGCGGTGATCTCGTCGCCCGATTCCGGGTCGGCGCCGACGACGCGCGGCAGCGAGAGCAGCTTCAGGGCGTCGTCGAGCGTGATCGTGTCGAGCGACATCGACTTGAAGAGCGAGCCGGTGCGCGGCTTCGCCGCCCCCTTCTTCCCACGCTGCGGGGCGTCCTCGGGCAGCACCTCGGTGACGTAGGGGCCGAACCGGCCGTTCTTGGCGACGACCTGCAGCCCGCTCTCGGGGTGCACGCCGAGCGCGATCTCCTCGCCCGCCGGGTTGGCGAGCAGCTCCTTGGCCTTCTCGAGCGTGAGCTCGTCGGGCGGCAGGTCGTCGGGCACGTTCGCGCGACGGGCGTACGCCGTGCCCTCGTCGTCGGGACCCTCGAGGTAGGGGCCGTAGCGGCCCACCCGCAGGTGGATCCCGGAGTCCGGCCCCGCGACGGGGAACGTCGCGAGCTCGCGCGCGTCGATCTCGCCGAGCCCGTCGACCAGCGGCTTGAGCCCGGTGACGCTGTCGGAGCCGAAGTAGAACTCCGCGAGCTCGCTCTCCCGGTCCTTGCGACCCCCGGCGATCTCGTCGAGCACGTCCTCCATGCCGGCGGTGAACTCGTAGGACACCTGGCGCGGGAAGTGCTCCTCCAGCAGCCGGATCACCGAGAACGCCAGCCACGCCGGCACCAGCGCGGTGCCCTTCTTGTAGACGTAGCCCCGGTTGAGGATCGTGCCGATGATCGAGGCGTAGGTCGACGGCCGCCCGATCTCGCGGTCCTCGAGCTCCTTGATCAGCGTGGCCTCGGTGTAGCGGGCCGGCGGCTTGGTCTCGTGGCCGCTCGCGGAGAGCGAGGCCGCGGTCACCGGGTCGCCCTCGTGGAGGTCGGGCAGCGGCACCTGGTCGTCGTCGCTGCGCTTGCCGGCGTCCGTGCCCTCGACGTACGCCTTGAGGAAGCCGTGGAAGGTGATCACGCGACCGGACGCGGAGAAGACCACGTCCCGGCCGTCGGCGGCCGCGCCGCCGATGCGCACCGACACCGACTGGCCGACGGCGTCCTTCATCTGCGAGGCGACCGTGCGCATCCAGATCAGCTCGTAGAGCCGGAACTGGTCGCCGGTCAGCCCCGTCTGCGCCGGCGTGCGGAACGTGTCGCCGGCGGGCCGGATCGCTTCGTGCGCCTCCTGGGCGTTCTTGACCTTGCTCGTGTAGGTGCGCGGCGCGTCGGGCAGGTACTCGGCGCCGTACAGCTCGCGCACCTGCGACCGCGCGGCGTCGACCGCCGCGCCCGAGAGCGTGGTCGAGTCGGTGCGCATGTAGGTGATGAAGCCGTTCTCGTACAGCCGCTGCGCCACCGACATGGTCACCGAAGCGCTCATGCCGAGCTTGCGGCTCGCCTCCTGCTGCAGCGTCGTGGTGCGGAACGGCGCGTACGGCGAGCGCCGGTAGGGCTTGGCCTCGACGGAGCGGACGTCGTACGTCGTGTCGCTCAGCGCGGCCACCAGCGCCTCGGCCGCGGACCGGTCGAGGTGGACCCGCTCGTCCTTCCTGGACTTCAGCAGCCCGTCGGGACCGAAGTCGGAGCCACCGGCGACCCGGCTGCCGTCGACGGAGTGGAGCTTCGCCGGGAACATCCGGGGCTCCTTGGTCGCCCCGGCGTCGAACGTGCCCTCGAGGTCCCAGTAGGACGCGACCCGGAACGCCATCCGCTCACGCTCGCGGTCGACCACCAGGCGGGTGGCCACCGACTGCACGCGGCCGGCGGAGAGCCCGGACATCACCTTCTTCCAGAGCACCGGGCTGACCTCGTAGCCGTAGAGACGGTCGAGGATGCGGCGGGTCTCCTGGGCCTCGACGAGGTCCATGGCCAGCTCGCGCGGGTTCTCGGCGGCGGCGAGGATCGCGGGCTTGGTGATCTCGTGGAAGACCATCCGGTGCACCGGGATGCCCTTGGGCTTCAGCTCGTCGAGGAGGTGCCAGGCGATCGCCTCGCCCTCGCGGTCCTCATCGGTGGCGAGGTAGAGCTCGTCGGCGTCCTTGATGAGCGTCTTCAGCTTGGAGATGTGCGACTTCTTGTCGCGCGGCACGACGTAGTAGGGCTCGAAGCCGTTGTCGACGTCGACCGCGAGGCGGCCCCACGGCTTGTCCTTGATCTTCGCCGGCGTGTCGGCCGCGCTCTGCGGGAGGTCGCGGATGTGACCGATGGACGACTCGACGACGTACCCCTGGCCGAGGTACTCGCCGATCTTGCGAGCCTTCGCCGGGGACTCGACGATCACCAACTTGTGGGCCACTGGGTCTTCTTCTCTCGCTGGTCCGGTTCCCCCGAGGGTCGCTCTCTCGGGGTGTTACGGCTGGACACGGTAGCGCGAACCCCGGGAAAGGCATTCCCCGAGCCGGTCCTCGGGCCGGTGCAGCTACGCCTCCAGGAAGCCCTCCGCGACCAGCTCGCGCACGACCGGCAGGTACCGCTCTCGCGTGCCCGCGACGTCGAGGTCGAGCAGCTGCGCGAGCGCGTCGAGGATCTGGCCGACGGACAGCTCGCCGTCGCAGGCACCGACGAGCGCCGCCTCGACGGTGTCGGCCCGGCGGGCGCGGCGGAGCCCGCGCTGCTGGCGCAGCACCACCGCCTCCGGGTCCTCGGCACCCGGCGCGCCCAGGGTCTCCTGCTGCACGTCCGGCCGCACCACGGGCCGGGTGTCCAGACCGACCGGCCGGTCGGCGGCCGTCGCCCAGGCGTGCAGCGCCGGGGCGATCGGCTGCTCGACGTCGTACGGCCACTCCAGCAGCTCGCGGGCCGGCCGTGCGGCGCCGGACCGACGCAGGTTGATCCAGCCGAAGCCGACCGCGCGGATCCCCTGCTCCTCGAACCACGACAGCCAGGTGTCGTAGCGGTCGTGGTAGTCGGGCGCGCCGTGCTGACCGGCGTCCTTGAGCCAGAGCTCGACGTACGCCGCGGGGTCGACCACCTCACGCTGCACGACGTAGAGGTCACACGCGGGATCCGCCCAGCCGGCGAGCCGCTCCTCCCAGCCCGCGGTCGGGATCACCCAGTTCGCGAGCACCTGGCACCAGCCGCCGTCGGTGAGATGCGCCGGCGCCGTGCGGACGATGTGCTCGACGACGCGGTCGCCCGGGAGGCCGGAGTCGCGGTAGACGAGGCGGTCGCCGGTGGCCGGCGAGATCACGAACGGCGGGTTGGTGGCGATCAGGTCGAAGCGCTCGCCCCGGACCGGTTCGAAGAACGACCCGGCGCGCACGTCGACGGGCGTCCGGAGGTCGTTGAGGGCCACGTTGAAGCGGGCGAGCCGCAGCGCGCGCTCGTTGACGTCGGTCGCGACGACGCCCTCGCTGTGACCGGCGAGGTGCAGCGCCTGGACCCCGCAGCCGGTGCCGAGGTCGAGCGAGCGCCCGACGGGCTCGCGGATCGTGAGCTGGGCCAGCGACGTGGAGGCGGAGCTGATCCCGAGCACGTGGTCGGGACCGACCCGGTGGGGCCCTCCGTCGAGCCCGGGCGTCAGGTCGCTCACGACCCACAGGTCGTCGCCGTCCGCGGCGTAGGGTCGGACGTCGAGGCGCGCGGCGACCTCGCCGACCGACCGCTCGAGGAAGCCCTCGGCGGCCAGCCGGTCGACGAGACCGGGGAGCGCCGCCTCCGCCGCCCCGAGGTCGACGACGGCCTGCAGCAGGAACAGCCGCACCAGCGTCTCGAGCGGGCTGCCGCCCGTCGTACGCCGCAGCGCGGGCGTGGTCTCGTTGCGCGCCAGGGCGTCGTGGGCGGAGGTGCCGAGCAGCTCCGCGACCCGGTCGTAGGTGAAGTCGGCGGCGACCAAGGACTCCCGGAGCCGGCTCGGGAGGGAGGACTGGTCACGCACGGGCCGAGCCTACGGGCAGGGGCCGTGCAGCACGCCGAGGTCCCGGACGCACGTCGACCCGCCCGAAACTTTCGGGCGGGTCGACGTGGTGGCGACTACTGCTGCTGGCTCGGCGCCTCGAACCGCTGGGTCGGGGCCGGGTCCGACTGCGGCGGCGTGGACGGCGGCGGCGTGGACGGCGGCGGGGGCGGCGGGGGCGGGGCCGTGGCCGTGGTCCCCGGCTCGTCGGCGTCGATCGTGACCGGACGACGCTTGGAGACGTAGACGGCGACGGCGATGCCGAGGAACGCCACCGCCGCGATCACGATCCGCAGCGGCGTGTTGGCGTCCTCGCCCACCGACAGCTTCACGATCGCGGCGACGATCAGCAGCGAGACCAGGTTCATGACCTTGATCAGCGGGTTGATCGCCGGACCCGCGGTGTCCTTGAACGGGTCGCCGACGGTGTCGCCGATGACGGTCGCGGCGTGCGCCTCGGAGCCCTTGCCGCCGTGGTGACCGTCCTCGACCAGCTTCTTGGCGTTGTCCCAGGCGCCGCCCGAGTTGGCCAGGAACACCGCCATCAGCGTCCCGGTCGCGATCGCACCGGCCAGGAAGCCCGCCAGCGGTCCGACGCCCAGGCCGAACCCGACGGCGATCGGCGCCAGCACCGCCAGCAGCCCCGGTGTCGCGAGCTCACGGAGCGAGTCGCGGGTGACGATGTCGACGACGCGGCCGTACTCGGGACGACCGGTGCCCTCCATGATCCCGGGGATCTCGCGGAACTGACGGCGGACCTCGAAGACCACCGCGCCCGCGGCCCGGCCGACGGCGTTGATCGCCAGCCCGGAGAAGAGGAAGACCACGGCCGCACCGAGCAGCGCGCCCACCAGGATGTTCGGGTTGGAGATGTCGAACGAGAACGCGAGCTGGGTCAGCTCGCCCGGCTCCTCGGTGAGCTCGACCTCGTCGAGCGCGTCGGTCAGGCCGTTGACGTAGGAGCCGAAGAGCGCGCTCGCCGCCAGCACTGCCGTCGCGATCGCGATGCCCTTGGTGATCGCCTTGGTGGTGTTGCCGACGGCGTCGAGCTCGGTCAGGATCTGCGCGCCCTCGTCGTGGACGTCGCCCGACATCTCAGCGATGCCCTGGGCGTTGTCGGACACGGGTCCGAACGTGTCCATGGCGACGATGACGCCGACGGTCGTGAGCAGGCCGCAGCCCGCCAGCGCGACCGCGAACAGCGCGATGCCGACCGAGCCGCCGCCGATCAGGAACGCGCCGAAGACGGCCGCGCCGATCACCAGCGTCGTGTAGACCGCCGACTCGAAGCCGACCGCGAGGCCGGAGAGGATGACGGTCGCCGCCCCGGTCAGCGACGTCTTCCCGACGTCCTTGACCGGGCGGTAGTCGGTGCCGGTGAAGTAGCCGGTGAGGCTCAGGATGATCGCGGCGAGCACGATGCCGATCAGCACGGCGACCGCGGCGATGACCCGCGGGTTGCCGTCGGAGGCGACGGTGGCGTTGGCGAGGTCGGAGAAGTCACCGGGCAGGTAGACGAAGGCCAGCACGACGCTCGCGACCGCGCCGATGGCGGCGGAGATGTAGAACGCCCGGTTGATCGTGACCAGGCCGCTCTCGCCGGCGCGCGGCCGGCAGAGGTAGACGCCCGCGACGGCGGTCAGCGCGCCGATCGCCGGGATCAGCAGCGGGAACACCAGGCCCTTGTCGCCGAACGCCTGCGAGCCCAGGATCAGCGCGGCGACGAGCGTCACGGCGTACGACTCGAAGAGGTCGGCGGCCATGCCGGCGCAGTCGCCGACGTTGTCGCCGACGTTGTCGGCGATCGTCGCCGCGTTGCGCGGGTCGTCCTCGGGGATGTTGTTCTCCACCTTGCCGACGAGGTCGGCGCCGACGTCGGCGGCCTTGGTGAAGATGCCGCCGCCCACCCGCATGAACATCGCGAGCAGCGCGGCACCGAAGCCGAAGCCCTCCAGCACGTGCGGCGCGTGCTCCTGGAAGATGATGACGACGATGCTGGCGCCCAGCAGACCGAGGCCGACGGTGAGCATGCCGACCGTGGCGCCGGTCCGGAAGCCGATGTTCATCGCGGGGTCTCGGCCCTCCGCGGTGGCGGCCGCCGCCACCCGGAGGTTCGCCCGCACCGCGAGCGACATGCCGAAGTACCCGACGCAGGCCGAGAACCCGGCACCGACCAGGAAGAACACCGAGCGGAAGATCCGCACGGTGGTGTCGTCGGCGGGCAGGGCGAGCAGCAGGAAGAACGCGACGCCGGCGAAGATCGCCAGGGTGCGGAACTGGCGCTGCAGGTAGGCGTTCGCGCCCTCCTGGACAGCGTGGGCGATGTTCTTCATGTTGTCGGTGCCCTCGCCGGCGGCAAGTACCTCCTGGCGGAACATCGCCGCCATCGCGAGCGCGCCCAGCGCGATCAGTGCGACGACGATGACCAGGACGAGGTTGCCACCGGAGACTTCCACGACAGCGGGACTGATCCCCGTCATGCGGTTCCTCCTGGTGCGATTGCTGGGAGTGATGCAGATCTCACACGGACGCGCCGGAGTCTACGCATGACCGAGAGCGCGAGACCCCCGAGTTGTGATCCGGAACACACGGCGAGTTTCGCGCCGCCGCGACGCGAGCGGAGCGAAGCGACGGGCCGGCGCGACGCGTCTCGAAACCCGCGCGCCGCGAAATGCGAACCGCCCCGCCGTCCGGCTGGACGCGGGGCGGTGCGAGGAACGGGCGCGGGACGCCGTCAGTGGCCGGCGAGCGCGGCCTCCGCGGACTCGTGGATGACGAAGACCTTCGCCAGGCCCGTGATCCGGAAGATCTTGAGCAGGCGATCCTGGTTGCAGACGAGCTCGAGGGAGCCGTCGTGGGCACGGACCTTCTTCAGGCCGCCCACGAGGACGCCGAGGCCCGTGGAGTCGAGGAACTCGACGTCCTCCATGTCCACGACGATGTCGTAGCTGCCGGCGGCAACGAGCTCGGTGATCTTGTCGCGCAGCTTCGGAGCCGTGTAGACGTCGATCTCGCCGCCGACGGCAACGATGGTCTTACCACCGGCATCGCGCGTCGTCAGAGTCAGATCCACCCTAGTCTCCCGGTGCAGTTCGATCGGTCGGCCGGTCCGTCGCAGGACAGCCCACGTCGTCCGGCCTGGTCAATGAAACCACGCTCCAGCCGTCCCGCGCACAAAGTGGGCCACAGACCGGTCGGGCGCTGCCCGGCAGAGTACGCGCTCGCGCGGCCGCCGACGTGCCCGTGTCGGTGCCCTCGGCGAGAATGAACCGGTGACCACGACCCCGCGTTCCCGCCCGGTCGACGTCGCCGACCTGGTGGACCGGCTGGCGTCGGTTCCGGGGCGCGAGGACCGGCTGCGACACCTCGAGGTGCTGCCGCCGCGGGCCGCGACGTACGCCGACTGGCCGGGGTGGGCCTCCCCCGAGGTGGTGGCGGCGTTCCGGGCCCGTGGCCTCGAGCGGCCCTGGCGGCACCAGTCGATCGCCGCCGAGGCCGCGCACGAGGGCCGGCACGTGGTGATGTCCACCGGCACCGCGTCGGGCAAGAGCCTCGGCTACCAGCTGCCCGCGCTGAGCGCGATCCGGGACTCCCGGGGTCCGCGCGGCCAGCGTGGCGCGAGCGTCCTCTACCTGGCGCCGACCAAGGCGCTCGCGCAGGACCAGCTGGCCGGGGTGACGGCGCTCGGCCTCGACGTGCGCGCGACCACCCACGACGGCGACAGCAGCCGCGAGCAGCGTGACTGGGCCCGTGACCACGGCGAGTACGTCCTCACCAACCCCGACATGCTCCACCGCTCGCTGCTGCCCGGGCACCAGCGGTGGTCGTCCTTCCTCGGGGCCCTGCGCTACGTCGTGGTGGACGAGTGCCACCACTACCGCGGGGTGTTCGGCGCGCACGTCTCCCACGTGCTGCGCCGGCTGCGACGCCTGTGCGCGGCCCACGGCGCGTCCCCGACGTTCGTGCTCGCCTCGGCGACGGTGGCCGAGCCCGAGGTGGCCGCCGCCCGGCTGACCGGGCTCGACGTGCTCGCCGTCACCGGCGACGACTCGCCCCGTGGCCGGGTCGCGCTCGCCCTGTGGGAGCCGCCGTTCACCTCCTACACCGGCGAGAACGGCGCACCGGTGCGCCGGGCCGCGTCGTCGGAGACCGCGGACCTGCTCGCGGACCTGGTCACCTCCGACGCCCGCACGCTCGCCTTCATCCGGTCCCGCCGCGGCGCCGAGCAGGTCGCGCTGACGGCGGCCGAGCTGCTCGCGGAGGTCGACCCCTCCCTGCCCGGGCGTGTCGCGGCGTACCGCGGCGGCTACCTTCCCGAGGAGCGCCGCGCGCTCGAGGAGTCTCTGCGCAACGGCGAGCTCGTCGGGCTCGCAGCCACCAACGCCCTCGAGCTCGGCATCGACATCAGCGGGCTCGATGCCGTGCTGATGGCCGGCTTCCCCGGCACCCGGGCGGCGCTGTGGCAGCAGGTCGGGCGCGCCGGTCGCGGTGCGCGCGACGCGCTCGGCATGTTGATCGCCCGCGACGACCCCCTCGACACCTACCTGGTCACCCATCCCGAGGCGCTGCTCGGCCAGCCGGTGGAGGCGACCGTCTTCGACCCCGCCAACCCTCACGTCCTCGGTCCCCACCTGTGCGCCGCCGCCCAGGAGATCCCGCTGACGGAGGACGACCTCCCGCTCTTCGGACCGTCCGCCCGCGAGGTCGTGGACGTCCTGACCGACGGCGGACTGCTGCGGCGTCGGCCGCGCGGCTGGTTCTGGACCGACCGCCGCCGGGCCAGCGACCTCGCCGACATCCGATCCGCGGGCGGATCGCCCGTCCAGCTGGTCGAGGGCGAGACCGGTCGCGTGGTCGGCACCGTCGACGCCGCGAGCTGCCACGCGACCGCCCACCAGGGCGCGGTCTACGTGCACCGCGGCGAGACCTGGCTGGTGCGCTCGCTCGACCTCGACGAGCGCGTCGCGGTCATCGACCGCGCCGAGACCGACTACTCCACGACTGCTCGCGAGCTGACGGACATCTCGATCGTCGAGGAGCGGGAGCACGCGCGCTGGGGCGACTGCCGGCTGTCCTTCGGGACGGTCGACGTCAGCCACCAGGTCGTCGCGTACCTGAAGCGGCGTCAGCCCGGTGGAGAGGTGCTCGGCGAGGAGCCCCTCGACCTCCCCGAGCGGTCGCTCCGCACCGCCGCGGTCTGGTGGACGGTGCCGGGGCAGGTGCTCACCGAGGCCGGACTGCAGTCCCGTGACCTGCCCGGCGCCGCGCACGCGGCCGAGCACTGCTCGATCGGCCTGCTGCCGCTGTTCGCGACCTGCGACCGGTGGGACATCGGCGGGGTGTCCACCGCGGTCCACCCGGACACCGGGCAGCTCACCGTCTTCGTGTACGACGGCCACCCGGGTGGCGCCGGCTTCGCCGAGCGCGGCTTCCACGCGGCCCGAGCCTGGCTGACGGCCACCCGCGACACGATCGTCTCGTGCGGCTGCGACGACGGCTGCCCCTCGTGCATCCAGTCGCCGAAGTGCGGCAACCAGAACAACCCGCTCGACAAGGCCGGCGCCGCCGCCCTTCTCGACCTGCTGCTCGGGGACGGATAGCGTCGCTCCATGGTCGCCGGTCTGCTGCTCGTGGTCGTCGGTGCTCTGGCGGTCGTGGCGGCGGTGTTCACCGCCACCGGGACCGACGTCGAGCTCCTCGGCTTCGACGTCACGGCTGTCGGCCTCTACCTGGTCGGCCTGGCCAGCGGTGTGGCCATCCTGTGGGGCCTCGGCCTGACCAAGTGGGGAGCCAAGCGCACCCTGCGGCACCGGCGCGAGTCCCGGAGGCTCGACGAGCTCTCGACGAAGCTCGACCGGCAGGAGGCCGAGCGCCGCGGCGAGAGCGACGGCGAGCGCACCATCTGAGCTCACCGCCGGCCGTTCATCCGGGCCCGGCACGTGCCTCCGCGCCGAGGTCGGCCGTCTGGCCGAGCCACCGGGGTCCGGCGACCTCGACCCGGAGCCGCACCTCCCGGCCGCTGACCTCGCACGACAGGAGTCGCGCGCCGTTGGCGGTGGCGATCCGACCGCCCTCGCCGCAGCCGTCCGCTCCCTGGGCGATCGCCCGCGCCGCGGCCAGGGCCGCGAGGTCGGCGGCACCCTGTGCCTGGCGATGCGCGTGGATGAGGGCGGCGACCACGCCGAGCGCGGCGGCGAGCAGGACCAGCACCCCGAGGCAGGCGACGGCGAACGGGGTCGCCGAGCCGCGGTCGTCCCCGCTCACCCGCTCCCCACCCCGCTCCCCACCCTGCTCGCCGTCTCCTCGACCACGGCGACCGCGTCGGCGGACACCTCGGCGTGCGGCAGGTCGAAGAGGCCGCCCGGCCCGCTGACCCGGCCGACGACCGTGACGACGACCTCGCCGCCGCCGGTGTCGACGCTGACGCGACTCCCCGGCGGCGCCACCTGCTCCCCGCGCGCCACGGCCGCACCGATCTCGTCGCCGCGCGCGACGGCGCGTGCGGTCTCGCGAGCGGCGTCGACCGCACGCACCTGGGCGCTGCCGACCGCGAGCAGCCAGACCAGACCGATCGTGGCGGCGATCAGCAGGGGCAGCACCATGGCGAGCTCGGCCGTGGCAGCGCCGCGCTGGTCGGCCCGGCTCGCGCGCGGAGCGGGGTGTTTCATCGGGGTCCTCGCGGAATCGTGGACCGGAGGAGCGCAGCGGGGGAGGGCCACGATTCCGTGGGGTGAGTCATCCGATGCCCAGGAGCCCGAGGACGTGGTCGAACAGGGTCTTGAGCAGCTGGTCGCCGAAGCCGCCGGTGAGCAGCTTGTAGAGCAGCCCGGCGAGGCCGGCACCGGCCGCGGTGCCGACGGCGTACTCGGCGGTCGTGATGCCGCGCTCGTCACGCCTGCCGAGGCTGCGACGGCGCAAGCGGTGAAGGTGAAGGGACATGCGAATCTCCTTGTCGTGAAGGCTCCTGAGCGCCTTGCCGGGTTGCCCGATGCGACCCGGGAGCACGACGATGCGCCAGCACGGGGACGGTCCGCGACCGGGCGTGGCGCGGTTGTGGACGACCCGGTCGCAACGCGCGCGGTGGACGACTTCTGGCGCGTGCCTCGGCACGACTCACAGGTCGAGCCCGCTCATCAGCGCCACGACGAGCGGCACGATCCCGATCAGCACGAACGCGGGCAGCAGGCAGAGACCGAGCGGCACCGCGGCCCGGACGCCGACGGCGCGGGCCCGCTCCTCCTGGTCGGCGCGCGCGGCGTGCGCCAACTCGGCGGCGAGCCGTTCGACGGCCGCCACCACCGGCGCACCGGTGTCGTGCGCCCGGGCGAGCGTGCGGCCCAACGGGGCCAGCGCCGGCTCGTCCGCCAGCGACGCCCAGACCTCGGCCGCGTCGAGACCGAGCGACAGCCGGGCGGCCACCCCGGTGAGCCGATCGGCCGCCGGTCCGGGCAGCGCGGCGCAGACCTGGGCGACGCCCTCGGGCGGCGCCGCGCCTGAGCGCAGCGTGGCGGCGAAGAGCGCCACGACGTACGGGAGGTCACGGGCGAGGGCGCGCCGACGTGGCGTTCGGAAGCGGGCTCGGCGCGACCGATCACGACCCACACGACGACGCCGGCCATCGCCCCCGTGACGACGCCTCCGGGCCCGGACACGAACACCAGTGCTCCGGCACCGGCGCTGGCCGACCACAGCAGGCGGTGCCGGTGCAGCCAACCGGCTTCGACGGGCGCCGCCGCTGGGACGACACGAGCGGGCAAGGACGGACGCGTGCGCACCAGCAGCGCGGCGGCGGCCGCCGCGGCCAGCGCCGCCAGCCAGCTCATGATGCCGGTCCGGCCCGGTCCGCGTCGCGGGCGATCGCCTCGATCCACCACAGCCCGCCGAGCCCGAACGCCAGCCCCGCGGCCAGACAGGCCATCCCGGCGGGCGTGCCCAGCAGGAAGCCCCAGGGATCTCCCCCGGTGCCCGACCCCATGAGCAGCGCGACGATCGGGAGGCCCGCCACGAGCCGCGCCGTCGCTCGCGCCGAGGCGAGCTCACCGGACACCACCCGGCGGGTGCCGGAGTCGGCGCGGAGGGACTCGGCGACGCGGTCGACCGTCGAGGCGAGCCCCTCACCCGTGCGGTGCGCGACCTGCCAGGCGGCGGCGACGACCCGCAGGTCCGCGGCGCCCTCGACCCCGGCGGCGACCGCGCGCATCGCTCCCGGCACGTCCGCGCCGACCCGGAAGGCGGCCGCCACGGGCGCCAGCGGCTCCCAGGCTCGCGCGGCCCGGTCGAGGCAGTCGCCCGGTGGCAGACCGCCGGCCAGCTCGCTCGCGATGGCCTCACAGGTCTCGAGTACCCGCGCCGCCGTGGCCTCCGCGGCCCTGCGCGCGCGCTGACGGCGCACGAGCGCGACACCGCCGACCGCGGCAGCGCCGCCGACCACGATCAGGGCCGCGAGGTCGGGTACGAGGAGCACGGCGAGCAGGACGACCGCGGCTCCCCCCAGGAGCAACGCCCGAGGCGCCGGCCGGGGCCGACCACCCAGGCGAGGGGGCGGACGCACCAGGAGGGCGACGGCGGCCGCCGCGCACCCGGCGGCCAGCGCCGCGCTCACGGCTCGCCGCGCAGCCGGGACGCCAGGGCGGCGGCTGCCGGCCCGGGACGGGACCTGCCGTCGGCGTCGACCTCGAGCGCGGCGGTCATCGAGACCAGCCCGTCGGCGGACCGGGTCGGCACCGCGACCTGCCGCAGTCGCCGGATCCCCGCGCGGTCGCGCGCGAGATGCAGCACGACGTCGACTGCCGAGGCGAGCTGGCTGTGCGCGGCGTCGCGGCCCAGCCCACCGGCCAGCGCCAGCGCCTCGATGCGAGCCGGGACGTCGAGCGCGGAGTTGGCGTGCAGCGTGCCGCAGCCGCCCTCGTGGCCGGTGTTCAGCGCGGCGAGCAGGTCGACGACCTCACCACCGCGGACCTCGCCCACGACGAGCCGGTCGGGGCGCATCCGCAGCGCCTGGCGCACCAGGGTGCGGACGTCGACGGCGCCGGCCCCCTCGATGTTGGGCGGCCTGCCCTCGAGAGCGACGACGTGGGGATGGTCCGGGCGCAGCTCGCTCGCGTCCTCGACCACCACGACCCGCTCCGTCGCCGGCACCCTGGTGAGCAGCGCGGCGAGCAGCGTGGTCTTGCCGGAGCCGGTGCCCCCGCTGACCAGGAACGCGAGCCGCGCACCGACGATCGCGTCGAGGAGGTCGGCCGTGCCCGGGTCGAGGGTCCCGCGCTCTGTCAGCTCCTCGAGCGTGAACGGCTGGCGGCGCGGCACCCGCAGCGAGATCGCGGTGCCGGGGCGCGACAGGGGTGCGAGGACCGCGTGGAAGCGCGTGCCGTCGGGCAGCCGCAGGTCGACGTACGGCGTCGCGTCGTCGAGCCGGCGCCCGCCGAGTGCGGCGAGCCGCTGCGCGAGCCGGCGGACGCCGCCGTCGTCGGGGAACCGGACCGTCGTGCGCTCGAGCCCTCTCCCGCGGTCGAGGTAGACGTGCTCGGGACCGTTGACGAGCACGTCGGTCACGTGCGGCGTGCGCAGCAGGGGCTCGAGCGGTCCGGCGCCGACCACGTCGCGCCGCAGCGTCTCGTAGACGGCGAGCACGGCTGCGTCGCCGACCGGTCGTCCCCGCTCCCGCAGCGCCTCGGCGACCCGGTGGGGGGTCAGCTCGCCGGGCGAGCTGGCGAGACGGTCGCGAACCGCCTCCAGGTCGGTCGGATCGACGTCCACGGTGCTCATGGGGACGCTCAGGCCGCCGCGCTGGCGTGCATCAGGGACAGTTGGTCGAGGACCTCGCCGGCCGCCCGGCCGAGCGCCCCGCGGTGGGACCGCACCGGCCCGAGCCCGAGGTCGATCGCCTCGGAGAGTCCACGCTGGTCACCCATCGTCGTCAGCACCGGGACGCGCGTCGCCCGGGCGATCGCCTGCGGATCCACGCCGCTGCCACGCACCACGAGACGCACCCGGCCGGGGTCCGGATGGCGGGCGCAGATGCGCACCGCCGACGCGACGCCCGCGACGGTCGGGACGACGACCACGAGCAGCCGATCGCACCGTGCCGCCACCTCGTCGACCAGCGGGTCGCCGGTGCGTGGAAGGTCGACGACCACGAAGTCATGACCCCGCTGCGCGGCCGATAGCACCTCTCGCACGGCGAACGCCTGCAGCGAGCCCGGCGGTCCGGCGCGCCAGGTCAGGGCGGCGAGATGCTCGCGCCGCGGCAGCGCCTCGCGCAGGGACCGGGCGCTGAGCCGCCCGGTCGCGTGGCCCAGGCCGTCCCACCGCACGCCGTCGCGTTCCTCGAGCCCGAGCACCCGGTCGACCCCGGGGCCGAGCGGGTCCGCGTCGACGACGACCGCCCGCCCCCGGCGAGCCGCGAGCTGGCCGAGTGCGCAGGCGAACGTCGTGGCGCCCGCACCTCCGCTCCCCCCGGTCACGCCGATCACCACCCCGACGGTGCGGTGCGGGTCGCCGAGATCGGTGAGCGCCTCCACCAGCCAGCCCTCGGACGCGGGCAGCTCCGCCACGCTCTCGGCGCCGAGGGCGACCGCCACGCGGAAGAGGTCGTCCGGCACCGGCCCCCACGCCACGACGTGCACCCCGGGTCGTCGCGCCGGGAGGATCGCCGCCAGCTCGGGCGCGACGTCGGCGCCGACCAGCACCAGCGGTGCGACCGGCCAGTGGCGAAGAGCGGCACCGAGGTCGGGCGCGACCTCGGGTTCGATGCCTGCCGCGGCCGCCAGGCGGTGCAGCTGGTCGAGGAGGGAGCGATCACGGGTCACGATGAGCGGAGCTGTCATGCCGGCGATGGTTCCCGGATCGCGATCCCGGCGGCGGAGGACGGGATCCCTTTGTGGACAGGGGTGTCGGACTGCGGTGTTGTGGACGAAAGGTGGGCCGCCGACCTCTACGATTGAGGGCATGGCGCCGACCGCGGCCTTCTTCGACCTCGACAAGACGATCATCGCGAAGTCGAGCACGCTCGCGTTCAGCAAGCCGTTCCAAGCGGGCGGGCTGATCTCGCGGCGCGCGGTGCTGCGCTCGGCGTACGCCCAGTTCGTCTACCTCGTCGGCGGCGCGGACCACGACCAGATGGAGAAGATGCGGCAGTTCATGTCGCAGCTGTGCACCGGCTGGGACGTCGCCACGGTGCGCGAGATCGTCGCCGACACCCTGCACAACGTCGTCGAGCCGCTCGTGTACGACGAGGCCGTCTCGCTCATCGAGGAGCACCAGCTCGCCGGGCGGGACGTCGTCATCGTGTCCGCGTCCGGCGCGGAGGTCGTCGAGCCCATCGCCGCGATGCTCGGCGCCGACCGGGTGATCGCGACCCGGATGGAGATCGTCGACGGTCGCTACAGCGGCGAGATCGAGTACTACGCGTACGCCGAGGAGAAGGCGCGTGCGATCCGCGAGCTCGCCGACGAGGTGGGCTACGACCTCGCCAGCTCCTACGCCTACAGCGACTCCGTCACCGACGTCCCGATGCTGGAGGCGGTGGGGCACTCCTACGCGGTCAACCCCGACAAGGAGCTGCGGCGGGCCGCGGCCACCCACGAGTGGCCGGTGCTCGTCTTCACCAAGCCCGTCGCCCTGCGCGCGCGGGTGCCGCTGCCGCCTCCCAAGCCGACCCTCGCCGCCCTCGCCGTCGGCGGCGTCGTGGCCGTCGGCGGCGTGATCTGGGCGAACGCACGCAAGCGCCGCCTCGGCGCCTGACCGGCCCACCCTCAGCTCCCAAAGTCAAGGGACGCCGGGGGTTGAAGAGCCCCGGAGACCGGCGTACAAACGAAGCCAAGAACTCCACATCCGCACGTGAGCCGGGTACCCACGCGGCGATCTACCCTTCCTACAGGGCGCAGGCCGAGCCGGGACACTCCCGGGGCCGCAGTTGGATGATGCACGCCTGGTAGCCGACGGACTCACGTGTCAGCGGCGGCACCCGGCCCAACCACTCGAGATCCGGGTGCCGTTCGCATCTCCGAGTGCCGCGAGTCTCGAGACCCGGTGACCTTCGGGCGAACGGTGGGCGGACACCGAGCGGGGTTTCGAGAGGGGACTTCGTCCCTCCTCAACCACCGCAGGACGGACTCCGTCCCTCCTCAACCACCGTGGACGGGGCTGGCCTGGGCGCCGGCGGCGTACGCCTCCGCCGCGTAGAGCAGCCAGGCGTGCGTGCCCGCGGGGCCACCGTCGGCGTACCCCCGCAGGTTCGACTCGTACGCCGCGCGCAGGGCCAGGTGCCCCGCCTCCGGCACGACCAGCGACTTCTCGTCCACGCCGCGCGCGACGAGCACCAGCCGCTCGGCGGCCCGGGCGACGATGCCGTTGTGCGACGGGAACGCCGCCGCGGTGACCAGCTCCGCGTGCACCACCGCGGCCACGAGCAGAGCGGGCGCCGAGGTCGTGGCCGACAGCAGATCGGCGACCGCGCGCAGCCGGGCGGCGGCGGCGCCGGCGCGCGGGCGGCCGCGGCTCTCGTCCGGCAGCCCGGCGGCCGCGAGGGCATGGATCCGCGCCAGCGCCTGCAGCGGCGACCGGCCGAGCACCGGCGCCAGGCCGAGCAGCTCGGTCGAGACCCGGACGGCGTCGACGGCGACCTCGTCGCCGCGGCCTTCCCGCACCTCGGCGAGCGTCGAGCCCGAACCCTCGAGCACGGCGCTGGCGTGCGCCCCGCGCAGCAGGCTCTCGGCCGTCGTCTCCGGGGAGGTACGGCGCAGCCCGCGGTCGCGCAGCGTCACGTCGATGCCGTCGCGCGCGGCGGCGTACGCCGAGGGCACCCCCTCGAGGGCGATCAGCCGCGACAAGGCATCGTCACTCATTCGGGGTCCCCGCGGAATCGTGGGCTGGAGGAGCGCAGCGGGGGAAGCACGCGATTGCGTGGGGTGAGCTCACGTCCGGAAGGCTATCCAGCAGGTACGGTGAGCCCGATGACCGACCAGCCCGACCGCGCCCTCTCCTTCGGCTCCGTGGCCGAGGCCTACGACCGCGGCCGGCCGACCTACCCGCGCGAGGCCGCGGCCTGGCTGGTCGGAGACGAACCGGTCGTCGTGCTCGAGGTCGGCGCGGGCACTGGCAAGCTCACCGAGGCGCTGCTCGCCCTCGGGCACGAGGTCCACGCGACCGACCCCGACGACGCGATGCTGGCGCGGCTGCGCGCGCGGCTGCCCGACGTACCGACGTCCGTCGCCTCCGCCGAGCGACTCCCCGCGGCCGACGCGTCGTACGACGTGGTCGTGGCCGGCCAGGCGTTCCACTGGTTCGACCACGAGCGGGCGCTGCCCGAGATCGCGCGCGTCCTGCGGCCCGGTGGCCGGCTCGCGCTGGTGTGGAACGAGCGCGACGAGCGCATCCCGTGGGTCAAGAGGCTCGGCGCGATCATCGGCAGCCAGGAGCAGGCGACCGACCCCACCGAGACGATCGCGGCGTCGGGTCGCTTCGGCGAGGTCGAGCGGACGACGTTCAAGCATTGGCAGGTGATCGACCGCGAGTCCGTGCAGGACCTCGTGGTCTCGCGGTCCAACGTCGCCACCCTCGACCACGACGCGCGGCAGGCGAAGCTGGCCGAGGTGCTGGCGTTCTACGACGACTACGGCCGCGGCATGGACGGCATGCAGCTGCCGTACGACGCCTCGTGCTTCCGGGCCACGACCGCCGACCGTCCCGAAGGCGCGTCGGGCGCCCCCACGGACGCCACCGACGCGGGCAGCACTCCGACGGCGACCGGGGGCGAGCCGGCCGGCACCGACGACGTCCTGCTCATCGACTTCCGCTAGCGACCGGCGACGACATGCCCCGACCGTGGCGCCGCCGTCACCTGGGCACGGAGGCGGACCGCGCCACGTTCCGCACCCTGCACAGCGCGTCGCTGGCGGCGCCGGCGCTGCGCGCCGGTCTGACCGCGGAGAGCGCCGAGCGCAGCATCCGGCACCTCCACGACCTGCTCGGCAGCCCCGCGCTCGCGATGACCGACACGGCGGGCGTCCTCGCCTGGCACGGGTCCGGGCAGCACCACGAGGAGCAGTGCGGTCGGATCGCCGCCCTGACCGTCGAGGCCGGCCGCACCCGCGTCTACGACCGGCACGACCTGCCCTGCGACCTGCCCGGCTGCGACGTCCGCGGCGCCATCGCCAGCCCGCTCGTCGTCGACGAGCGGGTGGTCGGCACCCTCCAGGTCTTCGCGACGGCGCCCACCGCGGGGCTGGCCCGCGCCACCGACGAGGTCGCGGCCTGGGTCGCCTCGCAGCTCGAGCTCGCCGAGCTCGACGCCTCCCGCAACCGGCTGATGGAGGCCGAGGTGCGCGCGATGCGCGCCCAGATCAGCCCGCACTTCATCTACAACTCACTCGGCGCGATCGCGAGCTTCGTGCGCACCGACCCCGACCGGGCCCGTGAGCTGCTGCTGGAGTTCGCGGACTTCACCCGCTACTCCTTCCGCAGGCACGGCGAGTACACGACGCTCGCCGAGGAACTGCGCTCGGTCGAGCGCTACCTGCTGCTCGAGCAGGCCCGCTTCGGCGAGCGGCTCCAGGTGACGCTCCGCATCGCGCCGGAGGTGCTGCCGGTCGCCGTACCCTTCCTGTGCATCCAGCCGTTGGTCGAGAACGCCGTCCGGCACGGGCTCGAGTCGGCGGAGGGCGGCGGGGCGATCCGGATCGTCGCGCGTGACCAGGACCAGGAGTGCGTGATCGAGGTGGAGGACGACGGCGTGGGCGAGGACCCGGACGTCGTACGCCGGGCGCTGGCCGGCGAGACCGGTCTGGACTCCGTCGGTCTCGGCAACGTCGACGGCCGGCTGCGCACGACGTTCGGCGACGACTACGGGCTGGTGGTGGAGACCGCGCCCGGCGCGGGCACCCGGGTCGTGGTGAGAGTGCCCAAGTTCGCCCCGGGGGTGCACGCATGACCACCCCACGAAATCGCGGTCTTCCCCCGCTTCGCTCCTCCAGCCCACGATTCCGCGGGGACCCCGGATGAGCCCGCTGACCGTGCTCGTCATCGACGACGAGCGACCCGCGCTCGACGAGCTGGCCTACCTGCTCGACACCGACGACCGGATCGGCGAGGTGCTCACCAGCGACTCGGCGACCGACGGGCTGCGGATCCTGCGCGAAGGGGCCGTCGACGCCGTCTTCCTCGACATCCAGATGCCCGGCCTCACCGGGCTCGAGCTCGCGCAGGTGCTGAGCCGCTTCCGCACCCCGCCGCCGGTCGTCTTCGTCACGGCCCACGAGAAGCACGCGGTCGAGGCGTTCGACCTGCGCGCGGTCGACTACGTGCTCAAGCCCGTGCGCCGGGAGCGGCTCGCCGAGGCGGTACGCCGCGTCTGCGGCGTGCTCGACGGCGTCGCGGAGTCCTCCCCGGCCCGCGACGACGCGCAGGTCGCGGTCGAGCGCGGGGGCGTCACCCGCTTCGTCAACCGCTCCGACATCACCCACGTCGAGGCGCAGGGCGACTACGCGCGGCTGCACACCGCCACGGAGTCCCACCTGGTCCGCAGCCCGCTGACGACGCTCGAGGTGGAGTGGGCCACGGCCGGATTCGTACGCATCCACCGGTCGCTCCTCGTCTCGCTCGCGCACGTGACCGAGGTGCGCATGGACGGCGGCCGCTGCACGGTCGTGGTCGGCCCCCGCGCGGTCGAGCTCGGCGTCAGCCGTCGCCACACCCGCGAGCTGCGGGAGCTGCTGATGGACAAGCGCACGGTGCAGCCGCGGACCGGGTCGTGACCCAGCCCGTCGGGCCTCCCTCGCGGGTGCGCGTCACCGGGCCCCCGCGCCGCCGGCCGCCCGCCGGCCGCACGTCGGACATCGACGCGGGCACGCGGCTCGGGGGCGTCTACATGCGCTCGCTGCTGCGCGAGCAGCTCCGGCTCGCGGTCGGCGTCCTGCTGGTGATGGGGTCGACGATCGGGCTGCTGCCGCTCGTCTTCTACCTGGCACCCGGGCTGTCCGACGTACGCCTCCTCGGCCTGCCGCTCGGCTGGCTGCTGCTCGGCGTCGTGGTCTACCCGACCCTGGTGCTGCTCGGCTGGGGCTACGTGCGCCGGGCCGAGCGCAACGAGCGCGACTTCGCCGAGATCCTCTCCGAGGCCGACAGATGAGTCACACCCCGTGAGTCCGGGCCTCGACGCCGCGCCCGGCATCGTCGCGATCACGCTGGTCACGATCGCGACGCTGGCGATCGGCACCTGGGGCCTGCGGTTCTCCCGCACGACGAGCGACTTCTTCGTCGCGTCCCGCACCGTGCACCCGCGGCTCAACGCCAGCGCGATCGGCGGCGAGTACCTCTCGGCCGCGTCGTTCCTCGGCGTCGCCGGGCTGGTGCTGATCAACGGCGCCGACATGCTGTGGTACCCGGTCGGCTGGACCGCCGGCTACCTCGTGCTCCTCGTGCTCGTGGCCGCTCCGCTGCGCCGATCGGGCGCCTACACGCTGCCGGACTTCGCCGAGGCGCGGCTCGGCTCCCGCGGCGTACGAGCCGTCTGCTCGGTGCTGGTGGTCGCGATCGGCTGGCTCTACCTGATCCCGCAGTTCAAGGGCGCCGGGCTCACCCTGCGCTCGGCGGTGGGCGCCCCCATCTGGGTCGGTCCGGTCATCGTGAGCATGGTCGTGCTCGCGAACGTCACGATGGGCGGGATGCGCAGCATCACGTTCGTGCAGGCCTTCCAGTACTGGCTCAAGCTGACCGCCCTCCTCGTCCCCGCGGCCGTGCTGCTCGTCGTGTGGGCCGGCGACGGCGCCACCCGCACGGACGGCGGTGGCGAGTGGTCGCTGCCGCTCGCCCCGGGCGGAGCGGAGGGGCTCTACGTCACGTACTCGCTGATCGTCGCGACGTTCCTCGGCACGATGGGGCTGCCGCACGTGGTCGTGCGTTTCTACACCAACCCGGACGGCCGCGCGGCCCGTCGTACGACGCTGGCCGTGCTCGTGCTGCTGGGCCTCTTCTACCTGCTGCCTCCGGTGTACGGCGCGCTCGGGCGGATCTACGCGCCGGAGCTGGCCACCGCGGGGTCCTCCGACGCGCTCGTGCTGGAGCTGCCCCGCATCATGGTCGACGGGCCGCTCGGGGAGGTGCTGACGGGGATGGTCACGGCGGGAGCGTTCGCGGCGTTCCTGTCGACGTCGTCCGGGCTGTCGATCGCGGTCGCGGGCGTGATGAGCCAGGACATCACCGGGCGGGCGCGGTTGCGCGGGCGCCGGCTGGGCGGGGTCGCGGCGTTCCGCCTCGGTGCGGTCGCGGCGGTGACGGTGCCGTGCATCATCGCGCTGCTCGCACCCGACCTGGGCGTCGCCCGGGCGGTCGGGCTCGCGTTCGCGATGGCGGCGGCGACCTTCTGTCCGCTGCTGCTGCTCGGCATCTGGTGGCGCGGGCTGACCTCGGTGGGCGCGATCGCCGGGCTGGTGGCGGGCGGGATCGGCTCGGCGGTGGCGATCGCGTGGACCGTGCGGGTCTCGGCCCCGTCGGGCTGGGTCGACGCGCTCATGGGGCAGCCGGCGGCGTGGACGGTGCCCCTCGCGCTCGTGACGATGGTGGCGGTGTCGCGGCTGACGCGGGCCCGGGTGCCCGCCGACGCGGGACGGTTCCTGGTGCGGCTGCACACGCCGGAGACCCTGGAGCTCGACCGTGGATGACTTGGCCGTCCTCGTAGCCTTGCCGACGTGCGCCTGATCCTGATCCGCCACGGCGAGACGCCGTCCAACGTCGCGGGCGCGCTGGACACCGCCCGGCCCGGCGCGCCCCTCACACCGCTCGGTCATCGCCAGGCCTCGGCCCTCCCGGCGGTGCTCACCACCGAGCGGATCGCCGCCGTCCACGCGTCGCCGCTGGTCCGCACCCAGCTGACGGCCGCGCCGCTCGCCACGGCACGCGGCCTCGACGTCGTCGTCAGCGAGGGGCTGGAGGAGGTCGGCGCCGGGTCGCTGGAGATGCACACCTCGGTGGAGTCGATCGACACCTACGCCGACACCGTCGCCGCCTGGATCGGCGGCGACCTGGACGCCACGATGCCGGGCGCCGAGAACGGGCGCACGTTCCTCGGGCGCTACAACGCGGCCGTCCGCGACCTCACCAGCAGGCACCCCGACGACGCGACGGTGGTCGCCTTCAGCCACGGCGCCGCCATCCGCACCTTCGCCTCGATGCACGGCGGTCCGCGCGAGGAGCGGCTGCTCAACACCGGAGCGGTGGTGCTGGAGGGATCGCCCACCAGCGGCTGGAAGGTCGCCGCATGGTCGCGCGACCCGCTCGGCGGTCCGCACCTGATCGACGCCGGCGCCGTCGACCCGACCGGCGACCCCGACCCGGTCTGAGGGGGGCCGCCCGGGCCGGCGCGGTCGGGCGGCGCGGAGGGATGTAACGGGGTGTTGTGGGGTCTTCCACCCCGTCATGACGGGTCAGCAGACCCCACAACACCCCGTTACAGCGCTACGACGGCGACACGACCGCCAGCCGGTACCCCCGCTTGACGACCGTCTGGACGGCGCGGGTGCCGAGGGCCGCGCGCAGGCGGGCGACCGCCATCTCGACGGCGTGCTCGGAGCCGGCGGTGCCGGAGGGCAGCATCGACAGCAGCGCCGGACGGGAGACGACGTTGCCGGGGTTGGCGACGAGCGCGTTGAGCACCGCGGCGGGTGCGGGCGTGAGCCTCACCGGGCTGCCGTCGAGGAGCACGTCGTCGCCGTGGAGCAGCAGCTGGTGGCCGCCGACGAGCTCGACCACCAGGCCCGAACGACGTGACGGCAGCTCGACCTCGAGCTGCTTGACCATCGCGGCGAGCCGGGAGCGGGCGGGGTGGATCGACGGCACGCCCCACATCTCGAAGGCGGCCGCGGTCACCGGGCCGACGCACGAGGCGACGACATCGGCCTGGAAGGCCCCGACCAGCTCGTCGCGGCGCCCGGTCGACCCGGCCGCCTCCATCAGCGCCGCCACCGCGGGAGCGGAGGTGAACGTCACCGCGTCGAGCGCCCGGTCGCAGACCAGGTCGACGAGCTCGAACACCGGCTCCGGGTCGCCGGCGGGCTCCACCCGGTAGACCGTCACGGTCGTCACGTCGGCCCCCTGCCGGCGCAGCGCGTGCGCGACCATCGACAGCGACTGACCGTGCTCCTGCACGACGATCCGACACCCCTCGAGGGGCCGCCCGCGAAGGTGCTCCAGCACGTCCTCGAAGCACTCCGACTCCGGTGCCCACAGCTCACGCAGCCCGCGCCGCCGCAGGGCCCCCACGCTCTTCGGCCCGCGGGCGAGGATGTCCGCCGACCCCAGGGCGGTCAGCAGGTCCGGCAGCACGCCCCACCGCTCGGCGGCGTCGAACCAGGAGCGCATCCCGATGCCGGTCGTGGCGACGAAGACGTCGACCGGCCGCGTCAGCACGTCGTCGGTCGCCACCCTCAGCCGTTCGTCGTCGATCCGGTTCGGGTCCAGGGACAGGGCCGGCGCCCACGCCACCGAGGCGCCGCGGCGCTCGAGCAGCGCGACCTGCTCGTCCGCCTTCCGCGCGGCCGTCACACCGATGCGAAAGCCGCTCAACGGAAGGGACTGGTTCACGGACTCTCCAAGCGTGGACCGACGAGCACCACGCCCTCGTCGACCCGGACATCGTAGGTCGGGACCCGGACGGCCGCGTCGTCGAGGCACTGCCCGGTGCGCAGGTCGAAGGCCTGCTTGTGCATCGGCGAGGCGACGAACGGCGTGCCACCGCGAGTGCCGATGATGCCGCGCGCCAGCACCGATGCCCTGGAGCAAGGGTCGTAGTTGGACATCGCATAGACGTTTCCGTCGTGTGTCCGGAAGATTGCGACCGCCACGCCGTCGACGAGCGCCGCGACACCGCCCTCGACCTCGATCTGGTCGACGCGGCAGACCGGGGTCATGTCCTCGGGGTCCCCGCGGCGTTGTTCGCCGGAGGAGCGAAGCGGGGGAGGCGAAGAACGTCGTGGGGTGTTCACCGGGCTCCCCCCACCGGGATCGTGGGTCCGAGGGACACGGCCGGGGCGATCTGCCCGCGCTCCTCGCGGAAGCTGATGTCCGGATCCGGTACGTCGGGCGCGTTCACGAAGGAGACGAACCGGGCGAGCTTCTCCGGATCCTCGATCGTGGCCCGCCACTCGTCGAAGTAGCCGTCGACGTGCCGCGCCATCGCCTCCTCCAGCTCGGTCCCGAGGCCGAGCACGTCGTCGACCACGACCTCCCGCACCCGGTCGAGCCCGCCGTCGAGGGAGTCGATCCACGACGCCGTGCGCTGGAGCCGGTCGGCCGTGCGCACGTAGTACATGAGGAACCGGTCGAGGTAGCGGACCAGCGTCGCGGTGTCGAGGTCGCCGGCCAGCAGCCGGGCGTGGGCCGGGGTGGCGCCGCCGTTGCCGCCGACGTACAGGTTCCAGCCCTTCTCGGTGGCGATGACGCCGAAGTCCTTGGCCCGCGCCTCCGCGCACTCCCGGGCGCAGCCGCTGACCCCGCCCTTGAGCTTGTGCGGCGAGCGCAGCCCGCGGTAGCGCAGCTCCAGGTCGATCGCGAGCTGCACGGAGTCCTGGACGCCGTAGCGGCACCACGTCGACCCGACGCAGGACTTCACGGTGCGCAGTGCCTTGCCGTAGGCGTGCCCGGACTCGAAGCCCGCGTCGACCAGCCGTCGCCAGATGGCCGGCAACTGCTCCATCCGGGCGCCGAGGAGGTCGATGCGCTGTCCGCCGGTGATCTTCGTGTAGAGCCCGTGGTCGCGGGCTATCTCGCCGATGACTATCAGCCCCTCGGGGGTGATCTCGCCGCCGGGGATGCGCGGCACGACGGAGTAGGTGCCGTTGCGCTGGATGTTGGCGAGATAGGCGTCGTTGGTGTCCTGGAGGGTGCGGGTGCTGCCCGCGAGCACGTGCCCGCCCAGCTGCGAGGCGAGGATCGAGGCGATCGCCGGCTTGCAGATGTCGCAACCGCGGCCGGTCCCGTGCGCCTCGACGATCCGGTCGAAGCTGCGGTAGCCGTGGACCGCCACGACGTCGAAGAGCTCCTGCCGGGTCAGCGGGAAGTGCTCGCAGATGCTCCGGTCGACCACCTGGCCCTGGCCGGCGTAGTGGTCCTCGATGATCTTCCTGGTCTGTGCCTTGCAGGAGCCGCACGTCGTGCCCGCGCGGGTGACGGCGCCCGCCTCGGCGGCCGCGATGATGTCGCCCTTGGTGACGTCGTTGCACGAGCAGACCTGCGCCTCGGTCGGCAGCGTGAGCCCTCCGCCACCACCTGCCGGCAGGATGAGGTCCTCCGGGTTGTCGGGGAGCGGCAGCCCGGAGGCGGCCAGCGGGCGCAGCACGCCGTACGCCGACGCGTCGCCCACGAGCACGCCGCCGAGCAGACGCCTGCCGTCCTCGGAGATCACCAGCTTCTTGTAGACGCCGGTCACGTCGTCGGCGTACGTCAGCTCCAGCGCGCCCTCGGTGGTGCCGTGCGCGTCGCCGAAGGAGGCGACGTCGACGCCGAGCAGCTTGAGCTTGGTGGACATGTCGGCGCCCTCGAAGCTGCCCTCGCCGCCGAGGAGCCGGTCGACGACGACCTCGGCCATCGAGTACCCCGGGGCGACCAGGCCGTACATCACGCCGCCCGGCGCGGCGCACTCGCCGATCGCCCAGATGTGCTCGTCGCTGGTGCGGCAGTGCTCGTCGACCAGGATCCCGCCGCGCTCGGCGACCGCCAGCTCGGCGGCCCGGGCGAGCGAGTCCTGCGGGCGGATGCCGGCGGAGAAGACGACCAGGTCGACGTCGAGCGACTTGCGGTCCTTGAGCGCCATGCCCGTGACCTTGCGGGCGCCGAGGATCGCCTCGGTCATGGCGCCGGTGTGCACGCTGAGCCCGAGCCGCTCGACGTGACGGCTCAGCGTGCGGCCACCGGCCGCGTCGACCTGGATCGCCATCAGCCGCGGCGCGAGCTCGACCACATGGGTCTCGAGGCCCAGCCGGCGCAGGGCGTTCGCGGCCTCGAGGCCGAGCAGGCCGCCGCCGACGACGGCGCCGCTCCGCGCCCGCCTGGCCGCCTTGCGGATCGCCTCGAGGTCCTCGATGGTGCGGTAGACGAAGACTCCCGGGAGGTCCTTGCCCGGCACCGGCGGCACGAACGGGTAGGCACCCGTCGCGAGCACCAGCGCGTCGTAGTGCAGGTCCTCGCCGGTGCTGAGCGTGACGATCCGCCGCCGTGGGGAGACCGCGACGACCTCGGAGCCGGTGCGCAGGGTGACCCGCGGGTCGTCGTACCTGCCCTTCGGCAGGAGGCTCAGCGCCTTGGCGCCGACCTCGAAGTACGACGTCAGCGCGACCCGGTCGTACGCCGGCCGCGCCTCCGCCGCGAGCACCGTGATGTCGTGCGTCTCGGTCAGGCCGCGCTCGATCGCGGCCTGCACGAAGCGGTGGCCGACCATGCCGTGACCGACGACGACGATCCTCTTCCTCAGGTGGGTCATGCGGGGTCCTCGCGAAGTTGTTGGGCGGAGGAGCGAAGCGGGGGAGGCCAAGAACTTCGTGGGGTGCTCATGCGGGGGCTCCTTCCAGGACGAGCTCGCGGACGGCGCTGGTGCAACCGCCGCAGCCGGTGGTGGCGCGGGTGGTGTCCCGGGCCTCGTCGACCGAGGCGCAGGCGCGGACCCGGCCGGCGCTGACGCCGGCACAGGCGCAGACCTCGGCCTCGTCGGGCAGCACGACGGGGGCGGCCGGCCGCTCGTTCGCGAGCAGGTCGCCGGCCTCCCCGTGCCCCAGCACGGTCGCGCGGTCGTAGTGCTGGGTGATCAGCCCGATCCGGGAGAGATCGCCCAAGAGGGTGGCGGCGACGATGACGCCGTCGCGGACGACGAGCTTGCGGTGGCTGCCGGTGACCGGGTTGGACATCTCGACCACCTCGCCGTCGGTGCGCTCGGGGTCACCGAGGACGGCGACGTCGAGGCCGGTGGCGCGCAGCCGGGCGACGGTGCGGGCGCCTGCGTATGCCACCTCCGCACCGCCCAGGTGGCGCGCCAGCAGCCCGGCCTGCTCCCACGCGGGCGGGACGAAGCCCGTCACCTGGTCGCCGCGCTGGGCGCAGTCGCCGATCGCGTGGATGTGCGGGTCGCTGGTGCGCAGGTGGCGGTCGACCACCACTCCGCGGCGCACGTCGAGACCGGCCCGGCGGGCGAGCGCCGTCGACGGGCGGCCGCCGGCCGTGAGGACGACCAGGTCGGTCTCGAGCGCGACCCCGTTGTCGAGGACCAGCCCCGAGTCGGTCCGTCGGGTGGCGCGGGCGCCGGTGTAGACAGCGGTGCCGAGCCTCGCCAGGTCGCGCGCCAGGATCGCGCCGGCCTTCGCGTCGACCTGGCCGCGGAGCAGGTGCTCGCCACCCTCGACGACCTCGGTCACCACGCCGCGGACGCTCAGCGCCCGCGCGACCTGGAGGCCGAGCAGGCCACCGCCGACGACCACCGCCCGCCGGGCCGTCGGCACCGCGGCGTCGAGCCGCTCGCAGTCGGCGAGCGTGCGGAACGCGTGCACGCGTTCGTCCAGCCGCCCGTCGACGCGCACCAGCCCGCGGATCGGCGGCAACGTCGGGGTGCTGCCGGTCGCGAGCACCAGCCGGTCGTACGGGACCCGGCTGCGGTCGGCGAGCTCGACCTCGCGCTCCGCGCGGTGGATCTCGACGACCCGCGTGCCGACGCGCAGGTCCACGCCGTCCGGCACTCGCATCGCCAGAGCCTGCGGGTCGTGGGTGCCCTCGAGCACCGCCGACAGCAGGATCCGGTTGTACGGCGCGTGCGGCTCGTCGCCGAGCAGCGTCACGTCGTGGTCCGGGAGCCCCTCGGCCAGGCGGGCGGCGGCCATGCCGGCGCCGACGATGACGACCCGGCTCATGCGGTCACCGCGCAGGCGCAGGCCTTGAACTCCGGCATCCCGCTGGACGGGTCGAGGGCGTCGTTGGTGAGCCGGTTGGCGCCGACCCAGTGGAAGGGCACGAACACCGTGTCCGGCCGGATGGTGTCGACCACCCGCGCCGGCGCCTTCAGCTCCCCGCGCCGGGTGCGCACGACGACGGGCCGCCCGTCGGCCGCACCGATCCGTCGCGCCAGTATCGGGTGCAGCTCGACGTACGGGCCGGCGTCGGGGAGGTCGCCGATCCGGCGGGTCTGCGCGCCGGACTGGTACTGCGCGAGCACGCGGCCCGTCGTCAGGTGCACCGGGTACGCCGCGTCGACCGGCTCGGCCGCGCCACGGTGCTCGACCGCCACGAACCGCGCCCGGCCGTCGGGATGCGCGAAGGCGCCGTCGAACATCCGCGGCGAGCCCCAGAAGACACCGTGCTCGTCGCGGATCCGGGCGTAGGTGATCTCGGAGTAGTCGGCACGCCCGCCGGCGGAGGCCCGGCCGAGCTCGGCGAAGACCTCCTCCGGGTCGGTCGCGAAGTCGTGGCCCAGGCGCGCGGCCAGGCCGGCGATCACGTCGAGGTCGCTGCGCACCCCGGACGGCGGCGCGACCGCCTGCTGGCGCAGGATCACCCGTCCCTCGAGGTTCGTCATCGTGCCGGTCTCCTCGGCCCACTGGGTGATCGGCAGCACGACGTCGGCCAGCGCGGCGGTCTCGCTCATCACGAGGTCGGCGACGACGAGCAGGTCGAGGTCACCGAGGCGCGACGCGACGTGCGAGGCGTTGGGCGCGGAGACGACGATGTTGGAGCCGAAGACCAGCAGCGCCTTCGGGCCGCTGCTGGTGCCGAGCGCGTCGAGCAGCTCGTACGCCGACCGCCCGGCGCCCGGCAGCGAAGACGGGTCGACGCCCCACACGCCGGCGACGTGCGCCCGAGCGGCGGGGTCGTCGATCATCCGGTAGCCGGGGAGCTGGTCGGCCTTCTGCCCGTGCTCGCGACCGCCCTGGCCGTTGCCCTGGCCTGTGAGACAGCCGTAGCCGGCGTACGGCCTACCCGGCATGCCGAGGGCCAGCGCGACGTCGATCCAGGCGAGCACCGTGTCGGTGCCCTGCGCGTGCTGCTCGGCGCCGCGGGCGGTGAGGATCGTGACCCGCTCCGAGGCGGCCAAGAGCGCGGCCAGCCGGCGCAGCTGAGCGGCTTCGACGCCCGTGACCCGCTCGACCCGCTCCGGCCACCATGTCGCGACCACGCGCCGGACGTCGGCCCAGCCGACGGTGCGCGCCGCGACGTACTCCTCGGCGACCGCACCCGCCGCGTCGAGCAGGTGCAGCAGCCCCAGCGCCAGGGCGAGGTCGGTGCCCGGCACCGGCTGGAGGAACGTGTCGGCGCGTTCGGCGGTCGGCGTGCGCCGCGGGTCGATCACGACGACGTGGCCACCACGCGCCCGCAGCCGGTCGAGGTGCCGGGCGGCCGGGGGCATGGTCTCGGCGAGGTTCGACCCGACCAGCACCAGCACGTCGGTCTGCTCGACGTCGGCGAGAGGGAACGGCAGCCCACGGTCGATCCCGAACGCCCGGTTGGCTGCCGACGCCGCCGACGACATGCACCAGCGGCCGTTGTAGTCGACCTGCGAGGTGCCGAGCGCGACCCGGGCGAGCTTGCCGAGCTGGTAGGCCTTCTCGTTGGTCAGGCCGCCACCCCCGAAGACCGCAACGGCGTCCGCGCCGTACGACGCGCGCAGGTCGCGCAGCCGGCCCGCCACGAGGTCGAGCGCCTCGTCCCACCCCGCCGCCCGCAGCTCGCCGGTCGTCCGGTCGCGCACCAGCGGCGTGGTCAGCCGCTCGCGGTGCCCGCGCAGGCCGGTGGCCGTCCAGCCCTTGCGGCACAGGGCTCCCTCGTTGACCGGGAACTCCGGCCACGGCTGCACCTCGAGCGTGCGCCGGCCCTCGAGGACCATCCCGCACTGGAGCGAGCAGTAGGGGCAGTGCGTCTTCATTCAGACCCCGGCCATCGCCGGCTTCGTGGCCTTCGCGGGCGCGCGGAGGTAGACGGCGACGGTCACCAGCGCGCAGACCACGTAGAAGCACGCGAACACCACGAACGCGCCCCGGGTCGCCGACAGCGGGTCGCCGACCCACGGCGAGCTGAACGCGAGCGGGATCAGGAACCCGCCCAGCGCACCGACCGCGCCGATGACGCCGAGCGCCGCCGAGGACTGCCTGGTCGCGGCGGACAGCGCGGCCGCCCGCTCCGGCGTACCCGCCTCGGTGGCGGCCTCGGCCTCGCGGCGCCAGATCGCCGGGATCATCTTGTACGTCGAGCCGTTGCCGATGCCGGTGGAGGCGAAGATCAGCAGGAAGAACCCGAGGAACCACGGGAACGACTCCCGGTTGTCGGAGCCCGCCGACATCCGGCCCAGGGTCCAGAGCAGGCCGAGCGTGCAGGCGGCCAGACCGACGAACGCCGCGAGGGTGACCCGCGCGCCGCCGTACCGGTCGGCGAGCCAGCCACCGAAGGGACGTGTCAGCGAGCCGACCGCGGCACCCAGGAACGCGTAGTAGGCGAAGACGATGCCGGAGAAGTTGAGCTCGATCAGCAGCGGCATCGCGGCCGAGTAGCCGATGAAGGACCCGAACGTGCCGATGTAGAGGAACGCCATGGTCCACGTGTGCGGCTTGCGCACCACCGCGAGCTGCTCGCGCGGCTTCGAGGTCGCCGAGGTCAGGTTGTCCATCCAGAGGTACGCCGCGATCGTCGCGACCACCGCCAGCCCGGCGTACACGAAGCCCGCCGTCTGCAGGTGGACCCCGCCGTCCGACGCCCGGACCAGGCCGAAGATCCCGGCACCGCCGACGAGGACCGGCAGCAGCAGCTGGATGATCGCGACCCCGAGGTTGCCGCCCGCGGCGTTGAGGCCGAGCGCCGTGCCCTTGCGGTGCGCCGGGTAGAAGAAGTTGATGTTCGCCATCGAGCTGGCGAAGTTGCCGCCCCCGAAGCCCGCGGTCGCGGCGATCAGGCAGAAGACCCAGTACGGCGTGCCCGGGTTCTGCACGGCGACCGCGAAGAGCAGGGTCGGCACCAGCAGCAGGCCGGCGCTCACCATCGTCCAGTTGCGGCCGCCGAACCTCGGCACCGCGAAGGTGTAGGGCAGCCGCAGCAGCGAACCGACCAGGTTGGGCACGGCGACGAGCAGGAAGAGCTGCTGCGCGGTGAACTCGAAGCCCGTCTGCAGCAGGAACGCCGAGCTCACGCTCCAGATCAGCCAGACCGAGAAGCCGAGGTGCTCGGCGAAGATCGACCAGACCAGGTTGCGGCGAGCCACCTGGCGGCCGCCGTTCGCCCAGAACTCCGGGTCCTCCGGCCGCCAGTCGTCGATCCAGTGTCGGGTGCGGCGGGTCATGGCGACCACGCTCGGCGGCGCAGATTTCGCCGGGCGCCGGGCGCCGTGCCGGGGACGTCAACTTGTCCTCACGGCCTCACGGGACACCCGGCGGTCGAGGTGGGCGTCCCACCGGACGGCGTACGGCGGGAAACCGCTCGTCCCGCGAGACCGACCGCTCGTCGTTTCGACCGCCCCGTTCGGCGCGGATCCGGCTCGCACCCGTGCCGCACGCCGACGCGCGCGGGCATCGTGACGGCGATCACACCATTCCCCCGAGAAGGGTGCCCCCGTGACCGAGCCCGCCGTTTCCCATGACCACGCTCGTCGACACGACCCGGTGTACGACGACCTGCACGCCCTGCCCGAGTTCGCGCGGCTGCGCGCGCTCTTCCGCGGCTTCGTCTTCCCGGCGACCGTCGCCTTCCTGGCCTGGTACCTCCTCTACGTCGTCATGAGCAACTGGGCCACCGACTTCATGAGCACCGAGGTGGTCGGCAACGTCAACGTCGCGCTCGTCTTCGGGCTGCTCCAGTTCGCGACGACCTTCGCCATCGCCTGGCTGTACGCGCGGTACATGAACCGCAACGTCGACCCGATCGCGCGCGACATCGAGAAGCGCTACAACGACTCGATCGGGGGTGCTGCCCGATGAGCTCGGACACCCTCACCGCGATCCTCTTCCTCATCGTCGTCGCCATCACGATCGGCATCACGTTCTGGGCCAGCCGGCAGACCCGGGGCGCGGCCGACTACTACGCGGGCGGCCGGTCGTTCAGCGGCTTCCAGAACGGCATGGCGATCTCGGGCGATTACATGTCCGCCGCGTCGTTCCTCGGCATCTCGGGAGCGATCGCGCTCTACGGCTACGACGGCTTCCTCTACTCGATCGGCTTCCTGGTCGCCTGGCTGGTCGCGCTGCTGCTCGTCGCGGAGCTGCTGCGCAACTCCGGCCGCTACACGATGGCCGACCAGCTCGCCTACCGGATGAAGCAGCGTCCCGTGCGCACCGCCGCCGCCACGTCGACGGTCGTGGTGTCGATCTTCTACCTGCTCGCCCAGATGGTCGGCGCCGGCGCGCTGGTCGCACTCCTGCTCGGCGCGAGCTCGGACGCCGCGAAGAACCTGACGATCGCGGTCGTCGGCCTGCTGATGATCTTCTACGTGACCGTCGGCGGCATGAAGGGCACCACGTGGGTCCAGATCGTCAAGGCGGTGCTGCTGATGGGCGGCACGATCCTGATCACGATCCTCGTGCTGGCCGAGTTCAACTTCAACATCTCCGACCTGCTGGGGTCCGCCGCGGCCAACACGGGCAAGGGCGACGCGTTCCTCCAGCCCGGCCTGAGGTACGGCGTCGACACGACGTCGAAGATCGACTTCCTCAGCCTCGGCCTGGCTCTCGTCCTCGGCACCGCCGGCCTCCCCCACATCCTGATCCGCTTCTACACGGTGCCGACCGCCCGGCACGCCCGCCAGTCGGTGCTGTGGGCGATCGGCCTGATCGGCGCGTTCTACCTGATGACGCTGGCGCTCGGGTTCGGTGCCGCCGCGCTGCTCGACACCGGCCCGGAGAGCAAGGTCGCGACCTCCGCCGGCAACCTGGCCTCGCCGTTGCTGGCCGAGGAGGTCGGCGGCGGAGCCGGGTCGACCGGAGGGTCGATCCTGCTGGCGCTGATCGGGGCGGTGGCGTTCGCGACGATCCTCGCGGTGGTGGCGGGACTGACGCTCACCTCCGCGTCGTCGGTGGCGCACGACCTCTACGCGACCGTGTTCAAGCGCGGCGCGGCCTCCGAGCGTGACGAGGTGCGGGTCGCCAAGATCGCGGCGTTCGTCATCGGTGGCGTGGCGATCGCACTGGCGATCCCGGCGCAGTCGCTGAACATCGCGTTCCTGGTCGCGCTCGCGTTCGCGGTCGCCGCATCGGCGAACCTGCCGTCGCTGATCTACAACCTCTTCTGGCGCCGCTTCAACACCCGCGGCGCCGTGTGGGCGATCTACGGCGGCCTGATCATCTGCGTCGGCCTGGTGTTCTTCTCGCCGGTCGTCTCCGGGACGCCGACGGCGATGTTTCCCGACCACGACTGGCAGTGGTTCCCGCTGAGCAACCCCGGCATCATCTCGATCCCCGCCGGCTTCCTGCTCGGCTGGCTCGGCACGGTCACCTCGCGCGAGCCGGACACGGCCGAGCGCTACACCGAGCTGGAGGTGCGCGCGCTGACCGGTGCCGGCGCGGAGCAGGCCGTCCAGCACTGAGCCGCGCGCACCCGCGCACACTGGCCACTCACCCACCGGTACCCGCCACGTCCTAATGTGGCGGGTACCCCTACTTGTGACGACCGAGCCCAGGAGAGACCGTGAGCGAAGAGACGCTGTCCAACCTCCTCAAGGAAGACCGTCGGTTCGAGCCGCCGGCCGAGATCGCCGAGCACGCGAACCTCAAGTCCGAGGCCTACGACCGGGCCCGGCAGGACCGCGAGGCGTTCTGGGCCGAGCAGGCCGAGCGCCTGGACTGGTCGCAGAAGTGGGACCGCGTCCTGGACTGGGACGACCCGCCGTTCGCGAAGTGGTACGTCGGCGGCAAGCTCAACGCGGCGTACAACTGCGTCGACCGGCACGTCGAGGCAGGCCGCGGCGACAAGGTCGCGCTGCACTGGGTGGGCGAGCCGGTGGACGACAAGCGCGACATCACCTACGCCGAGCTGCAGGACGAGGTGTGCCGGGCCGCCAACGCCCTCCTCTCGTTGGGCGTCGGGGCGGGCGACCGAGTGGCGATCTACCTGCCGATGATCCCGGAGGCCGTGGTCGCCATGCTCGCCTGCGCGCGCATCGGCGCCCCGCACACGGTGGTCTTCGGCGGCTTCTCGGCCGACGCCCTGGCCTCCCGGCTCGAGGACTGCCAGGCCAAGGTCGTGATCACCTCCGACGGCGGCTACCGGCGCGGCAACCCCTCGGCGCTGAAGCCCGCGGTCGACGAGGCGCGCACCAAGACGGACGTCGTCGAGAAGGTGCTCGTCGTGCGCCGTACCGGCCAGGACCTCGGCGAGGGGGGCTGGGACGACGCGGTCGACGTGTGGTGGCACGACGTGGTCGACGGCGCCTCGGCCGACCACACCCCCGAGGCGTTCGACGCCGAGCACCCGCTCTACGTCATGTACACCTCCGGCACGACCGGCAAGCCGAAGGGCATCCTGCACACGACGGGCGGCTACCTCGTGGGCTCGGCGTACACGCACTGGGCGGTCTTCGACCTCAAGCCCGAGACCGACGTCTACTGGTGCTCGGCCGACATCGGCTGGGTGACCGGCCACTCCTACCTGGTCTACGGGCCGCTCGCGAACGGCGTGACCCAGGTGATGTACGAGGGCGTGCCCGACAGCCCCGAGCGCGGCCGCTGGTGGAAGATCATCCAGGACTACGGGGTCACGATCTTCTACACCGCCCCGACCGCGATCCGCTCGTTCATGAAGCAGGGTGCCGAGATCCCGGACAGGCACGACATGTCCTCGCTGCGGATCCTCGGGTCGGTGGGCGAGCCGATCAACCCGGAGGCCTACGTCTGGTACCGCCACGTCATCGGCGGCGACCGCACGCCGGTCGTCGACACCTGGTGGCAGACCGAGACCGGCATGATCATGATCAGCCCCCTGCCCGGCGTCACCCACGGCAAGCCGGGCTCGGCGATGACCCCGATCCCCGGCGTCGCCGCCGAGGTCGTCGACGAGGCCGGCGAGCCGGTGCCCGACGGGTCGGGCGGCTACCTGGTGCTCACCGAGCCGTGGCCGGCGATGCTGCGCACCATCTGGGGCGACGACGAACGGTTCAAGGACACCTACTGGGCGCGCTTCGCCGAGCAGGGCTACTACTTCGCCGGCGACGGCGCGAAGAAGGACGACGACGGCGACATCTGGGTGCTCGGCCGGGTCGACGACGTCATGAACGTCTCCGGCCACCGGCTCTCCACCACCGAGATCGAGTCCGCCCTGGTCTCGCACCCGAAGGTGGCCGAGGCCGCGGTCGTCGGCGCCAAGGACGAGGACACCGGTCAGGCCGTCTGCGCGTTCGTGATCCTTCGCGAGGACGCTGGTGACGGGGGCGACGACATCGTCAAGGAGCTGCGCGGGCACGTCCGCAAGGAGATCGGCCCGATCGCGACCCCGCGGCAGATCATGATCGTCCCCGAGCTGCCCAAGACCCGCTCCGGCAAGATCATGCGCCGCCTGCTCCGCGACGTCGCCGAGCACCGCGAGGTCGGCGACGTGACCACCCTCGCCGACTCCTCGGTGATGGACCTGATCTCGCAGGGCATCGACTCCGGCAGGTCCGAGGACTGACCCCCGCTGACCCGCCCGAAACTTTCGGGCGGGTCAGCGTCTAGGGTGGTGGCGGTGCGCCGGGAAGTCTGGTCGGCAGTCGACTCGACCTACCCCGAGGAGCAGCGTGAGCCCCACCGACGAGCCCCGCGACGCCCCTCGCGACGACCCCCGGGATGGGCGAGCGCCACGTCGTACGGCGCGGCTCTTCGCCCGGGGCTCGTGGCTGGAGAGCTCGCGCGCCGCCGAGATCCTGCGGGCCGAGACCACGGGCGGCCTGATCCTCATCGTCGCCGCGGCGGTCGCGCTCGTCTGGGCGAACACCCCCTGGGGAGGCTCCTACTTCGACCTCCGGGACGCCGTCGTCGGGCCTGAGGTCGTGCACCTCGACCTGCCCGTCGGACTGTGGGCCGCCGACGGGCTCCTGGCGATCTTCTTCTTCGTCGCCGGGCTCGAGCTCAAGCGGGAGTTCGTCGCCGGCGACCTCCGGGACCCCCGCCGCGCCGCGCTGCCCGTCGTCGCCGCGGTCGGAGGCATGGCGGCGCCGGCCCTCATCTACGTGCTCTGGAACCTGGGCACCGACGACCTGGTCGGCTGGGCCGTCCCCACTGCGACCGACATCGCCTTCGCGGTCGCGGTGCTCGCCGTGATCAGCACCCACCTTCCGTCGGGGCTGCGGACCTTCCTCCTCACCCTCGCGGTCGTCGACGACCTCCTCGCGATCACGGTGATCGCCCTGTTCTACACCGACGACCTGCACCTGCCCTACCTCGCGCTCGCGCTGCTCCCGATCGCGGCGTTCGGGCTCCTCGTGCAGCGGCACGTGCACCGCTGGTGGCTGCTCATCCCGCTGGCCGTCGTCGCCTGGACGCTGGTGCACGAGTCCGGCGTGCACGCCACGGTCGCGGGCGTCCTGCTCGCCTTCACCGTGCCGGTCCTGCGCCGCGACGGCGAGCAGGGTCCCGGGCTCGCCGAGCACCTCGAGCACCTCGTGCGGCCGGTCTCCGCCGGCTTCGCCGTGCCCGCCTTCGCGTTCTTCGCGGCCGGCGTCCACATCGGCGGCTGGGCGGGCCTGACGGACTCGATGAGCGACCGGGTCGCGCTCGGCATCGTCTGCGGGCTCGTCCTCGGGAAGCCGCTGGGCATCGTCGCCAGCACCTGGCTGCTGCGCACCTTCACCCGCGCCGACCTCGACGACGAGCTCTCGTGGCTCGACGTCGTCGGCATGGCGATGCTCGCCGGCATCGGCTTCACGGTCTCACTGCTGATCGGCGAGCTCGCGTTCGACGACCACTCGACGACCGGCGAGCGGGTGAAGGTCGCGGTGCTGGTGGGCTCGGTGGTCGCCGCCTCGATCGCGGCCGTGGTGCTCCGCCTGCGCAACCGCGTCTATCGGCGGATCTGCGAGGCCGAGGAGATCGACAGCGACCACGACGGGGTGCCCGACGCATTCGAGTCCGTCACGGATCGGTGATCCGGCCGGGCAGCAACGCAGCGAGCACGGACGTCAACGTGATCGCGCCGAGCAGCGCGCCCTTGGTCCCGGGGCCCTGGACCACCGCGACGATCGGGCTCCGCTCCGCGGCCATGAGTGCGGCGACCGCCAGCAGCGACTCGTCGGGCCCGACCACCGGTAGCCGGGACCGGTCCCGCGGCAGCAGCTCGACCACCGTCTTGTGCTCGAGCGCATCGCACATGTGGTCGACGAAGTCGTCGTCCACCACGCCCGCCAGGGTGCGGTCGTCGCGGATGTAGCCGGGAATCACCAGGCGCAGCACCTGCGAGCCCGGCAGCACGGCGACCGGATGGTCGTCGTCGTCGACCACGATCAGTCCCGGCCGCTGCTCCTCGGTGAGGAGTCGGGCGGCGTCGACGGCACCGCTCCCCTGCGCGACGACCGGGTAGGGCTTCGCGAGCTCAGACGCCTTCACGCCGCCGACGCTATCCCACCGGTGCCGGGGCCACGGCCGGTCGCGGGATAGGGTCGGCCGGGGCGTGCCGGGAAGTCTGGTCGGCATCGACGACCCGACCCCTGAGGAGCCGCCGTGGCCATCGCAGCCATCGCCATCTTCGTCGGTGCCTACGTCCTGCTGGTGACCGAGAAGGTGCATCGCACCGCGGTCGCGCTCGGCGGTGCGTCCCTGATGCTGCTGCTGCGGATCACCGACTCCGAGCACGCGTTCTTCTCCGAGGAGACCGGGATCGAGTGGAACGTCATCTTCCTGCTGCTCGGGATGATGATGATCGTCGCGGTCCTGAGGCAGACCGGCGTCTTCGAGTACGTCGCGATCTGGTCGGCCAAACGCACCCGGGGCCGGCCCTACCAGCTCATGGTGATGCTGTGCGTCCTGACGGCGGTGGCCTCGGCGCTGCTCGACAACGTCACGACCATCCTGCTCATCGCCCCGGTGACCTTCCTGGTGTGCCAGCGGCTCGACCTGCGGCCGACGCCGTACCTGATGGCCGAGGTGTTCGCGTCCAACATCGGCGGCGCCGCGACCCTGGTCGGCGACCCCCCGAACATCATCATCGCGGCCCGCGGTGACCTCAGCTTCAACGACTTCCTCGTCCACCTCGCACCGATCGTCGTGGTGCTCATCGTCGCCTTCTGCCTGCTCTGCCGATGGCTGTTCCGGCGTGAGTTCCGGTACGACGCGGAGCGCGCCGCCTCGGTGATGTTGCTCAACGAGCGGGAGGCGATCACCAACCCCGGGCTGCTGGTCAAGTCCCTGGCCGTGCTCGCCCTGGTCATCGCCGCGTTCGTGCTCCACCCGGTGCTGCACTACGAGCCCTCGGTCGTCGCGCTGCTCGGAGCCGGCCTGCTCCTCCTCATCACCGAGGTGGAGGTCTCCGACGCCCTCCGCGAGGTCGAGTGGCCGACCCTCGCCTTCTTCGCCGGCCTCTTCGTGATGGTCGGCGGCCTGGTCGAGGCCGGGGTGATCGGTCGGGTCGCGGAGGCCACCGCGGACGCGACCGAGGGTCGACTCGGGCTCGCCACCTTCGGCCTCCTGGGCGGGTCGGCGCTGATCTCCGCCATCGTCGACAACATCCCCTACGTCGCGACGATGAGTCCCATCGTCGCCGAGCTCGTCGCGGCGCAGCACGGCGACGGCCAGGTCCTCTGGTGGGCGCTCGCCCTCGGTGCGGACCTCGGCGGCAACGCCACGGCGATCGGCGCCTCCGCCAACGTGGTGGCGCTGGGCATCGCCGACCGCGAGGGCCACCACATCGGGTTCTGGGAGTTCACGAAGTACGGCCTGGTCGTCACCGCCGTCACGGTGACCTTGTGCATGCCTTACCTGTGGCTGCGGTACCTCTGAGTCAGCCGATCGGTAAGGTCGGTCCCGTCAGCAGCCGATCGATCCGAGGATGAGCATGGCCCAGCAGGTGCAGGACGAGGATCCGACCATCGGTCGGTTGGTGCACGACGCCACCAAGGACATCTCCACGCTGATCCAGAAGGAGATCCAGCTCGCGAAGTCCGAGCTCAAGGTCAGCGTCCGCGCCGGCGGCACCGGCATCGGTCTGTTCCTCGCCGCGGCTTTCCTGCTGGTCCTCGCCGTGATCATGCTGTCGGTCGCGATCGCCTACTTCATCAACTGGAACGGCGACGGCCTGGCCCTGCACTGGGCATTGCTGATCGTCTTCGGCTTCTACCTGCTGGTCGCCGCGCTGCTGGTGTACGTCGGGGTGCGCCAGGTGAAGCGGGTCCGCGCCCCCGAGCGCGCGATCGAGCAGGGCAAGGAGATCCCGAAGGCGCTGAAGGGCAAGAGCTAGCCGGCACAGCCCTGGGTGTCGACCTCGTCGGCACCGGCGACCCCGGCCGCGGCGGCCTCGGCGACCTGCCCGGCCGTCAGCGCGTAGCCGGTGTCGTGGTCGTTGACCGACGCTGCGAACACCACGCCCACCACGTCGCCGCGCGACGACACGATCGGGCCGCCGGAGTTGCCGGGCCGGATCAGGCCGCGCAAGGAGTAGACGTCCCGGATGACCGTGCCGCCGCCGTAGATGTCGGGCGAGCGCAGCCGCTGCTGCGACCGGATCCGCGCGGGCTGCACGTCGTACGGCCCGTCCTCGGGGTAGCCGAGCACCGCGACCCCATCACCCGCCCCCGCGGTGCGGTCGAGGTCGAGCAGGTCGGTAGCACCGCTGTCGTAGGCCAGCACCGCCACGTCGACGTCGGGGTTGTAGTAGACGACCGAGGCGGGCAGCGTCGTCTCGCCGACGACGACCTCGGGGTCGTCGACGCCGGCGACGACGTGGGCGTTGGTCATCAGCCGGTTCTGCGCGTAGAGGAAGCCGGAACCCTCGACGCCGCGACCGCACTCGTTGGTGCCGCGGATCTTCACGACGCTGTCGGCCGCGCGCTCCACGTCCGGGTCCTTCAACAGCCGCCGCGGCCCGGGGCCGACCTCGACGATCCGCTCCGGGGCGAACGGCTCGAGGTAGCGCGGGAAGAACGTCGTACCCACGACGTTGTTGAACGCCTGCAGCGCGCCGTCGGCGCTGTCGGGCAGCACGTCGTCGACGCTCGAGAGCACGCGGGAGTCGCGCACCATCGGGGTGATGCCCTCGATCCGCGATCCGGAGATCGCGACGCCGAGCGCCCACGCCACCAGCAGGACCGCCACCGCGCTGAGCACGGCGCCGCCGGCCGCGTCGACGGCCCGCGCGGGCTGCCACGTGATGCGCTCGCGGATGCGGGAGCCGGCGAACTGGAAGAGCGCCTGGCCGAGCGACGCCGCCAGGATCACGATGAAGAGCGCGCCCAGCGAGACCAGCATCGACGGGTCGGCGTCGCCGAGCGCGGTCGGGGCGAGCCAGACGCCGAAGAGGCCGCCGAGCAGCAGGCCGGTCGTCGCGAACGCTCCGGTGATGAAGCCCTGCCAGTAGCCGGAGAGCGCATAGGCGAGGACGAGCACGACGAGCAGCCAGTCGAGCAGGTTCACCTGGCACCCCCGCGGCGCTGGTCGTCGTCGATGTCGAGCAGGTCCGCGCTGCGTCCGCGCCGCTCCTGCCCGGTGAACATGTAAGCGGGCAGGTCGCGCACGCGGGACTCGTCCCACGGGACGGACCACCCGAGGAAGTCCAGCAGCCGGGCGATGATCCCGCCGGTGAATCCCCACAGGATGACGTCGTGGTCTGGACCGATGAGGAAGCCGGGGCTCTGGTAGCCGCCACGCGGCATCCGCACGGTGATGCGGTGGGAGGGGTCGACGAGCTCGGCGAGCGGCACGTGGTGGATCGCGTGGACCTCGGCGTGGCTCACCACCGAGACCTCCGTGGGCTCGGCCCACCAGCCGAGGACGGGGGTGACGGCGAAGTTGCTCGGCGGCAGCCAGAGCTCGGGCAGCCGCCCGAACACCGTGACCGTGCCCGGGTCGACGCCGACCTCCTCGTCCGCCTCACGCAGGGCGGCCTCGACCACGTCCTCGCCGGCGTCGACCGATCCCCCGGGGAAGGACACCTGGCCGGGGTGGGAGCGCATGTCGTGGGCGCGCTCGGTGAGCAGCAGCTCCCCGCCGTGCGGTCCCTCGCCGAACAGCATGAGCACGGCGCCGCGCCGCGCATCGCCGCCCGGCGGCGGCACGAAGCGGGTGAGGTCCTCGGCCTGGATCTGGCGCGCCGCCCGCTCGACGGGGCGCAGCCAGTCGGGGAGGCCCGGTGTCGGCCCGTCGCTCACAGGGCGACCTCGAGGTTGTCCTCGACCAGCTCGACGAGCTCGCCGTAGGAGTCGACGCCGCCGAACTTCTGGTAGACCAGCGTGCCGTCCGCGTCGAGGATCGCGAGATAGGGATACCCGCGGATGAACGGGAACGGGTCCGCGGCGCTGAGGTCGCCGTTCGGGTCGGCCAGCAGCGGGTAGGTCACGCCGGTCTTCTGCGCGAACTCCAGCGCGGCCAGCGGCTGCAGGTCGGCCGAGTCGATGCCGAGGACCGCCACCCGGTCGCCGTACCTCTCGTGGAACTGCTGCAGCGCGGGCATCTCGCGCCGGCACGGATCGCAGAACGACTGCCACAGGTTGACGATCATCGGTCCGTCGAGCGTCGCGAGGTCGACGTCGGGCCCTCCGCCCAGGCACGGCAGGGTGATCGCCGGCAGCCCGCCCTCCTCGGCGGTGCCGGGCGCGCAGTCCTCGATGCCGGCCTCGGCCTTCAGCTCCCGAAGCTGCGGGGTGTCGACGTCGACGTCCACCCTGCCGGGCGCGGGCACGTCGTCGGTGCACCCGGACAGCAGCAGCACGGCCGCCGTCGCGACGGCCAGCAGGGCTCGCCTCATGCTCTGCCCTCGGTCTTGACCAGCTTGGCCGCGGCGACGGGGTCGGTCGGGCCCTCGCCGTACGCCGGGCACCACTTCGCGACCGGGCAGGCGCCGCACGCGGGGTTGCGCGCGTGGCAGCGGCGGCGCCCGTGCCAGATCAGGTGGTGGCTGAGCATCGTCCAGTCCTTCTTCTCGAAGAGGTCGCCGATCGCGTGCTCGACCTTGACCGGATCGGTCTCCTCGGTCCAGCCGAACCGGCGGACCAGCCGCCCGAAGTGGGTGTCGACGGTGATGCCCGGGATGCCGAACGCGTTGCCGAGCACGACGTTCGCGGTCTTGCGGCCGACGCCCGGGAGCTTGACCAGGTCGTCGAGGCGCGGCGGCACCTGTCCGTCGTGGTGCTCGACCAGCGCGGCGCTCAGCTTGAGCAGCGACTCGGTCTTGGCGCGGAAGAAGCCGAGCGGGCCGACGATGCCCTCGAGCGTCGCCCGGTCGGCGGCGGCCATCGCCTTCGCGTCGGGGTACGCCGCGAACAGGGTCGGCCGCACCGCGTTGACCCGCTTGTCGGTCGTCTGCGCCGACAGCACCGTCACCACCAGCAGCTGGAACGGGTCGTCGAAGTCGAGCTCGCAGTGGGCGTCCGGGTAGGTCTCGGCCAGCACCCGGTCGATCTTGCGGGCGCGCCGCACCAGTCCGGTGCGGGTCTCCCCGCTGCTGATCACGGTCTCGGGCGCGTCGGACACGCGGCCCAGCGTACGGCGCGGCGCCGACACCTCCGATTCGCCCTCTCCGACGACTTGCGGGGGCCGCTGCTGTCTGTGAAGTTCCCCACTGGCTAGGATCGGCGGCGGAACCCGTGCGCTCGCGGGAAGGTCTCGAGGAGGATCCGTGGACAACGACGTGCTGCGTCAGGCACCGCTCTTCAGCGCGCTCGACGACGAGGCGGCGACCGCGCTGCGGGCGTCGATGGCCGAGACGCGGCTGCGCCGCGGGGACGTCCTCTTCCACGAGGGCGACTCGGGCGACAAGCTCTACATCGTGCTCGACGGCAAGGTGAAGCTCGGGCGCACGTCGTCCGACGGCCGCGAGAACCTCCTGGCGATCCTCGGCCCGGGACAGATGTTCGGCGAGCTCTCGCTCTTCGACCCCGGCCCGCGCTCGGCGACCGTGACCGCGGTCACCGACGCGACGTTCGCCTCGCTCTCCCACGAGGACCTGCTGCGCTGGCTCGAGGGCCGGCCCGTCGTGGCCCGCGGCCTGCTCGCCCAGCTCGCCGGCCGGCTGCGCAAGGCCAACGACGTCGTCGCCGACCTGGTCTTCTCCGACGTCCCCGGCCGGGTCGCCAAGGCGCTGCTCGACCTCGCCGACCGCTTCGGCCGCACCGCCGACGACGGCGTGCACGTCCACCACGACCTCACCCAGGAGGAGCTCGCCCAGCTGGTCGGCGCCTCCCGCGAGACCGTCAACAAGGCGCTCGCCGACTTCGCCTCCCGTGGCTGGCTGCGCCTCGAACCCCGCTCCGTCGTGATCATGGACGTCGAGCGCCTCGCCCGCCGCGCCCGCTGACGGTTGAATCGAGACTTCTCGTCACTCGAATCGAGAGTTTCGGTCACCAGCGGCGGTTCGAGTACGGCGGCTGGAGCGCCGCGCGGAGCTCACGAAGCCATCGATCGCGTCTGGCATCGGTGAAATCACCTCTGCGAACGACGATGACGGTCCAGCCATGGCGCCGCAGCCAGTCTCGACGTTCCTCGTCCTCGGCGTCCCGGCCCGCGTGAGCCTCCTCGCCGTCGTACTCGACGACGACGCGCGCCCGCCTGTAGGCGAAGTCCAGCCGGTACGTCGGCACGCCATCGATCTCGATCCATGCCTGCGGCTCGGGCAGCGGCAGCCCGGCGTCGACGATGTCCAGGTAGACCCACGCCTCCCGTTGAGACTCCATGCGTGGGTCGACAGACCGGCCAGGCCACGCAGCTGGATGACTCCTCGGCGCCGGCGGTAGCGGCCGAGCTCACGCTCCAGCTCGTGCGCGGTGAAGTCGTGGAGCCGCGCGAGCATGACCATCGCGGCGAAGGCCTCCCGCCGCTTGAGGCAGCACCCGAGATCGAGTGCCGTGCGCAGCGGAGTCGTCACGCAGACACCGTGCAACGTCATCACGTCCGGCGGGCGCAGGTCGCGAGTCCGACCGTCGACCCCGGACACCTTGGTCGGAGCGTGCCAACGGAGCGCGCACGTCTCGATCGGCGGCGCGCTGTCGTGCTCGGCGTAGACATGCGCATCGACACCGTGCAGCCACGCCGCCGTGCGATCGGTGACGACGTGGTGCGGCTTCAGGACGAGGGCGACGGCTCGTGCCCGAAGCTCGATCGAGTCGGGCACATGATTCGAGACGTACACGCCGCGGACGACGGGCCGGACGTCACCGCTCCGCTGCGCGCGTCGCAGCGTTGAAGCCGGCAGGTCGCCGTACGCGAACGGAACGTCGGGCCAGGTCCCCATGGAAGGACGCTCCCCAGCCGACGCCCGCCACTCACCCGTGGATCGCGAAGTTGTGGATGACCGAAAGTCTCGATTCGAATGTCGAGAAGTCTCGACTCGACCGTCAGAGGTCTCGATTCAACGGTGGGCGAGGTGGGCGAGCTGGGCGCGGACGGAGAGCTCGGCGGCGTCCCAGAGCGACTCGTCGACGTCGGCGTACACGACCTCGACGACCTGGCGGGGCAGCGACTGGTCCTCGGCGAGGTCGGGCGAGATCGGGACGGAGAGCTCCGCGAGGGCGCGCTCGACCTGGGCGAGCCGCTCGCGGCGGTGGGCGAGGTAGAAGTCGAGCACGCCGAGGGCGTCGTCGAGGACCGGCCCGTGGGCGGGCCACAGGGCGCGCACGTCGCCGGACGCGGCGAGGGCGCGCATCCGCTCGATGGACGAGAAGTACGGGCCGAGCTGCCCGTCGGGGTGCGCGACGACGGTCGTGCCACGCCCGAGCACCATGTCGCCGGTCAGCAGCGCGCCGTCGGCGGGAAGCAGCAGCGAGATCGAGTCCGCGGTGTGGCCGGGGGTGGTGAGCACCCGCACCGACAGCCCGTCGACGTCGATCGACTCGCCGTCGGTCAGCGGGTCGGCGTCCACGCACAGCGACGGATAGAGCGCGCGTACGGCGCAACCCTTGCGCCGCGCGAACTCCGCCGCCACCTCCGCGTGGTCGAAGTGGTGATGGGTGAGCAGCACCAGCCCGACGTCTCCCAGCTCCGAGGTGAGGCGCTCGAGGTGGCCGTCCTCGATCGGACCCGGGTCGACGACGACCGAGGCCGAGGCCCCGGGCTCCTGCAGCACCCAGGTGTTGGTGCCGTCGAGCGTCATGATCCCGGGGTTGGGCGCCAGCAGGCACCGCCCCCGCGACCCGAAGGAGCCGCCCGACCAGGCGCTCATGCGCGACGACGATCGGCGACGAGCGGGCGCAGCCGCTCGGGCATCGAGAGCGTCCACCCCGCGCCGAGCGGCTCGACCGACGGGCAGAACATCTCGACCGAGCGAGCGGCGGCCACGGACAGCACCGCCTCCGGGGAGTCGTGCTCCCCGACCTCCATCGAGGTGAGGTACGTCGGGGGCATCAGCGCCAGCTCGCCCGCATCGGCCTGGACGACGGCGGCCCGGGCCGGGATCCACTCCACCGAGGACGACTCGGTCGAGACGTCGCGCGTCACCTGCCCGGTCGGCAGGGAGGCCACGAAGAACCAGGTGCGAAAGCGCTTCGGCTCGAAGATCGGCGTCAACCACGCGTCCCACACGCCGAGCAGGTCGGTGCGCAGCACCAGCCCGCGCCGGTTGAGGAAGTCGGTCATCGACAGCTCCCGCGTCTCCAGCGCGACCCGGTCGGCCTCCCAGTCGTCGGCCGTCGTGTCGGCGACGACGTCGGTCTCCGACGTGCCGGCCAGCAGCACCCCCGACTCCTCGAACGTCTCCCGCACCGCGGCGCACACCAGCGCCCGGGCGGTGTCTTCGTCGCAGCCGAGCCGCGTCGCCCACTCCGTCGGGGACGGCCCGGCCCACGCCACCGTGGCGTCGAAGTCGCGCGGGTCCACGCCGCCGCCGGGGTAGACGCACATGCCGCCCGCGAAGTCCATCGAGACCTGGCGACGCAGGTAGTAGACCTCCGGACCCTCGTCCGAGGGGCGCATCAGGATCACCGTCGCGGCGTTGCGCGGCTCGACCGGCGTCTGCCGGCCGTCGTCGAACTCGCGCGCGAGCTCGACCAGCCGGTCCGGCAGCGGCACCGGCGGGAGCGGGATCCTCACTCCGCAGACCCCGGGGCGACCCGGACGACGACCTCGACCTCGACCGGCGAGTCGAGCGGCAGCACGGGTACGCCGACGGCCGACCGGGCGTGCACGCCCGCGTCGCCGAAGACCTTGCCGAGCAGCTCGGACGCGCCGTTGGCGACCTGCGGCTGGCCGGTGAAGTCGGGCGTCGACGCCACGAACACGACCACCTTGACGACCTGCACCACCCGGTCGAGGTCGCCGACCCTCGACTTCACGGCGGCGATCGCGTTGAGCGCACACTGCTCCGCGCAGGCGGCCGCCTCCTCGAGTCCGACCTCCCCGCCGACCTTGCCGGTCAGCATCAGCTCGCCGTTCTTCATCGGCAGCTGACCGGAGGTGAAGACCAGGTCGTCGGAGACGACCGCGGGGACGTAGACCGCGACCGGCGTGGGCACCTCGGGCACCGAGAGCCCGAGCCCGGCGAGGCGCTCCTCTGCTGCGCTCATCCCGCTCACCCCTCGACCGGACGCTTGAAGTAGCCGACCAGGTTCTCCGGGTTCATGCCCGGCGCGATCTGCACGAGCTCCCACCCGTCGGCGCCGAAGTTGTCCAGGATCTGCTTCGCCGCGTGCGTGAGGATCGGCGCGGTCAGGTACTCCCACTTGGTCATGCGGGGTCCCCGAGGAAGCGTGAGCGGTGGGAGCGCAGCGACTGGAGCGAGCGGTTTCTTGGGGTGCTCATGGCTCGCACCCTACTCGCGACGTACGGGCCGTCCACCCGTGGTTGGACGCGCCCACCCGGGCACCCGGTCTAGGGTCGCGCCGTGACCCTCGCGCCCCACGACGACCGGCCCTGGCGGCTGGGCGTGCGCGCCCAACGGTGGTTCGACGTGGCGCTCGCGACCGGGCTGCTGCTTCCGGCGCTCGCGACGCCGCTCACCGGCGCCGGGTGGGTCGGCCTCGTGGTGTCCCTGGCGCAGCTGGTCCCCCTCTACTGGCGGCGCCACCACGCGCTCGTCGTCTTCGCGGTCGTCGCGACCGCCAGTGCCGCGCAGGCGGCCCTGCTCGACGTCCCCCTGTGGAGCCAGGTCGCCTTCCCCGTCGCGACGTACTCGGTCGCCCGCTACGCGTCGATCGGCTGGGGCCTCGCCGCGGTCGGTGTGGGCGTGTGCGGCGCCGTGGTGGCGGCGATGCGCTGGGTCCTCGGCTTCGGGGGCACGCTCGAGGCCGACCCGGTGATCGCCTACGTCGTCACGATCACCACGATCGTGGTCAGCGCGTGGGCGCTCGGCGCCCTGGCCCGCACGCGTCGGGCGTACGTCGACGCGCTGGTCGAGCGGGCCGAGCAGATCCAGCGGGAGGCTGCCCAGCAGGTCGCCCTCGCGGCCTCCGACGAGCGCGCCCGGATCGCCCGGGAGATGCACGACGTGGTCGCCCACGGGCTGTCGACGATCGTGGTGCAGGCCGACGGCGCCCGGTACGCCGCGCGGCACGACCCCGCCGTCGCCGCCGGTGCCCTGGAGACGATCGCCGTGACCGGCCGGGAGTCGCTCACCGAGATGCGCCGGATGCTCGGCCTGCTCCGCTCGGGCGAGGGGACCGGCCTCCGGCCGCAGCCGGGGCTGCCGGACCTCGCCGGCCTGGTGGTCGGCGACCACGTCGACGCGGCGCTGCCGGACCCGACGGCGGTGGTGCCGGACGGGATCGCGCTCACGACCTACCGCGTCGTCCAGGAGGCGCTCACGAACGTACGCCGGCACGCCGGTCCCGACGCTCGCGCGCGCGTCGAGGTGGTGGTGAGCGACGCGGTGTCCGTGCTGGTCGAGGACGAGGGCCGCGGCACCGGGACCGCCGACGAGGGGCACGGACTCGGGCTCGTCGGCATGCGCGAGCGGGTCACGGCCCACGGCGGCACGCTCGAGGCCGGGCCCCGCCCGGGCGGCGGCTGGCGGGTGGCTGCGAGGCTTCCCCTGTGAGGTGGACGCCGTGAGCATCAGGGTCTTCCTGGTCGACGACCAGCAGCTCGTGCGCGGCGGCTTCCGGATGCTCGTCGACAGCCAGCCCGACATGGAGGTCGTCGGCGAGGCCGGCGACGGCGGTGAGGCGGTGCAGCGGCTCGCGGTGACGGCGGCCGACGTCGTGCTGATGGACGTCCGGATGCCGCGCATGGACGGCGTCGCCGCGACCCGCGAGCTGACCGCGCGCGGCGAGCTCCCGCGGGTGGTGGTGCTGACGACCTTCGACCTGGACGAGTACGCGTTCTCGGCGATCAAGGCCGGCGCCGCGGCGTTCCTGCTCAAGGACGCCCCACCCGAGGACCTGCTCGCCGCGATCCGCACCGTGCACGCGGGCGACTCCGTCGTCGCGCCGAGCACGACCCGCCGGCTGCTCGACCGGTTCGCGGCGGTGCTGCCCGATGCCGCGGGCACCACGACGGACGACCGGCTGGCCGGGTTGACCGACCGCGAGCGCGAGGTGCTCGTGCTGGTCGGACGCGGCCGGACCAACACCGAGATCGCCGCCGAGCTCGTGGTCGCCGAGGCGACGGTGAAGACTCACGTCGGCCGGCTGCTCGCCAAGACCGGCTCGCGCGACCGGGTGCAGCTGGTCGTGCTGGCGTACGAGACCGGGCTGGCGCGTACGACCTGAGTCGTACGCCGGGTCCGGCCCGCGGGCTGACGATCCGGGCGCCGGGAGCCGGGATCGTCCTCGTCATGACGATCACCCAGACCTCCGTCCGCGTCGCGGCCCGGGCCCGCGGCCTCACCCGCGTCTACGGCCACGGCGACTCCGACCACACCGCCGTGCACGCCCTCCGCGGCGTCGACCTCGACCTGCCGGCCGGCCGCTTCACCGCGATCATGGGCCCGTCCGGCTCGGGCAAGTCGACCCTGATGCACTGCCTGGCGGGCCTCGACACGCCCACCGCCGGTGCCGTCGAGGTCGCCGGCCGCGCCCTGGAGGACATGGACGACACCGCGCTGACCGTCTTCCGGCGAGAGCACATCGGCTTCATCTTCCAGTCCTTCAACCTGCTGCCCATGCTGACCGCGGGCCAGAACGTGCTGCTCCCGCTCGAGCTCGCCGGCCGCCGCGTCGACGCCGAGGTCCGCGACCGCCACGACCTGGTCGTCGACGTCCTCGGCATCCGCGACCGGCTGGGCCATCGCCCGTCGGAGCTCTCCGGCGGTCAGCAGCAGCGGGTGGCGATCGCCCGCGCGCTGGTCAGCCAGCCCGACATCGTGTTCGCCGACGAGCCGACCGGCAACCTCGACAGCGAGGCGTCGGCCGAGGTGCTCGGCTTCCTGCGCCGCTCGGTGCGCGAGCTCGGCCAGACCGTCGTCATGGTGACGCACGAGCTCGACGCCGCGGCGTACGCCGACGACGTCGTCGTGATCGCGGACGGACGGATCCGGGCGCACCTCACCGAGCCGTCGACCGAGCAGCTGGTCGCCACTCTCCGGGGGGACGCTCGATGAGGACGGTGCTGCGCGCGTCGCTGCGCACCCACACCCGCCGCTACGTCTCGGCGGCGGTGGCCGTGGTCATCGGGGTAGCGTTCGTCGTCGTCACCAGCCTGCTCTCGGACGCGACCAGGGCCGGCCTGGTCGCCGGCGTCGAGCTGCCCTACCGCGGCGCCGACGTCGTCGTCAGCGACGTGGACGCCGACCAGGCGGAGCGCGTCGTCGACCGGGCGGAGGCCGACGGCGACTCCGCCGCCGTCCTCGGCTGGACTCCCCAGTCCGTGCGGGTCGGCGACGCTCTCCTCGGCGAGCGCACCGACGTCGGCGCGATCGCGACCGACCCCGACCTGCGCTGGCAGGTGCTCCGCGACGGCCGCTTCCCCGAGCAGCCCGGCGAGGTCGTCGCCGACGCCAACTCGGTGAAGGGCGAGGAGGTCGCGATCGGTGACATCGTCGAGGTCGGCACCGGCCGGGACGCGGTCGAGGCCACGCTCGTCGGCCTCGTCGACACCCCGTCGGCCAGCGTCGGGGCGCAGCTCTACCTCACCTGGCCGGACCTGCGCGGTCTCGACTCGGACCTCTGGGTCGACTCCGTGGTGTACGCCGGGCCGGGCGCGTCCGCCCTCGCCGAGGCCCTGCCCGAGGGCGCGCGGGTGCAACCGCGCGACGAGTTCGTCGAGGACCGTCAGGCCGAGCTCACCAACGAGGTGAACGTGCTGGCGATCCTGCTGCTGATCTTCGCGGCGATCGCGCTCTTCGTGTCGGTGCTGGTCATCGCGAACACCTTCTCGATCCTCTTCGCCCAGCGCGCCCGCGACTTCGCGCTGCTGCGCTGCGTCGGCGGGACCCGTCGTCAGGTTCTCCGGTCGGTGCGGGTCGAGGCGCTCGCCCTCGGCCTGGTCTCCGCCCTGCTCGGGCTCGGCGTCGGCACCGGGCTCGGCTACGCACTGGTGGCGCTGGCGAAGTCGGCGCTTCCCACCGGGACCATGGCGTTCCCGGTGCCGTCGCTGCCGTGGTACGCCGGTGCCCTCGCCACCGGCGTCCTCGTCACGGTGGTGGCGGCCTGGCTCCCCACCCGGCGCGTGGTGCGCATCAGCCCGCTGGCCGCGCTGCGCCCGGACGACTCGACCGGCGTGCGGTCCGGCGCCGGCCGGCTGCGGGTCCTCCTGGGGGTCGTCGCGATCGCCCTCGGCGGCGCGCTCCTGGCCCTGTCGGTCGGCGCGGGGAGCGCGGCCGTCATGGTGGCCGGCGGGGCCGCCTCCTTCACCGGCGTGCTGCTGCTCGGACCGGTCCTCGTCCCGGCACTCATCCGCGCCGTCGGCGGCGCGGTCGGGCGGGTTGCGGGGGCACCCGCCCGCCTCGCGGCCGAGAACGCCGTGCGCAACCCACGGCGCACCGCCGCCACGACCGCGTCCCTGCTCGTCGGCGTCACGCTGACCACGGCGGTGCTGGTGGGCCTCGCCAGTTCGCGCAGCGCGGTCGCGGACGACCTCGACACGGACCACCCGGTCGACGTGACGCTCACCGGCACCGACCGGGCGCTGTCCGCGGACCTCGTCGACGAGGTCGGTGCGGCGCCGGGCGTCGACTCCACCGTCGCGCTCACCGGCACCTCGGCGACCGTCTCCGGCGTCGGCCGGCTGCCGGTGGTCGCGATGACCGACGACGCCGACGTGGTCCGCGGGCCTCAGCGGATGCCGGAGCCGGGCGAGGTCTGGGTGCCGGTCGACCTCATGGACGGGCTCGCAGACGGCTCCGAGGTCACCGTCCGGGCGGGTGCGCACAGCCAGGTCCTGCGGGTCCGGACCGGCGACGGCTTCGGCGAGGCCGCGCTCGTGGCGCCCGCCACGCTGACCGCGCTGACCAGCACCACCGAGCCCTGGGCGATCTGGGTCCGAGCCTCCGACGACGCCGATGCCGAGGACCTCGGCGGCGACCTCGACGCGCTCGCCCGGCCGGCGGGCGCGGACCTGGTCAACGGCCTGCGGGACCGCGCGTGGGTGACCCTCCAGCTCGACGTCCTCACCGGCACCGTGGTCGCGCTGCTCGGCATCGCCGTCGTGATCGCACTGATCGGCATCGGCAACACGCTCGGCCTCTCGGTGCTCGAGCGCGGCCGCGAGAACGCCCTGCTCCGTGCGCTCGGCCTCACCCGGCGCCAGCTGCGCGCGACGCTCGCCACCGAGGCCGTGCTGCTCTCCGTGGTCGCGACCGCCCTCGGGACGGCGATCGGCGTGACCTTCGCCTGGGTCGCCGTGCAGGCCCTGGTGAGCAGGGCGGTCGACGACGCCGCGATGGTGCTGCCGTGGGGTCAGCTGGCGCTCGTCGTGCTGGTCGCCGGGATCGCCGGCCTCGTCTCGGCACTCCTGCCCGCTCGGCGCGCCGCCCGCGTCGCCCCTGCGGCCGGCCTCAGCCTCGACTGAGGGCCCCGCGCCTCACCACCACCCGACGTACGGCGCGAGCACGCCCTTGAGCTCGTTGACGGCCAGCGCCGCGAAGAGGACCGCGCACAGCAGCATCAGCCCGTTGGAGAGCCAGCCGTTGCGCCACTCCCGCGGCACCTCGGAGTGCGGGAGGGCACCCTCGCGGCGCCGGTTGAGGAGCACGAGCAGCGTGACCGCGAGGAAGGGCATGAAGAGCGCGCCGAGGGTGCCGTAGGCCAGGATCAGGCCGACGGGCTCGTCGAGCAGCAGGAGCAGCATCGGCGGGAAGGTGAGCCAGAGCATATAGGCGCGGAAGTAGCGGCCCCCGGTGCGGGTGTCGGGGTGACCAGACGGCAGGTCGCGGAGGTTGCCGACGTAGTCGGCGAACATCAGGCTCACCCCGCTCCACACGCCGATCAGCGACGAGAACGACGAGGCGAAGAAGCCGACGAGGAAGACCTTGCCGAAGACCTCGCCGTACCGGTCGTCGAGCACGTCGGAGAGCTGGACGAGCGCCTGGTCACCGGTCTTGGCGGCGATGCCGGCGGAGTAGTAGAGCTCGGCGCCCACGATCAGCATCGCGACCACGAAGATCCCGGTGACGGCGTAGGCCACGCCGTTGTCGAGACGCATCACCCGCATGAACGCCGGGCTGTCCCACCCCTTCTCGCGCAGCCAGTAGCCGTACGCCGCGAGCGTGATCGTCCCGCCCACGCCACCCGCGATCGCCAGCACGTTGATAACCGAGTCGTCCGGGAACACCGGCCGCAGGCCGAGGACGATCTCGCCGAGATTCGGGGTCGCGAGGAGCGCGGCGCCCACGACGGCGAGGAACATGACGCCGACCAGCGCGGCCATCACCTTCTCGAACGTCGCGTAGGTGCCGAACCAGACCATCAGCAGCCCGATCACGCCGAGCACGACGGCCGTCCACCGCAGCGACAGGTCGGGGAAGAGCGCGATGACGGGCAGCGCCGACGACGACATCGCGGTGGCGCCGTACACCAGGCCCCAGACGACGATGTACGGCGCGAAGTACCACGTCGTCCACCGGCCCAGGCTGCGCCAGCCCTCGAAGATCGTCCGGCCGGTGGCCAGCGAGTAGCGCCCGGCGCCCTCGACGAGCACGACCTTGATGATCGCGCCGAGGACGGCGACCCACAGCAGCGTGTAGCCGAACTTCGCGCCGGCGACGAGCGTCGCCACGAGGTCCGCGGCGCCGACGCCGGTGGCCGCGACCACGAGGCCGGGGCCGACGATCCTCCACTTCGGTGGCCGTCGTTCCTGCTGCTCGGTGTCGGCGCTCATGAGGAGCGCCTACCCACCCGGGCGCGGGCTCAGTCCCCCGGGAGCCTCAGCCTGGATCCGCCGATGGCCGCCGTCGCGAGCGTCACCAGGCGGGTGCGATGGCAAGGCGTCCGTCGCGAAGGCATACCGGGCGTCTTCCGAGCGGCGGCAACGAAGCCAGCGTGCCCGGATGGTGGCGCGCAGCAGGCGGAGAGCGGCGGATCCAGGCTCAGGCGGTCTGCACCATCGGCACGCGCAGGCGCGCCGCGTAGCGGGCCTGGACGGACTCGGCGTACGCCGCCTTGCGTCGCGCGGCGACGCCGGTCGGGTTGGCTGGCTCCTCGACCAGGTGCGGCTCGAGAGCCGACGCGAGCGCGCCGCGGAGCAGCACGAGCGCCTCGGCGCGCAGCTGGGAGACGCGCGACTCGGTGACGCCCAGCTCGGCGCCGATCTCCGCCATCGGCCGCTCCTCGAGGAAGTAGGCGCGGACGACGAACTGCAGCCGCTCGGGGAGCTCGTCGATGGCGTCGGCGAGGTAGGCGAGCTGCTCGCCGCGCTCGAGGAGCGCCTCGGGGCCGAGCGCGGCGGTCGGCACCTCGTCGGCGAGGTCGCGGTCGGTGCCGTGGATCGAGAGGACGCTCGCCCGGGCGACGTCGGCGTCGGCCCGGACGACCTCGGCGGTCGGGACTCCGAGCGACTCGGCGACGGCGCGGTCGTCGGGGAACTGACCCATCGCGGCGGCGAGCCGCTGCCGGGTGGCCTCGATCTCGCGACCCTTCCGACGCACGGAGCGGGAGGCCCAGTCGACCGAGCGGAGCTCATCGAGGAGCGCGCCGCGGATGCGCTGCGCGGCGTACGCCGCGAAGGGGACGCCCAGGTCGGGGTCGAACGCGCGGGACGCCGCGACGAGCGCGACCAGTCCGGCCGATCGCAGGTCGTCGCGATCGACGGAGGCCGGGATACGGCCGGAGACCTCGCGCACCAGGTGCGCAACCAGGGGGATGTGGTCCACTGCCAGCTGCTCGGCGGTGGTCGCGGCGGAGTCGATGATCGTGCTCGTCACACGGTCGGAACGGTTCACGGAGAAGATCGTGACGCGTTCTTGCGGCTTTTCTGTACTTACTTGTCCGTAATGGTCTAGACGGGCTATGCGAACCACCGCGCGGACCAGTCGAACCACGCGAGGGGGTTACCCGAACCACCCGATTGCGACTACGGAGGACCACCTGAGCGAGCGCGGCGACGATCCCGGTTGACCTCGACCGCGGTTGAAGTCCTACCGTCCTGCCGTGACCGCGACCACACCGCGAGCCGAGTCGCGGCCGCGACTGCTCTCCCCGACGTACGCCGCCACCACGATCGGGATGTTCGCGCTGTGTGCCTTCGTGGCGTTCGAGGCGACCGCGGTCACGACCGTGATGCCGACGGTCGCCGACGAGCTCGACGGCGTCGGGCTCTACGCGCTCTCGTTCGCGGCGCCGCTCGCGAGCGCCGTCGTCGGCATGGTCGCGGCCGGCGCGTGGAGCGACCGGCGGGGGCCGGTGCGGCCGCTCGCGGTGGCGCTGGTGCTCTTCGCGCTCGGCCTCGTCGTCTGCGGGGTCGCGCCCTCGATGGAGGTGCTGGTCGGTGGCCGGGTCCTCCAGGGGCTCGGCGGGGGCGCGCTCACCGTCTGCCTGTACGTCGTGGTCGGCCTGGTGTTCCCCGCCATGCTCCAGCCCGCGGTGTTCGCGAGCTTCGCGGCGGCGTGGGTGCTGCCCTCGCTGTTCGGCCCGGCCCTGGCGGCGTTCGTCGCCGATGCCCTCGGGTGGCGTTGGGTCTTCCTCGGCGTCGTCGCGCTGGTGGCGCTGGCGGCGGTGCTGATCGGGCCGGCGCTGCGCACCCTCGAGAGGCGGGAGGAGGGCACGCCCGCCTCGCGGTCGCGGCTGGCGTGGGCGGTCGTGGTCGCCGTCGCCGTGCTCGCGCTCGAGCTGCTCGGCTCGCGGCGGGGCCCCACCGCGGTCCTCGCGGTCGCCGCGCTCGCCGTCGTGCTGGTGGCGCTGCGGCGGATGCTGCCCGCCGGCTCGCTGGTCGCCCGGCGCGGCCTGCCGGCCGTGATCGGCACCCGCGGCCTGCTCAGCGCGTCGTTCTTCTGCGCCGAGGCCTACATCGTCTTCGTGCTCCAGGAGCGCTGGGGCCTGACCGCCGCCACCGCCGGCCTCGCGCTCACGGGCGTGGGCATCGTGTGGGCGGCGTCCAGCCAGGTGCAGTCCCGGCTCGGCGAGCGGGTCTCCGACGTCGCCGCGATGCGCTGGGGCAGCGGGCTCCTGCTCCTCGGCACGCTCGGGCTCGTCCTGGTCGTGGCGACGCACGGGCCCTGGGCGCTCACGATGGCGACGTACGTCGTCGCCGGCGCCGGCATGGGCTTCGGCTACCCGCGCACCGGCGTCGCGATGCTCGCCGCCTCCACCGATGCCGACCGCGGCTTCAACTCGTCCGCGCTGTCGATCGCCGACTCGCTCGGCGGCGCGCTCGCGCTCTCGATCTCCGGCATCGTGTTCGGCGCGGCGCACCGGGCGGACGTCGACCCGTTCCTGTCCGTCTTCGTCCTGGCGACCGCGCTCGGCGCGCTCTCGGTCGCCACGGCGGCTCGGACCGCCACCGTTCGACGCTGACCCGCCGGGCGGGCCGGATGCAGGAATACCCGGTGCACCGGGTATCCCTGCACTTCTCGGCCGATGCAACACCCGAGAAGTGCAGGCACTGCCCGAGAAGTCGTCCGTCTCCCACCGCGGACCGTGGACAGCTCAGCCGGCGCGAACCTCGGGCTCGGTCTTCTCCCGGACCTCCTGCTCGGTGACGCCGGGCGCGAGCTCGACCAGACGGAGCCCTCCCCCGACTGATGCGGGAGCGACGTCGAGGACGCACAGGTCGGTGATGATCCGCTGCACGACCCCGCGGCCGGTGTAGGGCAGCGAGCACTCGTCGACGATCTTGTACGAGCCGTCCTTGGCGACGTGCTCCATGAGCACGATGACCTTCTTCGCACCGTGGACCAGGTCCATGGCGCCGCCCATCCCCTTGACCATCTTGCCGGGGATCATCCAGTTCGCGATGTCGCCGGTCCTGGAGACCTGCATCGCGCCGAGGATCGCGGCGTCGATCTTGCCGCCGCGGATCATCCCGAACGACGTGGCCGAGTCGAAGAACGACGCGCCCCGCCGCAGCGTGACGGTCTCCTTGCCGGCGTTGATCAGGTCCGGGTCCTCCTCGCCCTCGAACGGGTAGGCGCCGACGCCGAGGATGCCGTTCTCCGACTGCAGCACCAGCTCGACGTCGTCGCCGACGTAGTTGGGCACCAGCGTCGGCAGCCCGATGCCCAGGTTCACGTACGACCCGTCGTGCAGCTCCGAGGCCGCCCGCGCGGCCATCTCCTCACGCGACCAGCTCATGCGCGCGCCCCTTCTCGTGATCGCACAGTCCTCTTCTCGATCCGCTTGTCCGCCGCCTGCTCGGGCGTCAGCGGTACGACGCGCGCCACGTTCACCCCGGGGGTGTGGACCTCGTTGGGGTCCAGCTCGCCGGGCTCGACCAGCTCCTCGACCTCCGCGATCGTGACCCGGCCGCACATCGCGGCGAGCGGGTTGAAGTTGCGCGCGGAGTCGCGGTAGACGAGGTTGCCGTGCCGGTCGCCCTTCCAGGCCCGCACCAGACCGAAGTCCGCGACGATCGCGTGCTCGAGCACGAACTCCTTGGGCCCCTCGGCCGTGTCGAACACCTGCGTCTGCTTGGCCGGAGACGAGACCACGACGTTCCCGGAGTCGTCGTACCTCCACGGCAGCCCGCCCTCGGCGACCTGGGTGCCGACCCCGGTCGCGGTGAAGAACGCCGGGATCCCCGAGCCGCCGGCTCGCATCCGCTCCGCGAGCGTGCCCTGCGGCGTCAGCTCCACCTCCAGCTCACCGGAGAGGTACTGCCGCGCGAACTCCTTGTTCTCGCCGACGTACGACGAGATCATCCGCCGGAGCCGCCGCTGCCCCAGCAGCACCCCCAGCCCCCAGTCGTCGACACCGCAGTTGTTCGACACCGCTTCGAGATCGCTCGTGCCGGCCTCCAGCAACGCCGCGATCAGCACCGACGGGATCCCGCACAGCCCGAAGCCCCCGACCGACAGCGTCGCACCGTCGGGGATGTCCGCGACCGCCTCAGCGGCCGACCTCACCACCTTGTCCATGCGGCTGATCCTAGAGCTCGCGGGACTCGTCTAGGCTCGGCACATGGTCGATGCCGACTGGTCGCGCGTGCGCCTGCACGTGGTCACCGGCAAGGGCGGGACGGGCAAGTCGACGGTCGCCGCCGCCCTGGCGCTCGCGCTGGCGTCCCACGGCAAGCAGGTCCTGCTGTGCGAGGTGGAGGGCCGCCAGGGCATCGCGCGGATGTTCGACGTCGACCCGCTCCCGTACGCCGAGCGCCGCATCGCCACGGGGCTACGGCACGACGACCGCCGGCCGGGCGTGGTCCACGCGCTGCACATCGACGCCGAGGCGGCGCTGCTCGAGTACCTCGCGATGTACTACAAGCTGGGCCGGGCCGGCCGCGCGCTCGACCGATTCGGCGTCATCGAGTTCGCCACGACGATCGCGCCCGGGGTGCGCGACGTGCTGCTGACCGGCAAGGTCTTCGAGGCCGTGCAGCGCAACAGCCGCAACAAGTCCGCCACCCGCTACGACGCGGTCGTGCTCGATGCACCGCCCACCGGGCGGATCACGCAGTTCCTCAACGTCAACGACGAGCTCGCCGGACTCGCCAAGGTCGGACCGATCAAGAGCCAGGCCGACACCGTGATGACCCTCTTCCGGTCGCCGCGCACCGCGGTGCACCTCGTCACGGTGCTGGAGGAGATGCCGGTGCAGGAGACCGCGGACGGCATCGTCGAGCTGACGAGGGCCCGGCTGCCGGTCGGCGCCGTCATCGTCAACCAGGTGCGCCCCCGCGACATCTCGGCCGACGAGCTCTACGCGGTCCGCTCGGAGGGCGTCGACCCCGCCCGGATCACCGCCGACCTCAAGGAGGCCGGCGTCGAGCCCGACGACGGGCTCGTCGAGGAGCTTCTCGAGGAGGCACGCGACCACGCCGTACGCCGCGCGCTCGAGGACGGCCAGCGCGACCTCGTCACAGGGCTCGGCCGCCCGACCTACGAGCTGCCCCGGCTGCCCGGCGGCATCGACCTCGGCGGGCTCTACGAGCTCGCCGAGGACCTCAAGGTCCAGGGGCTCGCATGACCCGCGCCCGCGGCCGCGTCGGCCCCCTCGCCAGCAGCCCGGGCCCGGTGCCCGAGCTCGACGTCGACGCACTGCTCGACGACCGCGGCATCGGGATCATCGTGTGCTGCGGCTCCGGCGGGGTCGGCAAGACCACCGCGTCCGCGGCACTGGCCCTGCGGGCCGCCGAGCGGGGTCGCCGGGTCGTGGTGCTCACGATCGACCCGGCCCGGCGGCTCGCCCAGTCGATGGGCATCGAGCGGCTCGACAACACGCCGCGACCGGTCGCCGGGCTGCGCAGCAACGCTCGCGGCAACCGCAGGGGCGGCGGGCTCGACGCGATGATGCTCGACATGAAGCGCACCTTCGACGAGGTGGTCGAGAGCCAGGCCACGCCGGAGAAGGCCCGCCAGATCCTCGACAACCCCTTCTACCAGGCCCTGTCGAGCTCGTTCGCCGGCACGCAGGAGTACATGGCGATGGAGAAGCTCGGCCAGATCCACGCCGACGCGCAGCGGGACGGCAGCTACGACCTGATCGTCGTCGACACCCCGCCCTCGCGCTCCGCGCTGGACTTCCTCGACGCGCCCGAGCGGCTGTCGAGCTTCCTCGACGGACGCTTCATCCGGCTGCTCCTGACCCCGGCCAAGGGACCGGCGCGGATGATGTCGGCGGGCTTCGGCATGATCACCGGTGCGCTCACCAAGGTCCTCGGCACCCAGGTGCTGCGCGACATGCAGACCTTCGTCGCGGCGTTCGACACGCTCTTCGGGGGGTTCCGTCAGCGCGCGCAGAAGACCTTCGAGCTCCTCCAGGCGGAGGGTACGGCGTTCCTCGTCGTGGCGGCCCCGGAGCCCGACGCGCTCCGCGAGGCGGCGTACTTCGTCGAGCGGCTCGCCGAGGACGACATGCCCCTCGCCGGGCTGATCGTGAACCGGGCCAGCCCGGAGCCGTCCGGCACGCTCTCCGCCGACGAGGCGATGGCCGCCGCGGCGCGACTGCGCCAGCGCGAACCGGCGTCACTCACGGCCGGCCTGCTGCGCCTGCACGCAGACCGGTCGCGCATCGTGCAGCGCGAGGAGCAGCTGCGCGCGCGGTTCGCCGCGGCACACCCGCAGGTGGCCACCGCCCTGGTGCCGGCGCTGCCGGGCGACGTGCACGACCTCGCCGGCCTGCGCCGGGTCGGTCAGCTGGTGGCCGGAGCCGAGTCGGTGTGAGTCACACCGCGGACGGCGTCAGCGCGCCGTCCTTCTCCCGGGCGGCCTCGAGCACCGCCCGCCACGAGGCGTTCGGACGACGACGCAGCAGCGCGCGGCGCTCCCGCTCGGTCATCCCGCCCCAGACTCCCCACTCGATCTGGTTGTCGAGCGCCTCCGCGAGGCACTCGGTCCGCACCGGACAGGCGGAGCACAGCTGCTTCGCCTTGTTCTGCTCCGCGCCACGCACGAACAGCTGGTCCGGGTGCGACTCGCGGCACGCAGCCGCGCTGGCCCAATCCTCAACCCACATGTCGGATGTCCCCACATCACTCCGAGATAGGCGGCGTCCCCATGACGCCTACCCGGGATACAAGCTCCCCTCGGTGCCCAAAGTTAAGGAACCTCACAGCACAGAAACAGACCAAATGTGCCCAATTCGTCTAGTCCATTCGGACTAGTCCACCTGGGTCAGGCGCGTCCGCGGGGCGGGCGCCGCGAAATCGGGCATCGTCGGGAAGGTCCCGTACCCTAGGGCGCATGGTTGTCCCACGCGAGGAGCGTCTCCCCGCCGGTCGCGTCGCGTCCCACCTGCTGGTCATGGTCGCGGTCGCGGCGGTGGTCGGCGTCCTCGTCGCCGGTCTGGCGATCCCGTTCGCCGGGGTGATGGGCATCGGGGCCCGCAACGTCGCCACCGCGATGGACAACCTGCCGGCCGAGCTCGAGACCGACCCGCTGCCGCAGCGGACCCGGCTGCTCGACTCCGACGGCGACACGATCGCCACCTTCTACGACGAGAACCGCGTCAACGTCTCGCTCGACCAGATCTCGCGGACCATGGTCGAGGCGATCGTCGCCATCGAGGACTCCCGCTTCTACGAGCACGGCGCGCTCGACCTCAAGGGCACCGTGCGCGCGTTGATCACCAACCAGGCCAACGACGGGGTGGTGCAGGGCGGCTCGTCGATCACCCAGCAGATGGTCAAGATGACGCTGCTGACGCAGGCCCGCACCAAGGCCGAGCGCGCGGCCGCGACCGACGACACCTACGCCCGCAAGCTCCGTGAGCTCCGCTACGCCATCGCCTTCGAGCAGCACCACACCAAGGACTGGATCCTCGAGCGCTACCTCAACATCGCCTACTTCGGCGACGGCACCTACGGCGTGCAGTCGGCGGCGCGCCACTACTTCGGCGTCAACGCCAAGAAGCTCAACCTGCGGCAGTCGGCGATGCTGGCCGGCCTGGTGAAGAACCCCACCGGCTACGACCCGACCAACTCCCCCGACCGTGCGCTCGAGCGCCGCAACATCGTGCTCGACCGGATGGCCCAGCTCAACGTGATCACCCGCGAGAAGGCGGAGAAGGTCAAGGAGAAGAAGCTCGGGCTCCACGTCGTCGCCTCCAAGAACGGCTGCTGGTACTCCCGGGCCCCCTTCTTCTGCGACTACGCCTGGAACTACCTCCTCGACGACCCGTCGCTCGGCGAGACCGTCTCGCAGCGCCGCCAGCTGCTGAAGTCCGGCGGACTCACCATCCGCACGACGCTCGACCTCGACTACCAGGCCGCCGCCGAGACCGCGGTGTCCGGCCACGTGTCGCAGGGCGACCGGGCGGTCGGTGCGCTCGCGATGGTCGAGCCGGGGACCGGGTACGTGCGGGCGATCGCGCAGTCCCGGCCGATGGGTCGCAGCGAGAAGGAGGGCGAGACCTTCCTCAACTACGCGGTGCCCACGAAGTACGGCGACTCCGCCGGCTTCCAGGCCGGCTCGACGTTCAAGCCGTTCGTGCTGGCCGCGGCCGTCGAGCAGGGCATCCCGCTCACCACCACGTTCAACGCCCCGATGTCGATGACGATCGACACCGCCGAGTACGAGAACTGCGAGGGAGCCGGCAACTTCGTCGGACCCTGGAACGTGTCGAGCTCGACGTCCTCCGGCACGATGGACCTCTACCGGGGCACGCGTGAGTCGGTGAACACGTTCTACGCCATGCTCGAGCGCGAGACCGGTGTCTGCGAGCCCTTCCGGCTCGCGAAGAAGATGGGCGTCCAGCTCACCTACGCCAAGGGCGATGGCACCCACCTGCCCGAGCGGGTGCCGACCTTCACCCTCGGCATCGCCGACGCCAGCCCGCTCGAGATGGCCGAGGCGTACGCGACGTTCGCGGCCCGCGGGCTGCACTGCGACTCGGTGCCGATCACCTCGATCTCCGACTCGCGGGACAACGTGCTGAAGAAGTACGGCAGCTCCTGCCAGCAGGTGATCGAGCAGTCCTCGGCCGACGCCGTCAACGACGTGCTGCGCGGCGTCCAGGAGCCGGGCGGGTTCGGGTACGACCAGGGCACCGGCCTGACCGTGCCCTCGGCGGCCAAGACCGGCACCACCCAGGACGGCAAGTCGGTCTGGTACGTCGGCTACACCCCGAAGGTCTCGACCGCCGCGATGATCGCGGGCGCCAGCAAGGACGGCCAGAAGCCGATCCCGCTCGCCGGCCAGACCATCCACGGCAACTACGTCTACTCGGTGTCCGGCTCCGGCTTCGCGGGACCGATGTGGGCCCAGGCGATGCACGCCATCCAGGGCAGCCTCGAGTCCGTCGACTTCACCCCGCCGACCGAGACCGCGGTCGAGGGCGTCCCGGCGACCGTCCCGAGCGTCGGCGGCATGAGCATGGACGAGGCCGAGCGCACGATCGAGCAGGCCGGGTTCAACGCGATCCGCGGCGGCACGACGTACTCCGACTACTCGGCCGGCACGGCGGCCTACTCCAGCCCGTCGGGCGGCTCGTCGATCGCGAAGGGCTCGGTCGTCACGATCTACGAGTCCAACGGTCAGTCACCGCCCAAGCCGCCCAAGCCCGACAAGGGTGGCCGGGGCGGCGGCAACGGGCACGGCAACGGCGGCGGCAACGGGCACGGCGGCGGCCGCGGTCGCTGACCGGCTCCTCGGGAACCGCCCTTCGAGACGCCTCGTCCCTCGGCTCCTCAGGAACCGCCGAGTTGGCGGCGCACCTCCGCCGCGACGGCGGCGCCGTCGGCGCGGCCCTTGACCTGCGGCTGCACCATGCCCATGACCTTGCCCATCGCCCTCATCCCCTCGCCGGTCGCACCCACCTGCGCGATCGCGGAGGTGACGATGTCGGCGATCTCCTGCTCCGACAGCTGCGCGGGCAGGTAGTCGGCGATGACCGCCGCCTCCGCGGTCTCCTTCTCGGCCATCGCGGTGCGGCCGCCGTCGGTGAACGCAGCGGCCGCCTCGCGACGCTTCTTGGCCTCGCTGGAGAGCACCCCGATGATGTCGTCGTCGCTGAGCTCGCGCGCCGTCTTGCCTGCGACCTCGGCGTTCGTGATCGCCGAGAGCACCATCCGCAGCGTCGAGGAGCGCACCTCGTCGCGGGCCTTGATCGACGCGGTGAGGTCGGCGCGGAGACGGTCCTTGAGCGCGCTCATGCCCGCACTCGCTTCGCTCCGTGCGCGCATGAGGCACAGGTCGCGCCGTACTGGATGGTTCGCTCGCTCCGCTCGCTCATGGCCGCCATTGTGGCAGCCTTGCCGAGTGACCTCCGCCGACGCCGTGCGCCGCAGCCTGCTGGGCGTCGTGGGCTCGGGGGCGGTCGCGGCGGCGGCGCTCACGACGTACGCGGTGGTGGAGGCGCGTGACTACACCCTGCGCCGGGCGACGGTGCCGGTCCTGCCGCCCGGGAGCCCCGCGCTGCGGGTGCTCCACCTCAGCGACGTGCACCTCACGCCCGGGCAGCGTCGCAAGCGGGAGTGGCTGCGCGGGCTGGCCGACCTCCGGCCGGACCTGGTCGTCGACACCGGCGACAACCTCGCCCACCGCGACGCCGTCCCGGCCGTGCTCGAGAGCCTGGGCGACCTGCTCGGCGTGCCCGGGGTGTTCGTCTTCGGCTCCAACGACTACTTCGAGCCCAGCCTGCGCAACCCTCTCCGCTACCTGCTGCCCGACGACGGCAAGCGGCACACGAGCGTCCCGCAGCTGCCGTGGCGCGAGCTGCGCTCGTCCCTCACCGCCGCCGGCTGGACCGACCTCACCAACCGGCGGGCGGAGGTCGGGGTGCGGGGGCTGCGGATCGCGTTCGCCGGCGTCGACGACCCGCACCTCGGCTACGACCGCCTCGACCTCGTCGCCGGGCGCGCCGACCCCGTCGCCGACGTACGCCTCGGTGTCGCGCACGCGCCGTACCTGCGCGTGCTGGACCGCTTCGCCGCCGACGGGTACGACGCGGTGCTCGCCGGCCACACCCACGGCGGCCAGGTCTGCCTGCCCGGCGTCGGCGCACTGACCACCAACTGCGACCTCGAGCCGGCGCGCGCGAAGGGCCTGCACCGCCACCCGGCCGACTCCCGGCCCGGCGATCCCGGCTCGTCGTGGCTGCACGTCTCGGCGGGCCTGGGCACCAGCCCCTATGCCCGGATCCGGGTCGCCTGCCGCCCCGAGGCCACGCTGCTCACCCTGGTCGAGTCACCGGCACCGACGGGCGCGCAGACCCGGGCACGGACCGAGGCCTGAACCGATTTCGGGGCGCCGGAGGTGCTCGGGTATGGTTGCCCCGGCTCGCTCCGGTGAGCCGTTCGGGCTGTGGCGCAGCTTGGTAGCGCGCCTCGTTCGGGACGAGGAGGCCGCAGGTTCAAATCCTGTCAGCCCGACCAGTGTGATGTCTCAGGGCATCGTGGAGGGCCGAACCCAA
>NZ_JARGER010000026.1 GCF_029210375.1 Nocardioides sp. YIM 152315 | reverse complement strand
GTCTCGAAACCACCCGAGCCTCACGGTGGTTGAGGAAGGCGCCCTGGCGCCTGTCTCGAAACCCCCGCAGTCGGCAGGTCACGGTGGTTGAGGAAGGCGCGCTGGCGCCTGCCCTTCGAGACGGTTACCAGCGCAACCTCCTCAGGAACCATCTCGAAACCACCGCAGTCGTGCAGGTCTCGGTGGTTTCGAGACGGGACTTCGTCCCTCCTCAACCACCGTCTGGCTCGACCTCGACGCCGTGCCGCGCGAGGACACTCAGCAGGCTCGGCAGGCCGTCGTCGAGCCGCCAGTGCTCGGCGGCCAGGCCGGCCGACCGGGCGCCCTCCACGTTGGGGAGGCTGTCGTCGACGAAGAGCACCTGGCCCGGGTCGGCGCCGATCATCGCCACGGCTCGCTCGAAGTAGGCCACCTCGGGCTTGGCCAGGCCGAGCTCGCAGGAGTAGCAGCTGACGTCGAAGAGCTCGTCGTACCCGAGCTCCGTCCGCATGTACGCCGCCCGCTGGCGGTGCTGGTTGGTGGCGAGGTGCACGCCGTAGCCGGCGCCGCGGAGCCCGCGCACCAGCTCGACCACCTCGTCCGAGACCTCGATGCGGTTCCAGAGCGCGGCGTACAGCTCGTCGGCGTCGCCGTCGATGCCGTGCCGCTGGAAGGCGCGCCTCAGCTCGGGCACGAAGTCGCCCTGCCCGCGCAGCGCGGGCAGCTCGGCGACGAGGAGCTCCTCGAGGATCTCCGGCGACCGGTCGCCGAGGAGCCGCCGCGCCGGCTCCTCCCAGCCACCGGGGATCCTCTGGACCACGCCGTCGGCGTCGAGCAGCAGGTGTCGGATCATCGGCGGGTCACCCGGCGGAGGTGACGCCGTGCTCCTTGACGAAGGCGACGATCCGGTCCGCGAGCTCGGGACGACACACGATGAGGTCGGGCAGGTAGACGTCGTCCTGGTTGTACTCCAGGGGTGAGCCGTCGATGCGCGAGGTGAAGAGGCCGGCGGCCCGGGCGACCGCCACCGGCGCGGCGGAGTCCCACTCGTACTGGCCACCGGCGTGCACGTAGGCGTCGGTGACGTCGCGTGCCACCGAGATCACCTTGACCCCGGCCGAGCCCATCGGGACGAGCTCGGCGCCGAGCTCCTCGGCCAGCGCGTGCACGAACTCCGGCGGCCGGCTGCGGGAGACCGCGATCCGGGGCCGGGCCGCGCTGCTGGGCGGCACGACCGGCGGTTGACCGGTGTTGAAGGTCTCGCCGAGCGCCGGGTGCGCCACGGCGCCGGCGACCAGGTCGCCGTCCTGCCAGAGCGCGACGTGCACGGCCCAGTCGTCGCGCGGGACCTCGGAGAACTCGCGGGTGCCGTCGAGCGGGTCGACGATCCAGACGCGGCTGCTGCGCAGCCGGGCCTTGTCGTCCTTGCCCTCCTCCGACAGCACGGCGTCGCCGGGACGGTGCTCGGCGAGCAGGCTCATCAGGAGCTCGTGCGCGGCGCGGTCGCCGGCGTCCTTGAGCTCGCGACCCTCGAGGCCCTCGCCGCGCACCTCGAGCAGACGGGCGCCGGCGGTCGTGGCCAGCCAGGTCGCGAGGACGTGGTCGTCGGTGGCGGCTGCGGCGGGCGGGGTACGGGGTTCGAACGTCACGGGGTCACCTTAGGAGAGGGGATCAGGAGTTGAACTGCTGCTGGGTCCGCTCGAGGCCCTCGGTCACGAGCGACTCGACGGCGTCGGCCGCCTTGTCGATGCCGAAGGGCAGCACCTTCCGCTCGACCGAGGAGTAGTTGGAGAGCACGAAGTCGGAGACGTCCTGGCGGCCCGGGGGCCGGCCGATCCCGACCCGGACCCGGTGGAAGTCGCCGGTCCCGAGCGAGGAACGCATCGACCGCAGGCCGTTGTGCCCGTTGTCGCCGCCGCCGAGCTTGACCCGCATCGTGTCGAACGGGATGTCGAGCTCGTCGTGGATCGCGACGACCCGCTCCGGGGGGACCTTGTAGAAGCCGGCGAGCTGCTTGACGGGACCGCCCGACTCGTTCATGTAGCAGCGCGCCTTCATCAGCACGACGCGCGGACCCGGCGTACCGGGCGTGCCGAGGCGACCCTCGACGACGTCGGCGCGGCCCGACTTGTGGGCGCGGAACGACGCGCCCATGCGCCGGGCGAGCTCGTCGACGACGAGGTAGCCCACGTTGTGCCGATGGCCGGCATAGGTCGGGCCGGGATTCCCCAGCCCGACCACCAGCCACACGGGCGTGGAGTCGGCCATGGAATCCCGGCCCTTTCTGGGTCTCGACAGGCTCGACGACCGCGAGCGGAGGATCACTCCTCCGAGGCGGCCTCACCCTCGGCCTCGGCGGGGGACTCGCCCTCGGCGGTCTCGCCCTCCGCGACGCCCTCGTGCTCCTCGCGCTCGATGCCGGCCTCGGCCTCGGCCTCCTCCAGCTCGGCCTCGAGGGCCTCGGCGGAGATCTGCTCGGTGACGTTGACGATCAGCGTCTCCGGGTCGAGGAGCAGGGTGCTGCCGGACGGGAGCTTGAGGTCCGAGGCGTGGATCTGGGTGCCCGCGGTCGCCCCGTCGATGTCGATCTCGACGTACTCGGGGATGTGCGTCGCCTCGGCCTCGAGCTGGATGGTGGCGGTCTCGGTGACGACGACCGTCTCGCGGGCGGCGTCGCCGTTGAGGTGCACGGGGACCTCGACGGTGACCTTCTCGCCCTTCTTCACCGCGACGAAGTCGACGTGCTCGAGGTGGCGCTTGATCGGGTCGATCTGGACCTGCTTGGTCAGCGCGAGCTGGGTCTTGCCGTCGATGTCGAGCTCGAGCAGCGCGTTCGCGCCACCGTGCTTGAGCGCCATCATGGTCTCGTGGCCCGGCAGGGTCACGTGGACGGGGTCGTTGCCGTGGCCGTAGATGACGGCGGGGACCTTGTCGTCGCGGCGGATGCGACGGGCGGCACCCTTGCCGAACTCGGTGCGGGCCTCGGCCTTGATCTTCTCGCTCATCGCGACTGTCACTCCTCGTGCGTGCTGGCTGTGGTCGTGCTTGCGTCTCAGGGGCCTCGGCTCGACACGCTGCAGATCGAGCACCCTGCAGATCGAGCGGGCAGACCCGGGAGGTCCAGCCAGCCCTGTCGATCACGGAGCACGTGACGCGCTCCCTCGCCGAGGCAACCTCGCAAGCCTAGCGGCGCCGCCGCGATCAGGCGAAATCCAGCTCCTCGGCTGCCCGGAGCGCGAGGTCCGACACCTCGGCGTCGTAGTGTCCGAAGCTGTGCCCTCCCTCACCCTCGCCGAGGCCCGCGCCAGGGCCGCCGCCCTCTCCGACGTCGAGTACGCCGTCGCGCTCGACCTGAGCGACGCCGGAGGTGCGACGTTCGGGTCCCGGACGGTCGTGCGCTTCCGCTCCACCCTCCCGTCGACGTTCCTCGAGCTGACGGCGGCCGAGGAGCTGTCGGTCACCGTCAACGGCGCGACCACGGACGCGTCGTACGACGGCCACCGGATCCGCCTCGAGCACCTGCGCACCGACCCCGACGGTGAGGCGAACGTCGTGGTCGTCGACGGCCGGCTCCCGTACGTCACCGACGGCGACGGCATGCACCGGTTCGTCGACCCGGCCGACGGCGAGACCTACGTGGGCGCCTACCTGGGCATGGACATCGCACAGAAGGTCTTCGCGTGCTTCGACCAGAACGACCTCAAGGCGCCGATCGCCACGAGCGTCGTGTCCGACCCGCGCTGGACCGTGCTCGCCAACGGACGCACGCTCGCCGCGGAGCACGGCCGGTGGACCTTCACCACGACCCCGCCGATCCCGCCGGCGCTGTTCGTGGTGGCCGCCGGCCCCTGGGCGTCCGAGCGCTTTGAGCACGCGGGCCTGCCCTTCGCCTGGCACGCGCGCGCGTCGCTCGCCGAGGAGCTCGCGCGGGACGCCGACGAGCTCCGCACGATCACCGAGGACTGCTTCGACCACTACGCGGAGATCTTCGACGAGCCGTACGCGTTCGACTCCTACGACCAGGTGTTCGTGCCCGGGCTCAACTGGGGCGCCCAGGAGATGCCCGGGTGCGTGACCTACCGCGACGAGCTGCTCCCCCGTGGCCAGGTGCCCGCCGACGTCCGGGTCCTGCGGGCGTCGATCATCGCCCACGAGATGTCGCACATGTGGTTCGGCGACCTGATGACGATGACCTGGTGGGAGGACACCTGGCTGCAGGAGTCCTTCGCCGACTACATGGGCTACCGGGTGGCGGCCGACGCCGCCGGCTGGTCCGGGGCGCAGGTCGCGCACGAGGTCACGCAGAAGCCGACGGCGTACGTCGCCGACGAGCGACGCTCGACGCACCCGGTCGCCCCGAGACCCGAGGAGGTGCCCGACGTCGACAGCGCGGCGACGATCTTCGACGCGATCTCCTACGCGAAGGGCAACTCCGTGCTCCGGCAGCTCGCCACCTGGCTGGGCGACGAGCCCTTCCTGCGCGGGGTCAACCTCCACCTGACGCGGCACCGGTTCGCCAACGCCACGCTGCCCGACTTCGTCGACGCGCTCGCGGAGGCGACCGACCGCGACGTCCGCGCGTGGGTGGAGGTGTGGCTGCGACACAGTGGGTTCGACACCGTGCGCGTCGAGCGCGACGGCGACGTCCCGGTGCTCCACCGCGACGGCATCCGGCCGCACCGCGTGCGCGTCACGGCGTACGACGACGCGCTGGTCGAGACCGACAGCCTGCTCGTCGACGTGGCCGACGACCCGGTGCCGCTGCCCGCCCTCGCCGGTCGGGTCGTCGTGCCCAACGCGCACGGTGAGACCTTCGCCCGGATCGTGCTCGACGACCGGTCGCGGCGGGCGATCGACGACGGCCTCTGCCGGATCGAGGACGACCTGGTGCGGGCGGTGCTGTGGGCCTCGCTGGTCGACCGGGTCGAGACCGGCGAACTCTCGGGGAGCACGTTCGTCGACGTCGTCGAGCGCCACCTGCCGGGCGAGGGGAACCCCACCGTCGTCACCGCAGTGCTCGCCCACGTCCTCCGGCGGGTGGTCGTCCTCCGGGTCCCGGCGGCGAGGGCGGGCGACGCCCTCGAGCGGCTCGCGGCGGCGTGCCGCACCGGACTCCTGCACTCCACGTCGCCCGAGCTCGCCCTGGCGTTCGCGCAGGGGGTGGCAGCGGGGTCGCACGACGCCGAGGGGCTCGCCGGCTGGCTCGAGACCGGCCGGGTCGGCGAGCTGGCGCTCCCACCGACCCTGCGCTGGCAGGTCGTCCGCCGGCTGGCGGCCCTGGGCGCCCTCGACGCGGACCGGATCGAGGCCGAGCGGACCCGCGACCCGGGCACCGACGCCGAGGTCGGCGCCGCCACGGCGCTGGCCGCTCGTCCCACCACGGACGCGAAGGAGGCGGCCTGGCGCGACGCCGCGGACCCGGCGGTCGGCAACCGCGCCTTCAGCGCGCACCTCACCGGGCTCTGGTCCCCCGAGCAGGCGGAGCTCCTCGCGCCGTACGTCGAGCGCTACCTGCGCGAGGCGCCCCGCTGGGCGACTCGCGGTCAGGCCTTCGCCCAGGTCGTCGGCCGGGCGCGTCCCGCGCTGACGCTCACCGGTGCCCAGGTGGCGCTGCTCGACGAGGCGCTCGCCGGCGACCTGCCGACGGTGCTGCGACGACAGTGGCAGGACTGGCGCGACGACGTCGGCCCTCGTCGGTGACCCTCGGCGGAGCCGATCGGCCGCCGACCCGGTCCCGACTATTGGGGAGCGGCCCGGAACTAGCGCCCGAGCACACCGACCGTGCCTTCTGATGTCGGCATGACGATCTCTCCAGAGACCACGGTCCAGGGCACCGCCGATGTCGATCCCGACGCCATCATCGGCGAGGGAACCGTCATCTGGCACCTCGCCCGGGTGCGGGAAGAGGTCGTCGTGGGCAGGGAGTGCATCATCGGCCGGGGCGCCTACCTCGGCCCGGGCGTGGTGATCGGCGATCGGTGCAAGATCCAGGACGACGCGCTGGTCTACGAGCCGGCCTTCGTCGAGAGCAACTCCTTCATCGGGCCCGCTGCCGTGCTCACCAACGACTCCTACCCGCGCGCGGTCACGACCGACGGGGTGCTCAAGACCGCCGACGACTGGCAGCCCGTGGGGGTCCACGTCGGCGAGGGCGCCTCGATCGGCGCACGGGCCGTCTGCATCGCGCCCGTGAGCATCGGCCGGTGGGCCATGGTCGCCGCGGGCGCCGTCGTGACCCGGGACGTGGCGGACTTCGCGCTGGTCGCCGGCGTGCCCGCTCGACAGGTGCGCTGGGTCGGACACGCCGGCGTACCCCTCGAGAGCGTCGGCCGCAGCACGTTCCGCTGCCCCGTCACCGACCGCCGCTACGTCGAGTGGAAGGGACGGCTGGAGGAGCAGGTCACCGACGGACGGTCGCCGAGTTTTGGTGATGACCGCCACCCGGCGCGGCGCTGATACTGCGAGGCAGGGTGACCTGACCCCCCACAGGTCACCCGATCTGGTTCGCCAGCCGGTCAGCCATCGAGACACCTGCGCGGCTCCCGCCAACCCCGAGAAGTCTGCGGGCGTCCGGGCAGCCGACGCCGCCACCCCATGGGCGGCATCGAGATGGTGCGGCCGGCTGGCGGGCCGCCGCGTCCCGAAGATGGGGTATCCCGGTCGGCATCGCGACCCACCGGCCACCGGCTCTCGGCGAGCCTTGCCGTCGTGACCACGCACGAGACCACCGCCACCGTCCGCGAGTCCGTCACCGCGCCCGCTCCGAGCGGGGTGGTGCCGCCCAGCGGTCGCGGCCTGCGCCGGCAGCGGGTCCTGCTGATCGACGACCACCCGCTCTTCGCAGAGTCGCTCGAGCTCGCGCTCTCCCGCGCCGGATACGAGGTACGCCGAGCCGAGGTGCCGGCCAGCCCCGGCCGCTCGGCCAACCTGCTGGCGCAGGTCTCGCGCAGCCGGCCCGGCATCGTCCTGCTGGACCTCGACCTCGGCCAGTTCGGCGACGGGGCGCGCCTGGTGCCCTCCCTCGTCCAGAGCGGATGCGCGGTGGTCGTCGTGACGGCCGACCAGGACCGGGCGCGCTGGGGACAGTGCCTGGCCCAGGGTGCGCGCAAGACGATCAGCAAGACCGCTCAGCTCAACGAGATCCTCGCCGTGCTGCGCCGCATCGACTCCGGCCTGCCCGTGCTCGCACCGGGCGAGCGCGACGACCTGCTCCGGGTGTGGCAGGAGCGCCGCGCGCAGCACCAGCACGTCCGCGCTCGGCTCGAGCAGCTGACCGTCCGCGAGTCGCAGGTGCTCGGCAACCTCACCCACGGCCGGACGGTGCGCGAGATCGCGGCTACGTCGTACGTCTCCGAGGCGACGGTCCGCACCCAGGTGAAGTCGATCCTCGCCAAGCTCGGCGTCTCGTCCCAGCTCGCGGCCGTCGGCCTGGCCCACCAGGTCGGCTGGCAGTCGCCGGTCGACTGACCCCGGCGCGCCGCGGTCAGAGCGCCCTGTCGATGGCGTGCAGCATCGCGACGGCGCCGAGCTGAGACCGGGCGCCGAGCTTGCGCAGCACGGCGCGGACCTGGGTGCGGACCGTCGTCTCGGACAGCCCGAGGCGCTGTGCGATCGTCTGCACCCGCACGCCCCGGTAGAGCATCACCAGGACCTCGAGCTCGCGCGGAGCCAGGCTGTCGAGCCGGCCCTGCAGGTTCCCGTGCCGCTCCTGCAGCTCGCGCCAGGCGGCGACGTACTCCTCCATCTGCTCGCTCTCGCTCTCGGGCTCCGGGTCCCCGGCGGCGATGCGGCGGACGAGCGACTCCACCTCCGAGAGGGACAGGTTGCTCGGTCGGACCGCGGCGGCGCCGGACCTGCCCAGGCCGCCCCAGACCGGGCCCGGGGACGTGCCGGTGAGCACGAGCCACGGTCCCGACCACGACCGGAGCAGGCCCCTCGCCTCCGTCATCCGCAGGGACATGTCGACGTCGTACAGGAGGACGCCCACGTCCGCGACGATCATGCCGAGCTGGCGTTGCACGGGTGTGGCGCGGCCTCCGCGCGGCCAGGCGAGCACGGTGATCCGGAACCCCCGGCTCGCCAGCGCAGCAGCCACGGCCTCCGCGATCAGGTGCTGGTCGGAGGCGAGCACGACTCCGACGGTGGGGCTTCGCTCCTCGCCGGGAGACGATCCGACCGCCGCACTCTGGGGGGGAGGAGGGGGCGCGGGCATTGCCGTCCATCGTGGCGCCGCGCGTCGAGTGCGCGCAGCAAGGGACCGGCAATGTCCCCTGCATTCGGCATGCGCCTCCACTTCGAGGAGTGGAAAGTGGCCCGGGAGGACTTCCTCCCCGGCATACTCGGGCACGAGGGATGGTCGAGTGTTGCCGGTTCCTATCCCCAATCTGGGGGATACGTCATCAACTCGGTCGAAATCAGGGGCGTTCAGTAGCGATATTGACGCCAACAGGGCATTGCACGCGGGATTCCGTCGTGAGGGCTGTCGACCGGGGGCTGGCCGAGGTCCGAGGCGGTGTCTCGGTGCAGCGCCGGAGGGGGAGGGCACGGTGACGTACGACGGAGCCGTTCGCTCGACCGTCGCTGCCGGTGCGGCGGCACTCCTGGTGGTGGCGGCGCTGACGGCCGGTGAGGCGGGCGGCGGGGCCGACGCCATCGGCGACGCGGCCACCCGGTGCATGCTCGTTTCCGGGGTGGCCATCCTGTGCGCCGCGGTCTTCTTCTACATCCAGTGGCACCTCACCCAGGACCGGTTGATGGCCTGGCTGGTGACGGCGACCGCGGCCTTCGCGCTGCAGGAGCTCAACTGGTTCATGCTGATCCTCGGCGACACCACGAACCCCGCGGCGCAGTCGACCTGGGCCGCGCTCTTCCAGATCGTCGTCACCGCCGGACTCTGGACCCTGGTCGTGTGCGGTGACCGCCTCCCCGTGCGCTACGACCCGTTGTGCGTCGGCATGCTGATCGGACTGGTGCTGGTCCTGCTCCGGATCGCCAGGCTCGAGCTCGCCCTGCCGGTCCCCTCGGCCGTGGTCTACGCGGCCGTCGTCGCCTGCCTGGGAGTCGTCGGGCTGTGGAACGCCGCGCGCCTCCTGCGCGCCCCCATCCTGACCGCCGACCTCCGGCACCGGATCGCCGTCGCCACGGTGCTCCTCGCGATCGGCCAGGTCACGGCGATGTCGGCCGGCTCGACGGAGTGGGTGCTGTTCGCCGGCGCCGTGGCGAACACGATCGCCGCCGCGCTGTTCCTGCTGACCGCGGCGGGCCGCGCGAGGGCCACCATCGTCGACGAGGTGTCCGCGCTCCGCGTGCTGCGCCGCCGCCTGGCGACCGTCGAGCACGACCGGCACACCGACCAGGCGCGCCTGCACGAGATCCGCAGCACCCTCGCCGGGATCACGACCGCCACCGAGCTCCTGCACCGCGCCGAGATCAGCCGGCCGCGGCGCGACCAGCTCCAGCACATGACGGCCGCGGAGCTGCGCCGGCTCGACCGGCTCCTCGGCAACCGCTCGACGGCCGCCCCCGGACCGACCGAGCTCGACGCCACCTTGAGGCCCGTGGTCGTGCGGCACGAGTCCGACGGGCTGCCGATCGCGTGGGAGCCCGGCGGACAGGTCGTGATCGCCCGTCCCGATGACGTCGCGGAGATCGTCAACGTCCTGCTCTCGAACGCCCGGCGACACGCCGCCGGCGGCATCGTCCGCCTGGAGGCGCGCACGGTCGGCGACGACGTCGAGGTCTCCGTCAGCGACGACGGTCCGGGGGTCGATCCCCAGCTGCGCCCACGGCTCTTCACGTGGGGTGCGCGCGGCGTCCGATCACCCGGCGAGGGGATCGGGCTGGCCAGCGCTCGCCTGCTCGCCGAAGGGCTCGGCGGTCACCTCCGGTTCGACCCGGCCCCCGGGCGCGACGGGGCGCGGTTCGTGCTGTCGCTCGCCGCGGCCGCTCACCCTGCATGCCTGGACGTCCGGTCATGAGCGAGCCGACTCCACGCAGCAAGCTCAAGGTCCTCATCGTCGAGGACCACACGCTGTTCGCCGAGTCCCTCGAGCTCGCGCTCAACCTCGAGGGGTACGACGTGCAGCGGATCCCGATCCCCGAGGAGGGCGGCGCCCAGGCCGTGCTGTCGGCCGTCGTGCGACTGCGTCCACGCATCGTGCTGCTCGACCTCGACCTCGGCGGCGTCGGCGACGGTGTCCGCCTGATCACACCGATGGTGAAGGCCGGCGCCAACGTGGTGGTCGTCACCGCCTCCAACGACCGTGCCCGCTGGGGCGAGAGCCTCCGACACGGCGCCCGCCGGGTGCTCAGCAAGTCCCAGCCGCTGAACGAGATCCTCTCGACCGTGAGGCGCATCAACCAGGGCTTCCCGGTCATCGACCGGGCCGAGCGCGAGGCGCTCATCAGCCACTGGCACGAGCAGGGGCTCGAGCGCGTCGCCCTCCAGCGGCGACTCGCCCTGCTGACGCCGCGCGAAGAGGCCGTGCTCGGCGAGCTGATGCAGGGCCGCACGGTCCGCGACATCGCAGCGAGCAGCTTCGTGTCCGAGGCGACCGTGCGCACCCAGGTCAAGGCGATCCTCTCGAAGCTGGAGGTCTCCTCCCAGCTCGCGGCGGTCGGACTGGCGAACACGGCGGGCTGGCAGCCACCTCAGCGCTGACGCCGACCTCGCAGGTTGCCTCATTTCGGGCATGCCAGCGACGCCTCCGATTTCCTAGGTTTCTGCCACGAGACCTGCACCACCACCACCACTCGGGAGGAGTGCTGGCAGGTCGGCTGCAGGCTTGGGGGGAGACCGACCGTGACTTCACTGACGTCGACGCTGCTCGACGCGCACCGGGCGACCCCGGAGGGCCGCGCCGCCTCCGGAGTCGCCCGACCCGGTGCACGCGGGCTCCGGATCCGACAGCTGCTGCCGGCCGCCGACCTGGCGGGCGCCACCGCGGTCGTACTCGTCGCGGGTGCGCTCGCCCCGGGAGAGTCGACACCCCGACTCGCCTGGGTCACCGTGCTCGCGTGGTGCCTCGCGCTCGCCGTGTCGGGCGCCTGGACCGCCTCCGACCGGGCCTCCGGCGCGCGGGCGGTGTTGCGCGCCGGCGTCGTGATGGCGCTCGCGTTCTGGGTCACCGGCGAGACGCTCGCTCCGCAGCTGGCGTCGGACGCCCAGGTCGGGGTGACCGCAGCACTCGCGCTCGTGGCCGCCGCGCCGCACCTCCTGGTCGGCGCCCGCCCGCTGCGCGTCGCGATCGCCGGCGGTCTCGACGACGTCGGCGCCCTGGTGGACGAGCTGCGTCGCGACGACGGCCGCCGGTGGGACGTCACGTCGATCTGTCTCGCCACCGACGACCCGGTGGCGCTCTCCGAGAGCCTGGATCCCGGCCTCTTCGCCGTTCCCGTGTGGCTGGGTGCCGACGCCGTCGTCGTCGCCGCGGAGGCGACCGGCGCCCAGGCCGTCATCGTGGTGCCCGGGAGCTCCCTGGACGCGGCCGCCGTACGCCGCACCAGCTGGTCGGCGCACGAGGCGGGGCTCGACGTGTACGTCGGCACCGGCCTCCTCGACGTGGTCCCCTCCCGGGTCCGGCACGTGTCGGCCGGCGTGCTGAGCCTCGCCCGGGTGCGGCCGCGCACCGGTCGCTCGGTGGCGCGCGCAGCCAAGCACCTCGCCGACCGCGCCCTGGCCGGTCTGGCGCTTCTCGCGTTCCTCCCCCTGCTGGGGGCCATCGCCCTGGCCATCCGCTGGGACTCGCCCGGGCCGGCGCTGTACAGCCAGCGCCGCACCGGACGTGGCGGCGACCCGTTCACGATGTACAAGTTCCGCACGATGCGCACCGATGCCGAGCAGCTGCTCGCCGAGCTGGCGCAGCGCAACGAGTGCGACGACGTGCTGTTCAAGATGCGCGAGGACCCTCGCATCACCCGCGTCGGCAGGATCCTTCGGCGCTACTCGCTCGACGAGCTGCCCCAGCTGATCAACGTCCTCCGCGGCGAGATGTCGCTGGTGGGGCCGCGCCCGGCGCTCCCCACCGAGGTCGCGCAGTACGAGCGCGACCCCCGGCACCGGCTGGCCGTCAAGCCGGGACTCACCGGCTTGTGGCAGGTGTCGGGCCGTTCCGACCTCAGCTGGGACGAGTCGGTCCGGCTCGACCTGCACTACGTCGACAACTGGTCCTGGGCCCTCGACCTGCGGATCCTGGGGCGCACGGTGGGCGCCGTCGTCGGGCACCGCGGCGCCTACTGACCCGTCCGCTCCTCATCTAGACCGCATGACGATCGTCTGCGGAACTGCCGCCCTGCTCTTGACAGCCGTGCTAGATAAGGACTAGTGGTCATCGACGGAAGTTCGTCGAGGGTAGCCGTCGTCCGGGTGCGTGCAGCGCAAGGCGGCGGCGCGAAGGCAGACTGGAGTCTTTCGAGCGCTGCCAACGCAGCGATGTGCGTGCCTGGGCGGCGGGGACCCCGACGAACTAGCGGAGATGGCCACTAGTTCCGGTGGGATGACCGGGCGGTGCCGGACTGGGGTCCGTCGCCGGCCGAGCAGGGAGAGGGCATGGCGGCGACGACACGGAGCCCCGCCTCCCGGCCGCGCGTCGCGGTGGCCGGGCAGTTCCGGCTGGTCGTCGAGGCGATCGGCCGCTCCCTCGCCCCCTGCGCGCGGGTGCTGCCCGTCCCCCTCGAGGCGTGCGCCTCGATGAACGGCGCCCGCGACATGGTGCTGCGGACCCGGCCCGACCTCGTCGCGATCGTGCTGGCCGCCCACGACACCATCGACGTGCACCACCTCGTCGCCGAGCTCGGCGCGCGCGGCCAGCGCGTGGTGGTCGCCGGTCAGCTGGGTCCCGACGAGGCTGCCGAGCTGCGGGGCGCCGGCGCGGTCGCCGTGCTGGAGGACGACGGGATCACCGCGCTCGTGGCGCTCATCGCGCGGTACGCCGCGGGTGAGTCGCTCCAGCCCGCCGCGGGTGCGACGCGCGCGCGTCGACCCGAACCGGCGGACGGTCGGGCGGCCGAGCGGCGCACCCGGCGCAACCTCGCCCGCCTCACGGCCGCGGAGGCTCGCATCCTGTGGCGGCTCATGCAGGGCAGCTCGGTCACGGAGATCGCGCGGGCGCACGTCGTGTCCGTCGCGACGGTGCGCTCCCAGATCCGGGCGCTGCTCGCCAAGCTCGAGGCCAGCTCGCAGCTCAGCGCGGTCGCCCTCGCCTGGCAGGTCGGCTGGACGCCGTCCGCCGCGGTCGTCGACGCGGCCTGACCTAGTGCCGCGACTGGTAACCCTTGCCCTGCGAGCGTCGTCCAGCGCGTGCTCTCGCAAGGCGCCGGAGCGAAGTCATACCGAACCGTCTTCCGAGCGACGGCAACGCAGCGAGAGTGCGTGATGGGCGGCGCGCAGCGGGCGAAGGTTGCCGGTCGCGGTACTAGGCGTGCCCGTCGAACATCGAGGTGACCGAGCCGTCCTCGAAGACCTCGCGGATCGCGCGTGCGACGAGCGGCGCGATCGACAGGCAGGTGAGCTTGTCGAACTCACGCTCCGGAGGGATCGGCAGGGTGTTGGTGACGATGACCTCGACGGCGGGACAGTTCTTCAGCCGGTCGACCGCCGGGTCGGAGAGGATCGCGTGGGTCGCGGCGATGATGACGCCCGCGGCGCCGTCGTTCATGAGGGCCTCGGCGGCCTTCACGATCGTGCCACCGGTGTCGATCATGTCGTCGGTGAGGATGCACATCTTGCCGGCGACCTCGCCGACGACCCGGTTGGCGACGGTCTCGTTGGGCCGGTCGGTGCGCCGGGTCTTGTGGATGAAGGCCAGCGGCACTCCGCCGAGCTTGGCCGACCAGCGCTCGGCGACCTTGATCCGCCCGGCGTCCGGGGAGACGACGCACAGCTGCTCGCGGCCGTACTTCTCCTTCACGTAGTCGGTGAGGATCGGCAGCGCCATCAGGTGGTCGACCGGGCCGTCGAAGTAGCCCTGGATCTGGTCGGCGTGCAGGTCGACGGCGATCAGGCGGTCGGCGCCTGCGGTCTTGAAGAGGTCGGCCATCAGCCGCGCCGAGATCGGCTCGCGCCCGCGGTGCTTCTTGTCCTGGCGGGCGTAGCCGTAGAACGGCAGCACGACGGTGATCCGCTTGGCGCTCGCCCGCTTGAGGGCGTCGACCATGATCAGGTGCTCCATGATCCACTCGTTGATCGGAGCCGTGTGGCTCTGGATCACGAAGGCGTCGCAGCCGCGCACCGACTCCTCGTAGCGCACGTAGATCTCGGAGTTGGCGAACTCGTAGGCCGAGGTCGGCACCAGCTCGGTGCCGAGCAGGGTCGCGACCGCCTCGGAGAGCTCGGGGTGGGCCCGGCCGCTGAAGACCATCAGGTTCTTCTCGGTGGTCTTCTTCATTCCGGTCACGGTGTGCTGCTCCTCGGTCGCCGGAGGGGGTCCACTCAGGATTCTGCCACGTCTCGCTCAGCGTCCGGTCGCCCGGTCAGCGCCTCCTCCGCGGCCCGTGCCTGCGGGGTGCCGGCCCGCTTGCGCAGGGCCCATTCGTCGATGTTGCGCTGCGGGCCGCTCGAGACCGCCAGGGCGCCCGGCGGCACGTCGCGACGCACGACGGCGCCGGCGCCGGTCCCGGCGCCGTCACCGATCTCGACGGGTGCGACGAAGGTGTTGTTGGAGGCGGTCTTGGCGTGCCGTCCGATCCTCGTGCGGTGCTTCTCGACCCCGTCGTAGTTGGCGAAGATCGTGCCCGCGCCGATGTTGGTGCCCTCGCCGATGTCCGCGTCCCCGACGTACGACAGGTGCGGCACCTTGGCGCCCTCGCCGATCGTGGAGTTCTTGACCTCCACGAAGGCGCCGATCTTGCCCTTGACGCCGAGGGTGGCACCGGGGCGGAGGTAGGAGAACGGGCCGACGCTCGCCTCGGCGCCGATCACCGCGAGCTCGCCGTGCGCGCGTACGACGCGGGCGCCCGGGCCGATCTCGCAGTCCTTCAGGGTGGTGTCGGGGCCGATCACCGCGTCCTCGCCGACGACCGTGGCGCCGAGCAGCTGGGTGCCAGGCAGGATCGTCACGTCGCCCCCGAGCACCACGTCGGCGTCGATCCAGGTGGTCGCGGGGTCCATCACGGTGACGCCCGCGCGCATCCAGCCCTCGACGATGCGCCGGTTGAGCTCGGCGCCCAGCCGGGCCAGCTGGACGCGGTCGTTGACGCCCTCGGTCTGCATCACGTCGTCGACGGGGTGGGCGCCGACCGTCAGCCCGTCCTCGCGCGCGATCGCGATCGTGTCGGTGAGGTAGTACTCGCCCTTGGCGTTGTCGTTGCCGATGCGCGGGAGGGCGCTGCCGAGGAAGGCGGCGTCGAAGGCGAGGATCCCCGAGTTGATCTCGCGGACCTCGCGCTGCTCACGGGTCGCGTCCTTCTCCTCGACGATCGACTCGACGTCGCCCTCGTCGTTGCGCAGCACCCGCCCGTAGCCGAACGGGTCGGCGACGATGCCGCTGAGGATGCTGACCGCGCGCTCGGCGGCGTCGTGCTCGGCCACGAACTCGCGCAGCGATTCGCCGCTGAGGAGCGGAGTGTCGCCGTACGCCACCAGCACCGTGCCCGCGCTCGTCCCGGCCGCCTCGACGGCCATCCGCACGGCGTGTCCGGTGCCGAGCTGGTCCTCCTGCACGGCGAGCACCACGTCGGGGAACGCCTGGTGGATGTGCGCGCCGACGGCCTCGCGCTGGTGGCCGACCACGGCCACCACCTGTTGCGGCTCCAGCGCGTGTGCGGCCGCCAGGACGTGCCCGATCATGCTGCGGCCCGCGAGCGGGTGCAGCACCTTCATGGTCTTGGACTTCATGCGGGTGCCGCCACCCGCGGCCAGCACGATGACCGTCAGCTCGCTACTCACGCTCCCCGGGTAGGAGTCGAACCTACGTCGCTAGTCCTGATTCAAAGTCAGGCGGGCCCTGCCGGCAGACCAACCGGGGATTGCTAACCCTGCGGGACCGCCTGGCGGGGCTGGCAGCTCCGCCCGGCAGACCAACCGGGGATAGGTGCCCAAGGCTAGGGCCCACCTGGCGGGGCAGCACACCTGCCCGGCGGTTGCGGTTTCATCAAGGGATGAAGGTCGACCGGCGGTTCCCACGGTGAGCTCGGCCAGGGAAGCGGGGCTCCGACAACATCCCGTGATGAAACCGCGCCCCGAGCGGCCCCAGCGCGAGCACGACCAGGATCGAACCCGCGCGACGACCTGCCGCCCGCCATCTCACCGCGCCCACCGGCAGCGGACCAGCCCCTATGGTGGCCCAGTGGACCTCCCCGTCATGCCGCCCGTCCAGCCGATGCTCGCCAAGTCGGTCAAGGGCATCCCCGACCGGGAGAGGTACGACGGGCTGAGCTTCGAGCCCAAGTGGGACGGCTTCCGCTGCATCGTCTTCAAGGACGGCGACGAGGTCGAGCTGGCCAGCCGCAACACCAAGCCGCTGACCCGCTACTTCCCCGAGGTCGTCGTCGCGATGCGCGAGCAGCTGCCCGGGCGCTGCGTGCTCGACGGCGAGATCTTCGTGAGCATCGGCGAGCGCCTGGAGTTCGAGGTGCTCCAGGAGCGCATCCACCCGGCCAAGTCGCGCATCGACCTGCTGGCCGAGAAGACGCCCGCGTCGTACGTCGCCTTCGACCTGCTCGCGCTCGGCGACGAGTCGTACGTCGCGCGCCCGTTCGCCGAGCGCCGGGCGGCCCTCGAGGAGGCGCTGGGCGACCTCGACGGTCCCTGCTACCTCACGCGGACGACCACGGACACGGCCGAGGCCGAGGAGTGGTTCCACCAGTTCGAGGGCGCCGGGCTCGACGGCGTGGTCGCCAAGCCGCTGGACGCGACGTACCAGCAGAACGCCCGCACGATGCTCAAGATCAAGCACGAGCGCACCGCCGACGTGGTCGTCGCCGGCTACCGCGAGCACAAGACCAGCACGCCCGAGAAGCCGCTGCTCGGCAGCCTGCTGCTCGGCCTCTACAGCGACGGCAAGCTGCAGCACATCGGCGTCAGCGCGAGCTTCACGGCGGCGCGCCGCGCCGAGCTGATCGAGGAGCTGCGGCCGCTCGTCTGCGACCTCTCCGAGCACCCGTGGGGCGAGTGGGCCGAATGGGCGGTCGCCAACCCCGACCGGGTGCCGGGCACGCAGAGCCGCTGGAGCGCGGGCAAGGACCTCTCCTTCACGCCACTGCGGCCCGAGCGGGTGCTGGAGGTCGCCTACGACCACATGGAGGGGCACCGGTTCCGGCACACGGCGCAGTTCCGGCGCTGGCGCACCGACCGCGACCCCGAGTCGTGCGGCTACGAGCAGCTGGAGGAGCCGGTGAGCTACGACCTGGCTAGAATCCTTCGTGTCGACTGAGGAAGGCAGAGATGTCTGAGAACGCAGGTGGGGACTACGACGTGGTCCTCCTGGTCGAGCAGGCCCTGAGCGACCAGGACGCCGCGCAGGTGCACTCGCTCCACGAGGGCCTCGACGAGCCGGTGACCTACCACGTGCTGCTGCCGCTGGAGGACGCCGCCGCCCGCATCGAGTCGGCCATGGGATCGCTGACCGCCGGCGACATGCTCTCGTCGCCGACGATGCCGATGAGCGAGGTCGACCTCGACGCGGTCCGCAAGGACTGCGAGGACCGCTCGCACGCCGAGCTCGAGCAGACGCTCGCGGCGCTGCGCCGCAGCGGCGCGGTCGCGCACGGCCACGTCGTGAGCGACCCGCCGATCGACGCACTGGCGGCGAAGGTCGCCGAGGTCGACGGCCGCGAGGCGATCATCCTGACGCGGCCGCACGTGGTGGCCGAGTTCTTCCACCTCGACTGGACGTCGAAGGCGCGCCGCAAACTCGGCGTACCGATCCTGCACCTGCTCGAGCACGAGAACTTCGACGAGCAGGCCGAGGGGTACGGCGAAGAGGGCGTCACCGGCCTGTAGGTCGAGTCGGGACTTCTGGACAGTCGAGTCGGGACTTCGCGCGCGTCCGGGTGTCCGAAACCCCCGATTCGCGTGTCCGAATCTCCCGACTCAACCCAGGGCGCGGAAGGACAGCGCGTGCCAGCGCGGTCCCACGGGAGTGAGCTCGACGCGGCGCGGGTCGAGCCCGTCGTGAGGGGCGTCCCCACGCACGATCTGGACCTCGAGCCGTGACTCCGACAGGCCCTCGGCGAGCCCCTCGCCCCACTCGACGACCGTGACGGCGTCGTCGAGGGAGGTGTCGAGGTCGAGGTCGTCGAGCTCGTCGAGGCCCCCGAGCCGGTAGGCGTCGACGTGCACGAGGTCCGGGCCGCCGACCAGGGACGGGTGGACCCGGGCGATGACGAACGTCGGCGACGTCACCGCACCACGGACGCCGAGCCCCGCACCGAGTCCCTGGGTGAACGTCGTCTTGCCGGCCCCGAGCTCGCCGCTGAGCACGATCAGGTCGCCGCTGGCGAGCTGTCCGGCGAGCGACCGGCCGAGCCCGCGCATGGCCTCGGCGTCCGGCGCCTGGAAGACGTGGGTGCGCAGCGGTCGTCGCAGCTCGACGTTGGGTGGCTCGCGACGGATCTCGCGGAACCCCTGCCGCTCCCAGAACCGCACCGTCTGCGGCAGCTCCTCGCGCGCGACGACGGTGAGGTCGTCGGACCCGTCGGCCGCCTCGACCGCCGCCTCGATCAGCTCCGCCGCGACGCCGTGCCCCTGGGCGTCCGGCACGACCCCGAAGCGGCGCAGGTACGTCGTGCTGCCGACCAGGTCGAGCACCAGCGCACCGACGGGGCGCCCGTCGAGCGTGGCGAGCAGTCCTCCGGCGCCGGTGAGCCGCTTGGCGATCGTCTCCTCGGTCTCCTGCAGCGCGGCGGCGGGCGGGTCCAGCGGCGGCCGCGCCTCGAACGCGGCGTGCACCACGGCGAACACCTGCTCCGCCGACTCGGGTCCGACGCGAGTGATCTCGAGGGTCACCGCGCGTCCTCGGCTCCGGTCGCGGCGAGCAGTCGGTCGAGCTCGCCGTTCACCTCGTCGCGGCGCTCCATGATCACCATGTGTCCGGCGCCGTGGCACTCGAGCAGCGTCGAGCCGTCGATGCGCGCGTGGAGCTTGCGGCTGTGGCCGATCGAGGTGAGCCTGTCCTCGGTGCCGCAGATGACCGCGGTCGGCACCTTCGCGAGCACCTCGACCGAGTCGAACTTGTCGAGCGCGGCGAAGCCGGGGAAGAACTCCGCGACCACCTCGAACGGGGTCGCCGACAGCATCCGGTCGACGAACTCGACGTAGCTGCCCGGCACGTCGTCGCCGAAGGCGAGGCCGGCGGTCGCCACGAGCGCGACGTCCTTGCCGGCGCGGCGTACGCCGTCGACGACCTTGTGGGTCCGCGCCAGTGCCGAGATCGTGCGGCCGACCGGGCCGGCGCTGCCCCAGGCCGGCACCATCGGGAAGAGGATGCGGCTGGGCTCGAGCCCGCCAGCGGTCGTCGAGATCAGCGCGGCGCCGACGACCCGGTCACCGAAGAGCTCCGGGTGCTCCTCCGCGAGCGCCGCGATCGTCATGCCGCCCATCGAGTGGCCGGCCACGACCACCGGCCCGTCGGGCGCGACGGCGTCGATGACGGCCAGCAGGTCGCGGCCGAGCTGCTCGATGGTGGCGTTGCCGAGCGGGGAGCGTCCGGAGCGGCCATGGGACCTCTGGTCGTAGAAGACCGTGCGGACGCGGCCGCGGTAGTGCTCGCGCTGGAAGTGCCAGCAGTCCATCTCGAGTGCGTAGCCGTGCGCGAAGATCACCGTCACCTCGGAGTCGGCCTCGTCGACCTCGACGTGCAGCGGCGTGCCGTCGTCGGCGACCACCGTCATCGGCTCCGAGCGCAGCGACCCGAAGTCCGGGCAGTCGTCGGGCGTGCGGTCGACGATGCGGCGTCGCTGGCGGCGTACGCCGACGCCGGCCCCTGCCGCGGCCAGGCCGACGGCGCCGACGGTGACCGCCCCGATCACGCGTCCTCGCATGCTCACGACTCGACGTACCTCCGGGTCATCCGTCCTCCGATCCGGGTGACGATCTCGTAGGAGATGGTGTCGGCGGCCTCGGCCCAGTCCTGGGCGGTCGGCTCGCCGTGCCGCCCGTCGCCGAAGAGCACGACGTCCTCCCCGGGCGCGGGCAGGTCTCCGTCGAGGTCGACGACGAACTGGTCCATGCAGACCCGGCCGCGGATCGCGCGGCGCTTGCCGTCGACCTGCACCTGGGCGGTGTTGCTCGCGTGCCGCGGGACGCCGTCGCCGTACCCGATCGGCACCAGCCCGACGGTGGTCGGGGTGTCGGCGGTCCAGGTGTGGCCGTAGGAGACCGACGCGCCGGCGGCGAGCGGCTTGCTCTGGGCGAGGGTCGCCCGCGCGGTCATCGCCGGGCGCAGGCCGAGGTCGGGGGTGTGGCCGGGGGCGGGATCGAGGCCGTACGACGCCAGCCCGACGCGCACGAGGTCGAACCGCGACGAGGGCCGCAGGATCGCCGCCGCCGAGTTGGCGAGGTGACGCGTCTCGGGTCGCAGTCCGGCCCGCTCGGCGACGGCGAGGGCGTCGCGGAAGGCCGCCTCCTGCGCGTCGTTGGCGGGGTCGCCGGGCTCGTCGCTGGCGGCGAAGTGGGACCAGACGCCGGTGACCGTCCAGGCGCCGGCGCGCTCGCCGGCCCGCGCGGCCGCCACGACGTCGGGCCAGGTCTCCAGGGTCGCGCCGCCGCGCGAGAGGCCGGTGTCGACCTTGAGCTGGAGCCGGGCCGGGCGCCCGGCGACGGCCGTGGCGGCGCGGATCTCGTCGAGCTCGGCGAGGGTGTACGCCGTGACGTCGACGTCGGCGGCGATCGCCGCGGCGTGGTCCTCCCCCGGCACCGTGAGCCAGCAGAGCACCCGTCCGTCGTCGCCCGCTGCGCGCAGCGCCAGCGCCTCGTCGATGGTGGCCACGCCGAGCCAGTCGGCGCCCGCCTCGCGGGCCGCCCGCGCGGCCTCGACCATGCCGTGGCCGTAGCCGTCGGCCTTGACCACCGTCATCATCGCGACCCCGGTCAGCTCGCGCAGCCGGCGCACGTTGTGGCGGATCGCGCCGAGATCGACGACGATCTCGGCGCGTGCCGGGGCCGGGAGGGGGGTCATCGCCCGCCATTCTCCCATCACCCGTCCGGCAGCCCCCGGACGGCGTCCGGGATGGCCGCCGCGATGTCGCTCGCGACCAGCGGTCCGCCGTGGCCGGCGAGGGTCGCCGCGGCGCCGTGCAGCCACGAGCCGACCGAGGCCGCGTCGTACGCCGTGAGCCCTCCGGCCAGCAGGGCCCCGACGAGGCCGCCGAGCACGTCCCCGGCACCGGCGGTGGCGAGCCACGGGGTGCCGGTGGTCGTCGTGCGGACCCGTCCGTCCGGGTCGGCGACGAGCGTGTGACGGCCCTTGAGCAGCACCGTGCAGCCGTAGCGCGCCGCGGCCGTCCGGGCGTGGTGGAGCGGGCGGGCCTCGACGTCGGCGCGGTCGGCGCCGGTCATCGCGGCGAGCTCGCCCGCGTGCGGCGTCAGGACCGTCTCGGGGGGGACGCGCTCCGGCAGGTGGGCGAGCGCGTCGGCGTCGACGAGCGTCGGGACGTCGTCGGCCAGGGCCGCGCGCAGCTCGTCACCGGCATGCGCGCCGCCGCCCGAGCCGACCACCCAGGCCTGGACGCGGCCCGCGCCCACGACCTCGGGGTGGCGCAGGCGCACCCGGTCGGCGACCTCGGCCGGTCCGACGTACCGCACCATGCCGACCAGCCCGCTGCCGGCGCCGGCGACCGAGAGCAGCGCGGCGCCCGGGTAGTGGGCGCTGCCGGCGCGGACGCCGACGACCCCGCGGGTGTACTTGTGCGCGTCCGGCGCCGGTCGCGGCAGGAGCGCCGCGACGTCCTCGGGCTGGAGCGCCTCGACCGTGGGGTCGGGGAGCTCAAGCCCGAGGTCGACGAGGTGGACCACGCCGCAGTGCTGGCTGGCCGGGTCGACCAGGTGGGCGACCTTGTGGGTCCCGAACGTGACCGTCACGTGGGCGCTCACGTGCGGTCCGTCGAGCTCACCGGTGTCGACGTCGACGCCGCTCGGGGTGTCCACCGCCACCACCGGCACCCCCTCGACCAGCGCCAGCGCTCGCTGCGCCTCCGGACGCAGCCCCGGGCGCCCGCCGATGCCGACGATCCCGTCCACCACCACCTCGGGCCGCGCCGGGCTCCCGTCGATCACGCGTCCGCCGGCGGCCCGCAGCGCCGCGATCCCACCCTCGTGGGCGTGGTCGGACAGCAGCCACGCCTCGACGCCGGCACCCCGCCGGGCGAGCAGCGCCCCGGCGTACAGCGCGTCCCCTCCATTGTCGCCGGACCCGACCAGCAGCAACACCCGGCGCCCGTACGCCGAGCCGAGCAGGTCGACTACGGCGTACGCCAGCCCGGCCGCGGCCCGCTGCATCAGCGCGCCCCCGGGCAGTCGGGCCATCAGCTCCGCCTCGGCGGCCCGCACCTGCTCGACCGTGTGCGCTCGCCTCATGCGCCCACGCTAGCGGGGATAGTCCCTGACGTTTTCGGGGTCGACACGCCGCCGGAACCCCGAAACCGTCAGGGACTATCCCTCCAGCACGACCACCGCTGACGCGATCCCCGCGTCGTGGGAGAGCGAGACGTGCACGGCGGCCACGCCGAGGTCGTTGGCCCGGGCGAGCACCGTGCCGCGCATCTCGAGCAGCGGCCGCCCGGAGGACTCGGAGACGATCTCGGCGTCCTGCCAGTGCAGCCCACCGGGTGCGCCGAGCGCCTTGGCGAGCGCCTCCTTGGCCGCGAACCGGGCCGCCAGCGAGGCCAGCGGGCGGGCGCCCTCCGACGCCGTGAAGAGCCGCGCCGACAGGCCCGACGTCCGCGCCAGGGACTCCCCGAAGCGCTCGATGTCGACCACGTCGATCCCGACGCCGATGATCATGGGCGACTACTACTCCACCGTGACGGACTTGGCCAGGTTGCGCGGCTGGTCGACGTCGTGGCCCATCCGGGTCGCCAGCTCGCAGGCGAAGAGCTGCAGCGGGACGACCGCCACCAGCGGCTGGAGCAGCACCGGCACGCGCGGCAGCCGCACGACGACATCGGCGTACGGCGTGATCGCGTCGTCGCCGTCCTCGACCAGGCAGATCGTGCGGGCTCCGCGGGCCCGCACCTCCTGGATGCCGCTCACCATCTTGTCCCGGAGCTGGTCGCGGCCGGCCGGCGGCACGACGCACAGCACCGGGAGCCCGGACTCCACCAGCGCGATCGGTCCGTGCTTGAGCTCGCCGGCCGCGAAGCCCTCCGCGTGGATGTAGGCGAGCTCCTTGAGCTTCAGTGCCCCCTCCAGGGCCACCGGGTAGCCGGCGTGCCGCCCCAGGAAGAGCACGGACCGCGTGTCCACGTGCTCGCCGGCCATCTCGTAGATGGCGGCGGCGTCGTCGAGCACCCGCTGGATGTGGTCCGGCATGTCCTCGAGCTGCGCCATCACCTCGTCGATCTCGTCGCCGTAGCGGGTGCCCTTCACCTGCGCGAGGTAGAGCGCGAGCAGGTAGCAGGCGACGAGCTGGGTCAGGAACCCCTTCGTCGACGCGACCCCGATCTCCGGACCGGCATGGGTGTAGATCACCGCGTCGGACTCGCGCGGGATAGTCGAGCCGTTGGTGTTGCAGATCGCGAGCACCTTCGCGCGCTGGGTGCGCGCGTGGCGGATCGCCTGCAGGGTGTCGGCGGTCTCGCCGGACTGGCTGATCGCGACCACGAGCGTGGAGTAGTCGACGATCGGATCGCGGTAGCGGAACTCCGATGCGAGCTCGACCTCGACCGGCACCCGGGTCCAGTGCTCGATGGCGTACTTCGCGACCATCCCGGCGTAGAACGACGTGCCGCACGCGATGATGATGACCTTGTCGACGTCGCGCAGCTCCTGGTCGGACAGCCGCATCTCGTCGAGGTGCAGGTGGCCCTGCGGCGTACGACGTCCGAGCAGCGAGTCGGCCACGGCCCGCGGCTGCTCGTGGATCTCCTTGCGCATGAACCAGTCGTGGCCGTCCTTCTCGGCGGCCGACAGGTCCCAGTCCACGTGGTAGCGGTGGCCCTCCGCGGGCGTGCCGTCGAACCCGACCACGGAGACGCCGGACCGGGTGATCGTGACGACCTGGTCCTGGCCGAGCTCGAGCGCCTCGCGCGTGTGCTCGATGAACGCGGCGACGTCCGAGCCGAGGAAGTTCTCCCCGTCGCCGAGCCCGACGACGAGAGGCGAGTTGCGGCGGGCGGCGACGACCCGCGACGGGTCGAGCGCGTCGACGGCCACGAGGGTGAACGCGCCCTCGAGCCGGTTGACGAGCCGGACCATCGCGGTGGTGAGGTCGGTGCCGGCGACGACGTCGGCCTCGAGCAGGTGCGCGGCGACCTCGGTGTCGGTCTCGGAGAGCAGCGTGACGTCGCCGGCCTCGAGCCCGGCGCGCAGCTCCGCGAAGTTCTCGATGATGCCGTTGTGCACGAGCGCCACCCGTCGCGCACCCCCGGTGTGCGGGTGCGCGTTCACGTCGTTGGGTGCGCCGTGGGTGGCCCAGCGGGTGTGCCCGATGCCGACGGTGGCGGCCGGCAGCGGCCGGTCGGCGATCGCCTTCTCGAGGTTGCCGAGCTTGCCGGCGTGCTTGTCGGAGGCGATCGTCGCGTTCGCGACCAGCGCGATCCCGGCCGAGTCGTAGCCGCGGTACTCCAGCCTGCGCAGACCCTCGACGACGACGTCCTGAGCCTGCTTCTCCCCGACGTAGCCGACGATGCCGCACATGGGTGTCACTGTATCCAGCGGACACCCGGGGTCCGGGCGGCCAGGTCGGCTGCAACAATCTCCGGCATGTCTTCCCACGGCGGGCAGCACGGCGCCTCCGACGAGAGCCCGCGGGAGGCGTCGCCGTACATCGAGCTCGACCGCTCCGCCTGGGCGGCGCTGGCCGAGGAGGTGGAGAACCCGCTCACGGCCGACGAGATCCGGCAGCTGCGTGGACTCGGCGACCAGCTCGACCTCGACGAGGTCCAGCAGATCTACCTGCCGGTCTCGCGCCTGCTCAGCCTGTACGTCGAGGCCGCGGGCACGCTGCACCGCCGCCAGGAGGAGTTCCTCCACCAGATCACGCCGCCGCGCACGCCGTTCGTCGTCGGCCTCGCCGGCTCGGTGGCGGTCGGCAAGTCCACGACCGCCCGCGTGCTCCAGCAGATGCTCGCGCACTGGCCGGAGCACCCCAACGTCGCGCTGGTGACCACCGACGGCTTCCTCTACCCCAACGCCGAGCTCGAGCGCCGCGGGCTGCTCCAGCGCAAGGGCTTCCCGGAGTCCTACGACCGCCGGGCGCTCCTGCGCTTCGTCGTCGACATCAAGTCCGGCAAGGACGAGGTGGAGGCGCCGGTCTACTCCCACCTCACCTACGACGTGCTGCCCGGCGAGAAGGTCGTGGTCAAGCGTCCCGACATCGTCATCATCGAGGGCCTCAACGTGCTCCAGCCGGCGCGCACCCGCGACGACGGCCGCACCGGTCTGACGCTGAGCGACTTCTTCGACTTCTCCGTCTACGTCGACGCCGGCACCGGCCACATCCGCGACTGGTACACCGAGCGCTTCCTGCGGCTGCGCGAGACCGCGTTCCGCGACCCGGATTCCTACTTCTCGAAGTACGCCGCGCTCTCGCACGACGAGGCGGTCGCCGAGTCGCAGCGCATCTGGGACACCATCAACGGCCCGAACCTGTCGCAGAACATCCTGCCGACCCGCTCCCGCGCCACGCTCGTGCTGCGCAAGGACCGCGACCACTCGGTGCGCTACGTCCGCCTACGGAAGCTCTAGCGTCACCAGGATGTCGCGGACGCTCTCGTGGGGCAGCGTGCCCTCGTCACCGCTGTCGGCCACGACCACGGCGCGGACGTCGCCGGCCCGGATCATCGCGACCTCGACGCCGGATGCCGCGCACGGCCCCTCCGGGCCCCGCAGCGCGGACCAGCGGTAGGTGGCCGGCGTGCCGTCCGCGAGCACGACCTTCTCGGTCGACGTCCCGGTGGACATCGACGAGGGCCCGCCGACCACCCCCGACACCCATGCGCCGAACGATTGTCCGGTGAAGCCCGCCAGCGCACGGAACGAGCCATCCGGCCGGGACGCGCAGTATCCCTCGTCGAGCAGGGCCGGCCCGTCGACGCGCGCCGGGCCGTAGGAGATCCGCGAGTCGGCGGCGCGCAGCCGCCACCCCTCGCCCGGCACTTCGAAGGACGCCCGACGCCGGGTCGGTGACCACGACCGGGCTCGCGGGGCCGGGCTCGTCGTCGTACGTCGCCCCGACGACCGCCCCCGTCGCCACGACGGCGAGCGCGGCGACCACGCCGAGGGCGGCGGCCGCGCGGGTCCGGGTCATGCGCCGCTTCCTACCCGATGTCGCGGCGCAGCGTCGTCAGTCTCCCCACGCCCGCGAGCACCGCGGCGTAGCCGAGCAGCACCAGCAGGGCCGCCCAGCGCGGCAACAGGTCACCCGACCCGCCGCCCATCTCGCCGATCAGGCTGGCGCCGATGAGCCCGTCGGCGGCCGCACCGGGCAGGAACCTCGCCACCGACGACGTGGCGTCGAAGGCCCCGAGCGCGAGCCGGGCGATCGGCTCCACGAACTGGGTGAACGCCAGCAGCACCACGACCGCCGCCACCTGGTTGGGCAGCACGGCGCCGAACCCGACGCCGATGACCGTCCACAGCGCGGTCACGACGACACCGAGCAGGATGACCGCCAGCACGTCGGGGTCGGTGACGAACGCACCGTCGCCCTTCAGCGCGAGCAGCGGTGCGCTCACCGCGACGAGCGCCGCCATCCCCGCCAGGCCGTAGACGAGGCCGAGCGGGATCGCCACGACCAGCTTGCCGGCGAGCAGGACGGTACGACGCGGCTCGACGAGCAGCGACTGCGTGATCGTCTGGTAGCGGAACTCGGTGGTGATCATCAGGCTACCGATCACCAGCGGGAAGACGTAGCCGATCGCGTTGACCAGCCCGTAGACGCCCGCGGCCGCGTCCGCGCCGCCCGGCATCGTCGTGTCCTGGCCGTCGGGGGCGAAGACGATCGAGAAGGCCAGCACGCCACCCACGAACGCGAGGTAGGCCGCGAGCGCGATCAGCAGCACCCACCACAGGCGGGTGCTGACGAGCTTGCGGTACTCCGCGACCAGGGCCGCCCTCATCCGGGGTCCCCGCGGAGTCGTGGGCTGGAGGAGCGGAGCGGGGGAAGACCGCGACTTCGTGGGGTGGTCATCGCACACCGCCCGTCAGCCGCAGGAAGACGTCCTCGAGACCCACACCTCGACTGACGAGCTGGTGCAGCTCGATGCCGGCGGCGTACGCCGCGGCGCCGATCTCGGCGGCCGGGACCCCGGCGACCACGAGGCCGGCGCCGTCGGCCCGGCGCGACCAGCCGCGGTCGTCGCAGAGCCCGGCGAGCGCTCCGGCCGCGGGCGACTCGACGTAGGTCTCCGGCGTCGCCAGTGCACCGAGGTCGGCGAGCGAGGAGGCGTGCACGAGGCGGCCGTGGGCGATGATCACCACGTCGTCGACGGTGTGCTGCACCTCCGAGAGCACGTGGCTGGAGATCAGCACCGTGCGGCCCTCGGCGGCGAAGGCACGCAGCAGGCCTCGCATCCACCGGATCCCCTCGGGGTCGAGACCGTTCGCCGGCTCGTCGAGCACGACCGCCGGAGGGTCGGCGAGCAGCGCGGTCGCGAGGCCGAGCCGCTGCCGCATGCCCATGGAGTAGCCGCCGACCCGGCGCTCGGCGGCCGGACCGAGCCCCACGAAGTCGATCAGCTCGCGGCAGCGCCGGTTCGAGGCTCCCACCTGCGCGGCGAACACCTCGAGATGGCCGAGGCCGGTGCGGCCGGGGTGGAACGACGAGGCCTCGAGCGCAGCCCCGACGACCCGTGCGGGCCGCTCGTGCTCGGCGTACGGCAGGCCGTCGACGAGCGCGCGGCCCGCGGTCGGCCGGGTGAGCCCCAGCAGCATCCGCAGCGTGGTGGTCTTGCCCGCCCCGTTGGGTCCGAGGAAGCCGGTGACCGCGCCCGGCCGCACGGAGAACGTGAGGTCGTCGACGGCACGCACGGAGCCGAAGCTCTTGCCGAGGCCCTCGACGGCGAGCACCGGGGCGTCCCTCGTGGGACCCATGCCTACAGGCTGAGCTCGCGCTTGACGACGTCGGCGAGCCGTTCGGCGACGGCACGGGCCTCCTCGGCCGTCGCGGCCTCGACCATCACCCGCACCAGGGCCTCGGTGCCCGACGGGCGCAGCAGGATCCGGCCGGTGTCGCCCAGCGCGGCCTCCTCCTCGGCGACCGCGGCGGCGACCACCGGGTCGTCGTCGGCGCGCGCCTTGTCGACATCGGGGACGTTGACGAGCACCTGCGGCAGCCGCGTCACCACGGACGCGAGGTCCTGGAGGGTGCGGCCTGTGCCGGCCATCCGCTCCAGCACGTGCAGCGCGGTGAGCACGCCGTCGCCGGTCGTGGCGTGCTCGCTCATGATCACGTGCCCCGACTGCTCGCCCCCGAGGCCGTAGCCGGACACCCGCATGGCCTCGAGCACGTAGCGGTCGCCGACCTTGGTCTGGCGCACCCCGATGCCGGCGGCCCTCATGGCCTGCACGAAGCCGAGGTTGCTCATCACGGTGGCGACGACGGTGTTCTTGGGCAGGTGTCCGGACTCGGCCATGCCGAGCGCGAGGATCGCCAGGATCTGGTCGCCGTCGACGTCGGTGCCCTCGTGGTCGACGGCCAGGCAGCGGTCGGCATCGCCGTCGAGCGCGAACCCGGCGTCCGCACCGTGCTCGATCACGGCGGCGCGGAGCACCTCCAGATGTGTGGAGCCGCAGCCGTCGTTGATGTTGAGGCCGTCCGGCTCGGCGTTGATCGCGATGACCTCGGCGCCGGCCGCGCGCAGCGCCGCCGGGCCGGCCTCGTACGCCGCGCCGTGGGCGCAGTCGAGCACGACCTTGATCCCGGCGAGCGGCTCGGCGATCGTGCCGACCAGGTGGGCGACGTACTCGTCGACGGGCGTGGCGTACGGCGTGACGCGGCCCACCGCGCCACCGAGGGGCCGTGCCCACGCCTGGTCGAGGTGCTGCTCGATCTCCCGCTCCACGGCGTCGTCGAGCTTGACGCCACCGCTGGCGAGGAACTTGATGCCGTTGTCGGGCATCGGGTTGTGCGACGCGCTGATGACGACGCCGAGGTCGGCGCCGAGCGCCTGGGTCAGGTAGGCGACCGCCGGCGTGGGCAGCACCCGGAGTCGGAGGACGTCGACTCCGGCCGACGCGAGGCCGGCCACGACGGCATGCTCGAGGAACTGCCCGGAGACACGCGTGTCCCGGCCCACGACGGCGAGCGGGCGATGGCCCTCGAACTCGCCCCGGGAGGCCAGGACACGAGCGGCGGCGACGGACAGGTCCAGGGCCAGCTCCGCGGTCAGTTGACCGTTGGCCAGGCCCCGGACCCCGTCCGTGCCGAAGATTCTCGTCATGACGGCAACCTTCTGGGACGCGCGCCGGAGTGCCTCGCAAGGCGGAGCCGCGAAGGCGACCGTCGAGCGAAGCGGGTCGTCGAGCGGCGACAACGCCGCGAGGTGCCCGGCACGCGTTCCAGAATCAGCGCTTCGAGTACTGCGGGGCCTTACGGGCCTTCTTCAGACCGGCCTTCTTGCGCTCGATGACGCGGGCGTCACGGGTGAGCATGCCGGCCTTCTTCAGGGTCGGGCGGTTGGCGTCGACGTCGACCGCGTTCAGGGCGCGGGCCACGCCCAGGCGCAGCGCGCCGGCCTGGCCGGTGATGCCGCCGCCGTGGATGCGGGCGATGACGTCGAAGCGACCCTCGAGCTGCAGCGCGGCGAACGGCTCGTTCACGACCTGCTGGTGCAGCTTGTTGGGGAAGTAGGAGTCGAGCGCCCGGCCGTTGATCGTCCACTGGCCGGTGCCGGGGACGATGCGGACGCGGGCGACGGCCTCCTTGCGGCGGCCGGTGGCCGCGGCGGGGGCGATGGTCGCCGGACGCTCGGGGGCGTCGGCGGACGGTGCGCTCTCGGAGCTGTAGGCGATGCCCTGCTCGTTGGTCTCGTAGGTCTCCTCGACCTCGGTGGTGTCAGCCACGATGAAAGTTCCTCACTCAGACTTCTCGACGCTCTGCTCGAGAGGGGGGACGATTACTGGGAGATCTGCTTGATCTCGAACGGAGTGGCCTTCTGGGCCTGGTGCGGGTGGTTGGGCCCGGAGTAGACCTTCAGCTTCTTCAGCATCTGACGGCCGAGCTTGTTCTTCGGGAGCATGCCCCACACGGCCTTCTCGATGGCCTTGCGGGCGTCCTTCTCGAGGACCTCGCCGATCGGGGTGGCCGAGAGACCGCCCGGGTAGCCCGAGTGGCGGTAGGCCAGCTTCGTGGTCTTCTTCGTGCCGGAGAGGGCGACCTTCTCGGCGTTGACGATGATGACGAAGTCACCGGTGTCGGCGTTCGGGGCGAAGATCGGCTTGTGCTTGCCGCGCAGGAGGTTGGCGGTCTGGGCGGCGAGCTTGCCGAGGACGATGTCGGTGGCGTCGATGACGAGCCACTCCCGGGTGACGTCACCGGGCTTCGGGGCGTACGTGCGCACGGAGGAACTTCCTTCGTTCGTGGTGGACCCGCGGGACCCAGTCGTCCCGGGGCGGTGGAGCCACGCCCTCTGACGAACACTGCCCGACATCCCCCTCGCAAGGACGGGGCACCGGGTCTGCACCTGGACTCCGTGGGGTGTCCGGGCGCGGCAGGAGGCGCGACTGACAAGAGTACGGGCGCCAAACCTGCGGTGTCGAATCCGGGCTGACGGAAACATCACAGCGTCTTCCGCGGACACCGGGTTCGCACCCCGCCACGCCGCCGACTAGGTTGGGCGGGTGACTGATTCTCTCACCGTCCGCGACAACCGCACCGGACAGGAGTACGAGGTCCCGATCTCCGACGGCGCCATCAAGGCCGCCGATCTGGGCCAGATCAAGGCCGGAGACGACACCCCGGGCCTCGCGGTCTACGACCCCGGCTTCGTGAACACCGCGTCGTGCCGCAGCTCCGTCACCTACATCGACGGGGAGAAGGGGGTCCTGGAGTACCGCGGCTACCCGATCGAGCAGCTCGCGGAGAAGTCGAGCTTCCTCGAGGTGGCCTACCTCCTCATCCACGGCTCGCTGCCGAGCAAGGCCGAGTACGACGCGTGGGTGCACGAGATCACCTACCACACGTTCGTCCACGAGAACGTCAAGTCGTTCATGCAGGGCTTCCGCTACGACGCGCACCCGATGGGGATGCTGATGGCGTCGGTGGGGGCCCTCTCGACGTTCTACCCCGACGCGCGCAACATCAGCGACGCGGAGAACCGCCACATCCAGATGGTCCGGATGATCGCCAAGATGCCGACGCTGGGCGCCTGGGCGTTCCGCCACGCGCAGGGCAAGCCGTACGTCTACCCGGACAACGACCTCGGCTACACGGCCAACTTCCTCTCGATGCTGTTCAAGATGAGCGAGTCGCGGTTCGAGGCCGACGAGCGCCTGGTCAAGGCCCTCGACGTGCTGTTCATCCTGCACGCCGACCACGAGCAGAACTGCTCGACCAACGCGGTGCGCTCGGTGGGCTCCTCGCAGGTCGACCCCTACTCCGCCGTGGCGGCCGGCATCGGCGCGCTCTACGGCCCCCTGCACGGCGGTGCCAACGAGGCCGTCCTCCGAATGCTCAAGCGCATCGGCAGCAAGGAGAACATCCCGGACTTCATCAAGGGCGTGAAGGACGGCAACGAGCGGCTGATGGGCTTCGGTCACCGGGTCTACAAGAACTACGACCCGCGCGCGACGATCATCAAGAAGGCCTGCGACGACGTCTTCGAGGTCACCGGGGTCAACCCGCTGCTCGAGATCGCCCAGGAGCTCGAGAAGATCGCGCTCGAGGACGACTACTTCGTCAAGCGCAAGCTCTACCCCAACGTGGACTTCTACTCCGGCCTGATCTACGAGGCGTTCCAGTTCCCGCCGGAGATGTTCACCGTCCTGTTCGCGATCGGCCGCACGCCCGGCTGGCTCGCCCAGTGGTCCGAGCTGGTGCAGGACAAGGAGCAGAAGATCGCGCGGCCCAAGCAGATCTACACCGGCGACCGGGGACTCGACTTCACGCCCGCCGCCGAGCGCTGGGCATGAGCCCCGCCGGGGTCGTCTTCGACCTCGGCAACGTGCTCATCGACTGGGACCCGGCCGCAGCGGTGGCGGCCGGCCTCGGGTCCGACGAGGCACGCCGGTTCCTCGAGGCCGCGGACTTCGACTTCATGGCCTGGAACCATCTCCAGGACGCCGGCCGCCGCTGGGCCGACGGGATGGCGGAGGTACGCCGTACCCACCCGCACTGGGTGTCCCACGCCGAGGCCTACCTCGCCCACTTCCCCACCTCGCTCGCCGAGGTGCCCGGCACGATCGCGATCGTGCGCGACCTCCACGAGGCGGGCGTCCCGCTCTTCGGCCTGACCAACTGGTCCGACGAGCTCTTCCCGGTCGCCCGGGAGCGCTTCGAGGTCCTGCAGCTGCTCGACGACGTCATCGTCTCGGGCGCGATCAAGGCGGCCAAGCCCGACCGGCGTGCCTACGAGGCCGTCGCCGAGCGCAGCGGCCTCCCGCTCGACCGGCTCGTCTTCGTCGACGACAAGCAGTCGAACGTCGACGCAGCGGCCGCGCTGGGCATGGACGGCATCCTCTTCACCGGCGCCGAGGGCCTGCGCGCCGCGCTGCTCGAGCGCGGGCTGCCGGCCTGACCGTCGCCGGACGGAGCGCTCACACGGGAGCGGGCGCAGTCTCCGGAGTGCCCGACCCGGGGTCGGCGGACCGGACCGGGTCCTCGCGCCGCGCCAGGTGGCGGACGTCGGAGGAGACGAGCGACAGCAGGGCGGACCCACCCATCACGCAGCCGACGACGACCAGCCAGGCGTCGAGACCGACCGCGGTCGCGATCGGCCCCGTCATCGCCAAGCCGAGGGGGCGCGCGACGAAGGAGCCGACGATGTCGAAGGAGTAGACGCGGGCGAGCTTCTCGGGGTCGACGTTCTGCTGGATCGAGAGGTCCCAGAACACGTCGAAGATCTGCAGGCCGAAGCCGTGCAGGAACGCACCGAGCAGCACCGGCCACAGCTGGTCGGAGAGCGCCATCGCGAGCGGGAACAGCGCCGTCAGGCTCAGCAGCACCGTGCCGACGAAGAGGCTGCGGCGCGGCCTCCAGCGCAGGCACACCAGGCCGCCGACGACAAAGCCGGCCATCAGCGTGCCCATCGCGACGCCCCACGCCGACCGCCCGAACCCGTCGCCGACGACGATCGGCCCGAGCACGCTCTGCGCGCCGCCGTAGAAGAGGTGGTAGAGCAGCGCCTGCCCGATCAGCAGCCAGAGCCAGGCGTGCGCGAAGACCTCGCGGGCGCCCTCGCCGAGGTCGGCGAGCATCGAGCGCCGCTCGCCCTCCGGGGCCTTCTGCTCCACCCGCAGGCGGGAGAAGCAGAACGCAGCCACGGCGTAGGTCGCCGCGTCGATGCCGATCGCCCAGCCCGACCCGACGAGTGCGACGAGGACACCGCCGACGACGTACCCGATCGTGCTGGCGGAGGTCTGGAGCAGCGCCCGGAGCGCGACCGCCGAGCCGAGCACGTCCGTCGGCACCGTCTCGCGCGTCATCGCCCGGGAGGCGGGCTGGCTGAGCGCGGCGAGGCAGCCGTCGAGCGTGCCGACCACCGCCAGCATCGGGATCGTCGCCCAGCCGCCGACGAGCGACGCGGCGATGAAGCCGATGGCCAGGGCACTGCCTGCCGAGGACCCCTCCATCATCAGCTTGCGCGGCAGCCGGTCGCCGAGCACGCCGCCGAACAGCGTGGTGACGACCTGGGCCAGCGCGAAGGACGCCACGACCAGGCCGAGGTCGGAGGCCGAGCCGCCCAGGTCGAGGACCGCGAACGCGAGCGCGATCGGGGTGATCGCGTTGCCGAGGGAGCTCGTCGCCGTGCCGGTGACGAGCAGGCGGAAGTCCCGGTGGCGGAGCGCGGCGAGGTCGGTACCCACGATCCGCAGAATACTTCGCTACCAAATTATTCGCTACCTAATTGAGTAGGATCGGCTCATGCCGCAGGAGAGCGAGGACTGGGCCGACCGGCACGTGGCGCGATGGCGGGACCACTGGGTCGACGTGACGTTCGAGGACGACGTCGAGGCGATCGTGGTGCGCATCGACCGCCTCAAGCGCTACTTCCGGCTGTCCACGCAGCAGGTGCTCTCCGAGCTCGGCCTCCAGGACTTCGAGTACGAGACCCTGCACCACCTGATGATCCGGGACACCCCGGGGAGCGCCAGCCCCTCGACGCTCGCGGCCGACCTCGGCATCAGCAACGCCGGCATGACCGGCCGGCTGGACGCCCTCGAGAGGGCCGGCTGGATCCAACGCCACGCCGACCCCGACGACCGACGGCGGGTGGCCGTCGAGGTCACCCGCAGCGGGGCGACGGCCTGGCGCCGCGCGATGGACCTCCGAGGCCGGGCCGAGGACGAGGTCGTGCACGCCCTGGATGCCGACGAACGAGCGACGCTGGCCGCCCTGCTGAAGAAGATGACGCTCGCGACCGAGGCGCTCGACCGGGCGGACTGAGACGGGTTGTTCCAAGGGGTCGCGCCCGCGAGCGGCGCTCAGCGCCGCGCTGGCAAGGCGCGGGAGCGACGTCGTACTTTCCCGTCCTACGAGCGACCGCAACGCAGCCAGCGTGGATGCTGAGCGTCGCGCAGCGTGCGACCCCTTGGAACGAGTCGTCTGAGCCCGCTCGGGTTCTTCGTGGGCGTCCAGCGACGTCTCAGGCTCGTCACAGGCAGCACCCACACAGTGGAGGCATGTCCGACGACCAGCCGACCGGCCCGCAGACTCCGCAGAACCCGTACTTCTCCTACCCCTCCCCCCAGGGGCCGCCCCCCGAGGGCCCGCCGGAGAGCCCGTACGCCGCGCAGCCGACCGAGCAGACGACGACGCTGCCCGTCCAGCGGCGCCCGCGGCGGGCCGGCCTGGCCGCGGCCGTCGTCGCGACCGCGCTCGTCGTCGGCGGCGGTGCCGGGATCGGCGGCGCCGCGGCGTGGAGCGCGCTCGACGACGACAGCGGCTCGATCGGCGGCAGCAGCGCCGACCCGCGCACCTCGCAGGTCGTCGACACCCCCGACTCGCCCGCCGCCGACGGCTCCGTCGAGCAGGTGGCGGCGAAGGTGCTCCCGTCGGTCGTCAAGATCGACGTGAGCGGCAGCCAGGGCCAGGGCTCCGGGTCGGGCATCATCCTCAGCTCCGACGGCGAGATCCTCACCAACAACCACGTCGCGTCGATCGCCGGAGACGGCGGCTCGATGACCGTCTTCCTCAACGACGGCTCCTCCGCCAAGGCCTCGATCGTCGGGTCCGACCCGCTCACCGACACCGCGGTCATCAAGGCCGAGGACGTCTCGGGCCTGACCCCGGCGACCATCGGCAAGTCCGGCGACCTCGAGGTCGGCGAGGGAGTGGTGGCGATCGGCTCGCCGTTCGGTCTCGACTCCACCGTCACGAGCGGCATCGTGAGCGCGCTGGACCGCCCGGTCGACGTCGGCAGCGACGGCGAGGGCAACAGCACGACCTACCCCGCCATCCAGACCGACGCGGCGATCAACCCCGGCAACAGCGGCGGCCCGCTCGTCGACATGGACGGCAACGTCGTCGGCATCAACTCCTCGATCCGCACGACCAGCTCCTCCCAGGGCGAGGCCGGGTCGATCGGCCTCGGCTTCGCGATCCCGATGGACGAGGTGCTGCCGATCGTCGAGCAGATGCGCGACGGCGACGCCCCGACCCACGCGCGGCTCGGCATCTCGGTGACCGACGCCGCGAACCAGGACGGAGGCGAGGTCGTCCAGGGCGCCGCGGTGATGGAGGTGATCGGCGACTCGACCGCCGACGAGGCCGGCATCGCCAAGGGCGACGTCATCACCAAGGTCGACGACCACGTGATCACCGGTGCCGACTCGCTGGTGGCGACCATCCGCTCCTACCGTCCGGGCGACGACGTCGCCGTCACCTACACCCGCGACGGCGACGACAAGACCGCGACGCTCACGCTCGACTCGGACGCCGACGCGTCCAGCTCCTGATCCACCGACTCCCCTCCCAGGCCCGAGACTTCGGGAGGGGCCGAGGGCCCCACCGGCCAGCAGGTCCGTCTCCCGTCAGCCGGTGGGGCCCTTCTCCTTGCTCCGACGCCGGGGGGCGTCGACCTCGCCGACATCCTGGGCGTCGAGCTCTGGCGCGCGGGCTCGACGGGCCGCAGCTCACGGGCGCTTCTGGAACTCACCGAGGCGGGCGACCGGGACGAACCCCAGCCGCTCGTTGACCCCGATCATGTGCCGGTTGACCTCGGCGTTGTACGTCGTGAGCACGGCGATGTCCGGAGCCTCGGACTGCAGCAGCCGCAGGTTCGCGACCTTCACCGCCAGGCCGAGCCGGCGGCCTCGGGCGTCGCGGCGTACCAGCGTCCCCCACTGGTAGGCCCGGCCCGGCTCGTGGATCGTGGCCGCGATGTCGGTGAAGGCGACCAGGTCGCCGGTGGGGTCGAGCGCGACGGTGTTGTACTTGGTGCGCCCCTGGCGGGCGAGCACGGCCTCGTTCTCGCGCACCAGGGCGGGGTCGGGCGACTCGGCCTCGACCTCGAGCTCACCGGTGGGCGCCTCGATCGCCAGCGAGGCGACCATCCGCGCCCAGCCGTCCAGCAGGTCGTCGGGCACCGGACCGACGAAGGAGCGCAGCCGGTAGCCGGTGTGCCGCTCGGCCGCCTCGGCCGTCAGCGCGTCGAGGATCGCGTCGTCGACCGGGAGCGCGAGGGTGCGCTTCACGTCGCCGAGCGCCAGCTCGAAGCCGCGTGCCCTGGCGAACTCCGCACCCGGCTCACCGGCGCCCGACGCGCCTGCGTCGTAGCGCCACGCGGTCTCGCCCACCAGGATCGACCGGCCGCGTTCGCGGGCCACCCGGTCGAGGTGCTCGAGCATCGCCGTGCCGTGGCCGCGGCGGCGGTGGGCGGGGGCCGTCTGGATCATCAGCTCGGCGCGCTCGACGTTGTCGAGCAGCGGAGTCCGGATCCATCCCGCCGACACGACCTCGCCGTCGACGACCCCGGCGTAGCCCCTGATCCAGTGCTTCGCGACCGTGGCCTGCAGGAGGGCGCGGACCTCCTCGAGCTGCCAGGGCGCGGCCACCCCCTCGCCGGCCGCGAGCTCCGCCTCGAGGTAGACCGCGTGCCACGGGTCCAGCAGCTGCGCGTCGAACGGGTCGACCTCGACGATCTCCATGCCGCTCACCGGACCCGCTCCACGCGGGTCTCGTCCCAGACCGGCTCGTCGGACTCGTAGACACCGCCGTCCGCGCCGTACACGAGGAACCGGTCGAAGCCGCGGGCGAACCAGCGGTCATGGGTCACGGCGAGCACGGTGCCCTCGAAGGCGGCGAGACCGTCCTCGAGCGCCTCGGCCGACTGGACGTCGAGGTTGTCGGTCGGCTCGTCGAGCAGCAGCAGCGTCGCGCCGGAGAGCTCGAGGAGCAGGATCTGGAAGCGCGCCTGCTGTCCGCCGCTCAGCGACTCGAACCGCTGGTCGGCCGCGTGGCTGAGCTCGTAGCGGTCGAGCACGCGGCTGGCCTGCTCGCGGCCCATGCCGGCCCGGCCCCGTCCGTCCGGCTGGGCGTCGCCGCGGTGCAGGATCTCCAGAAGCGTCCGGCCCACCAGCTCCGGGTGCTCGTGGGTCTGCACGAACCAACCCGGGCGCACCCGGGCACCGAGGCGGGCCATCCCGCGGTGCTGCACCGGCTCGATGACGACGTCGCCGACCGGCTCGTGCTCCTTGTCGGGCCGCGTGCCACCCGCGGCGAGCAGACGCAGGAAGTGCGACTTGCCCGAGCCGTTGGAGCCGAGGACCGCGACCCGCTCGCCGTACCAGACCTCGAGGTCGAAGGGCCGCATCAGGCCGGTGAGCTCGAGATGCTCGCAGACGACGGCGCGCTTGCCGGTGCGGCCGCCCTTCAGGCGCATCCTCACCTGCTGCTCGCGCGGCTGCTCGATCGGCGGCCCGGCCTCCTCGAACTTCCGCAGCCGGGTCTGCGCCGCCTTGTACTGGCTGGCCAGGCCGTCGTTGTACGACGCCTTCTGCTTGTACATCAGCACCAGCGCCTTGAGCTTGGCGTGCTCCTCGTCCCAGCGGCGGCGCATCTCCTCGAAGCGGAGGAACCGGTCGCGCCGGGCGTCGTGGTAGGACGCGAACCCACCGGGGTGGGTCCAGACGAGGTTGCCGGCCGAGCCGAGCTCGACGGTCACCACCCTGGTCGCGGTGTTGTCGAGCAGCTCGCGGTCGTGGCTGATCATCAGGATCGTCTTGTCGGACTCGCGGATCCGCCCCTCGAGCCAGATCTTGCCGGGCACGTCGAGGAAGTTGTCGGGCTCGTCGAGCAGCAGCACCTCGTCGGGACCGCGCAGGAGGTACTCCAGCACCAGCCGCTTCTGCTCGCCCCCGGAGAGCGTGCGCAGCTCGCGGTACTGCGCGCGGTCGTACGGCACCCCGAGCCCGGCCATGGTGCAGACGTCCCACGTGACCTCGAGGTCGTAGCCCCCGGCGTCGGCGTACTCGGCGAGCGCGGCGGCGTAGCGCATCTGCGTCTTCTCGTCGTCGACGTCCATCAGGGCCCGCTCGCAGGAGTCGACCTCGTCGGCGGCCGCGCGGATCCGGGCGGGCGCGACGCTGCGCAGCAGGTCGGCGACCGTCGGCTCGGCGCCCAGGTCGGCGCTCACCATCTGGCGCATCACGCCGAGCCCACCCGAGCGGGTCACGACGCCCGCGTGCGGCGTCAGGTCGCCGGTGATGATGCGCAGGAGCGTCGTCTTGCCGGCTCCGTTGGCGCCGACCAGCGCCACCTTGGCGCCCTCGCCGACGCGGAAGGACACGTCGTCGAGCAGCACCCGCCCGTCCGGCAGCTCGTATCGCACCCCTGCCACGTCCACGTGTCCCACGTCGGAGGATTGTCCGTCATCCGCGCCCCGGTGGCACGGTGTTTTCGGCCCCCTAGACTTCCGGCATGGCGCGGGGAGCAGACGAGATCGATCACGTCAGCCTCCGCTTCCGTCCGATCCCCTACCCCGGCACCCGCCGGAGCGTCCGGGCGATCGCGATGGCGGCGTACGCCGCGGCCCTCGCGACGTGGTCGCTGACCCTCGGGATCCCCAACGACACCGTCCAGGTCTTCCTGTGGCTGTGGGTCGGCACGATCGCCTGGAACATCGAGGCGCGGCCGCGCTACCACCTGAACTTCCTCAAGGACTGGTGGCTGCCGGTCGTCGGGCTGGTCATCTACTTCTACAGCCGTGGTCTCACCGACGAGCTCGGGCTGCCCGTCCACGTCTACCCGCCGATCCACTTCGACGAATGGATCGGCGGCGGCACCACGCCGACCGAGCGGCTGCAGGACGCGTGGTGCGGCGACCCCTGCCTCAAGACGAGCGAGCCGCGCTGGTACGACCTCTTCTTCACGACCGTCTACGCCACGCACTTCCTCACGGGCCTGACGATCGCTGCCGTGCTGTGGGTCCGCAATCGGCCGGCGTGGATCGCCTGGATGCGCCGCTACCTGGCGATCAACTTCGGCGCCCTCGCGGTCTACATCCTCTACCCCATGGCGCCGCCGTGGATGGCCTCGGAGGAGGGCTGGCTCGACGCCGACGTCACCCGGATCACCGGGAGGGGCTGGTCGGACATCGGCCTGGACCGCGTCGACCTAATCCTGCACGGTGTCGGCAACCCGGTCGCCGCGATGCCGTCGCTGCACGCCGGCATCACGTTCCTCATCGCGGCGTACGGCATCCAGCGGCTCCGGTCTCCCTGGCGCTGGCTGCTCGCGCTCTACCCGCTCGCGATGTCCACGGCGCTCGTCTACTACGCCGAGCACTACGTGATCGACGTGATCGCGGGCGCGCTGCTCGCCGGACTGGTGCTGGTCGGGTGTCAGCTGTGGGAGAACTCCCGCGGCCGGGGCAAGCTCACTCCGACGAGTGGGTCGCCCACAGGTTGATGCCCGCCTCGACGGCGTCCTCGTCGATGAGCCGCAGCTCCTCGTCACTGAGCGGCGGGAACGCCAGGGCGTCGAGGTTGGTGTCCAGCTGCTCGACGGAGCTGGCGCCGATCACGGCCGAGGTGACCCGGGAGTCGCGCAGGGTCCACTGCAGCGCGAGCTGGGCGAGCTTCTGGCCACGACCTCGCGCGATCTCGTCGAGCCGGCGCACGTGGCGCAGTGTCGCCTCGTCGAGGTGGCTCTCGCCGATCGTCGACCCCTCCCGCGCGGCGCGCGAGTCGGCCGGGACGCCGTCGAGGTAGCGATCGGTGAGCAGGCCCTGGGCGAGCGCGGTGAAGACGATGCAGCCCATTCCCTGCGCCTCGAGCTCGTCGAGCAGGTCCTCCTCGATCCAGCGGTTCAGCATGGAGTAGGACGGCTGGTGGATCAGCAACGGCGTGCCGAGCTCGCGGGCGATCGAGGCCGCCTCGCGGGTCTGCGCGGCGGAGTACGACGAGATGCCGACGTACAGCGCCTTGCCCTGGCGCACGGCGTGGTCCAGCGCCCCCATCGTCTCCTCGAGCGGTGTCTCCGGGTCGAAGCGGTGGCTGTAGAAGATGTCGACGTAGTCGAGCCCCATCCGGGTCAGCGACTGGTCGAGCGACGCGAGCAGGTACTTCCGCGACCCGCCGCCCTCACCGTACGGGCCCGGCCACATGTCGTAGCCCGCCTTGGTCGAGATGACGAGCTCGTCGCGGTAGGGCCGGAGATCGTCGGCGAGGTAGCGGCCGAAGTTCTCCTCCGCGCGGCCGTACGGCGGGCCGTAGTTGTTCGCCAGGTCGAAGTGCGTCACCCCGCGGTCGAACGCCCGCCGCAGGATCGCCCGCTGCGTCTCCTCGGGCCGGTCGGTCCCGAAGTTCTGCCACAGACCCAGCGAGATCGCCGGCAGCTTCAGCCCGCTGCGCCCCGTGTAGCGGTACTGCGTCCCCGTCGCGTCGGTGTCATAGCGGCCTGCGGCTGCCTCATAGCTCATGCCCCGATCCTGCCCTGTCACTGGTCGAGCTCCGAAGCCACCTCGACGAAATGCTGCCCGCAGGGACGACGCCGACCTGCGGTCGGGACACACGGTGGTTGAGGAAGGCGCCCCTGAGCGCCGCGCCCGGTGGTTGAGGAAGGCGCCCTGGCGCCTGTCTCGAAACCATCCCAGGGGTGCAGGTCTCGGTGGTGTCGAGACGGGACTTCGTCCCTCCTCAACCACCCGTCCACCGACACCAGTCCGGGTGTGGAGGAGGGCGCTGGATCGTGACCTGTTCGTGACCCAGACCCCTGTGGATTAGCGGGTTCTGAGCGTCGCAGTGTCGGTGGCCGGTGCTTGAGTAGACCCATGACAGCAGCGACCACACCACGACACCGGGTGTCGACGACGACCGCGCAGATGCGCGACCTCGCCGACACCGTGGCCGATGCGTCGGTGTGGTCGATGGACCCCGCCGAGACCGGGACCACGCTGGTCGAGCTCACCCGATTGGCAGCACAGGTCAGTGAGCTGCAGGCCCGGGTCGCCGCGCACGCCGACGACCTCCACATCGGGCACGAGGTCGGCGCCTCCAGTGCGGCGAACTGGCTCGCCCATGAAACCAAGGCGACGCGGGCGGAGGCGCACCGGGCGGTCCGGTTCGGCCACGCCCTCGAGGCCCACTCGTTGACCCGCGATGCCCTCGCAGCCGGACGGCTGTTGGTGGAGCAGGCGCGGGTGATCCTGCGGTGGGTCGACCGGCTCCCGGCCGACCTCGGCGCCGAGACCCTGGGCAGGGCCGAGCAGCATCTGCTGGAGCAGGCGAAGGATCACGACGCGAAGGCGCTCAACGTCCTGGGCCGGCACCTCTACGAGGTGATCGCGCCCGAGGAGGCCGACGCCCACGAGGCCGCGCAACTCGAAGCAGAGGAGACCGCCGCGGCGAAGGCGTGCCGGTTCACCCTCTACGACGACGGACAGGGCCAGGCGCACGGGACCTTCACCATCCCCACCTACCACGCCGCCGCGCTGAGGAAGGCGCTGACGGCGATCACCGCACCCAAGCACCAGGCCGCGACCCACGGTGCTGGTGCGACCGCCGAGCGCCGGCCGACCCCCGAGGCGCTCGGGGAGGCGTTGTGCGAGCTCATCGAGCGCTACCCCACCGACAAGCTCCCCCACACCGGTGGCGTGAACGCCACCGTCACCGTGCTGATCGACCTCGACGTCCTCCTCGACCGCCTGGAGAAGGCCTGCGTCCTCGACACCGGGGAGAAGATCTCACCCGGACTGGCCCGGCGGCTCGCGTGCGAGGCCGGGATCATCCCCGCCGTCCTCGACGGCCACTCCACCCCCCTCGACCTGGGCAGGAAGCGGCGGTACTTCACCGAGCACCAGCGGGTCGCGATGCTCCTCCGCGACCACGGCTGCACCGCCGAGGGCTGCGACCACACCACCGGACTCCACGCCCACCACCGCACCCGCTGGGTCGACGGAGGCCAGACCGACCTCGACAACGGGGTGTCCCTGTGTCACTGGCACCACAACCGCGCCCACGACCCCAGCTACGACACCACCTACCTGCCCACCGGGAAGGTCCAGTTCCACCGCAGAACGTGACGCCGCTACTCCGCTGTCGGCAGGGTCGGGTGGTCGGTGGGATAGACGCCGACCGCGAACCCGTACACGGTCTCGCCGGACCTGGGCATCCGGTCGAACTCATCGACCAGCTCGGCCATCCGGTCCCAGAACCGAGATGCCTGGTCCTCCGAGAGTCGTGCGTGCCGGATGAAGCCCCAGAGCCTTCCCTGCTCGAACGCCGGCGCGGACTCGCGCGCGGCCACCTCGAAGTCGTTGAAGTCGCGCGGCATCTCCTCGCCCGCGGGTGAGGGCTCGGCTGCTACGTGGAACATGCGCGCGGTGCGCCCGTAGGAGCGCTCCTCGATCGCCCGCACCTTTCGCGTGCGCACCACCCGGAGCAGGCCGTTCCGGGCGAGCACCTCGACGTGGTGAGCGACCGTGCTCTTGGGGCGTTCCAACGCCGCCGCCAGCTCGGTGACGGTAGCCGCACGCTCGTGGAGGAGCTGCAGGATCGTCGTGCGGAGCGGGTGACCGATGGCCTTGACCTGTGCTGGCGTCGTCAGCGCCAGCCGATCGGCCAGCGGGTAGTCCGGAGGGTTGTCCGCCATGATGAAAGAGACTAGCATCGCGGAATGTTCCAAAAGAGTCGATCAATGAGCAGGGGAGACCGCCGACATGGCTGAGGTGCTGCTGTACCACCACATCCAGGGACTCACCGACGGAGTCCGGGCCTTCGCCGACGACCTGCGAGAGGCGGGGCACACCGTGCACACGCCGGACCTGTTCGACGGCCGCACCTTCGCCAGCATCGAGGAGGGCTTCGGCTTCGCTCGTGAGGCGGGGTTCGACGCGATCCGGGAGCGCGGCGCGGCTGCGGCCGACGAGCTCGGGCCCGGGCTCGTCTACGGCGGGTTCTCCTTCGGCGTGACGATCGCCCAGCGGCTCGCGCAGACGCGCGCCGGTGCCCGAGGCGCACTGCTCATGTGCTCCTGCCTCCCGGTCGCGGAGTTCGGAGAGGCGTGGCCGGAGGGCGTGCCGGGGCAGATCCACGGCAAGGAGGACGACGAGTTCTTCGACGAGGACCTGCCTGCCGCACGCGAGCTCGCCGGCTCCACGAACGCCGTCGAGCTCTTCGTCTACCCCGGCGACCAGCACCTCTTCGCCGATTCGTCGCTCGACGCCCACGACCCCGAGGCGTCCGCGCTGCTGATGGAGCGAGTGCAGGCGTTCCTCGCCTCGGTCTGACCGGCCGGGCCCGGCGGACCGGTCGGTGGCGTCCCCGCCGCGGTGAGCGCCGGCCGGATCGTCAGGTCGCGCCTGCGCCGCCGTCCGCGGCGATGGCCTCGGCGAGCTTCATCGCCTCGAGCGCGATGGGCGGCGGCGCGTGGAAGTCGAACGCGCGGAACAGCACCGCGTGGGCGACACCCAGTCGCGGTCCGAAGACCGCGGTGACCCCGCTGATCATCGGGCGCGGCGGCGGGTGCCCGGGGATCCCGGCGAGGTACTCGCGGTGGGCCTCCAGCGACTCGATGCCGCGCTCGAGCGCGTCGCCCGTGACGTCGACGCCGTGGGTGGGCGCGTCGTCGCCCGCCACGAGCAGCCACTGCGGCGACCACGGCTCGAGGCCTTCCTCGAGGAGCTCGGGGAACACCCACCGGTTGCCGGCGTCCCGCACCGCGTCCAGGGTGGCCAGCCCGGCGACCCGGTGGTCCGCCTGGTTGAGGCCGGCGGTGAACTCGACCTCCCACGAGCCCACGACGACCGCATCGGGTCGGTAGCGCCGGATCGTCCTGGAGATGTCGCGACGCATCTCCAGCGAGTAGACGAGCACCCCGTCCGGGTAGTCGAGGAAGTCCACTTCGGACACGCCGACCGCGGCCGACGCCGCGATCTGCTCGCGCACGCGCAGCTGGGCCGTCTGCTCGGGCCGACTGGAGTCCATGCCGGCCTCGCCGCGAGTCAGCAGCAGGTAGGCGACGTCCACGCCGCGACTCGTCCACGCCGCCACGGCCGACGAGGTCCCGTACTCGACGTCGTCGGGGTGCGCCACCACGCACAGGACGCGCTCGAACGCGTCGTCCGGGAAGGGAGGCAACCTGCCGTCCGCGCTCATCCGGTGAGGCTAGCCCCGCCCGAGCGGCCGCGACAGCCCCACGTGGGCGATCGGCCGACTAGTGTCGTGCGTCGGATGTTGTTGAACGGTTGGCGTGCTCAGGGTGCGTGCGCTGCAAGGCGCCGGAGCGACGCCATACCCGCCCGTCTCGCGAGCTTCGGCAACGCAGCAGAGCGCGTGCCATGTGTGCGCGAAGCGCACAAGAACTTCCGACGCGCGGCACTAGTCCGGCACGAGCCCGGTGTCCTCGATGGCCGACCAGATCTGCTTGCTCCGCGCGATGGTGATCTCGCCGGTGAGGTGGTCCACGTTGCGCCAGACGACGACGTCGTCGAGCACGGGCAGGCAGACGGGAGCGTCCGGGCAGACGATCGGGTTCACGTCGACGGTCGCGACGTCGTCGCGCCTGGTGGCCACCGTGTCGTAGAAGCTGTCGACGGTCGGCCGCTCGATCGGCGGCACGACCACGCAGTCGCCGAGCGTCCGCGCCCGAGCGAGGCAGTCGAGCGGGTCGGGACCCTCGCTGTCGAAGCCGCCGGTGCCCATCACGCTGCGGATGATCACGAGCGGCGCACCGGTGTCACCCACCAGGTCGGCGGTGCGCTCGGTCGCCTCGAGCTGCAGCTGGGCGAGGTCGCCGGTGCTCCCGTCGCGGTCGACGATGTGCTCCTGCCACCGGTCGGCGCTGCGGGCCAGCGAGGTCGCGATCACCAGGTCGGGCTCCAGTTGCGGGAGTGTCTCGCGGTAGAAGTCGTCGCGAGCCTCGTGACACTGGTCCTGGTTGAGGCCCGACGCCCAGTCGTTGTAGAGCCCGTCCTGCCAGGGGCACGATGACACGATGTCGACGTACAGCTGGAAGCCCTGCTCCTGCGCCAGCCGCTCGAACGCCGGCGCGAGCATCCGCGCCTGGCTGTCGCCGACGAGCACGACGTGCATGCCGTCCCCGCGCGTCAGCAGGCAGTCCTCGATGGCGTCGGGCGTGCACCACTGGTCGTCCGGCCCGCGGTCCTCGGAGACGGCCTGGAAGTCGATGTCCGGCACCGGGTCGTCGAGCTTCGCCGAGGCCGAGTCCGGCACCGCACTGCCGCCGGCGGACCCGGCCACCGCGGGCGCCCGATCGGACTCGAGCACGGGCGGCACGACGGCGAAGGCGACCACCGCCGACACCGTCAGGCCACCGAGCACCGTCGGCCAGCGGTACGGCGCGAGGCGGGTCGACTGCCGGATCGGCCTCTCGAGCACGGCGGACGACAGTGCCGCCAGGCCGGTGCCTACCGCGGCGGAGAGCAGCGCGATCACCCACGGATCGGTGTCGAAGACCTGGTCGAGCACCAGGATCACGGGCCAGTGCCAGAGGTAGATGCTGTAGGAGATCCGGCCGAGGTAGGCCATCGTCGGCCGGCCGAGCAGCCACCCCACCGGCGAGCCGACGGCGTACACGCCGGCGATCGCGGCGACCGATGCCACCATCGCCAGGATGCCCCGTGTCGAGATCGAGAGGTCGACCAGGCCGCTGGCCAGCACCATGAGCGCGGCGACGCCGATCCCCGCGACGGCAGCCCCCCGCGCCGGGGTCCACCAGCCGGGTCCGTCGGCGCCGCGGTCGCGGCCGAGCTCCCGGAAGGCGACCGCGAGCGCGGCGCCCGCGAAGAGCTGGTAGAGCCGGGTGTCGGTGCCGTAGTAGGCCCGGTTGACGTCGATCTGCGCGTAGACGACCTGCGCGACCAGCGAGGCGGCGCCCAGCACCACCAGCAGGCCGAAGAAGAAGCGGCCGCGGTGCCTGCGCAGCTTCACCAGGAGCGCGACCAGCAGCGGGAAGACGACGTAGAACTGCTCCTCGATCGACAGCGACCAGAAGTGCAGGAACGGGCTCCGGTCGGTGTCGGTGGCGAAGTAGTCGTTGGCCGCGGCGATGAAGTGCCAGTTGGAGACGTAGAGGAGCGCCGACTGGGCGTCCTGCACGAGGGGAAGGCGCTCCGGCAGCGACGCGGTCAGCACGAAGAGCAGGCTGGTCAGCAGGACGACCACGACGGCGGCCGGCAGCAGCCGCCGGACCCGGCGGGCGTAGAAGCCGCTGAGGCTGAGGTGGCCGGCCGCGTCGACCTCGGCGAGCATGACGTTCAGCACGAGGAATCCGGAGAGGACGAAGAACAGGTCGACGCCGATGAAGCCGCCGGCCGCCCAGTCCGCGCCCGAGTGGTAGAGGAGGACCAGGTACACCGCGACCGTGCGCAGGCCGTCGATCTCGGGGCGGTATCTCCAGGACATGGCTGCGCCACGCTACCGGGGGGCCATGACCGCGGGCGATTCGCCGGATCGGTCCGTGGCTCAGGTCACGCCCACCATGCGCAGCGCCAGCACGCGATAGTGAGCGGCCACCTGGTCGGGGCTCCAACGGCCTTCGTCCCGGAACCACCGGGCGACGTCGACCCCGAGCGAGAGCACCGCGAGCGCGGTCATGTGGGGGTCCGGGGTCTCGAAGGCGCCACTTGCGACGCCCCGGTCGATGACGTCGCGCACCACCAGGTCGATCTGGTGGCGGATCTCGACGATCTCGGCGAGGTGCTCGTCGCTGAGGGCCGCGAGCTCGTAGTTGATGACGCGTGCTCCGGTGTGCACGACGGCGTGGTCGCGCACGAACTCCTCGACCACGCCACCGAGCTGCTGCACCGGGTCGTCGGTGCCGGCGACCGAGGCGCGCACCATCTCGAGCACGCGCTCGTGCCCGGCCCGGGAGAGCTCGAAGAGCAGCTCCTCCTTCGATCGGTGGTGCACGTAGAGCGCCGCCGGGCTCATGCCGGCCGCGGTCGAGATGTCGCGGGTCGTGGTGCCGTGGAAGCCGCGCGCGGCGAACGCCTCGACCGCCGCCCGGGCCAGCCTGGCCCGGGCGTCGGGACCGTCCGGGACCGGCCGGGTGGGGGTGGACGCGCTCACGAGGTGCATGGTAAGCAAGCGCTTAGTCACGCACAAGCGCGACGCACGGGAGAGGGAGGCAGCGTGGACCGACTCGCCGGCAAGGTCGCGATCGTGACCGGAGCAAGCCGCGGCATCGGGCTGGGCATCGCCCAGCGACTGGTCGACGAGGGCGCTCGGGTGTGCCTCACGGCGCGCAAGCCGGAGGCGCTCGACGAGGCGGTCGCCGCGCTCGGCGGACCGGACCACGCGATCGCCGTGCCGGGCAAGGCCGACGACCCGGAGCACCGCGCCGACGCCGTACGCCGCACGGTCGAGACGTTCGGCAGCCTGGACCTGCTGGTCAACAACGCCGGGATCAACCCGGTGCTCTCCAGCCTGGTCGACCTCGACCTCGGCGCCGCGCGCAAGATCGTCGAGGTCAACGCGCTCGGTGCGCTCGCCTGGGTGCAGGAGGCGCATCGCGCCTGGCTGGGCGAGCACGGCGGCGCGATCGTCAACGTCTCGTCGGTGTCGGGTGTGAAGCCGGCGCCGGGCATCGCGATGTACGGCGCGTCCAAGGCGATGCTGATCAGCCTGACCGAGTCCCTCGCGGTCGAGCTCGGGCCGAAGGTGCGCGTCAACGCGGTCGCGCCGGCGATCGTGAAGACGGCGTTCGCGACACCGCTCTTCGAGGGGCGTGAGGACGAGGTCGCCGACCTCTACCCGCTCAAGCGGCTCGGCGTCGTCGAGGACGTCGCCGGCGCCGTGGCCTACCTGCTCTCCGACGACGCCGCCTGGGTGACCGGCCAGACCATCACCCTCGACGGTGGCGTGACGCTCGCCGGCGGTCACTGATGTCCCTGCAGTCGAACGCGAAGATCGACGGCCGCGGCGTGGTCGTCACCGGCGCCGGCCGCGGCATCGGCCGCGCCCTCGCCGTGCGCATGGCCGCCGGGGGCGCGCGGGTCGTCGTCAACGACCTCGACGCGGCCAACGCGCGGGCTGTCGCCGACGAGATCGGGGGTACGGCGATCCCGGGCGACGTCACCGCGCCCGAGGCACTGATCGACGCGGCGACCGAGACGCTGGGCCGGGTGGACGTCTTCTTCGCCAACGCGGGCATCGACGGCGCCGGTGGCGGCGACAGCCTGCAGACCCCCGACGACGCCTGGGACCGGGTCCTCGACGTCAACGTGATGGCGCACGTCCGCGCCGCGCGCGTGCTCGTCCCGCGCTGGCTGTCCGACGGCGGCGGCGGCCGCTTCGTCGTGACCGCGTCGGCGGCCGGCCTGCTGACGATGATCGGCAGCGCGCCGTACTCCGTCACCAAGCACGCCGCGGTCGGCTTCGCCGAGTGGCTGTCGGTGACCTACGGCGGGCGGGGCGTCGACGTCCACGCGATCTGCCCGCAGGGCGTGCGGACCAAGATGCTCGAGGAGGCCGGCCCCCTGCAGGAGCTGCTGTCACGCGACTCGGCGCTCGAGCCGGAGCAGGTCGCCGAGGCCGCGGTCGCCGCGATCGAGGAGGGCCGCTTCCTGGTGCTCCCCCACCCGGAGGTCGCGGGCTACTACGCCGCCCGGGCGGGCGACACCGACCGCTGGCTCGCGGGCATGCGACGGTTGCAGCAGAAGGTCGACGCCGCAGGAGGGCTCGGATGAGCGACCTCCCCGGACTCGACCTGGCGGCGTTCCGTGCCTGGTACGACGGGCAGCGGCCCGGCGAGATCGGCGGCGAGCTCCGCGGCGAGGTGATCGCGGGCGGTCGCTCCAACCTCACCTACGCGGTCACCGACGGCGACCGGTGGTGGATCGTACGGCGGCCGCCGCTGGGGCACGTGCAGGCGACCGCCCACGACATGGGCCGCGAGTTCACGGTGATGAGCGCGCTGCAGTCGACCGACGTGCCGGTGCCCACGACGTACGCCCACTGCGCCGACGACGGCGTGCCCGGCGCGCCGTTCTACGTGATGGAGCGGATCGAGGGCACGGCCTACCGGCGAGCGAGCCAGCTCGAGGAGCTCGGCGCGGAGCGCACGGCGACGCTCGCGGGTCGGCTCATGGACGTGCTCGCGACGCTGCACCGGGTCGACCCGGCCGAGGTCGGGCTGGCCGAGCTGGGCCGGCCGGCGGGCTTCCTCGAGCGTCAGGTGCGCCGCTGGGGCAAGCAGCTCGAGGGGTCGAAGACCCGCGAGCACCCGGACGCCGAGGAGCTGCACCGGCTGCTGGCCGCCCGGGTGCCCGAGGACGACGCGACGGCCGGGCAGTGGTCGGGCATCGTGCACGGCGACTACCGCCTCGACAACGTGCTCACCGGCGCCGACGACGAGATCAAGGCCGTCGTCGACTGGGAGATGGCCACGCTCGGCGACACCCGCACCGACGTGGCGCTGATGCTGGTCTACGACCGGCTGGCGAAGCTGCCGTCGGCCGGCCTGGTCTCCGACGCGAGCTCGGCGCCGGGCTACCCGGACACCGCCACCCAGCTCGCGCGGTACGCCGCGGCGCTCGGCCACGACGACCCCGGCGGGCTCGGCGACATGGGGTTCCACCTCGGGCTCGCCTACTTCAAGCTCGCGGTGATCCTCGAGGGGATCAACTACCGCTTCGAGCAGGGCCAGACGGTCGGCGAGGGATTCGACCAGATCGGCGCCGCCTTCGACCCGCTGATCGCCGCAGGGCTCGACGCCCTCGGCCGCAACTAGAGGACTGACATGCACTTCGCGCACGACGAGCGCACCCAGGAGCTGATCGACCGGCTCGAGACCTTCATGGCCGACCGGATCGCGCCGTCCGGACCGACCTTCCACCAGCAGCTCGGCGAGCTCGAGGACCGCTGGGCGTGGAGCGAGGCACCGGTGCTCGAGGAGCTCCGGGCCGAGGCCCGCGAGCTCGGGCTCTGGAACCTCTTCCTGCCCCGGGAGCACGCCGACTCCCCCGGTCTCTCCAACCTGGAGTACGCGCCGCTCGCCGAGATCACCGGCCGCGCCGGACACCTCGCGCCGGCGGTGCTCAACTGCGCGGCGCCCGACACCGGCAACATGGAGGTGCTCTCGCTCTTCGGCACGCCGGAGCAGAAGGAGCGCTGGCTGCAGCCGCTGCTCCGGGCCGAGATCCGCTCCGCCTTCGCGATGACCGAGCCCGACGTGGCCTCCTCCGACGCGACCAACATCGCGACCCGCATCGAGCGGGACGGCGACGAGTACGTCCTCAACGGTCGCAAGTGGTGGATCACCGGCGCGATGAACCCGCACGCCGCGGTCCTCATCGTGATGGGCAAGACCGACCCGTCGGCCTCGCGGCACCGCCAGCAGAGCATGATCCTCGTCCCGCGGGACGCCCCCGGCCTGGAGGTCGTGCGCGGCATGGAGGTCTTCGGGTACGACGACCACGAGCACGGCGGCCACGCGGAGCTGCGGTTCACCGACGTGCGGGTCCCCGTGACCAACCTGATCGGCGAGGAGGGCGCCGGGTTCGCCATCGCGCAGGCCCGGCTCGGGCCTGGCCGGATCCACCACTGCATGCGGTCGATCGGCGTCGCGGAAGCCGCCATCGACCTGATGTGCCGGCGCGCCTCCCAGCGCGTCGCCTTCGGCCGGCCGATCGCGCAGCAGGGAGTCGTCCGCGACTGGATCGCCGAGTCGCGGGTGCGCATCGAGCAGCTGCGCCTGCTCGTGCTCAAGACCGCGTGGCTGATGGACACCGTCGGCAACCGAGGCGCGCACAGCGAGATCCAGGCGATCAAGATCGCGACGCCCCAGACCGTGCAGTGGATCCTCGACAAGGCGATCCAGGTGCACGGCGCCGGCGGCCTGTCGCAGGACTTCCCCCTGGCCTCGGCGTACGCCGGCATCCGCACGCTGCGGTTCGCCGACGGCCCCGACGAGGTGCACAAGAACTCGCTCGCCAAGGCGGAGATCGCCCGACACACGACGGAGGCATGAGTGGACGAGACCGAGCTGAGGGAGCGCGTCGACGCGCTGCTCGCCGAGCACCCGCCGGCGTCGACGCAGCGGATGGACTTCCTGCACGCGCGCTTCGACGCCGGACTCGCGTGGGTGCACTTCCCCGAGGGCCTCGGCGGGCTCGGCCTCCCGCGCAGCCTGCAGACGGTCGCGGAGAAGGCGCTCTACAAGGCGGGCGCGCCCGACAACGACCCGCGCAGGATCGGCATCGGGCTCGGCATGGCCGCGCCGACGATCCTGGCCTTCGGCACCGACGAGCAGAAGCAGCGGTACCTGAAGAAGCTCTGGTGCGGCGAGGAGGTGTGGTGCCAGCTCTTCTCCGAGCCCGGCGCCGGCTCCGACCTCGCCGGGCTCGCCACGCGCGCAGTGCTCGACGGCGACACCTGGATCGTGAACGGCCAGAAGGTGTGGACCTCGTCGGCTCACCTTGCCGACCGCGCGATCATGCTCGCCCGCACCGACCCCGACCAGCCCAAGCACGCGGGCCTCTCCTACTTCATCGTCGACATGCACGACCCCGGCGTCGAGGTGCGGCCGCTGCGCCAGATCACCGGCGAGGCGGAGTTCAACGAGGTCTTCCTGACCGACGTGCGCATCCTCGACTCCGACCGGCTCGGCGACGTCGGGGAGGGCTGGAAGGTCGCCAACGCGACGCTCTCCAACGAGCGCGTGGCGATCGGCGGTGGCGCGTTCCCCCGCGAGTTCGGCATGGTCATGAACGTCGCGAAGGCCTGGCGCGAGCGCCCCGACCTGCGCACGCCGGAGACCCACGAGAGGCTGCTGCGCGGCTGGATCGACACCGAGGTCGCGCGCATCACCGCCACCCGCCTGCGCCAGAAGCTGGCGGCCGGCGTACCCGGCCCCGAGGGCTCCGCGATGAAGCTCTCCTTCGCCCGCATCAACCAGCAGCTGTCGGCACTCGACGTCGACCTCCGGGGAGACGAGGGGCTGCGCTACGAGAGCTGGGAGATGCGCCGGCCGACCCACGTGGACTTCTTCGGACGTGACGCGGGCTTCCGCTACCTGCGCGCCAAGGGCAACTCCATCGAGGGCGGCACCTCGGAGGTGCTGCGCAACGTCGTCGCCGAGCGGATCCTCGGCCTGCCCACCGAGCACCGCGTCGACAAGGACGTCGCCTGGAAGGACCTGCCGCGATGACGCTCTCCCCATCCTCGGCCGCACCCGCCGACGTCTCGCTGCTGCCCGACGACGTCGAGACCGATCTGCGCGCGTCGGTGCGCAAGGTGCTCGAGAAGCGCGCGCCGACCGACCGCGTCAACGCCCTCTACGACGGGACGGACGACGTGACCGGCCCGCTGTGGTCGGCGTTCGTCGAGCTCGGCCTGCCGGGCCTGCTGGTGCCGGAGTCGCTCGGTGGTGCCGGAGCGTCGGCGCGCGAGGCGGCAGCCGTGCTGGAGGAGCTCGGCCGGGCGGCCGCGCCGTCGCCGTTCCTGACCTCCAGCGTCATCGCGACGACGGTGCTCGTCGCGCTCGGCGACACGACGATCCTGCCGGCGCTCGCCTCCGGCGAGCAGACCGCCGCGCTGCTGGTGCGGCCGACCGCCCGCCAGCACGGCCCGACCGCCCTCACGGCCGTGGGCCTGCCCGCCGACGTGCTCCTCCTGCCCGAGGGCGACGCCCTCTACGCGGTGCGGGGAGCAACGGTCACGCCGGTGTCCTCGCTCGACATGACGCGCCCGCTCGCCGAGGTCGACCTCGACGGCGCCGAGAGGACGCTCGTGTCCGCCGATGCCGCGGCCGCCGTCGACGCCGGCCTGCTGACGGGTGCCGGACTGCTCGCGAGCGAGCAGGTCGGCGTCGCCCGGTGGGCCCTGGAGACGACGATCGCCTACCTGAAGGAGCGTCGCCAGTTCGGCCGCGTCGTCGGTGGGTTCCAGGCGCTCAAGCACCGGCTCGCCGACCTCTACGCCGAGGTCGAGCAGGCCGACGCGGCGGCACGGTACGCCGCGGCCACGCTGGCACTCGGCGACGCCGACGCCCCGGTGGCGGTCGCCGTCGCCGGCTCGTTCTGCGCAGAGGCCGCCGTGCACGCGGCCGAGGAGGCGATCCAGCTGCACGGCGGCCTCGGCATGACCTGGGAGCATCCCGCCCACCTGCACCTGAAGCGCGCCAAGGCGGATGCGATCCTGCTCGGGTCGCCCGAGGCACACCGCGCCGCGCTCGGCGTACTCGTCGACCTTCCGGCACCGACGGCAGGATGACCACATGGACATGACGCTCAACGACGAGCAGCAGGCGTTCCGCGACCTCGCGCGCGAGTTCCTCGACCGCGAGGCGATCCCGCACCGCACCCAGTGGGACCGCGACGAGCAGGTGGACCTCGCGATCCTGCCGCAGATGGCGGAGATCGGGTTCTTCGGGCTCACGATCCCCGAGGAGTACGGCGGGCTCGGGGGCGACTACCTGACCTACGTGCTCGGCATGGAGGAGCTCGGGCGCGCCGACTCCGCGCTGCGCGGCATCGTGTCGGTCTCCAACGGGCTCTTCGGCAAGTCGGTGCTGGGCTTCGGCACGCCAGCGCAGAAGCAGGAGTGGCTGCCGCAGATCGCGAGCGGTCGGGCGCTGGGCTGCTTCGGGCTGACCGAGCCCGACACCGGGTCCGACGCCGGCAACCTCACCTCGCGCGCCCGCAAGGACGGCGACGACTACGTCATCAACGGCCAGAAGCTCTTCATCACCAACGGCACCTGGGCGAAGGTCGCGCTGGTCTTCGCACGCACCAGCGACCCCGAGACCCAGCCAGGGCCGCGGGGCGTCTCGGCGTTCCTGGTGCCGACCGACACCCCGGGCTTCGAGGCCCGCGAGATCAAGGGCAAGCTCGGGCTGCGCGGTCAGGCCACCGCCGAGCTGTTCCTCTCCGACGTCCGCGTGCCCGCCTCGGCGCTGCTCGGCGAGGAGGGCCAGGGCTTCAAGATCGCGATGACCACCCTCGACAAGGGCCGGGTCTCGGTGGCCGCCGGCTGCGTCGGCATCGTCCAGGGCTGTCTCGAGGAGTCGGTCGCCTACGCCACGAGCCGCACCCAGTTCGGCAAGCCGTTGGCGGGCTTCCAGCTGGTGCAGGAGCTGATCTCGGACATGTCGGTCGACGCGGACGCGGCCCGGTTGCTGGTGTGGCGCTGCGCCGACCTGATCGACCGCGGCGAGCCCTTCGGCACCGCCGCGTCGAAGGCCAAGCTGTTCGCGTCCGAGGCCGCCGTACGCGCGGCCAACAACGCGATCCAGGTCTACGGCGGGGCCGGCTACGTCGACGAGTACCCCGCGCAGAAGTACCTGCGCGACGCCCGCGTGATGACCCTCTACGAGGGCACCAGCCAGATCCAGAAGCTGCTCATCGGCCGCGCCGAGACCGGCGTCAACGCCTTCGTCTGACAGGAGACCCGATGCCCGTCGACCCGTCCCTCGCCAGCCTGCTCGAGTTCCTCGCGTCGGCCGGCAACCCACCGATGTCGCAGCAGACGCCGGCCCAGGCGCGCGCCGGCTTCCGCGCGCTCACCGTCGACCTGCGCGACCCTGCGGCGTTGCCCGCCGTGGCGTCGGTCGAGGACGTCGAGGTGCCCGGCGGTGCCGGCCCTCGACCCGCCCGCATCTACCGGCCCGACGCCGTGGGGCCGCTGCCGACGATCGTGATGTTCCACGGCGGCGGCTTCGTGATCGGCGACCTCGACACCCACGACCTGACCGCCCGGACCCTCGCGAACGGCGCCGAGGCCGTCGTCGTCTCCGTCGACTACCGGCTGGCGCCGGAGGACCCGTGGCCGGCCGGGGTCGAGGACGCGGTCGCCGCCACGCGCTGGGCGGTGTCCGCCCTCGAGACGCTGGGCGGCGACTCCCGCCTCGCCGTGGCCGGTGACAGCGCCGGCGGCAACCTCGCGGCCGTCACCGCCCAGACCATGCGCGACGAGGGCGTCGAGCTCGCCGGCCAGCTGCTGATCTACCCGGTGACCGACGGCGGCACGTCGTACCCCTCCCACACGGAGAACGCCGCCGGCTACTTCCTCGAGGTCGAGACGATGGTGTGGTTCGACCAGCAGTACGTCGGCCACCTCTCCGACGTCGACCGGACCGACCCCCGGCTCGCCCCTCTCCACGGCTCGCTCAGCGGCCTGGCGCCCGCGGTCGTCGTGGTCGCCGAGTTCGACCCCCTCCGCGACGACGGCCTGGCCTACGCCGCGGCCCTGGCGTCCGCCGGCGTGCCGGTGGAGGTTCGCACCTTCCCCGGCCTGGTCCACGGCTTCGTCGACATGGGCCGCCACTCCCCCGCCGCGCAGGCTGCCGTCGACGAGACGTTCGGGCTGTTCCGCAAGGTCCTGCGCGACTGACGGCGACGTCCACGGGTCAACCACCGGGTGCGGGTGGTCGTCGGTGGGTGAGGAAGGCGCCCTGGCGCCTGTCTCGAAACCACCGCAGGGGCCTCGGTGGTTGGGGAAGGCGCCCCGGCGCCTGTCTGTAAGGAAGGTTCCGGTGACTTTGCCCTCGGCCTCGGGGTCAGCTGGCGGGT
>NZ_JARGER010000025.1 GCF_029210375.1 Nocardioides sp. YIM 152315 | reverse complement strand
TCGGCTCCCGCCAACCGCCCTAACTGCGAGATCGGGTCAGAGGCCGATTCCGGAGGGCTGTGAGATGGGCGGCCGGTACTCCGGGGCGGGGACTCGTGGCGCTGGAGGCCGTACGGCGGCCGGGCCGTACCGGTCGATCGCGTCGATGGCGAGCCGTCGGGCGTGCGTGGGGCCGAGGTCCGCGCGGTCGCGGCTGAAGACGTCGACCCACTGCCTCCGTGCGTCCTCGAGCGTCTCGGCGACAAGGTGGGCAGTGTTGGATTCGCGGCCGCGCGTCATCGCGACGTACGCCGCCGCGGCGCCGGTGGTCTCGCCGAGGGCGACTTGGGCGGCCTCGACGGTCTCGCCCTGGGCTCCGTGGACTGTGGTGGCGTAGGCGAGCTCGACGAACCGGGTCGCGTACTCCGCCGGGATCCCGCGATCGCGCCCGCGGCCGTGAAGGATCAGGTGGCCGTCCTCGCCGATTCCGGCGACCGTCCAGGTCTGGCGGTTCGCGACTCCGAGATCAGGGTCGTTGCGGCGGGTGGCGACCCGGTCCCCGAGCCCGACCCGTTCGCCTCGAGCGGTCACCAGGCACGGGTCTGCGTCGGCCGAGTTGCCCGTGGCGGGGTCGGCGCGACGCTGGTCGCGGATCGCGGCGTTGAGGCTGGCCACGTGCTCGCGGGTGTCGGCGAGGACGAGGTCGCCGGCCGCTCCCGCCTCGGCGAGGGCGGCGGTGCGTTCGCTGTCGCTGGGGTGGATGACGATCGACCCGCGGCGATGCAGGGCGTCGAAGACGGCGCCGGGGTTATCGCCGGTGCGCATGCGCAAGGTGAGTGCGGCGTAGTCGGGGTCGGTGAAGCGGTGCACCTTCTCCAACGACTCGACCGCGGTCGGGTGCGCCCACGCGAGGGCGTGGTCCAGGACGCCGCCGCGTCCGACCGCCGGGAGCTGGTGTCGGTCGCCGACGAGGGCGACCCGCGCCCCGGCCTCGTCGGCGATAGTCAGGAGCGCGCGGGCGGTGTCCTGGTCGAGCATGCCCGCCTCGTCGACCAGTAGCAGGTCCCCGGGTCGCAGCCGGGCAGCCGGGCCGGGGATGTCGGGTCGCCGGGCCCAGTGCCCTTCGTCGTCCCAACGCCAGCCGTGCTGGTGGATCAGCCAGGCTGCCGAGTGCCCGTTGGCGCCGGTCTCCGCGGCCGCAACCTCGGCCGCCTTTAACGTTGGCGTCACCACCAGCAGCCGATGCCCCTGCCGTGCCAGCACGGTCTGCGCCGACCGCAACGCGGTGGTCTTGCCGGCACCGGCCGCGCCCTCGACGACCACCAGCTGGCCGTCACCCGCCAGGGCGCCGACGACGGCGGCTTGGGTGGGGTCGACCCGCGTCAGCCCTCGCCCGTGCAGCCGGACCCGTCTGACTGGCTGCTCCGCACGGCGGGCGAGGCGACCGATGAGGTCCGCCTCGACCTCCATCACCTGCTGGGAGGTCAGTGAGCGGACGTGTTCGGGCACGTCGGGTGAGGTGAGCAGCCGGACACAGCGTTCGGCGGCGCGGGCCGTCACGTCCTCGGCGAGCTCGATGCGCGCGGCGGGCTCCGCCACCAGGTTGGCCTGCGCCAGCAAGACCTCGACCTTCCCGCGGATGTCGGCGGCGTTCCACGCCGAGCGGTTCGCTCCGAGCTGGCAGATGATCCAGTCGGCCGCTCCGTCTCGGTCGATCCAGCCCACATGGGTCGCTTCGAGCACGGCTGGGGTGGCCGGGTCGCAGTAGCCCAGGGCACGCAGCTCGTCGTTCCAACGCGCCATCAGGTCCGCGCCGTCGGTGGGGACGACCTTGTCCGGCCGCGCATCGGCCCACGCCCGCCGATCCCACACCTCACGCAACCGCGGCCCAGGCTCCTCACCCGGATGCTCGCGCCGCCACTCAGCTTCGTACCGGTCGATGTTGCGGTGGATCTGACTCGTCCGGGCGCTGAACGCCCCGACGTACGGCGCGAGCTGCTCGATCTCCCCGGTCTCGGGGTCCAGGGTGAAGCCGCGTGCGGCGAGGGCAGCCCGGAACTCCGGGTCGGTGGCGACAGCGGCGTGCCCGATGCCGTTGATCGCCTCGATCATGTCGCGCACCCCCACCGAGTGCAGGCCCCGCCAGGCACCGGCCGCCCACACGCGGGCGTTGACCTGGAGGTGCAGGTGCCGGTGCGGGTCGCCGGCCCGCGACGTGTAGTGCCGGATCACTGCAGCCTCGATCTTCTGGACCGGCACCTGCACCTGGCGACCGCGCGGTCCCACCCGGGTGGTCGCGTGCTGGGCGACCCAGCCGACGATCTCGGCGGCGGCCCTGTCCTGGGCTTCGTCCAGCGCAGCCGAGATGTCTGGATGAAGCGCGGCGGCCAGCGACCAGGTCTTCGGACCGTTGACGGTGACCTCGACGAACCGCAGCGCGTTCGCGTCCTCGCGGACCCGGCCCTTCTTCCGGCCGGTGTCGACGTCGACTCCGGCGACCCACTGCTCATAGGTTTCGCCGTCCATCGAACCGGCTCCCGCGACGCCAGCCGGGGTCGCGGTGAGCCGCTCGGCGACGCCGGTGCCCTCGGCGAGGTAGTAGTCGTCGGCCCGGGAGCGGTCGCGCTCGACGTAGGCGCGCGCGGCCCTCGCCGCGCCGTTGTAGAACTTCACGCCGCCGTGCACGCCGGTCACCGCCTCCACGCCGTCCGTCGACAACCAACGGACCCCTAGAAATGCCGCGTGGGCCGCCCGATCACGGGCGACCCATCTACGAACCTTCGTAGCATGCGTGCCGCTGTGAAAGTAGGCGGTGTGGCAGGCAGTTGAGGAGTGACGGGGAGAGGATCTTGGGGACCGTGAAGAGCCAACGGTGGTCGATGAAGACGAAGGTGGGAGGGTCGGGAAGAGCGAGAAGATCAGGAGTCGGCAGAAGAGGATTCGAGTGCGGCCGCGACGGCCTCGAACTCGGCGAGCGCCGCCGTCAGGTCCTCGACGATCTCGCGGGCGATGATCTCGGGTGCCGGCAGGTTGTCGGCGTCCTCGAGTGACTCGTCGCGCAGCCAGGTGATGTCGAGGTTGGCCTTGTCGCGGGCCACGAGCTCGTCGTACGCGAAGGCCTTCCAACGCTCGGACTCCACCCGCTCCGCGCGGTCCTTGCCGGACAGGTACGAAGTCACGAAGTCATCGAGGTCTGCCCGGCGCAGCGGGTTCTGCTTGAGCGTGAAGTGGATGTTCGTGCGGAAGTCGTAGACCCACAGCTTCCGGGTCCAAGGCTGCTCAGCCGCCGGCTTTTTGTCGAAGAAGAGCACGTTCGCCTTCACCCCAGGTGCGTACCAGATGCCGGTGGGGAGACGGATCATCGTGTGCAGATCGAAGTCCGCGAGCAGCTTGCGGCGCAGCGTCTCGCCGGCACCGCCCTCGAACAGCACGTTGTCGGGTAGGACGACCGCGGCGCGCCCATTGATGTCGAGGATCGTCATGATGTGCTGCAGGAAGTTGAGCTGCTTGTTGGACGTCGTCACGACGAAGTCCTGGCGCTCGATGTCGCGCTCTTCGCGCACGGCCCGTCCGTCTGCGCCGACCATGGTGAGCGACGACTTGCGGCCGAAGGGCGGGTTCGTGAGCACCACCGACCAGCGCTGACCGGGGTCGGCGATCAGGGAGTCGCGTACGTCGATGAGGGAGTCGCCATTCGGTGTTCCGATGCCGTGCAGCAGCAGGTTCATCGCGGCCAGCCGTGCGGTGCCGTCGACCAGCTCGTACCCGGAGACGAACTCGTCGCGGAGGTGCTCGCGCTCGGTCGGGGTGAGGCCGACGGCGTCGCGGGAGGCGTGTTCGTGGGCGACGAGGAGGAAGCCGCCGGTGCCGCAGGCCGGGTCGACGACCGTGTCAGTGGGCTTGGGGTCGATGACGTCGACGACCGCCCGGATCAACTCACGGGGCGTGAAGTACTGGCCGGCGCCGGAGCCCTTGTCGGAGGCGCCCTTGGAGAGCAGTTCCTCGTAGGCGTCTCCCTTGAGGTCAGTGCCGGAAGCCGACCAGTTCTCCTGGTCGATGAGGTCGACGATGAGTCGCTTGAGCTTGGCCGGGTCCTGGATCCGGTTCTGGGCCTTCCGGAAGATCGTGCCGAGCGTCCCCGGCTGCTGCGCAAGGCCGACGAGAATCTGGGTGTAGGTGACCTCCAGCTCGGTGCCTTCGGCGTCGAGGAGCTTCTGCCACGAGTACTCGGGCGGCACGATCTGTTGCGGGTTCAGCCTCCGGGTCGCCCGCTCGTGCGCCATCTTGAGGAACAGCAGGTACGTCAGTTGCTCGGTGTACTCGATGACTCCAACTCCGTCATCGCGTAGGACGTTGCAGTACGACCAGAGCTTGTCGACGAGGCGGCGCGAATCAGACACGAGCGTCAGCCTTCCATCAGCAGGGAAAGGGCCGGAGCGCCCTGGTAGATGCCATCGCCGCTCAACAGCGGTAGCCGCTTGGCGACCGCGCATGCAGCGACCCAGCGATCGGCCGTGTGGATCTTGGCGTGCAGCGCGTGGCCTGCGCGAAGGCACAGCGAGGTCAACTCCGCATAGGACTCGATGACCTCGCGGTCGGCGGGGATGGTGGGAACGGCGTCCAACTTCGCCAAGGCGGTCTGGCGCCGGCTGTCCCCCCAGTTCCCGGCTCGAAGACCCGCCACTACCTCGGCGCGAGTCTGGAAGGAGATGAGCACTCGATCCCCCGCCAGGGCCTCGAGCCACGTGGAGACAGGAAGTCCACGACGCTCGGCGCGCTCAGGGTCGGTGTAGAGAGCGCTGTACACGTCGGTGTCAAGGACGACGTTCTTGGACGCCACTCAGAGCCCCATCGCTTCAAAGAACGAATCGAACTCCGCATCGGTCAGGCCCTCGATGCCCCCCGGCTCGACCCCCGGAGCACTCGCGAGGATTTCGTCGAGCGACACTGCCGCCGGCACGACGCTCCCGCCCAGAGGGTCCGGGGCACCGACGACGGCGGCTTCGTGGATGTGGGTGAGGCGTCCCCGTGCGTCGCGCTCGGGGGCACCTGTCACCGTCACGTAGCTGCCGATGAGCCGGCTCAGCTCGGCGTCGTTGGACACCTTCGGCAACGCGACCTGGTGGCCGACGTCATCCTGCACCTGGAGGCGGTGCGTGTTGAGGTTTACCGCGTAGAGCCTCCCGGCGAACGTGATCAAGTCGGGACTCGACGTTGGATCGACGCGCCAGGTCTCGCGGTGAGTCTCTTCGGTCTTGAAACGGCGGCGTGCCTTCCCGGCGACCTTGAACTCGACCTCGGGCGCCGCCTGCTGCAGGGCAGCGGTGAGGTCCGCAGCAGCGAGCGAGAGGGAGTCGCCGACCCAACTGGGACGCTGGTCGAGCGCGATCGATTCGACGAGGGCGGCGAACTTCTCGTCGAAGGCCTGCTCATCGGCGAGGTCGAACTCCAGAGCGTCGCCCGCGCCGGTCCTGCGCGCGAGCACAGAGGTGCTCCCAGGAGCCAGCCCGATGGTGAGCTTCGCGACCCGTTGGGTCCTCTTCGGCGCTCGGCCAACCGGTTCCGCGTCGGTCTCGACACGCCCGATCTTGGTTGCGATCTCCTTCAGGCTCGTGACTATGGCGAGGAGGTGCTCGGCTTCGAGTTCGCCGTCGGGCGCGCTCGCGCCGATGAGGCGGAACTCGAACTGCGTGGTCATGCGGATCACCTCCCACGGGCGTTGAGCGTGTCGGCTGTCATCTGACCATTGTGCCGTCGACGATGAACAGCTTGATCTGCTTGCCACTCACGCGCCGATCATCTCCTCGGCCGCCGACAGATCGGACTCGGCGCCGGTGAGGGGGCCGGAGAACGCTGCCTTGAGGAGCGATCTACGCAAGCTCGTGCCCCGGCGGTGAGCGCTCAGCAGTTCCTCCTTCATCCGCTCCCGACCCTCGTCGATGCGTGTGATGCGGGAGATCAGCATGCGTCGTGTTTCCGCAGGGGGAACTGGAACCTCGATTGCCTTGATGAGCGAGAGGTTCAGGTTGGGTTGCACTCCTCCTGCGGCAAGCCTGCGGAGACCCGTGTAGTTCGCATCCAGGATCAACCGAACCCAGGCCCGCAGGTCCGGCTCGTGAAAAGTTATGGCCGCACATGCTTGGTTCGTCGTGGCGTCAAGGCCGAGTTCAGCTGCTGTGCCCCGCGTCTTGCCTTCCCCATACATCGCGACGAGAAGTGAGCCCGCGGGGACGATCTTGAGGCTAGTTTCATCGAGGGCTCTCTGAGTGACGAACTGCGTTGGCTTTGTGATCAGACCTTGGTGAAGGTCGCCGCTGGTGATCCACGGAATCGTGCCGCCGTCGTAGAAGGCCTTGTTGCCCCTAAGCGGGGTCATTCCGCTACTGACCCTTGCGAGCTCCCCGAGCGAGTGGGTCTCACTCTGGCCATGTCGCTGCGCGTCGGCGACCACCGACAGCAGGGCCGAATCCCGTAGCGCCTTGAGCCTGACTAGCGATTCCGCGATGGCCCGGCTCGCAGCGTCGAGGCGGGAGAGGTGGTCTTCCAAGAGGTCGACGATGCGGCGCTGCTCGTCGATCGGAGGGACGGGGATCTCGAACGCCTGGAATCGCGGCCACTCGATGGAGGCGACTGTTGTTCCCGTCTTTCGCGTTTCCCGAAGCAACTCGCGCTCGAATGCCCGTAGACTCCACGCGATCCATCGCGGGTCGATGTCTGGTCGTGGCTCGACCGCCTTCATGTCCTGATTGAGGGTGGTATCGAAAGGGACGAGCGACACCGGGATCGTTCGCTCGATGATCCCGGACCTGACGACCACGGCCACGGAGCCACCCGGCACTAGCTTGACCGAGGAGCCTCCGACGGCAGCAGGGGTGATGTGGTCCAGGGTCTCGGTCAGCACCTCGGGCCCCATGTCTTTGGGTGACAGCCAAGGGATTGTTCCGCCCGTCCAGAACGTGGCGTTCGACTTGGACGGCGTGGCGCCGCCGTACCAGGTGCCGACATCCTTCAGCGGCACGCGCTGCCAGGTCACGCGGTGAGCTCCGAGTTCAGTTCGGCAATGAGGTCGGCGGCGCGGTCGCCGAGGTCGCGCAGGGCGCCGTCGGTGCCGCCGCGCTCGATGAAGGGGGCGTCGTCGAGGTCTTCGGTGCGGATGCCGGCGGAGTTCGCGATGACCTTGACCATGTTGTCGAGCCACCAACGCTCTGCGTCCGTGAACGTCACGCCGGCCTGCTCCTGCTGGGCCAGCCAGGCGGCGTATCTGTCCTTCACTCGTTCGACGTAGGGGACGAGCTTGTCGTCGACCCCGACCGTGAAGCGGACCAGCGAGACGAGGTCGGTCAACGTGCGGTGGTGGTTTCGAGACGGGCGCTGCGCGCCCTCCTCAACCACCGAGGCTTCGTACTCGGGATTCAGGGCGACGTACGCGTTCCAGATGATGTCGGGCGTCCAGTTGTAGGGCGGTCTGGCGATGCGGTCGGCCAGCTCCTTGATGTCGCTGAAGGAAATCCGCCGTTCCTTGGCTTCGGTGAGGAGCTGGATGGCGGTGATCTCGTCGCGGTGCTCGTCGAGGTAGGCGCGCCACGACTCGACGACGGACGTTGCCTTGCTGGTGTCGACCACGCCGTACGCGTCGAGCAGTACGTCGGCGGAGACCTCGTCGACCACGCGGTCGTGGACGCGGCGGAGCTCGAGGATGCGTGCCCGCAGGTCAGGGTTCGATGCGAGTGGCTTCACGGCGTCGATGATCAGCTGCTGACGAACCGCGTCCGGGTCTTCGGCACCCTCGATGGCTTCGGCCTGCCGGTCGGGGTCGACCGCATCCACGAGGTGGCGGACCACCTTCCGCACAGACCCGCCGGCGACGGCGTCGAGCTCGACGCGCTCCTCAGGAGTCAGCTGGTGCTCGAGAGCGGCAAGCCGGGACGCGAGCGTTGCCGTCTCGTCTTCGGTGATGGTCAGGTTGGCGGCCTTCTCCAGGAGCTTCTGGAGGCTGGCGGACTTCTCTCGGTTGAGGGGCGGCTCGACGAAGTCGTGCTCGGTGACCCCGATGGCGTCGATGAGCACGAAGCGGGTCTTCTGCTTGGCGTCGGGGGTGACTGCCTGGAAGTCGGCCGAGGGGATGGTGCGGGCGCCCCGGCCCTTCATCTGCTCGAAGTACTGCGGCGAGCGCACGTCGCGCATGAAGAACACGCACTCGAGCGGCTTCACGTCGGTCCCGGTGGCGATCATGTCGACGGTGACCGCGATGCGGAGAGCCGGGCTGGTGCGAAAGGCGGCGAGCTGCTGGTCGGCGTTGCGGGCGGTGTAGGTGATCTTGGCGGCGAAGTCGTTGCCCTTGCCGAACACTTCGCGTACTTGGGTGACGATCTCCTCGGCGTGCGCGTCGTCCTTGGCGAAGATGAGGGTCTTCGGCACGGTCGACCGTCCGGGGAAGATCTCGGTGAAAAGCTTGTCCCGGAATGTCTCCAGCACGGTGCGGATCTGGTCGGTCGCGGTCACTGCGCGGTCGAGCTGGCCGCTGGTGTACTCGAGGTCCTCGTCGAGCGCCTCGTAGCGCTGGGCACGGGTGCGCCGGTCGACCTTCGGAACCACCGTGCCGGCCTCGATGGTCGAGCCCTGGTCGCTGATCTGGGTCTTGATCCGGTAGATGTCGAAGTCGACGTTGACGTTGTCGGCCACCGACTGCGGGTAGGTGTACTCCGAGACGAGGTTCTGCTTGAAGAACCCGAAGGTCTGCTTGCCGGGGGTCGCGGTGAGACCCACGACGTGGGCGTCGAAGTACTCCAGGCCGCCGCGCCACTGGCCGTAGATCGAACGATGGGCCTCGTCGACAACGATCAGGTCGAACGTCTCCGGTGGGATGTCGGAGTTGTAGGCGACCGTGACCGGAGTGTCGGGCACCCAGCCGTCCAGCTCGGGGTCGTCGCTCTCGTCGACCTCCTCGTTGCGCAGTGCCTTGAAGACTCGCTGGATGGTGGAGATCGCCAGGGCCGTCGACTCCGGCATCGGGCCGCGGTTGAGCCGGTTGACGTTGTAGAGCTCGGTGAAGCGGCGGCCGTCGTCGGGGGTGCGGTAGTTCTCGAACTCGGCCATGGTCTGCTTGGCCAGGTTGTTGCGGTCGACCAGGAACAGAATCCGGTCGAAGCCGCCGAACTTCAGCAGCCGGTAGGACAGCGTCACGGCCGCGTAGGTCTTGCCGGCGCCAGTGGCCATCTGCACCAGGCTCCGGTCGTAGCGCTGCTCGCGCAGGCTCTGCTCGACGCCGTTGATCGCCTCGATCTGCGCCGGCCGTAGGGGAGTGGTGTCCAGCGGTGGCATCGCGGTGACCTTGCCCCGCCAGGTGGGGTGTTCCTCGTCCTTCCCTCGCAGGGTCTTGGCGAGGGTGGCCGCCTTCGGGAAGTTGAAGATCCGACGGGCGCGCGGCTCGGGGTCGAAGCCGTTGGTGAAGTGGGTCTCGGTGCCGCTGGCCTCGAAGACGAACGGGAGCCGGCCGTCCTTGGTCTGGGCCGCCAACCTGACATCCGCAGGGAGGCCTTCGGCGTACATCGCGGACTGCCACTCCACACCTGACAGGGGAGTGCCTTCCGGCTTGGCCTCGATCACCCCGACGACCCTCTGGTCGACGTAGAGCAGGTAGTCGGCTCGACCGTGCCCGGTCGCCATCGTCGCCTCACGGCGAGCGACGCCCTGGGCAGCGAAGAGGTTAAGCGACCTGCTGTCCTGCACCGACCAGCCCGCCTCGGTGAGCTGTCGGTCGATCAATACGCGGGCGCGCGCCTCCGCGGCAAGGCGGTTGGCGTCATCCCCGAGGTTCATGATGCCTCGTAGGTTATGCGCTATGGACTGGTGTCATGGCACTTCCAGAGACTGACCTGCGCCGCATCCGGCTGTGGGCACGTGAGCGGGTGCCCGAGCACCTGTGGGACGAGCTGAAGGTCGAGGCCGATGTCTCCGACCGACACGTCGACATCGTCGAGGTGCGCCCGCCGTGGGACGACGTCGGCGAGCAAACGCGGTTGCCGATCGCGCGGCTCGCTACACCAAGGCGACGGGCCTGTGGGCGATCTACTGGCGCGATCGCAACCTCAAGTTCCACCAGTACCAGCGCAAGCGCCCGACCAAGAACGTCCAGGCGCTTCTGGACCACATTGAGACGAGCGGCGACCCGATCTTCTGGGGTTAGCCAGTGGGTGGCAGCGAAGAAGACCAGCTATCTCGGTTGCCCGAGAAGAAGTCCCCTGGACCTCTTGTCACTGGCCTGTGACGCCATCGTAGTCCGGGTCGATGCCACTCGATCCCAGTCGGCAGCCTATGCAGTTGGGCTCAGTATTGCTCGGTACGGTAGGCGCTGGTACTTTGGTACCTGAGAAGGAGGGCAGCCCCATGGCTACCGCTACTGCGCCGATCAAGGTCGACGCCGCCACTGACGAGCTCGTGTCGCACGCAGCTCACTTCATGTCCCGCTCGAAGAAGGACATCGTTGACGCTGCCGTGCGTGAGTACATTGACGCGCACCGCGATGAGATCAACGCCGGGATCAAGGCTGCACTCGGCCAGCTCAACGGCACCGACTCAGCTGCAGTGTCGCTCATGACGGGCCTCAGCGTCGAAGAGCTCGACGACCTCGGCGGACTGCCGAAGTAACCGACGCATCGCCTTCGGCTGGACCGTCGGACCTGGCCGCTAGGTTCCCTGCATGACCTCGGAACCGATCGGCGTGCGTCCGACGAAGCGCTCCCTTGGTGATCTGGGGGCCGAGCTGCCCGACCTCGGTGTCCGCCTGGAAGAGATCGATCATCCGATCATCGTCAGTGCTCAGACTGTTCCCGAGCAGCGAGACGCCGGTGGAGCGGAGCGCGTCGTTTCTCTGACCGACCGTGTCTGGTTCAAGGTCGGGCTGCAGTGACCGAGCTCCGCGGCGTTGATCTCCCGGACTGGGTGCGCCCGAGCCGAGGGGCATGGTGGATCGGGGCCGCTGGCCGGCGTCAAGCGGACAGCGCCCAGCGCGACTTCTACGCCACGCTGCAGCGAGAGTGCACGACGGGGAAGACCGTCTCCTCGGACCACCTGCTCCCGGCGGAGTGGGACTGGAAGCGCCTCGCTGCAGAACAGGCCGTCGCGTGGCGTCGCAAGATGAAGAGCATCGTCATCCGCCTCGTTGCGATGTCCCTGAAGAGCGGCAGCCTTGCAGTCGCCGAGTTCCGCAATCATCGGATCAAGGCTCTCGTCCGGGCAGAGAACGGCCACGAGGCCTACCTCGCGATCATTGCCGAGGGAGTGCCGGACCCGCAGATGTTCGCATTGCTTCTCGACTGCGTCCCGGGAGTTGCGCCCGAAGACTGGCAGCCCGAACCGTCGCCCCTTGCCGAGATGAATCCTGGCTCGGGCGAGATCATCTGGTCGACGCTGTTCCCGTCCGAGATCGCCAGCGAGATCCTCGAGCTGGACGTCGACGACTGAGGTCCAGCGGTCCGCAAATAGTCCGCAAGAAGTTCGGCCGAGACCGATTCTCACCGACGACGTCCAACGGTCTCGAGAACGCGTTTGCGCAGGTCAGACCGTGTTTTTCGGCAGCGACCGGCGATGACCAACAACGGCCAAAACCCCGCGTGATCGTTCCGCTTCAACGTGTAAAGGCCCAGGTCAGCTCATCGACCCTTCTTGCCCCGTTCTTGCCCCCGTCAGCGACGAGGACTTCCTCGGTGAGGGTTGCGGCGGCCCTCCTGGTCCTGTCCTCGGCGGACGGTCAGGGTGCCTGTAGGTCTCCAGGGTCGTGCTCGGCCTGTCCGTGGGAGAGCCGGCTCGGGTGACTGCCCCGGTTAGACGGCGTCGGTGAGCAGCTTTTCGAGGAGCTTCTGGACGCGTTGGTCGATCTCGTCGCGGATGGCTCGTACTGCGTCGGGACCCTTGCCGGAGGGGTCGGTGAGCGCCCAGTCCTCGTAGCGCTTGCCGGGGAAGATGGGGCAGGCGTCGCCGCAGCCCATGGTGATGACGACGTCGGAGGCGGCGACGTCCTCGGTGAGGAGCTTCTTGGGGAATTCCTGCGAGATGTCGAGCCCGACCTCGGCCATGACCTCGACGACGGCCGGGTTGACGGAGTCGGCCGGGGCGGAGCCGGCGGAGCGGACGTGGACGCGCCCGGCAGCGTGGTGGTTGAGGAGCGCGGCGGCCATCTGCGAGCGGCCCTGGTTGTGGACGCAGACGAAGAGGACCTCAGGGGTGGTGGTCATGTGGATGTCCTTCTGGGTGCGGGATTGTTCGACCAGTGCGGTGTGCGCGATCTGGGCGGTGAGGGTGGGCAGTTAGGTCTAGATGCGGGCTTCGTGGGCGATGCGCTCGTAGGCGTCGGCGACGTAGGCGTAGGTCGTCTCGGGGCCGAAGATGCCGTCGAACTCCGGTGTCAGGGCTTCGGCGATGCGGTGCAGCAGTTGAGCGGGCTCGAGCAGGTGCCACCCAGTGAAGTCCGTGCGCAGCGAGCGGCGGGGTCCCGGTCGAGTTCAGGTGTCACGAGAGAGCTCCTCGGCTTCTGTCGGACGGGTAGTACCGGCGCCGCGCCCAGAGGGCGACATACACCAGGGCGACGAGGATGGGGACCTCGATGAGCGGCCCGACGACTCCGGCGAGCGCCTCGCCGGAGGCGACCCCGAAGACGCCGATCGCGACCGCGATGGCGAGCTCGAAGTTGTTCCCGGCGGCGGTGAACGCCAGCGCCGTGGTCCGCGGGTACGTCATCCGGAGCCGGTAGCCGAGGAAGAACGACCCGGTCCACATCAGGGCGAAGTAGACCAGCAGCGGTACGGCGATCCGGGCGACGTCCAGGGGCCGGTTGGTGATGGTGTCGCCCTGGAGGGCGAAGAGGATGACGATGGTGAACAGCAGCCCATAGAGCGCGGTGGGTCCGATCTTCGGCAGGAACCGGGACTCGTACCAAGCCCGACCCTTGACCCGCTCGCCGAGCGTGCGGGTCAGAAACCCGGCGAGGAGTGGGATGCCGAGGAAGATCAGCACGGACTTCCCGATGCCCCACACCGACACGTCGAGGCCGGTCTGGCCGAGCCCGAGCCAGCCGGGCAGCAGCTCGAGGTAGAAGTAGCCGAGGCCGGCGAACGCGATGATCTGGAAGACCGCGTTGAGCGCGACCAGGATCGCCGCCGCCTCGCCGTCGCCGCACGCGAGGTCGTTCCAGATCAGCACCATCGCGATGCAGCGGGCCAGCCCGACGATGATGAGCCCGGTGCGGTACTCGGGCAGGTCAGGCAGAAGTAGCCAGGCCAGGGCGAACATCACCGCAGGCCCGACGACCCAGTTCAGGACGATCGAGGAGACCAGGAGCCTCCGGTCGCCGGTGACGTGGCCGAGCTCGTCGTAGCGGACCTTGGCCAGGACGGGGTACATCATCACGAGCAACCCGATCGCGATCGGGAGTGACACCGACCCGACCTCGACCCTTGACAGTGCGTCGTCGAGACCGTCGACCGACCGGCCGAGCACCAGCCCGATGACCATCGCGGCGATGATCCAGACCGGCAGGAACCGGTCGAGCACCGAGAGGCGCTGGAGGACGGCCGCGTCGTCCGCCGTCGCGCCATCCGGGGCCGTGCGGTCGGTGTCCTGGGACAGCTCGCTCATGCTCCGGCCCCCACCCGCTGGGCGGTCGCGGGCAGAGAGAGACCGGCGGTGGTGAAGAGGGTCGCCATCGCTTCCATCGCAGCGGGGCGGGCCTGGTAGTAGACCCAGACGCCGCGCTTCTCGCGGTTCAGCAGCCCGGACTCGTGCAGCACCTTGAGGTGGTGGCTGATCGTGGGCTGTGACAGGTCGAAGGCGGGCAGCAGGTCGCACACGCACGCCTCGGCGTTCTCGTGCGAGAGCACCATCGACATCAGCCGGAGCCGCACCGGGTCCGCGAGCGCCTTGAGAAGCGGCACCACGTGGGCCGATTGTTCGGCGCTCATGGGCTCTCGAGCGAGCGGAGTGCAGCACGCCAGCACGTCGTCGGGGTTGCAGGCCCGGGAACCAGACATCGACATACGTGGACACTTACATCCATCTATGTCTGAGCGCGAGCCGGCGGGGCGAACACCGGGTGAACACGGCGCTTCGGCCTCGGCCTAGCGGGCTCGACGAGCGACGAGCACGGTGCCTGCGACCACCAAGGCCGCGCCCACCCACTGAGCGCTGCCAAGCCGTTCACCGGCGACGAGGCCGGCTGCTACGCCGAAGACCGGGATGAGCGGCAGGAACGATCCGGCCACGGAGGCGGGAACTTGCCTCAGGCCGGCGAGGTAGAACCAGAAGGCGGCCCCGTAGTACAGGATCCCGGAAGCCGCGGACGCCACGGCGACCCCCGGTGAGATCTCCGCAGGCCACCACTCTTGCCAACCCGCCAGTCCGGCCCCGACCGCCAGCGCGAGCGCGAATCCGAGCGCCGCTGCCTGTTGGAGCAGGACCACCGGCAGCGAGGCGTCGTCGACGAGCAACCGCCGCGTCAGGACGCTGTACAGGGCGCACGCGGCGACCGCAGCCAGGGTAAGGGCGATGCCTCTCGCGGCACCGGCAGCGCCTGGTTGGTAGACCACGAGGACCACGCCGACGACCGAGACCCCGAGTCCCGCTGCGAGGGCCGCCGAGATGTGCTCGCGAAGCAGCGCGGCGGCCAGGACCACGATGAGGACGGGCTCGGCCGCCCAGAGCAGGACGGACATGCTGGCGGTGATCGTCGCGAGGCCGAGGAGACCGAGCGCGTAGGCGATTCCCGGGTTGAGGATGCCCAGTGCAGTCAGTCGCCTCGTGTCGGGTGTCCAGGTGATCTTCGTCCGCGCCAGTCCACAGGCAGCGAGGAGGAACAGGCAGCTGGCTGCCAGCTGCATCGGGAGCAGGGCGAGTGGGTCGATGTCGTCGAGGACCTGCTTGGTGACGACGGTGCCGGTGCCCCAGCAGGCGGTGGCGGCGACGAGCATGACGGCACTCGGGTACTGCCATCGGTGGGGACGATGGGTGGACATGCTGGGGTGCGTGGGTCGGGCCATGGGTGCGCTCCGGAGGAGTGGCGGCGCGGAAACGCGCCGCGGGTGGGCGGGGAGGACGTGCGGCGATCTGCTGTCGGCAGCAGGTCAGCTCGCGGAGTCCTCTCCGTCGCAGCGGTCGTAGCCCGGCAGGCGGCGCAGCTTCGCCATGAGGCGGCTGCGCATCAGCGTCTGCATGAGGAACGTGGCCGGGCCGGACCCAGGTCAGTCGCTCTCGCGGCGGCGTTCGAGCAGGACGGTGTCGCGCCAGACGCCGTCGAGCTGTGCGATGCGGGAGCGAACGGCGAGGGTCTGGTAGCCGGCGGAGTGGTGCAGGGCGAGTGAGGCCCGGTTCTCGGGGAAGATCGAGGTCTGCAGGGTCCAGAGCCCCCCGGCGTCGGCCTCGGTGACCTGGCGGTGCAACAGCGTCTTGCCGACGCCGCGACCGCGGGCCGCCTCGGTCACGTAGACGCTGGTCTCCCCGACTCCGGCGTAGCAGGCGCGAGTGGAGGTCGGCGACGTCCCCGTCCACCCGACGACCTGCTGGTGTCCGTCGATGTCGAGCTCGGCGACCCACGCGTGGCCGGGGAGCCACTTCTTCGCCAGCGCGGAGATCGATGGGACTCGGGTCTCGAAGGTGGCGTTGCGGGTGGCGATGCCTTCGGCGTAGATGTCGCGCACGACCGGGAGGTCGTCGTCGACCAGGGCGCGGGTCGTGACGTCGGCGGGGAGGTCCTCGGGGCAGCACGGGGCCGACGCGAGGGTCCCCATGACCACGTCGGCGGCGTGCGGCAGGCCGGTGCAGCAGGCCGGGTTGACGCTGACGACCGAGGAGGTGCCGACCTTGTCGACGGCGACGAAGCCGACCTCGGCGAGCTTGCGGACATGGTGGGAGGTCGTCGACTGACTGATGCCGAGCTCTACGGCGAGGTCTCCGACCCGCATGTGACCGGTCGGTGCCGTCGACACCGCGTGCAGCAGACGGACGCGCGTCGCATCCGACAGCGTCGCGAACCACTCGGCGTACGTCGCGGCCGCGTCCTCGCCCAGCGTGAAAGGAGCGGTCGCCGGGAAGCTGCGTGAGTCGGCGCAGTCCGTGTCGCCGTCAGCGAGCGGGAGCTCAACGCGGCCGGCGGGTGGCGTGGTGTCGACGCTCATGAGTCGCAGCCTACCCTCTTCATCGACATATATCGATGGTTGCGCAGATCGACGCTGCTCGATACAGTCCTGCTTCATCGACCGTTGTCGATGAAGTGTCCATCCGTCGCCAGGAGTCACCATGAGCACCCCCTCCGCTTCGTCCGCCTTGACCCCCAGCCCAGACCTACCACTGGTCGTGGTCGGCGCCGGCCCGATCGGCCTGGCCGCCGCAGCGCAGGCTCAGTCGCGCGGACTTCCGACGGTCGTTCTCGAGGCCGGCGACTCCGCTGGTGCCTCGGTGCGCGCGTGGGGTCACGTGCGGCTCTTCTCGCCGTGGCGCGAGTTGATCGACCCGGTCGCCGAGGAGCTGCTAGCCGCTACCGGGTGGACATCTCCGGACCCGGACGGCTACCCCACCGGAGTCGAGTGGGTCGAGCAGTACCTCGCCCCTCTCGCGGCGGCCCTCGAGGCAACCGACGAGGTCGAGATCCGCTACGGCCAGCGCGTGGTCGGGGTCGCCCGCTACGGCCGGGACCGGCTGGTCGCCGCCGACCGCGAGCAGCTGCCGTTCACCATCCACACCCAAGCCCCCGCTGGTGCCCGCACCCGGTTGAACTCCGCGTCCCTCGTGGACGCCTCCGGCACCTGGACCCACCAGAACTGGCTCGGTGGAGACGGCTATCCGGCGGCCGGTGAGAACGAGCACGCCGAGCGCATCACCTACGGCATCCCCGACTTCACCGATCCGGCAGTCGCCACCCGGTACGCCGGGAAGCGCGTCGCGGTGGCCGGCGCTGGAGCCTCGGCCCAGAACGTCCTGGTCGGCCTCGGCGCCCTGGCAAAGGAGCAGCTCGAGACCAGGGTGATCTGGCTGGTTCGCCGTCCAGGCACCGACGACGCGTTCGGAGGCGGCGACAATGATCAGCTCGAGCAGCGCGGCGCGCTCGGCAGCAGCGCCAAGCGCGCCGTGACGGACGGCGCGGTCACCGTCGTGACCTCGTTCCGTACCAGCGACGTCGAGCTGTCCGAGGACGGCCGGCTGCGGCTGACCTCGTTCGCCGACCTCGGCGCCGGCGACGCTCCGAGTGCCGACGGCAAGGTCGTCGATGGCGTCGACGAGGTCATCGTGGTCACCGGGTTCCGCCCCGACCACTCCTGGCTCAGCCAGGTTCAGCTCGACCTCGACGGTGAGCTGGACGCCCCGACCCAGCTCGCCGGCGAGATCCACCCGGCCTGGCACTCCTGTGGAAGTGTCTCGCCGCATGGGGCGGACCGGCTTCGCCAGCCTGAGCCGGGCCTGTACCTGGCCGGGATGAAGTCCTACGGCCGCGCCCCGTCCTTCCTGGCGATGACCGGGTTCGAGCAGGTCCGCAGCATCGTCGCCGAGATCGCTGGCGATCAGGAGGCTGCCGACCGGGTCGAGCTGGTGCTGCCGGACACCGGGGTCTGCGGTGGTTCCGGACTCTTCGACGGTGCACCCGCCGACGGCGGCTGCTGCGGGACGTCCGCGGAGCCGGAACTCATCACCATCGGCGCCCCCGCCGGCACTTCGGTTGCACAGGTTGGCCCGTCGGAGGAGACGGGCGCGGTAGCTGGCGGTTGCGGCCCCAGCTGCGGCTGAGTCGCGCTCGGTGCACCCGACGACAGGGAGCGCGGAGCCCGCGGTCACTCTCGACCGAGGGCTCCCGCGCGCCGCGCTGTGCCGGGTCACGGTCGTGCTGTGCGCGACCGAGATCGTGTCCTGCGGGATCTTGTACTACGCCTTCCCGGTGCTCGCCCCGTCCATCAGCGACGACACCGGCTGGCCCACGACCGCCGTCGTGGGCGCCTTCACCCTCGCGCAACTGGTCGCCGCCTGCGTCGGTCTCCTTGTCGGCCGCCGCATCCACCGGCACGGGTTACGCGGTGTGATGACCGGCGACTGGTGCGGACCGGCATCCGCGACCCTCATCGGCGTCAACCGCGCCGCCCGCGATGCCGTCGCGAGCGGCGCGGCTGAGGATGATTGGGCTCGAGGCCGGGTCCCGCGACATGTAGCGAACCGCGGCGTACGGGGAGCATCGTCCGGAGCTCCATGAGCGAAGCCCTGCCCGCAGCACGGCAGCCCCGGTCGGCGGTGAGTCAGCAACCATTCGATCGCCGTGGAAGGTTGCGTGCTCAGGCGGCCCCGCCCGCGGCGGCACGGATGCCGCGCCGGCGCGGCACACGTCGCCCGCTACTCCAGCGTGACCATGGCCTCGGCGATCGCGCCGGCCGCAGCATCGGGGATCGCAGTGGACGCTTCCTCGAGGACGAGGAGCCGTGCCCGGGGGATGGCGCGTGCGATCGCCTCGCCGTTGCCGACGGGGAAGAACCGGTCCCGGCGGCCGTGGACGACGAGCGTGGGGACCTCGATCTCGGGTAGGCGTTCGCGCCAGCGGGGCTTGCAGTCGAGCCTGGCGAAGACCACGCCGACCTGGTTCGCCATCTGGACCGGCGGTGCGGTCTCGGGTGTGCGGTCCCAGATGCGCGCCGCGGTCGCGCGTGCGGCAACGGGGTCGTCGCCACGGATCTCCGCGCGGGCGGCGCCGAACGCCGCGACGGCCTCGCGGTCGGCCCAGTCGGGCATCGGGAGCGCGAACAGGCGCTTCGTCATCTCCTGGTCGTGGTCGGGAAGGTCGGCGTCGACCCTGCCGGGCGCAACCGGCCGGGTGCCGACCAGCGTGAGCGCCGAGAACGCGCCGGGATGGTCGAGCGCGGCGATCTGGGCGACCATCCCGCCGACGCCGACCCCCGCAAGGTGCGCCGCTCCGCCGCCGAGGACGTCGACGAGGGCCGCCGCGTCGGCGGCGAGGTCGCGCAGGGTGTAGGTGGGCGCCGTCGGGTCCGCGGTCGTCGACTCGCCGCTGTCGCGCAGGTCGTAGCGCACGACGCGACGCCCGGCGGCGGCGAGGCGCTCGCACAGCGAGTCGGGCCAGGAGAGCATCGTCGTCCCGCCCGCGAGCAGCACGAGTGGTGCGTCCTCGTCACCGAAGGACTCGATGCCCAGCGCGACCCGATTGGCCCGGATGGTGGTCAACCGGTCTCCTCAGCTATCCAGGGCGGCGACGACCGGCGCGGTCTTCGAGTAGCCGGCGGCCTCGACGATCTTGCCGTCGACCACGCGCATGACGTTCACGCCACGGACCGAGTCGTCGTGGCCTGGACCCCACACGTAGCGCCAGCGGATGAGCGCCCACTCGTCGCCGGTGTGGACGTCCTCGACCTCGAAGTGACTGGTGGTGTCGTCGATGAGTGCCTTCCACGAGCTGAACGAAGCTTCGTAGCCCTCGTCGCGGGTGCCGTCGGGTGCCGGCTGGACGCTCTCCATGACGCAGTCGGGGGCGATGATGTCCACGAGGAGTGTGGCGTCCCGCTCCTGGAACGCCCGGTTGAAGCGGTCGATGACCTCGTCGGTCGTGAGCCACACGTCGGTGGGTTTCGTCATCGCGGATTCCTTCTCGGTCTGGGGGTGGATCTGATCTCGTCAGCGCTCGCTCAGACCTGACCACGGCCGCGATTTCATCGGTCTCGTCGAGGTCTCAGCCCGCCGACGTCCGAGTCAGCCTGGCTCGCAGCCACCACCCGATGGCGTCGCGGGTCACGGAGTGACGATCGAGAAGTTCTTGTCGCCGGGTCGCAGCACCCCGAGAAGGCGGCCGATGGCCGACTCGTCGCCGGTCACCTCGATCCCGGTCTGGGCGAGGTTGCCGGTGGCAAGAGCGGGCAGTGCCCGTCGCGTCGTTCTGACGATCGTGTCGGCGTCACCGCGCTGCGGCCGCGCACTGTAGGTCAGCACGCCGTTGGCGAGCCGCACCCGGTAGCGCTCGTCGGCGTCGGTGAGCACGACGTCGATGCTGAGGTTCTCATCCCACGCCGCCGGTCCGTCGATCTGGATCGCGAGGGCGTCGAAGAGCATCTCGGGGGTGAGCTGGGCGACGACGTCAGGCGCGTTCGTCTCGGTCGGCGTCCCGAACTGGCCGTTGCGCAGCTCGGTCGCGGCGGAGAGGTAGAAGTCGCGCCAGGTGCCGTTCTCGGAGCCGTAGCCGAGCTGCTCGTAGGTGTCGGCGAGGATGTCACGGGCGGCCTGGTGGTCGGGTTGGGCGAAGACCGCGTGGTTGCCGATCTCGGCCGCCCAGCGGAAGTCGCCCTCGTCGAACGCACGGCGTGCCGCGGACACGGCAGCGTCGATGCCGCCGGCGAGCTCGACGTACCGCTTCGCCCGCTCGACCGGCGGGTGCTCCCACAGGTGGGCGGGGTTGCCGTCGAACCAGCCCAGGTAGCGCTGGTAGATCGCCTTCACGTTGTGGCTGACCGAGCCGTAGTAGCCACGGGTGCTCCAGGCGTTCTCGAGGGCCGGCGGCAGCTGGATCTGCTCGGCGATCTCGGGTCCGACCAGGCCCTGGTTGAGCATCCGGAGGGTCTGGTCGTGCAGGTAGGCGTAGAGGTCTCGCTGGAGCGAGAGGAACTCGACGACCCGCTCGTTGCCCCACGTCGGCCAGTGGTGCGAGGCGAAGACGACCTCGACCTCGGCCCCGAAGAGGTCGATGGTCTCGGTGAGGTACTTCGACCAGCCGTGCGGGTCGCGAACGACCGCACCTCGGAGCGTGAGGACGTTGTGCAGGTTGTGCGTGGCGTCCTCGGCCGCGCACAGCGCCTTGAAGTCGGGCAGGTAGATCAGGAACTCCGACGGTGCTTCGGTGTCGGGGGCCATCTGGAACACCATCCGTACGCCGTCGACGGTTTCCTCGTGTCCGGTCTCGGTGACGATGTCGGTCGGCTCCATCAGCGAGACCGTCCCGGTCGAGATGGTCTGGCCGAGCCCGGCGCCGACTCCGCCCCGGGGTCCGCGCGTCAGCGCGGCGCCGTACATGTAGGCGGCACGCCGGTTCATCGCCGTGCCGGCGTAGACGTTCTCCGCGACGGCGTGCTCGACGAATCCTTCCGGAGCGAAGATCCGCACCTCGCCCGCGTCGACCTGCTCCTGCGTCACGAATCCCCTGATGCCGCCGAAGTGGTCTGCGTGCGAGTGCGTGATGACGACTGCCTTGACCGGCCGGTCGCCGCGATGCTTCCGGTAGAGGGCGAGGGCGGCCGCGCCGGTCTCGACGGACAGCAGGGTGTCGAAGATGATGACGCCCTCGTCGCCCTCGACGATCGAGGTGTTGGACAGGTCCATGCCGCGGACCTGGTAGACGCCAGGGACGACCTCGAACAGGCCGTCGATCGCTGCGAGCTGCGACTGCCGCCACAGGCTCGGGTTCACGGTGTCCGGTCGCTCGCCCTCGAGGAAGTCGTAGGTCGAGTTGTCCCACAGCACCGTGCCGTCCTCGGCGACGACGGGTTGCTCGATCGGGGCGATCAGGCCGCGCCGGGCGTCCTCGAAGTCCTGGGTGTCGGCGAACGGGAGGATTGACTCGAGGTGCGCCTGCTGCTCGATGATGGTGCGGCTGGCGGCGCGCGGTTCGGTCGTCATGGACCCAGTTCTCCAGATCGAGGGCGCTTCGGCCTCATCCGGAACGGGTGAGTGTGAGGAACTCGTTCGCAGCCGCTCCCATCGTCTGCGGCCTCCCTCGGCGGCGCGACCTGCTCGATGCGGAGAGACTGCTCCTTGCAGGTCACGTGGCGCGCTCCGGCGCCGTTGCTCGGCGCCGACTCCGTGTGCCACGATCGGGCGCTCCACGAGGAGGTTCGTCGTGTCCAGATCTCGGCTGAGTCGACACCCGTCGCGCGCAGGGTCCCGGCCGTCGACCACCGAGGTGCCGGCGGTGCCTCCGATCCTGGACGGCTACGCCTCCGAGGCGCCGACACCCCAGCTCGCGATCGACATCTTCGCCGGCGAGTGGTCGTCGACGTTCCCGGCCGGGAACGGTGACTCCGGTGGACACGCTGCCCTCTTCGAGGACGCGCGGATCGCCTGGGCCATCGACCGGCTCGGCGGCGTCGAGGGCAGGTCGGTCCTCGAGCTGGGGCCGCTCGAGGGCGGGCACACGACCATGCTCGAGCGGGCCGGCGCCACCGTCACGGCCGTCGAGGCGAACAGCAGGTCCTACCTGAAGTGCCTGGTCACCAAGGAGATCATGGGGCTGCAGCGGAGCAGGTTCCTGCGCGGCGACTTCGTCGCCTACCTCGAGCGGGACCGGCCGTCGTACGACGTCGTGCTCGCGAGCGGGGTGCTCTACCACATGATCGACCCGCTCCGGCTGCTCGAGCTGGTCGCATCCGTCGCCGACGCGCTCGTCCTCTGGACGCACTACTACGACGCCGCGATCATCGGGGCCGCGCCGATCGCGCGGCAGTTCAGCCGACCTCCCGACACGGTGGTGCGCGACGACCGGACCTACACGCTGCACCGGCGCGACTACCTGGAGGCACTCGGGTGGGGCGGCTTCTCCGGTGGCGGGGCGACCTACGCGAACTGGCTCGAGCGCGACGACATCCTGGCCGCGCTGCGGACGCTCGGGTACGACGACGTCGAGACCGGGTTCGACCAGCCCGACCATCCCAACGGGCCGGCCTTCGCGGTCGTCGCTCGGCGCGCGACACCGCATCGTCGGAGCTGAGATCAGGCCGCGGACCCGAGGATCTCCTCGTGGTACGCCGCCACGACGCGGCGTGCCGCCGTCCTCGTCCTCGCCGTTGTCTCGCGCGCGAACGGGTACCCACGGTGCGTGGAGCTGCTGGTCTTCGACGTCAACGAGACGCTGTCCGACATGTCGCCGATGGGGGCGCGCTTCGAGGACGTCGGCGTCCCGGGAGAGGTGGCGGCGGCCTGGTTCGCCACGCTCCTGCGGGACGGCTTCGCGCTCGCGGTCGCGGGAGAGCAGGCACCGTTCTCCGAGATCGGCGCCGACGTGCTGCGCACCGTGCTGACCGGACGGGAGCTGACGACGAGCCTCGATGACGCCGTCGAGCACGTCCTGGCCGGCCTGCAGGAGCTCGACGTACACGACGACGTACCCGACGGCGTCCGGGCGCTGCGTGGCCTCGGCCTCCGGCTGGTGACGCTGAGCAACGGCTCGTCCGCGATCGCCGAGCGGCTGCTGGCCCGGGGGGACGTCGCGGACGGGTTCGAGCGGCTGCTCAGCGTCGAGGAGGCAGGCGTGTGGAAGCCCTCCGCCCGCGCCTACGAGTACGCCGTGTCCTCGTGCGGCGTCGAGCGAGCTGCGGCGATGCTGGTCGCGGTCCACCCGTGGGACATCGACGGTGCCTCCCGCGCGGGGCTCGCGAGCGCGTGGATCAACCGCGGCAGCGCGCCGTACCCCGGCCACTTCCGCCCGCCCGACGTCGAGGCGGCATCGCTGGTCGAGCTCGCGGAGCGGCTCGGCGCCTGACCGGTCGTCGGGCCTCGCGTTCGCCTGAACGGGTGACTGACCCGGCGTCCGGGCGTGGGCCGCCGCGCGCGGTGGTTGAATTCGCGCGTGCCCGCCCGTCGACCGCCGTACTCCGCCCGCGCGGTGGTGCGCGTCGTGTCGGCGCTGGTGGTGCTGCTCTCCGTGGTCGTCGGCGTCCTGCTCGCGGTGACCGTCCGGCAGTTCGTGGTCGTGCAAGACCGCCTGGAGCACGAGCTCAACCCGGCGCGCGTGGAGCTGAGCACGATCTTGGCGCTCTACGTCGACCAGGAGACCGCGGAGCGCGGCTACATCCTGACCGGGCGCTCGGAGTTCCTCGAGCCGTACGACGAGGCCGCGCCCCGGATCGACGAGACGCTGGACGACCTGGACGGCCAGGTGTCGCCGGTGGTCCGGGAGCGGGTCGCGGCGATGGACCAGGCGCACCGGGCGTGGCTGAGCGCCGCCGCGGAGCCCGAGCTCGCCGCGGCCCGCAGCGGTGACCGCGAGGGCGCGGTGGAGCTCGTCGGGTCCGGCGACGGGCGCCGGCTCTTCGACCAGGTCCGGGCCGCCCACGAGCGGGCGGACGAGGCGGTCCGCGCCGAGCAGGACGATGCGTCGAGGCGAGCGGACTCCCTGCTGCGGCGGCTGTCGGTGCTGCTCGCGCTGACCGTCGTCGCCTTCCTCGCGACCATCCTGGCGGGGGCCGGCGCGTTCAGTCGCGCGGTGCTGCGTCCGCTCGCGGAGCTCGGCCGCAGCAGCCGGTCCGTGGCGCAGGGCGAGCTCCACCACGCGGTGCAGGGGAGCGGGCCGCGCGAGATCTCCGAAGTCGCGGACGACGTCGACACCATGCGCCGGCACCTGCTCGACGAGCTGGACGCGAGCCGGCGCGCGTCGGAGGCGCTGGTCCTCGGCGAGCCCGCCGTCCGGGCCCTGCAGGCGGCGCTCTCCCGGCTCTCACCGCCCGGTCCGGGGCTCGAGGTCGCCGCCCAGATCGAGTCCGCCGAGGGCGTGCTCGCCGGTGACTTCCTCGACATCGTGCGCCTCGACGGCGGGCGGACCGCGGTGGTTCTCGGCGACGTCTCCGGGCACGGGCACGAGGCGGCCGTCGTCGGGCTGCGGCTGAAGAGCGCACTGTCGACGATGCTCCAGCGGACCGCCGCCCCCGAGGTGCTCGCAGCGGTCCGGGACGGCCTGGCCGGCGAGCCGGAGCTGTTCGCGACCATCTTCGTCGCGCTCGTCGACCCCGGGGCGGACCGCATCGACTACGTCAACGCCGGCCACCCGCCGCCGTGCGTCGTCAGTGCCGACGGGGTGACCGAGCTCGGTCCGACCGGTCCTCTCGTGAGCGGAGTGATCACCGAGGGGACCTGGTCGGTCGCCGCGTGCCCGTTCCGCGCCGGCGACCTGCTCGTCGCCTTCTCCGACGGGCTGCTGGAGGCCCGTGACGAGACGGGTGCTGAGTTCGGCACCGACGGCGTCGCGGCGGTGCTGCGGGACGGCGCCGACGGTGCACCCGACCTGATCACGACGCGGATGCGGTCGGCGGTCCGGGACCACGCCCGTCGTCAGCGCGACGACGTCACGATCCTCGTGGCGCGGCGCACCTGACTCTCACACGACGCCGCTTCCCGACCCAGTCTGTCGGCCGCGCCACGAGCGGCGCCCGTGCGGCAACCAGCCGGTGGTCAGGCCGCGGACCCGATGATCTCCTCGCGGGTACGTCGCCAGGACGCGGCGCGCTGCCGGTCGCTGGCCAGGGCGGTGCTGGTGGAGCGCAGCTCCCGCTCGGCGCGGGCCCGCCACGCGGGGCCGTGGGTGCCGGCCAGGCAGGCGCGGAAGTCGTCGAGCCAGTGCGCGACCGAGGTCTGGGTGTCGACGGAGGTGGTCATACCTCATCCATCGGCCATCTCCGCGGACGCTTGAGACCTCAACCAGAACCGGTCAGAACTCGACCTCGCCCGACGGCTGAGTCGTGCCCGACCGGCCGGGGTAGTCCATCATCCAGCTCGCGTAGGTGTTGGTGAAGTTGATCTTGGTGCGCGCCGAGATCAGCTCGCCGCCGGTGTACTGCGCCGGGATCTCGCCGGTCGTGTGGCAGTCGGACACGAGCGTGACGTCGTAGCCGCGCACGAGCGCCCCGTGGATCGTCGACCGGATGCAGGCGTCGGTCTGCGCACCGGCGACCACGAGGTGGTCGGCGCCCAGGCGGGACAGCACGTCGGCGAGGTCGGTCTCCTCGAAGGAGTCGCCGTACCGCTTCTGCACGACCGGCTCCTCGCCGGCCGGCTCCAGGCCATGGGCCAGCTGCCACGGCTCCTCTTCAGCGACGAGCTCGCCGCTGTTGTGCTGGACCCACACCACCGGCACCTCGGCGGCCCGGGCCCTGTCGACCAGGCCGGCGACCCGCGACACCACGCCGTCGGCGTCCCAGGTGCCGTCGTCGGCCAGCACGCCCCGCTGGAGGTCGACGACCAGGAACGCCTTCTTCTTCTCTGCCTTCGTCTCGGTCATGGTCAGACGGTACGGCGGGCCGCCGACAGTGAGATCGATCAGCCGAAGAGCCCGAGCAGAGGACGCGGGTCGGGGGCGTCGCCCGGCGCCTGGAGCACCACGGTGTCGGCGCCGGCCGCGCCGAGCTCGTCGATCCAGCCGCGGACGTCGGCGGCGTCGGGCGCCACCTCGGTGTAGGCGGCGACATGGGACTTCGGGCCGACCGCCGCACGGGCCCCGCGTACGACGTCGGGGTCGGTGACAGAGTCGAGCAGCACGCCGTCGGAGACCTCGCCGGCCAGCGCCACCGTGCGAGGGCCGCGCGCGCCCAGCAGGAGCCGTGGCCGTGTCGGCGGCGGCCAGTCGAGGGCAACCTCGTCGAGCCGGACGTAGCTCCCGGACACCGACACGGTCTCGCCGCGCAGCAGGTCGCGGACGGCCTCGGTGTGCTCGCGCAGCAGCGTCATCGGTGAGTCGGCGCGGGCGCCGACCTGGCCCATCCAGTCCTGCACGCCGTGGCCCAGCGCGACGGTGAGCCGGTCCGGGAAGAGCCGGGCCAGCGTGGCGATCTCCATCGCGGCGAGCGCCGGGTTGCGCAGCGGCACCGGCAGCAGCCCGACGCCGACGCGCACCCGGGACGACCACGCGAGCGCGGCCGCCGCCGTGGTCAGGCCGCCCTCGAGGAAGCAGTCCTCCCAGAGCCACAGCTCGTCGACGCCGGAGCCGTCGACGGCCTCGACCACGGCGCGCAGGTCCTCGGGAGGCGACTGGGGACGGAAGACGACGCCGGTCGAGGTCAGTGGACGGGCACCCATCGGTCGAGGGTATCGGCCAGCTCGGTCGGCGAGATGGGCTTCGCGACGTAGTCGTCCATGCCCGCCGCCAGGCAGCGTTCGCGGTCTCCGGGAAGGGCACCCGCGGTCATCGCGATGACCGGGGTGTGCCGCAGCATGCCCTCCCGGCGGCGCAGCTCCCGGGTGGCCTCGTAGCCGTCCATGACCGGCATCTGCACGTCCATCAGCACCGCGTCGTACGTCGTGCGCTCCAGCGCCTCGAGCCCGGCGACCCCGTCGTCGGCCAGGTCGACCTCGAAACCGAGCCGGCTCAGGACCCCCTCGGCGACGATCTGGTTGATCTCGCCGTCCTCGACCACGAGCACCCGCCCGCGTCGCGGTGCCAGGTCGGCGTGCCGCTGAGCGAGCACTGGAGTCGTGGTCGCGGGAGCGCGCACCGCTCTCGCATCGTCCACCGCCGGGAAGGGCACCGAGAACCAGAACGTGCTGCCGAGACCGAGCTCGCTGTCGACACCGATCGTCCCGTCCATCGCGTCGACCAGCTGTCGGCAGATGGCGAGCCCGAGGCCGGTCCCGCCGAAGCGGCGGGTCGTCGAGGAGTCGGCCTGCGAGAACGGCTCGAAGAGGCGGCTGCGGGCCTCCGGGTCGATCCCGATCCCGGTGTCGGACACCTCGAACCTGACGACCACGTCGTCCTGCGAGCGCGACTCGAGCAGCGCGCGCACGACCACCTCACCGGTCGCGGTGAACTTCACGGCGTTGACCACGAGGTTGAGCAGCACCTGCCGCAGTCGGGCTGGGTCGCCCCGGAGCTCGACGGGCACGTCGGGGGAGCAGTCGCACGACAGCGCCAGGTGCTTCTCCTGCGCGGGCTCGGCGGCGAGCCCGACGACCTCGGCCAGCACCTGCTCGGGATCGAAGGCGATCGTCTCCAGCTCCAGGTGGCCGGCCTCGATCTTCGAGAAGTCGAGGACGTCCGTGATGACCGTGAGCAGTGCCGAGCCCGCCGTGCGCAGCCCCTCGGCGTACTCCCGCTGGCGCGCATCGAGATCGGTGGCGAGCAGGAGCTCGGTGAGCCCGATGACGCCGTTCATCGGCGTGCGGATCTCGTGGCTCATGGTGGCGAGGAACTCCGACTTGGCACGCGAGGCGGCGACCGCGGTGTCCCGCGCCAGCGCCAGCTCGGAGCGGGCCTCGCTCTCGGACCGCAGCAGCCGCGCCATCCGGACGAAGGTGAGGAGGACGAGGACGAGCATCCCCGCCAGCGCCGCCGTGGGGCGGACCGGGCGGCCGAGGAGGGAGTCGAACAGCAGCAGGCCGGGCGGGACGAGCAGCGGCACCACCGCGAGCCCGAGCTTGCCGTACGCCGCGCCGGCGTCGCCCGCGACGACGGCATGCAGCGCCGGAGTCGTGAGCGGACGCAGCGTGGCGGCACCCATCAGCATCGACCCGACCATCCAGCCGGCGTCCATCACCGCACCGTCCAGCCCGAGCACGTAGTAGGCGAGGTCGGCGGCCAGCCAGCAGCAGACGCCGAGCAGGAAGCCGAGGCCGAGCCAGTTCCGCGCCCGGCGCACGGCGAACAGGCGGAGCACCAGGGCCAGCAGCACGGCGTCGGCCACCGGGTAGGCGGCGAGGACGATCTGGACCGAGGTGGTGGCCGGCTGGTCGGCGATCATCTCGGCGATCGAGAAGTTCCAGAAGAGCAGCAGGCAGAGCGTGACGACCGTGAACGCGTCGATGAGCGCGTCCGGGTCGATCCGGGTCGCGCGTGCGCCGTCTCCGCGACGGACCGCGGCGACCAGCAGGGCGGCGCCCAGCGGGGTAGCTGAGGAGGAAGGGCACGTCGGGGAGGGAGACGTCCGGATCGAGGCCGACCCACGCGTAGACGAGCCAGCTCAGGTCGCCGACCGCCGACAGGGTGAGGCCGGCGGCGATGAGGCCGGGCACCAGGCGCCGCTCCGGCGCGGCGCGGCGGGTGCCGCACCAGGCCAGGACCGGGCCCGCCCAGATGCCGAGGAGGTACGACGCGTCGCCGATCGGCCCGGTCGGCGTCCGGAGGTGGAGGAGCACGAGCAGGCCCGCGGCGAGGCCGAGCCACCCGAGCGCGGGCGCGCGCAGGGTCAGCGACACGATCTCCTCCCCCATGGCCCGACCGGCGTGGTCGGGCGGCACCTAGACTCGACGTGTGAGCACCAGGTCCGGGCCCGCTGTTCGTCCGGGCATCCGACTCCTAGATCGGCTGATGAAGTCGATTCCTTCGATGTCCGTCGCGCGGATGACGCCCGACCGGCTGTCGGAGGTGCAGCACGCGGTGATCCCGGACGGCGGTCCGGCCGCGCTGCTCCTGGGGCGCCCGCGTCCGGGCGTCGAGATCCGGGTGAGCCGCTTCGCGGCCCGGCACGGTGACCTGCCGCTCCGCATCTACACGCCGCAGGCGTGGTCGCGGACGGCGCGCCCGGTCGTGCTCAACTTCCACGGCGGCGGGTTCGTGCTCGGCAGCGCCCGCCAGGGCGACTGGATCTGCAGCGTGGTGGCGGCCGACCTCGACGCGATCGTGGTCTCGGTCGACTACCGGCTGGCGCCGGCGCACAAGTACCCGGCCGCCGTCGAGGACTGCTACGACGCGCTGCTGTGGACCGCCGCACACGCCGGCGACCTCGGTGGCGACCCCGCCCGCATCGCCGTGATGGGCGACAGCGCGGGCGGCAACCTCGCCGCGGTCGTCTCGATCCTCGCGCGCGACGAGCGCGGCCCGTCCGTGCGCCACCAGGCGCTGATCTACCCGGCGACCGACATGACCGACGCGGCGCTCGAGGACGCGTCGTACGCCGCCAACACCCGCGGCATCGTGCTCAGCAACGAGGACATCGACGTCTTCCGCGACCACTACCTCGCGGACGCCGACGATCGCGCCGATCCGCGGCTGTCGCCGATCCGCGCCGACCTCGCGGACCTGCCGCCGGCGGTCGTCGTCGTGGCCGGGCTCGACCCGCTGCACGACAGCGGGGTCCGCTACGCGCAGGCCCTCGCCGACGCGGGCAACGCGGTCAGGGTCGAGGACTTCCACCAGATGCCGCACGGGTTCCTGAGCTTCCCGTACCTCGCCCACGCGGCGCGGCCGGCGATGGCCGCGATCGTCGCGTCGCAGCGCGCCGCGCTGGGCTGAGACGGGTCGTCAGTCGTCGAGGAAGGCGATCTCCTGGAGCAGCGCCAGCGGCGGCGGCTCCGTCGACAGGGGAGTGGCGAGCGGGATGGGCGCCGCGGCCGGAGCTGCCTCCGGCGCCACCGGCGCCACCGGCGCCACGGGCGTCGGTGCCGCGGGCCGCGCGGATGCCGGTACGGCGAACACGGTGCGCGCCACCGCGGCCAGCTCCCTCAGCCTTGCGCGGGCGTCCTCGGTCATGTCAGGGCTCCTGGGATGAGTCCGGCCCGGAACTCGTGCGAGTCCCGGGCCGGGGCGTTCGTTCAGGGGCAGGTCGGCGTAGCGGGGTCGTCCTGCAGACCGCCGTCGAGCGACCGGTAGATGTAGACGTTGGTGTTGCTCTTGGCGTCCGACGCCTTCGAGTTGTACCCGTAGAGGCAGTAGCCGCCAGTGGTCGCGGTCGACTTCACCAGTTGGACAGTGTTGCCATCGCTGACCTTGAAGTCCTTGAGCTCGGCCGCGCCCGGGCTATCGTCGTCGACGGTCTCGCCAACGATCGCGGAGGTCGGGTTGTCGACGACCCAGGTCTCGACCGTGGTGGCCGCGTTCTTCAGGTCGGTCTTGAGGCTGGCGTCGACGCCCTTCTTCTGCTGGCTGAGGAACAGCGGGATGGCGATCGCGGCGAGGATGCCGATGATCACGACGACGACGAGGAGCTCGATCAGGGTGAAGCCCTGGTCCTTCTCCTTCAGGGCTTTCTGCATCCGTGCAAGCATTGTTTCTCCTGGGGGGTGTGCCGGGAACCGAGAGTGGATCTGCCGCTCCCGAGCGACGGCGATGAGTCGATCGGCTCTTCCCATCGGCCGCGGCGACCCCGACCTGAGCAGTCCCGCCGCAGTCAGTCGGCGACGTACTGCGCGTCGATCTCGCTGAACCGCTGCTGGTTCCAGCGCGAGCCGACCGGGTCCAGGAAGAACGGTGGCGGGGAGAACCTGAGCCGGGTGTCGTATTGGTAGTCCTTGAGGTAGCCGGAGACGGCTCCGCCACTGGAGTTCGAGGTGCCCACCGGGCCGCGGAAGCGTTGCGCGATCGACCCGAAGAGATGGATCGTGCCGAGGCTGGAGCCCACGTCGTACTGCTGCACCTCGAAGCTGTGCTGGAGGGTCAGGATCGACGCGTGGATGGTCGGGCTCGACACCGAGCCGGTCAGGTTGTTGGAGCCACGGGCCCAGGCGACGCACTCGTCCCTGACCCAGACCCAGTCGCCGTACCGGCGCTCCCAGTGGCCGTCGTACTGCGTGCACTGGCCCTTGCTGATCGGGTGGTAGATCTGCACCGAGTTGGAGGCGATCAGGCCGAGCACGTCGGTGCCGGTCTTGCCGCTGCGGTAGAGCAGGCTCCCGGTGATCACCACGTTGTGCTCGGCGGAGATCGTGACCCGGCCCTGCAGCGTCCCGTCGACGTAGACCGTGCCGTAGCGGCAGCTCGACTCGGTCAGCGTCTGGTTGTAGTCGTCGGCGTGGGGGAAGCCGCCGATGCTCCGGGCCGCGCAGGACCCGCTGGGGGGCTGCAGCGGGTGTGTCGCCGGCACGTTCTGGACCATGATCAGGTTGTTCTGCGGCACCGCGACGCGGCGGGGCCAGGTGCCGGTGTCGCTCGGAGCGCTGCCTTCACTGACGTAGTCGCCGGCGCACCCCGGGTTGAGGGTGCTGAGCCGGGAGTAGGGGCTCCACACCGTCATGGTCCCGCTCGGACTGGCGTTGAATCGGATCCGCGTCGGGCCGGTGTAGAGGCACCCGGCCAGATCGGTCTGCGCGGGGTCGACGTACTGCTTCAGGTCCCCGATGCTGGCGGGCAGGTCGAGCACCTCCCGGTAGGCGATGTCCTTGTCGAACTGGGGCGTCGCCGCCGTGTTCGGCTTCCGGCGGTAGCAGGCCGACTGCGAGGTCCGGTTGCGGCAGGCCGGGTCGGAGGTCGTGACCTTGTCCTTGAACCTGGGCCCGGTCCCGTTCCGGTTCAGCATCAGCATCGTGTCGTTGGAGTGGACGGGGCCGTCGAGGACGTCGCCGCCGACGAAGTTGATGTCGACGCAGTCGCTGTTCCGCACGCCACTGTCCGCCGGGCCGCGCCAGTAGTAGCGCGTGCATCGATCGGCAGCCTGCCCGGGGCTCATGCCGTCGATCCCGGAGACGTAGTCCGCCGGATCCTTGGTCTCGTACATGGTGTGGTAGAGGAACTCGCCGAACCCGTCGCGGCGCAGGGTGACGCTCACGCTGCGGGTGATGTAGTCGTCGGTGCTCTCGCGGACGCGTCCGGTCGAGACGAGCCGGACCGTGCCGTCGGCGGGCGTGGTCGACAGGTCCGCGTCGTAGTGGAACTCGCCGGGCGTCTCGCTGCGGACCGGCAGCCAACCCACCGAGGTCGACGGCCCCCAGCCGCAGGGCGGGCTGCTGCCCGTGAGCGGGCGCTGGAGGGCGAGGTTCTCGCAGTCCCAGGCGTCGTCGTCGGCGGCGCGCGGCCGGTAGTCGTCGTTGGGCGTGATGGCCCAGTACTGGAAGCCGTCGTCGTCGTCGTTGAGCCGCGCGAGGTAGTCGTCGACCCCGGCCTCGGCGGCCGCCAGTGCCTGGTACCAGGCGGTCGCACGCTTGGCCTGGCCCGACACCTGGAGGCTCCCGGTGAGGGCCACCGTGACCACCACCATCGCGATGGTCATGCCGCACAGCACGAGGATCAGCGCGGACCCCTCGTCACGCCTCCTCATGTCTCCTCCCGGGCGTTGGGGAGGCGGATCCGTTGCTCCATCTCGGCGGACGTGTCGTCGCCGCGACCCGGCACGGTCTGGATGCTGAGGACGACGTCGATCGTGGCGATCGTCCCGAGCTCGTCCCCGGGCACGGGCGGACCCGACGTACGCGCACCGGCGAAGCTGAAGTAGCGGAAGATGCCTCCGGCGGGGACGTCCAGCCCGCGCGCGAGCGTGCGCACCGCGGGTGCACCCGAGGGGGCGGTGTCGCAGTCGCCGGCGGTGGCCGTGGGGAGCGTCGTCTGCTCCAGGGCCGAGTCCGCGGCGTCGTACCGGACGATGAGCTTCCGCGGCCCGTCGTCGCGAAGCTCGGCGTAGAAGGTGACACAGGTGCTCGTCGCGTCGATGATCATCACCCCGTCGACCGGCGCCGCACTGCGCAGGAGCGTCCCCGCAGCCGCGAGGCCGAGGTTGGCCTGGCTGCTGTTGTCGAGACGCACCTGCAGCCCGGACGCGGTGCGCATCCCGATGATGGCGACCGTCGCGATCATCGTCGTGAGCAGACCGAAGAGCCCGCTCGCGACCAGCACCTCGACGAGCGTCATGCCGGCGTCCCGCGGCTGCCGGTCCGGCTCCCGGCTCACGGCAGGACCACCGTGGTCGGCTCGCCGGGGCCGACGATCACCTCGGTGCCGCCGATCGTCCACACGCCGTAGGGCAGGCTCGTCCTGAGCACCCCGCCGGTGGTGGTCGGCTCCTGGGTCGGCTCCTCCGTCGACTCGGCGGTGGGGTCGGCGGTGGGGTCGGCGGTGGGATCGGCGGTGGGATCGGCGGTGGGGTCGGCGGTGGGGTCGGCCTCCCCCTCCTCCTCCGGCACGGTCTGACCGAGCTCGACGGTCGTCGGCGCGGTGCAGAGCCGGTCGGCGGCATGGGTGGCGGTGATCGTGGTGCCGGGCGCGGCGTGCACCTCGACCGCGCCGAGCGTCAGCACCGGAGGTGGCCCCGACCCGTCGGCCGAGGCGATGACCGACACACCGGTGGAGGTCGGGCTCCCGTCCTCGCAGCCGCCGAGCCACAGCGCGTAGCCGCTCGGGTAGGGCCACAGGCCGGAGATGGTGCGGGTGTCGCCCGTGCGCTGGCAGGGCCACCGGGGCGCGTCGTCGGGGTCGGCGGGCTCGTCGAGACACGTGACGCCGGCGCCGATCGGCTGGAGGGCGCTGTGGCCGAGAGTGATCGGCAGTGCGAGCACCGCGTCGGCGGGGGCGTACCCCGGATGCCAGCCGAGGGCGGCCGTGATCGTCGCCGGCATGCCGTACTCCACGGTCTCCCCGGCGAGCTCGTTGCGCTCCACCGTGATGTCGACCTGGGCGGTCGGCTCGCCCGCCGGCGTGCTGAAGCCGGGGTGGGAGGCGGACACCGTCCAGCGGCCCGGCTCGACGGGGATCGTCACGCACCCGCTGCTGTCGGTGTAGCGGGCCGCGGTGGTGGGCGCAGCGTGGGACGACGCAGTCACGGTGACGCCCTGCTGGCCCTGGCCGGCGGCGTCGATGACCCGCAGCGCGATGTGGCTGGTCCCCGACCACTGGAGCTCGGGCGTCATCAGGGTGTCCACCGTGACGGGCGGGCGGTCGCCGAGCGCGGGCCAGGTCACGTTCGCCGTCACGTGCAGGTAGGGCAGCTCGTCCTCGGCGTCGTCGTTGGTGTCGGCGTCGGCGTCGTCGCAGGCCGAGCCGCGGTCGCTCTCGGCGCTGCCGACCGACACCCAGCGCGCCTCGAGCTCCACGGTGTAGGGCACCCCGTCGACCTCGTAGGGATCGCCGTCGACCCCGCCCGCCAACGGGTTGCGGTTGGTGCCCTGCAGCGCCTCGGCGAACGCCGGGCCGCGGGCCCGGGTCGGGTTCATGTCGTTGAACGCGTCGCGGACGATCTCGATCTCGCGGGTCGCGAGGTTGACCGCGGTGAGGCGCGCCTTGTCGTCGATCGTGGTCGCGATCGCCGCCCCCAGCACGGCGAGGACGGCGGTCGCCATGACCGCGAAGAGGCCGAACGCGACGACGACCTCGACAAGGGTCATCCCCTCGTCGGCGTGGCGCCGGCTCCTGCTCCCGCTGTCGCCCACGAGTCAACCGATCATGTCGAAGATCTTGAACATGGGCATGTAGAGGGCGATGATCATCGACCCGACGATGGCGCCGAGGACAGCGATCATGAGGGGCTCGATCAGCGCGGTGAGGGCCTCGGTCGTGGCCTCGACCTCCTCGTCGTAGAACTCCGCGATCTTGGCGAGCATCTGGTCGATCGAGCCGGACTCCTCACCCGAGGCGATCATCTGCACGACCATCGGGGGGAAGACGTCGTGCGCGGCCAGCGGTCCGGCGACCGACTCGCCCTGGCTCACCGAGCGCTTGACCTCCTCGAGGGCGCGCGAGATCACCACCGACCCGGTCGTCTCCGACACGATGTCGAGCGACTGGAGGATCGGCACCCCGGAGGCCAGGAGCGTCCCGAAGTTGCGGGCGAAGCGGGCGAGCGCGAGCTTCTGCACCAGCTTGCCGAAGACCGGGAGCCGGAGCTTGAGCGGATCGACGACGTTGCGGACCCGCTCGGTGCGGCCGTACTTGCGCCACAGCCACCCGGCGCCGATGCCGAGCACGACCAGCACCGGCAGCAGGTAGCGCATCGCCTGCGAGAGGAGGACCAGGACCTTCGTGGGCACCGGCAGCTCGCCGCCGAGGTCCTCGAACATCCCCTCGAAGACCGGGACGACGAAGACCAGCAGGCCGATGCACATCGCGATGGCGAGACAGAAGACCACGACCGGATAGGTCAGCGCGGCCTTGATCTTGCCGCGCAGCTTGACCTCGGCCTCGAAGTTCTCGGCGATCTGGCGCAGCGCCGTGTCGAGGAATCCGCCGGCCTCGCCGGCTCGCACCATGCTCACCATCAGCGGCGGGAACACGCCGGGCTCGCGCGCCAGCGCGGCCGATAGGCTCTGTCCCGCCTCGACCTCCTGCTTCACTCCGTGCAGGACCCGGCGCAGCTCGGTGTTGTCGACCTGCTCGGCCAGGATCGTCAGCGCGCGCAGCATCGTCAGCCCCGCGTCGATCATCGTCGCGAACTGCCGCGAGAAGATGGCGAGGTCCTTGGTCCTGATCCGCTTGCGCAGGCCGAAGGAGATCTCGCGCTGCAGGCCGACGTTGGCCGGCCGCACCTCGAGGGGCACGTAGCCCATCGACCGCAGCCGGTCGGCGACCGCCGCCTCGGAGGCCGCCTCGACCTTGCCCTCGACGAACCGCCCCTGGGTGTCGCGGACCTTGTAGCTGTACTGCGTCGCGGCCATGGTCACTGCCACGCCGACGCGGAGCGGGTCACCGCGGGCCCGACGAGCGTCTCGAAGTCGTCGCGGTTCGAGCAGTGCTCGAGGCCGGCGGCGAAGGAGATCCGGCCCGATCGGACGAGGGTGGCCAGGTGTGCGTTGAGTGTCTGCATCCCCTCCTTCGCGCCCGCCTGGAGCGCGCCCTGGATCTGCTGGAGCTTGTCGTCGCGGATCATCGCGCGGATGCCCGGCGTGCAGACCATCACCTCGACCGCTGCCGCCCGGCCGTCGCCGTCGATGGTGGGCACGAGCGTCTGGCAGACGACGCCCTGGAGCGTCGCCGCGAGCTGCGTACGCACCTGCTGCTGCTGGTCGGCGGGGAAGACGTCGACCACCCGGCTCACGGTGTCCTGCGCCGACTGCGTGTGCAGCGTGGCGAGCACCAGGTGGCCGGTCTCGGCCGCCGTGAGGGCCACCGAGATGGTCTCCAGGTCGCGCAGCTCGCCGACCAGGATCACGTCCGGGTCCTGGCGCAGCACGTGCTTGAGCGCGGCGCGGAAGTCGTGGGTGTCGCTGCCGACCTCGCGCTGGTTGACCACGCAGCCACGGTGCTCGTGCAGGAACTCGATGGGGTCCTCGACGGTGACGATGTGACCCCGGCGGGAGCGGTTGACCTGGTCGATGACCGCCGCCAGCGTCGTGGACTTGCCCGAGCCGGTCGGTCCGGTCACCAGCACGAGGCCGCGCTTGAGCGAGGCGAACGACGAGACGGCCTCGGGCATGCCGAGGTCCTCCAGCGGCACGATCCTCCAGGGGATCGTGCGGAGCACGGCGCCGACCGCCTCCCGCTGCCGGAAGAGGTTGACGCGGAACCGGGCGCGTCCCGGCACGGCGTACGCGAGGTCCAGCTCGAGGTCCTCCTCGAAGGCCTTGCGCTGCCGCTCGGTGAGGACGCCGTACAGCAGGCCGCGCAGCTGCTCGGCGCCCAGCGGGGCGTAGCCGGGAAGCGGCTCCATCTCGCCGAGGCGGCGCACCGACGGCGGTACGCCGACGGTGAGGTGCAGGTCGGAGGCGCCGAGGTCGAGCACCTGACCGAGCAGGTCGTCGAGGACGAGCGGGCGGTCCGCGACGGCGAGAGGGGGCGCGGTCGTGGCCGCCACGGGCGTCGTGACGGGCGCGGCAGGCACGGCAGGCACGGCAGGCACCGCAGGCACGGCGGCGACGACGGGGACGGGCGCGGCCCGGCGGGCGCCGGCGAGCGGCAGCCCGAAGCCGCTGCGAGGCTGTTCGGTCACGGGTCTCCTCCGAGCAGGGCGGACGGTGCTCCCTGCCCCTATCGGCAGGCCGGACTGCCGACCTGAGCGGTCGGGGCTGCGGTCAGGCGACGACGCGGAGGATCTCCTCGATCGAGGTGCGACCCTGGGCGACCTTGAGCCAGCCGTCCTGCTTCAGCGTGGCCATCCCGTGGGTGCGCGCGACGTGGGCCACCTCGTCGGTGGACACCCGGGCGACGGCGAGCCGGGAGATCTCCTCGTTGACCGTCATCACCTCCTGCAGCGCCATCCGGCCGCGGTAGCCGGTGCCTGCGCACGCCGAGCAGCCGCCCGGCCGGTAGAGCGTCGGCAGCGGCCGGTCCTCCTGCCACGGGTAGCCGACCCGGACCAGCTCGGCGGGCTCGGGCACGTACGCCTCCCGACACCGTTCGCACAGCGCACGGCAGAGCCGCTGTGCGAGTACGGCGTCGAGCGCCGACCCGACCAGGAACGGCTCGATGCCCATCTCGACCAGCCGGGTCAGCGCCGAGGGCGCGTCGTTGGTGTGCAGCGTGGACAGCACGAGGTGCCCGGTCAGCGCCGCCTCGACCGCGATCTGCGCGGTCTCCCGGTCGCGGATCTCGCCGATCAGCACGATGTCGGGGTCCGAACGCAGGATCGAGCGCAGGGCCGACGCGAACGTGAGGCCGGCCCGCACGTTGGTCTGCACCTGGTTGGTGCCGGGCAGCCGGTACTCGACCGGGTCCTCGACCGTGATCACGTTGACGTCGGAGCGGTTGAGCAGGTTCAGCGTGGCGTAGAGCGTCGTCGACTTGCCCGACCCGGTCGGGCCGGTGGCGAGGATCATGCCGTACGGCTTGGTGTAAGCCGCCTGGTAGCGCTCGAAGTTGTCCTGGCTGAAACCCAGCTCGTCGAGCCCCAGGTGGGCGTGCTCGGTGTCGAGGATGCGCGCGACCACCTTCTCGCCCCACACGGTCGGCAGGGTCGCGACGCGCAGGTCGACGCGGCGTCCCTCGTGGGTGACCGAGAGTCGTCCGTCCTGGGGGAGCCGCCGCTCGGCGATGTTCATGTCGGCCATGATCTTGAGCCGCGACACCACGCCGTTCTGGATGTTCTTGGGGGACCGGTGCGCGTCGTGCAGCACGCCGTCGATGCGGTAGCGGACCCGCATGTCGCGCTCGGTGGGCTCGATGTGGATGTCGGAGGCGCGGTCGCTGATCGCCTGACTGATCAGCAGGTTCACGAAGCGCACGACCGGCGCCTCGTCGGACACCTGGGTCAGCGTCGCCAGGTCGTCGACCTCCTCCTCGAGCGTGAGGTCGGAGGTGAGGTCGTCGAGCTCGCCCTCGGCGCGGTAGACCTGGTTGATCCGGGCGTCGATCTCGGCGCGCGTCGAGATCGCGAACCGGACCCGGCAGCGGGTCAGGCGGGCCAGGTCGTCCTTGAGGTCGATGTCGCCCGCCTGGCGGATGCCGACGGCGACCACGAGCTCACCGTCGTCGCGGGAGATCGGCAGCACCCGGGCGCGCCGCGCGAACTCCGCCGGCAGGAGGCTGACCGCCGACATGTCGACGATGAAGTCCGACAGGTCGACGTAGTCCAGCCCGACCGAGGCGGCCGCGAGGGCCAGCACACTGCCCCGCTCGACCCAGCCGCTCTCGAGCAGCACCTCGAGCACCGGCTGGCCGTGCTCGGCCGCGCGCGCCTCCGCCTGCTCCAGCTGGGCCTGGGTGATCAGGCCGTTCTCGAGCAGCGCGCGGACGGTGTCGACGGAGGGGTTGGCGCGCATCGTCATGGCTGCATCACTCCTGCATCACTCCTGCATCACGTCTGGTCCACCAGCGTCGGGTCGACCCCGGCGCGCTTGAGCAGCACGGAGAAGTCGTGCGGGTTCGACGAGGTCGCCTTGGCGTCGCGGATGGTCACCGTGCCGTCGAGCACCAGCCGCACCAGGTGGTCGTCGAAGGTCTGCATCCCCGAGTAGCCGCCCTCGGCGACGAGCGCGGGGATCGTCTCGGTCAGGTCTGGCGTGGCGATCGCCTCGGCCAGCCGCGGCGTGTTGACCGCGATCTCGAGCGCCGCCACCCGCCCGGAGCCGTCGGCGCGACGCACGAGGCGCTGGCAGACGATGCCGCGCAGCGACGCGGCGAGCGCGAGGCGGACCTGCTTCTGCTCGTACGGCGGGAAGAAGTCGACCACCCGGCTGACGGTCTCGCGGGCGTCGGTCGTGTGCAGCGTCGAGAGCACCAGGTGGCCGGTCGCCGCGGCGGACACGGCCGCCCGGACGGTGTCGGCGTCACGCATCTCACCGATCAGGATCACGTCCGGGTCCTGGCGCATGGCGGCGCGCAGCGCGACCGGCCAGCTCGCCGTGTCGGTGCCGAGCTCGCGCTGGCTGATGCTCGCGCGCTTGTCGCGGTGCACGACCTCGATCGGGTCCTCGACGGTGAGGATGTGGGCCGCGCGGGTCTCGTTGACCGCGTCGATCATCGCCGCGAGCGTGGTGGACTTGCCCGACCCCGTGGGGCCCGTGACCAGCACCAGGCCGCGGTGCTCGAGAGCGAGCCGGTGCACGGCCTCGGGCATCTCGAGCTCGGCCAGCGTGCGCGGCTCGTCGCCGACCGAGCGGAGGACGCACCCGACCCCGCCGCGAGCGCGGAACGCGTTGACCCGGAACCGGCCGACCCCGTCGACGTGCAGGGCGTAGTCGGCCTCGTTGGTGGCGGCGAAGCCGTCCGCGACCTCGGCGGTCATCGTCTCCCGGACGAGGGCCTCGAGCTGGTCGCCGCCGAGCGGGTCGCACTGGAGCGGGACGAGCGTGCCGGAGATGCGGACTCGAGGCGCGACGCCGGCCTTCAGGTGCAGGTCGGACCCCTGGTGGGTGACGACCGCCTGGAGAAGCGGCGTGATCTGGAGTGTCATCAGATTTCTGGGTCGCGGGGGTCAGGTCCGGGCGGTACCGGGCGATAGGGGAGATGTCACGTGCTTCCCATCGGCCTCGATATCCCGAACTAGAGGAATCCATGTCCCGGACTCAGATCGGCCTGGACGTCGGCGGCTCCGGCGTCCGAGCAGCGGAGCTGGCCGGCGGCCGGCGCCCGCAGCTGCGCCGGTTCGCGCAGGTGCCGCTGCGGCCGGGAGTCGTGCGCGCCGGGACCGTGGGGGACCCCGAAGCGCTCGCGGGCGCGCTGCGTGAGCTGTGGTCGCGGGGTCGCTTCTCGACCAAGGACGTGCGGCTCGGGGTCGCGAACGGCGCGGTGCTGGTGCGTCAGCTCGACCTCGACTGGATGCCGCCGGCCGACTTCCGCAAGGCCCTGCGCTACCAGGTGCAGGACGTGCTGCCGTTCTCGGTCGACGAGGCCAACCTCGACTACCACCTCGTCGAGGACCTCGAGGTCGCCGGCGTGGACGGTACGCCGCGTCGGGTCGCCCGGATCCTGCTCGTCGCCGCGTCCCGCGAGATGATCGACGGCTTGGTGGCCGCGGCCGAGCGCGCCGGGCTCCGGGTGTGCGGCGTCGACCTGGTGCCGTTCGCCGCGTTGCGCGCCCGGCACCGCCTCGGACCGGCCTGCGACCGACCAGAGGCGCTCATCGATGTCGGCTCCGACGTCATCGCGGTCGTCGTGCACACCGCCGGCGTCCCGGCGTACGCACGCATCATCCCGGGCGTCGGTGGTGAGGCCATCACCAAGGCGATCCAGGACACCTACGAGTGGGCCTGGGAGGACGCCGAGCGGACGAAGGTGTTCGTCGGCCTTCCCGGCCACGCGCGCCTCGACGACTCGCAGCGCAGCGTCCTCGGTCCGGGCCGCGACGGCCTCGACCACGCGGCACAGCAGGTCGTCGCGGGCACCGTCGACCGGCTCGTGTCGGAGATCGCGACCACGCTGGACTTCTACCGCGACAGCGCCGACCCCGCCGTCGCGGGCATCGAGCGGATCGTGCTCACCGGTGCCGCCTCGCGGCTCGGCGGCTTCGACGAGCACCTCACGGCCGCCCTCCAGGTGCCGGTGGAGCACCTCGACGTGCGCCCCGGCCTGCGCGTGCCCGGCCGGCTGCGGATCACCGAGGCGGACGCCCCCGCGCTGACGGTCGCCTCGGGCCTCGGGCTGGGGGTGCCGCGATGACCCGCTCGCCCGCCCCGCCGACCCTGCCGTCGGTCAACCTGCTCTCCGAGCCGGCGTTCGCCCGACTCGCCGCGCGCCGGCTGCGACGGTGGTTCGTGGCCGGAGGCCTGGCCGTGCTGCTCGTCGTCGGCCTCGCCTGGGGCGCGCAGCACCTGCGCGTCCGGGACGCGGAGGACGCCCTCGCGGTCGAGCGGGCCGAGACCGACCGTCTCACGGTCCAGACGCAGCGCCTCGCGCCCGTGCGCACGTTCGTCAACGGCATCGCCGCACAGCAGGCGATGGCCGCGTTGGCGATGGCCGGCGACGTCCACCTCTCCGAGGTGCTCGAGGGCATCCGCGACGCCGCTCCCGACGGCGCGGAGCTGACCACGATCGCGGTGACCGTCGCCCCGCCCGTGGCCACCGACCCGGCCGGCGAAGGTACGGCGCCGAACCCCGCCGCCGACGCCTCGGTCAACGCGTGCCCCGGACCGGACCCCTTCGCCACGCACCCCGTGATCGGCTGCGTCCTGCTGTCGGGCACGGCACCGAGCCGCGCCGACGTCGGCGAGCTCGTCATCGCGCTCGGCGAGTCCCGGCGCTTCGTCGAGCCGTTCATCTCGACGACCACGACGGCGGACTCCTCCGAGGTCACGTTCAGCGGCTCGGTGGGGCTGTCGGACCGCGTCTACAGCCGCAGGTACGCCGACCCGACGAAGGGTGGCTCGTGATGAACCTGCGCAGCCCCGCCGCCACCAAGGTCGTCGGCGGCCTCACGATGCTCGTGCTGGCAGCGCTCGGCTGGATCCTCGTGGTCGGACCCGAGACCGACGACCTCGCGGAGGTCCGCGAGCAGATCACCACCACCCAGGACCAGAACGCCCTGCTCACGCTCCAGCTCGCCCAGCTGCAGCGGCAGCAGGAGGGCCTCGAGGAGACCCGGCGTACGGCGAGCAAGCTGGCAGCGTCGTTCCCGGCGACCGCCGACCAGCCCGGGCTGTTCGAGCAGGTCACGGCGGCGGCGGTCGACGCCGGCATCGGATCCGACGGGGTCACCACCCTGGCCCCGACGCCGCCGGTCGTCGGCGACGCCACCCAGGCCGAAGGGACGACGACGCCCGCCCCGGAGCCTCGGTCCGGCCTCGCCCGGCAGACGGTGACGGTCTCGATCACCGGCAGCTACGACCAGACCCGCAAGCTGCTGAAGAACCTCGAGCACATGGACCGCGCCTACCTGATCACCGGGCTGGACGTTGCGGCGACCGAGTCGGGCATCTACACGACCACCGTGTCGGGTGACATGTTCGTGATGCCACCGGTGCCGGATCCCGGCGAGGTCGTCGACCTGGTCAGCGCTACCCCGGAGGAGGACTGAGATGGGCCTGCGATCGCGCCGCACCCGAGCAGCCGAGCCGGCGACCGAGGTCGCCGCCGACCCGACCGTCGACCTGACCGCCGACCTGGCACCGGAGACCGAGCTGCGGGTGCTGCGCGCGCAGGTCCGCTCCCTCGAGCAGGCACTGGCCGCCGTCACCGACCCGGCGCCCGCGCCGCCGGTCTCCGCACCCGCGCCCACCGTGGCCGCCGTGGCCGCCGACGCCGGCGACGGGCTGCGCCGCGCCCTGCTCGTCGCCCGCGTAGTCGCCTCGCGCATCGCGCCGGACGACGACCCGAGGCTCGCCGCCGCACGCGTGACGGCCTGCCTCGAGCAGTTGTCGGCCGAGCCGGGCCTGGCCCGACCCCTCGTCGCCGGCGAGGAGATGCCCGTGCTGGAGGCGACGTCGGGCGAGCTCGACGAGGTCGTCGTCGACGGTCCCGAGGTCGCCGAGGCGGCCGCCGTACCGGTGCTCGCCGCCGTGGACACGCCGGAGGTGGTGCTGCCCGTGCCGCCGCCGGCCAGCCCCGAGCCGCGACGCCAGCGCCGTCGGCACCGCGGGAGTGCCGCATGAGCACCCCACGAAATCGCACGCTTCCCCCGCTGCGCTCCTCCAGCGCACGATTCCGCGGGGACCCCGCATGAGTCTCTCCGACGAGTACGCCGCGCTGTCGCAGGCCCACGCCCGCCAGGGCGACGTCCGGCGTGCCCAGCTCGCCGCCTGGCTCGCCGACGTGCACGCGCTCGAGGACCTGCTGATGGAGAACGGACTCGACCTCGCCCCCGACCCTGCGGCCGAGCTCGCCGCCGTCGGCGACTCCGTGGCCGCCTCCCTCGAGGCGGTGGCCCAGGACCTTCGGCCCGAGGCCCGTCTCGACGCCCGCGAGGTCGCCGAGATCGCGCGGCGGGCGCTGGTCCACGCCTTCGACGAGTCGGTGCACGACCTGCTCGCCGCTCGACTCCCGAGCCTCGACCACCTGAGCGGCCTCGGTGCGCGTGTCGTCCCGACCCCACCACCGAGGACCCCCGACCCCGATCGTGCGCAGCTGCTGGCGGTCGAGGCCGCCGACTGCGCGGCGGCGGCGGGCGCGCTCGCCGCCGAGGGCGATGCGGACGCCGCGGAGCTGCTCGCCACGCGGTCCGACGCGGCGGCGTTCGAGTCCTACCTGCGCGCGGCGGCCGCGACCGCGGGTGACGAGGCGCTGGCCACCGTCGAGCTGCGCTGGGCCCTGGTCGCCGGCGAGCAGCGCACCGGCGACCGACGACGGCAGCGACTGGCCGCGGTGGTCGGCGCGGCCGAGCGCACCGCGCTCCTCCGACAGCTGACCGGCGAGGCGCGGTGACCTCGGCGTACCTCACGTCCCTCGGCCTGCTCGGGCTCGTCGTCGGGTCGTTCCTCAACGTGGTGATCCACCGGGTGCCCGCCGGCCTGTCCGTCGTCTCACCCGGCTCGGCCTGCCCGGCGTGCGCGCACGCCGTGCGTCCGATCGACAACGTGCCCGTCGTCTCGTGGCTGCTGCTGCGCGGTCGCTGCCGCGACTGCGCGGCGCCGATCGCGGTGCGCTACCCCCTCGTCGAGGCAACGACGGGTGCGCTCTTCGTCGTGGCGGGCTGGCGGTTCGGAGCCACGCCGTACGCCGCCGCGGTGCTGGTCGTCGTCGCCGCCGGGGTCGCGCTGGCGATGATCGACCTCGACCACCGCCGGCTGCCCTTCCCCGTCACCGGGGCGATGGCGGTCGGGACGGTCGTCGCGCTGGCGATCGACGTCGCGTTCCACGGCACCGGTCCGGTGCCCGTCGCCCTGCTGTCGCTGCTGCTCTGGCTCGGGGTCTACGGCGGCGTGTGGCTGGCGACCCGCGGACGCGGGATGGGCCTCGGCGACGTGGCGCTCGCGCCCGTCCTCGGCCTCGCCCTGGGTTGGCACGGCTGGGGCGCGTCCCTGGTCGGACTGGCGGCCGGGTTCGTCGTCGGTGCGCTGGTCGGCGGGGTGCTCCTCGCCGGCGGAGTCGCGCGGCGGGGCACCGCGGTCCCGCACGGACCGTTCCTGCTCAGCGGTGCGCTGCTCGGCCTGATCGCGGGGCAGCCGCTCGCCTCGGCGTACCTGCGCCTCGTCGGCCTCGGCTGACCGACGAGTAACCTGGCGTTCGCCGGGACGGCCGGATCTGCGAGGATCCCGCCGTGGACGAGATCGCTGACGTCATCGTCGTGGGCGCCGGGCTCGCCGGCCTGACCGCGGCCGCCGAGGTCGCCGACGCCGGCAAGCGCGTCGTGCTGCTCGACCAGGAGCCCGAGCAGTCGCTGGGCGGCCAGGCGTTCTGGAGCCTGGGCGGCCTGTTCTTCGTGGACAGCCCCGAGCAGCGCCGGATGGGCATCAAGGACTCGCGCGACCTCGCCCTGCAGGACTGGCTCGGCAGCGCGCAGTTCGACCGCGACGAGGACCGTTGGCCGCGGCGCTGGGCCGAGGCCTACGTCGACTTCGCCGCCGGCGAGAAGCGGGCGTGGCTGCGGGCGATGGGGCTCCGGGTGTTCCCGGTGGTCGGGTGGGCCGAGCGCGGCGACGGCCGGGCCGACGGCCACGGCAACTCCGTGCCGCGCTTCCACATCACGTGGGGCACCGGTCCCGGCGTGGTCGAGCCGTTCGAGCGGCGCTGCCGAGAGCACGCGGCGTCCGGCCGGCTGCGGTTCGCCTTCCGCCACCAGGTCGACGCGCTGGTCGTCGAGGGTGGCGTCGTGGTCGGCGTGCGCGGGACCGTGCTGGAGCCGAGCTCCGTCGAGCGGGGCAAGGCGTCGAGCCGCACCGGTGCGGGCGACTTCGAGCTGCGCGCCCAGGCGGTCATCGTGACCAGCGGCGGCATCGGCGGCAACCACGACCTGGTCCGCAGGACCTGGCCGGCCCGGCTCGGCACGCCCCCGAAGACGATGGTGTCCGGCGTGCCGGCGCACGTCGACGGCCGGATGCTCGAGATCTCCCAGTCCGCCGGGGCCCGGGTGATCAATCCCGACCGGATGTGGCACTACGTCGAGGGGCTGCGCAACTGGGACCCGATCTGGGACAACCACGGCATCCGGATCCTCCCGGGTCCGTCGTCGCTGTGGCTCGACGCGACCGGCAGGCGGCTGCCCGCGCCGTACTTCCCCGGCTTCGACACCCTCGGCACGCTCGCGCACCTGCGCCGGACGGGCTACGACTACTCGTGGTTCGTGCTCACTCAGAAGATCATCGAGAAGGAGTTCGCGCTCTCCGGCTCGGAGCAGAACCCCGACCTGACGGGCAAGGACCTCAAGCTCCTGCTGTCGCGGGTGCGGAAGGGCGCACCCGGTCCGATCGAGGCGTTCAAGCAGCACGGCGACGACTTCGTCGTCGCCGACACCCTTGCCGAGCTGGTGCGGGGCATGAACGAGATCGGCGACTCCGAGGCACCGTCGATCGTCGAGGCCGAGCTGCGGGAGCTCGTCGAGCAGCGCGACCGCGAGATGGACAACGCGTTCACCAAGGACGCGCAGGTGACCGCGATCCGGCGCCCGGCAGTACCGCGGCGACAAGCTGATCCGCGTCGCCACCCCGCACAAGCTGCTCGACCCGAAGGCCGGCCCGCTGATCGCCGTCCGCCTCAACATCCTCACCCGCAAGTCGCTCGGCGGCCTCGAGACCGATCTCGACGGTCGCTGCCTGACGTCTGCCGGGGAGCCGCTGCCCGGCCTCTACGCCGCGGGCGAGGTCAACGGCTTCGGCGGTGGCGGCATGATGGGCTACAACGCGCTGGAGGGCACCTTCCTCGGTGGCTGTCTCTTCTCCGGGCGTACGGCGGGCCGCGCGGCCGCCGGCGCTGTGTAGCGGGCTGGCGCCCGGTGCGGGAATACCCGGTGCACCGGGTATTCCCGCACTTCTGGGGCAACGCAACACCCGAGAACCGCAGGCATTGCCGCAGAAGCACGTCGTGTCGAGCTCGTTTCACCGGGCGGCCGGGGAGACGAGCGAGGCGCCCGGGCGATCAGTGGGCGCCGGTGAGGTTCAGGCCGATCACGCCTGCGACGATCATCGTCAGCGACGCGAACTTGACCCAGTCCATCGACTCGCCGAGGAAGAGGTAGCCGACGACGGCGACGAGGGCGGTGCCGGCGCCGGCCCAGATGGCGTAGGCGATCGACACGGGCACGGTCTTCACGACGACGGTGAGCAGCCAGATCGCCACGGCGTACCCGATCACCACCGCGATCGTCCACGGGATGTCGGTGAAGCCCTTGGCCTTCGGCAGCAGGGCACTCGATGCGACCTCCACCGCGATGGCGAGCGTCAGCAGGATCCCGGCGAGCATGACTGTCTTCCCTCCGTGTGTAGCGACTGCTACATGACTGTAGCATTCGCTACGCTGGCGCCGTGAGCCGTCGCGAGGAGCTGCTCGACCTGGTGACCGACCACGTGCTGGAGCACGGGCTGGTCGGGTTGACCCTGCGCCCGGTGGCGGCCGCGATCGGCACCAGCGACCGGATGCTGATCTACCACTTCGGCAGCCGCGACGGCCTGGTCTCCGCTGTCGTCGCCCGCACGGGCAAGCGCAGCGTCGCGGTGATCGACGCGCTGCCGGCCGCTCCGTCGGTGCGAGCGGCGATCAACCGGCTCTGGACGGCGTACGGCGAGGAGCCGCTTGCCGGCTGCATGCACGTCTACGTGCAGGCGGCCGCCACCGGACTCTTCGGGAGCGAGCCCTACCTGAGCGAGGCCCGTGCCAGCAACGAGCACTGGTCGGCGTCGTTGCGCGCCTACCTGGTGCGCAGCGGCGCGCCCGCGCGTCGCGCCGGCCGGATCGTCACCCTGGTCGACTCGGCGCTGTACGGCTTCCACCTCGATCTCGCCACCGACCGTCCCGACGAGCTCGCCCGCGGCGTCGACGACCTCGCCCGCGCGGCCCAGGCGCTGGCCGGGGTTCAGTAGTCAACGCGGTCGGACCTGCCCAGCCAGGCGTCGAACGGCGCGAACGAGGCGGGGTGGGAGCCGGGCTGGACCAGCGTCGGCCACGTCGAGCGGTCGCGGTCGAACAGCTCGTAGAACTCCCGGTCGTCGAAGCCCCCGCGGGCGGCGTCGTGGCGGTCGGCGGCGTACACGACCCGGTCGAGGCGCGCCCACAGGCAGGCAGCGACGCAGAGCGGGCAGGGCTCGCAGGAGGTGTACAGCTCACAGCCGGCCAGCGAGAAGTCGGCGACCTCGGCGCAGGCGGCGCGGATGGCCTCGATCTCGGCGTGGGCCGTCGGGTCGAGGTCTCGGGTGACCCGGTTCTGCCCGGTGGCGAGCAGTGCGCCGTCGCGCACGACGACGGCCCCGAACGGCCCGCCGCCGGCGGCGACGTTCTCGACGGCGAGCTCGACGGCCCGCGCGAGCCACTGGTCGTCGGCCACGTCAGCTCCCTCGGTAGGTGGTGTAGGCGAACGGGCTGAGCAGCAGCGGGACGTGGTGGTGCGGCCGGCCGGGATCGATCTCGACGGCGATGCCGACGACCGGGAAGAACGTCTCGCGTCCCTGGCCGCCGTACCAGGGCCCGGTCTCGAACGTCAGCACGTAGACGCCGCCCGGGAGGTCGGCGGCGAAGCGCACCCGGCCGTCGTCGTCGGTCGAGCCGGTCTCCAGCGCCTCGTCGGCGGCGTTGCCGAGGTGCACCCGGAGCCCGACGACCGGCACGCCGGCGTTGGTGTCGAGGACGTGGGTCGACAGGGTGCTCATGGCAGCGGTCCTCCCGAGGTCGAAGGCGGGCGTGTGAGTGAGGCTACGGCCTCGGCCGGCTCGTGGCCGTCCAATTCGCGCGCCCGGTGCGACGGTTTAGCGCGGCACGGATCGGTCACCGACCGGGCAACGGCGCGGAGTCGCCGCGTCGGCATCGGAACACATGGGGATGACGATGACTGGAACGCGAAGGAAGAAGGTCTCTGCTGCGACCACGGCCCTGGCGGTGGGCTGCACGGGTCTCCTGGTCGGCGCGGGCGGGACGACGACGGCGGCCGCCGCCGCCCGCGACCCGGGCGCGTACGCCGCCGCGACGAGCGCGCAGGTGGCCCACGTGACCGCGGTCGGTGGCCTGCCCGCGCCCACGCTGGCCGACCTCTCCGTGGCCGCGGTCACCGGTTCGAGCGGTGCGACCATCAGTCCGCGGGCCGTGGCCGACGCACGCAACATCGGGGGCTCCGGAGTCGCCGGCACCCTGCTGCCGCTGCTCTCCGCGGCCCACAGCGAGGCGACGCCGACGTCGCCCGACCCGGGCCCGACGACGCAGACCACGGTCCCGGCCAACGCGGCGCCGTTGCTGGACCTCGGGGTGTCGACCTCGACCGCGCAGGCGCGCGCGACGGCCGATGGCTCGTGCGTTCCCAGCGGACAGGCGTCCTCGGCCTCGGTGGCCAGCACCGCCGATGCCGCCGTCCTGCCGAACGGCGTCCCCGGCGTGGGCGACCTGCTGACCCTGCCCGACAACGTGGCGACGTCCCAGCGCACCGAGCTGGTGGGGCGGGACGGCGGCCACGCCGTACGAGCCACCGCGTCGGCATCGACCCTCGATCTCCGCCTCTTCGGCGGCGCCGCTCAGGTGAGGGTGGGCTCGGTCCCGACGCTCACCGCGCTTGCCGGTGGCAGCGCCGGCGACGCCTCGGTCACCTACGACGCGCCGGCGATCACCCTCGTCGCGGGTGGTCAGGCCGTCGAGGTGCCGTCGAACGGGGCGCCGGTCTCGCTTCCGATCCCGGGCAACCCGGGCCTCACCCTCGAGGTGTCGGCACCGGGCCTGCAGACCAACGACGTCTCGGCCGACGGCACCGGGGCCGAGGGCGCGGCCACGGTCCTGCACGTCGGGGTCGCGCAGGGCACGACCACGATCCTCGGCCTCGACCTGATCCCGCTGACCGCCAGCGCTACGGCGCCCGCCGGCGGTGTCGACTGCGCCAGCGGTGGTGGCGGTGGCGGTGGCGGTGGCACCGGACGCGACCCCGACGGCGACGGCCTGACCGACCGCGAGGAGGCCGACCACGGGACCGACCCGGGCAACGCCGACACCGATGGCGACGGGTACGGCGACGGCTACGAGGTCGTCAACGGCTCCGACCCGCTCGACCCCGCCTCGCCGGGACCGGGCGTGCCGGGCGTCGACACCGACGGCGACGGCGTACCCGACGGCCGGGAGGGTCAGCAGGGCACCGACCCGCTGAGCCCCGACACCGACGGCGACCTGGTCTCCGACGGCAACGAGTCCACGTTCGGCACCGACCCGACGCGGGCCGACTCCGACGGCGACAAGCTCGCGGACGGTCGCGAGGTGCTGATCAAGACCTCTCCCGTCAAGAAGGACACCGACCGTGACCGGATCAACGACGGCCGCGAGGTCAACGGCTTCAAGGTCAGGACGCTCGGCCGGGTGACGACCAACCCGCGCCGCGCCGACACCGATCACGACGGGATCAGGGACCGCAAGGAGGTCCGCGGCACGAAGATCCGCACGAAGGTCGTGGTGCGGCACAAGCCGGCTCATCGGATCGGTCTCGTCCGCACCAACCCCAGGCGCGCCGACTCCGACCGCGATCGGATCCGGGACCGCAAGGAGATCCGCGGGTTCAAGAACAAGCGCTACCACGTGCGCTTCGTCAGCAACCCGCGCCGCAAGGACTCCGACCGCGACGGCCTGCGCGACCGGCCCGAGGTGACGGGCAAGAGGAACAAGCGGTTCAACAGGATGCCGACCAACCCGCTCGACTGGAACTCCGACCACGGGAAGATCGGCGACAAGCGCGAGATCCGGGAGGGCACGAACCCGGCCGAGCTGCCGAAGCGCAGGCGCAACCGGTAGCCGCCCGTCGTGGACCGCCTCGACTCAGCTGTAGAGGCGGTCCACGACGTCGGAGTACTTCGCGTTCACGATCCGGCGCTTGAGCTTCAGCGTCGGGGTGAGCTCCTCGGACTCGGCGGTCCACTCGACGGGCAGCAGCTCGAACGACTTCACCTGCTCCGGCCGCGACAGCCGCTCGTTGGCCGCATCGACCGTCTGCTGCACGATCGAGCGGATCTCCGGCTTCTCCGCGAGGTCGGCGAGGTCGGTGAACTCGATGCCCATCTGCTGGGCCATCAGCGGCGCGATCTCGCCGTCGAGGGTGAGGATCGCGACGACGTACGGCCGGTTGTCGCCGATCGCCATCGCGTGGCCGATGAGCGGCGACTCCTTGAGGTAGTTCTCGATGTTCGACGGTGCGACGTTCTTGCCGGCCGAGGTGATGATCAGCTCCTTCTTGCGGTCGACGACCGAGAAGAAGCCCTCGTCGTCGAGGGTGCCGATGTCGCCGGTGTGGATCCAGCCGTCGTCGTCGATGAGCGTGCGGGTCGCGTCGTCCTGGAGGTGGTAGCCGGGCGTGTTCACCGGGCCGCGCACGAGGATCTCGCCGTCGTCGCCGAGCCGGACCTCCATGCCCGGGTTGGCGCGGCCGACCGTGCCCAACCGGAAGCCGCCCGGGCCGTTGGCGGTGACGGCACCGCAGGTCTCGGTCATGCCGTAGACGTCGTAGACCTTGAGGCCGAGGCCGGCCATGAACTGCGCGACGTCCAGCGGCATCGGGGCGGCCGCCGAACCCGCCCAGGTGACCTGGTCGAGACCGAGCAGCAGCTTGAGGAAGCCGAGGATCTGCTCGTCGGCCTGGCGGTAGGCCTCCTCGATCGCGGGCGTCATCGTGCCGCCGACCTCCTGCGCCTGCACCCACGCGAGCCCCGCGGCCATGGCCCTCTGAACCATCTCGCGGTTGGCCGCGTCGGGGTCGGCGGCGAGCTTGGCGGAGAGGCCGGTCTTGATCTTCTCCCACACGCGCGGGACGCCGAAGAACGCCGTCGGGTGCACCTCGCCCAGTGCGCCGAGCAACTCGGCCGGGTCGCCGATCGCGTGCAGGTGGCTGCCCTGGATCTGCGGGCCGTAGAGGCCGAGCACCCGCTCGGCGATGTGGGCGAGCGGCAGATAGCTCACCGACCGCTGCGGATCCGTCAGCCCGGCCTTCTCCTGGGTGGAGATCGCCTCGTAGAGCACGTTGTGGTGGGTGAGCACCACGCCCTTGGGGTTCCCCGTCGTCCCGGACGTGTAGAGGATCGTCGCGGGGGAGTCCGGCGTGACCTCGCCGGCCCGCGCCTCGACCGAGCCCGGGTTCGCGGAGCGGTGGGCCGCACCCGCGGCCACCAGCCCGTCCCAGTCCTCGTCGAGCATCACGACCGTGTGGAGGCTGTCGACCTCGGCCAGCGCCTTCTCCCAGCGCGCCCGGTGCTCCGCGGTCTCGAGGAAGACGACCGTCGGCCGGGCGTGCCCCGCGACGTAGGCGACCTGCTCGGGCGACAGCGTGTTGTAGATCGACATCGGCGTCGCCCCGGCATGCACCGCACCCATGTCGGCGAGGAAGTGCTCGATCCGGTTGGACGCCATGATCGCGACGGTGTCGCCGGCCACGACGCCGCGCTCCATCAGCCCGGCCGCGACGTCGAGCGCCCGCTCGCGCGTCTCCGCCCAGGTCAGCGTGCGCCAGGACTCGCCCTCGGGCACGTGGTGCCGGTCGGAGTACGCCGGCTGCCCGGCGTGCGCGCCGACGGTGTCGGCCAGCGCGTCGACGAGCGTGCGCCCCTCGATCTCGGCCTGGATGCGGGCGCGCTCGGTGAGTACGTCGTCGGACATCGGCTGCTCCTCGGGGACGGAGTCGAAGTGGCGAGGGTCACAGCCTCGCCCATCGCGGGCGGTGGCACCAGAGGAGCCTGCGAAATCCCGGGTCCACCTCTCCGATTCCGGGTGATCCGGTCGATTGCTGACTTCTGGCAGTGGTTGCGCTGCCTTTCGTCTTCAACAGATCGGTCTGAGCGTGTCCCTGTGTTCGCGCCGGCTGCTGGCCGCGGTCGCGGCCGCCGCGTCGGCATCCGCCCTTGTCCTCACCGCCGGCGGCTCCGCCTCGGCGGCCCCCACCGGCTCGCACCGCGGGCCGACCGCCGAGTCGACGTCGGCGTGGTTCGTCGACCCGTTGACGCCCGCCGAGCGCAAGCGTGCGATCCCGGTGCCGGCTCGCCCGAAGAAGTTCGGCAGGAAGGCTGCCGGCGAGCGTCTTCAGCTCACCCGCGCGGCGTACCGCACCGCCGACGGTGGCCTGGCGGTGCCGATGCGTGTCGCGCTCGGTCACCGGGTCGAGGAGGGCCAGGCCCTCACGCTCGACGGCCGCGGCCTGTTCGTGATCAACACGACCTCGCTGACGTCGGTCGCGAAGACCCAGCTGGTGGGTGTCGCGAAGGCGTTCGCGGGCGCGGCGGCGATCCGCTGCGAGGGTCACGCCGACTACGGCTCCACTCGCGAGCACGGCCGTGAGCTCGCCGCGGGCCGCGCCGCCGCCGTGTGCGACCGCCTGGAGAGGCTGCTGCCGGGAGTGCGGACCACCGTCCGTGGCCACGGGTTCAGGCTGCCCGCCGTCGTGGGCGGCCGCGCCCACGACCGCGCGCTCAACCGCCGCGTGGTGGTCGAGATGACCCGCGCGGTCGCGCCTGCTCCGGTCCCGGCGCCCGCCCCGGCTCCGGCGCCAGCGCCGGCTCCGGCTCCGGCTCCGGCCCCGGCCCCAGTCCCCGACGTGACCACCCCGACGACCAGCGTCCCGTCCGCCCCGACGGCGTCGCACGCCAAGCAGAGCGCCGCGAACGACTTCGGCGTCGTCTTCGAGCCGTCGTCCGCGTCGGACGCCGCCAGCTACGAGCTCTCGATCAACGGCACCGACTGGGTGCCGCTGTCCGTCACGTTGATGATCGACGACTTCTGGTTCGGGACGCTCACGAGTCCCGGCCTCGCCGCGGCGTGCGCCGACAGCAAGACCCTCGACCGGACGGTGCCGTTCCAGCTGCGGGCCGTGACGGGGACCGTGACCTCGCCGTCCAGCAACTCTGCCGACATCGTCTGCCTCGCGGGACCGGACAAGCCGCAGCTCTCCAGCGTCACCGACTCCGGTCTCCCCTTGGTCAGGCTCTGGTTCAACCGCGGCGCGGATGCGACCGCGGAGACGACGTACGAGTTCGCCTTCGGACCGGACGAGGACCACCACGGCTCGTGGGCGTCGGTGCCGGCGACCCAGGAGAGTGGGTCCCTCTACAGCACGCCCGAGGTCACGATCGCCGACCTGTGCCAGTCGACGCAGTGGATCGGGCTCCGTGCGGTCGATGCCGACGGCGTTCGCTCCATCGCGGACTGGATCGAGGTCCGCCCGAGCGACCCCCTGTGTGAGGAGCCTCCGCTTCCCTAGCGATGCGCCGAACGGCCCCGGGCAGCTGCCCGGGGCCGTCCGTCGTACGTCGACCCTCAGACGCCGAGCGAGCGCCCGATGATCTCCTTCTGGATCTCGGTGGTGCCGCCGTAGATCGTCTGGATCCGGCTGTCGGTGAAGGCCCTGGCGATGGGGTACTCCATCATGTAGCCGTACCCGCCGTGCAGTTGCACGCCGGCGTCGACGACCTGCTTCTGGAGCTCGGTCGTCCACCACTTCGCCATCGAGGCGAGCGAGGGGTCGACCTCGCCGGCGTTGAGCTTGAGGATGCAGTCGTTGATGAAGACCCGCGCCACGTGGGCGTGGGTGGCCATCTCGGCCAGCACGAACCGGTTGTGCTGGAAGGAGCCGATCGGCTTGCCGAAGGCCTGCCGTTCCTTGGCGTAGGACAGCGACAGGTCCAGCACCTGTTCGATGGCGGCGACGGCCATGGCGGCGATGGAGATGCGCTCCTGCGGCAGGTTCATCATCAGGGAGATGAAGCCCGAGCCCTCCTCGCCGAGCAGGTTCGTCTTGGGCACCTCGACGTTGTCGAAGAACAGCTCCGCGGTGTCCTGGGCCTTCATGCCCACCTTGTCGAGGTTGCGGCCGCGCTCGAAGCCCTTCATGCCGCGCTCGACGACCAGCAGGCTGATGCCCTTGTGGCCGGCGTCGGGATCGGTGCGGCAGACCACGATCACCAGGTCGGACATGATGCCGTTGCTGATGAACGTCTTCGAGCCGTTCAGCACGTAGTGATCGCCCTTGTCGACCGCGCTGGTGCGGATGCCCTGCAGGTCGCTGCCGGCACCGGGCTCGGTCATCGCGATCGCCGAGATGAGCTCGCCGCTGACCAGGCCGGGCAGCCAGCGCTGCTTCTGCTCGGGCGTCGCCAGCGAGGAGATGTAGGGGACGATGATGTCGCTGTGCACCGGGAAGCCGGGGCCGCTGGCGCCGATCCGGGCCAGCTCCTCGGCCACGATCGTGTTGTAGCGGAAGTCCCGGACCCCGGCACCGCCGTACTCCTCCTCGACGTCGAAGCAGAGCAGCCCCGCCTCGCCGGCCCTGAGCCAGACCTCGCGGCTGACCTGTCCGTCCTGCTCCCACTCGTCGTGGAAGGGGACTACCTCCTTCTCGCAGAAGGCCCGCACGGTCTGGCGGAAGTCCTCGTGCTCCTGCTCGTAGATGCTGGGACGGTCCATCAGGACACCCACTCCTTGATCTGGGCGACGGTGGCAGCGGGGTCCTCGGTGACCGGGCTGATCTGCAGGTTGGTGACGCCGGCCTCGCGGAAGGCGGCGAGGCGCTCCCGGACGTACGACGCCGGGCCGACCAGGTTGCCGGCCTCCAGCCACTCGGTGGGCACGAGCGCCTCGGCGTCGCGCTTGTTGCCGCCGAGGTAGAGGTCCTGGATCTGCCTGGCCTCCTTCTCGTAGCCGTAGTGGCACGCGAGCTCGTTGTAGAAGTTCTTGCCGCGAGCGCCCATGCCGCCGACGTAGAGCGCGTACATCGGGCGCATGAGGTCGAGCAGCTTCTTGGTGTCCTCGCCCTCGCCGATCGCGACCATGCCGCCCGCGGACACCTCCAGCGGCGCCAGGTCGGGGGAGCGCTTGGCGGCGCCCTTGGCGAGTGCGTCGCCCCAGACCTCGTGCGCCTTCTCGGGCAGGAAGAGGAAGGGCAGCCAGCCGTCGGCGAGCTCCGCGGTCATCGCGACGTTGCCGTCGCCGAGCGCGGCCACCCAGACGGGGATGCTGTTGCGCTCGACCTTGGTCAGCAGCTTGAGCGGCTTGCCGAGGCCGAGGCCCTGGTCGGCCGGCAGCGGCAGGGTGAAGATCCTGCCGTCGTGCTCGAGCCGCTCGCGCCGCAGCCCTTGGCGCAGGATCGAGATGACCTCGCGAGTGCGACCGAGCGGCTTCTCGTAGGGCAGGCCGTGGAAGCCCTCGATCACCTGCGGGCCGGACGCGCCGAGCCCGATGACCGCACGGCCACCCGACACGTTGTCGAGTCCGGCGGCGGTCTGCAGCAGCGCGCTCGGAGTACGGGAGAAGACGTTGAGGATGCCCGCCCCGATCTCGACGGTCTCGGTCTTGGCGGCGAGGTATCCCATCAGCGTGGGGGAGTCGAACCCGTACGCCTCGGCGACCCACACGGTGTCGAGTCCGGCCTTCTCCAGGGCAACCACCTGGTCGGCGGACTCGCGTGGGTTGCCCGCGTACATCAGCGGCGTCGAGAGCTTCATTGTGACAGCATAACTGTCACGGTCTCGGGGGTGGCAAGGCCGCGCCTCGGCCTGCCACTCGGGGCGGCGCCCTGAGGCGGGTTTCCCCGGTGGGCCGGGGAAACCGGAACTGTTGATCGGAAACTCCCCCCGAAAGGTTCCGGTTCTGGGCCAAGAGCGGGCTTCGCCGGTTGTCCACAGGCCTCGATTGGCCGGCGTGGGCGGGCGGAGCCGTGGGCAGACCGCCAGCATGATGATCCCGATGAACGACGCCCGCCGCGGCCGGGTGATGCTTCGCCGTCAGCTTCTCGAGGAGGGCTACAACGACAAGGCCATCGCGCGGCTGGTGCAGGACGGGACCTGGGTGAAGCTCCGCCACGGTGCCTACACGGAGGCGCACACCTGGGGAGCGCTCGACCACGCGAACCGGCACGCCCTGGTGACGCGCGCCGTCGTTGCCCAAGCGCGGACGCCCGTTGTCGTCTCGCACACGTCGGGCCTTCCCTTCTACGACGCCCCGACCTGGGGTATCGACCTCAGCCAGGTGCACGTGACGCGCGAGGACCACAAGGCCGGTCGTCAGGAGGCCGGTGTGCAGCAGCACAGCGGGGTGATCTTGCCCGACGACGCCTGCCGGCGCGACGACCTGCCGGTCATGGCTGCCACGAGGCTGGGTCTCGAGGTCACCACCGTGGCCGACGCGGAGGCGAGCCTCTGTGTGGTCAGCCACCTCCTCCACGAACGCCACACGACGCCCGAGGCGCTGGCCGCGCGCTACCAGCAGCACATGCAGCAGTGGCCGCACACGCTGAGCACGGACCTCGTCCTCCGGTTGGCGGACCCGCGGTTCGAGTCGGTGGGGGAGTGCCGCACTTACTACCTGTGCTTTCGCCAGGGTCTGCCGATGCCCGAACCGCAGTACGAGATCAAGGACGACAACGGCCGGGTCGTCGCTCGCGTCGACTTCGCCTGGCCCGAGCTCGGGGTCTTCCTGGAGTTCGACGGCATGGTCAAGTACGAGAAGCTGCTCCGGGACGGTGAGAGCGCCTCCGATGTCGTGGTGCGCGAGAAGCGTCGCCAGGACCTGATCTGCCGACTCACGGGCTGGCAGTGCATCCGCATCGTCTGGGCCGACCTCTTCGACCCCGCACGCACCGCGGCCCTGATCCGGAGCGTGCTGTTCCCGGCCGACCGCGCGGCCTGACCGGCGGCGTACTCCTCGGGCCAAACCGGAGCCTGTCGGCCGAAGTTTCGCCCCAACTGTTCGGGTTTCCCCGGTGGGCCGGGGAAACCGTCACGGGCCGCCGGCGGCCGACCCGCGGGACCGGTCTCGTCAGCCCCGGCCGTGCCAGGAGTCCCAGAGGGCGGCGTAGGAGCCACCGGCGGCGACGAGGTCGTCGTGGGAGCCGAGCTCGGAGATCCGGCCGTCCTCGACCACGGCGACGCGGTCGGCGTCGTGGGCGGAGAAGAGCCGGTGGGCGATGGCGATCACGGTGCGGCCCTCGAGCACGGCGGCGAGCGAGCGCTCCAGGTGGCGCGCGGCGCGCGGGTCGATGAGCGAGGTGGCCTCGTCGAGCACCAGCGTGTGCGGGTCGGCGAGCACGAGCCGGGCGAGCGCGATCTGCTGCGCCTGGGCGGCGGTGACCGACCGCCCGCCCGAGCCGACCTCGGTGTCGAGGCCCTCGGGCAGCGCGTCGACCCAGTCGAGCGCGTCGACGGCGGCGAGAGCGGCGCGTACGTCGGCGTCGGTCGAGCCGGGGCGGGCGAGGACGAGGTTCTCGCGCACGGTGCCGACGAAGACGTGGTGCTCCTGGGTCACGAGCGCGACGTGGCCGCGCAGGTCGTCGAGCGGCAGCTCGACCAGCCCGACCCCGCCGACGGTCACCGCGCCCGTGCGAGGTGGGTGGATGCCGGCGAGCAGGCGCCCCAGCGTCGACTTGCCGGCGCCCGACGGCCCGACCATCGCGATCCGCTCGCCGACCCCGACGTCCAGCGACACGCCGTGCAGCACGTCGCGCCCCTCGACGTAGGAGAACCGCACGTCGTCGGCCTCGATCGCCTCGCCCGCCGGGAGCCGGCCGCTGACCTCGCGGTCGTCGGGCACCTGCGCGACGCCGAGGAGGCGTGCGAGGGACGCGGCGCCGAGCTGGAGCTCGTCGAGGATCGACACGATCCGGTCGACCGGGTCGATCAGCATCTGCACGTACAGCGTCGCCGCGGTGACCGCGCCGAGCGAGACCTCGCCCTGCGTGTAGAGGTAGCCGCCGAAGAGCAGCGTCAGCACCGTCGGGATCAGGTAGGCGATCTCCATGTTCGGGAAGAACACGGTGCGCAGGAAGAGCGTGTAGCGCTCGGCCCGGTACGACGCCGCGATGTCCTCGTCGATCGCCGCGATGCGCCTCGGGCCGAGTCCGAGCGCCTCGACGGTGCGCGCACCCTCGACGGTCTCGGTGAGGGTGGCGTTGATCTGGGAGTACGTCGCGCTCTCGCGCAGGTAGCCGTCCTTGGCGCGGCGCAGGTACCACCGCAGGCCGATCACGAGTGGCGGCACGCCGAACACGCAGGGGAGGGCGACCCACCAGCCCACGCTGAGCGCCGCGACGAACGTGACGATGGCCGTGATGACCGCGATCGTCCACTCGGGCAGGGCCATCCGCACCGACCAGCCGAGCTGGTCGACGTCGCGGCTCGTGCGGGTGAGCAGGTCACCCGAGCCGGCGTCCTCGACCACGCCGACCGGCAGCGCGAGCGTGTTGTCGACGAAGTCCTCCCGCAGCTCGGCCAGCACCTGCTCTCCCAGGACCTGGCTCAGGTAGCGGGCGAAGCGGGTGAGCACGGTCTGCACCACCAGGAAGACCGCGAGCAGAGCGACGATCCGGTCCACGTGGTCGGTCGTCGTGCCGTTCTCGACGGCCTGCACGAGGTCGCCGAGCAGGCGTGGCGCGGCGAGCGCGGCGAGCGCAGCCGAGACGTGCAGGGACAGCGCGCCGTAAAGCATCCTCGGGTGCCGTCGGGCCAGCGAGCCGACGTAGGCGCGCACGGCGCGTCCGTCGGCGACGGGCAGATGCGTCCTCATCGGGCTCCCCACGGCGTTGTTCGCGGAGGCGCGAAGCGGGGGAGCGGAGAACGTCGAGGGGTGATCATCGCGACACCTCGCTGACCGACAGCTCCGGCTCGGACTCGCGCGTGACGACGCGCCGGTACGCCGCGCTCGACCCGAGCAGCTCGGCATGGGTCCCGACGGCGACGACCCGGCCGCCGTCGAGGAACGCGACGGCGTCGGCGGCGTCGAGCACCAGCGGACTCGACGACGTCACGACGGTGGTGCGACCGGCGCGGTGGCCGCGCAGCCGGGCGGCGACGCGGGCCTCGGTGTGGGCGTCGACGGCCGAGGTCGGCTCGACGAGCACCAGGATCTCGGGGTCGATCGCGAGTGCCCTGGCGAGCACGAGTCGCTGCCGCTGACCACCGGAGAAGCTGCGTCCCCGCTCGGCGACGACCGTGTCCAGTCCGTCGTCGAGCGCGTCGAGGATGTCGCCGGCCGAGGCGGTCTCGAGCGCCCGGCGCACGTCACCGCGGCCGCTGAGGTCCAGGCCGTCCCCGAGCCGACCGGAGAAGAAGAGCGCGCCGGTGTCGGACACGACGATCCGCGCGCGGACCTCCGCCGGGTCGAGCGAGGTGAGCGGCACCCCGCCGAGCCGCACCTCGTCGTCGACGGGGGACGCCGTCATGCCGAGGCGGTCGGCGAGCTCGGCGGAGTCGTCGGGCTGCTCGCTGACGACGGCGGTGAGCAGCCCGGCGCGCGCGACGAGCCCGGTGCGGATGTCGACGAGGTCGGAGCCGGGCGCCGGCGACGGCGCCGGGTCGGCAGGCGCGGCGACCTCGGGCTCGAGCGCGAGCACCCGGCAGATGCGGGTGGCCGCGACGCGGCCGCGGATGACCTTGTTGGCGTACTCCGTGGCGGTGCGCAGCGGGATCATCAGGAAGGCCGAGTAGCCGTAGAACGCGACCAGCTCGCCCGGGGTGATCGTCCCCGCCACGGCGTACCGGGCGCCGATCCACACCACGACCACGACGAAGAGTCCGGGAAGGAAGACCTGGAGCGCGTCGAGCACCGACTGGAGCTTCGCGACCTGGACGCCGGCCGTGCGGGTGGTCTGCGACTCGCGGCGGTAGCGGCCGGCGAACACCTGCTCGCCGCCGATGCCGCGCAGCACCCGCAGCCCGCCGACGATGTCGCTGGCGGTGTTGGACAGGCGGCCCATCAGGTGGCGCTGGTGGGCGCTGCGTCGCTGCAGCGGGCCGAGGATCGGCGCGACGCCGAGCATGAGCAGGGGGACACCGATCAGCACGACGAGACCGAGCGTCGTCGACGTCCGGAGCAGGATCGCGGCGACCACGAAGAACGACACGACCGCTCCCGCGAACCGCGCCGACACGTCCATGACCTGGCCGATGTGGGAGAGGTCGTTGGTGCCGATCGCCACGACCTCGCCGGTCGAGACCTTCCGGGGCAGGGTGCCGCCGAGCCGCACCGATTGGCGGGTGACCAGCTGGACGACGCGGTACGCCGCGAGCAGCCAGTTGGTCACCGCGAACCGGTGCCGCATGATGCCGGCGACGGCCTGCACGAGGCCGATGCCGAAGAGCACGGCGGCCCACTCGACGAGGCGGGCGCTGTCCTTGGCGGCGACGCCCTCGTCGATCGCGCGGCCGATCACGGCCGGCATGACGGCCTGCGCGCTCATCCAGACGATGCCGAAGAGCATGCCGCCGGCGAGGGTCACCCACTGCTGGCCCGCCATCCACCAGAGGAACCGCCCCGGCGAGCTGTGGGCGGCGGTTCCGGGGTGGTCGAGGGGCAGGTGGCGCACCCTCCAACGCTACGGAGCGGCCCCCGCCGTCAGCGAATCGTTTTCGCGGTGACGGCGCTCACTGGTCGGTGATGTCCTCGAGCATCCTGCAGGAGGCGCGCGCGAAGTCGATGGCGGCCTTGGCGCCCGGCACGCTCATCCGCAGCGTGATCTGCCCCGGCTCGCCGTCGAGGTGCAGTCCGATCTTGAAGGCCGTGGCTCCTCCGGACTCGGCGAAGGCGTGGGCGTCGCAGCGGTTGGGCTTGATCGGCAGCGCGATGCGCGATGGCCGGTCGGTGCCGCGGACGGTCGCCTCGGGGCGCCACACGTCGGCGCCGACGGGAGCGAGGACGGGCGTGCCGGAGACGGTGTCGATGGTGAGGGTCGGTCCGCTCGTCCCGGTCGGACGTACGACGAGCGAGAGCGTGCCCGGGTCGCCCTGCCGGCCCGACGACGGGACCACGTCGGCCCAGGAGAGGTCGGCGACCTGGGCGATCGCGATCTCGAGGCAGCGCGCCCGGCTGTGGCGACCGGCGACGTCGGTGGAGTCGGCGACGCGGAGCGTCCTCGTCGTGTCGCCGTACGTCACGGTGACGGTGCCGGAGCCTCGCGGGTGGTCGCACGCAGGACGCCGGGGGAGGCGGAGGGGGAAGCCGCGCTCTGACTGCGAGGGGATCGGGCGCAGGCGGGTGCCGGGCAGCGTGGTGCGGTAGCGCGGGTCGGCGTACGTGAGGCGCGTCGGCCGGATCTGGTCGGCGGTGTCGTTGTCGATCCACACCTCCATCCGGCCCGCGGCGGCGTCGCGCGAGGACTGCCGCATGTCGGCGCGCAGCCGACCGCTCGGCGGTGTCTCGGGCGGAGGCGGGAGCGGGGTCAGGGTGCGGACCGAGCGCGACGGCGACGGGGTCGGCGAGCCCGACGACGCCCCGTCGCCGGAGCAGCCGACGAGGGCGAGCGCACTGCCGAGCGCGACGAGGGCCGCGACGCTACGCAGCACCGTCGTCCAGCCGGCGGGGGAGCACCACGAGCAGGAGCGCCAGCACGACGGCGATGGCGCCGGAGGCGATCGCGGCCCAGATCCGGTCGGCGACCACATCCCAGATGAGCAGGACCATGCCGGCGACCAGCAGGGAGATCGAGGCGATGACGCCGTAGACGATCTGGTGGGCGGACCGCACCACCCGCTCCTTGACGTGCCGGCCCGACAGGTGGCGGTGGATCGCGACCGGGCCCATCACGAGCGCGGTGCACAGCGCGGCCAGCAGCACCAGGACCAGGTACAGCCCGACCTGGAAGTCGTCCAGGTCCTCGAACGTGTCCTGGAAGGGCAGGGTGAGCAGGAACCCGGCCGTCAGCTGCGCGCCGGTCTGCATCACGCGCAGCTCCTGCAGCAGGTCGTTGAACTTGCGGTCGAGCCGTTCGTCGTCGGTCTCGTCGCGCCCGGTCGACGAAGCTCCGTCCTCCATGGGCCCAGTCTTACCCAAACTCAGCCGGCGAGATGCTCGATCACCTCGGCGCCCGGGAGGTCGGCGGCCAGTGCCCCCGGGAGCAGCAGCTTGGAGCGGCGTACGCCGGACCCGATGACCGCCACCTCGATGTCGAGCACCCGGGTGTCCACCAGGAGCCGCCAGCCGGCGGGCAGGCCGACCGGCGTGATCCCGCCGTACTCCATCCCGGACTCCTCGACCGCTCGATCCATCGACAGGAAGGAGGCCTTCCGCACGTCGAGCTCCTTGCGCACGCGGGTGTTGACGTCGGCCCTGGTGTCAGCGCGCACCAGGCAGGCTGCGATCCGCTCGTCGCCCGCGCGGCTCCCGCCGACCACGACGCAGTTGGCACCGGTGTCCATCCCGATGTCGTACGCCGCCGCCATCGCGGCCGTGTCCGCGACCTTCGGGTCGATCTCCACCACCCCGACGTGGTCCGCGTGCTCCCACGCCCGCAGAGCCGCGGCCACGGGCGGAGCGAGCAGGTCCGGGCGGTCGAGCGCGGGGACGGTCGTGATGCGGCCGAGCGTGGGGGTCATGAGGACATCCTGCACGGCACCACGCTTCCGTCCCGACTTCACCGCCGGTTCACGTCGCGCCCGTCGCGGCGTCACCCGCGCGGGGTCTGCTGGGGGCATGCGCGAGCCGATCGTCATCGCCCACAGGGGAGCGTCGGGCTACCGTCCGGAGCACACCCTGGCGTCGTACCGCCTCGCGATCGCGCTGGGCGCCGACTACGTCGAGCCCGACCTCGTGTCGACCCGGGACGGCGTGCTCGTGGCCCGGCACGAGGCGGAGATCGGGCGTACCACGGACGTCGCCCGCCGGGCAGAGTTCGCCGGCCGGCTCACGACCAAGGAGGTCGACGGTCGCGCGGCGACCGGGTGGTTCGTCGACGACTTCACGCTCGCGGAGCTGAAGACGTTGCGCGTCGTCGAGCGGCTGCCCGCGCTGCGACCGCGCAACGCGAGGTGGGACGGGCGGTACGACGTGCCGACCTTCGAGGAGATCCTCGGCCTGGTGGCCGCGGAGTCGGAGCGGCTCGGCCGCCCGATCGGTGTCTACCCCGAGACCAAGCACCCGGCGTACTTCGCCGAGCTCGGCCTCGGGCTGGAGGAGCCGCTCCTCGAGGCCCTGGCGCGCCACGGGTCGGGCGGGCCGGATGCGCCGGTGTTCGTCCAGTCCTTCGACCCGGTCAGTCTCCAGTGGCTCCGGTCACGCACCGGGCTGCCGCTGGTGCAGCTGGTCGGGGCCACCGGTCTCCCTCACGATCAGCGGGACCTGGTGACCTCGACCGGCCTGCGGCGGGTCGCCGCCTGGGCCGACGCGGTGGGTGTCGAGAAGGACCTCGTGCTGCCACGTCACCCCACGACCGGCACCCTCGGCGACCCCACCGACCTGGTGGCTGACGCCCACGCGGCCGGACTGCTGGTCCACGTGTGGACGATGCGCGACGAGCACGACTCCGTCGAGGAGACGCAGGCGTTCCTCGATGCCGGGGTGGACGGGCTCTTCACCGACCAGCCGGACACGACCCTGGAGGCCAGGCGCCGCTACGCCTCCGGCATCAGGATCCACGCGGCGATGTAGGCGAGGGCGACGGTGCCGACGCTGAAGATCGCGGCCACGACCGTGAGCAGCCGCACGAGCGCGGGGTCGAGGCCCGTGTAGGAGGCCACGCCGGAGCAGACGCCCGCGATCATGCGGTCGTCGCGGCGGCGGGTCAGGCGGCGGGTAGTGCTGGTGTTCATCGGTGCTCCTCGGGAGTGTCGGGGGTGTCAGTGGTGTCAGGGGCGTCGGTGGTCTCGGGGGCGTCGGGGATCTCGGCGGCGCCGTCCGGCGCCGGCTCGTCGGCCCGCGGCTCGTCGACCCAGCCCACCTGGCGGGTCGACCACTTGCGCCGCGACGACAGGCTCAGGGCGAGCAGGCCGGCGAGGCCCGCCAGCACCCACGGCACCGGCAGCAGCCACCGCACGTCGCCGTCGCCGACGACATCGGTCTGGATCAGCGCCCAGACGCCGACCAGGCCGAGGAACGCGATCCCCATGACCAGGTGGCCGACGTTGACGGGGTGCCGGCCGCTCGGGCGCTCGGCCTGGGGCTGGGTGGGAAGGGACATGGTGCTCATCGCTGGCTCACCTCGATCTCGCCGACGCCCAGCTGGGCGCGGATGACGACCTCCGGGTCCGTGACGGATCCCTGTGAGGTCGAGAAGCTGACGTCGATCCCGCCGCGCTCCTCACCGAACAGCTCGATGTGGCCGGGGCCGTCGACGTCGGCGGCGACCGTGGCAGCGAGGTCGTCGGGCAGGATGATCTCGATGCGACCGACGCCACCCTCGACCTCGAGGGTGCGGCCGTCGAGCGCCTCCAGGTCGGCCACGTCGCGCAGGTCGATGACCTGTTCACCGGCGCCCACCCAATAGCGGTCGGCGAGCGCCGCCGCGGACGTCGGACGCTCGGTGACCCGCTCGCCGTCCCACTCGTGAGCCGCGGTGGCGCCGACGAGCCCGACCGTCGAGAGCAGGCCGAGCAGGATGATGCCGCCCGCGCGCCCGTAGAAGGCCCCGACCAGCAGCATCACGCCGGAGATCGCCACCGCCAGCGCGGGGTACGCCGGATCGGCGACCGCGCCGCCGGCGAGGTCGACGATGCCCAGGACACCCTCGGCGAGGACAATGAGCGCGAGCGTGAACCAGAAGAGGATCGGGCCGCGCTTGCGCGGGTTCTGCGGGCGGTACGCGACCGGCGGCAGGTACGGCGGGGGCGGCGCCGGCGCGTAGGCCGGTCCGGGCATCGCTCCCGCGTCCGTCGGCGGCGTGGCGTCGTAGGGGTTCGTCTGCGTGGGAGCACCGGTCGGCGCGTACGGCGACTGATACTGCGCCTGCTGC